>NZ_JABBHL010000001.1:0-1152014 GCF_012932745.1 Xanthobacter sp. SG618 | reverse complement strand
TTCCGATCGCCATGGAGGAGAAGCTGCGCTTCGCCATCCGTGAAGGCGGCCGCACCGTCGGCGCCGGCGTCGTCGCCGCCATCATCGAGTGATCATGGTGCTGGACCTCGTGTCCAGCGCGTGACGGAATAGGGCGGTGCCTTCGGGCGCCGCCTTTTTCGTTTGTATCGCCATGCGCCGTTGGATTTTTGCCGCCTGCCTCGCCGTCCTGCTGCTGCCTGCTGCGTTCCTGCAGGCCAAGGAGGCTTGCCCCGAGCGCCCGCCGTGCCGAGGCTGCGGCTGCAAGGGCGGTCCCGGCTATCGCGGACCGGACGGCCGCTGCGTTGGCTTTGCGGACCTGTCGAAGATTTGCGGCGAGCCGCCGACCCAGCGCTGCGTCTTCGAGAATGCGCCCGGCACCGGGGAGAACCGCGCCTGTGCCACCAGGAAGCTTCCGCCGGTTCCGCCACCTGCGGCCGCGCCGCGCTGAGCTGCCGGGTGCGTCCCCCGGGCTTGCGTGTCTTGCCAGTGCAGGCCAATCTGGCTGGAGTTCGGGTGAGACGCGACAAGACGCAGTCCGCCCGCAAACTTCCACGACATTCTCCCCGAAAATGAAGAGGCAGGCGGCTATGGCGCGCGGCTCCTCGCGATTCATCGTGCTCACCGGCGGTCCGGGTTCGGGCAAGAGCACAGTGCTCGGTGCCCTTGAAGCCGCCGGGTATCCCATTGCACCGGAGGCCGGCCGGGCGGTCATCCGCCAGCAGGTGGCCATTGATGGTCCCGCCCTACCATGGCGAGATCGCATGGCATTTGCTGAGGCCATGCTCACCTGGGACATGCGCTCCCACGAGGAGCAGGCCGAACGGGATGGCCCGGTCTTCTTCGACCGCGGCATTCCCGACGTTGCGGGATACCTCACCCTGTGTGGCCTCCCCATACCCGAGCATATCTCCCGCGCTTGCGCGGCGTTCAGATATGACCGCGTCGTCTTCGTCGCGCCGCCATGGCGGGAGATTTATGCCAACGACGCCGAGCGCCGGCAGGACTGGAACGAATCCGTGCGGACCCATGCTGTCATGGTCGATACGTATCGCAACCTTGGCTACGATATGGTGGAGCTGCCGCGGACCGATGTCGCGGGACGAGTGGCATTTGTGCTGGAGCGCCTCCCGGCGCCATAGCGGTGAACAGCATTAGCGGTGGAGAGGGTAGCGGAGCGCCCCGAGCCCCTTTACAGCCGCGCGGCATCCCACTAAACACAGCCGGCCGATGCGCTGGGTCACTTCCCGGCGCGGCGGAGTCTACCCTCGAGGCAGGCTGATCGCTGAAAAGCTGATTCTGCCGAGCTTTGGGGCGCAGGCCTTAGGAGTGTAGCTCAACTGGTTAGAGCACCGGTCTCCAAAACCGGGGGTTGGGGGTTCGAGTCCCTCCACTCCTGCCATCTTCGGGACGCCCACGATCCGGGCTGATGCGGGATGGCAGGTCAGGCGAGACGACGACGCCGGAATGGCACGGCTTGTAGGCGCGTTTCGGACGGCCCATATGAGGCGAGGTCCGGCCCCGCCGAAGGCAAGCCCGCAGCAACGTCTCGCGAGAGCCGAAGCCGGCGGGAAGAGGATTTACGCGGCGTGTGCCGCATTCGCGTCATCGGAAGGTTCCGGTGCGTGGCAACCGGCGGCGCGGGAACGGGCGGCAACAGGAACGGACGGCGAGACGCCATGGCGAAGAACAGCCCGATGGAGTTCTATCAGCAGGTCCGTGCGGAAACGGCCAAGGTCACCTGGCCCACCCGCCGCGAGACGCTGATCACCACCGCCATGGTGTTCGTGATGGTCTTCCTGGCGTCCATCTTCTTCCTCGTCTCCGACCAGATCATCCGGTTCGGCGTCTCCACGCTGCTGACCCTCGGGCACTGAGGCGGGAGGCCCACATGGCGAAGCGCTGGTACATCGTTCACGCTTATTCCAACTTCGAGAAGAAGGTGGCCGACTCGATCCGCGAGCAGGCTGACCAGCGTGGCCTGACCGATCTGTTCGAGCAGATCCTCGTTCCCACCGAGAAGGTGGTCGAGGTGCGCCGCGGCCGGAAGGTGGACACCGAGCGGAAGTTCTTCCCCGGCTACGTGCTGGTGAAGATGGACCTCACCGACGAGGCCTTCCATCTCATCAAGAACACGCCGAAGGTCACCGGCTTCCTGGGCGCCGACAACAAGCCCATGCCGATCTCCGAATCGGAGGCCATGCGCATCCTGCAGCAGGTGCAGGAGGGCATCGAGCGTCCGAAGCCGTCGATCTCCTACGAGGTCGGCGAGACGGTGAAGGTGTCGGACGGCCCGTTCGCGTCCTTCAACGGCATCGTGGAAGAGGTCGACGACAGCCGCTCGCGCCTGAAGGTGGCGGTGTCCATCTTCGGCCGCGCGACGCCGGTGGAACTCGAATTCGGTCAGGTCGAGAAGGTCTGACCGGAACGGCCTATCGCTCCCTCGTGGGGCGATGGTCCGAAGTCTGGTGCGCTGTCGAAGGGTGGTGCACCGGCGTGGGAGGGGAGGGGGCGTCTCGCCAAGCGCCCTTTTGACCCGCACCACGCAATCCCGCCCGCAGATCCCTCACCGGACGGCGGCGCATTCTGGGAGTTGTTGAAATGGCGAAGAAAATTACGGGTTACGTCAAGCTGCAGGTGCCCGCCGGCAGCGCCAATCCGGCCCCGCCGATTGGTCCCGCGCTCGGTCAGCGCGGTCTGAACATCATGGAGTTCTGCAAGGCGTTCAACGCCCAGACCGCCCAGATGGAAAAGGGCATGCCGATCCCGGTGGTCATCACCGCCTACCAGGACCGCTCCTTCACCTTCGAGCTGAAGACCCCCCCGGTCTCCTACTTCCTCAAGAAGGCCGCCGGCCTTGAGACGAAGAAGAAGCCCGGCTCGGGCTCGAAGACGCCCGGCAAGGGCACCTTCGTCGGCAAGGTCACGCGCGCCCAGCTCGCGGAGATCGCCGAGAAGAAGATGAAGGATCTGAACTGCGACACCGTCGAGGCCGCCGTCCAGATGATCGAAGGTTCGGCCCGTTCCATGGGCCTGCAGGTTCAGGGGTGAGCGCCATGGCGAAGGAAGGCAAGCGCATCCGCGCCGTCAACGAGGGCATCGACCGCAACAAGCTTTACGGTCTGGATGACGCCCTGAAGCTCCTCAAGGAGCGCACCACCGCCAAGTTCGACGAGACCATCGAGGTCGCGCTGAACCTCGGCGTCGACCCCCGCCATGCCGACCAGATGGTCCGCGGCGTGTGCAACCTGCCCAACGGCTCGGGCCGTACCGTTCGCGTGGCGGTGTTCGCCCGTGGCGCCAAGGCCGATGAGGCCAAGGCGGCGGGCGCCGACATCGTGGGCGCCGAGGATCTCCTCGAGACCATCCAGGGCGGCACCATCGATTTCGATCGCTGCATCGCGACCCCGGACCTGATGCCGCTCGTCGGCCGTCTCGGCAAGGTGCTCGGCCCGCGCGGCCTGATGCCGAACCCGAAGGTCGGCACCGTGACCATGGACGTGAAGGGCGCCGTCGCCGCCGCCAAGGGCGGCGCGGTGGAGTTCCGCGTCGAGAAGGCCGGCATCATCCACGGCGGCATTGGCAAGGCCTCGTTCCCGGCCGACAAGCTGGCCGAGAACATCCGCGCCTTCGTGGACGCGGTGGTGAAGGCCAAGCCGGCCGGCGCCAAGGGCACCTACCTGCAGCGCGTGGCGGTTTCCTCCACCATGGGCCCGGGCATCAAGGTGGAGCCGTCCAGCGTGCTCACCGCCTGATCGGCAAAGATCAAGCTTCTGGAAAGGCCGGGCCGGTGGGTCCGGCCTTTTCGTTTGGAGGTCACGTTTCGGCGAGGTCGGCGCGGCCCTTCCGCCGGCGCATGGCAGGCGGGCGGTTGCCGTATGCAAAAAGTGCGCAAGACCGGCGATCGGGGCGTGACAAGGATGTCGCCAGCCTTTATATGGGCTGTTTCCGGGTGGCGTGCCGCCCGGATCAGGTATTGTGGCTTTCGCCCTTGACCGGGTGGAAGGGCTGGGAGGGTTCGCCCGCCCGGCCTTGTCGTCTGTCAGGCGTTCGGGTGGCTCCTTGGAGCTTTTCGGGCGAACCAGCAGGCAAAGTCCTGTCCGAGACTGCCGGTGCCTCGATGGAGGCCTGATGGAGATGCGCCCCGCAAGGGATGTTCGCTCAATCGGGCCGAGGATCAAGGCTTAATTCCCGACATCCGCCCTAACGGGCGGTTAATGGGGAGCCAGCATAGACGGGGAAGACCGGAATTTGCCCTCCGACCGGCGTTGAGTCGGCGGAGATGAAGATCGGTTCGGAACCAGCGCCTTGCGCTTCGCGACACGGTTTTCCGTGCCCGGGCAATAGGGGACAGGGCATGTGAGCGTCGCGGAACGCGGCCTTCATGTCGTCAGACAGGTTGGCCGCAGGACGCGGCAAGGCGCAACCGGCGGGACCGGATGCCTCCTTCGGGAGGTGGAGGGTGCCGCCAAGGCTTAAAGAGAGCCAGACGTGGATCGAGCGGAAAAACAAGAGCTCGTCACGACGCTCACGGAAGTGTTCAAGACCACTTCCGTCGTCGTGGTCGCCCACTATTCCGGCCTCACCGTGGCCCAGATGTCGAAACTCCGTCGACAGATGAAGGCCGAGGGTGCGACCGTGAAGGTGGCCAAGAACCGCCTCGCCAAAATCGCTCTGGAAGGCTCCGACGTCGCCCATGTGGCGTCCCTGCTGAAGGGACCCACCGTGATCGCCTATTCCAGCGATCCGGTTGCGGCGCCGAAGGTTGCCGTCGAGTTCGCCAAGGCCAACGACAAGTTCGTTATCCTCGGCGGCGCGATGGGCAAGACGGCCCTTAACGTGGACGGTGTGAAGGCGCTTGCCACACTCCCGTCCCTGGACGAACTGCGTGCCAAGCTCGTCGGCCTCATTCAGGCCCCGGCGACCAAGATCGCGCAGCTCACCACGGCACCGGCGGCCAAGCTCGCCCGCGTGTTCGGGGCCTATGCCAAGCAGGACGAAGCAGCGTGAGGCCGCGGCCGCCGTTGGCGGCCTGATCTCGCAATTCCAAAATCCGAACCTATCTTAAGGAATATCCCATGGCTGACCTGACCAAGCTCGTCGACGAGCTGTCCTCCCTCACCGTGCTCGAGGCCGCCGAGCTGGCGAAGCTCCTCGAGGAGAAGTGGGGCGTTTCCGCCGCCGCCGCCGTGGCCGTGGCCGCTGCCCCGGCCGGCGCTGCCGCCGCCGCGGTGGAAGAGCAGACCGAGTTCACCGTGATGCTTGCCGCCGCCGGCGACAAGAAGATCGAAGTCATCAAGGAAGTCCGCGCCATCACCGGCCTTGGCCTCAAGGAAGCCAAGGACCTCGTGGAAGGCGCTCCGAAGCCCGTCAAGGAAGGCGTGGCCAAGGACGAGGCCGAGAAGCTCAAGGCTCAGCTCGAGAAGGCTGGCGCCAAGGTCGAGCTCAAGTGAGCCTTTGACATTTCGGGTCCCGGCCTTGTGCCGGGACCCGTTCCATAGCCGGCCGCAAGGCCGGACACGGAGAGCGACGGTTCTCCCGGCAGCCGATCCGGACAAGGTTCGGGGGCTGCCGGGAGAGCCGTCATGGTGCTGAAAGGGGATGGCGTTTCGCCCCCAACCCTTGAAGGCACGATGGCTGACAGAGGTTCCGGTGCCGGCGCGGCGAGCCCGCCTCCGAACAGGAGGACAGGGGCCGGCCCGAGAGACCAGGACGGACGAGGATCGAGATGGCGCAAACGTTCACCGGTCGTAAGCGGATCCGCAAGTTCTTCGGCAAGATCAAGGAAGTGGCCGAGATGCCGAACCTCATCGAGGTTCAGAAGGCGTCCTACGACCAGTTTCTCCAGATCGAGGAACCCAAGGGCGGACGCGACGACGACGGCCTGCAGGCGGTGTTCAAGTCGGTATTCCCCATCTCCGACTTCTCCGGCGCGGCCATGCTGGAGTTCGTCCGCTACGAGTTCGAGCCCCCGAAGTATGACGTGGACGAGTGCCGCCAGCGCGGCATGACGTTCGCTGCCCCGCTCAAGGTGACGCTCCGCCTCATCGTGTTCGATGTGGACCCGGATACCGGCGCCAAGTCCGTCAAGGACATCAAGGAGCAGGACGTCTATACCGGCGACATCCCGCTGATGACCATGAACGGCACGTTCATCGTCAACGGCACCGAGCGCGTCATCGTCTCCCAGATGCACCGTTCGCCGGGCGTCTTCTTCGACCACGACAAGGGCAAGACCCACTCTTCGGGCAAGCTCCTGTTCGCGGCGCGCATCATTCCCTATCGCGGGTCCTGGCTCGACATCGAGTTCGACGCCAAGGACATCGTCTATGCGCGCATCGACCGGCGCCGCAAGATTCCCGTCACCAGCCTGCTCTATGCGCTCGGCCTCGACAGCGAGGAGATCCTCTCGACCTTCTACGAGAAGATCCCCTACGAGCGGGCCAAGGGCGGCTGGCGCATGCCGTTCGATCCCAAGCGGATGAAGGGCTACAAGGCGGTGTCCGATCTGGTGGACGCCGACACCGGCGAGGTCGTGCTTGAGGCGGGCAAGAAGCTCACCGTGCGCGCCGCCCGGCAGCTGGCCGAGAAGGGCCTGAAGTTCCTCAAGATCTCCGACGAGGAGATGGTCGGCCAGTACATCGCCGAGGACCTCGTGGACATCGCGTCCGGCGAGATCCACGCCGAGGCTGGCGACGAGATCACCGAGAAGACGCTGAAGCTGCTCGAGGAAGCCGGCTACAACGAGATTCCGATCCTCGACATCGACCACGTCAACACCGGCGCCTACATCCGCAACACGCTGGCGGCCGACAAGAACGTGACCCGCGAGGACGCGCTCTTCGACATCTACCGCGTGATGCGCCCGGGCGAGCCGCCGACGCTCGATTCGGCGCAGGCCATGTTCCACTCGCTGTTCTTCGATCCCGAGCGCTACGACCTCTCCGCGGTCGGCCGCGTGAAGATGAACATGCGCCTCGACCTCGACTGCCCCGACACCGTGCGGGTGCTGCGCCGCGACGACATCCTATCCGTCATCAAGACGCTGGTGGAGCTGCGTGACGGCAAGGGCGAGATCGACGACATCGACCACCTGGGCAACCGCCGCGTCCGCTCGGTCGGCGAGCTCATGGAGAACCAGTACCGCGTCGGCCTGCTGCGCATGGAGCGCGCCATCAAGGAGCGCATGTCGTCCGTCGACATCGACACCGTGATGCCGCAGGACCTGATCAACGCGAAGCCGGTGGCGGCTGCGGTGCGCGAGTTCTTCGGCTCCTCGCAGCTCTCGCAGTTCATGGACCAGACCAACCCGCTCTCCGAGATCACGCACAAGCGGCGTCTCTCGGCGCTTGGCCCGGGCGGTCTGACCCGCGAGCGCGCCGGCTTCGAGGTGCGCGACGTGCACCCGACCCATTACGGCCGCATCTGCCCGATCGAGACGCCGGAAGGCCCGAACATCGGTCTCATCAACTCGCTGGCGACCTTCGCCCGCGTGAACAAGTACGGCTTCATCGAAGCGCCCTACCGCCGTGTGGTGGATAGCAAGGTCACCGACGAGGTGGTCTATCTCTCCGCCATGGAGGAGGGGAAGTACTACGTCGCGCAGGCCAACATCCCGCTCGACAAGGACGGCCGCTTCGAGGAAGACCTCATCGTCTGCCGCCATGCGGGCGACGTACTGCTCGTGAGCCCCGACCGCGTGGACTTCATGGACGTGTCGCCGAAGCAGCTCGTTTCGGTGGCCGCGGCGCTCATCCCGTTCCTTGAGAACGACGACGCCAACCGCGCGCTCATGGGCTCCAACATGCAGCGCCAGGCGGTTCCGCTGGTGCGCTCGCAGGCGCCGCTCGTCGGCACCGGCATGGAGGCCGTGGTCGCCCGTGACTCCGGCGCCGCCATCGCCGCCCGCCGCACCGGCGTGATCGATCAGGTGGACGCCACCCGTATCGTCATCCGGGCCACGGAAGAGGCCGACCCGTCCAAGTCGGGCGTCGACATCTACCGGCTGATGAAGTTCCAGCGCTCCAACCAGTCCACCTGCATCAACCAGCGTCCGCTGGTGCGCGTGGGCGACCAGGTGAAGCGCGGCGACATCATCGCCGACGGCCCGTCCACGGAGCTGGGCGAGCTCGCGCTCGGCCGCAACGTGCTCGTCGCCTTCATGCCGTGGAACGGCTACAACTTCGAGGACTCGATCCTCCTCTCGGAGAACATCGTCAAGGAAGACGTGTTCACCTCGATCCACATCGAGGAATTCGAGTGCATGGCCCGCGACACCAAGCTCGGGCCTGAGGAAATCACCCGCGACATTCCCAACGTCTCGGAAGAGGCGCTGAAGAATCTCGACGAGGCCGGCATCGTCTATATCGGCGCCGAGGTTCGTGCGGGCGACATCCTTGTCGGCAAGATCACGCCGAAGGGCGAGAGCCCGATGACGCCGGAAGAGAAGCTCCTCCGCGCCATCTTCGGTGAGAAGGCCGCGGACGTGCGCGACACCTCGCTGCGCCTGCCGCCCGGCACCACCGGCACCATCGTCGAGGTGCGCGTGTTCAACCGCCACGGCGTCGACAAGGACGAGCGCGCCCTCGCCATCGAGCGCGAGGAGATCGAGCGTCTCGCCAAGGACCGTGACGACGAGCAGGCGATCCTTGATCGTAACGTCTACGGCCGCTTGACCGAGATCCTCGACGGCAAGGTCGCCATCGCGGGGCCGAAGGGCTTCAAGAAGGAAACCGCCGTCACCCGCGAGATCCTCGGTGAGTATCCGCGCTCGCAGTGGTGGCTGTTCGCCGTCGCCGACGACGCCATCATGGCCGAGCTGGAGGCGATCCGCGCCCAGTACGACGACTCGAAGAAGCGGCTCGAGCAGCGCTTCCTCGACAAGGTCGAGAAGCTGCAGCGCGGCGACGAGCTGCCCCCCGGCGTGATGAAGATGGTCAAGGTCTTCGTCGCGGTGAAGCGCAAGATCCAGCCCGGCGACAAGATGGCCGGCCGCCACGGCAACAAGGGCGTGGTCTCGCGCATCGTGCCCGTGGAGGACATGCCGTTCCTTGAGGACGGCACCAACGTCGACATCGTGCTGAACCCGCTGGGCGTGCCGTCGCGCATGAACGTCGGGCAGATCCTTGAGACGCATCTCGGCTGGGCCTGCGCGGGCCTTGGCCGGCAGGTGGCCGCCGCGGCGGAAGCCTATTATGCGCGTCAGGACCTGAAGCCGGTGCGCGATCGGCTGGAGACCATCTACGGCAAGGAAGAGATCGATCAGCTCAAGGATTCCGAGCTGCCCGAACTCGCCGAGAACCTGCGCAAGGGCGTGCCCATGGCGACGCCGGTCTTCGACGGCGCGCACGAAGCGGACATCGAGCAGGAACTGGAGCGGGCGGGTCTCGACCGTTCGGGCCAGTCCACTTTGTTCGACGGACGCACCGGCGAGCCGTTCGATCGTAAGGTGACGGTCGGCTACATCTACATGCTGAAGCTGCATCACCTGGTCGACGACAAGATCCACGCCCGGTCCATCGGTCCCTACTCGCTCGTCACCCAGCAGCCCCTGGGCGGCAAGGCGCAGTTCGGCGGCCAGCGCTTCGGCGAAATGGAGGTGTGGGCTCTCGAAGCCTACGGCGCCGCCTACACGCTGCAGGAGATGCTCACCGTGAAGTCGGACGACGTGGCCGGCCGCACCAAGGTCTACGAGGCCATCGTGCGCGGCGAGGACACGTTCGAGAGCGGCATTCCCGAGAGCTTCAACGTGCTCGTGAAGGAAATGCGTTCGCTCGGCCTCAACGTCGATCTCGAGAATACCTGACGGGCGCCAGAGCCCGTCGCACCCGCGCAAAGCGGATTGCCCGACCGGCGCTTCTGCCGGCCGGGCCTCAAGTTAAAGGCCCACTTCGTTTGGGAGCCAGCTCATGAATCAGGAAATCCTGAACGTCTTCAATCCGACCGTTCCGGCCCCGAGCTTCAATCAGATCCGTATCTCGATCGCGAGCCCGGAGAAGATCAAGTCGTGGTCCTACGGCGAGATCAAGAAGCCGGAAACCATCAACTATCGCACGTTCAAGCCCGAGCGTGACGGCCTGTTCTGCGCGCGCATCTTCGGTCCCATCAAGGACTACGAGTGCCTGTGCGGCAAGTACAAGCGGATGAAGTACAAGGGCATCATCTGCGAGAAGTGCGGCGTCGAGGTCACCCTGTCGCGCGTGCGCCGCGAGCGCATGGGCCACATCGAGCTCGCCGCCCCGGTGGCGCACATCTGGTTCCTGAAGTCGCTGCCGAGCCGCATCGGCCTGCTGCTCGACATGACGCTCAAGGACCTCGAGCGCATCCTGTACTTCGAGTATTTCGTCGTCATCGAGCCGGGCATCACCAAGCTCAAGTACCGTCAGCTCCTCTCCGAGGACGACTACCTGCGCGCCCAGGACGAGTATGGCGAGTCGAGCTTCACCGCCATGATCGGCGCCGAGGCCATCCGTGAGCTGCTGCGCTCCATGGACCTCGAGAAGATCGCCGCGGACCTGCGCCAGGAGATCGCCGAGGCGACCACCGAGCTCAAGCCCAAGAAGCTCGCCAAGCGCCTGAAGATCGTCGAGGCGTTCCAGCTCTCCGGCAACAAGCCGGAGTGGATGATCCTCACCCACGTGCCGGTGATCCCGCCGGATCTTCGCCCGCTCGTCCCGCTCGACGGCGGCCGGTTCGCGACGTCGGACCTCAACGACCTCTACCGCCGCGTCATCAACCGCAACAACCGCCTCAAGCGGCTGATCGAGCTGCGCGCGCCGGACATCATCATCCGCAACGAGAAGCGCATGCTTCAGGAGGCGGTTGATGCGCTGTTCGACAACGGCCGTCGCGGCCGTGTCATCACCGGCGCCAACAAGCGTCCGCTGAAGTCGCTCGCCGACATGCTGAAGGGCAAGCAGGGCCGGTTCCGCCAGAACCTGCTCGGCAAGCGCGTGGACTATTCCGGCCGCTCGGTCATCGTGGTGGGTCCGGAGCTGAAGCTTCATCAGTGCGGCCTGCCGAAGAAGATGGCGCTGGAGCTGTTCAAGCCCTTCATCTATTCGCGCCTCGACGCGAAGGGCCATTCGGCGACCGTCAAGCAGGCGAAGAAGCTGGTGGAGAAGGAGCGTCCCGAGGTTTGGGACATCCTCGACGAGGTGATCCGCGAGCACCCGGTGATGCTGAACCGCGCGCCGACGCTCCACCGCCTCGGCATCCAGGCGTTCGAGCCGGTGCTCATCGAGGGCAAGGCCATCCAGCTGCACCCGCTCGTCTGCTCGGCGTTCAACGCCGACTTCGACGGCGACCAGATGGCCGTGCACGTCCCGCTCTCGCTGGAAGCCCAGCTGGAAGCGCGCGTGCTGATGATGTCCACCAACAACATCCTGCACCCGGCGAACGGCCAGCCGATCATCGTGCCGTCGCAGGACATCGTTCTGGGCCTCTACTACCTCTCCATCATGAAGGAGAAGGAGCCGGGCGAGGGCATGATGTTCGCCAACATGGCGGAGATCGACCACGCGCTGAACGCCAAGGCGATCACCCTCGCCACCAAGATCAAGGGCCGCTACATCGGCATCGGCCCGGACGGCAAGCAGTATTCCAAGATCTATGAGACCACGCCCGGTCGCATGAAGATCGGCGAGCTGCTGCCCAAGGATCCCAAGCTCTCCTACGACGTCGTCAACAAGCTGATGACGAAGAAGGAAATCTCCAACATGATCGATGCCGTGTACCGGCACTGCGGTCAGAAGGAGAGCGTGATCTTCTGCGACCGCATCATGGCGCTCGGCTTCTACAACGCGTTCCGCGCCGGCATCTCGTTCGGCAAGGACGACATGGTGGTGCCGAAGAAGAAGTGGGAGCTCGTCGAGGAGACCCGCGCGCTCACCAAGGAATACGAGCAGCAGTACAATGACGGCCTGATCACCCAGGGCGAGAAGTACAACAAGGTCGTCGACGCCTGGGGCAAGTGCTCCGATCGCGTCGCCGAGGAGATGATGAAGGAAATCTCTTCGGTCAAGAAGGACCCGAAGACCGGCCGCGAGAAGCAGATCAACTCGATCTACATGATGAGCCACTCCGGAGCGCGTGGGTCGCCCGCTCAGATGAAGCAGCTTGCCGGCATGCGCGGCCTCATGGCCAAGCCGTCGGGCGAGATCATCGAGAGCCCGATCATCTCGAACTTCAAGGAAGGCCTGACCGTGATGGAGTACTTCAACTCCACCCACGGCGCGCGTAAGGGCCTTGCCGACACCGCTCTGAAGACGGCGAACTCGGGTTACCTCACCCGTCGTCTCGTCGACGTGGCGCAGGATTCCATCATCACCGAGCGCGATTGCGGCTCGGAGAAGGGAATCCACATGCGCGCCATCATCGACGCGGGCCAGATCGTGGCCTCGCTCGCCTCGCGCGTCCTCGGCCGCACCGCGGCGGAAGACATCGTGGAGCCGGCGACCGGCGACGTCATCGTGCCCAAGGGCCAGATGATCGAGGAGCCGCACGTCGAGCGGATCAACAAGTCGGGCATCCAGGAAATCAAGATCCGGTCGGTGCTGACCTGCGAGACCCGCAACGGCGTGTGCGGCACCTGCTATGGGCGCGACCTCGCCCGCGGCACGCCCGTCAACATGGGTGAGGCGGTGGGCGTCATCGCCGCCCAGTCCATCGGCGAGCCGGGCACCCAGCTCACCATGCGCACCTTCCACATCGGCGGCGCGGCGACCCTCGCCGACTCGTCCTTCGTGGAAAGCAACTTCGAGGGCACCGTCCGCATCCGCAATCGCAATGTTGCGCGGAATTCGGACGGCGACCTGGTGGTGATGGCCCGCAACCTGGCGGTGGTCATCGTCGACCATGACGGCACCGAGCGAGCGGTCAACCGCGTGCAGTACGGCGCCCGCCTCAAGGTGGACGAGGGCGACACCATCAAGCGCGGCCAGCGCATCGCCGAGTGGGATCCCTACACCCGCCCGATCCTCTCCGAGGTGGACGGCACGGTGGCCTTCGAGGACCTGATGGAAGGCTCCTCGATGAACGAGCAGGTCGACGAGTCGACCGGCATCGCCAAGCGCGTGGTGACGGATTCGCGGTCCGGCCGTGGGCCGGAGCTGCGTCCGGCCATCCTCATCAAGGGCAAGGACGGCAAGATCATCAAGCTGCCGCGCGGCGGCGACGCCCGCTACGCGCTGCCGGTGGAGGCCATCATCTCGGTGGACCCCAACCAGACCCTCAAGGCCGGCGACGCGGTGGCCCGCGTGCCCTTGGAAAGCGCCAAGACGCGCGACATCACGGGCGGTCTGCCGCGCGTGGCGGAGCTGTTCGAGGCGCGTCGTCCGAAGGACGCGGCCATCATCGCGGAGATCTCCGGTTCCATCCGGTTCGGCCGTGACTACAAGAACAAGCGCCGGCTCTCCATCGAGCCGACGGATGGCGGGGATCCGGTCGAGTACCTGATCCCGAAGGGCAAGCACATCCATCTCCAGGACGGCGACGTGGTGGAGAAGGGCGACTTCATCGTCGACGGCAACCCGGCGCCGCACGACATCCTGGCGATCAAGGGCGTGGAAGAGCTTGCGGCCTTCCTCGTGAACGAGATCCAGGAGGTCTATCGGCTCCAGGGCGTGCACATCAACGACAAGCACATCGAGGTGATTGTCCGGAACATGCTCCAGAAGGTGGAGATCGACGACTCCGGAGAGACCGACTTCCTCGACAACGAGCAGGTCGACCGGCTCGAGTTCCTCGAGGCGAACGAGAAGGCCGCGGAGGAGGGCAAGAAGCCCGCCACCGGCCATCCCGTGCTCCTGGGCATCACCAAGGCGTCGCTGCAGACGCGCTCCTTCTTCTCGGCGGCCTCCTTCCAGGAGACCACCCGCGTCCTCACGGAAGCGGCGGTCAACGGAAAGATCGACCCGCTGGAAGGCCTCAAGGAGAACGTCATCGTCGGCCGCCTGATCCCGGCCGGCACGGGCGCCCAGATGTCTCGCCTGCGCACCATCGCGACCAACCGCGACGACCTCATCGTCGCGACCCGCGACGAGCAGGGCGAGGGCCAGCCCCTCGTGGAAGGCCCCGCCGACGCGGCGGAGTGATCCCGGCGTCCAGACGCCCCGCATGAATTGGAAAGGCCGCCTCCGGGCGGCCTTTTCTTTTGCCGGTTTGCCCGCCAGCAAACGGACCCGATCGGGTCGATCTCCGGCATTGCCGAGCTGATGGTACGTCGCTGACACTATCCTCGATCTCCAGGGAAATCGGGGCGCGTACCATGGTCAAGCTGAAGCGTAACCTCGGGCCGGTCGAGGCGGTGGGGCTTTCGGTTTCGGTGATGGCGCCGACCATGTCCATGGCGCTCAACGTGACGCTGGCAGTGGGCGCGGCCGGGGTGGCTGCGCCCCTCGGCTTCGCCGTCGGCACGCTGCTGGTGGCCATCGTCGGCTTTTCCTTCGTCTTCTTCGCCCGCAAGACCACGCGCGCCGGCTCGGCCTATTCCTATATCGGCCAGACCTTCGGCCCTCGGGCCGGCTTCATCGCCGGCTGGTGCATGCTGCTGCTCTACATTGCCGGCGGCTCGGGCAGCGCGGCGCTGGTGGGAGACTTCCTGCGCGCCGCCTTCGCCGATCACGGCATCCATATCGGCGGCTGGTGGCTCGCGCTCGGCGTGGCGGCGCTCCTCGCCGGAACGCTCTTCGCCTACCGGGACATGGCGGTGGCCGCGCGGCTCATGCTGCTTCTGGAACTGGGCTCCATCTGCGTCATCGTCTATCTCGGCGTGAAGATCCTCACCGCCGTGAGTGCCACCGGTGGCCTCACGGCCGCGCCGTTCCGGCCGGACCCGTCCATGGGCTGGTGGGGCGTGGGCTATGCCGTGGTGTTCGCCGTGCTCTCCTTCGCCGGCTTCGAGGCGGCGGCGACGCTGGCCGAGGAAACGGGCCAGCCCGGCCGCGCCATCCCCGTCGCGCTGCTCGGCTCGGTGGTCCTCGCCGGCCTGTTCTTCGTCTTCGCCTCCTACATCCAGGTGGTGGGCTTCGGCGTCGACAACATGAAGGCGCTCGCCGCCGACGAGGCGCCGCTCAACACGCTGGCGCTGAAATACGGCACCGTCCGTATGGCGACCGCGCTGGACATCGCCGCGGCGGTGTCCGCCGTCTCTGCCGTGCTTGGAACGCTCTCGGCCGCCGGGCGCATGCTGTTCGTGCTCGGCCGCGCCGGATTGTCGGAGACGGCGGCGCGGGTGCATCCCGTCCACGGCACGCCCTCGGTGTCGGTGGTCGTCGTCGGTCTGCTGATGCTCGCGGGGCTCCTCGCCTGGGCGCCCTTCATCGGCCCGGCGGACTATTACGACAATGTGGGCACCATCGGCGTCTTGGCCCTGATCGTCGCCTATCTCGGCGTCACGCTGGCCGCTGTCACCCACGCGGTGAAGGCGAAGAGCATGGTCTGGCTGGCCCTGGGGCTGCTTGGGACGCTGGCGATGCTGTGGCCGCTCTACAATTCGGTCTATCCCGTGCCGGCCTTCCCGGGGAATCTGTGGCCTTACGTCGTCGCCGGCTGGATCGCGCTCGGCGCGGCACTGGCGACGCTGCGCCCGGGCGTCCGCGACGCCGAGCCCTGAGGCGCCGCCGATCTGGCTTCAGTCCTGCATGGCCGTCCTCGGGATGCGGAGACCGCGGTGCCTTTCCGACAGGAGGGGGCGGCGGATGCGCGTCTCGGGATCGGCTCGTGTCAGACACATGCGCGAGCAGGCACAAGGCGCGTCGCATGAACGACACGGGTTCGAGCGGGACGGAGCAATGGGTCGTCTGGAACGGCTCGCTGGGCGTGCTCGACATGGTCACCATCGGCCGTGTCGAGGTGGATGCGGGCGGGCGGCAGGCGTGGCTTGATGCGCCCTACGGCATCGTCGGCCCGTTCAGTCTGGACGAACTGGAGCAGACCGGCCGCATCGCCTTCGGGGCCTGCTTCGTCATGTCCCGCCGGCGCTGGCAGGAAGATCAGGTGGAGCTGCGACAGGCGGCGCAGAAGGCCCGCCGCGCGCTCATGGCCATGTTCGACGGGGAAGACGACAGCGCCCACCGCGAAACGCTCGGCCTGCCGCCGGACGGCCGGCTGGATGCCGGCGAGATCAACGCCGCCTTTCGCCGCCGCGCCAAGACCGCCCATCCCGATGCCGGCGGCAGCGATGCCGATTACCGCCGCATCGCCGAGGCCCGTGACGCCCTGCTGGAGATGCTGGCGACGGTGTGAGGGCCGGCCGTGATGGTCAAGGCTGGCGCCATCGCCTATGGTGCGGCCCCGTTTCCAGCCTGATCGTGTCTCTGTGAGCTTCGCCGCAATTCTGCAAGCAACCCTCGATTTGACCGAGGAGGTCGACGCCGTCGCGCGTCCGGCCGATGCTGTCGTCTCCGACTTCTTCCGCACCCGGCGCGATATCCCCGCGCCGCAGCGCGGCCCGATCTCCGAGCTGCTCTACATCCTGCTGCGCCACCACGCCCGTCTCGGCTGGTGGCTGAAGCGGCATGGGCGTCCGGACACCCCGCGCAACCGGCTTCTGGCCTGGCTGGTGCTCGGCGGCGGCAAGACGCGGGATCAGGTGCAGGCGCTGTTCTCCGGCGTCAAGTTCGGCCCAGCCCCCCTCACGGATCAGGAGCGCGCGCTGCTGGTCAAGCTGCAGGGCGCGCGGATCGACCATCCCTCCATGCCGGAGGATGTGCGCTACGAATGCCCTGAATGGGGCGCCGAGGGGCTGCATCGCCGGTTCGGGGAGGACTTCCCCCATGAGATGGCGGCGATGCTGACACCGGCGCCGCTCGACCTGCGCGTCAATCCCATCAAGGCCGACCGCGTGGAGATGCTGTCGGCCCTGCGCGCGCTGGGCCTGCCGGCCGAGCTGTCGCCGCTGTCGCCCTATGGCATCCGCGTCAATGAGCGCCCGGCGCTCAACCGGCTGCCCATGCTCAAGACGGGCGAGCTGGAGATCCAGGACGAGGGCTCCCAGCTCGTCGCCGTGGTGGTGGATGCCAAGCCCGGCGAGCGGGTGGTGGATTTCTGTGCCGGCGCGGGCGGCAAGACGCTCGCCATCGCCGCCCAGATGAAGAACAAGGGCCACGTCATCGCCTGCGACGTGCTGGAGAACCGCCTGAAGCGCGCCGCCGAGCGGTTCCGCCGGGCCGGCCTCCACAATATCGAGACGCGCCCGCTCGCCAGCGAAACCGACCGCTGGGTGAAGCGCCACAAGGGCGGCTTCGACCGTGTGCTGGTGGATGCGCCTTGCAGCGGCACTGGAACATGGCGGCGCAATCCCGATGCGCGCTGGCGGGTTCTCGGGCCGGGGCTCGAGGCGCTGCTGCCGCTTCAGGCCCGCATCCTCGCCAGCGCGGCGCGGCTGGTGAAGCCGGGCGGGCGGCTCGTCTATGCCACCTGCTCTCTGCTCGCAGAGGAGAATGAGGAGCAGGTGGCCGCCTTCCTCGCGGCGCACCCCGCCTTCCGTGTGGTTCCCCTGAGCGAGGTGGCGCCGCAGATCACCGGCTCGGCGCATCCCGACTATCTGGCGTTAACCCCCGCGCGCCACGACACGGACGGCTTCTTCGCCGCCGTGCTGGAGCGCGAGGCCGCGCCGATCCCCGAGGCTGCCCCGATCCCCGAGTAGGCGCGCCTCACTTCTTGCGCAGCGGCACGCCCTTTGTGGTGAAGCGCTGCGCCCCCGCAGGGGCGGGCCGCACCGGACGGCGCGTGCCGGCGGCCTTGCCGGTGCCGGGCGGCTGGTGGGCCGGCACGAGTTGGTCGGGGCGCGGGCCGATGAGATCGGCGCGGCCCATGGCTTTCAGCGCCTCGCGCAGCAGCGGCCAGTTGTCCGGATCATGATAGCGCAGGAAGGCCTTGTGCAGCCGGCGCTGGCGTAGCCCTGTGACCGTCGCCACCCGTTCGCTGCCGCCGCGCCGCACGGCCCGGAGCGGGTTGACGCCGGTGTGGTACATGGCGGTGGCGGTGGCCATGGGGGATGGCAGGAAGGTCTGCACCTGGTCGGCGCGATAGCGGTTCTTCTTGAGCCAGAGCGCGAGGTTCATCATGTCCTCGTCGGTCGTGCCCGGATGCGCGGCGATGAAGTAGGGGATGAGGTAGTATTTCTTCCCCGCCTGCTTCACCGCGGCGTCGAACATCTCCTTGAAGCGGTCGTAAGTGCCGATGCCTGGCTTCATCATCTTGTCGAGCGGGCCGCGCTCGGTGTGCTCCGGGGCGATCTTCAGGTAGCCGCCCACATGGTGGGTCACCAGCTCCTTCACATATTCCGGGCTCTTCACGGCGAGGTCGTAGCGCACGCCGGAGGCCACCATCACCTTCTTCACCCCCTCCACCTCGCGCACCTTGCGATAGAGGCGGATGAGGTCGTCGTGGGAGGTGTTGAGGTTGGGGCAGATGTCCGGGAAGACGCAGGAGGGGCGCCGGCAGGCCGCCTCGATCTTCGGGTCCTTGCAAGCCATCCGGTACATGTTGGCGGTGGGGCCGCCTATGTCGGAGATGACGCCGGTGAAGCCCGGGGTCTTGTCGCGGATCAGCTCGATCTCGCGGAGGATCGAGCCCTCCGAGCGGTTCTGGATGATGCGTCCTTCATGCTCGGTTATGGAGCAGAAGGTGCAGCCGCCGAAGCAGCCGCGCATGATCGTCACCGAGAAGCGGATCATGTCCCATGCCGGGATCTTCGCTTCGCCATAGGAGGGATGCGGCGCGCGGGCGTAGGGCAGGTCGTAGACCGCGTCCATCTCCTGCGTGGTGAGGGGAATGGGCGGCGGGTTCAGCCAAAGGTCGCGGTCGCCGTGGCGCTGGACCAGCGGGCGGGCGTTGCCGGGATTGCTCTCCCGGTGCAGCACGCGGGAGGCGCGGGCATAGGCCTCCTTGTCCACCTCCACCTGCTCGTAGGCCGGCAGGCGGATCACCACATCGCCCGGGCGGCGGGCGGCGCCTTCGTCCGAGGCGTCGAGATCGTCGGCGTGAAGTTCGGTGTAGTGCTCGGGTACGCGGCGGAACAGGGCGACGCCGCGCACGTCGTCGATGTCGCGCGGGGCCTCGCCGTCGGCGATCCGGTTCGCCACCTCCACCACGGCGCGCTCGGCGTTGCCGTAGATCAGGAGGTCCGCCTTGGCGTCCGCCAGGATGGAGCGGCGCACCTTGTCGGACCAGTAGTCGTAATGGGCGATCCGGCGCAGCGACGCCTCGATGCCGCCGAGGATGATCGGCACATCCTTGTACGCCTCGCGGCAGCGCTGGGTGTAGACGATGGTGGAGCGATCCGGTCGCCGCCCGCCCTCGCCGCCGGCGGTATAGGCATCGTCATGGCGCAGCCGGCGGTCCGCCGTGTAGCGGTTGACCATTGAATCCAGGTTGCCGCCCGTGACGCCGAAGAACAGGCGCGGCTTGCCCAGCGCCTTGAACGGCTCCGCCGATTGCCAGTCCGGCTGGGAGATGATGCCGACGCGAAACCCCTGCGCCTCCAGCAAACGGCCGATGATGGCCATGCCGAAGCTTGGGTGATCCACATAGGCATCGCCCGTGACCAGAACGATGTCGCACTGATCCCATCCGAGCGCCGCCATCTCGGCGCGGCTCATGGGCAGGAAGGGAGCCGGCCGGCTGGCCGGGACGGGCCAGGGCAGGAAAGTCAAAGGCTTTGAGGGGCAGACCTGTGTGTCCATGGGTGACGAATAGGGATCAAGGGCGGCAAATTCAACCGATCGGAGCCGGCAGGGGAACACGTCTTCTCGTGCAGGCCGGTTCTCGTGCAAAGCCAGCTTGCGGACACGAAAGATGCGCGAGCCGGCGTAGCGGGCTAGGTTGGCCCCAGATTTTCACAGCCCAGAAGTGTCTGCCTTGAAGAAGATCGGCTTTCTTTCGTTCGGCCACTGGACGCCTTCGTCCCAGTCGCAGACCCGCTCGGCGGCGGATGCGCTGCTGCAATCCATCGAGCTTGCCGTGGCTGCGGAGGAGCTGGGCGCGGACGGCGCCTATTTCCGCGTCCATCACTTCGCCCGCCAGCTTGCGGCTCCGTTCCCGCTGCTCGCCGCCGTGGGCGCGCGCACCAAGCGCATCGAGATCGGTACCGCCGTCATCGACATGCGCTACGAGAACCCGCTCTACATGGCGGAGGATGCCGGCTCGGCCGATCTCATCGCCGGCGGCCGGCTTCAGCTTGGCATCAGCCGCGGCTCGCCGGAGCAGGTGATCGATGGCTGGCGCTATTTCGGCTATGGCCCGCCGGAGGGGCAGACCACCGCCGACATGGCCCGCCGCCACGCCGAGGTGTTCCTGGAGGTATTGAAGGGCGAAGGCTTCGCCCAGCCCAATCCCCGGCCCATGTTCCCCAACCCGCCCGGCCTCCTGCGGCTTGAGCCCCATTCGCAGGGCCTGCGCGAGCGCATCTGGTGGGGCGCCAGCTCCAACGCCACGGCAGTTTGGACGGCCAAGCTGGGGCTCAACCTGCAAAGCTCCACCCTGAAGGACGACGAGACGGGCGAGCCCTTCCATGTCCAGCAGGCGGCACAGATCCGCGCCTACCGCGCCGCATGGGCCGAGGCCGGCCACACCCGCACCCCGCGCGTGTCGGTGAGCCGCTCCATCTTCGCGCTCGTGGACGACCGCGACCGGGCCTATTTCGGCGGGGGCGGCAAGGAAGAGGATTCCATCGGTTTCATCGATGAGAAGACCCGCGCCATCTTCGGCCGCAGCTATGCCGCCGAGCCGGACGCGCTCATCAAGCAGCTCGCCGAGGACGAGGCGATTGCCGAGGCCGACACGCTGCTCCTCACTGTGCCGAACCAGCTGGGCGTCGACTACAATGCCCACGTCATTGAGGCCATCCTGACCCACGTGGCGCCGGCCCTCGGCTGGCGCTGAGAGGAAGAGGGGCGCTGCCGCCGGGGAGCGCCCCCGAAGTCCCCCGGCGGATGCACGGAGGAGGCCTTGTGAATGACCAAGGCACGTCAATCTCTCAGCGCAACCGGTTCACGAGCCACAGCGCGCACCACGATCCGAGCAGTGTGACCACCATCGTGGCGGCGAGCGCGATTTGCATCACCGCGCCTCCCGCAGCCGCCACCGACGTCGACCCGCCCATGAACGGACCGAGCAGGAGCGACACCACCATGCCGCCCGCGGGGGCGACGAGAAAGGCACCGACGAGCGACACCACGATGCTCACGATCCAGCCAAGGACCCCTCGGTGTTTCGTCCAAGCCTCGTGGACCCCGATGGCGAGCGCGCCGAGAAGAACAGCAAGCGCGATCATCATTGGCCCGCCGACGCTGTCCATAGGAATTGCGCCGCTCGCCTGAAGTAACAGGATGCCGACCACTGCAATCGGCACGATGTATTGCATGATGTTCCTCCCTGCTGCTTTCATGGCAGCGTGACACCACCGCCTTGGCGGGGAGAATACATCAAACAAGCCGCAAGTTCGTCATGCGCTGGTCCATATGCCAGCACCGGCGCGGCCCCTGTCCGCCGCGCCTTCCGTGGGGCGCGGGACGACGAAACCGGATGGGGAAGGACAGATATAATTTGTATTGCAATGCAAATTATATTCTGCTCTTCATGCTCCCATGACGCTTGATCCCGCTTCACCGCGCGCCCGCTTCGGCGTGCGTTTCGCGCTGCTTGCCCGTCGCTGGCGGCGGGCGCTGGACGCCCGTCTCGCAGAGGCGGGGCTGTCTGACGCCACATGGGTGCCGCTGGTGCATCTCCAGGAGTCCGGCGACGGCATCACCCAGAAGGAGCTCGCGGCGCTGGTGGGCATCGACGGGTCGAGCCTCGTGCGCCTGCTGGACATCCTGAGCCGGCAGGGGCTCGTGGAACGCCGTGTCGACGCCTCCGATGGACGCGCCCGGCTGGTTCACCTCACTGAAGCGGGCAGGGCGCGGGTCGCCGAGATCCGGCGCGAGCTGTCCAGGGGGGAGGCGGAGATGTTGGCGGACCTCTCGGACGCCGATATCGCAACCATGCTCGGGCATTTCGAGCGCATCGAGCAGCGGCTGCAAAGCCTTCGGGTCCAGCGCCGGGAAAAGGCGACGCCATGAGCCCGTCCGAGCCTCCTCACGCGGCGTCCGCCGATTCCGCCGCCCTCGCCACCCGCCGCTTGGACGCGGCGCGCCATCTGCTCAAGCCGCACCAGATCCGCGAGAGTTGGGCGCTCGCCGCCCAGCCGTGGCAGCGCAATGCGGCGCTCGCCGGCTTGCAGGCATCGCTGGCGGCGGCGATCGCCCTGCCGCTGGCTCTCGTCTCGCCCTGGCCGCACCTTGTCGGCTTCGCCTCGTTGGGAACGCTCGCGGCCCTGTTCGGCCGCTTCGCCCCGCAGGCAGGGCGCGGCCGCATCGTCCTGCTCTGCGCCATGTGGCTGACCGTCTCGGTGCTCGTCATGTCGACAGCGGCCTGGCTCGGCGCGCCCTATCTGCTACAGCTGGCCCTCTTGGCCTTTGCCTGCGGCCTGTTCTTCTTCGTCGCCAACACCGGGCAGTATGGGCCGCCGGGCGCGCTCATCTTCGTGTTCGCCGCCGGGGCCGCAATGGGCCATGTGGCGTCCTGGCAGGAGGTGGTCGAGCGCGCGACCGCGACCGCGCTGGCGGCTGGACTGACGTGGCTGATCTGCGTGGGGACAGAAGCGTTCCGCCAGCAGGAAACGCCCGAGGCGCCTTTTCCGGTGGAGCCGGTTCGGCCGCTGGATCATCGCCTCATCGCGGCGGCGCGCATCACCCTCGGTTCGGCGATCGCGGCGTTTGCCGCCTATGCCGCCGGCGCGGCGCATCCCGCCTGGGCGGCCATGGGCACGGTGGCGGTGATGCAGGGGACGCACCTGCACATCAGCATGAGCCGCGCCATGCAGCGCATGTCCGGGACCGTGGTCGGCGCGGGCGTTGTCTGGCTCATCCTCTCCCAGGAGCCATCGGTGTGGAGCGTGGTCGCTCTGCTCATCTTCCTCCAGTTCGCCACCGAGATGATCATCGGCGCGAACTACGCCCTCGGCCAGATCCTGGTGACGCCCATGGCCCTGCTGATGAGCTACCTCGCGGCCCCCGGCGCGGCGGGGACGGCCATGGCGCCGGAGCGGGTGTTCGACACGCTGGTCGGCGCAATCATCGGCATCGTGCTGGCGGTGGTCTGCTCGACGCTGGATGACCGGCTCTATCTCGCCCGCCACCATGCGGCGCGCGCAAATCGCGGGAGCGCGGGCCGCTAGAGCCGATGGCGACGGCGCGAGGGGGATCGCATCAGCGTCCCGGCGCCGCGGCTACCAGCCGCTGCAGAGCCGCATCCAGTGGCGGTGTTCGCGCGGGACGCGGCCGGCTTCGCAGGCGCGCCGGGCGTCGCCATCAAGCGCCATGAAGCACGACTTGCCCTCGCGCAGGTGCTGGCACCAGCCGCGATCGTAAGCGTCATTGAACGACATGAAGCATGACTTTCCTTCGACATAGGCCTGGCAGAAGCCGCGGTCGGGGCCGTCGAAGGCCATGAAGCAGGATCTTTTCTTGGAGCAGATTTCGGGCACCGGCTGAGCCTGGGCGGAAACGCCGCCCAGCGCCGCGAGCAGCACCAGCACTCCGAGGAGCCGTTTCATGCGGTCTACCCTTCTGGTTCCTGTCGACGGGGCCTGCGCCACCGTCGACAGGAACGGGGCGTCAGGCCTTGTGGCGGATCTTACCATTCATCATGGTCAGCTCGACCTTCGCCTTGTGGATATCGCGGGGATCGCCATCGAGGATGTTGCGGTCGAGCACGATCAGGTCAGCGAACTTGCCGACCTCCAGCGATCCGATCCTGTCGTCCATGCGGAGCTGGTAGGCGGCGCCCATCGTGTTGGCGTGGATCGCCTCGGCCACCGTCAGCCGCTCGTCGGCCGGCACAAGCACGGCTGCGTCCTCCTTGCCGATCAAGCGGCGGGTCACGCCCACCTCGATGGAATCAAGGGGCTTGTAGGTGGAGAAATAGCCCGCCGCCGGCCAGTCGGTGCCGAACGACACGCGCCCGCCCTGGTTCAGGATGGTCTTGGTGCGGTACAGCTTGCTGGCGCGCGGCTGCCCGTAGCGGGCCAGCATGTTGATCATCGTGTCCGGATCGGCCGACGACCAGTTGGCGGAGAACTGCGCCGTCACGTTCATCTTGGCGAAGCGGGGGGAGTCGCTGTCCTCCACATAGACCAGATGGGCGATGGCATTGCGGCGGTCGCGCTTGGGATTGGTCGCGATCGCCTTCTCCATGGCGTCCAGCGCCACGCGGGCCGTGCGCTCGCCGCAGGCATGGACGTGGACGTCGTAGCCGGCCGCGTCCACCGCCCCGATCAGCTGGTGCCACTGGGCCTCGGTGAAGGGCGAGGCGCCGATGGAGTTGGGCATGTCGGCATAGGGCTCGATCAGCCACGCCGTGTACCCGCCCTGCGAGCCGTCGCCGACGATCTTCACGATGTCCACGTGCACCAGCTCGCTCGACACCCGGCTGCGGACGTCCTTGAACTGTTCGACCACGTCGTCGATGGGCAGGCTCTTCACCGAATAGGAGGCCGACACCCGGAACGGCAGGGCATCGCGCTTCTCCGCGTCCACATAGATGTTGATGACGGCGCCCTGGTCGGAGCCAATGGGCGGCACGCCGGCGTCGAACAGCGAGGTGATACCGGCCGCTGCGGCCTTGGGCAGCCAGCGATCCAGCAGCTTGCCCAGGTTGGCGGCGGTGATCGGCTCGACCGCATTGACGAGGGCGAGCACGGCGTTGACTTCGAGAACATAGCCGGTGGGCTCGCCCTTCTCGTCGCGGGCGTAATAGCTGAAGCGCGGGATGGGATCCGGCGTTTCGCGGGTCACGCCGGCCATCTCCAGCGCCTTGGAATTCACCCACAGGCTGTGGCCGTCGATGGCGAAGAAGAAGGCCGGCCGGTCGGGCAGGATGCGGTCGAGGTCCGCCCGCGTCGGGCCTTCGGGCGGGAACATGTCCACGCGCCAGCCGAAGCCACGGATGGGGCCGGTGGGGTTCTCCTTGGCGTATTGCTCGATTGCGGCGAGGGCGTCCTTCATGGTCGGCAGCTGAAGGTCGATGCCGGAGGTCAGGAAGGCGCCGAGCAGGGGATGGGTGTGCCCCTCCACGAAGCCCGGCATGAGCAGGCGGCCCTTGAGGTCGATCACCTGCGTCTTCGGGCCGGCGAGCGCCATGGCCCCGGCCTCGTCGCCCACATGGATGATGGTCTTGCCGCGCACCGCGACCGCCTTCGCCCAGGGCTGGGCGCCGGAGACGGTGTAGACCGGCCCGTTGTGGAATACGAAATCGGCCGGGCCGCTCGTGGCGGCGCGTGCATCCTGTGCCTTCACCTCGGTCGCGCGGAACACAGGCGCGATGGCAGCCGCCGCCGTCATCGCCATGCCGGCTCCGAGGAGCGAGCGGCGGTTCAGGCCACTCGCCCGGCCGAACGCCTCGAAATAGGGTGCCCACTCACACGCGATGCACATGCCAACCCCTCCCATGCGCGGCGAAGTGCGTCGCAAATCACCCGCCTTTCCATAGGGTAACCTGATCTTGTAGCGGTAAAAACGACTTCTTTTGTGGTTTGCAGCCTGTTGCAGCGCAGGACGCAGCCGATCCCTTGACGCGCGCGCTTACGTACCCAAATCAAGGGCCGCCGGCCCCCAGGCCGGCCATGACATCGCACGATGCGTGCGAGGTGCTTGTACCCATGTTGCTCGAAGGAGGATGTGGCTATGAGAACCACGCGAGACGGGCGGCCGCAGGCGCCGCCGTCCTCTCAATCTGAAGGCGTCCTGGTGCATCCGGACCAGGTGCTGGATCATCCGTTCATGAGTGATGCGGAGAAGCGGACGCTGCTGTCGTCCTGGGCGTCGGATCGCCACGCGGTCGAGAATGCCCCGGCACTCCGGCGCCTCGACAGCGGCGCAGTCGTTCCCGTCGACGACATTCTCGCCGCCCTCGCGGGGCTTCCCGCCGATCCGTCGACCCTCGATCAGGGCGCCGGCTGGACCGCCATGAAGCGGCGCCAGCGGCCCTTCTTTCCGCCGTGGCGGAAAGCGCGGTGGAGGATGAAAGGCGGCTCCCCCCCGCGCGGCGGCGCACGTGCCGCGCTGCGGCTGGTGCCGGCTTTCGATGTGAACGCGTGACGCGACGGTGCGGCGCTGGTACGAGCCGGCGCCGTGCCGAAGCCGCCGTGTCACCCGGCCGGTTGTCGGTGGCCCGGGAAGATCAGACGCGCGCCTGTGCCGGAGCGGGCACGACGGCGACGATTTCCAGCTGGTGGCGTCGTCCGTCCCGGGCGGTCCAGGACATGGACTGGTTTTCGGACAGCCCGATCAGCGCAGCGCCGATGGGCGTCATCACCGACACCTTGCCGTCCGCGATATCCGCATCTTCGGGATAGACGAGCCGCACGGTGCGCGTGCTGTCCGCCGACCGATAGGTGACGGTGGCGCCCATCTGGACCGAGTTCGCCGGCGTGCGATCGGGTGCCACGAGCCGCGCCCGCTCGAGTTCGGACAGCAACTCCTCCGCCACGTCCGGAATCCGGTCGAGGGCGGCGGTGGCGAGCCCGGTGAGGCGCTCATGATCGGCGCGGTTGAGGACGAGCGCCGGCAAGCGCGCACGGCGGGATGGCTTTGTCATCTGGATGGACTTTCACATAGGCGCAGGCCGACGCTGCCGCTGGAAGGCTGTCGCCGGCTCAAGACGGGATTGGGGGCTGGTCTGCGCTATCGCTGGTCGCCGCACGCGATGCGAGCACGGCGTCGCGTCACCCCGGCGCCCGGGGCGCAAACGCCGGACGCGGGGCTACTGTCCTGCGATGGGGCAGGGGCGGCAGTGGTGGTGGCGATCAGCGCTCATGCAGCCATGAGGCCCCCGACCTTACCTTATGTCAAGTCGTGCCAGCCACGCCCCAGCCGGTGTGCCGGCGGTCAGCCGGAGGCGGCGTCCTCGGCCGACGCGAAGGTGCTGACCTCGGCCGCCGTGGCCGCGATCAGCTCGTGGAGGCCGGACAGCCGCCGCTTCTTGTACGCCGCCACGAAGGGCACGGGGGCAGGGTCACACATCGTCTCCAGCACGCGCAGCCGGCCGGACGCGATGTCGTCGCCGTAGCAGGCCGGCGGCAACACGCTGATGCCTGTGTTGGCGATCATGAGCGTGGCGATCACCGTCATGCTGTTGCACAAATCGGGGCGCTGGGCCGAGCTGCCGCGGTCCAGCAGCGACAGGATGGTGCTGTAGTGCACCGAGTTCTCGCCGAGGGAGAGGACCCTCAGGCGCGTCAAGTCCTGGGCGGACAGCACATGATCCGGCAGATCCATGCCGGCGCCGGCCATCCACCGGAACGCCACCATGCCGAGCGGATGGACTACCAGCGCCGGGTCTGCGATCTCGCCCGGCAGCAGGACCACATCGAGGTCGCCGGCCAGCATCCGTGCGCGCAATGGCGCGGTGAGGGAGATGTCCAGCTCCAGCGAGATGTGGGGGTAGCGCTCGTGCACCGTCGCTACGAAAGAGGGAAGCCAGGTCATGGCCACCAGCTCCGCAACGCCCACCCGCACGATGCCGGAGAGCATCTGCCGGGGCGTGATGTGGTGGAGGATCTCGTCGTGCAGTTGCAGCGCACGCTCGGCGTAGCTGACGAGCTCGCGCCCTTTCGAGGTGACCGCGATCTTTCTCTGGCTTCGGTCGAACAAGGCGACGCCGAGTTCGCTCTCAAGCTCCTGGATGCGGGCCGAGACGGTTGATTGCGTTGCATTCAAATTGTTTGCTGCAGCTGCGAAGCTTCCGAGGCGGATGATCTCCAGGAAGGTTTGTAGTTGCCGAAAATTCATTCTTATTTTCCTCCCGCTGATCGATTATTCCGTCGCGTCTCAATCGAAAACAATCGCTTTTTGCGCTCAACTCACATGGTTACGCTGCTCTCGGCTGGGGGGAGACCCCATGCCGAAACACAGCCCCGTGCAGGCGAATCCGTCTGCATCCGCCCGCCGTGGTCGGCCACACGCGCCGTATCGCCACGCGGGCTCGCAGCGCGCCTGGGCGGGAAAAACAGAAAAAGCGCTCCGTCACGGAAGCGTCTGGGAGGAATGAATGGCCCCGAACCCGCAGACGTCGCCCATGAGCGACGCTGATCTGTCGCGCCATGCGAAACGCGCCGTGCTGGCCTCGACTGTCGGCACCATGATCGAGTGGTACGATTTTTACCTGTACGGCCTTGTCGCCGCGATCGTCTTCGGCAAGCTCTACTTCCCGTCGCAGGATCCCTACTCGGCGACGCTGCTCGCTTTCTCCACCTTCTTCCTCGGATTCGTCGCGCGGCCGGTGGGTGCCATCATCTTCGGCCATTTCGGCGATCGCATCGGCCGCAAGGGCACGCTGGTGGCGACGCTCATGCTCATGGGCATCAGCACTGTCTTCATCGGCCTGGTGCCGACCTACGAGCACATCGGCATCTGGGGTGCGGTCGCCCTGACCGTGCTGCGTGTCCTGCAGGGAATCGGCGTCGGCGGTGAGTGGGGCGGGGCGATCGCCGTCGCCACCGAGTGGTCCAAGTTCAACCGCAGCCGGGGCCTAGCGGCCAGCTGGCCGCAGTTCGGCTCGCCCCTCGGCATGCTGCTCGCCGTGGGCATGCTCACGCTCACGTTGCAGATGGGCTCCACCGAGTGGTTCGAAACCATCGGCTGGCGCATTCCCTTCCTGGTCAGCGCCCTGCTGATCTTCGTCGGCCTCTACATCCGGCTCGGGGTTCTGGAAACACCGGTGTTCCAGCGCATGCAGGAGAAGAAGGAAATCGCCCAGGCGCCGGTGATCGAGGCGGTCCGCGGCTTCTGGAAGGAAATCCTCCTCACCTGCCTGATGCGGACGGGACAGCAGGCGCCGTTCGTGATCTTCACGACGTTCCTCCTGTCGTATGGGACGTCGCAGCTCGGCCTGCAGAAGTCGTTCCTGTTCAACTGTGTGCTGGTGGCGGCGACGCTCTCGCTCTTCACCACGCCGTTCTTCGGCTACCTGTCGGATCGCATCGGCCGCAAGCGGATGTACCTGATCGGCGCCTTCACCATGATGGTGTTCGCCTTCCCCTATTTCTGGCTGCTCGACACCGGGGTTCCGGCCCTGATCGTCCTCGCCATCCTGGTGTCGCTGCCCATCCACGACATGCAGTATGCGCCGCAGGCGGCGTTCATCGCCGAGAGCTTCCCGCCCAGCGTGCGCTACTCCGGCTCCTCGATCGGCTACCAGCTCGCCTCGATCACATCGGGCGGCCCGGCGCCGATCATCGCAGCCTTCCTGCTGCACACCTACGGCACGTCAGCGGCGATCAGCGCCTACATCGCCTTCATCGCCGCGATCAGCTTCGTCTCGACCCTCTTCCTGAGGGACCGCTCGCGCGACGACTACACGAGCAATGCCGGCTGGGTGCGCGATGATGGATCCGTGACCGTCCACCCCGGCGCATCCCCGATGGCGCCCAGGGCGGCCTCGTCACCGAGCGAATAGGCCGAGCGCCACGGTGAAGAGAGGGACGGCCTTGTGCTGTCCCTCTTGGTTCAAATCATCGATTTTCACGATCAAAAAAGATCGAAAACAATCGTTTTTTACGGTCAACCCCAGCCTCTAGGATTTTCCTGCCAGACAAGAAGAGGGCGGCTCATCGCGAGACCTGCCCCCCAGATCTGGCGGGACCTGAAACGGGAGGAAAAGTCATGGTCAAGATTTCAGGGCAAAAGCCGGCGCTCTCTCCGCTGGAGCAAGCCAAGGCCAATCCGCTGATGCTGGGATTGTTCCTGCCCATCCAGTCCGGCGCCTGGAGCCCTTCGACGGCCCCGCGCGATACATCCTGGACCTTCGACTACAACGCCCGCTGCACGGTGATGGCGGAAGAGCTCGGCTTCGACCTGGTGTTCGGGCTGGCCCAGTGGATGGGCAAGGGCGGCTATGGCGGCGAGATGAAGTTCCGCGAGATGGCGACGGATCCGCTGCTGGTGACCGCTGGTCTTGCGGCGATCACCCGGCGCATCCTGCTCGTGTCCACCGTGCATATCCTCTACGGCTGGCATCCGCTGCATCTCGCCAAGTTCGGCGCCACCATCTCGGAGATGAGCGGCGGGCGCTGGGGCCTCAACATGGTCACCGGCTACAAGAAGAGCGAGTTCGAGATGTTCGGTCTTGAGCAGATCGAGCATGACCACCGCTACGTCATGGCCGACGAGTTCGTGACCATGATGAAGCGCCTGTGGTCGGAAGATGAGAACATCACCGTCGACGGCCGTTTCTGGAAGATGAAGGACGCCTTCATCGCGCCGAAGCCCGCCGGCGGAAAGTGCGTTCTGGTCAATGCCTCGTCGTCCGGCGCGGGGCTCGACTATGCGGTGAAGCACTCCGACCTGATCTTCGTCACCAGCCCCGCGGGCGCCAACCTCGACCGCGCCTGCGCTGCGCTCCCACCCCATACGGCCCGCATCAAGCAGGCGGCGGCGGCGCAGGGGCGCGATGTGCGCACCCTCATCAATCCGCACGTCATCTGCCGCGAGACCGAGGCGGAGGCCTGGGCCCAGTACGACGCCATCCTGCGCCACCAGGACCCCGTGGCGGCGGAGAACTTCTACCGCACCTTCACCGGCGGCGATCAATCTTCCTGGAAGGCGGCGACGCGGGAGGAGTGGACCATCGGCGGCAACGTCCATATCGTCGGCACGCCGACCCAGGTGGTGGAAGGCTTCCAGCGACTCAAGGCCGCCGGCTGCGATGGCGTCCAGGTGAACTTCTACGACTTCCTTCCCGACCTGAAGTTCTTCGGCGAGCGGGTTCTGCCGCTCATGCGCGAAGCGGGCCTGCGCCTCGACCAGCCCCTCGCCACCGCCGCCTGATCTTCGAATTATCCAGAGGCTTTCCAGCCATGTCCGAGACCAAGTCTGCCCCCTCAGCCGTCTCCGCCACCGAACTGCGCGCCTTCGCCGGCCATTTCGCGACCGGCGTCGCGGTGGTCACCACCGCCCATCCCGATGGCGCCCTTCACGGCCTCACGCTCAATGCGGTGACCTCGCTGTCCCTCGACCCGCCGCTCTACCTGATCTGTCTCGATCATCGGTCGAACACGCTCAAGGCGCTCAAGGAGAGCGGCCACTTCGCGGTGCATTTCCTTGATCGCAGCCAGTCGGAGATCTCCCGCGTCTTCGCCTCCAAGCAGGAGGACAAGTTCGCGGGCGTCGAGCACGTCGTCGGCGAAAGCGGAAGCCCGCTCATCGGTGGTGTCCTGGCCGCCGCGGAATGCCGGCTGTCGGAAATCTGCACGGTCGGCGACCACATGATCGTCATCGGCGAAGTGCAGCGCACCCACGTGTTCGGGGGCGAGCCGCTGCTTTATCACCGTGGCGGCTACACGGCGCTGGAAGTCGAGAGGAAGGTGGCATGAGTACTTCGTCCAGCACCCCCAAGCCGCTGGCCGGACTGCGCGTCCTGGAGTTCGCGCAGATCGCCGCCGGCCCCTTCACCGGCAGCCTCCTTGCCGACCTCGGCGCGGATGTGGTGAAGGTGGAGCGTCCCGATGGTGGCGACGGCATGCGCGGCTGGCCGCCGCTCCATGACGGGCCTGAGGCGGGGGAGGGGGTCTTCAGCGGCAATTTCACCTCGCTCAACCGCAACAAGAGGTCCATCGCCCTCGACATCAAGTCGCCGGCGGACCGCGACCGGCTGCTTACGCTGATCGAATCTGCGGATGTCTTCATCGAGAACTTCCGCCCGGGCGCGCTTGTCCGGGCCGGGCTCGGCTATGAGCAACTCCAGGCGCGCAACCCGCGCTTGGTCTACTGTTCCATCACCGGCTACGGCCAGTCCGGTCCCTATGCCCAGAAAGGGGCGTTCGACGTCACCGTGCAGGCCATGAGCGGGGTAATGAGCGTGACCGGCGAGCCGGACGGCCCGCCCGTGAAGTGCGGGGTTCCGGTGGGAGATTTCTCCACCGGCCTCTACGCCGCCTTCGTCACGCTCGCCGCGGTGATGCGGGCGCGCGAGACGGGGCGGGGCGCCTATGTGGACTGCTCCATCCTGGGGGCGCTGCTGGGCATATCCGCGCTGCAGACGAGCGAATATTTCGGCACGGGCGTGCCGCCGCGCCGGCTCGGCTCGGCCCACCCGCGCAATGCGCCCTATGCCGGGTTCGACGCGGCGGACAAGCCGTTCACCATCGCCGCCGGCAATGACAAGCTCTGGCGCGACACCTGCGACATCGTCGGGCGGCCCGATCTCGCCGATGATCCGCGCTTTGCCACCCAGTCCCTGCGGGCGCGCAACCAGCAGGAGCTGGCGGCGATCCTCCAGCCCATCTTCGCCACTCGGACGGCGGCGGAATGGCTGGCGGCGTTCGATGCGTTGGGCGTGCCCTGTGCGCCCATCAACGACTTCGCTGAGATCCTGTCTGATCCGCATGTGCAGGACAGGGGATGGGTGCTGCCCATCACCATGCCCAATGGTGCGGTGGCGGACACCGTAGGCTTTCCGGTGGGACTGTCGGACTTTGCGTTCGAGATCAGCCGGCGGCCGCCTTTGCTTGGCGAGCACAATGACGAGGTGTTCGAGGAATGGACCGCGCGACCCCTGAAAGCAGCGCAGTGATCGACCTCAGCGAGGCCGGAGTGCTCAGGATCGCCACGCTGGCGCGTCCCGAGCAGGCCAATGCCCTCGATCCGTCGCTGGTGGCCGGCCTGAGCGCGTTCGTCCAGCAGGCTACGGAGGACGGGCGGCCGTTCGCGCTGGCGGGCGGCCGTGTGTTCTGCGGCGGCTTCGATCTCGCCGGCGTCGAGCAGCAAAGCGAAGGCGACTTGCTGCTGCGCTTCGTGCGGCTCGAACTGCTGCTGCAGTCCGTGAGCCGGGCGCCGGTGCCATCCTTCGCCCTCATCGGGGGGGCGGCCATCGGGGCGGGTGCGGACCTGGCTGTGGCCTGCACCTACAGGATCGGCACCCGCCGGGCGCGCTTCCGCTTTCCCGGCTTCCGCTTCGGCGTGGCGCTGGGCACGCGGCGACTTGCGGCCATCGTCGGAACGGATCGCGCCCGCGCCATCCTGCTGGCAGACGCGACCGTCGGCGCCGAGGAGGCGCTGGCGATCGGCCTGCTCACGCACCTCGTGGAAGAGGACGACCTGCTGCCGAGCGCGGAACGCCTCGTCGCAGCGCAGAGCGGCCTGACGCCACCGGCCACCGCCCGCATCCTCGGCCTGACCGGACCTGACACCGGCGATGCCGACCTCGCCGACCTCGTCCGCTCGTTGGCGGTGCCGGGGCTGCGGGGGCGCATTGCGTCCTATCTCGCGGGCAAGACGCGCTGAGTGCACCTGCGCCGTAGCACAGGCCTGACGCCCGATCTGTCTTGCGGGGACGGCTCAGTCTGCCGCGACCGCGCGCGGATTGAGGCGGATGCGACGGCTGGTCGAGGCGCGGCTCTGCTGCTTCTGCTGGGCTTTCAGCCGCGCGACGAACACGTCCGCCGCACGCAGGATGTGTTCGCGGCCCAGGCGCTCGGCCTTTTCCCCGTCGCCCGCGACGACCGCGGCCATGATGGCGGAGTGCTCATCCCAGATGTTGCTGGGCATGCCCACGTCCTCTCTCAGCACTTCGCCCATCACGCGGCGCAGCGCCGGCCAGTGGGGTGACGTCGTCTCGTTGAGGAGCGGATTGCCGGATATCTCGCCGAGAAAGGCGTGGAAGGCGATGTCCGCCTCGATCTGCTTGTCGAGCGAGCCGCTCTTCACCGCCTCGAGTCCCATCTCGATGAAGCGCGTGCCTTCCGCTTTCGCCCGGGCGCTGCCGTTGCGTGCGGCGAGGCTTGCGGCGAGCCCTTCGATGGCGGCGCGGATCTGGTAGAGGTTGCGGATGAAGTCCACGTCGAGCGGCGCGACGATCAGGCCCCTGCCTTCCGCCTCCTTCACCAGCCCACGACTGCGCAGCAGAAGCAGCGCCTGCTGGACCGGCTGGCGCGACACGCCATAGGCGCGGGCCAGCTCGTCCTGGATCAGGCGCGAATTCGACGGGAGATCACCGCGGACGATCTCCGCGGTGATGGCCTCGACAACCTGGTCGACAAGGCTGGGCTGGCTGGCAAGCGCGCGCATCTGTCCCCTCTCTAAGCCCCAAATATACCCCCTGCCGGCCGCGTCTGGATAGGGCTTGCATTTGATTTTCGAATTCGTATTCTGAATTCGAATTCAGACTGGACATTCAGTCCGGCACGCCTGCCCCGGGAGAAACGCCAGATGACCACCTTCAATCGACGCTCGTTCCTTCAGTTCACTGCCGCCTGCGGTGCTGCCGTGGGCGGCGTTTCGCTCGCGGCGCCGGCCGTGTTCGCCAAGCCCGAGCCGCTGAAGCTGAAGTTCGGCAACGACCTGCCGGACAGCCATTCCGTGAACGTGCGCCTGCGCGAGGCCATCGCCGCCATCTCGGCGGAAACCGGCGGGGCGCTCGACATCTCGCTGTTCCCCAACAATCAGCTGGGCAGCGATCCGGACATGATGAGCCAGCTGCGCTCCGGCGCCCTTGAGCTCGCGACCATGCCGGGCACGGTGCTCTCCACCATCCTGCCCATCACGGCCCTCACCGGCGTCGGCTTCGCCTTCACCAGCTATGACAAGGTGTGGGCGGCCATGGACGGGGCGGTGGGCGACCTCATCCGCTCCAACCTCGTGAAGGCCAACCTCGTCGGCTTCGACAAGGTGTGGGACAACGGCTTCCGCCAGATCACCAGTTCCACCCGGCCGATCCGGGAGCCGGGCGACCTCGCCGGCTTCAAGATCCGCGTGCCGCTGGTTCCGCTGTGGGTCTCCATGTTCTCGGCCTTCGGCGCATCGCCGGTATCGATCCCGCTCGCCGAAGCCTATTCGGCGCTCCAGACGAAGATCGCCGATGGGCAGGAAAACCCGCTGGCGCTCATCTACACCGCCAAGTTCTTCGAGGTGCAGAAGTATTGCTCGCTCACCAACCATGCGTGGGACGGCTTCTGGCTGCTGGCTAGCGGCAAGGTCTGGAAGAGTGTGCCGGATGACCTGAAGCAGGTGATGGCAAAGCACTTCAACGCCGCTGCCATCAAGCAGCGGTCGGATATCGTGAAGGCCAACCAGACCCTGCAGGCCGATCTGGAGGCGAAGGGCCTCGTCTTCAACACCACCAATGCGGAAGTCTTCCAGCAGGCGCTCGCCAAGACGTCCTTCTACAAGGATGCCCGCGCGAAGTTCGGCGACGAAGCCTGGAACCTGCTTCAGAAATTCGCCGGCCCCGTCGGCTGAACGGGAGGCCGACGTGCAGCTCGAGATGGGCATCGTCCCCGCACGGGCCGTTGCCGCGACCGGAATTCCGGCGCGCATCGGCACCTTGATCCGCAACGTGACGGGGGCCGCCGTGGCGGTCCTCGTCGTGGCCGAAATTCTCGTGCTGTTCGCCGGCGTTCTGGCGCGCTACGTGTTCCACGCGCCGCTGATCTGGTCGGACGAGCTGGCGAGCATCCTGTTCCTGTGGCTTGCCATGCTCGGGGCCGTCGTCGCGTTCGAGCGCGGCGAGCATATGAGGATGAGCGCCTTCGTGGGCGGCCTGCGCCAGCCGTTCCGCGGCTTCTTCGATGCGCTGGCCATCGCGGTTCCGCTGCTCTTCCTCTCGCTCGCCCTCGGCGCAGCCTACGAGTTCGCGGTGGACGAGATCATCGTCGCGACCCCCGCCCTCGACATCTCCGCCGGCTGGCGCGTGGCGGCGCTGCCCGTGGGCTTCGCGCTCATGCTCGTCCTCGCGGTGCTGCGGCTCATCGAACGGACGGATTGGCGGGTGACGCTCGCCGCCGTGGCGCTCGTGGTGGTGGCGGCGGCGGTCTTCGCCGCCTTGCGCCCGTCCTTCACCGGGCTCGGCAACCTCAATCTGCTCATCTTCTTCGTGGGGCTGGTGGGGGCGATGGTTCTGGCCGGCATTCCCATCGCGTTCGCCTTCGCCACGGCCACCTTCGGCTACATCGCGCTCACCACGCGCCTGCCGCATTCGGTGGTGATCGGACGGATGGACGAGGGCATGAGCCACTTCGTCCTGCTCTCGGTGCCGCTGTTCGTCTTCCTCGGCGTGCTCATCGAGATGACCGGGATGGCGCGGGCCATGCTGGCCTTCCTTGCCAGCCTGCTCGGCCATGTGCGCGGCGGCCTGCAATATGTGCTGGTCGGGGCGATGTATCTCGTCTCCGGCATCTCCGGCTCCAAGGCCGCGGACATGGCCGCCATCGCCCCCGTGCTGCTGCCGGAGATGGAGAAGCGCGGGGCGGATCGCGGCGAGCTGCTCGCCCTGCTCGCCGCCACCGGTGCGCAGACCGAGACCATTCCGCCCTCCCTCGTGCTGATCACCATCGGCTCGGTCACCGGCGTTTCCATCGCCGCGCTGTTCGCGGGCGGCCTCATGCCGGCTTTGGTGGTGGGCGCGCTGCTGTGCTGCGTGGTGTGGCTGCGCAGCCGCAAGGATGACCTCTCCGGCGTGCGCCGGGCGAGCTTCGGTGAGATCGCCAAGGCCCTTGTGGTGGCGCTGCCGGCTATTGCGCTGCCGTTCATCATTCGGGCGGCGGTGATCGAGGGCGTCGCAACCGCCACCGAGGTGTCCACCATCGGCATCGCCTACGCGGTGCTGGCCGGGCTCCTCATCTATCGCCGGTTCGACTGGCGGCGGCTCTATCCCATGCTGGTGGATACGGCGGCGCTGTCCGGCGCCATCCTCCTCATCATCGGCGCCGCCACGGGCATGGCCTGGGCGCTCACCCAGTCCGGCTTCTCCGCAGCGCTGGCTCACATGATGACGAGCCTGCCGGGCGGTGCCGTGGGCTTCATGCTGGTGTCCCTCGTCGCCTTCATCGTGCTCGGCAGCCTGCTGGAAGGCATCCCGGCCATCGTGCTCTTCGGGCCGCTCCTGTTTCCCATCGCCCGGCAGGTGGGGGTGAACGAGGTGCACTATTCCATGGTGGTGATCCTCGCCATGGGCATCGGCCTCTTCGCCCCTCCGTTCGGCGTCGGATACTACGCGGCCTCCGCCATCAGCCGCATCCGGCCGGACGAGGGCATGCGGCCCATGATCGGGTACATCGCGGCGCTCTTCATCGGCACGCTCATCGTCGCCGCCGTGCCGTGGATCTCGACCGGCTTCATCCGTTGATCGCGCGGCCCCGAGCGCCGCATTCGGAGATCGCATCATGACTGACGTGCTGAATTTCGGGCAGATGCTCGCCGCCCACGCGCGCCTATCTCCCGAGCGGATCGGGGCCCGCGACCTGGAGCGGGAGATGAGCTTCGCGCTGTGGAATGCGCGAGCCTGCCGCCTCGCCAATGCGCTGCTCGGGCTTGGCCTCGTCAAGGGCGACCGGGTCGCGGTGCTCGCCTACAACTGCATCGAATGGGTGGAAATCTACGCCGCCACCGCCAAGGCCGGCCTGGTGGCGGTGCCCATCAACTTCCGCCTCACCGGACGGGAAGTGCGCTTCATCGCCGAGAACGCCGATGTCGCCGCCCTCATCGTGCAGGATGCGCTGGCGGGCGTGGTGGAAGAGGTGCGCGCCGACCTGCCCATCGGCGACGAACGCATCATTCATTTCGGCTCTCGCCCGGCGCCTGCGGGCTTTCGCGATTACGAGGCGCTGCTCGCCGCCGCCTCCGCGCGCGAACCCGGGCAGGTAGTGCTGGAGCATGATCCCTGGACGCTCATGTACACGTCCGGCACCACCGGCAACCCGAAGGGGGCCATCCGCAGCCATCGCGGCAGCGCGCTGCTCGCGCTCACCACCGAGATCGAGCTCGGCATCCACCGCAAGGACGGCGCCCTGCTGGTGATGCCCATGTGCCATGCCAATTCGCTCTACTTCTTCGGTGCCTTCGCCTATTGCGGCGGCACAATCAACATCTACTCGCGGGCGAACTTCGATCCCGAGCATTGCGTGCGCACTTTGGCGGAAAGCGGGGCGAGCTTCACTTCGCTGGTGCCCACCCATTACGTGCTGATGCTCGGCCTGTCCGGTGCCGAGCGGGCGCGCTACGACCTCGGCTCGGTGACCAAGCTCATGGTCTCGTCCGCCCCCGCGCGGCCGGACACCAAGCGCGCGGTGATGGAGATGTTCCCCAATTCCGGCCTGTTCGAGCTCTACGGCGCAACAGAGACCGGCTGGGTGACTTTCCTGCATCCCCATGAGCAGTTCTCCAAGCTCGGCTCGGTGGGGCGCGAATGCATCGGCTCGGCACCGATCCGCCTGCTGGATGAGGACGGCAACGAGGTGCCGGACGGCGGCGTCGGCGAACTCTTCTCGCGCACGCCCTACACCTTCGACGGCTACTGGCGGCTACCGGAAAAGACCCGCGAGGCCTTCCGCGGCGATTATTGCTCGGTGGGCGACATGGCCCGGCGGGATGCGGACGGATACATCCATCTCGTCGACCGCAAGAGCAACATGATCATCTCCGGCGGGGAGAACGTCTATCCCTCCGAGGTGGAGCAGGTGCTCGCGGCCCATCCGCAGGTACGCGACGTGGCGGTCATCGGCGTGCCGGACGGCAAATGGGGCGAGCGCGTCCACGCCGTCATCGTCACCGAGAACGGTGCCTCGCTCTCCGAAGCGGCGCTCGCGGAATGGGTGAAGGATGGCCTCGCCGGCTACAAGCGCCCGCGCTCCTTCGATTTCGTCCGCCACGAGGACATCCCGCGCAACGCCACCGGCAAGATCCTCTATCGCGAGCTGAAGACCCGCTTCGCCCGCGAGAAGGTCTGACCCCCAAGGTTCGCCGCATCAGAACAGCGCCGCGCGGCTGCGCAGGCGCCAGGGAGAACGTCCATGAAGGTCTCTGCCGACAGCGTCGCCGCCATGGTGGCGAAGGTGTTGAAGCAACGCGGCGTGAAGCGCGTGTTCGCCTTGTGCGGCGGGCACATCATGCCGCTGTGGATGCACCTCGACGCCGAGGGCATCGCCATCATCGATGTCCGCGACGAGCGCGCGGCGGTGCACATGGCGCAGGCGCATGCGGAACTGACGGGCGACCTCGGCGTCGCCCTCGTGACGGCCGGGCCGGGCGTGACCAATGCCATCACCGGCATCGCCAATGCCAATGTCTCGCGCGCGCCGGTCCTGATCCTGTCCGGCGCCTCGCCCCGTCCGCAGGAGAACCGCGGCGGCCTTCAGGACATGGACCAGAGCCAGCTGCTGCGGCCCATCACCCGCTATGCCCGCACCGTGCGCGAGCCCTCGCTGGCGCTTGCCGAGCTGGACGAGGCGATCTCCTGCGCGCTGGGGGAGGGTGGCGTGCCCGGCCCGGCCTTCATCGATTTTCCGGTGGATACCCTGCGCGCTCCTGTCCCCGAGGCGCTCCGGATGGCGGAGCACATGACCGCCAAGCCGCGCGTACGCGCGCTGCCTGACCCGGACCGTGTCGCCGCGGCGGTCGATCTCCTGTGGAGCGCGCGGCGCGTTCTCGTCATTTCCGGCCGCGGCGCGCGGCAGGCGGGGCCCGAACTCTCCGCATTCCTCGATCGGCTCGGCGCCGTCTATCTCGACACCGGCGAGAGCCGCGGCGTGATCCCCGATGACCACCCCGCCGTCGTCGGCGCCATGCGCGGCGCGGCCATGGGCGATGCGGACGTGGTGCTGACCGTGGGGCGCAAGCTTGATTTCCAGCTCGGCTTCGGTTCGCCCGCCGTGTTCGGTGCCGCGCAGTTCGTGCGCATCAGCGATGCCGCCGCTGAGGTGCGCGACAACCGGCGCGGGGCGGTGGAGATCGTCGCGGACGTGGCGGCGACCCTTAACGCCATGGTCGAGGCCGCCGGCAATCGCGCGTCCGCCATCGATCCGGACTGGGCGGGCAAGCTGCGCGACGGGCACCGGGCACGCGCGGCAAAGCTGCGCCAGTCCATGGCTGCCGCTCCCGCCGGCGCCGATGGACGGCTCCACCCCAATCGCCTGCTCGCCGCCTTGCAGGATGCGGTCGGCCGGGACGCGGTGGTCATCAATGACGGCGGCGATTTCCTCGCCTTCGGGCGCGTCGGCCTCAGCGCCGATGCCATGCTCGATCCCGGACCGTTCGGCTGCATCGGCGTCGGGGTGCCCTACGGCATCGCCGCCAGCCTCGAATATCCCGACAAGCCGGTGCTGGTGGCCACCGGCGATGGCGCCTTCGGCTTCAATGCCATCGAGATCGACACGGCGGTGCGCCACAATGCGCCGGTGCTCATTGTCGTCGCCAATAACGGGGCGTGGCAGATCGAGGTTCGTGACCAGGAGGAGACCCACGGCAAGGTGGTGGGCACGCGCCTCCAGCATTCCGATCATGCCATGATGGCGCGGGCCTTCGGCATGCATGCCGAGCGCGTGGAGCGCGAGGAGGACCTTGCCCCCGCCATCGCCCGCGCGCTGGCCAACCGGCCGGCGCTGCTGGATGTGGTCGTCACGTCGGACGCGGTGTCCTCCGATGGCAAGTCGGGCCTCGCCTGGGTGCCCGATCTCCAGCCGCTCGCGGCATGGGATGAGGCCGAGCGGGCGTGGCGGCAGGGCTGAACCCCGCGCACGTCTCGCCGCTCACCGCAGGGCGGCGGCATCGCCAGTATGGCTCTCTGTCGTCAGAGTAGGCCGGCTTCCAATTCGCTGATATTTCGATTCCGCATCGAATGACCGCACACCGAAGGACGTTCCCATGAGTGGCGCCGAAGTCTTTTTCGTTTCAGCAGCGCGTACGGCCATCGGCGATTTTGGGGGAAGTCTGAAGGACGTGCCGGCAACGACGCTCGGCGCGCACGCGGCCCGCGCCGCCATCTCCCGGTCCGGCCTTGCGGCCGAGGAGATCGGTCAGAGCGTGGTCGGCAATGTCATCCATGGCGAGCCGCGCGACATGTACATCTCCCGCGTCGTCGCCATGGAGGCGGGCGTGCCGAAGGAGGCGCCGGCGCTCACGGTGAACCGCCTGTGCGGCTCCGGCCTCCAGGCGATCCTTACCGCCGCCCATGGGATCATGCTGGGCGATGCGGAGACCGCGCTCGCGGGCGGTGCCGAGAGCATGAGCCGTGCCGGCTACCTGCTGCCCGGCGCCCGCTGGGGCCAGCGCATGGGCAATGCGCAGGCAGCGGACATGATGGTGGGTGTGCTGACCGATCCGTTCGGCCACGGCCACATGGGCGTGACCGCAGAAACCGTCTCGCAGCGCTACGATGTCAGCCGGGAAGCCCAGGACGCCGCCGCGCTCGAAAGCCATCGGCGGGCCGCGCACGCCATCTCGGCGGGATACTTCAAGGACGAGATCGCCCCGTTCGAACTCTCCGGCCGGAAGGGCACCGTCATTTTCGACACCGATGAGCATGTCCGGCGGGAGGCGAGCCTTGAGGATTTCACGCGGTTGCGCCCGGTCTTCGCCAAGGGCGGAACCGTCACCGCCGGCAATTCATCGGGCATCAATGACGGCGCGGGCGCAGTCGTCCTCGCCTCGCGGGAGGCGGTCGCCAAGCGTGGCCTGACGCCGCTGGCGCGCCTCGTCTCTTGGGGGCTTGCGGGCGTCGATCCCGCCGAGATGGGGATGGGCCCGGTTCCGGCCGTGCGCACCGCGCTTGCCCGTGCCGGCATTGGCGTGGACGATCTCGACGTGATCGAGTCCAACGAGGCGTTCGCCGCTCAGTCCTGCGCGGTGGGCGCGGCGCTCGGTTTCGACCCGGCCAAGGTCAATCCCAATGGTGGGGCCATCGCCCTCGGCCATCCCGTCGGGGCAACGGGAGCGATCCTGACCGTCAAGATCCTCCATGAGCTCAAGCGCATCGGCGGCAAGTACGGGCTCGTCACCATGTGCATCGGCGGCGGGCAGGGCATCGCCATGGTCATCGAGGCGGTCTGAGGCACCCTCGTCACCCTTCGCGTGTGGGCGCTGGCTAGGCCGCGCGCCCATCCGCTCGTCCCTCAGGCGCCGGCCGCGATGGCGTCAAGCCGCTCCTTCAAGGCGGCCGGAATGCGCACCCCCGCTTCCGCCGTCAGCCGACGGGCCGCGGCGCGGCGGGTCCCGGGCAGGCGCGCACCCTCCTGTTCCACGATGGCCGCGAAAAGGTGGGCCAGCCGCGCCGCCGCGTCGGGCCCGGCCAGCGGGCTTGGATCCACCGCGATGAAGAATTGCCCGGTGCGCGGCGCGCCGCCGGCATTGTCGGCGAAGGAGGAAGCGTCGAGGGAAAGGTTCGCCCCCGTGATCCAGGCCGCGAACAGCTCCACGATCAGCGCCAGCCCCGCCCCCTTGTGACCGCCGGAGGGAACCATGGTGCCCCCGTCGAGAGCGGCGGCGGGGTCGTCCGTGGGCTGGCCGTTCCTGTCGAGCGCCCAGCCGAGCGGGATCTTCTCGCCCCGCTGCTGGTGCACCACGATCTCGCTCTTGGCGATGACGCTGGAGGACTGGTCGAGAACCAGCGGGTCTTCACCGGCGCGGGGCACAGCGAAAGCGACGGGATTGGTGCCGAACACCGGCCGCGTGCCGCCCACCGGGGCGATGGAGGCCGGGGCATTCACGAAGCCCAGCGCCATCAGGCCTGCCCTGGCGATGCGCTCCACATGGTAGCCCACGACGCCGCAATTGTAGGAATTGGTCACCGCCAGCGCCGCGATGCCCTGCGCCTTTGCAGCCCCGAGCAGGGCGGGAAGACCGAGATCGATGGCGGGATGGGCGAAGCCGTCTTGTGCGTCCACACGCACGAGGCCGGGCCGCGGGCGGCTCAGGTCCGGCGCGGCATGGCCGTCGATCTTCCCCACCTTGGCGTGGGCGCAATAGGTGGGCAGGCGGGCGAGGCCGTGGCTGTGCACGCCCTCGGCCTCTGCGGCCACCACCGACGCGGTGACCGAGAGGGCGTTGGCCGGGCTGACACGGCAGGCGATCAGCGCGCGGAAGGTCAGATCCTCAACCTGCTTGAGGCTGAGGGAGACCATGGGCACGGAAGGTTTGGCGCTCACGCCGCCTCTCCCTTTTCCGCCTCGCTGGCGTAGCCATACAAGGTGCGCGCGGCCTCCTCCGTCACGAGGCCCTCGGCGATGTCCTCGGCGAGCCGTGCCGGGTCACGGTCCGCGGGGTTGCCGAAGCCGCCGCCGCCGGAGGTCTTGATGGTCACCGTGTCGCCGGCCTGCAGCGGAATGCCCGAGACCTTGGAATTGAGGCTCACGGCTGAGCCATCTGCCCGCGTGACGGTGGTGGAGGAGAGGGAGCCGGGCTTTCCGCCCTTGATGCCGTAGGGCGGAAAGCGGAAGCGCTCGAAATTGGTGGAGAGGGAGCCCTCCGGCGCCTCAAGCCGGAACTCGCGCACGAGGCCGAGCCCGCCGCGGTTCTCGCCTGCGCCGCCGCTGTCCGGCAGGAGGCCGTAGCGGGTGAAGACCACGGGATATTTGGCCTCCACCATCTCGATGGGCGCGTTGGTGTTGTTGTGGAGCCCGCAGGACAGGGCGCTCGCCCCATCCCCGCCGGCATGGCCGCCCCAGCCGCCCACCTCGATGTCGAAATAGACCTGCCGCTTGGCATTCGGCCGCACCAGCGAGACCGCATAGACGTAGGAGATGGCGTAATAAGCCGCCGGAATCCGCTCCGGCGCGATCTGGGCGAGGGCCCCGAACACGGCGGTGGCGATGCGGTGGTTCACCACCATGCGCCCGGCCACGGGGGCGGGGAATTGCGCGTTCACTACGCTGCCTTCGGGCAGGACGACACTCACCGGCCGGTAGCAGCCGGAATTGGCGGGGATGTCCGAGCCGAGGGCGGCGAGCAGCGCGTAATAGACCGCCGAGCAGGTCATGGCCGGCGTGTTGTTCACCGGGCCGCGCACCTGCGGGCTGGAGCCGGCGAAGTCGAGTGTTATGGAATCCCCCGCCTTGGTGATCGTCACCTCAAGGCGGATGGGCTCCTCCGACTGGCCGTCATCGTCCACCGTCTCCACGAAGGAGGCGGTCCCGTCCGGCAGCGCGGCGATGGCCGCACGCATCATGCGCTCGGAGCCATCGAGGATGGCGGACATGGCGGCGGAGAGCGTATCGCTGCCATATTTGCGGGCGATGCGCGCCACCGCCTTGGCGCCGATGCCCAGCGCCGCGATCTGGGCGTTGAGGTCGCCGCGCGTCTCCTCCGCCTGGCGCACATTGTAGAGCAGCATCTCGAACACGCCGGTGTTGAGCGTGCCCTTCTCCACGAGGCGCAGCGGGGGAATGCGGATGCCTTCGTGGAAGATCTCGGTGGCCGCCGCGTAATACGAGCCGGCCGCGCCGCCGCCCACGTCCACATGGTGGCAGAGCGTGCCGACGATGGCGACGCGCTTGCCGTCCACGAACACCGGGCGGAAGGTCTGGATATCCGGCAGATGCTGTCCGCCGGCATAGGGATCGTTGGTGACGATGACGTCGCCCTCGGACCACGCCTCAAGCGGAATGTGGGCCTCCAGAATCCGCTTCAGGCAGTCGGACATGGAATTCAGATGCACCGGGATGCGGGCCGATTGGGCGATGTTGCGGCCCTCGGCATCGAACACGGCGGTGGAGAAATCGAGGATCTCGCGCACCACGGTGGAGCGGCTGGTGCGCCAGATGGTGAGGCTCATTTCCTCGGAGGCGGCGACCAGCGCATTGCGGATCACCTCGAGGCGGACGGGATCGATGGATGTCATGGCGTGAAGGTCCTCAAGGTGTCAGTGGCGCTGCGTGCGCTCGGCCACGAGCGCGCCGGTGGCATGGGAGCGGATGGTCCAGCCGGCCGGCAGGTAGGTGGCGGTGTAGACCTCCTCCACCACGGCGGGGCCGGCGACGCCCTCGGCGGTCACCGCCTCGCGGGCCACCACGCGGGTCTCCACGAACCCGCCCCGGCCATAGACGGAGCGGGACTTGTCTGCGGCGGCGACGCCCGCCACCGCCGGAGCCGGCGTGGGCTTGGCGAGTCGGCCGATGGCGGACAGGCGCAGCGCCACCACCTCCACCGGCACGGCGGGCTCGTCATAGGAGAAGCGCTGGCGGTGCAGCGCATGGAAGGCAGCGGTGGCGCGGGCGATGCCCTGCGCGGAGAAGTCGGCCTCATCGAGCGGCACGCGCAGGTCGAAGGCCTGGCCCTGGTAGCGCAGGTCCAGCGCCCATTCGAAGCCACGGTTCTCGGCCGCGACGCCATCTTCCGCCAAGAGCCGGTCGCCATCCTGCGCCAGCTGGACGGCGCGCTGGGCGAGGCTGTCGCCGAGGTCCGAAAGAAGCCCGATCTGGGTGGAGGAGAGATCGTGGGTGATGTCCGACCATAGGATGCCCCAGGCCGACAGGGTGGAGGCGTGGGCGGGGAAGATCACCTTGTTCATGCCCAGCTCCTCGGCCACCTCGCAGGCATGGACGCCGCCGGCGCCGCCGAAGGAGAGGAGGGCGAAATCCTCCGGGTCCATGCCCTTCTCGAACAAGGACAGGCGGATGGCGGTGGCGAGGCTGGAATTGGTGACGGCGATGACGCCCGCCGCCGTCTCCTCAGCCGAGAGCTTCAGCTTGCCGGACACCTCGTCCGCCGCCCGCGCGGCTGGGGCGCGATCAAGGCCCATGCCGCCGCCCATGAAGCTCGATCCGTCGAGCCGGCCGAGCAGCAGATTGGCATCGGTGACGGTGAGGCGGTTCCCGCCGCGCCCGTAGCATGCGGGGCCGGGCTCGGCGCCCGCGCTGTGGGGGCCGATGCGCAGGCGTCCGCCATCATCCACCCAGGCGATGGAGCCGCCACCGGCGCCGATGGTGCGCATCTCGATCATGGGCAGGCGCACGGGCAGGCCGTCCACCTCGCCTTCATTGACCATGGAGACATTGCCCTCGTGGACCACGGACACGTCGAAGCTGGTGCCGCCCATGTCCACGGCGACGAGGTTCGGTTCGTCGAGCGCCACCGACAGGCGCTTGGCCGCGGCCGCACCGCCGGAGGGGCCGGACAGCAGCAGCCGCGCCGGCTCGCGACCGGCCTTCGCAAGGCCCGCCACGCCGCCGTTGGACTGGACGAGATAGACCTGCGTCTGCGGCACCTCTTCCTTCAGCTTGCCGGCGAGGCGGTCGGTGTAGGTCTTCACCACCGGCACCAGCAGCGCGTTCAGGGTGGTGGTGGACATGCGCTCATATTCGCGCAGCTCGGGGGAGATGTCGGAGGAGAGCGAAATCTCGATGCCCGGCAGGAGATCGCGCAGGATCGCGCCGGCCTGCTGCTCGTGCGCGGGATTGGCATAGGCGTTGAGGAAGCAGACGGCGACGGACTTCACGCCGGCCTGCTTCAGATGGCCGGCCAGCGCCTTCACCTCGGCCGGGTCGAGGGCGGTGATGATGCGGCCGTCGGCGCCGATGCGTTCCTTGAGGCCGTAGCAGAAGCGGCGCTTCACCAGCGCCGGCTGGGGCGAGGCGGTGATGGCATAGACATCGGTGCGGCCGTGGCGGCCGATCTGCATCACGTCCTCGAAGCCGGCGGTGGTCACCACCGCGCCGAGGGGCAGCTTGCGCTCCAGCACCGCATTGGTGGCGATGGTGGTGCCGTGCAGCAGGTATTGCACCTCATCCAGGGCGAAGCCGAAGCGCTGGCTCGCCTGCTTGATGCCGGTGAGCAGGCCGATGGACGGATCGGATGGCGTGCTCGGCGTCTTCATCTGGTGGATCTCGCCGGTCCGCCCGTCGAGGATCTCGATGTCGGTGAAGGTGCCGCCGATGTCCACGGCGATGCGGATGGAAGGGGTGCTCATGGGGTCACTCGATGTCTGAATGAAGGGGCGGGTCAGATGAGGCCTTCGGCGGAAAGGCCATCCACCAGGGACGCGAAGGCGGCGCGCACCATGTAGAACTGCGCGCCCACCACGGTGACGGAGACGCCGTGCGCCTTGGCGAAGGCGCGCTCTGGCTGGGTCCAGCAGGGCATCACCCAGGGCTTGCCGGCCGCCTTCGCGGCGGCGGCGATGCGGGCGATGTCGGCCTTGTCGGCGTCGGAAAAGGTGTAGCGCTCGTTGCTCGCCGCCATGGCAAGGTCGGTGGGGCCGGCGAACAGGCCGTCCACCGTTGGCAGGGCCGCGATGGCCTCCACGTCGGCGAGGGATTCCCGGCTCTCGATCATCGGCCAGCACTTGACCCGGGCGTTCTCGTCCGAGGCGTAGGTGGGCGAGGCGGGGCCGTACATCACCGTGCGGCCACCGGCGTAGGAGCGCACACCGAGCGGGGGATATTTGGCGGCGCCGGTCACCTGCCGCGCATGGTCCACGCCGGCGATGTGGGGAATGATGACCGCATCGGCGCCGAAATCGAGCGCCTGCTGGATCGGCTCGGTGAGCGGGCCGAGCACCTTGGCATAGACCTTGATGCCCAGCGCCCGGCAGAAGGGGATCACCCGGTCGAGGTCGTCGAGGTTGAAGGTGCCGTGCTCGATGTCGAGCACCACGGCGGTGAAGCCGGCATCCCGCGCGATCTCGATGTGCGGGAACACCGGGGCGGTGAGCCAGAAGGCGAAGGAGGCGAGGGAGGAGGTCACGTCAGGGCTCCGAGCGTCAGGCAAGGCTCTCCCGTTCCCGCGCAAGGCGGGTCGGCGGCAAAGCGGTGGGAAGGGGCCGGCGTCAGCCGCCGGCCGATGTCATTTCACGAAGGTCCGGGTGAGGCCGGCGGTGCGGTCCACGACCAGCACGACGGCGAGGGTCAGCACCACGAGCAGCACCGAGATGGCGGCCGCCATGGGGTCCGCCTGCTGATCCACGTGGTTGTACATGGCCACCGGCAGCGTCTGCAGGCGCGGTCCGGTCATGAACAGGGAGAGCACCACCTCGTCGAAGGAAACGAGGAAGCACAAGGCGGTGGTGGAGACGAGCCCCGAGCGCATCATGGGCAGGGTAACGCGGAAGAAGACGGTGAGCGGCCGCGCGCCGAGCATCCCGGCCGCCTCCTCCACCGTGAGCGGCAGGTTGGCCAGCGCCGTCGAGAGCACCCGCACTGCATAGGGCAGCGTGACGATCAGATGGGCGGCCACCAGCCCCTGGAAGGAGCCGATGAGGCCCATGGGCGCGAACACCAGCAGCAGGGCGAGGCCGAGCACGATGGTGGGCAGCAGGAGCGGCGCCGAGAACAGGTTGGAGAGGGCTTCCGCGCCCGGCGGCTTGAGGCGCACCAGCGCATAGGCCGCCGGCAGGCCGATGCCGAGCGACAGCACGGTGACCACGAAGGCCAGCGCGAGGCTGATCCAGAAGGCGTTCATCATCACCGAATTGGCGAAGATGGCGCCATACCACTTCACGCTCCAGCTGGAGGGCGGGAAGGCCATGAAGTCGTCGCCGCTGAAGGAGATGGGCAGTACAACCAGCAGCGGCGCCAGCAGGAACAGGAACATCAGTCCGGCGGCGATCTTCAGGGCCGGGGAGACGGGGCGTTCGTCCATGTCTCTCCTCCTCAGGCGATGCGCCGCAGGGCGCGGGCGTAGAGAGTGAGGGAAATGCCGAACACCACGAGCACGATCATGGAGAGCGCGGCGGCGAGCGGCCAGTTGAGGGTCACGATGGCCTGGTCGTAGATCTCGGTGGCGAGCAGGAACACGCGCCCGCCGCCGAGCAGCTTCGGCGTGACGAAGGAGGAGATGGCGAGCACGAAGCACAGGAGCCCGCCCAGCGCCATGCCGGGCGCAGTGAGGGGCAGCACCACCCGCCAGAAGGTCTTGAGCGGCGAGGCGCCCAGCGTCAGCGCCGCTTCCTCCAGCCGCGGATCGAGCCGGCCGAAGCCGGAGAGCAGCGCGAGGATCATGTAGGGCATCAGGATCTCGGTGAGGCCGATGACGACGCCGGTGAGGTTGAACATCAGGCGCGGCGGCTCCGCCATGCCGAGGGCCATCAGCGCGTTGGCCACCAGTCCCCGGTCGGAGAGGATGGCGATCCAGCCATAGGTGCGCACCACGGCGGAGGTGAGCAGCGGCGCCACCACCAGAACCATCAGCACGGTCCGCCAGGTGCCGGTGGACCGGTGCAGGTAGAGCGCGATGGGGTAGGAGGCGATGAGCGTCAGCACCGTGATGAGGAGGCTGACCCCCACGCTGTTGGTGATGAGCTCCAGCGTGAAGCTGTCGGTGAGGGCGTTGGTCCAGGTGTCCAGATTGTAGCCCGCCCCGAGCGCGCCGGAGGCCTGCGCCTCGCGGAACGACATCTTCAGCAGGTTCACCACCGGCCACAGGAAGCCGATGGCATTCACCACGGCGATGGGCAGCAGCAAGGCGCTGGCCGTGCCGAGGGGGCCGAGCCGTCGCGGCTCCGCGTGGGAGAGAGCGAGGCTCGTCATGATGCGGCGTACACGAACGTGTCCTGGGGGCGCCAGGACAGGGTGACGGGCGTGCCGGGGGCGAGCAGGGCCTCGCCGCCGCGGGTGGAGGCCTCGGTCTTCAGAAGGGTGCCGGCAGCTTCCACCTCATATTCGAGGATGTCGCCGGCGAAGGTGGCGCGGGTCACGGTGCCGGAGAGCTGGTGCAGCCCCGCATCGGCCGGGGCCGTACCGGTAGACAGGACCATGCGGTGAGGCCGCACCATCACGTCCACGTCGCCTTCGAAGCCGGGGGCGGAAACCGTGATCCCCGCCACCTGCGCCACGCCGCCGGACGCCCGGCCGGATAGGCGGTTGATGCGGCCGACGAAGCCGGCCACGAAGGCGGTCTTCGGATGCTCGTAGATCTCATGGGGCGTGCCCACCTGCTCCAGCCGGCCGTGGTTCATCACCACCACCTTGTCGCAAATGGTGAGGGCTTCCATCTGGTCGTGGGTGACGAAGATGGCGGTGATGCCGAGCCGCTTCTGGATGTCACGGATCTCGGTGCGCATCTCGTCGCGCAATTTGGCGTCGAGGTTGGAGAGCGGCTCGTCCAGCAGCAGGATGGACGGCCGCACCACCAGCGCGCGGGCCAGCGCCACGCGCTGCTGCTGGCCGCCGGAAAGCTGGGCCGGGCGATGGTGCTCGCGGCCGGTGAGGCGGACCATGGCGATGGCCTCCTTCACCCTCTGCGCCGCTTCCGCCTTCGGCACCTTCCGCATCTCCAGCCCGAAGGCCACGTTGCGGGCGATGTCCATGTGCGGGAACAGGGCATAGGACTGGAACACCAGCCCCATGTCCCGCTTGTAGGGCGCCACGCCGGTGAGGTCGCGGCCGTCCACGACGATATGGCCGGAAGAGGCGGGGACCAGCCCGGCGATCATGCGCAGCGACGTGGTCTTGCCGCAGCCCGACGGGCCGAGGAAGGCGACGAGCTCGCCCTTGGCCACATCGAGATTGAGGTCGTCCACCGCGGTGAAATGGTCATAGCGGCGGGTGAGGCCCCGCAGGGACAGGAAGCCCTGTCCCTGCGCCAGGCGCGTCATCTCGGCGGGCTCGGCGTGGATCATGGCTGCCCTCACCGGCTGGCCGGCAGGACGCGGCGGCGCCACTGCTCCGCGATCTTGTCGCGCACCTGCGCGAGGGCGATCCAGTCCACCGCCATCACCTTGTCGAGGTTCTTCACCGCGGTGCGGTCGAGCGCGGCACCGGTGATCTCGGCCTTGGAATTGGTGGGGGCGTAGAACATGGTCTCGGTGAAGCTCTTCTGCGCCTCGGGGGAGAGCGCATAGTTCACGAAGGTCTTCGCCGCCTCGGCCGCGGGGGCGCCCGCCACCAGATTGATGGTGTTGATCTGGAAGATGGTGCCTTCCTGCGGGATGGTTGCCTTGATCTTCCCGCCGGACTGCTCGCTGTTCACCTGGGCGCGGGCGTTGTAGCCGACGCCGAGGGTCGCCTGCCCGGTGATGATGGGGGCGTAGACCTCGGGCTTGGGCTCCCACGTCTGCACGTTGGGGGCGATCTCGGCCACGGCGGCGAGGCCCTTGTCCACGTTGGCGAGATAGTCGGTGCCGCCATTGGCCTTGTTGAGGATCAGCACGAGGCCGAGGCCCTGGATGTCCGGCACGCCGGGGATCACCACCTTGCCCTTGTAGGGCGCCTTGGCCATCTCCATCCAGGACCTGGGAGCCTCCTTCACCTGCTCGGCATTGTAGAGCAGCACGAGGTTGTCGAAGGTCACGCCCACACCGGCCACGCTGGGGATGCGGGCATTGGGGTAGAGGTCCTTCACGTTGGGGATGTTGGTCTCGTCGATCTTGGTGAAGAGGCCTTCATCCGTGCCGGCCTTGGAGACCGACACGTCCATGATCACCACGTCCGCCTGCGGCGCGGCCTTCTGGGCGCGCAGGTTGCCCAGCATGGCGGCGGAGGAGGGTAGGGGGAAGAAGGTGACCTTGATGTCCGGATGCGCCTTCATGAAGGGCTCGATGACGGCCTTCGTATAGCGCTCCTGGAAAAGGCCGGAATAGGCCATCACCGTCAGGTTGGTTTCCGCCGCGGCCGGACCAGCCATGAGGCCGGCGGCGAGGAGGCACAGGGTTCCGAACTTGTGTGCTGCGTTCATCTCGTTGTCCCTCTGGAAAGGTGACCGGGCCGGTTGTGCGGCCTCTCGTGAAGTGTTGAATCAGCGGTTTGGCGGGCTCAGGCGGACAGGAGCTTCGCCTCCACCATGGCGCGGGCACCGGAGATGTCGGGAAGCTTCTCGCCGGCCGCGAGGCGCGACAGGAGGACGACCTCCGCCTCCTGCATGGCGATGGCGCGGGCCGCCACTGCCGGCGCCTCGGCCGGCTTCAGCACCACCACGCCGCTCTCGTCGCAGAGCACGGCGTCGCCGGGCGAAACGGTCTGGCCGCCCACGTTCACCGGCACGTTCAGCGCGCCTTCGAGGCCGAGTAGCTTGGTGGTGATGGGCGAGGGGCCACGGCACCACATGGGCATGTCCACGCGCACGATCTCAGAGAAGTCGGTCGCCGGGCCGTCGATGACGCCCGCCTTCACCCCGGCCATCTTCATGGCGTTGGTGATGACCCCGCCCCAGCAGGCGTGCCGCGCGTCGCCGCAGCGCTCGATCACCACAACGTCGCCGGGGCGCACATAGGCGGTGAGATAGTGCAGCAGGGTGGAGTCGGCGTGGGGAATGCGCAGGGTCACCGCGGTGCCGGCCACCCGCTTGCCCGGCAGAACGGCGCGGATGTCGGGGTCCACGAAGCCGGAATGCAGCACGTGGCCGATGGTCGCCACCTCGCACTTCTCCAGCTCGGCGACGAGGTCCGGCGCAATCTGCTCCGGCATGGGGTTGACGATGAACATGGGGCAGGCTCCGCTCAGGCGAGGACGTGGTGGCGGGCAACGGGAACGTTGGCGCGCACCTTGCCGGTGTAGGAAAAGTCGAGGCGCGCGGAGGTGAAGCCCACCCCGTCCGAGCACTGGGCGGCGATGTGGCCCCAGGGGTCGATGACCATGGAATGGCCCCAGCACCACTTCCTGCCACCGGCGTGGGAGCCGGTCTGGCCCACCGCGAGGAACCACGTCTGGGTCTCGATGGCGCGGGCGCGGGCCAGCACTTCCCAATGATCCTTGCCGGTCATCAGGGTGAAGGCGGCGGGTAGCACGATCACGTCGGCGCCCTTGTCGGCCAGCTTGCGGAACAGCTCGGGGAAGCGGATGTCGTAGCAGATGGCGCAGCCGACCGTGGTGTCGCCGACCCTGTACGTTACCACCTCGTCGCCGCGGCTGACCGTGTCGGATTCGCGGTAGACAGTGCCGCCGGTGATCTCCACGTCGAACAGGTGGATCTTGCGGTAGCGGGCGATCTCGCTGCCATCCGGGCCGAACACCAGGGTGGTGTTGTAGAAGGCGTTGCCGTCTTTTTCGGCGACGCTGCCGGCATGGATCGCCACCTTCAGGCGCCGCGCGAGGCCGGACATGAGCTGGTAGGCCTCCCCTTCCGGGAAGGTCTCGGCGGAGGCCTGAGTCTCCTCGGGCGTGTCGCCGAGGCAGGCGTAATATTCCGGCAGGACCACGAGGTCGGGATGTTCGAGAGCGACCGCGTCCTCGATCAGTGCTTTGGCGGCGCTGAGGTTCGCCGCCTTGTCGCCTTGGCTGTTCATCTGGATGAGCGAAACCTTCACGCCCCTGCCTCCTTGCTGGTGAGGCAAGCAGAGCAGAGGCGCCAAGGCCCGACAAACGCGAAATAATTGTCCGCCGTGACAAGCAATGCTTATGAGAACGGCATAGGCGGGTGCTGCTTATTCCGTGTGCAGCGCAGCATGCCCATCGAGAGGGTCGCCGGCGGCGATCGCGGCGGCCATGTGGGCGATCAGGCCGGGCAGGGGGCTGCCGGGTTCGTCGCGGAAAATGGCGTGCAGGTTCAGGGGCGGAATACGCGCATCCACATCCAGCAGCACGAGTTCTTCCCGCTCCAGCATCTCGGCAACGACCACGTCCGGCAGAACCGCGACGCCCATGCCGTCGCGGACGAGGCGGGTGATGGTGGCCAGCGAGTTCGAGTTGAGGATGCGGACGAGGTGCGGGTCGAGTCCGGAGGATTCGATGAGCTTCTGCACGTTCTGGTGCGGCTGCGAGCCGCGCGAGAAGGCGAAGATGGGCTGGGTGGCGATGTCCTCCAGCATCAGGCGGCGGCCGTGGAGCCCGAGGCGCGGGGAGGCGACCCACACGCAGCCATAGCTGCACAGCTCGATGTTGCGGCAGCCCGGCGCCAGCACCGGGCCGGCGATGAGCGCAAGGTCCACTTGGCCCTCGAGCAGCATGCGCGCCACCGTGAGGCTGTTGTCCACGGTGAGGTCCAGGTCCACCTCGGGATAGATGGACTTCACATGCTCCACGAGACGCGGCAGCCACGCATAGACGATGGTGTCGATGGTGCCGATGGCCACGCGCCCGCGCAGCCGGTGCGGATCGCCCACGCCGAGCCTGAGATCGGCCGCGAGCCGCACGATGGTCTCGGCCTGGGCCAGCGCCCGCTCGCCGGCCGGCGTGAGGCTGACATTGCGCAGGTCCCGGTCGAACAGGCGCACGCCGAGGTCTTTCTCCAGCGTCGCGATGCGGTTGGAGACGGCCGCCTGCGTCGTGCAGAGCCGGTCCGCCGCACTGGAGAAGCTGCGCAGCCGGGCAACCCAAAGGAAGGTTTCAAGGAACCTTATGTTCATGCGCCCTGAAGGCTCCCGCCACGACCGAGGGGCGCGATCATGCCCCTTGCGACCAGAACTGCAACCTCCGCCGGGGAGCGAAACGTGGGAGCCGTGGGAAGGCGGCTGTTATGGCTGGCGCAGTCGGCTAGAGCGCGTACGCTCACGGACCAATCAGGGGATTATGGGCTGGAATGGTGCTGCGAGAGAGGATTGAACTCTCGACCTCTCCCTTACCAAGGGAGTGCTCTACCACTGAGCTACCGCAGCGTGCCGGCGGGCCGCACGGAAGCGGGAACCGCGGCGACGGGTGTGCCGTCGTCAGGAGCGCTCCTCTAGTACATGCGGCGCTGCGGTGCAAGGGGCTCGGCATCGATGGCAGTGGATGACGTAGCCGGCCGGCGCGGTTGGGCGCTCGGCAGGCGGCGGTCGCTGAAAAAATGCGCCTGCTTGCGGCTTGAGCGTTTCCTTCCGCACGGCTAGCCTTCGTTCCACGAGGCCTGGATGGGGGAAGTCATGGCAGCGGACAAGGCGCGCAAGGAAACCATCGGCGCCGTCCGGCGCACATTCGCCCCCTGGAAGGATCCAACCCAGACGCCGCTCATCCGCTTCGAGAACGTCGTCAAGCGGTTCGGCGATTTCACCGCGGTCAATAACGTCAGCCTCGATATCTATGAGCGAGAGTTCTTCGCCCTGCTCGGTCCCTCGGGCTGCGGCAAGACCACCCTCATGCGGATGCTCGCCGGCTTCGAGGAGCCGAGCTCCGGCCGCCTGACGCTCGCGGGAGAAGATCTCGCGGGGGTGCCGCCCTACCGGCGGCCGGTGAACATGATGTTCCAGTCCTACGCGCTGTTCCCGCACATGAACGTGGCGGACAACATCGCTTTCGGCCTGAAGCAGGACAAGATGCCGAAAGCCGACATCGACGCCCGCGTCGAGGAGATGCTGACGCTGGTGAAGCTGGAGAAGTTCGCCAAGCGCAAGCCGCACCAGCTCTCCGGCGGCCAGCGCCAGCGCGTCGCGCTCGCCCGCTCCCTCGCGAAGCGCCCGAAAGTGCTTCTGCTGGACGAGCCCCTCGGCGCCCTCGACAAGAAGCTGCGCGAGGAGACCCAGTTCGAGCTGATGGACCTGCAGATGGACCTCGGCATGACCTTCCTGATCGTGACCCACGACCAGGAGGAGGCCATGACGGTGGCCGACCGCATCGCCGTCATGAACCATGGCGTGCTGGTGCAGGTGGACCCTCCGGCGGAGATCTACGAGCAGCCCGCCACGCGCTACATCGCCGACTTCATCGGCGAGGTGAACCTGATCGAATCAACCGTCACCGCCTGCGAAGGCGAGATCACGCGCCTCACCTCCGATGTGACCACCTCACCCCTCACCGTGGCGCATCCCTGCGAGGTGGCGGCGGGCGGCAATGCCTGCATCGCCATCCGGCCCGAGAAGCTGCGCATCTCCCTCGATCCGCCGCCGGAGGGGAGCGAGAATGTCTTTGCCGGGGAAATCTGGGACATCGGCTATCTGGGCGATCTCAACATCTACCATGTGGAGCTCGCCTGCGGTCAGCGCCTCAAGGTGTCCCAGCCGAACCTGTCGCGCCGCGTGGCGCGGCCCATCTCATGGGACGACAAGGTGTGGGTCACGTTTGATCCCGACGCCGGCGTCCTCCTGACCCGTTAGGAGGCAGTCATGGCCATGGCGGGCGAGAAGGGCAGGGGCCGCTGGGTGGTGATCGCGGTCCCGTATCTGTGGCTTCTGGCGCTGTTCCTGGCGCCCTTCCTCATCGTGTTCAAGATCTCGCTGTCGCAGGATGTGGTGGCCCAGCCACCCTATGCGCCCCAGCTCGATCTCTCCAACGGCCTTTCGGGCATCACCGAGTTCCTGTCCGGCCTCTCCTTCGCCAATTATGGCTATGTGCTGGATTTCTCGAACGAGTTCCTGGAGGCCTACGGCTCCAGCCTCGTCATCGCCTCCATCTCCACACTGCTGCTGCTGCTGGTCGGCTATCCCATCGCCTACGGCATGGCGCGGGCGCCGCGCTCCATCCAGCCGACGCTGCTGATGCTCGTGATCCTGCCCTTCTGGACCTCGTTCCTGATCCGCGTCTACGCTTGGATCGGCATCCTCTCACCGGAGGGCCTGCTCAATCAGGGCCTGATGGCGCTGGGAGTGATCGATACGCCGCTGGAGATCCTGAACACCAATCTCGCGGTCTATATCGGCATCGTCTACTCGTACCTGCCATTCATGGTGCTGCCGCTCTATTCGGCGCTGGAGAAGCTGGACCTCACGCTTCTTGAGGCCGCGGCCGATCTCGGCTGTCCGCCGGTGAAGGCGTTCTGGAAGATCACCTTTCCCCTCTCCATCCCCGGCGTCGCGGCCGGTGCGCTCTTGTGCTTCATCCCCGCGGTGGGCGAGTTCGTGATCCCCGATCTGCTCGGCGGCTCCGACACGCTCATGATCGGCAAGTCGCTGTGGACGGAGTTCACCGTGAACCGCTCCTGGACGGTGTCTTCGGCGGTGGCGGTGCTGCTGCTGCTCGTGCTGGTGATCCCCATCGTGATCTACCAGAACATCCAGCAGCGCGAACTGGAGGCGGGCAAATGAGAAAAGGCCTCACCTGGTTCAACGTCACGTCCATCGTGCTGGGCTTCGCCTTCCTCTATATCCCGATCATTCTTCTGGTGATCTACTCCTTCAACGCCTCGCGGCTCGTCACCGTGTGGGCGGGGTTCTCCACCCAGTGGTACTGGTCGCTGCTGGAAAACGAGCAGCTCATCGATGCCGCGTGGGTGACGCTGCGCATCGCCTTCTTCTCCTCGCTGGTGGCCACCGTGCTCGGCACCATGGCGGCGCTCGCCCTCACCCGGTACGGGCGGTTTGGCGGGCGCACGCTGTTCTCGGGCATGATCTATGCGCCCCTCGTCATGCCCGAGGTCATCACCGGCCTGTCGCTGCTGCTGCTGTTCGTGGCGGTGAACTTCGACCGCGGCTTCTGGACGGTGCTGCTCGCCCACATCACCTTCACCATGTGCTTCGTGGCGGTGGTGGTGCAGTCGCGCCTCGTCACCTTCGATCGCACGCTGGAGGAGGCGGCGCTGGATCTCGGCTGCCCGCCCTTCCAGACCTTCTTCAAGATCACCCTGCCGCTCATCCTGCCGGCGGTGGTGTCCGGCTTCATGCTGGCCTTCACCCTGTCGCTGGATGATCTGGTGATCGCCAGCTTCACCACCGGCCCGGGCGCCACCACGCTGCCCATGCGCATCTATTCGCAGGTGCGCCTCGGCGTGACGCCGGAGATCAACGCGGTCTGCACCATCCTCATCGCCATCGTGACGGTGGTGGTGATCGTCGCCTCCATCGTCACCAAGCGCGCGGAGAACCAGCGGCAGGCGGAGGAGCGGGCGGCCCTGCAATAGGCGCCGTGGAACGGGCGCGTCGCGCGCCCTAGATCGCGGCGAACCGCACGATGACGCCGCCGTGGATGACGCTGCCATCGGCGACGGCTTCCGCCGACCATGCTCCGGAGGGCCGGCTGCCCGCGGGAGATGCGGGGGTGGCGAAGGCGCTGAAGGCGGTCACGATCTGGATCATGAGCAGCAGGGCGCCGGCCAGCATCGCCCCGCCCATCAGCAGCGCGAGCCCACGGTTGCGGTCGGCGGATACGGTGGCGGCGGTGGCCATGCAAACTGCTCCCGGTGTTCGAGTGACCGGGAGCGTGGCAGCAAATCGTTAACCATAACCTTAAGTTTCGGCATCCCGGGTCCGCCCCGGAAGGCCGCCTCAGCGGCCCTCGCGCACCCAGGCGGCGGTAATGACACCGAGCAGCAGGAGCAGGCCGGAGAGGCCCGCGAACATCGGGAAAAGGCCGATGCCGCGCACCACCGAGACGTCTCGCGTCTTCAGGCCCATCCAGTCCTCGCCGGCCAGCCGGTCGGAGGCGGAAACCTGAACGAGGCGCGGCACCTGCCCGTTGAGGTCGGCGAGCCGCCACACGCCGCCGCCCGTCGCCGTCGCGATGGGGGCGAGCACGTCGCGGGTGCTGGTCACCTCGGCGAATTCCTTGGGGTTCAGGGGGCCGATATTGGCGAGGGCGTTCAGCGTGCCGTTCTGCGCCCGCCACAGGCCCAGCTCGTCCGCCGGCGTCTTGGCCTGCCACAGGCCGGGCTCGACCTGCGCGAGGGTGAGGGTGCGCAGCGCACCGGAGGGTGTGGTGACGGTGGCGGGCGGCACCTGATCCGCCATGGTCTGGCGCTCCACCACCAGATCGCGGCCGGACACGGTGAGCTTGAGGCGCTCCTCCTCCAGGTCCGGTTCCTTCATCAGCCAGTGTGAGAGGCGGCGCAGCAGGTCTATGTGCGGTCCGCCGCCCTCATAGCCGCGCGCCCACAGCCAGATATGGTCCGAAAGGAGGAGGGCGACGCGGCCCTCGCCCACCCGGTCCACCAGAAGCACCGGCTTGTCGCCGGGCGCGGACATGAGGCTGGTGCCGGAGCGCGCCTGCGCATCGATGACGCGGAAGAAGCGGCTCCAGTGGGGCGGGTCGCTCTCCGAGCCCGGCAGGTTGCGGGTGACGGGATGACGCTTGCCGGGGTCCGTGAGCTTGGCGTGATACGGAGCGTCCGTGGCCTCGCCGCGCGGCACGCCGGGAAGGATCTCCTCCAGCGGCGTGTTGTAGAGCGAGCCGGTGTCGAGGAAGTCCGTGCCCGCTGCCACCAGCACCGCGCCACCGGCCCGCACATAGCGCACGATATTGTCGAAATAGATCTGCGGCAGCACGCCCTGCTGGGCGTAGCGGTCGAAGATGATGAGGTCAAAATCCTTGATCTTGGTCTGGAACAGCTCGCGGGTCGGGAAGGCGATCAGAGAGAGTTCATTGATGGGCGTGCCGTCCTGCTTCTCCGGCGGGCGCAGGATGGTGAAGTGGACGAGGTCCACATTGGCGTCGCTCTTCAAGAGGTTGCGCCAGGTGCGCTCGCCCACGTTCGGCTCGCCGGAGACGAGGAGCACGCGCAGCTTGTCGCGCACGCCGTCGATGGCCACGGCGGTGCGGTTGTTCACCTGCGTCAGCTCGCCCTCGAGCGGGGGCACCTCGAACTCGACGATGTTGGGGCCGGCGTGGGTGATGTCCACGTCGATGCTGGCGCTACGGCCGGTGGTGACGGTGGGCCGGCCGATCACCTCGCCGTCGCGGCGGATGGTGACGGGCACGCGGGCGCCGGCGGGGACGCCTTCGTCCGTCACCTTGAAGGTCACGGTCTGCTTCTGGCCGACGATGCCGAAGCGCGGCGTCTTCTCCAGCGCCACGCGACGGTCCCGCTCGCCGGCGCGGCCGGTGATGAGGGCGTGGACGGGGGCGGAAAAGCCCAGCGCGCCGGCATTTTCCGGCGTGTCGTGGACGCGGCCGTCGGTGATCATGATGGCGCCGGCCACCCGCTCCGGCGGCACATCGGCGAGGCCGGCCGAGAGGGCGGAGAACAGGCGCGTGCCGTCCACCGAGCCGTCGCCCGCATCGGCCTCGATGGTGCGCACCTCGACGCCGGAAAGCTTGCCCAGCCGCTCGGCGAGCTGGGCACGGGCAGCCTCGGTCTGCTGGGTGCGTTCGCCGAAGGATTGCGACTGGCTCTTGTCCACCACCAGCGCCACCACGGAGGACAGCGGCTCGCGCTCCTCACGGGTGAAGGAGGGGTTGGCAAGCGCGAGCAGGCCCACGGCCAGCGCCAGCGCGCGGAACACCGAGCCACGGGTGCGGGAATAGACCAGCAGCCCCGCGAGCAGCGCGGCCGCGACCGCGACCGCGATCAGCGCCGGCAGCGGCAGGAAGGGGGAAAAGGTGAGGCCGTAGCTCATAAGGTCCGTGTCTTCCTCACTGCCCCAGCCGTTCCAGAAGCGCCGGCACGTGCACCTGGTCCGCCTTGTAGTTGCCGGTCAGCACGTACATCACCATGTTGGCGCCGGCCCGGAAGGCGATCTCGCGCTGGCGCGGCTCACCGGGCGTGAGCGGCAGCATCGGCTCGCCCGAGCGCGAGACGGCCCAGGCGCCGGCCAGATCGTTGGAGGTGATGATGACGGGGGACACGCCGTCGCCGGCGCGGGCGGGGCGGTCGGCATCGTCGCGGGCGGCGGGGAGCGCCTCCACCCAGGTGGTGCCGCCGGTGAAGCGGCCGGGGAAATCCTTCAGGAGATAGAAGGCCTTGGTGAGCACGTGGTCGCGCGGCACCGGCTCCAGCTCGGGGATGTCGAGGCGGGAGAGAATCTCCTTCAGCCGCGCCTGCGCCGGGGTGAGCGGCGCGCCGGGTCCGCCGGGGGATTCGATGGCGTCGCGGGTGTCGAAGATCACCGTGCCGCCCTGCTTCATATAGGCGTCGATGCGCGCCAGAACCGGCTGCGCGGGCACCGGTGTGTTGGCGAGGATGGGCCAGTAGAGCACGGGGAAGAAGGCGAGTTCGTCCTTCCCGATATCCACCCCCATGGCCTCGCCGGCCTGCAGCGCGGTGCGCTGGGCGAGGAATGTGGCGAGGCCGTCGAGGCCGGCGCGGGAGATGTCGTCCACCTCGCTGTCGCCCGTCACCACATAGGCGAAGCGGGTCTGCGTGGTGGCCTTCAGCGCGAAGCTGTCGTCGGCCCGCACCGGAGTGGGCAGGAAGGCGCCGGCAGAGGCGCCCAGTATAACGGCCGCGAGCAGGATGGCGGCGGCTCCTGGGCGCGGCCGCGTCCCGCCCATGCGGGAGAGCCCGCCGGCGAGGAACAGCACGGCTAGCGCATCCAGCAGCAGCAGCACCATGGCGCCGATGAGGATCGGCCCGCGCATGTCGCGCGGCGCGCTCTCCTGCAACGGCTCCGTGCGCCCGCCCAGCGCTGACAGATCAAGCGCCTTGGGGCGGTCGGCCGGGAGCAGGGTGTTCACCGCCACGAGGCCATCCGGCGGACCGTAGAAGCCGGGCGGATGGTCGGCGGTGGAGCGGCCGCGATAATCGGCGGGCAAAGCGCGTGCGGTGGGGCCGGCGGGGCGGAAGGCGCCGAAGCCATCGAGCACGCGGGCGGGTGGCAGCGCCGCCACATCCGGCCGTCCGGCGGGCTGGACCGCAGCGCCGGCAGGCGCCGTCTCGGGCGGGGGCGGGGCGTCGGACAGGGCAACCACGTGGCGCAGCATCTCAACAAATGTGCCGGAAAGGGGAAGGTTCGACCAGGACGTGTCGCCGGTGACGTGGAACAGCACCAGCGCGCCCTTGCCCCGGCGGGTGCCGGTGACGAGGGGCGTGCCGTCCGCCAGCGTCGCCCAGGTGCGGTCGCCAAGGGTTCCATCAGGCTCGGCGAGCACCTGCCGGTTCACCGTCACGTCGTCGGCGGGCTTGATGTCGCGGAAGGGGCCTTCCGGCGTCAGGGAGCCGAGCTTCTGCGGCGTCTCCCACGAGAGGGAGCCGCCCAGAACACGGCCGCCCCGGCGCAGGCGCACCGGCAGGAGGTCGTCCTGCGCATTGGCGAGGCGCGGCCCGGCAAAGCGGATGAGCACGCCGCCGTCTTCCACGAACTTGGCGAGGCGGTTGCGGGTGGCGGGCGGGATGGTGCCCACGTCGGTCAGCGCCAGCACGGGCAGGCGCTGGTCGAGGAAGCGGTTGATGTTCTCGGTGGCCGATCCCGTCTCAGCCACGCGCAGGTCGGCAAACGGGCCGAGGGCGCGGGAGAGGTAATAGGTCGGCGCCAGAAGCGGCTGCCCGGTGTCGGTGGAGGTGCCGGAAACGACGCCCACCGAGCGCCGCCGCCAGCGCTTGTCGAGGAGCTGGACGGCGCCGGCCGAGTGCTCGCCGGCAATCTCCAGCCGCGCCACTTCGTTGCGCAGCTCCACCGGCAGGTCGAAGCGGGCATCCACCTCGCTCGTGCCCTCCGGCAGGGTGAACGGGGCTTCGGCGAGCACAAGGCCGCGCATGTCGCGGGCCGTCACCCGGCCGGCGCGCGGGGCGCCGGCGGTGGGGCGCAGCACCTTTACCGTGAGCGCCTCAGCGGCATTCTCTGCGCCGGCCAAGGCCAGCGGCTCGGCAACACCGCCGCCCACCACCAGCAGACGCGCCCCGGCGCCGAGGTCGGCGAAGGCGCGTGCGGTGTCGGGATCGGCGCCGAGGTCCACGCCGTCGGAAATATAGACCACGCCGGCATTGGGCTCGGTGCCGAGGAGGCGCCCGGCCAGAGCCAGCGCCTCCTTGCGGGCCGGCGCATAGGGCACCGGCTCCAGCGAACGCAAGCGGTCGCGGGCGGCGGCGGGAGTGGAAAGGGTCGCCTCACGCGGCACGTCGCCGGTGGGGATGAGCGCGACGCCGCGCCCGTTGGTCTCGGCTTCGTCGATGAGGGCTGCGGCGGCGCTGCGGCGCGCCTCCCAGCTCGCGGCGGCGGGCCAGCCCTGATCGATGACGAGGAGAAGCGGCCCCGAGCCGGAGGGCGCGGCTGCGGGCGGATTCCACATGGGGCCGGCGGCAGCGAGGATCACGAGGGCGGCGAGCAGCATCCGCAAGGCGGTGAGCCACCAGGGCGTGCGCGCCGCGCTCTCCTCCTTGGGGGTGATGCCAAACAGCAGGCGCAGCGGGGGAAAGCTGACCTCGCGCGGCTTCGGCGGCACCACGCGCAGCAGGAACCACAGCAGCGGCAACGCCAGGAAGGCGGTCAGCAGCAGCGGCGCGGAAAAGGCGAGGGGAAGACCGAACATCAGGCCGGCCCTCCGGACACATAGGCATGTCCGCCGCCCTTGGGCATGGCGGACGGGCCACCGCCCACGCTCATGCGCTGGTGCAAAGCGAGCAGCATTTCGCTGGCCGGCCGGTCGGTGCGGTGGATGGCGAAGCTCCAGCCCAGGCGTTCGGCGGCAGCCCGGATGCGGGTGCGGTGCTCCACCAGCTTCAGGTCATAGTCGGCCCGCCAGCTCTCCGCCCGGCCCACGGTGAGGCGCGCGCCGCCCTCCGGCTCGCGGAATTCGATGCGCCCGGAGAAGGGGAATGTCTCTTCGGTCGGGTCCACGATTTGCACCAGATGGCCGTGAGCGCCCGAGGCGGCCAACATGTGAAGCCGCTCCGAAATCTCCTCGGCGGGGCTCCAGAAATCGCTCAGCAGCACGATCTCGGAGAGCGGGGAGGGGCCGAATTCGGGCGGCAGGCTCGTCGGCAGGCGGGGCGCCAGCACCACGGCCTCAGCCATGCGCTCGACGATGCGGCGGTTGGCGGAGGGGCGCATCAGTTCGGGAATGCCCACGCGCTCGCCGCCCTTCACCAGGAGCTCGGCGAGGGCGAAGGCGACCACCAGTGCCCGCTCGCGCTTCGGCGCCTGTCCGCGGGAGGCGTAATCCATCGAGGCGGAGAGATCGGGCCAGATCCACACCGTGTGGCTCGCCTCCCACTCGCGTTCGCGGACATAAAGATGATCGTCGCGGGCGGAGCGGCGCCAGTCCACGCGGTTGGCCGGCTCGCCGTCCACGAAACGGCGATACTGCCAGAAATTCTCACCCGTGCCCGCGCGGCGCCGCCCGTGCAGGCCGTGCTGCACGCTCATGGCGATGCGGCGCGCCTCCAGCACGAGGCGCGGCATGGCCGCCGCGAGGTCTGCGGCGGCGAGGGCGGACGTCTCTACGGCGTGACGCTGCGCGTCCTCGGGCGAGCCTTTTTGCGGGGCGTTGGCCATGGAAGCGGCCATGGGCGCGGGCCGGTCCGCGCTCACCCGAGCCGCTCGGTGAGGCGGCGGATGATGTCGGTGACGCTCTGGCGCTCGGCGCGGGCGGCGAAGGTCAGCGCCATGCGGTGCTTCAGCACCGGCTCGGCGAGGGCCACCACGTCGTCGAGGGACGGAGCATAACGCCCGTCCAGCAGAGCGCGGGCGCGCACCGCCAGCATCAGCGCCTGGCTGGCGCGCGGGCCGGGGCCCCAGGCGATGTAAGCCTGCTCCGGCCCTTCGGCGCCGGGACGGGCCGAGCGGACGAGGGTAAGGATGGCTTCCACCACCGATTCGCCCACCGGAAGGCGGCGGACGAGGCGCTGGGCGGCGATGAGATCGTCCACCGTCATGGCGGCGCGGGGCTTCTGCTCCTCCGCCGAGGTGGTCTCGAACAGGATGCGCCGCTCGGCGTCGCGATCCGGATAATCGACGTCGATCTCCATCAGGAAGCGGTCGAGCTGCGCCTCGGGGAGGGGATACGTGCCTTCCTGCTCCAGCGGGTTCTGGGTGGCGAGCACGTGGAAGGGCTTGGGCAGGTCATGCCGCTCGCCGGCGACGGTGACGTGATATTCCTGCATGGCCTGCAGCAGGGCCGACTGGGTGCGCGGGGAGGCGCGGTTGATCTCGTCCGCCATTAGGAGCTGGGCGAAGATCGGCCCCTTGATGAAGCGGAAGGCCCGGCGGCCGCCGGGCGATTCCTCCAGCACCTCAGCTCCGAGGATATCGGAGGGCATGAGGTCCGGCGTGAACTGCACGCGTCGGGCATCAAGCCCGAGCACGGTGCCCATGGTGTCCACGAGTTTGGTCTTGGCGAGGCCTGGCACGCCCACCAGCAGCGCGTGGCCGCCGGCGAGGATGGTGATGAGCGCGCGCTCCACCACCGTTTCCTGGCCGAAGATGACGTTGGAGATGGCCGCGCGGGCGGCCTTCACATGGGCGGCGGCGGCTTCCGCGTTGCGGATGATCATCTGGTCGAGGTCGAAGGTCTCGCCGGCAGCCGACATATGCTCATCTCCTACACGCCAAATACGAACCGCACGCCAGAATCGCCTGCACGCCCAAATTGCCTGCATGCCGAACACGCACCGCAAGCTTGCTGCCAAAAGCGGCAACAAAACGCCTCCGGCCTTCATCCGCCGGACCGTTTCGCCCTTTGCCTGTTTAAGGGGCAACGGGCGGGCCGGTCCATGCGCCGGCCTGGGACGGATGCCGCACCGCGGGGCCCCTATGCGGTCTCCTCGCGAAAAGGCCCGTCTCGCGAAGTCTTGCAAACGTCGCGCCACCCGGACAGAGAGCTTACGATATGATGCGCGCCCGTCGAGCCCCCGCGGAGACGACGCGGGTGCGCCGCACTCACGTCATCGCGAGCCAGCCCCCTTTCGCAGCGTGACATGGCCAAGGAGACCAGATGCCTGCCCCCGCGCCAGACACGCCAGCGATCCCGCCCCCCACTTCCGATGTGCCGTCGGCCTCGGGCCGGCTGGAGGCGCTGATGGCGGCCGCGCGTGCCGGCGGCGGCAAGGGGCCGGCGCCGGTGGAGCTGTGGAACCCGCCCGATTGCGGCGACATGGACATGGTGATCCGTGCCGACGGCAGCTGGACCTATATGGGCACACCCATCACCCGCCCGGCTCTGGTGAAGCTGTTCGCCTCCGTGCTCGCGCGCGAGGGCGAGCGCTTCGTCCTGAAGACGCCGGTGGAGAAGGTGGGCATCCGGGTCGAGGATGCCCCGTTCCTCGCGGTGGATCTGGCCGTGGAATCGGCGGCGGAGCCGGATGCGGCCGTGGGCCGCACCGCGAATCGCATGCTCGTCTTCCGCACGAATCTGGACGACGTGGTGCGCTGCGGCCCCGGCCACGAACTCCGCTTCGCTCCTGGCTCCGGGGAGGGCGAGGTGGTGCCTTACCTGCATGTCCGGCGGGGGCTTGAGGCGCGGTTGTCGCGCGCCGTCCATCTGGACCTCATGGATCTCGGGGAGGTGCGGGAGGAGGGCGGCGTCCCCATGTTCGGCGTGGCGTCGGGCGGCCTATTCTTCCCCATCCTGCCGGCGGCCGAACTGGGACTGGACTGATGCGGGCGTCCGATGATGCGTTCTCCGAGGCCAACAGCGCAGGCGGCAGCCTCGACGATTTCATGCGCCGCGCGACGGAGCGCCTGTCGCGGGAGCCGCCTCCCTTCTATTCGGAAAGCGCCTTTCTCACCCTGAACGGCGACCACGCCTTGCAGCCGGAGAAGGTCAGCCTCATTCCGCAGGACCGTCCGCGACACGCGGCGGTGCTCGTGCCGGTGATCGCGCGGCCGGAGCCGACCATCCTTCTCACCCTGAGATCGTCCCACCTTTCGCAGCATGCGGGACAGGTGGCCTTTCCCGGCGGGCGCATCGATCCCGGCGACAAGGACGAGGTCGACGCCGCCTTGCGCGAGGCGCGCGAGGAGGTGGGGCTCGATTCGGCGCTGGTGCGTCCCCTCGGCTTTCTCGACGGCTACCTCTCCGGCACCGGCTTCTGGATCGTCCCGGTGGTTGGGCTGGTCGATCCCGCCTATACGCTCACGCTCAATCCCGCCGAGGTGGAGGAGGCGTTCGAGGTTCCGCTCGGCTTTCTCATGAGCCCGCGCAACCACGAGCGCCAGTCTCGGGAGTGGAAAGGCACGCTGCGGCATTTCTACGTGATGCCGTTCGAGGGCCACAACATCTGGGGCGCCACGGCTGGAATGCTGCGCAACCTTTACGAGAAGGTCTATGCCTGATGGCGCGCAGCCTGCTCATCGAACTGGCGCTGTTCCTCACGCCGTTCCTGCTCTACGGCGCCCTGCTGATCGCAACCAAGGGATCGGCTGTGCCGGCCAATTGGTCGCCACGTGCTCTCGCAATCACCGCCGCGGCGGCGGTGGCGTTGGTGGCGCTGGGGCTGTTCTTTTTCGAGCACGGCCGCGTGGCCCCGCCCGGCGCCCATTACGTCCCCGCGCAGACCAAGGACGGCGTGTTCGTGCCGGGACATTTCGAATGACCGCCAGCGTTGCCGGGGCCCCCTTCTGGGCGACGCCGGGCCTCGCGCCGCTCCTTGCCGTGCTGAATGGCAACGGGGAGGAGGCGCGGGTGGTCGGCGGGGCGGTGCGCAACGCTCTCCTCGGCCTGCCTGTGATCGACGTGGACATCGCCACCACGGCCTTGCCGCAAGAGGTCGTCGCCCGTGCCGCCCGCGCTGGCCTCAAGGCGGTGCCGACCGGCATCGAGCATGGGACGGTGACGGTGGTGTCCGGCCATCACGGCTACGAGGTCACCACCCTGCGGGAAGATGTGGAGACCGATGGCCGCCGCGCCGTGGTCCGCTTCGGCCGGAGCTGGCAACACGATGCGGAGCGGCGGGACTTCACCCTGAACGCGCTCTATGCGGCACCGGACGGCGCGGTGTTGGACCTCGTGGGCGGCCTCGCGGACCTTGAGGCGCGGAAAATCCGCTTCATCGGCTCTCCGGAAGCGCGCATCCGCGAGGACTATCTGCGCATCCTGCGCCTGTTCCGCTTCCATGCGGCCTATGGGGCCGGCGCGGTGGACCAAGCGGCCTTTTCCGGTGCCGTGCGCTTGCGGCAGGGCCTGCTGGCCCTCTCCCACGAACGGGTGCGCGCCGAATTGCTGAAGCTGCTCCTCGCCCCCGGGGCGGCGGCGACACTTGCCGTCATGAGCGACGCGGGTCTGATCCAGCCGCTGATCGGCGGCATCGCCGATGCCAACGCGTTCGCACGGCTGGTGGAAATCGAGGCGCTGTGGCGCGCAGAGGGCTGGAAGGTGCCGCCGGACGCCATAAGACGGCTCGCCGTCCTTGCCCTGCGCGTGCCCGACGATGCCGAGCGGCTGCGCGAAAAGCTGCGCCTGTCCAATGCCGAGGCGCGGCGCCTCGCCCTCATGGCCGGCCCTGTGCCGGACATTGCCGACGATGCGGCGGCACAGGCCTTCATCTACCGCACTGGGGCTGAAGCTGCGCGCGACCGCGCCCTTCTGGCGGCGGCTCACGGACGGATGGGCATGGAACGGATCGGCCGGCTCACCGCTCAATGGGCGGTGCCGCGCCCGCCATTCGGCTCAGCGGACCTGATGGCGCTGGGCCTCAAGCCGGGACGGGCGCTCGGAGCCGCCCTGCGACGGGCAGAGGCGGACTGGATCGACGCCGGCTTTCCCGAGGAGCCCGGTCGCATCGCCGCCCTGCTGCGGGCGGCGATCGCCGCGGATGATGGGTCGTCGTAGACCCTAGTCCTCGTCGTCTTCTTCCTCGTCCTCTTCCTCGAAATCGGCGATCTCGAGCTTCTCCACCGCGACGGCGGGCAGGGTCTCCCTGCGGAACTCGCTCACGTCCTCGGCGAACCACACCACCGAAATCTCCGTCTCGGAGGCGGTGACGACGGTGAGGGCGGGGCTGCCGGACTTGAGCTGAACGATGTCTCCGGGGGCGAACGCCATGGCTGTGTCTCCCGCTGTCTTGCACGACCGGCAGCGGATTTTTCCCTGCCGAAGCAATGTGGGAGGCTTAGCCGGGCTGTGTGACGATGCGATCACGGTTACGCAGATAGTAATCAAAGAAAGAGGGGAGCGCGTTGAGCCGGCGGATTTGTTCTATCCGGGTCATGACGAGCATGGACAGACCGTTGATTCGTATGACCTGGTTGTCCATCGCCGCTTCCACCGGCCCTGCGAGCGCCGTCGCGGCGGTCTTGGACGGCTGCCCTGTGCCGGGCGTCGCAGGATCGGTCGCTGCCCAGATGCGTGCGGGCAGGATCGCCTGGTGCAGTTCATCGAAGCAGTGATAGAAGATCACGAGCTGGTGCTTGGCGCTGCGCCAGTCCACGATGATAGGTCCCATCGGAACGGGCTTCAGGTCAGTAAATACCACATAGTCCGGCACTGCTTTCTTGTCGGTGCATTTGAAGCCGGCGCCGTCCAGCTTGGCGTCGCTGAGGGTGTCGGCCTTGGCGCCACTCGGGGCGACGTTTGAGCCCACGGGGGCAAAGCTGTACCGCGTGGATGCCAGTGTCCGGTTGTCATCGAGGTCGCTCGCCCAGTCGATATAAAGCTGGGCCTTGTAGAACAGGCGGTCGATGCCGGTTCGCAGTTCCATGCGTATTTTGGCATATTCGATGGCAACGTTTTGCGCCTGCTTGTGGAAATAGACCGCTTGATCTTGTGGAGCGTTCGCTGCGGCCTTGTACAGGAAGTACACTATCTGCTGAAGGTTCTGCGCCTTGGCCAACGTCCCAATAAGCTCATCGAATGTTTGCGTCGCGAGAGCGTAATCGCTTTTCGCCCGGTCGAGGGTCTTGTCGATCGACCACTGATTGAACTGAAAGAATGCGGTTGCAATCACCGCGACGAGGCTGAACAGGCTCAAATTCTTGATGAATGTCAGCGGTCCATCGAGCTCCGACAGGGCTTTCCGCCAGCCAGTGATCGGCGGCTGTGCATCTTTCGGATCCCTTTTGTCGGTGGATTTCTCGTCGCCAGAACGATGCGCATCGTCCCTTTCACCCTGTGTCATTGCCTGCCCCCTAAAGTTGAGGAAGCATGGTGAAATAGCCCAGGGATTGCATCCCCTAAACTGGGGACCCGATCACGGCCACTTCACCAGCGGGGGCATGGAGGAGAGGATGGAATCCACATTGCCACCCGTCTTGAGGCCGAAGATCGTGCCGCGGTCATACAGCAGGTTGAATTCCACGTAGCGCCCGCGGCGGATGAGCTGCTCCTCCCGGTCCTCCGGCGTCCACGGCGTCGCCATGTTGGCGCGCACGAGGCGGGGATAGACATCGAGGAAGGCGAGGCCCACGTCGCGGGTGAAGGCGAGATCGTCTTCCCAGTGGCCGGTGCCGGCGGCGGCGGAATCGAGATAATCGTAGAAGATGCCGCCGATGCCGCGCATCTCGTTGCGGTGCTTGAGGAAGAAATAGTCGTCGCACCACGCCTTGTAGCGGGTGTAGTCCGCCACCTTGTGGGCGGTGCAGGCGGCTTCCAGGGCCTTGTGGAAGGCGATGGTGTCTGAATCCTCCTGCGTGCGCCGCCGGGCGAGCACGGGGGTGAGGTCCGCCCCGCCGCCGAACCACGCCTTGGTGGTGACGACGAAGCGCGTGTTCATGTGCACGGCCGGCACATGCGGGTTCGCCATGTGGGCGATGAGCGAGATGCCGGAGGCCCAGAAGCGGGGATCCTCGGCTGCCCCGGGGATCTGGGCGCGGAACTCGGGGGCGAACTCGCCGAACACGGTGGAGGTATGCACGCCCACCTTCTCGAACAGCCGACCGCGCATGAGGGCCATGGTGCCGCCGCCGCCCGGCGCACCCGTGTGGTCGGTGCGCGACCAGGGCGTGCGCACGAAGCGGGCGGGGGAGGGGCCGTAAAGCGCGGGATCGGCTGCTTCCTCCAAAGCCTCGAAGGCGGCGATGATGCGGCCCTGGAGTTCCTCGAACCAGGCGCGGGCCTCGGCGCGGCGGGCATCAAGCAGCGCATTGCCGGGCTCGGCGGGGGCGGCAGGCTCTGTGGCGGCAGGCTTGGGGTTTTCCATGGGCGTTCCGCCTTTGGTGTTCTTCTGGCTGGCGGCGCTTCTATCGCCTCCCTGCGGCGGAAGAAAGCTCAGGCCGGCAGCCCGCCGGTCTGCCGCAGCGCCTCGGCGAGGACGATGCCGGCGCTGACAGCGACATTGAGCGAGCGCACACCCGGCCGCATGGGAATGCGTACGCGCGCATCCGCCGCGTCATGCACCTCCGGCGGCACGCCGGCGGACTCCCGGCCGAACAGGATCACGTCTTGGGGCTCGAAGGAGAAGCCGAACAACGGCTCGGCGCCGGCGGTGGTGAGGAGGACAAGGCGCCGGCCCTCGGCGCGCCGCTCCGCATCGAAGGAGGCAAAGGAGGCGTGCCGCCGCCAGACCACCTGGTCGATATAGTCCATCCCCGCGCGGCGGAAACCGGCATCTCCCACCGGGAAGCCTGCCGGCTCGATGATGTGCACTTCCGCCCCCAGGCAGGCGCCGGTGCGCAGAATGGCACCGGCATTCTGCGCGATGTCCGGGCAATAGAGGGCGATGCGCAGGGTCAAGAGAGGGCTCCGGCGGGGACGCCGCCGGAGCGGGTCGTCAGGTCAGTTGCTGCAGGTCATCTTGTTCCAGGTCGAGCTGAGCGGGAACAAGGTGAGCGTCAGCTTGGTCGGCGCGGGGACCGAGTTGTAGCTGCTCTGCTCGCACACGTCGTCATACGGGAAGGTGTAGGCCTTGCCGTTCAGGGACGCCGAGTGGATGTACTGGGAGTAGAGGTTCTGCGGCAGGCCCTGGTACGGCTTCACCGAGCAGTTCGAGATGCTGTTGGTGCTGTTGATGAAGGTCGAGCGGAGGAACGCGGCCTGCATCCACCTCTGCAGGCTGGCGACGGGCCCCGAATCGCCGCTGGCGAACGTGGGGCCATTCTGCCAGAGATCCTTGGACGACGGCTTGTTGAAGACCGTGGCGGCGCCGCCCGTCGTCGGCTTCAGCGTGATCTGGGTGCTAGAGGTCGTTCCGGTATACGGGGTCGTGACGCTCCCGACCTGGTTGTTCAGGGTGAAGCTCTTGCCCGCCTTGGAATAGGTGCTCAGAACCAGAGCGATGTAGCTGTCCCAGTAATTGGTCGGAAATTTATAGCCGGCCTCCATCCCGTGGTTGGGGCTGAGGACCTGGGTCGGACGCCCCTTTTTGTCGGTGATGAGCAGAGTGCTCCACGGAGGCGTCGCGACGAGGGCCTTGACGACAGTCTGGGCCGAGTTGGAGTCGGTAAAGCCTGCCGTCACCGTCTTGGACGCGTTCTGCAGCACCATCTTCATGGGGATGCCGAGTGAATCCACCTGCGTCGTGTTGACGTTGAAGTTGTTGTCCGGCCCCCACGTATATTCAGCGAAGTCGATCACCGAGGTGTGGTTCTTGCTCGACGTGTTCCAGGGCGCCGGTGAATTGGGCGCAAGAGGCCCGCTGCCGTTGCCCGTCGGAGTGACCGTGAGATAGGAAGGCTGGCAGAAGGAAATATAGATCCGCCCGGAATTCAGGCGCGGAACATTAAAAGTATACGTGCTTGTAGAGTCGGTATTGAATCCGTAGTCGGACGGCGTGTTATTCAATGTGTTCAGCGGTTTTGTTTGTCCTGCCGCATTGCTCACCAGATAAGATGTGGGATTAGATGGGTCCTGGCCATAGACGGTGACATACATCTTACCGGTAATGCCGGTGTTGTTGACGATCGTCACTGGAACCGTCTGGGCATGGGCGGCTCCTGCCGCGCCGATGCTGGCCACTGCCGCCAGGCAGGCCAAAGTGCGTTTTGCCATTCGTTTCTCCCCGTTCTGATTGGGCGCGCGGCACACCCGCCCTCGCGGTCCGGGACGGGCGGGGCCGACACCGGCAGGACGGGGCAGACTGCGCCAAAGGAAAGCACGGCCACGCTACCGCTCGACTGGCGGTAGTGCAATGCTTGATCTTAACCATAGGTCGGAGGCGCGGGCCTCGGAGATCCTTGGCGGCTGCCGTTTGGCGGTATCCGTGGGGCACCCCGTCCCGACCTTTCGCTGCGACATGGAATTGTCGCAGTGCAGGACCGCGTGCCGCATCGCCATGATCTGGACAAGATGGGGCTAGGGTGCAATTAGAGGCGCTTGAAATTGGCGGCTCGCATGTCCATGCGGCTGCCCTGTTGCGTGCGGCCTGTTGCCGGCGGTTTCAGAGGCCGGCGGCTGCGGGACGTGCATCGGGACGACAACATTATCGGGGACTGCGCCGTGGCACATACGGAGACGTCGGACACGACGACGCGTCGGGACTTCCTCTACATCGCAACCGGCGCCGTGGGCGCCGTCGGTGCCGCCGCCATGGCGTGGCCCTTCATCTCCCAGCTTCAGCCCGACGCGTCCGTGCTCGCGCTCTCCACCACCGAGGTGGACCTGTCCCCCATCGCCGAGGGGCAGATCGTCACGGTGCAGTGGCGCGGCAAGCCCATCTTCATCTCCCACCGCACCCCGGCGGAGATCAAGTCGGCGGTGGACACCCCCCTCTCCGACCTCAAGGACCCGCAGCCCGACTCGGCGCGTGTGAAAACGGGCAAGGAGCAGTGGCTGGTGGTGATCGGCATCTGCACCCATCTCGGCTGCGTGCCGCTCGGCCATCAGGGCCAGTACAACGGCTGGTTCTGCCCCTGCCACGGCTCGGTGTACGACACCTCCGGCCGCATCCGGCAGGGACCGGCACCGCTCAATCTCGAATTGCCGCCCTACGCCTTCACCACCGACACCAAGATCGTGATCGGCTGACGCGCGCATCGTCGCCGCTTTCAAAAAGGTTGGACTCATGGAAGGACATTCCACCTACCAGCCCAAGGGGAAGGTCGCGCAGTGGTTCGAGAGCCGCTTGCCGATCGTCGGGCTGATCCATTCCTCGGCCATCGCCTATCCGGTGCCGAAGAATCTCAACTACATGTGGACCTTCGGCGCGATCCTGAGCTTCATGCTCGTCTGCCAGATCGTCTCCGGCGTCGTGCTGGCCATGCACTATGTGGCCTATGCCCCGGTGTCGTTCGCCCGCGTCGAGCACATCATGCGCGACGTGAACTACGGCTGGCTGATCCGCTACATCCACGCCAACGGCGCCTCGATGTTCTTCATCGCGGTCTACATCCACATCTTCCGCGGCATGTACTACGGGTCCTACAAGGCCCCGCGCGAGGTGCTGTGGATCCTCGGCGTCATCATCTACCTCCTCATGATGGCCACCGCCTTCATGGGCTACGTGCTCCCCTGGGGCCAGATGTCGTTCTGGGGCGCCACGGTCATCACCAACCTCTTCTCGGCCATTCCCTGGGTCGGCACCACCATCGTGGAGTGGCTTTGGGGCGGTTACTCGGTCGGTGATCCCACGCTCAACCGCTTCTTCTCGCTGCACTATTTGCTGCCCTTCATGATCGCCGGCGTGGTCGGCCTCCACATCTGGGCGCTTCACCATGTGGGTCAGAACAACCCGGACGGCGTGGACATTAAGAACGTGGCGAAGGACTCGGTGCCCTTCACCCCCTACGCGACGATCAAGGACATCTTCGCGATGGTGGTGTTCCTGATCTTCTTCTCCTGGTTCATCTTCTACATCCCGAACTATCTCGGCCACTCGGACAACTACATCCCGGCCAACCCGCTCTCGACGCCGGCGCACATCGTGCCTGAATGGTACTTCCTGCCGTTCTACGCGATCTTGCGCTCCATCCCGGACAAGCTCGGCGGCGTGCTCGCCATGTTCGCGGCGATCGCGGTGCTGGCCTTCCTGCCCTGGCTCGACACCTCCAAGGTGCGCTCGGCCAAGTACCGTCCGCTGTTTCGCCAGTTCTTCTGGGTGTTCGCGGTGGTTGCCGTCCTCCTCGGCTACATGGGCTCCCAGCCCGCCGAGGGCGGCGCGCTCATCATCTCGCGCATCCTGACGGCCTACTACTTCATCCACTTCCTCGTCATCCTGCCGCTGCTCGGCCTGTTCGAGCGCCCCAAGCCCGTGCCGGCCTCCATCGCGGATGCCGTGCTCGCCAAGGCGAAGGGCGGAGCGGTGGTGGTCGCCGGGGCGGCCGGTCCCGAGACCAAGTGATCGGCGCGGAGAGAACAGCAATGACCATTCGTAGCTCTCTCTTCGGTGCCGTCGCGGCGGCACTGCTCCTGACAGCGGGCGCCGCCGGCGCCCGTGCCGAGGACGCCCACGCCCAGCCGCGTCCGCATCGCATGTCGTGGTCCTTCGCGGGTCCCTTCGGCATGTACGATCCGGCGCAGCTGCAGCGCGGCTTCAAGGTGTTCAAGGAAGTCTGCGCCGCCTGCCACTCGGCCAATTACCTGTACTTCCGCAACCTCGCCCAAGAGGGTGGCCCGCACTTCACCGAGGCGCAGGCCAAGCAGGTGGCGAGCGAGTACCAGATCACCGACGGTCCGAACGATGCTGGCGACATGTTCCAGCGTCCGGGCCGCCTGTCCGATCACTGGCCGGCGCCGTTCCCGAACGACAACGCCGCCCGCGCCGCCAACGGCGGTGCCCTGCCGCCGGACTTCTCGGTGCTGGCCAAGGCCCGCTCCTACCATGTCGGCTTCCCCGGCTTCATCACCGACGCCTTCATCCAGTACCAGGAGCATGGCGTGGACTACATCCACGCTCTGCTTACGGGCTATGAGGATGCTCCGGCCGGCGTCCATCTGCAGCCGGGCCTGAACTACAACGTCTATTTCCCCGGTCACCAGATCGCCATGCCGAAGCCCCTCAGCGACGGCCAGGTGGACTACACGGACGGCTCGCCCCAGACGGTCGACCAGTATTCCCAAGACGTGGCGGCCTTCATGATGTGGGTGGCCGAGCCGCACCTCGACCAGCGCAAGCGCATCGGTTTCCAGGTCATGATCTTCCTGATCGTGCTCGGCGGCCTGCTCTACTTCACCAAGAAGAAGGTGTGGTCGAACGTCGCTCACTGATCGGGCGCGCCCGCGCGACGTCCGACCGAACGATCAAGGGCCCCGCGAGGGGCCCTTTTTCGTTTCTGCTCCTCACCGATCACGACTGCGCGGCATGGGCGCTTTTGGCGGCTGCGCTGCTTTCCCCCGTGCCGTCGCCGCCTTAGCTTCTCCGCCAAACCGGAGCCTGTCATGACCCCAGCCGACTTCGCCGCGTCCATCCGCACCATCGAGAATTATCCCAAGCCCGGCATCCTGTTCCGCGACATCACCACCCTGCTCGGCGACGCCCGCGCCTTCCGCCGGGCGGTGGACGAACTGGTCCAGCCCTGGGCGGGCGCGAAGATCGACAAGGTGGCCGGCATCGAGGCCCGTGGTTTCATCCTCGGCGGCGCGGTGGCGCATCAGCTCTCGGCCGGCTTCGTGCCCATCCGCAAGAAGGGCAAGCTGCCCCACCAGACGGTGCGCATGGCCTACGCCCTCGAATATGGCGAGGACGAAATCGAGATGCATGTGGACGCCATCACGCCCGGCCAGAGGGTGCTGCTGGTGGATGACCTGATCGCCACCGGCGGCACCGCCACCGGCGCGGTGAAGCTGCTTCAGACCTGCGGGGCGGTGGTGGAGGCGGCCTGCTTCATCGTCGACCTGCCGGGCCTCGGGGGCGCCGAGAAGCTGCGCGGGATGGGTGTGTCGGTCCGCACACTGGTGGCCTTCGAAGGCCATTGATCCGGCAGCGGCCCCGGGAGCCTCAGATCAGCCGGAGGCCCTTCAGGCTCGCGTGCCCGTCCTTGCCGACGATGATGTGGTCGTGAACCTCGATGCCCAGTGGCTTCGCCACGTCGATGATGCGGCGGGTCATGTCGATGTCGGCCCGCGAGGGCGTGGGGTCGCCCGAGGGGTGGTTGTGGCAGAGGATGAGCGCGGAGGCGGACACTTCCAGTGCCCGCTTCACCACCTCGCGAGGATAGACCGGCGCGTGATCGACGGTGCCGGTCTGTAGCACCTCGTCGGCGATCAGCTGGTTGCGCTTGTCGAGGAAGAGCACCCGCACCTGCTCGCGATCGGCATAGGCCATGGCGGTGCGGCAATAGTCGATCACCGCGCTCCAAGATGACAGCGCCGGCCGCCGCTTCACCTGCCCCTTGGCGAGCCGCTGGGCCGCCGCCTCCACCACCTTCAGCTCGGTGATGATGGCGTCCTTCACGCCGGGCACCTCTGCCAGCAACTGCACGGGTGCAGCCACCACCTCGGCGAAGGAGCCGAAGCGGTCCACGAGCGCCTTGGCGAGGGGCTTCACGTCCCGTCGCGGGACGGCGCGGAACAGCACCAGCTCCAGCAGCTCGTAGTCGGCAAGGGCCTGCGACCCAGCCGAGCGGAAGCGCGCGCGAAGCCGGTCGCGATGCCCGTGGAAGTGGGGCGCCTCGTTCAGGCCGTCTTCCGGAGCTTCGGCCATCCGGCTCCCTCAGGCGGTGATGTAAGGCGGCTTGTGATAGCCCTTGGGGCTCAAGGTGAAGATCTCGACGCCGGTCTCCGTCACGCCAACGGCATGCTCGAACTGGGCGGAGAGCGAGCGGTCCCGCGTCACCGCGGTCCAGCCGTCGGAGAGCACCTTCACATGCGGGCGGCCGAGATTGATCATCGGCTCCACGGTGAAGATCATGCCGGGCACCAGCTTCGGCCCCTCGCCGCGACGGCCCACATGCACGATGTTGGGCTCGTCGTGGAAGACCTGCCCGACGCCGTGGCCGCAGAAGTCGCGCACCACGCTCATGTGCTGCGGCTCCACGAACTCCTGGATGGCCGCGCCGATGTCGCCCACATGCGCGCCCGGACGGATGGCGCGGATGCCCCGCATCATCGACTCATAGGTCACGTCCAGCAGCCGCTCCGCCCGGCGGGGGATGGCGCCCACCGGAAACATGCGGCTCGAATCGCCGTACCAGCCGTCAACCACCAGTGTGACATCCACGTTGACGATGTCGCCGTCGCGCAGCGGGCGGGCGTTGGGCATGCCGTGGCAAACCACGTGGTTCACCGAGGTGCAGACCGAATAACGGTAGCCGCGGTACATCAGGGTGGCAGGGTAGGCGCCATGGTCCATGGCGAAGTCGAAGATGAGCTCGTCGATGGCGGTGGTGGTCACCCCCGGCCCGATCATTTCCGCAACGGCATCGAGCGCCTTGGCGGTCAGCGCGCCGGCCCGCCGCATGCCCTCGAAGCCTTCCGGCCCGTAGAGCTTGATATGGCCGGTCTTGCGCAGCGGCGCATTTGCCGCCTCAACATAGTTCATGGCGCTGCCTTCACGGACGACGCGCGAAGCCGTCCTCAATCTCGGAATTCAGTCTACACAATTAGTCCTTGCCCGCGTCAAAGCAAGCTTGGTCGTCATCTTGGCCTTGCAGAATCTCGGGCCCGGGCGGGTTTCCGGCGATTTCGTGCGGCTGGCGCGACCCGGTAAGATCGCCCGATCCGAATCGTGATGAGCTCCATGTCCATTCGCCGCCTACCCCCCGTCCTCATCGACCGCATCGCCGCCGGCGAGGTGGTGGAGCGGCCGGCTGCGGTGGTGAAGGAGCTGGTGGAGAACGCGCTCGATGCCGGGGCGCGCAGCATCGAGGTGGTGATCCAGGCTGGCGGGCGGCGGCTCGTGCGCGTCACCGACGACGGCTCGGGCATGGGGCCGGACGATCTCGCCTTGTGCGTGGAGCGCCACGCCACCTCCAAGCTCTCCGGCGAGGACCTGCTGGCCATCGCCACCCTCGGCTTCCGCGGAGAGGCGCTGCCCTCCATCGGCGCCGTGGCGCATCTTGCCATCGCCAGCCGCCCGCCGGTTGCCGCCCATGCCTTCGAGGTGCGCGTGGATGGCGGGGTGGTGACGCCGCCCCGTCCGGCGGCCCTGGGCGGCGGCACGCGGGTGGAGGTGCGCGACCTCTTCTATGCGACGCCCGCCCGGCTCAAGTTTCTCAAGTCCGACCGGGCGGAAGGCGTGGCAGCGGCGGACGTGGTGCGGCGCCTGGCGCTGGCTCGGCCCGACGTGGCCTTCACCCTCGCCACCGACGAGCGCGCTCCGGTGACGTTCCCCTCGCGCCCGGACGACGAGGCCGGCCGCGCTCAGCGGCTCGCCGATGTGCTGGGTGCCGATGCGGGGCGCAATGTCATCGCCGTCTCCGGCGTCCGGGAAGGCGTGCGGCTGGACGGCCTTGCCGGCCTGCCCACCTTCTCCAAGGCCAATTCGCTGAGCCAGTATCTGTTCGTCAACGGTCGCCCGGTGCGCGACAAGCTGCTGATGGGCGCGGTGCGCGCGGCCTATGCCGACCTGTTGCCGTCCGATCGCTATCCCGTGCTGGCGTTGTTCTTCACGCTCGATCCGCGTGACGTGGACGTGAACGTCCATCCCGCCAAGACCGAGGTGCGCTTCCGCGACGGGGGCAACGTCCGGGCGCTCATCGTGCGCACGCTTTCCGATGCGCTGGCCGCCCGCATCCCGTCCACCGCCGCCAGCATGGCGGATCGCCTCGTGGCGCTGGCGCAGACGCCCAGCCTTCCGTCCCGTGCCGCTCCGGGCCTTGCGGAGCCGGAGCGCGGCGGCGCCTTCGCGGGCTTCCGGGCGGCACCACGGCTTGATTACGACTGGCGACAGTCGCCGGCGCGTCCCGAGCCCTTCCGGTCCGGCGAGGAGCAGGTGCGCCTCGAGATCGCCGAGCCTTCGGCCGATGCTCGCGCCGATGCCGCGCCGGTCTCGGCCGTCGATCTCGACCGGCCTCTGGGGGCAGCCCGCGCACAGCTGCACGAGACCTATATCGTCGCCCAGACCCGCGAGGGCCTCGTCCTCATCGACCAGCACGCGGCCCACGAGCGTCTCGTCTACGAGAAGCTGAAGGCGGCTATGGAGCGGGACGGAGTGGCGCGGCAGGGGCTGCTGATCCCGGCCGTGGTGGATCTCGACCCGGCTGATGCCGACCGCCTCACCGAGCGCGCCGCCGACCTCGCTGCTTTGGGGCTGGTGCTGGAGTCGTTCGGCCCCGGCGCGGTGCTGGTGCGGGAAGTGCCGGCTTTGCTGAAGGATGCGGACGTCACCCGTCTCGTCACCGACCTCGCCGAGCATGCCGCCGAGTGGGACGATGCGCTGCCGCTGGAGCGGCGCCTGCTGCATGTGGCCGCCACCATGGCCTGCCACGGCTCGGTGCGGGCGGGGCGGCGGCTGAGGGTCGAGGAGATGAACGCGCTGCTGCGCGAGATGGAGCAGACGCCCAATGCCGGCGAGTGCAACCACGGCCGGCCGACCTTCGTCACGCTCTCCCTGAAGGATGTGGAGAAGCTGTTCGCCCGGCGGTAGGTGAGGCTGTTCACACGCGTGGCGCCGTCATCCCCCGGCTGGTCCGGGGGATCCACTCATCCGCTGGTCCTGCTCGGAGAGGATGGACACCGCCCCGGCCCAAAAGGGAATCGCCCGCACAAGGCGGGCGATGACGGCCACGGGATGTTGGACGAGCGCGGGAGCCCGCCCGTCTCAGGCCTTCTTGAGCAGCTTCTGCAGGTCGCGGCGGATCAGTTCGTTGCCGGCGATGATGTGGCCGTTGTCCAGCATCTTGTCGCCGTCATCCATGTCGGAGACATAGCCGCCCGCTTCGCGCACCAGGACGATGCCGGCCGCCATGTCCCACGGCGACAGGTTGCGCTCCCAGAAGGCGTCGAAGCGGCCGGCCGCGGTCCAGGCGAGGTCGATGGCGGCGGAGCCGGTGCGGCGCAGGCCCGAGACCTGCGGCTGCACCAGTTCGAGCTCGCGGTTGAACTGGGCATGGTCGCCCCGGCCCATGTGGGGCACGCCGCAGCACACCACGCAATCGGCCAGCTTGCGCCGCGCGGCGACGCGGATGCGCCGCTCGTTGAGATAGGCGCCCTGGCCGCTCTCGGCCACGTAGAGCTCGTCGCTCACCGGATTGTAGATGACGCCCGCCACCGGCACACCGTTGCGCACCAGCGCCAGCGAGATGGAGAAGATCGGGATGCCGTGCAGGAAGTTGGTGGTGCCGTCGAGGGGGTCCACCACCCAGGTGTTGGCTGGGTCGGTGCCTTCCACTGCGCCGCGCTCTTCCATCAGGAAGCCGTAGTTGGGACGGGCGCGGGAGAGTTCGGCGAAGATGGTGTCCTCGGCCTTGCGGTCGGCGGCGGAAACGAAATCGCCGGGGCCCTTCATGGAGACCTGAAGCTGCTCCACCTCGCCGAAGTCGCGGGCGAGCGTGCGCCCGGCCTTGCGGACGGCCTGGACCATGACAGTGATGAGGGGCGAGCGGATCATGAAAAACCTGACGTGAGGCCGAAAGCCGGCGCGCCCGGCGCCGGGGCAGCGGGCAGGGAAAGCGATTGAACCAGCGTTTGCCCGCCTTAGCTGCCCCCGTCAAGGCGCGTTCGGCCGCGCCCCGGGATCGTTTGGAGGTAGCCGTCTAAGCTCAGGAGCGCAGCGGCGACCAGGCCGGGTCCGAGCCATAGCTCGGGGTGGGCAGGCGCTGCTCGTTATAGCCGGTCACGTCCACGGTATAGAGGGACGGGCCGGAGGCGCCGCCGGGATCGCGGAAGAACATCAGCACGCGGCCGTTGGGGCAGAAGGTCGGACCTTCATTGTGGTAGCCCTCGGTGAGCACGCGCTCGCCGGAGCCGTCGGTGCGCATCACGCCGATGGCGAAGCGGCCTTCCGCCTGCCGCGTATAGGCGATCCAGTCGCCCTTGGGCGACCACACCGGCGTCGAGTAGCGGGCATTGCCGAAGGAAATGCGCTTGGCGCCGGAGCCATCCGCATTCATCACATAGATCTGCGAGGTACCGCCGCGGTCGCTCTCGAAGCAGATTTGCCGGCCGTCCGGCGAATAGCAGGGGGCGGTATCGATGGCCGCCGTATCGGTGAGGCGGGTGGTGGCGCGCGAGCGCAGGTCCATGACGAAGATGTTCGAGTTGCCGCCCTGCTGGAGGCTCATGATCACCTTCTGCCCGTCCGGCGCGAAGCGGGGTGAGAAGCTCATGCCGGGGAAGTTGCCGACGATCTCCCGCTGGCCGGTCTCGATATTGAGCAGGAACACCTTGGGATCACCCTGCCCGTAGGACATGTAGGTGATTTCCTGGCTGGTGGGCGAGAAACGGGGCGTCAGCACCAGGCTGTCGCCTCGGGTGAGATAGCTCACATTGGCGCCGTCCTGGTCCATGATGGCGAGGCGCTTGATGCGGCGCTCCTTCGGCCCGCTCTCGTCCACGAAGACGATGCGCGTGTCGAAATAGCCCTTCTCGCCGGTCATCTTCTCATAAATGGCGTCGGCGACGATGTGGGCGATGCGGCGCCAGTTCTCCGGCTGCGCCACGAACTGCTGGGCGGCGAGCTGCTGGCCGGCGAACACATCCCACAGGCGGAACACCACCTGCACCCGCCCGTCCGCCTGCCGCGTGACGCGGCCGGTGAGCAGGGCCTGGGCGTTGATGACGCGCCAATCCTGGAAGCGGGGCGTATCGGGGTTGGTGATCTGCTCGACGAAGGCCTTCGGATCGATGGGCGCGAACAGGCCGCAGCGGCGCAGGTCCGAGGTGATGACGCCGGAGATGTTGCGCCCCAGCTCCGGCTCGCCCAGCAGGTCGGTGATGGCGATAGGGATCGGCTTGAAGGCGCCGGGCGTGATCTCGATGCGCGCGGCCTGGGCATGGGCCGCGCCGAAGCCGCCATGGAGTATCCCCGCGGCGCAGGCAGCCATGCCCGTCATCAGGAAGGCGCGGCGGCCGAGCCCACGCGCCAGCGTCCCGCCGAGGGGCGAGGCGCCAGCGTGAATATCATCGAGTGGGCGCTGGGAGTTTTCCGGGCGTCCGGACCGCGTCATTTTATCCTCGTTCTCTTCGGGGCCGGGCGGCGCCGCGTGCCGGCGAACCGGGGGCGCCGGCCTCTCTATTGGCTGAACATCTTGTCGCTGAGGGTGATGCCGAGGGTCTTCCACTGGGCATACTTCTCAGGCCGGAACATCTTGTAGGGCTGGCACTGGGTGATGGCGCGCACACCGATGCTCGCCACCGCCTGGAACGTGGGGTTGGACGCGCCCGACTGGCCGGGCACCACGCGGGGCGTCGCCGAAAGCGTGCCGTCCTGGTTGAAGGAAATGTCCACGTCCACCAGCGTCGGTGCGTTGAGGTTGCCGGGAATCTCGGTCCAGCAATCGCGCAACCGGCGCTTGAAGGCGTCGATCTCGCTCACGCTGAGCGTCGCCGCCTGTCCGTTCGGCACGCCGATGGAGGAGGTGTTGGAAATCTCGTTCGCGCTCGCCACCTGGCGGGTGGGCGTGCGCTTGTCGATCAGCTGCTTGATCTGGTCGGTGTTGAACTCGCGCGGCTGGGCGTTGGCCTCGATGGGCTTCGGCGTCTCGCGCGGCGGCGCGGGCTTCTTCGGCGGCAGCGGCGGGGCAGCATCGGCCTTCGCCTGATCTTGCGGCTGCTCCTGCTTCTTCGGCTCGTTCTTCAGCGCCACCTCTGCCGTTTCCTTGGGCGGGGGCGCCTGCTCGGCCTTCTGCTGGGTCTGCTGCTCGGCCTTTTGGGGCGGCGGGGGCGGCGGCGGGGGAGGAGGGGTGGTCGCCTCCACCGGCGGCTTGTCGCTGACCTTCAGCTTGGGGTCTTCCACCGGGGTCGGCGGGGCGACCTTTTCGGCCACCTGCTTGGGCTTTTCGGTCTTCTGTCCGCTGGTGAGGCCGCGGGTGAGCTTGGTGTAGTCGGAGGCCGAGATCACATCCACGGGCACAGTCTCGGTCATCGGCTCAAGCGTCTTCACCCCGGAGAAAGACACCAGGGTCAGAGCGAGCACGCCCACATGGAGCGCCGTCGATGCCGCGAGGCTGCTGCGCATGGGATTGATGGTTCAGCCCCCCTGCTCGACTTCGGTGACCAGGGCCACCTTCTTGAAACCCGCCCCCGAAAGGCGGCCCATGACACGCATGATCTGTCCGTAATTGGCGTTCTTGTCGCCGCGGACGAAGATGCGCTCCTCGAAGCCGCCGCGTGCCTGCGTCACCGCTTGCAACTTCGAGACCAGATCCTCGTACTTGATCTCGCTGTCGCCGAGATAGATCTGCCCGTTGGGCCGCACCGAGAGGGTGATCGGCTCCTTGTTGTCCTGGTTCACCGCGCTCGCCTGCGTCTGCGGCAGGTCGATGGGCACGCCCACCGTGAGCAGCGGCGCCGCCACCATGAAGATGATGAGCAGCACCAGCATGACGTCCACCATGGGCGTCACGTTGATCTCGGCCATGACAGGGGCGGCGCGCCGGCGCGAGCGCCGGCTCTGCCAACCTGCTGCCCCTCCGCCCGACATGCCCATGGTTCAGCCCCGCTCGTCGATCTGGCGCGAGAGGATGGCGGAGAACTCGTCCGCGAAACCCTCTAGCCGCTGGGCCTGGCGCCCGACCTGGGAAATGAACTTGTTGTAGAAAATCGTCGCGGGGATGGCGGCAATGAGGCCCATCGCGGTCGCGAACAGCGCCTCCGCAATGCCCGGCGCCACCACGGCGAGCGAAGTATTCTTGGATGCGGCGATGGACTGGAACGAGGTCATGATGCCCCAGACCGTGCCGAACAGGCCGACGAACGGGCCGGCCGAGCCAACGGTCGCGAGCACCAGCAGGCTGTTCTCCAGCCGCTCCACCTCGCGGGCGATGGTGACGTTCATCACCTTGTCGAGCCGCTGGTTCAGGCCGGCGAGGGAGCGCGCGCCGCCCTCATAGGTGCGCTTCCACTCGCGCATGGCGGCGACGAAGATGGCGGCCATGCCGTGGTTGGAGCGCCCCGCGAGGGTGCGGTAGAGGTCTTCGAGGCTCTGGCCGGACCAGAACACCTGCTCGAAGCGGTCCATCTCCCGCTTGTTGCGCGAGAACAGCATCCACTTGTTGATGATGATGGCCCAGACCCAGATCGAGGAGACGATCAGGCCGATCATCACCAGCTTGACCACGATGTGGGCTTGCAGGAACAGGCCGAGGAAGGAGAAGTCGGCGGCCGGCGGCGGCACGGCGCTGCCGATCGGATCCTGGGCGAGCGCGGGCAGGGTACCGAGAAGGAGGAGGCCCACCGCCGTGGCGATCGCCGGCGTCAGGCGGGAAACGGTGCCGGTGCGGCTCGTCACATCAATCATCCTCGGCTCCGCGGCGCACTCCTCAAGGAGGGGCCGCTTCTGCGCTCGGGAGGGGGCGTACCCGCCCGGAGCATCCGGCTCCCGCCTCGGCTTGAGGCCGCGCGGGTTTCGAGCGCCGGACGTCACATTCAAAGTTCGCGGGCCCTTTGAACGGGCGAAACTGTCCAAACTTTGACGGGCGTGCCGGTCTGCGCTGCGGTGCGAAGGCGCCGCAGCCCGGTGAAGCTGTGCATGAACGCGCTTAATGCGGCGTTAGCGCAGCGCCGTGGCGGTAACGAAAGTCGCGATTTCCCAAGCGTCAGCGGCGGATTTCGCCGAGCGCCTCGGCCTCGCGGGCATCCGCGAGGGTCGCCTGACGCAGGGAATCAGGGATGCGCTTGGCGCGGCCCTCGGAGACGAAGGCCACCCGCACCGTGGCGGAGACCAAGAGTTCCTCCCCGCGCTTCACCTGCTGAAGCAGGGTGATGGAGGCACCCGCGACATCCTTGGAGAGAGTGACGATCTGCAGCACGTCGTCGATGCGCGCGGGCTTCAGGAAGTCGATCTGCATGGCGCGCACGACGAAATGGAAGCCGGGGGCTTCTTCCGCCGCCTGCGCGAAGAGTTCGCCCTGCACCACGCCCAGAAGCCGCATGTAGTCGGAACGGCCGCGCTCCATGAAGCGCAGATAGTTGGCGTGATAGACGATGCCGGAGAAATCCGTGTCCTCGTAATAGACGCGCACGTCCAGCGCATGGCCGCCGGGAATGAGGCGGCCGGCGAGGTGGAGGCTCGTATCGGACGGTGAGGGAGTCGGACGCTCGATCATGGCGCCTCCCATAAACGAGACCGCGCCCCTTGTGAACAAAGGGCGCGGTTCGGCCGGTACGGAACCTGGGGGGCGTTGGCGACCATACCGACGTTCTTGACCGGCAGTCCTGCCGGTATTTCGGTCAGCCGTTGCTGGAGGCGTCCGGCTGCGGCTCGTTGGCGCGGCGGCGGCGCTCGGCCATGAACTGGTCGAACTCGGCCTTGTCCTTGGCCTGACGCAGGCGATCGAGGAAGTCGCGGAACTCCTTCTGCTCCTCTTCGAGGCGGCGCAGCGTGTCCTGGCGATATTCATCGAAGGCGCGGTTGCCGCTGGAGGGAGCCGAACGGGTCCAGCATCCAAAGCCCTTCATCGTCTCTCCTCCCCGTTCCTGCCAGCGGGCGAAGCTGCGTTTGCCGCATCCGAACCGTCCGCTGCCGATGGCAAAGGCGAGGATGGCGAGGCCCAGCGGCCACCAGGCCATGAAGCCCAGCACCGTGAGCGCGATCCACGCCGGTTTACCGTAGCTGTCGAGCTTGTAAGCGAGCTCCATGGCTGTCGTTCCCGGTTAATGTAAATAACATTCACATAGATAGGTCGCAGGGTGCTTCTTGTCAATGGGCGCCTGCCGCGACCTCACTCGGAGGGGGCGCCGAGGCCCTTCAGATAGACGAGGAATCCGGCCTCAAGAAGGTCGTCCGGGTCCATGGGCAGCTTCCGCCGTCCGCCATCGGCGCGACCGAAAAGCGAGGCGATGCCATGAGCGAGGGACCAGGTGTGCAGCGCCACCATCAGCGCCGGCGGACGGCCGGGGCCGGGAATGTGAGAGACCAGAACTTCGGCGGCCTCGCGCAATGCGCCGAAGGCCTTGTCCCCCGCCTGCTTCAAACCCTCGTGACGATCGGGGGAGAGGCCGGATTCAAACATGGCCACATATTCCGCCGGCCGGCTTCGGGCGAAGGCCAGATAGGCGCGGCCGACCCGCTCGAACGCTTCGGAGGCCTTGGGGCGACCGCCTTGCCAGGCCGCCTGCAAGGTCTCGGTCAGCCGCTCGAACCCTGCGGTGGCAACGGCTGCGAGCAGTTCGTCCCGGTCGCGGAAATGGCGGTAGGGGGCGGCGGGGCTCACGCCCGCGCGGCGGGCCGCCTCGGCGAAGGTGAAGCCGGCAACGCCCTTTTCGGCCACGAGGTCGAGCGCGGCCTGCATCAGGGCTTCCCGCAGGTTGCCGTGATGGTAGGAGCGCGTTTCGCCGTTCCGGGTCCAGCTCATGTCAATGTGCTTTACATTCCGCGCGGGCTGCCGTCGACTCGTCCGTCACTCGCCTTCGTCGAACAGCGGCATCTGCTTGACGGACGGCGGCTCCGAAAGCCCGAGGTGCCGGAAGGCGGCGCCGGTGAGCATCCGCCCGCGCGGCGTGCGCTGGATGAAGCCCTGCTGCACGAGGAAGGGCTCGACAATCTCCTCGATGGCGTCGCGCGGCTCCGACAGGGCGGCGGCGAGCGTGTCCACGCCCACCGGGCCGCCGCCGTAGAATTCGGCGATCACCGTGAGATAGCGCCGGTCCATGGCATCGAGGCCGGCGGCGTCCACCTCCAGCGCGAGAAGGGCGCGGTCGGCGATCTTGCGGTCGATGCGCTCCGCTTCCGCCACCAGCGCGAAATCGCGCACGCGCCGGAGCAGCCGGCCGGCGATGCGCGGGGTTCCGCGCGCCCGGCGGGCGATTTCGGTGGCGCCGTCCGGGGCGATGGCGATGCCCATCACCCGCGCCCCGCGCACCACGATCTTCTCCAGTTCCTCCACCGTGTAGAACTGGAGGCGCACGGGAATGCCGAAGCGGTCGCGCAGCGGCGTGGTCAGCAGGCCGGAGCGGGTGGTGGCGCCCACCAGCGTGAATTTCGGCAGCGAGATCTTCACCGAGCGGGCGGCGGGGCCTTCTCCGATCACGAGATCCAGCTCGTAGTCCTCCATGGCCGGATAGAGGATTTCCTCCACGGCGGGGGAGAGGCGGTGAATCTCGTCGATGAAGAGCACGTCGCGCTCTTCGAGATTGGTGAGGATGGCGGCAAGGTCGCCCGCTTTGGCGATCACCGGGCCGGAGGTGGAGCGGAAGCCCACCCCCATCTCGCGCGACATGATCTGCGCCAGCGTGGTCTTTCCGAGGCCGGGCGGCCCCACGAACAGCACGTGGTCCAGCGCCTCGCCGCGCGCCCGCGCCGCCTTGATGAAGATTTCCAGATTGGCGCGCGCCTGCGCCTGGCCGACAAACTCCGACAGGAGTTGCGGGCGCAGGGTGGAATCGGCGGCATCATCGCCGCGCTTTTCGCCCGAGAGGAGGCGGGTGTTCATGACGAGAGCCTTGCGCTCCTCGGGACCAGCGACTCGCGCGACTGTAGTGCCTGCCGGCCGGGTACGGAAGGGGAACGGACCGGCCCGGCGTGATCTGGATTAATGCGCGCGCGGGCCGCACGTGGAAAGCTGCCGCCTCCACCTCAGGAGGTCGCCATGGGCCGTGCCATGAAGGAGCTTCCGCTCGCGGAGGTCTATAAGCTGATCGAACCGGGGCCGGTGGTCCTGCTCACGACGGCGGCGCGGGGGCGGGCCAACGTCATGGCCATGTCCTGGCACATGATGGTGGAGTTCACCCCGCCGCTGATCGCCTGCATCGTCTCCTCCGCCGATTTCAGCTTCAGGGCGCTGCGCACCACGAAGGAATGCGTTATCGCCATTCCCGCCGTGGCGCTGGCGGAGAAGGTAGTGGCCGTGGGCAACTGCTCCGGCGAAGAGGTGGACAAGTTCTCCACCGTCGGGCTCACGGCCGTTCCCGCGGCGCTGGTTCGGGCGCCGCTGGTGGCCGAGTGCTTCGCCAACCTTGAATGCCGGGTGGTGGAGACACGCCTCGTCAACCGCTTCAACCTGTTCGTGCTGGAAGTGGTGAAGGCGTGGCGCGACCCGGCGCAGAAGGCGCCGCGCACCATTCACCATCGCGGCTACGGCACCTTCTCGGTCGATGGCGAGGAAGTGAAGATCGCCTCGCGCATGCCCTGATCGGCCTACTTGGCCAGTTCCTTGAGCCCGAGGCGGATCAGCGTCTCGGTCTTTGCGTCCTCACCGGCCGAGCGCAAAGCGGCGGCGATGGCGGCGTTGGCCTGGGGCGCGCCATAGCCGAGATTGACGAGGGCGGACATCGCATCTGCTGCCGCGCCTCCGGCGACCGGGGCCGCCGCCGGGGCGCCGCCGATGTCGGCGAGGGAAACCGAGCCCGCGCCGAAGCCGGGCATCTTGTCCTTCAGCTCGGTGATGATGCGGGTGGCGACCCGTGGCCCGACGCCCGGGGCGCGCGCGACGGTCGTCTTGTCGCCCAGCGCGATAGCCTGCGTCAGCTCCGAGGCGGTGAGGGTGGAGAGCACCGCCAGAGCCGTCTTGGTGCCGATGCCCTGCACCCCTTGCAGCAGGCGGAACCAGTCCCGCTCCGCCGCCGAGGCGAAGCCGAACAGGCGGATCGCATCCTCCCGCACATGGGTCTCGATGAACAGCGCCGCCGCCTCGCCCGCCCGCGGAAGGGCGGAGAGGGTGCGGCCGGAGCAATGGACGAGATAGCCCACGCCGTGCACGTCGATGATGGCGTGGTCCTCGTTCAGTTCGTCCACCACGCCTTTGAGCTTCCCGATCATGTGCGACCCTTCAGCCCGTGGCTGCGGTGAAAAAGACGAAGGTGGCGAGCGCGCCGAGGCCGGTGCGAACCATATGCAGCTGCCCCCAATTGGCGATGAGCCGGCGCGTGTGCGGCCCGGCCTCTTCTTCCCGCGCGCCCATGAGCGCCCGGTTGGTGGGCATGATGCCGACCAGCGTGAACGGCCAGTTGGCGAGCATCAGCACCGCGCCGGCGAGCCAGCGCCAGTCATTGTCCGTGGCGAAGGCGGCGGCGCCCAGCAGGGCGCCAGCCAAAGCCAGCGTCGCCTGCATGGCGAAGCCGCGCCGATAGGCCGGCTTCCATTGGGCCAGCGCCGCGCCATCCGGCAGCATCAGCCGCGCCGGCTGCTCCACCGCATTGATATAGAAGGCGGCGCCGGTGAAGACGGCCGCCGTGACGAGCGCCAGCTGTCCATAGATCATGGCGAGCATCCCCTGGGGTCGCCGGGGAGTTTACAGCGCCGCGCGCGCACGCGCAGCCGCACCGCGATGGTGGGCGTGCGTGATGGCGATGGCGAGGGCGTCGGAGGCGTCGTCGGTCTCGGGCGTCGCCTTCGGCAGGAGGATGCCGATCATCATGCGCACCTGCGCCTTTTCGGCCCGGCCGGCGCCCACCACGCTCTTCTTCACCAGCAGCGGCGCGTATTCGGCGACAGGCAGCCCCATCTGCGCCGGGGCCAGCATGACGACGCCGCGCGCCTGGCCGAGCTTCAGGGTCGATGACGGGTTCATGTTCACGAACGTCTCCTCCACCGCCGCCTCGGCCGGGGCGAAGCGCAGGAGAACATCCACCAGACCGCGATGCAGGAAGGCCAGCCGCTCGGCCATCTCGCCCGCCTCGGGGGGGAGGATGGTGCCGCAGGCGACGAAGGAGAGGCGCGAGCCCAGCACGTCGATGACGCCCCAGCCCGTGCGGCGAAGGCCCGGGTCGAGGCCGAGGATGCGAATCGCGTTCAGGTCCATGGGGCCAAGGTGCGCCAGCGGGCGAACCGGGGAAAGGGGATGCCGGGAGACCGGCACCCCATCCCTCAGCGCGTGGTGCCGGCGGAGCTTGCGACCCGCGTCGCAGCCTTGGCCGGGGCGGCACCGGCCACCACATCGGGGGCCTGCTCCTGCCATTCCGGCTTGATGGTCACCGTATTGGCGGCGGCCACCGGCGTCGCGGGAACGAAGGCGGTGGAGGCCTGCTGGGCCTTGGCCAGCACGGCGGGATCGGCGTCGCGGCTCAGGATGTCGCGCTTGCGGGCGCTGTCCTCGTCGCCCTGACGGGCGGCGAGATCGAGCCACTTCCAGGCTTCCGCTGCGTCGGCGCTCACGCCGAGGCCTCGGGCATAGATGACGCCCAGATTGTACTGGCTGTCGCGATGGCCGAGATCGGCGGCGGAGCGGAACCATTTGAGCGCGCCGGCCCAGTCCGGCTTGCCGTTGAGGCCCGGCAGGGTGCCCTCGGACAGAAGCATGGCGAGAGCGTGCATGGCCCGCACGTTCCCCTGCTCGGCGGCCCAGGTGTAGAAGCGTCGCGCCTCGCCCATGTCCTTGCCGGCCGACTCATAGAGTGCGCCAAGCCTGAGGGCGGCCGGGGCGGAGCCCCGCTGCACCGCATAGCCGAGCCATTTGGTGGCGGCATCGAGATCGACGTCGGTGCCGCGACCTTCCGCATAGCGGCCGGCGACGAGGAAGGCGGCGGCGGGATCGCCGTCGCGGGCGGCTGTCTGCAAGGCTGACGGGCCGATGGCCGGCGGCAGTTCGGTCGGGGTCACCCCGGCGACGGCGGGCGCGGCGAGCCGGCGCAGGGCTTCGGTCAGGCCGGTGACGATCTCCGGCCCGTTGCGCACGGCCATGCCCACGCTGAGGCCGGTGAAGACGGTGGTCGCACCCGCAATCAGGGCCACCATGGCAATGTGGCGGCGCCGCGCGAACAGGCTGGCGAACACACCCGGCGTGTGCGGGCGGCGTTCGCGGGCCTTCTCGGTCTTGCGGGGACGCTTCTCGACGCGCGGACGCTCCTCCTCCGCTTCCTTTGCGTGCGCGGGGGGCGTGCCCCAGTCGACGCGGCGGTTCGGGCGCGGCCACGGCACATCGCTCGCGGCGGCGCGAAGGGTGCTTTCAAGCGGATCAGCCTCGGCGGCGTCGCCTGCGGGGCGATGTGGCGGCTGCGCCGCGGCATGGTCGGCGCGGGCCTGGGGTGCCGGCTGGTACTCCGGCTCCTGGTAGGCGGGCTCCTGGTAGGACTGGGGCTGGGGAGCCTGCTCATAGAGAGGCTCCTGATAATATCCCGGCTCCGGATATGCCGCCTCTTGATACGCGGCTTCGTGTGCCGGCGCCGTCCGGGGGGCATAGGTGCCGTCCCCTTCCTGCGCGAGGGCGACGGAAATGCTGTCGAGCTGCTGCTCCAGCTCGGTGGCGTAGAGCTCGCCGGCCCGGCGCTCCATCTCGTCCTGGCGGGCTTCGAGAGCGGCAAGACCGCGCTTCAAGCCGAGCACGGCGGAACCGTCCGGATGGTCCGACACCTTGGCCGCGACGGCTGCGGCGGCCTCATTGGCGACCGAGCGGGTATCCTCGCGGACATTGCGGACTTCTTCGCTGAGGCGCCGGAGGCCCGATTCGATCTCGTCGAGCCGGCCAAGCCGGTCATGGGCCTGACGCAGCTGGTCCGACAGGCCGGACAGGTGCCGCTCCATGGCATCGACGAGCGGATTGCCCGACCGGCCGTTCTCCTCCGCCGCGGCGAGACGCGCCGTGATGGCGCCGAGCCGCTGAGAGATTTCAAGGCCGAGCGCCGGCGAGACGCTCGCCGCCTGATCGGAAATCTGCCCGGACATCTGATCGAGCCGGGCGTGGACGCCGTTGAGCGATTCGAGAAGGGAGGTGCGCAGGTGTTCGCTTGCCTGCGCATCGCCAGCGCGGCCGCGCGCCTCCACCTCGGCGAAGCGCCGCAGGAGGGCATCGGCATTGCGCTCGAAATCGCCGGCCGCCTCGGTGAGACGCCGGGCTGCCTGTTCGCCGGCGAGGGCGACGCCCTCGGCGCAGGCGCCGAGCCGCTGGGCCAGCTTCGCCATGGCGTCCTGTCCCTGCGGACTGGTGACGAGGCGCTGCACGAGGTCGCGCATCTCGTTCATCTGGCTCTGGAGGCGGGCGACTTCCACCGGGTCCACGGCGCGGGCGCCGAGAAGGTCGATCTTGCGGCCGAGGGCATCGATGCCCGATTCGACCACCTTGAAGCGTTCGCCAAAGCGCTCGTTGCGACCCACCTGGCCCAGGCTGTCGCGGATGGAGGCGAGCTCGTCGAGGATTGCCTGGTCCGCCCCATCTCGCGTTGCGCCCGCCTCGCGCAGGTCATCGACGCGGCGGGAGAGAAGGGTGATGGCGCGGTCCATCTCGGTGACGGCCCGCTTGGGGGCTGCCGTCGCCAGACGCTCACGCAGGATGCCGATTTCTCCGCGCAGGGCCTCGATGGCCGAGGCGGGGAGATCGAAGACGTCCCATGCGGGGACGTCCGGATGATCGGCCTGCGCATGGGGATCGAAGCCGTGATGGCTTTCGAAGCCCGGGCGTGTCCGGGCCGTGCGCTCAAAACGCTCCATTCCGGCCTCCCGCGGGGCGAACGGACGACCTTGAGGTGTCAAAGTACCATGCCCCGATTCGGTGATGTCCTCAGCTCAGAATCTGGGATCAAGGTAAATTGCCGGTTAATCATGCGCGCCGCGGTGCGGCGGGGATCTGGCGGTTACGGGCGGCACAGGTGGACGCTCTCGCCGGGTCGAGAGTGCATTGCGGCGAAATCTGGCCGCATCTTCCGTCGCGATTTTCATTGCCTGCAGACCGGGTAGCGCGCCCCTACGTCCGGGCTATCTGTTCGGCACCCTCCGCTGCGGCAACCTGAGAGAGCTTAAGCGGTACTGTTTGAGCAACAAGTGCGTCTGCCTAAGTCTATGATTTTATAGACTTGTAACTGTTACTTTCCCCTACGGTAGCCCCTAGAACCTCCCCACGGCAGCGGCGCGACGGTAGGCATAGTGGCGCTGCGGCACCTCGGGCTTCGGGCTGATCATTTCCAGCCCGCCGAGACAGCCGGTTCCGCTCTTGGGGAGCGCACGTGACGTGCGTGGGGGAGCGCGGCGACCACGACATGATCGTCACCGGCCATCGTCCGCGCCACGGACTGTATGGCGATAAGGGGAATAGAGGCATGGACGCCAACACGTTCGAGAAGACTTTCGACCACGGACTGGGATCCGTCGTTCCTTCGCAGGCCCATGTGGCTACCGAGGGCTACCGCGAGGGCGTGGTCTTCACCATCGGCGACCTCTCCCGCGAGTTCGGGATCACCCTGCGCGCCCTGCGCTTCTACGAGGACAAGGGCCTCATCTCTCCCCGCCGTGATGGCATGACCCGGCTTTATTCCGAATCCGATCGCAAGCGTTTGGCTGTGATCCTGAAGGGCAAGCACCTCGGCTTCACCCTCGGGGAGATTCGGGCTCTGGTCGCGGCCCATGAAGGTGGCGAGACCGAGCTGTCTCTGTCGCGCGATCGCTGCCTGTCGCAGATCGCCCAGCTCGAGCGTCAGCGCGGCGAGATCGACACCGCCATCGCCGAGCTGAAGTCCATGGCCACGGCGTTCGCCGCCTGAGGCCGAAGGAGAGGCGGTGATGCCGCCTCTCAAGAGACCTGAATGCGAGCGGCCCGGCCTTGCCGGGCGCTCATTTTATAAAAAACCGGGGCCGGATCAGGCGCTCAGCTTCGCCAGCAGAGCGTCGGACAGCTCGAAATTGGCGGTGACGGTCTGCACGTCGTCATTGTCCTCGAGGGTCTCGACGAGGCGCATGAGCTTCTCGCCGGTCTCGTCGTCCACCGCGACGGTGTTCTGTGGCCGCCAGATGAGGGCGGCCTTGCTCGGCTCGCCGAACTTCTGTTCCAGCGCCCGCTGCACTTCGGCCAGGTTGTCCGCCGCGCAGATCACCTCGTGGCCATCCTCGCTGGAGGACACGTCGTCCGCGCCGGCCTCGATGGCCGCTTCCATCATGGTGTCGGCGTCCGCCTTGTTGGCGGCATACTCGATGCGCCCCACACGGTCGAACATGAAGGACACCGCGCCGGTTTCGGCGAGGTTGCCGCCCGACTTGGTGAAGTAGGAGCGGACTTCCGACGCTGTGCGGTTGCGGTTGTCGGTGAGCGCCTCGACGATCACGGCGACGCCGCCGGGGCCGTAGCCCTCATAGCGAATCTCGTCGTAATTCTCGGTATCTGCACCGGACGCCTTCTTGATGGCGCGGTCGATATTGTCCTTGGGCATGTTCTCGGCGCGGGCCGCGAGGATGGCGGCGCGCAGGCGCGCGTTCATGTTGGGATCCGGCAGGCCCATCTTGGCCGAGACCGTGATTTCGCGCGCCAGCTTGGAGAACAGCTTGGAGCGCATCGCGTCCTGCCGCCCCTTGCGGTGCATGATGTTCTTGAATTGTGAATGCCCGGCCATGGCCACCGTCCCGTTGTGCGGACCCGCCCCGCGCCCCGCGCAAGCGGCGCCGCCCGGACCGATCCTGTTGACTGGATCGGGCCTTATAGGCGGCCCGACGGGAAAAGGGCAAGGAAGCGGGTGCAGCATGGCGCGGCCGCACGTTTCCTGCCGCTAGGGCAGGGGGCGTCAGTCCCAGAAGGTCGGCCGGGACGGCTCCAGGCCGGCGCCGAGGCGCACGGCCGCCACCTTCACCGCAAGGCCGGTCCGGTCGTCCGTCTCCACCGCAACGCCGGACAGCGCCGCCGGGCCGGACGCCGGCTCGAACCGGCCGGAGGCGAGCTTGCGGGTGAAGCGCCGCAGCGGCTCTTCCTTGTCCATGCCGATCACGCCGTCATAGGCACCGCACATGCCCGCGTCGGTCATGTAGGCGGTGCCGCCGGAGAGGATGCGGTAATCGGCGGTGGGGACATGGGTGTGGGTGCCCACCACGAGGGAGGCGCGGCCGTCACAGAAATGACCGATGGCCTGCTTCTCGCTGGTGGTTTCGGCGTGAACGTCCACCACGATGGCATCCACCATCTCGCCCAGCGTGGCTCCGTCCAGCGCCCGGTCGAGCCCGGCGAAGGGATCGTCGAGCGGGTCCATGAAGATACGGCCCATGACATTCAACACCAGCACCCGCGCACCGTTGCGCGCCTCCACCAGCGTGGCGCCGCGGCCGGGGGTGCCGGGCGGATAGTTCAGCGGACGGACCAGGGCGGGGGCGCGCTCGATAAAGACGAGGGCGTCGCGCTGGTCGAAGGCGTGGTTGCCGAGGGTGATGGCGTCGGCGCCGGCGGCGCGCAGTTCGTCATAGATCGCCTCGGTGATGCCGAAGCCGCCGGCGGCATTCTCGCCATTCACCACAACGAGATCGAGGGACCATTGGGCGACGAGGCCCGGCAGGTGCGACACGACGCATTCGCGGCCCGAGCGGCCGACGACATCGCCAAGAAACAGAATGCGCATGAACTTTTCCGGCAGGCACGAACGAGGGGCAGCGGGCGGGCGTCAGGGGCGCGCCGTCACGCTGAAAGATTCCCTTTCCGTTATCATCATGTCCACCGGCTCGTCATGGGGTTCGGCGGGAACCTCTTCGAGCTCCTGGCACGCAAAGGCATAGCCCAGAGCCCACACGGGGCGTCGGACACGAAGCAGGGCGAGCGTGCGGTCATAGAAGCCGGCGCCGTAGCCGATGCGGTAGCCGCGCCGATCAAAGGCGGCGAGGGGCACCATCAGCACGTCAGGAACGACTTCCTCGGCATCGGCGGGCGGCTCGGGGATCCGGAAGGCGCCTGCGGGGATCAGCACGTCTTCGGCCCGCCACAGCCGGAACAGCAGCGGCTGGTCGCGGCCGAGGATGACAGGCAAAGCGAGGCGGGCGCGCCGGGCGCGCAGCTCGGCCGCAAGCGGGGCGGTGTCGATCTCATCGCGGAAGGCACAGAAGAGAGAGACAGTCAGGCCGGAGACGTCGCCCAGGGCGGCGGCGGCATGGCGCGCCGCGGCTTCGGACGCTGCGCGGCGGGCCTCCGGCCCCATGGCCGCGCGCCGTCCGAGGGCGAGGAGGCGCAGGCGCTTCTTTTCGGCGGCCAGACGTTCGCCGGCCGCATCTTCAGAGGCCATGTCGTTTGAAGCGTGTCGATGAAGGAAAGACGTGCGGAGCCACAAAAGCCGTCGGAGGTCGATCCCGGGAAACCTACAACGTAGGTGGGCGCCATATGTCCAAGCCCGGAGGCGAGGTCAGGGACAGCTCCCTTAAGGATCGATAAGGCCCCGGGGAAAAGTCTCCTAACGAGCCCCGCAGCCCCGCATTGCCAATGTAGGGACGAAAGGGGCGTGACGCCAGTCCCTTCGGCCCGAAGCTTCAGCCCATCCCCACCGTTCCGCGCTCCTTGGGCGCAAGCTCCGCCACAAGGCGTTCGATGCGTTCGGCCACGGCGTCGATGGTGCGGGCCACCTCTTCCTCGCTGGCCTCGATGCGGGCCATGGCGGAGGCGCGGGCGTCGCGCTGACTCTCGATATCGCTCTCCAGCGCCCGGATGCGGCCGCGGGCCGAGGCGAGCTCGTCCGCGATGGTGATAGCGGCCATGACCACGAGGCGCTGGTCGCCGATCTCGCCGAACGCACCGCGCAATTGCGTGATGCGGTCGTCGATGTCCCGGGCGAGGCGGATGAGGTGTTCTTCCTGCCCCTCGTCGCAGGCCATCCTGTATTGCCGGCCCGCGATGGTGACGGAGACGTGCGGCATCGCCTCAGCCGCCGTGGGTCGCGAGCACGTCGCGAATGGTGCTCATGGCCACGTCGAGGCGGCGAATGATCTCGCGCCCCGCTTCTTCCACCTCGCCGGCCTCCGCCTGGGCCACGTCCAGTTCGGCGGCGAGACGGGCGCGGTCGTTACCGAGGGCGTGGAACTGGGCCAGCAGCGCCTCCTGATGGCGATCGGCGTCGCGCCGGCGATCGATGGCGTCGGTGAGCGCATCGAGCGCGGCGTGGAGGCGCCGGGTCGCCGCCTCAATGGGGGCGTCCTGCAGCGGCGGGCGTTGCTTCAGCGCGTACATGAGCAGACTTTAGCCGAGTCGGACGGTCGGCGGAACGCCGCTCTTTCCAGTCTGTCAACATGAATGCGGCGCCCTGAGGAGGCAACCCGCAACCGGGGCGCGAGAGCGATGTTGCGCTGCACCGTGTCCGAAGCGCGATCTTGCGTCGCCGCGACGATGCAGCGCGCCCAGTGGTGTCATGCCCGCCTTGACGCGGGGAGATGAGGCAGGTTTGACAGCGCGGTGAGCCTTGGTACAAGGCGGCTCAAATGCCGGACCCTGGGTCCGGGCGGGCCGTGCCAGCTTCGCCGACGGACCCAAGCGCCGGGCCCGTGAACCCCTGAGTGCCTCTAGCCGGCCGGCTGCCGAGAGCGCCGGCACCGGAGATACGGGAATATGTCCAGCCGCACGAGCGACAGCATCACGAGTCACGACCGTCTGGCCAACGCCATCCGGTTTCTCGCGATCGATGCCGTCGAGGCCGCCAATAGCGGCCATCCGGGCCTGCCCATGGGGGCGGCGGACATCGCCACCGTGCTGTTCACGAAGGTGCTGAAATACGATCCCTCGCGTCCGTTCTGGCCGGATCGCGACCGCTTCGTGCTCTCCGCCGGCCACGGCTCCATGCTGCTTTACTCGGTGATGCATCTCGCCGGGTACAAGAAGGTGACGATCGACGAGATCAAGCGCTTCCGGCAGCTCGGCTCGCTGACGCCCGGCCATCCCGAGAATTTTGTCACCGAGGGCATCGAGACCACCACCGGCCCGCTCGGGCAGGGCATCGCCACCGCCGTGGGCATGGCCATGGCCGAGCGTCTGCTCGCCGCCCGTTTCGGTTCGGATGTGGTGGACCACTACACCTACGTCCTCGCCTCCGATGGCGACCTGATGGAGGGCATCAGCCAGGAGGCGGCCGACCTCGCCGGCCACCTGAAGCTCTCCAAGCTCATCGTCATGTGGGACGACAACAAGATCTCCATCGACGGCCCCACCTCCATCTCCGGCTCCACCAACCAGCTCGCGCGCTTCGCCGCCTCCGGCTGGGCGACGGCAGCCGTGGACGGGCATGATCCCGAGGCGATCCTCGCCGCGCTCGAGGCCGCCAAGGCCTCCGACCGGCCGACCCTGATCTCCTGCCGCACCACCATCGGCTTCGGCTCGCCCAAGAAGGCGGGCTCCGAGAAGGTTCACGGCTCGCCGCTCGGCGCCGAGGAAATCGTCGCCACCCGCGCCGCCCTCGGCTGGGAAGCGCCGGCCTTCGTGGTGCCCGAGGATGCGCTCAACGGCTGGCGCGCCGCCGGTGCCGCCGGCCGTGCCGCCCGCGAGGCGTGGGAAGCCCGCTTCGCTGCCCGCCCGGCCGAGGAGCGGACCGAATTCGAGCGCCGGGTCGCCGGCACGCTGCCCGCGGCGCTGGAAGGCGCCATCGTCGCCGCCAAGGAAAAGGCGGTGAAGGACGGCGGCGCGGTCGCCACCCGCAAGTCGTCCGAGATGGTGCTGGACTTCATCACCCCGGCGGTGCCCGAGATGGTGGGCGGCTCGGCCGACCTCACCGGCTCGAACAACACCAAGGCCAAGGGCGCGAAGTCCGTGACGCCGGACGACTTCTCCGGCTCCTTCATCCATTACGGCGTGCGCGAGCACGGCATGGCCGCCGCCATGAACGGCATGGCGCTGCACAAGGGGCTCATCCCCTTCTCCGGCGGCTTCATGGTGTTCTCGGACTATTGCCGCCCGGCCATCCGCCTCGCGGCGCTCATGGGCGAGCGGGTGATCCACGTGCTCACCCACGATTCCATCGGCCTCGGCGAGGATGGCCCGACCCACCAGCCGGTGGAACACCTCGCGGCGCTGCGCGCCATTCCCAACCTCCTCGTGATGCGCCCCTGCGACACGGTGGAGACGGCGGAATGCTGGCAGATTGCGCTACAGTCCACCGACAGGCCCTCGGCGCTCATCCTGTCGCGCCAGAACCTGCCGATCCTGCGCACCGACGCCACGGCCGTGAACCGGTCGGCGGAAGGCGCCTACGAAATCCTCGCTGCGTCCGGGCCGGCGCAGGCGAGCCTGTTCGCCACCGGCTCGGAAGTGTCCTTGGCGGTTGAAGCCGCCAAGCTGTTGGAGGCGCAGGGTGTTCCCACCCGCGTCGTCTCCATCCCCTCGTTCGAACTGTTCCTCGAAAGGCCCGCCGCAGAGCGGGCGAAGGTGATCGGGGACGCTCCGGCCAAGGTTGCGGTGGAAGCCGCGATCCGCATGGGGTGGGACGCCATCGTCGGTTCGAACGCCGCCTTCGTGGGAATGACATCGTTCGGCGCCAGCGCGCCCGCAAAGGAGCTTTACGCCCATTTCGGCATTACTGCCCAGCAGGTCGCGGCGCGCGCGCTCGACCAGCTCCGGCAGGCCTGAGGTTCGGCGCACGGCGGGCGCGAGAGGACCGCGCCGCGGGTGAACCGCAGGCGCGCAACGCAATTCAGGGAGGCCGGGCTTCAAGCCGGCTCAGGAGGACCCAATTATGAGCGTCAAGGTGGCCATCAACGGTTTCGGTCGCATCGGTCGCAATGTGCTGCGCGCCATCATCGAATCGGGCCGCACCGACATCGAGGTGGTGGCGATCAACGACCTCGGCCCGGTGGAGACGAACGCCCACCTCTTCCGCTTCGACAGCGTGCACGGCCGCTTCCCCGGCGAGGTCAAGGTCGCCGGAGATACCATCGACGTGGGCCGCGGCCCCATCAAGGTCACCGCAGTGCGCAACCCCGCCGAGCTGCCCCACAAGGAGCTGGGCGTGGACATCGCGCTGGAATGCACCGGCATCTTCACCTCGCGTGACAAGGCTGCGGCGCACCTCGCCGCTGGCGCCAAGCGCGTGCTGGTCTCGGCCCCGGCCGACGGCGCGGACCTCACCGTGGTGTTCGGCGTGAACCACGAGAAGCTCACCAGCGAGCACCTCGTCGTCTCCAACGCCTCCTGCACCACCAACTGCCTCGCCCCCGTGGCCAAGGTCCTCAACGATGCCGTCGGCATCGAGAAGGGCTTCATGACCACCATCCACTCCTACACCGGCGACCAGCCCACGCTGGACACCATGCACAAGGACCTCTACCGCGCCCGCGCGGCGGCCATGTCCATGATCCCCACCTCCACCGGCGCCGCCAAGGCGGTGGGTTTGGTGCTGCCCGAGCTGAACGGCAAGCTGGACGGCACGTCCATCCGCGTGCCCACGCCCAACGTCTCGGTGATCGACCTGAAGTTCGTCGCCAAGCGCGCGACCAGCAAGGAAGAGATCAACGAGGCGATCATCGCCGCGGCGGCGCAGGAGCTGAAGGGCATCCTCGGCTTCACCGACCAGCCCAACGTCTCCATCGACTTCAACCACAATCCCAACTCCTCCACCTTCCACCTCGACCAGACCAAGGTCATGGAAGGCACGCTGGTGCGGGTGCTCTCGTGGTACGACAACGAGTGGGGCTTCTCGAACCGCATGGCCGACACCGCAGTCGCCATGGGCAAGCTGGGCTGATCGGGAAAAAGGGGGCGCCATCATGATCGCCTTCCGCACCCTCGACGACGCCGTGGACCTCGCCGACAAGCGCGTCCTCGTCCGCGTCGACCTCAACGTTCCCATGGAGAGCGGGCGCGTCACCGACGCCACCCGTCTCAAGGCCATCCTGCCCACCATTCGGGACATCACCGGCAAGGGCGGCAAAGTCGTCCTGCTGGCGCACTTCGGGCGGCCCAAGGGCCGCGACGAAAGCCAGTCGCTCGCCCCGGTCGCCAAGGCCCTTGAGGGCGAGCTCGGCCGCAAGGTCGCCTTCGCCTCCGATTGCATCGGCGACGAGGCGAAGAGCGCCGTCTCCCGCCTCGCTTCCGGCGAGGTGATCGTGCTGGAGAACACCCGCTTCCATGCGGGCGAGGAGAAGAACGCGCCGGACTTCATCGAAGCCCTCGCGAGCCTCGGCGACATTTATGTCAATGATGCCTTCTCCACGGCCCACCGCGCGCACGCCTCCACCGAGGGGCTGGCCCGCAAGCTGCCGGCCTATGCCGGCCGCTCCATGGAAAGCGAGATCGAGGCACTGACCAAGGCCCTTGAGGCACCCCAGCGCCCCGTGCTCGCCGTTGTCGGCGGCTCCAAGGTGTCCACCAAGCTCGAACTGCTCGGCAATCTCGTGCGGAAGGTGGACATCCTGGTGATCGGCGGCGGCATGGCCAATACCTTCCTTGCCGCTCTCGGCAAGAAGGTGGGCAAGTCGCTCTGCGAGCACGACCTCGGCGATACCGCGCGGGACATCCTGGAGAAGGCCAAGGCGGCCGGATGCGAGATCGTCCTGCCGGTGGACGCGGTGGTCGCCACCGAGTTCAAGGCCAATGCCGCGCATCGCGTCGCCAGCGTCGATGACGTGAAGGACGACGAGATGATGCTGGATGCCGGTCCGGAGACGGTCGGCATCGTCAAGCAGAAGCTAGACGCGGCGAAGACCGTGGTCTGGAACGGGCCGTTCGGCGCGTTCGAGCTGACTCCGTTCGACGCGGCGACGGTGGCCGTGGCCCGCTATGTCGGCGACCTCACCCACAAGGGGAAGTTGCTCTCGGTTGCGGGCGGTGGCGACACCGTGGCGGCGCTCAACCATGCGGGGACGGCGGAGCGCTTCTCCTACGTCTCCACTGCCGGCGGTGCCTTCCTCGAATGGCTTGAGGGCAAGGCGCTTCCGGGCGTGGAGGCTCTGCGGCGCTGATATTGCGCTGCGGAATAAAATGACGAAGATTGCGCCCGCCCGGTCCTCCGCGGCGGGCGCTTTTCGGGTAGGGCTCCGGTCGGGAACCCGGTGCCGGCTCCAGGACTTGCAGGCGCGCAGACAGATGCGCCGCGGTTCGGGCGCGAAGACAATCAATCTGCCGGAGTGCCACGCTCCGGCGTCCATGCCCGCCGAGGGGCGGCAACAAGGCAGGTGAAGAACATGACGGCGGAGCTCGACGCGATCGCGCAGAAAATGGTGGCCGACGGCAAGGGCATTCTCGCGGCAGACGAGAGCGGCGGTACCATCAAGAAGCGGTTCGATGCCATCGGGGTCGAATCCACCGAGGAGAACCGTCGCGACTACCGCGAGCTGATGTTCCGCTCTCAGGGCATGGACTACATCTCCGGCGTCATCCTCTATGACGAGACCATCCGCCAGAAGGCGAAGGACGGCACCCCGCTCGTCTCCGTCATCGAGAAGTCCGGCGCCATCCCCGGCATCAAGGTCGACGCCGGCGCCAAGCCGCAGCCTTTCTGCCCGGGCGAGACCATCACCGAGGGCCTCGACGGCCTCGCCGGTCGCCTCAAGGAGTATTACGACCTCGGCGCCCGCTTCGCGAAGTGGCGCGCGGTGATCGACATCGACACCACCAAGCACATCCCGTCCTACACCTCGCTCCGCGCCAACGCCCACGCGCTCGCCCGCTATGCGGCGCTGTGCCAGGAAGCGAAGATCGTCCCGATCGTCGAGCCGGAAGTGCTCATGGACGGCGCGCACGACATCGACACCTGCTACCGCGTCACCGAATGGGCGCTGAAGACGGTGTTCGAGGAGCTGTACTACCAGCGCGTCCGCCTGGAAGGCATGGTGCTCAAGCCCAACATGATCGTGCCCGGCAAGAAGAGCCCGGCGCAGGCCTCGGTGGCCGAGGTGGCGGAGAAGACCGTGCGCGTGCTGAAGGCCTGCGTGCCCACCGCCGTGCCCGGCATCGCTTTCCTCTCGGGCGGCCAGTCGGACGAGGACGCCACCGCCCATCTCGACGCCATGGTGAAGCTCGGCGGCCTGCCGTGGAAGCTCACCTATTCCTATGGCCGCGCTTTGCAGGCCGCGCCCCAGAAGGCGTGGTCGGGCAAGCCGGAGAACGTGGCCAAAGCGCAGGCCGCCTTCGCTCACCGCGCGCACATGAACTCCCTCGCCGCTCTCGGCAAGTGGTCGGCCGAGGAAGAGCGCAAGGCCGCCTGAGCATCGGGCACATCACGTTCGGAAAGGGCCGGCTTGCGCCGGCCCTTTTCTTATGGTCTGGCGAAAGCCGACGACATTCCGCGTCCGTGCCCCCAATTCGCCGATTTCTTGGCAGACCGATCAGACCATGGCCAATCCTCCGCCCGCCACCGGCGCCCGCCTCATGCTTGTCTTCACCGTCACGCCTGCGCTTGACCCGCGCACGGTGGAGGCGGCGGTGCGCGCGGGCGATGTGGCCTGCGTGGTCCTGCGCGCTCCTGTCGGCGAAAAGCTCGATGCGGCGCGGCTCGCCGAGATCGCAGCAGCTGCCCAGCGCCATGATGCGGCGGTGCTGCTCGAAGGCTCCGAGGGGCTCGTCGCTGCCGCCGGCCTCGACGGCGTGCACGTGGCGGCCGGACCGGCGCTCGATTCGGTGCTGCGGCTGCTGAAACCCGCCGCCATCGTCGGCGCGGGCGGGCTGGTCACGCGCCATGAGGCCATGGTCGCGGGGGAGAGCGGGGCTGACTATGTCGCTTTCGGCGCGCTGGCGCCTGAGGCCGGAGACTTCTTTCGCGTGCGCGACCTCGTGGAGTGGTGGGCCGAGCTGTTCGAGGTCCCCTGCGTCGGTGTCGCCTCGACCCTCGACGAGGTGACGGCGCTCGCCGGGGCCGGCGCCGATTTCGTGGCCCTCTCCGACGCTCTGCTGGCGTCCGGTGACGGCGCGGCGAAAGTGGTCGCGGCGGCGCAGGCGCGCCTTGCAACGGGCGACGACGCGCAATGATGTCGGCCGTCCGCGCGCCCTTCCGCAAATTGAGATTTGCCGTTTCGGGCCGCGCCGTGCTGCTCGCCGTCGCGGTGGCGGGAGCCCCGTCCTTGGCCTATGCGCAGGCTCAGCCGCCGGCCGGTGGCGCGCCCTCGACCCAGCCGGCGGCGAAACCCGCCGCGAAGCCCAAGACCGATGCGAAGCCGGACGCCAAGGCCGGGAGCAAGCCCGCCACGAAGCCGGATCCAAAAGCTGCCCAGCGCCCGCGCGAACCCGTGCCCATGCCGTTACTGGGCCAGCAGATCTCCTATCCCAGCCTCGATACGCCGGGCGGTTCGGGCGATATCGCCTATGGCGCCTACCAGCGCGGCTATTACATCACTGCCTTCAACGAGGCCCTCAAGCGCGCCCGCGCCGGAAACGATCCGGCGGCGATGACGCTGCTCGGCGAGCTTTATTCCGAAGGTCTCGGGGTTCCGCTTGATCCCAAGAAGGCCATCGAGTGGTACCGCAAGGCGGCGGATGCCGGCTCGCCCGGAGCGCTGTTCGCGCTCGGCAACATGACGCTCGCCGGCCGTGGCGTTCCCATGGACGAGCCGGCTGCGGCGCAACTTTTCAAGCAGGCGGCCGAGAAGGGGAGTGCGGGCGCAGCCTACAATCTCGGCCTGCTCTATCTCCAGGGCAGGAAGATCCCCAAGGAGCCCTCTGAGGCCGCACGCTGGTTCGAGCTCGCCGCCGCCAAGGACGTGGAAGACGCCCAGTACGCCCTGGGCGTGCTGCTGAAGGAAGGCAACGGCGTCGAAAAGGACATTGCCGCCTCCGCCCGCATGATGGGGGCCGCTGCCCGACTCGGCCACATCACGGCGGAGGTGGAATTCGCCATCATGCAGTTCAACGGCACCGGCGTGGCCAAGGACGAGACCGCCGCTGCCGCCCTGTTCCGCAAGGCGGCTTTGGCCGGCAACGCCATCGCCCAGAACCGCTATGCACGGCTGCTCGCGGTCGGACGTGGCGTGACGCAGGACAAGGTGCAGGCCGCGGCCTGGCACCTGGTCGCCAAGAACCGTGGCCTCGGTGATCCGATGCTGGACGAGGTGGTGGCCAAGCTGCCGGAGCCGGACCGCAAGAAGGCCCAGACCCAGGCAGCACGCTGGGAATCCGGCCGCTCCTGACGGCTGCGATGAGCGGCAGCTACCGAGCGAGGGCGGGTTGTGGCCCTTTTGCAACGCCCGCCGCCGCCGTTGCGCTGCCTTCACCCCTGCACCTCCGCGCCATGATGACGCCACGTCCCCGCATCAGTGAAGGACGCGTCGGACGAGGGGCGTCGTCGCCTCTCCCGGCCTTTCGGGCAAACACCTCATTCACCTGCCGTGCGGGTTTCTGCACGCGGGAGAGGGAGGCGCTTACCGGCCCGAAGGGCGATGATAACGGCCCGGAAACCATGGCGAGCGGCAGTGGCCCGCATCTTCCGGTTTTCGGCCCTCGGAGCGGTCAAGAGGCCGCGTACGGAACGTTCGCTTAACCGGACGGCTTTAGACCCGAAGCCTCCGGTGCAGCGTTGAGAAGGGAGTTACCGGATGCGTTTCCTCAGCCTTGCTCGCGGCTTCCGGTTCGCGGCTCTGTTTGGCTTCGCGCTGGCGCTTGCCGCGTGCGCCAACAATCCCAACCAGAATGCCGGCGTCGGCGGCGCGGGTGGCCCTCCCGGTTCCCCTCAGGAGTTCGTGGTCGCCGTCGGCGATCGCGTGTTCTTCGAGAGCGACCAGACCGATCTCACCCCGCAGGCCCGCGCCACCCTGGACCGTCAGGCCCAGTGGCTCCAGCAGTACAACCGCTACACCTTCACCATCGAAGGTCATGCGGACGAACGCGGAACCCGCGAATACAACATCGCGCTGGGGGCCAAGCGCGCCCAGAGCGTGCGTGACTATCTCGCCTCCCGCGGCATCGACCCGGCCCGGATGCGCACCATCTCCTACGGCAAGGAACGCCCGGTGGCGGTGTGCAACGACATCTCGTGCTGGTCTCAGAACCGCCGCGCGGTGACGGTGTTGAACGGCGGCGGCGCCTGATCCTCTGTCCGAAGTCTCGCGAAGGCCGGCACCCACGGGTGCCGGCCTTTGTGCGTCCAGCTCCCGCTGAACCCCGATCGGTCCACGGCAAGTCGTTGCCGGGTCACACTTTGGACGCGATCAGCGGGGTAAAGTCACATAGGTCGAACCGGCAGTCTTTCGGCCGTGCTCCCCGCCACCAGCCCCAAGCAAAAGTCACATGAAGATGCGCCTGCGCCCGGTCGGTGTTCTTGTTCGCACCTATGCCGTCCTCTTCGGCCTTGCCTGCGCCGCGGCCCTCGGCGCGGTAGCGCCGGCGGCTGCGCAGAACGACGGGAATCTCTTCGGCAATCTGTTCAAGCCGCCCCAGCCCGCTCAGGAAGCTTCGCGCGAGGATCCAGAGCTGATGGAGCGGATGGAGCGTCTGGAATCGACCCTGCGCCAGCTCACCGGACAGGTCGAGCAACTGCAGTATCGCAACCAGCAGCTCGAGGCGCAGGTGCGCCGGCTGGAGGAGGCCGGCGGCGGCCGTCCGTCCGCTGCGCCGTCTGCGGCCGCGCCCGTGGCCGCGCCGGTCCAGGCACCGGCGGTGCTTCCGTCCGGCCGTCCGGCCGCAGCGCCAGCCGCCCCGGTACGCCGCTCCGACGCCTTCGATCCGAACATGGACCCGGCGGCACCGGGCGCGCCCCAGCCGCTCGGCTCACCCGCGAGCGCCACGCCCGCGCCGCGCGCGGTGGATGTCGCTCCCGTCCGCCCGACCGGCGGACAGCAGGTGGCCGCGCTGCCTTCGGCCGGCGCCACGGTGCGCGAGCTCTATGATGCCGGCCAGTCCCAGCTTCAGCGACAGGACTATGCCGGCGCCGAGCAGACCTTCCGCCAGATCATCCAGTCTTCGCCCAACGACCGCCTGATCGCCGACGCGACCTTCATGCTCGGCGAGAGCCTGTTCCTGCGGCAGAACTATTCCGACGCTGCGGCCTCCTTCCTCGAGGTCTCTACCAAGTATCAGAACTCCGCGCGCGCCCCCGAAGCGCTGCTGCGGCTGGGCCAGTCGCTCGCCGGCCTCGGCGAGAAGGAGACGGCCTGCGCCACCTTCCAGGAGGTGGACCGCAAATATCCTCGCACCGCCTCCTCCGTCCGGCAGGCTGTGGAGCGCGAGCAGAAGCGCGTCGGTTGCTGAGGCCGATGGCGGCGGATCCCGCAGGCCTATCTCCCGAAACCCGCTCGGCGGTCGCCGACAGCGAACTCGACGCCCTCTTTTCCAGCTTCGCCGGCCGTCCGTCCGTTCTCCTCGCTGTTTCCGGCGGGCCTGATTCCACAGCTCTGCTCCACCTCGCCGTCCGCTGGCGCGCTCGGTATCCAGGTGGCCCGCGGCTGTTTGCGGCGACGGTTGATCATGGATTGAGGCCCGCGGCAGCCGAGGAGGCGGCCGATGTGGCGCGTTTGGCCGCTCAATTGAAGGTGCCGCACCAGACGCTTCGCTGGCAGGGCGAGAAGCCTGATAGCGGCCTGCAGGAGGCGGCCCGAGAAGCGCGCTATGCGCTGCTCGCCGCCGAGGCCCGCCGGGTTGGCGCGCCGGTGCTCGCTCTGGCCCATACCCGCGACGATCAGGCGGAGACCGTGTTGTTCCGCATGGCGCGGGGCTCCGGCCTCGCCGGGCTTGCAGGAATGAGCTCCGAGACGGCGCGGAGCGGCCTTACCCTTCTGCGCCCCTTCCTCGATCTGCCGAAGGCGCGGCTCGTGGCAACGCTCGATGCGGCCCGCATCGCCTATGCGAGCGACCCATCCAATGTGGACGCCCGCTTCGCCCGCCCCCGCCTGCGCGCCCTTGCCCCCGCCTTGGAACGGGAGGGCCTCGACGCGCGCGGCCTCGCTCGCCTCGCCCGCCGGCTCGCCCGTGCCGACTCGGCCCTGGAGGCGGTGACGGACCGGGTGGAGGCGGAGCTCGTTACCGTCGAGAAATCGCACGCCGCCATCGCAGCCGCGCCGTTCGCGGCACTGCCGGAGGAAATCGCCCTCCGTCTGCTGGGCCGCTGCGTCGCGGCGCAGGGAAGGGAAGGACCGGTCGAACTGGCCAAGCTCGAGGTTCTGCTGGCCGCGCTTCTGGCCGCGCTGGCGTTGCCGGCTGCTCCATTTCGCCGCACCCTGGCGGGTGCCAGCGTGACCGTCCGGAGGGGGCGGGTGCTCGTATCCACAGCACCACCCCGACGGCCGATCGGGAGCATCGCGACGAATTCAAGTGCGCAGAAGGCGCCTGTCCTTGGCAAGACGGGGCCTCGCACCTAAATTAGGCGCAGGACGGTGCGGGAGGTTCCACCGACGGCGGTGCGGTGCGGAGGTTTTCCTTCCGTATGGTGAGGCGTCGAAGCGGGACCGCCCTTCTGTCCCCACGAGGGTTCAATGAACGCCAATCTACGCAATTTCGCCCTTTGGGTGATCATCGTCCTGCTGCTGCTGGCGCTGTTCTCGCTGTTCAACAGCCCGGGTCAGCGCACGAACGCGAACGAAATCTCCTTCTCGCAGCTCCTCAACGACGTGGACGCCGGCAAGGTGCGCGAGGTCGTGATCGAGGGGCCGAACATCACCGGCACCTATTCCGACCGTTCGGGCTCCTTCCAGACCTACGCGCCGAACGATCCCTCGCTCGTGCAGCGCCTGTACGGCAAGGGCGTGCAGATCACCGCGCGCGCGCCGTCGGACAACGTGCCGTGGTTCGTGAGCCTGCTGCTCTCCTGGCTGCCCTTCCTGGCGCTGATCGGCGTGTGGATCTTCCTGTCGCGCCAGATGCAAGGCGCCGGCGGTAAGGCCATGGGCTTCGGCAAGAGCCGCGCCAAGCTCCTCACAGAGGCGCACGGTCGCGTCACCTTCGACGACGTGGCCGGCATCGACGAGGCGAAGAGCGACCTCACCGAGATCGTGGAATTCCTGCGCGACCCGCAGAAGTTCCAGCGCCTCGGCGGCCGCATCCCGCGCGGTGTGCTGCTCGTCGGCCCGCCCGGCACCGGTAAGACGCTGCTCGCCCGCGCCATCGCGGGTGAGGCGAACGTGCCGTTCTTCACCATCTCGGGCTCGGACTTCGTGGAAATGTTCGTGGGCGTCGGCGCGAGCCGCGTGCGCGACATGTTCGAGCAGGCGAAGAAGAATGCGCCGTGCATCATCTTCATCGACGAGATCGACGCGGTGGGTCGCCACCGTGGCGCCGGTCTCGGCGGCGGCAATGACGAGCGCGAGCAGACCCTCAACCAGCTGCTGGTGGAGATGGACGGCTTCGAGGCGAACGAGGGCATTATCCTCATCGCCGCGACCAACCGTCCGGACGTGCTCGATCCCGCGCTGCTGCGTCCCGGCCGTTTCGACCGTCAGGTCATCGTCCCGAACCCGGACGTGGTCGGCCGCGAGCAGATCCTGAAGGTGCATGCCCGCAAGATCCCCGTCGCTCCCGACGTGAATCTCAAGACCATCGCCCGCGGCACCCCCGGCTTCTCCGGCGCGGACCTCGCGAACCTCTGCAACGAGGCGGCGCTGATGGCGGCCCGGCGCAACAAGCGCATGGTCACCATGGCCGAGTTCGAGGACGCCAAGGACAAGGTGATGATGGGCGCCGAGCGTCGCTCCCTCGTGATGACCGAGGAAGAGAAGATGCTCACCGCCTACCATGAGGGCGGCCATGCCATCGTCGCCCTCAATGTTCCGGCGACTGACCCCGTGCACAAGGCCACCATCATCCCGCGCGGCCGGGCGCTCGGCATGGTCATGCAGCTTCCGGAGCGCGACAAGCTCTCCATGAGCTACGAGCAGATGACCTCGCGCCTCGCCATCATGATGGGCGGCCGCGTGGCTGAGGAACTCGTGTTCGGCCACGACAAGGTGACCTCCGGTGCGGCCTCCGACATCGAGCAGGCGACCCGCCTCGCCAAGATGATGGTGACGCGCTGGGGCTTCTCCGACCTGCTCGGTCAGGTGGCGTACGGCGAGAACAACGAGGACGTGTTCCTCGGCATGTCCATGCAGCGCCACCAGAACGTTTCCGAAGCCACGGCCCAGACCATCGACAAGGAGGTCCGGCGGCTCGTGGACGAGGGCTATACCGAGGCGAAGCGTATTCTCACCGAGAAGTACGACGACCTCGAAGCTCTGGCCCGCGGCCTGCTCGAATACGAGACGCTCTCGGGAGACGAGATCGTGGACCTCCTCGACGGCAAGACGCCGAACCGGGAGAGCGTGCTCGAGCCCTCCAACCCGCGTGGCTCGGCCATCCCGACCACCAAGCGCCCCCGCCCTGGCGGTGCCGGCGGCTCCATCGAGCCTCAGCCCCAGGCCTGACCAATGATCGACCGGAAAACGCCCGCGCAAGCGGGCGTTTTTCGTTTGCGGCGGGCGTCCTCGTCCGCGGTGCGCGCCCTGCGCTGGGCTCGGAGGGCAAGTTCTGCGCGGTGCCCATCGACACAACCGGCCGCGCGAGTCATAGGCAGGGCTCATGTCCCTCCTCGCCCGCACCTCCATCGTCTCGGCGGCAACCCTCGTGTCCCGCGTGCTAGGCTTTGCACGGGATGCGGCCACGGCCGCCGTGCTCGGCGTCGGGCCGGTAGCGGATGCGTTGGCGGCGGCCATGGCGCTGCCATTGCTGGCGCGCCGGCTGCTGGCTGAAGGCGCCTTCAATCTCGCCTTCATTCCGGCGCTCGCCCGGACGAGCGGGGTCGCTGGAACGGGCGATGAAGCGGCTGGCCGGCTGGCGGGAGCGACCCTGCTTCTCCTGTGTGGCCTTCTTCTCGTGTTCGCGGCCGTCGTCGCGCTCTTCATGCCGCAGGTGATCGGCCTGATGGCGCCGGGCTTCGAGGCGGGCGGCCAGCGGGCGGACGTCGCCATCCTCTGCGGTCGTGTGGTGGTGCTCTACATCCCGCTCGCGGGTCTTGCCGCCATCTTCGGCGGCATCGCCAATGCCGCGCATCGCGTGCTGCTGCCGGCGCTGGCTCCCGCTGCGGCCAATGTCACGGTGCTCGCGGTCATCGGCGTGCTGCTCGCCAAGGGGCTGATGGAGAGCGATACCGCCGCCTTCGCCATCGCGGCGGCGCAGGTGGGGGCGGGCTGCGCCCAATTCGGTATCATGAGATTGGCCGCCAAGGGCTGTCCTGCCCAGCCGCTGTTCCGCGTTCTGAGGGTTCGGGATCTCCGGGCGGCGCTCGGCGTGTTGCGGGCGGCGTCGCCCGCCTTGCTGTTTGCCGGGCTGAGCCAGCTTCGCTTCATCATCGTGGTCGCCGCCGTCTCCGCCACCCCGGGCGCCGCCGCCGCCCTGAACTACGCGCAGCGGTTGATGGATCTCCCTTTGGGCCTCGTCGGTGCCAGCGCGGGGGCCGTCCTCGTGCCGGCGCTGCTCCGGCGGGGGAGAGCCGAGGCCGCGGACGATGCCGGCCGGGCGGTGCTGGCGGCGCTTGCCTTCGCCTTGCCGGCGGCGGTCGGGCTGGCTGTTCTTGCCGAGCCCATCGTCGTCACGCTGTTCCAGCGGGGCAGCTTCGACAGCGAAGACGCCCGGTTCACCGCCGCGCTGCTGGCCGTGCTCTCGCTGTCGCTGCCGGCGCAGGGCCTGGAGCGCATCCTCTCCGCTGCCGCTTCCACGTCCGGCCAGATCAAGGCGGCGGAGCGAATCGCGCTCGGCTCGCTGCTGCTGTGCATGGTTGCCGCTGCGGGGCTCGGAACGGTGGGCGGCCCCTTGATCGCGGCGGGGGCGGTGGCGCTGTCCGCCGTGGCGTCCATCCTGGCCCTGGGGGGCGTCCTCATCGCCCGTGGCGCGCTGCGCTTCTCGGCGCCGGTGCTGCTCTCGGCTGCCGGTCTCGCGGCCGCGAGCCTCACCATGGGGGCGGGGGTCGGCGCGCTCTCCGCGATGTGGCCCGTGCCCGAGGGGACGCTGGTGGGCACCCTGCGGCTGGCCGGGCTCGTCGCGAGCGGCGGCGTCATCTACGGCGCCGGTGCGCTCGTGGTGAAGGCGGGAGTCTCCAAGGCCTGGACGGGCCGCGTCTGAGCCAGGCAGCAGCGTTGCGGGCCGTGCCCTTGCGCCGTGCCGCCCCAGGTGGCATGACGCGCCGCATTCACTTTTGCGGGCCGTTGCCCGTGTTCAGGTCGAGCGGCGCGCCGCTCTTTGGGGAGTTCGCCATGGCGGCGGTCGCAGAACGCGTATTTTCCGGCGTGCAGCCCACGGGCAACCTGCATCTCGGCAATTATCTCGGCGCCATCAAGCGCTTCGTGGAGCTGCAGAAGAGCCACGAGTGCATCTATTGCGTGGTCGACCTCCACGCCATCACCGTTTGGCAGGACCCGGAAGAGCTGAAGCGCCACACCCGCGAGGTGACGGCCGCCTTCATCGCGTGTGGCATCGATCCCAAGGCCCACATCGTGTTCAACCAGAGCCAGGTGTCCGGCCACGCCGAACTCGCCTGGGTGTTCAACTGCGTCGCCCGCATGGGCTGGCTGAACCGCATGACGCAGTTCAAGGAGAAGGCCGGCAAGGACCGCGAGAACGCCTCCGTGGGCCTCTTCGCCTACCCGACCCTGATGGCCGCCGACATCCTGCTCTATCGCGCCACCCACGTGCCGGTCGGCGACGACCAGAAGCAGCACCTGGAGCTGACGCGCGACATTGCGCAGAAGTTCAATACGGACTTCGCCCCCTCCATCGCCGCCAACGGGCACGGCGAGGGCTACTTCCCCATCACCGAGCCGCTAATCGCCGGGCCGGCGACGCGGGTGATGAGCCTACGTGACGGCTCGAAGAAGATGTCGAAGTCGGAGGCCTCCGACTTTTCGCGCATCAACCTCACCGACGATGCCGACACCATCGCGGGTAAGGTGCGCAAGGCGAAGACCGATCCCGAGCCGCTGCCGTCCGAGGAAGAGGGCCTCAAGGGTCGTCCGGAGGCGGACAATCTCGTCGGCATCTTCGCGGCCCTGTCCGATACCGCCAAGGCGCAGGTGCTGGCGGACTATGGCAATGCCCAGTTCTCGGCCTTCAAGGCGGCGCTTGTGGACCTTGCCGTTGCAAAGCTCGGCCCCATCGGCACCGAGATGCAGCGCCTCATGGCCGATCAGGCTGCCATTGATGCCATTCTCATCGACGGTGCCGACCGCGCGCGGGTGATCGCCGACCAGACCATCCGCGACGTGAAGGACATTGTGGGCATGGTGCGCTGAGGAGCCAGCCCGGCGCGGCCTTGCCCGCGCCGGATGCCGCGCCTAAGTGTGGGGCATAGTCCCCCGCCGCCGAGGAGGCCGTGATGCCGCAGATGAACGCCACGGTCGATCCGGAAGAGGTCTCCCGCTTCGAGGCGCTCGGCGCGCAGTGGTGGGACGTGAAGGGCAAGATGGCGCCCCTGCACGCCATGAATCCCGCGCGCCTCACCTTCCTGCGTGACACGCTGGTCCGCCATTTCTCCCGGGACGCCCGGTCGCTTCGCCCGCTGAAGGGCCTCTCCCTCGTCGACATTGGCTGCGGCGGAGGCCTGCTCAGCGAGCCGCTGTCCCGCATGGGGGCCGATGTGACGGGCATCGATCCCGCCCCCGGCAATGTGGACATTGCCCGCGCCCACGCCGCGCAATCGGGTCTCACCGTGACCTATGAGGCCGAGACCGCCGAGGCGCTGGCCGAGCGGGGCGCCCGCTTCGATGTGGTGGTGGCGCTGGAGGTGGTGGAGCATGTGGCCGATGTCGGGCTGTTCGTGCGCACCGCCGGCCGTCTGGTGGCGGATGGCGGCCTGCTGGTGCTCTCCACCCTGAACCGCACACCCAAGAGCTTCGCCCTCGCCATCGTCGGCGCCGAATACGTCCTGCGCTGGCTGGAGCCCGGCACCCATCGCTGGGAGAAGTTCGTGACGCCGGAGGAACTGGAGGCGACGCTCGCTTCAGCCGGCTTTGCCGCTCGGGAGAAGGTGGGCCTCGCCTACGAGCCCTTTTCCGGCGATTTCCGCCTGACCGAGGATCTCTCGGTGAACTATTTCATGGTGGCGGAGCGCGAGGCCTAGGCCTCAGTTCCGATCTTCCGGCAGAACGGGCAGGGGGAACACCTCCACCTCGTCCTCGCGCAGGGCCTTCACCTCTTCCACAGTCGCCTCGCCGCGGATGGGACGGTGCTCGATCTCCCCGTCATGCATCTTGCGGGCGAGGTCGGCGAAGCTGTCGCCGACATCATCCGAGTTGGCGACGATGTGGTCGCGCAGCTGGCGGATCAGCGTGCGCAACTCGCTGTCGGGTCGCGCCATCATCGCCACGGGCGTCGCCTCTGACGAAGGCGCTTCAGCAGCCGCACCACCGTCGGGCGCATTCGCGGGCGCGCCGACAGGCTCCCTGTCCGGCATCCCCTTGTCGGTGCGCGCGACGGACGGGGCCATCACCGCCTTGTCGACCTTGGCTGAGTTGCAGGTGGGGCAGGTGACGAGGCCGCGTGCGCGCTGGGTGTCGTAGCTGGCCGAGGATGGAAACCAGCTCTCGAACTCGTGGCCTTCGTCGCACTTGAGAGTGTAGCGGATCATGAGGAGGCACGCACCACGTGGAGGTGGCCGATCTGCCCCGGCTCGGTGATCTCGAACCGGCGGCCGTTGGCGAGCGACGGCACGCGGGCACGCGCCGCGGCGACTTCCGCCATGTCGATCTCGGCGAGGATCACGCCCGGGTCGGTGCCGCCCTCGGCGATGACTCGGCCCCAGGGGTCGACCACCAGCGAATGGCCATAGGTTTCGCGGCCATTCTCGTGTCGCCCCCCCTGCGCGGCTGCGAGGACATAGGCGCCGTTCTCGATGGCGCGGGCACGCAGCAGCACATGCCAGTGGGCTTCCCCGGTCGGCCGGGTGAAGGCGGAGGGCACGGTCAGCACCTTGGCGCCGCCCTCTGCGAGCGCCCGGTAGAGCGAGGGAAAGCGCAGGTCGTAGCAGATGGTCATGCCGAGGCGGATGCCGTCCACGTCGGTCAGGATGGCACGCTCGCCGGGCCGGTAGGCATTCGACTCGCGGTAGCTCTCGCCATTGCCGAGGTCCACGTCGAACATGTGGATCTTGTCGTAGCGGCCGGTGATCTCACCGTCCGGGTCGATGACGAAGCCACGGTTCACGGCCTTGGCGTCGGAAACCTTCAGCGCGAGGGAGCCAATATGGAGCGTGATGCCCAGTTCGCGCGTCAGCTGGCGCAGGGCTGCGAGGGTCGCGTCGTTGCCCTCTTCCTGCAGCTTCTCGAACAGGACCTTGCGATCCAGCTCCATGATGTTGGTGACTTCCGGCGTCTGGACATAGCGCGCGCCATCCCGCGCTGCCTCGCGGATGAGGGCGGCGGCCGCGTCCAGGTTCGCGGCCGGTTCGCGGCCGCTGCGCAACTGGACCAGACCGACGCGGAGGGTCTTGCCGTTGGGCGCGTCGGGCGCGGTCGGTTCCGAGGTGGTCATGGGGCTTGCTCTCTCGCTGCCGCCGGAGCCGGGATCGCCGTGTCGCGCGCGGCGCGGCGCGACATCAGACAGATATGGTCTTCCCGGCCGGAATGCACGGGGCCCGTCGTCCGCGCGCCCCGGGTCCGGGTCAGGCCGCCAGCGCGTCCAGCCGGCCGGCTTCCTCCAGAGCATAGAGGTCGTCGCAGCCGCCCACATGGGTCTCGCCGATGAAGATCTGCGGCACGGACGTGCGGCCATTGGCGCGGCGGATCATCTCCTGCTGGCCCTCGGCGTCGGTGGTCACGTCGATTTCGGTGAAGGTCAAGCCTTTGCGCCGCAGCAATTCCTTGGCGGAATGGCAGTAGGGGCACCAGCTCTTGGTATAGATTTCGATGGGCTTCATGATGTCACGACAGATGGGACGGCTCGGGGGGCGTGCCGTCACGAAAGCGTCGCATCATAAGGGGTCAGCCGAATTCGACAACCCGCGCAAACGTGAGGGCATCAATGCCGGTGGCACCGGCGCGACGGAGCGCCTGCGCACAAGCATCGAGCGTTGCGCCGGTCGTATACACGTCATCCACCAGCAGCACGCGCCGGCCCTCGATGCGATGGGCCGCGTTATGCGGCACTGCAAAAGCGCCGGCGACATTCGCGCGCCGTGCATTGCGCCCCAGAGCGGTCTGCGACGAGGTCCGGCGCCGCCGCACCAGCGCGCCGGCTTCGACGGGCAAGGCTGTGGCCGCTGCCACATGCCGGGCGAGGAGCGCCGCCTGGTTGAACTTGCGCCGCCACAGCCGGATCGGATGGAGCGGCACCGGCACGATGATCTCGGCCGAGGCCGTAAGATCGGTGCCGGCCTGCAGCATCAGCCGCGCCATGGGTGCCGCGAGATCGAGGCGGTCGGCATATTTCAGCTTGTGCACGAGGCCACGGGCCACGTCGTCGAAGGTGACGGCCGCGCGGGCGCGATCATAGGCCGGCGGATCGGCGAGCGCCTCTGCCGAGAGCCAGCCATCGCCGAACACGCGGTCGGGGTCATGGCTGAACGGCGCCCCGGTCCGCTCGCAATAGGGCCGGCTGATGAAGGAGAGCTTGCCCCAGCACGGCCCGCACAATCCCCCCGCCGCGCCGGTGATGCTGCCGCAGGCGATGCAGGTGGGCGGCAATGCGAGGCCGAGAAGCGCGGAGCCGAAGCCGCGCGCCATGGCGCCGGCTCTGCCGATCCGCTCCGAAATATCAGCTGCCGAAAGACCCATGGCTGCCCCCGGATCGATCTTCCGTCCGGGGGCGGCGCCTGTAAAGCCGCGCCTTTGCTCAACGCGGGGTGAAGGTCCGCAGCAGCAGGGCGTTGGCGATGACACTGACCGAGGAGAGCGCCATGGCCGCCGCCGCCACCATGGGCGACAGGAGCAGGCCGAGGCTGGGATAGAGCACGCCGGCCGCAATCGGCACGCCCGCCGCATTGTAGAGGAAGGCGAACAGCAGGTTGCGGCGGATGTTGGCCATGGTGGCGCGGGAGAGGGCCCGTGCGTGGGCGATACCGGCCAGGTCGCCCTTGAGCAGGGTGATGCCCGCGCTCTCCATGGCGATGTCGGTGCCCGTGCCCATGGCGATGCCCACGTCCGCCACGGCGAGAGCCGGGGCGTCGTTCACGCCGTCACCGGCCATGGCCACCACGTGACCTTCCTTGCGCAGGCGCTCGACCACCTCGGCCTTGCGGGCGGGCAGAACTTCCGCCTCCACTTCGATGATGCCGAGGCGCTTGGCCACGGCCAACGCCGTGGTCCGGTTGTCACCGGTGAGCATGACGACGCGTACGCCGTGCTGCTGGAGGCGCTTCAGTGCGGCCTCGGTCGTATCCTTGACCGGATCGGCGATGGCGACGAGGCCGGCCGCCTTGCCGTCGATGGCGACGAACACCGCTGTCGCGCCCTCTCGGCGGAAGCTCTCGGCGATCGCCGTCTGATGGTCGGTGTGAATGCCGATCTCGCTCATGTAGGCCGCATGGCCAACAGCGATCGTGTGGCCTTCCACCTGTCCGACGATGCCCTTGCCCGCCGGGCTCTCGACACCGGACGGTTCGGAGGTGACCAGCTCGCGCGCCGCCGCCTCATGCACGATGGCGGCGCCGAGGGGGTGCTCGCTCGCCCGTTCCAGCGCGGCGGCGAGGCGCAGCACCTCATCCTCGCTGCGGCCGTTGAAGGCGCGCACGGCGATCACCTTGGGCTTGCCGACGGTGAGGGTGCCGGTCTTGTCCACCACCACCACGTCCACCTTCTCCATGCGCTCCAGCGCCTCGGCGTTGCGCACCAGCACGCCGAGCTGGGCGCCGCGGCCGACGCCCACCATCACCGACATGGGGGTGGCGAGGCCGAGGGCGCAGGGGCAGGCGATGATGAGCACGCTCACGGCCGCCATCAGCGCGAAGGTGAGGCGGGGTTCGGGGCCGACCGCCATCCACACCGCGAAGGCGACGACGGCGGCTGCAAACACCAGTGGCACGAACCAGCCGGAAACCTGATCCGCCAGCCGCTGGATCGGCGCGCGCGAACGCTGCGCCTGGGCGACCATCTGCACGATCTGGGACAGCAGGGTGTCGCGGCCCACCTTCTCCGCCTTCATGGTGAAGACGCCGGAGGCGTTGACCGTGCCGCCGATGACCTTCTCGCCGGGCTCGCGGGAGACGGGTAGCGACTCGCCGGTGACGAGGCTTTCGTCCACCACGGCGCGGCCGTCCGCCACCGTGCCGTCCACCGGCACCTTCTCGCCGGGGCGCACGCGCAGGAGGTCGCCTGGGGCGACGAGGCCGAGGTCGATGGTCTCATCCGAGCCGTCGGCCCGGATGCGCAGGGCGGTCTTGGGGGCAAGCGAGAGTAGGGCCTTGATGGCGCTCGATGTCTGCTCGCGTGCGCGCAGCTCCAGCACCTGCCCGAGCGCGACCAGCACGGTGATGACCGCCGCCGCCTCGAAATAGACGGGCACCCCGCCGCCATGGGCGTGGAAATCATGCGGGAACAGGTCGGGCGCGAAGGTGCCCACCAGCGAATAGAGATAGGCCACCCCCGTGCCCATGGCGATGAGGGTGAACATGTTGAGATGCCGCGTCTTCAGCGACAGCCAGCCGCGCTGGAGGAAGGGCCATCCCACCCAGAGCACAACAGGTGTGGCGAGGACGAACTGGACGTAGTTCGAGATCTGCTGCGGCAGCGGGGACCAGCCGAAAAGGTGGCTCCCCATCTCCAGAACGAAGACGGGCAAAGTGAGGGCGAGGCCGATCCAGAAGCGGCGGGTCATGTCCACCAGTTCGTGGTTCGGCCCCTCGTCGAGGGTGACGACCTCCGGCTCCAGCGCCATGCCGCAGATGGGGCAGATGCCGGGGCCGATCTGCCGGATCTCCGGGTCCATCGGGCAGGTGTAGATGGTGCCGGCCGGGACTTCGACAGGCGGTGGGGGCGCGCTGCCGCCCACGTAGCGCACCGGATCGGCCTTGAACTTGGTCTCGCAGTAGGAGGAGCAGAAGAAATAGGGCTTCTTCTCGTGCCGGGCCGAGTATTTGGCCGTACCGGGCGACACCATCATGCCGCACACCGGGTCCTTCACCGGCGCGAGATAGGTCTCGGGCGCCGCCTCGAACTTGGTCTTGCAGCCGTTGCAGCAGAAGAAATAGGTGTGCCCCTCATGCTCGGTCGTGGGCTTGCCGGCCGCCGGGTCGGTCTTCACGTCCATGCCGCAGACCGGATCCTTCACCGTCTCGGGCAAGGCTGGCCTGGCAGCCGCCGACAGGTCGAGCGGCGGCGGTGCTTTGCCACCACAGCAATCGCCGCCGTGCGAGGAATGGTCGTGCGATGAATGATCCTGTGCCATGGCGGCTCCGCAAATCCGGTTGCCAGCGTTAGGCCGCATCGGGGCAGGTGGCCTTGCGCTGGCTCATGTTCAAGATGGCAATAAACCCCCTGGGGGTATCCTCTCTTGTCCAATATACCCGTAGGGGGTATATGGCAAGCCATGCGCAGCCCGACCAAAGAGCAAGTCCAGAAGCGCCTGAGCCGCATCGAGGGCCAGGTGCGCGGCCTCTCCCGCATGGTGGAGGAGGATCGCTACTGCATCGACATCATCACCCAGCTCTCGGCGGTCCGCGCCGCCTTGCGGCGGGTGGAGGAGGAGGTGCTGAAGGATCATGTGGGGCATTGCGTCGAGCACGCCATCCGCTCGGGCGACGCGGAGGACCAGCGTCGCAAGGTGGCGGAACTGATGGAGGTGATCGTCCGCAGCGAGCGGTGAGGGAGGGGCTCAGGCCCGTTCGATGAAGGTCAGCTCGCTCTCGTCATAGGCGCGCCGCTCGATCTCGCGGAAGCCGTCCGGTGTCACGAACAGGCCGGTGCGCTCCTCGATGATGAGCAGTGCATCCGCGGTGAGCCAGCCGCCTTCGACCGCAGCAGCGATCGCCTGTTCGGCGAGGCCCTTCCCGTAGGGCGGATCGCAGAAGACGAGGCCATAGGTCTCGCCCGGTCCCATGGGTCCGAGGCTAGTGGCGTCGCGGCGGAACACCTTGGTGACGCCAGTGAGGCCCAGCGCCTCCACATTGTCGCGGATGAGGCCTCGCGCCTCCGCCGCTTCCTCCACGAACAGCGCAAAGCGCGCCCCACGGGACAGCGCCTCGATGCCCAGTGCACCGGTGCCGGCGAACAGGTCGAGTACCCGCGCGCCGTCGCACGGATCCCCATAAGCGTGGGCGAGCATATTGAACAGGCTCTCGCGCAGCCGGTCGGAGGTGGGGCGCGTGAGGCTTGAGGACGGGCTTTTCAGAGCCCGTCCCTTGAGTCGGCCACCCACGATGCGCATGGGTCAGACGTCCGCGTCAGCGCTTGCCGCGCGGAGCGCCCGGCTTGCCGGGGCCCGTGCGTCCCGCGCCGGGCTTGCCCCCCGGCTTTCCGCCGGAAGGCCGACCACCGGGCTTGCCGAATCCCTTACCGGGGCCCTTCGCGCCGAAGCCCCCGGGCTTTCCACCCGGCCGCCCGGCAGGCTTGCCGCCACCGGGACGATCCTCGAACGAACGGGTGCGGCCGGCCGGCTTGTCGCCATAGCTGCGCTCGCGCGGCGGCCTGTCACCGAAATCGCCGCGACCTTCCGGCCGGGGCCGGGCACGGGCGGGGCGCTCGCTCTCTGCCTTGTCTCCGCCGAAGCTGCGCGCGCGGGGGGGCTTGTCGGCATAGTCGCCGCGACCTTCCGGCCTGGGCCGGGCGCGGGCGGGACGCTCGCCCTCCGCCCTCTCGCCTGCGAAGCTGCGGCCGCGTGCTGGCTTGTCACCGAAATCGCCACCACGACCCTCGGGGCGCGGACGGCGGGTCGGGCGGTCGCCCTCGGGCCTGTCCCCGCCGAAGCTGCGACTGCGGGCAGGCCTGTCACCGACATCGCCGCCACGTCCCTCAGGGCGGGAGCGGAACGGACGGTCGCCCTGGGGGCGGTCGCCTTCGCGACGGGGCCCGGAGCGCTTGACGCCGCCGTCATCCTCATAGCGGCGCGGCCGCTCGTCGCCGCCGCCGGAGCGGGTGGGGCGACGGCGGAAATCTTCCTTTTCCTCACGCGGGCCGCGTCCACGCGGCGCGTCATCGCGGAAGGAGGGGCGACCCTCGCGGCGCGGACGCTCAGCGGCACCTTCGTCCCGGCTGCGGCGGAAGGGACGGCCCTCGCCTTCGCCGGCGGCGGAACGGGCGCGGCGCGGCGCCTCGTCCTTCGGCGCACGCACGCGCTCGACCTTAACGGAGCGGCCCTTGCGGTCGGCGACCGTGCCCACCCGCTCGGTGCCATGCTCCTCGCTGGCGCGTCGGCGAACGCGCGGCGCGGCGGGGCGGATGATGTCCTCGACGGGCGCGTCGAAGTCCTCCCGCTCGCGGCTGGCGCGGCGGGCCGGCACCTTCAGCCCGCCGGCCTTGTCAGCCTCGGCCTGACGGCGTCCGGCGGGGCGGTAGGCCGGACGCACGGGCGCTTCCTCGATCTCCCGCTCCACCAGAAGGCCAGTGAAATCGGCCCCGGCTGCAGCGGCAAGGTCTGCGCCGATCTGGTCGCGCAGCACGCGGGTACGGACTTCCTCGACGCTGCCTTCGGGAATTTCGCCCAGCTGGAACGGCCCGTAGGAGACGCGGATCAGCCGGTTCACCGCGAGGCCGAGCGCGCCGAACACGTTGCGGATCTCGCGGTTCTTGCCCTCGCGCAGTGATACGGTGATCCAGGCATTGGCGCCCTGCACGCGATCGAGCTCGGCCTCGATGGGGCCGTACTCGACGCCGTCCACGGTGATGCCCTTGATGAGCGTATCGAGCTTCGCCTGGTCGATCTCGCCGTTGGCACGCACGCGATAGCGCCGCAGCCAGCCGGTCTCGGGCAGCTCCAGCACGCGGGCAAGGCCGCCGTCATTGGTAAGCAGCAGCAGGCCCTCGGAATTGAGGTCCAGCCGGCCCACGCTGACGAGGCGCGGCAGGCCCTTGGGCAGGATCTCGAACAGCGTGGTGCGGCCTTCCGGGTCGCGGTTGGTGGTCACGACGCCCTTGGGCTTGTGGTAAAGGAAGAGGCGGGTGCGCTCCCGTTCGGGGAGTGGCTCCCCGTCTATGGTGATGGCATCAGCGGGCGTGACGGTGACGGCAGGGCTGGTGAGCACCTCGCCGTTGACCGCCACGCGGCCGGCCTCGATCCATTCCTCGATCTGGCGTCGCGAGCCGAGGCCGGCGCGGGCGACGACCTTGGCGACGCGCTCTGCCTCCTTCTGAGGGGCGGCGGGAAGTTCGCGCTTCTGGCGCGGAACGCGGTTCTTGTCCTTGCGGGGCGGTGATGTGCGCGGCATGAGGGGGAGTTAGCACAGCGCAGGCTGCGCGGCGAGCGCGGCGATGGGCTGGGCAAGATCAGGGGCGGTTAAAGGCACCATGTCGGGAACCTTCATGCAGATGGCGCTCAACGAGGCGCGCGCGGCGGCCGAGCGGGGCGAGGTTCCGGTCGGCGCGGTTCTCGTGCGCGGGTCGGAGGTTGTCGCCCGCAATGGCAACCGCACCCGCGAGCTGAACGACCCCACCGCCCACGCGGAGATGCTGGTGATCCGCGCGGCGGGCGCGCAGTTCAAATCCGAGCGGCTGATGAACTGCGATCTCTACGTGACGCTGGAACCCTGTGCCATGTGCGCGGCGGCGCTTTCCTTCGCGCGCATCCGCCGGCTTTATTTCGGCGCGCCCGATCCCAAGGGCGGCGCCGTGGAGCATGGTCCCCGGTTCTTCTCACAGCCCACCTGCCACCACGCCCCGGAGGTCTATGGCGGCATCGCCGAGCGGCAGGCGGCCGAGGTGCTGCGGGCCTTTTTCCAGGAACGCCGGTAGTCGGCTTACGGCCGTCCCTGCGCCAGGAAGGGCATCGCCACATCGAGCGTCGCCTTCGGGGCTTCCTCCGCCAGGAAATGGCCGGCCTCGATAGCCTGTCCTTCCACCTGCGGCGCGAACGCCTTCCAGGCCTCCAGCGGGCTCGCGCCCCGGCTCGGAATGCCGGCTGCGCCCCACAAAGCGAGCATCGGGCAGGAGAGGGTGCGCGCGGCGGCGATGTCCGCCTCATCGTGAGCGAGGTCGATGGTGGCTCCGGCCCGATAATCCTCGCACATGGCGTGCAGCCGGTCGGGCGAGGAAATCGCGGCACGATAGGCCGCCATGGCGCGCGGATCGAACGCCGACAGGTCCTTGTGCGCGGTCCAGCTCGCCATGGTCCAGTCGAGGAACCATGCGGGATTGGCGCCCACCAGCTTCTCGGGGAGGGGCTTTGGCTGAGCCAGCATCGCCCAGTGATAGACCTGCAGCGCCCGCGCCCGGTCCATGCGATGCCACATCACGTAGGTGGGCACGATGTCGAGCACCACCAGCCGGTCCAGGCGGCCGGGATGGTCCAGCCCCAGCCGGTAGGCGGCCCGGGCGCCGCGGTCATGGCCCATGACGGAGAAATGGGCGAAGCCGAGGCTTTCCATCACTTCCACCATGGCGGCGGCCATGGCGCGCTTGGAATAGGGGAAATGATCGGTGCCGCCTTCCGGCGCCGCGCTCCAGCCGTACCCGGGCAGGTCGGGGATGATGAGGGTGTGCTGCTCGGCAAGCTTCGGCGCCACGCGGTGCCACATCACGTGGCTCTGGGGGAAGCCGTGGAGCAGGAGCAGGGGCGCGCCCGTTCCCCCCTGCCGCAGAAAGATGCGGCCGGCCTTCGTGTCCACATAGTGTGAGGCAAATCCGGGAAACAGATCAGACAGATCAGACACATGAACCTCCCTTGAGCCGTCCCGTGGGCCGGGGCGGCCGGAATTGCGGACAGCTCTTCAAGACGGGATCAAGGCGGCGGGTTCCGGGATCAGTCGAACACCTTGTCGGCCGCCGTGATGAGACCGAGGCTGGGCGAGGACGCGCAGAAGCCGGCCAGCTTTTCGGCATTCTTCACGAACTTGTCCGTGTCGATCACCGGCGGGGCGTCGTCGTCCTTGTAGTAGGCGTCGAGCCACGTGAGGATGATGGTGATCGTATCCTTGTCCGCCTGCAGGAATTGCTGGCAGGTCATGGTCGAAAGATCCCATTTCTCGGCCGCCGCTGGGCCCAGGCCCGCGAACAGGACGATTGCACCGACACCCAGACATTTCAGCATCGCGCGCTCCCATGGTGCTGCGGCCCTTCGGCCTGCGGTGGCATGATGCGCCGGGGAGGGAAGCGGCACCAGCCGGAGGCCGGCACAGCGGCCGAGCACGTTCACGCGAGCGCGGATGAGGCCTCAGCGCGCGTCGAGCACGGCGGCGCAGGCGTCCGGCAGATCGGCGAGGGTGAGGGGCGGCTTGGGCTTGGAGGGTTCCTTCTCCGGCTTGGGGTGCAGCACGGCGTCGGTGAACCACCAGTCCAGCTCCGATCCGCAGCCATCGCCTGTCGGCGGGGCTTCCTGCGGCCGGCAGTCGGGGCTGGAGGCCGGGCAAGTGAGGCGGATGTGCATGTGGTAGTCGTGCCCCCAATAGGGCCGCACCTTGGCGAGGAACGAGCGGTCCCCCGTCGCCTCCCGGCAGAGCGCTTTCTTGATGGCGGCATTGACGAAAATGCGCTCCACCCGCGGCTCGACGGCGGCGGCGCGGATCACTTTCCAGGTGTCCGGCCGCCAGTTGGCGGGGTCGATGTCCTTGCGGTCGGCGCGGACCATCATTGAGGCGGACAGCTTTTCGCGCTCCTCGCGGGTGAGTTCCCGGCCGGGGCTGGGCGTCAGCCAGATGTCGGCGTCGAGGCCGATCTGGTGGGAGGCATGGCCGGTGAGCATGGGGCCGCCGCGGGGCTGGGCCATGTCGCCGACCAGAATCCCTTGCCAGCCCGACACTTTCGGCACCTGCGCGGAGAAGCGCTCGAGGAAGGCGACGAGGTCCGGATGGCCCCAGTTGCGGTTGCGCGATAGGCGCATGACCTGCCAGTTCGGACCATTGACCGGCAAGGCTTCGCCGCCGGCGAGGCAGCCCTTGGAATAGAAGCCGATGCTGCGCGCGGCCATGGGGGCCGGCTGGGTGGCGCGGCCGAACAGTTCCTTGGCCGGCACCGGGGCTGCGGGCTTGGCCGCCGGCTGGGCCTGGGCGGCGGTGCCGAGGAGGGCGATGACTGCCGCCGCGGCGAGCCGGCGCATCAGCTCGTAACCTTCTGGGCCAAAACGACGAATCCGCCATCGCTCCGTGTGCCGGGATGGGCGGGCAGGTCGGTGAGGAACAGCGTCGCGCCCGGCGCCACCAGCGCTGCAACCTGCTTGTTGATGGAGGGATCGACGCTGATCCGGGCCAGCGCATTCTGCGCCTGCCCGGCCGCAACGCCGCTGCCCTCATAGGAAACGGCGCTCCAGCGGGGCGCGGTCCCGTCCTTGCTCATGAGCACATAGACGAGATTTCCCAAGGGGTTCTGCGGATCGCGGATGGTCACCGGACCCTGCACGGCGGTCTGCGCGCCCTTGAGAACGGTGATGGTGCTGTCGGCCCGGCTGACCACCATGGAGACCGGCTCCGGGGCGGCGGTGGCATCCTGGGGGGCGCCTTCGCCGGTGGCGGAGGTGGCGAGCTGCTGCTCCAGCCCCTCGCTCATGATAAGTCCCTGATGCAAAACATCTTCTGGCGCCGAATGGCTGTCGGCGATGATGACCGGGGTGCCCAGATGGGTGATGCCGAAGACCAGCTTGGAGAAGGCCAGCGGCAGGTGCACGCAGCCGTGGGACGAGGGGTATCCGGGGAGGCCACCCGCATGCAGGGCCACGCCGGACCACGTCAGGCGCTCCGTGTAAGGCATTGATGCGTCGTTATAAAGCGAGGAATGGTGGTCCACGTCCTTGCCCAGGATCGTGAATACCCCGGTAGGGGTATCGTGCCCTTCCTTGCCGGTGGAGACGGTGGATGCCCCTATCCGGACACCGTTGCGGTAGACGAAGCACAATTGGTCCGTCAGATTTATCACGATGGCGACGAAGCCGTCCGGCGCGCGCTCGGGATACCAGACGTAAGTGCCTGGTTTCAGGGTCTTAATTTCCGCGAGATCGGGATCGTCGGCGGCGATGGCGGGCAGCATCGCATCGGCCACCATGGCACCGGCGAGGGTTGCGGCGAGCTTCAGGGTTCCGCGGCGGGAGAGGCTGAACGGGACGGCCATCGGCGATTCACCCCAGGTTCCGAATCGGGTTTCACCACGTTTTCGCCCGGGGTTCTGTGTCTGTCCAATGCTGTCAGCTCTTGAATCGACCAAATCAGCCGAGCATGGGCACCATCCGCGCCACCGCGATGCCCTCCGGCGTGATCCGGCAGACGAGGGCGAGGGCCTCCACCCCGGCGTCCCGCGCCCGGTCGAAGGCGCGCTTGTAGGCAGGGTCGAGATCGCGGGCGAGGGCGATGGAATCGGCCGAGCCGATCTGGCTGATATAGACCATCACCGCCCGCCGCCCGGCCGCCACCTCGCCGGCCAGTTCGTCCAGATGCTTCGCGCCACGGGCGGTCACGCAGTCGGGGAACTCGGCCTTGCCGGGGGCGCGCATGAGGTGGACGTTCTTCACCTCCACGAGGCAGTCGGGGCGGGCGTCGTCTTCCAGCTTGATGTCGACACGGCTGGCCTTGCCGTATTTCACCTCCCGCCGCATCCGGGCGTAGCCGGAGAGAGGCGGCACCTGGCCAGCGGCGATGGCCTCGGCAACCAGCAGATTGGGGTGCATGGTGTTGACCCCCACCCATTCCGGCCCGGCGCCGAAATCGGCCTCCACCAGCTCCCAGCTCAGGGCCAGCTTGCGGGCGGGGTTGAGGGAGCGGGAGAGGAGGACGCGGCTGCCGGGGGCATCGAGCCCCAGCATGGCGCCGGAATTGGCCACATGGGCGGTGGTCTCGGTGCCGTCGTCCAGCACCACGTCGGCAAGGAAGCGCTTGTAGCGCCGCACGAGGCGGCCCGGCAGCAGAGGGGCGGCGAACAGCATCAGGCCATCGCGCCGCCGGAGGGGGCGCGGGTCGCGGCGGCATGGCGATCGTCACTGCGGCCGGCGAGGCACATGAGGGTCTGGGTGGCGGTGGCGCAATGGATGCGCGCGCCGTCGGCCTCGGCATAGACCTCCACCTTCGCCACGGTGAGGGTGCGCCCCGCCCGCGTCACCTCGCCCACGGCCACCAGTCGCTCGCCCTTGCCGGGGGCCATGATGTTGATCTTGTACTCCACCGTCAGCACGGTCGAGTCCGGCGGAAACAGGCTGAAGGCGGCATAGCCGCCGGCGGTGTCGGCGATGGCGCCGATGGAGCCGCCGTGGAAATAGCCGTGCTGCTGGGTCACCTTGTCCGCATAAGGCAGCACGATCTCCACCCGGCCCGGCGCCACCGCGCCGAGCTCGGCGCCGAGGAGGATCATGAAGGGCTGGCGGGCGAAGCTGTCGCGCACCTTGGTCTCGAAGGCGGGGTCGCGGGGGGTGAAGGGCTCGGTCACGGTGGCCGTCATGCTGGGAAGGGGAGGGGAGGGAGCATAGCCGGGCGATGACGGCACCTCCAACTGAAAGGCGGGGCCGGCCGGTGCTGCGGAGTTTCCCCGCGTTGACACCAGCGGGGCCGGCGCCTTTGCTGCGCTGGGGTCGCGGAGTGCCGCGGCATGGGGGCCGTTCACATGAGCTACGTCTATCTTCTCATCGCCATCGTCGCCGAGGTCATCGCCACCTCGGCCCTCAAGTCGGCGGAAGGCTTCACCAAGCTCGGCCCCTCGGTCATCGTGGTGATCGGCTATGCCATCGCCTTCTTCTGCCTGTCGCTGACGCTCCGCACCCTGCCGGTGGGCATCGCCTATGCCATCTGGTCGGGCGTCGGCATCGTGCTCGTCACGGGTTTCGCCTGGATCTATTACGGCCAGAAGCTGGACCTCGCGGCGCTGATCGGCCTCGGGCTCATCATCGCCGGCGTGGTAGTCATCAATCTCCTGTCGAAGAGCGTCGCCCACTGAGGCGAAGCATCGGCGAGACGCCTACAGCTCCTCGGCGCCTTCCTTGGCGCGGGAGAGGAGCTTTTTCGCCTCGATGAGCGCGTCTTTCTCCGGGTCGTGCACCACGGCGCCGAACGCGCCGGCGAGGGCGGCGAGCACCGCCATGGCGCTCACCTCCTCGCGGATGTCTCCGGTCCACTTGATGTCGGCGGCCACGTCCCGCGCGCCCAGCACCGGGGCGAGGGCGGGATATTTGCCGCCATCCTCCCCCACGTCGCGGAAGCGCAGGGTGAAGCCGGCATCCTCGCCGTGGAGGGTGCAGGGCAGGTAGCCGGAGGTTTCCAGCGGCACATAGCCGTCATCCAGCACCAGCTTGAGCTTGAAGGCATCGAGCGCCGCCTGAAGCGCGGCACGGTCGGGCACATCGGCCCGGTTGAGATAGGCGGTACGGGCGCGCGCCATGGCGGGCAGCTCCAATGACAGGACTGAAAAGGGTGCCGGTCGAGCCGGCGGCGGATGAAACGGCGTGAGTTTAATGGAGACGCGCGGCTGACGGTATCCCGCCGCATCAGCGTGTCGCGCCTTGCGCCCCGGACAAGCGACGGCGAAAGCCGGAGCGCCGATCCGGGGTCCAGCGCAGGAGTTCCGCGCAGCGGGCAATGCGCTGAGAGCGTTGGGGTCGGACGCCTTCGTCGGTCTTTTGCGCTGGGCCCCGGCTCGCATTCTGCTGGCGCTCCATGCGTCCGGGGCGCGGGGCCGTTCCCCGGACAAGCGACGCAGCCGGAGGGCTGATCCGGGGGGCAGGGGACCAGTCCCGCGCAGCGCGGCACCCGGAAACGAAAACGGCGCCCCGGCGGTGAGGCCGGGACGCCGTGTTCAGGGCTGGAAACTGGCGCCGGGGCGCCAGCGCCGCAGGCCTCAGACGGAAATCAGGCTTCCTCGCCTTCCTCGGCGGCGAGTTCGGCGGCCACGGCGGCGCGCTCGATGGCGAGCTCGGCCTCGATCTCGGCGTCTTCGTCACGGGCGGTGCGCACGTCCTCGCCGCGGGCCTGACGCTCGGCCTCTTCCGCGTTGCGGGCGACGTTGACCTGCACGGTCACCTCGACCTCGGGGTGCAGGCTCACCGGCACCACGTGCAGGCCCAGGGTCTTGATGGGGTGGTTCAGCACGATCTGGCCGCGATCGAGGTGGAAGCCGGAAGCGGTGAAGCCGTCGGCGATGTCGCGGGTGGAGACCGAGCCGTAGAGCTGGCCGCTCTCGCCGGCCTGACGGATCATCACCACGGCCTGGCCGGCGAGCTTCTCGGCCACCGCCTCGGCGTCCTTGCGGCGCTCCAGGTTGCGGGCCTCGAGCTCGATCTTCATGGTCTCGAAGCGGTCCTTGTTCGCCTTGGTGGCGCGCAGGGCCTTGCCGTTCGGCAGCAGGAAGTTGCGGGCGAAGCCGTCCTTGACCTTCACCACTTCGCCCATCTGGCCAAGCTTGGCGACGCGCTCGAGAAGAATGACGTCCATTTTGATTCTCCTGTCTCTGATCGTTGGATTGGGTTGAATTTCAGCGGTCGTTCGCGGCGGGCGGGCTTTGCCCCGTGCCCATGCGCGAGCGGAAGTCGAACATGGCGTCGACGAAGCCGAGCACCGCCATGGCGAGGACCGGCCAGCCGAGCACGGCCGTGGTGAGCCACAGCGCGCCGAGAATGAGGAAGCGGGCCGAGTGGCCGATGGTCACGGAATGGACCACGGCGAAGCCCGCGAGCGCATAGGCGCACACCAGTGTCGCGGCCGCGGCGGAGGCGGACAGTCCCCCCATCGCCCCGGCCATGGACAAGGCGATCGCCACCGCCAGCACCAGCGAGGTGACGGGCGGCAGGCGGAAGGCCGACAACGTCGGCCACGGACGCCTGAGGCGGCCGGAGATCAGCGCGGCGCGGGTCGCGAGATAGAGGCAGACGAGCTGCGAGACCATGGACATCACCGCCGCCATGCCCGGCAGCAGGCGCGCCACGATGGCGCCCACGGCGGCGGGATCGGTCGGCTGCGCGCCCGGCAGCACCTGGCCCGAGAGCAGCGCCTCGAACGCGGCGATCACCGCCCGGCGATAGCTCTCGTAATCGCCTGCGACGGCGAACAGGGCGATGATGACGGCAAGGGTCGATACGGCGGCCGAGAGCAGCACCAGCCCGCCCACCGGGAACCACACCAGCCCGTCGCGGCCGGCGGAATCGGGCCGGGCCAGCATCGCCGCATAGGACAAGGCGAAGGCCGGTCCGCCGAGGCTGACCATGTATGTCAGGAGGAAGGTGCCGCCGAAGCCGAGGCCGAGGCCTGCCCCGCCCACCATCACGGCGACAAAGGCCGCCAGGGGCGAGAAGGCGATGCCGGCGATCATCACCGGCAGGGGCGAGAGATAGAACAGGGGCACGGCCAACGCCGATCCCGCCGCGGCTCCGGCGGCAAGAAGGGCAGATGCGAGGCCGGCAGCCACGCCTGTGAGAAGAAGGTACACCATCTCGACAAGCTGTCCCGCGGGTGCGGTTAGAGGCGGGATTTCCGCCCCAGCAGACGCTCCGGAGGTCATTCCCCGAAGCGCGTCGCTAAAGGAAGGGCGCCCTCCCGAAGGGGGCGCCCCAATCAGCAGATCAGGCGATCAGCGGATCACGAAGGGCAGCAGGCCCAGGAACCGCGCGCGCTTGATGGCGGTGGAGAGCTCGCGCTGCTTCTTGGCGGAGACCGCCGTGATGCGCGAGGGCACGATCTTGCCGCGCTCGGAGATGTAGCGCTGCAGGAGACGCACATCCTTGTAGTCGATCTTCGGCGCGTTCGGGCCGGAGAAGGGGCAGGTCTTGCGACGGCGGAAGAAGGGACGGCGCTGACCGCCGCCGGCGCCACCGGACGATGCGAAAGCCATCAGTTCTCCTCCTCGGCCTGCACTTCTTCAGTCGGACGCGGACGGCGGGGGCGATCCTCGCGGCCGCCGAAGCGGTCACCACGATCACCGCGGTCGCCACGCTCTCCGCGCTCGCCACGATCGTCCCGGTCACGCTTCTGGAGCATGGCGGACGGGCCGTCCTCGTGCTCCTCGACGCGCAGGGTGAGGATGCGCAGGACGTCCTCGTCGATGCGCTGCTGGCGCTCCAGCTCCTGCACCGCCGCCGCGGGGGCGTCGATGTTGAGCAGGGTGAAGTGGGCCTTGCGGTTCTTGTTGATGCGATAGGTGAGGGACTTCACGCCCCAATACTCGGTCTTACCGACCGAGCCGCCATTCGCCTCGATGACACCCTTGAATCGGGTGGTGAGTTCCTCGACCTGCTGCGCCGTGACGTCCTGGCGCGCGAGGAACACGTGCTCGTAGAGCGGCATGTGTTCACTGCCTTTCGGTTTCACTCTTCCGCCCACCGGCGCCAAGCCCTTCTTGCCTTTCGGAAAGGCGCGAAGCTCGGAAGGCGGGGACACGGGACGACGGACTTTCGCCCTGCCTTCCTCAACCTTGGCCAAACCCGTGGGATGGGCCGAGGCAAAAGAAGACCGTCCGTTCAGCCCCCGGCCGGGTGCGACGGAAGCGGGGCGTATAGCAGGTTTCGACGGAAAGGCAAGGCGCCCCGGCGTAGTGGGTCAGTTTGAAATTTCTTCGCCGCGCTTTTTGTAAGGGCCGCGCTTCGTGGCCGACTTGGCTTCCTCGGCTTCCACCAGCGCAACGATGTCGCCGATCTCCCAAAGGCGATCAGTGAGGCCCGCCGCCATGGCCGGGGTGACGCGCAGCTTCGCGTGGATGCGGACGAAGTTGTAATACATCATGTGGAGCGCCACAGCGTATGCGTGGTTCTCGACCTTCTTCGAGAAGGCGTTCGTCAGGCGGGTGAAGCGGCGCATATGCATCCGCATCGTGAGATTCTGGCGTTCGGCATAGGACGTGCTGACGTGCTTCGGATCGGGAGAGCCTTCAATCCGTTCCTTGCGGGCGCCGATGCACTCAGCGGGGCTATAGCGGCCACGGGCGCTTTCCGAGGCGGTGCTGTACAGCTTCACAAGCATCGCGTAGTCCACGTCCCCACCGAATGCGCCCTCCACCGCCTCAAGGTATGCCTTATGGCCGTCTGAGGTGAGCTGCACGCGGTTCGCAAGGCGCCCCGCCAGATCGTCCATGAAGGCCATCGCATATTCGCTATCACGACCGCCCACGAGCCAAGACACGATCAGCTTCGACTCGGCATCGATAGCGGTCCACGTCCATGTGTCGCCAGCTTCTTCCGGTGCCGCCTTGGCCGTCGCGACGTTCTTTTGCTTGGCATAGGTGAACGACCAAATCTCATCGACCTGGACCTGCTTCGCCTTCACGCCGCGCACGTTGGCATCGTGGTAGGCGCCGCAAGCGCGGCCGGCGTCGGTCAAGAGCTTGATGACGGTGTTCTTGCTTGCGCCGGTCAGGCGGGTGACTGACCGGATGGAATTGCCCTCGCACAGAAGGTGCAGGATGCGCGCGCGTTCTTCCGTTAAGAGCTTGTACATGCCCCCTTAACTATGCCACCTGTAGAATTAAGTCAAGCATTAGTGTCAGTTTGCCTTTTTGCGCAAACAAGCTTAGTTGTGGAGTTACGATGAACATCGACGCCCGAACCCCAGGTCAATTGATCACCGAACTGCTCAAAGAGCGGGGCTGGACGAACCGCGTGTTGGCCGTCGTGTTAGGGGTAAGCGACCCCATCGTGAGCAAGATGGCGAGCGATAAACGTCCGATCGATGCGGCCATGGCGCTCGCGCTAGAGGAGGTGTTCGGGGTCCCGGCGCAAAGGTTTGTTGATCTGCAAGGAAGCTACGACCTAGCCAAGGCCCGGATAGAATCTCGGCCGGATCCAAAGCGGGCAATGCGCGCGAGCATCTATGGCCACCTCCCGGTGGCTGAGATGATCAAGCGGGGATGGGTAGACGTGGATGACATGCGCGACCCCGATCTAGTCGAGGCCGCGCTTTGCCGCTTCTTCAAAGTAAATCGTATCGAAGACGCATCTGTCTTCGCATTCGCTGCGAAAAAAACTGAGGTTAGTAACGATGCAACGCCAGCTCAATTGGCTTGGCTGCACCGCGTCAAAACAATTGCAAGCGAAATGTTGATCGGTCAATACTCGATGCAGAGGGTAGATGATGCGATCTCTAAAATCGCTACATTTCGCTCCCACCCGGAACATATGGCGCGCGTTCCAAGAGTGCTCGCCGAAGCAGGAATTCGATTCGTCGTTGTAGAAGGGCTCCCCGGGGGCAAGATCGATGGCGTCTGTTTCTGGCTGAACGAGAAAACGCCGGTGATTGGCATGTCCCTGCGGTTTGATCGCATCGACAATTTCGCTTTTGTGCTTCGGCATGAACTTGAACATGTCCGTCGCCGCGACGGCCTTGAGATGCCAGTAATCGATATTGATGTAGGTCGTCAGCCCGACAGCGAACTAGAAGCTCAGGAGCGCTTAGCAAACGAAGCCGCACGTGAGTTCTGTGTCCCGAAGAAAGATATGGATGCTTTCATCGCACGAAAGGCTCCATATTTTTCAGAACGTGACTTAGTTGGATTCGCTAAGGTGCTTAGGGTTCATCCCGGCTTAGTCGCCGGGCAACTCCAGTTCCGGACTGGAAAATTCACTCACTTCCGGAACCACCTTGCAAGCGTTCGTGAGTTCATACTTCCCGCCGCTGAAGTCGATGGGTGGGGCAACATTCACCCAATCGAGACGTAAAGGAGCCTACCATTGGCTGGTAAAAAGCAACTCCAAAAGATCATCGCCCTATATCGTGTAATGACCGGCGAGACTGAACTCGACCCTAAAAAAATGGCCGAGTTCGCCCTAAGGAATGGAGTCGAACTTCCTAAGCCAAAGGACCCACTTGAACTATTGGCGCGAGAAATCAGCACCGCGGCGCGGGAGGAATTGCGCCGGGATGAAAAAACCAAGAGACCTTACAGGGCTTACCACTCTTTACCAATCGAGCACCCAGACGGCCAGGTTTCCTTCATCTTTATCGATATTGAGGACGCCACTCGCCCCCAAATGCACCGTTCGCTTACTAAGCGCCGCGAGCAAATGGTGGGGGACGCGGTTCACCTGATTTACGATGCCGACAGGTGGAATGCTCAGCACCCGGATTTGGAGCCTATTCAGATGGCGCTTGATTTTGGCCCCGATGTCGAGTGGCGGAAAGCGATTGATGACTCAGTGGAAGAGGAGGACGAGGGGGAAGGCGACAGGGAGGACTAGTAGGATTTTTTCCAACGTGCCTGGGCGGCGACGCTCGCAATTTCCGACCGCTCTGCTGGCGTCAGCTTCTTAGCCCGGGCGGGGCCACCCTTTACGCCAGCTTTTCTGGCGCGCGCCTCTGTCGGCGTAGGCTCGCGCACATCTACCCCGCCCGTGGCAACATCCACGATGAATTTTGCCAGCTGATTCGGATCGCGCGGGCGCTTGGGTGTTTTCGTGCTCATGGCTGATAGTCTACCATGGAGCGGCACTCCGGTGGACCCCCGTCAATCGACCCAGATTTCAAACTGACCCACTACCCGCCCCGGACAAGCGACGGCGCCGCCGGAGCGCCGATCCGGGGGCAGGGGAAACACCCGCGCAGCGGGCAAAGCCCGAGCGTGCGGGGGGCGGAAGCGCCTTCGGCGGTTCCTTGCGCTGGACCCCGGCTCGCATTCCGCGAGCGCTGCATGCGTCGGGGCGCGAGGGTGGTTCTCCCGCCCCAGTCCCTTCAGTACAGCCCGACGCTGGCCGGCGGGCGGGGCGCGGTGGAGGCCGGCTTGGTGCTGGCGGGCTTGGCGCTGACGGGCTTGGGGGCGGTGGAGGCCGGCTTGGCGCCGGTGGAGCCGGTGGTGTTGGCGGCGGCCGCCGTGCCCTGCGCCTTCGGCTTCTTCTTGGGCGCCGGGTTGAGGGAGGCGACCTTGGGCTCGGGCATCGCCTTGTTCATGGCGATGAGCTGCGAGACGGTGACGAACTTGTAGCCCTTGGCGAGGAGGTCATCGAGCGTCTTGGGCATGGCATCCACCGTGGTCGGATGGATGTCATGGGCGAGGATGATCGCGCCGGCATGCACATGGGAGACAATGCGGTCGTGGATGACGGTGGGATTGCGGTCCTTCCAGTCCAGCGGGTCCACGGACCAGTAGATGAAGGTGGAGCCGAACTTCTCGCGCAAATGCGCGCGCAGTGCCGGGGTCATGGCGCCATAAGGCGGGCGCACATTGTGGATCTTGAGGCCGGTGATCTGCTCGATGGCGGCGTTGGTGTCGCCGATCTGCTTGTCGGCGGCGGCCACCGGGATCTTGGGCAACTGGGGGTGATCCCAGGAATGGTTCGCCACCTCGTGCCCCTGCGCGATCATCTGCTTGATGATGTTGGGCGAGGCGACGGCGCGGCTGCCGAGCACGAAGAAGGTGGCCTTGATGCCACGCTGCTCTAGCATCTTCAGCAGGCGTGGCGTGGTCTCGGGGTTCGGGCCGTCGTCGAAGGTGATGGCAATGTAGGGGCCATCGACCGTCGCCGAGGAATAGGCGATGAGGTTGTGCGGGTTGGTGCCGGTCGGCTCCGCGGCGGGCGCCGCCATGCCGGAGCCCGACGACAGGTTGGCCGGGGCCGGCTCCATCATGGAGGAGGGCACCGGGCCGGTCATCAGCGCGGGCTTCGGCGGGGTGAAGCTTGAGGTGGGCGGCGCGGAAGGCGCGGTTCCGGACGGCGTCAGCGTCTGCGCGCAGGCGGGGACGATGACGGTGGCGGAGAGGAGAGCGGCGGCAAGAAGCGCCGGAAATCCCCGGATGGCCTTCACTTCAGGCTTCACGGCGGAACCACTTTCTGATGCGGACGTGCAGAACTGCGCCCAATGTCCCTCGCTCGTTATGGATAAATTGTGAAGCGGGCGTGGCCAAGCCCCGCTTTCCTTATCGTAAGGTTGGCTTGACACAGTCGCGCCGATTGACCGGGTGATTCCCCTGCCTTGACTCGCCCACAATCCCGGTGTCTCTGCGCTCCCCAATTTCCAGCCGGAGGGCCGCCCATGAGCGAAGGGTCGCGCACAACACCCCAGACCGCCTTCATTTTCCCGGGTCAGGGCAGTCAGGCCGTGGGGATGGGCAAGGCCCTCGCCGACAATTTTCCCGCCGCCAAGGCGGTCTTCGAGGAGGTGGACGCCGCCCTCGGAGACAGCCTGACCAAGGTGATGTGGGAAGGTCCGTCCGACGAGCTGACCCTGACCGCCAACGCCCAGCCGGCGCTGATGGCGGTATCCATTGCCGCGCTTCGGGTTCTCGAATCGGAAGCCGGGCTTGATCTGGCCCGCGAGGCGGCCTTCGTCGCCGGCCATTCGCTGGGCGAATATTCGGCGCTGGCCGCCGCCGGCGCCCTCACCGTCACCGAGGCGGCGCGGCTCCTGCGCATCCGTGGCCGCGCCATGCAGGATGCGGTGCCGGTGGGCCAGGGCGCCATGGCCGCCCTGCTCGGCCTCGATTACGACCAGGCCGTCGCGGTGGCGGCGGAAGCCGCCGGCGACGACGTGTGCGAGGCGGCCAACGACAACGCCCCCGGGCAGGTCGTGGTCTCCGGCACCAAGGCCGCCGTGGAGCGCGCCATCCTCATCGCCAAGGAGCGCGGGGCGCTGAAGGCGGTGCTGCTGCCGGTGTCCGCCCCCTTCCATTGCCGCCTCATGGGCCCCGCCGCCGAGGCCATGGAAGTGGCCCTCTCCGGCTCCACCGTGATGACGCCGCGCGTGCCGCTGGTGGCCAATGTGCGCGCCTCCCCGGTCACCGACCCGGCCGAGATCGTCCGCCTTCTGGTGGAGCAGGTGACGGGCACCGTGCGCTGGCGCGAAAGCGTCATCTACATGGCCGGCGCGGGCGTCACCCGCGTGGTCGAGGTGGGCGCCGGCAAGGTGCTGTGCGGCCTCGTGAAGCGCATCGACAAGCAGATCGCGGCCAGCGCCGTGGGCACGCCCGACGACGTGGCGGCCTTCATCGCCGCCCGCAACGCGGCTGCTTCCGCCGCCTGACATCTTCTCACCGACGGACGCCCTCCCCGGAAAAAATCCGGGCGAGGGCGTCCGCGCGTCGGGACACCACCCGACCAAGCCGATACAACCGGCGGCGCAAAAGCCGCGACACCCGAAAGAAACTGGGGGCTGACATGTTCGATTTGACCGGCAAGACCGCGCTCGTGACCGGTGCCACCGGCGGCATCGGCGGCGCCATCGCCAAGGCGCTGCACGCCCAGGGCGCCACGGTCGCCGTCTCCGGAACCCGCCGCGAGGCGCTCGATGCCATCGCCGCCGAGATGGGCGGCGAGCGCGTCATCGTGCTGCCCTGCAATCTCGGCAACACCGAAGAGGTGGAGAAGCTCATCCCCGCCGCCGAGGAGGCGCTGGGCGGGCATGTGGACATCCTCGTCAACAATGCCGGCATCACCCGCGACAACATCTTCATGCGCCTGTCGGATGAGGCGTGGGACCAGGTAATCGCGGTGAACCTCACCGCCGCCTTCCGCCTGTCGCGCGCCGCGGTGCGCACCATGATGCGCCGCCGCTCCGGCCGCATCATCTCCATCACCTCCATCGTCGGCGTCACCGGCAATGCGGGTCAGGGCAATTATGCCGCCGCCAAGGCCGGCATGATCGGCATGTCCAAGTCGCTGGCGCAGGAAGTCGCCTCGCGCGGCGTGACGGTGAACTGCATCGCCCCCGGCTTCATCGCCACCCCCATGACCGACGCGCTCAACGAGAAGCAGCGCGAGGGCATCCTCAAGGCCGTGCCCGCCGCCAAGCTCGGCACCCCCGAGGACATCGCCGCCGCCTGCGTCTACCTCGCCTCCAACGAGGCCGCCTACGTCACCGGCCAGACGCTGCACGTCAACGGCGGCATGGCGATGATCTGACCCGATCCCGTCGCGTCCACCCGGTACCTTCAACCGGGTGGACGTTGTACGCGGGATGGGAACTCATCTATTCTTGATGTGCGTGCGGGGGCATGGGAGGCACGCATGAGGATAGAGCGGGTGCGCGCGGGCTCTCGGCCGGCGGATGTGCCTCTGCGGCAGAAGCCGAGGGGCGCGCTGTCGCGTTTCTGGGGCCGCATTCTCGATTTCTCGCTCGTTCTGTGGGTGGTCCGGGTTCCGCTGCTGAGCGTCCTCCTCGGCCTCGCCATGATGGCCGGCGTGACGCAGGCGCAGGACGTGACCCTCGACGTCGCCATGGCGGGCGCCCCGGTGGGCGCGACAGCCGGCCTCTCCCGCGCAATCCTCTCCCTCGTCGGTGCCGTCTTCCTGCTGTGGGCCATGCCGGTGCACTACGCCGCGCGGCTGCTGGTGGAGACGGACAACGGCCTTGCCGCCAAGGTCGCCCGGCGCGATTCCGCCGCCGGCCGCCGTGGCATTGCGGGGCATGACTGGCTGATGGCGGCGATGGTGCGCGAGGTGCCCCGCCTCATCGGCGCGCTGCCCTTCTTCATCTTCGCCATCGGCGCCAACGCGGCCATCTCCAACCTGCCGACGCTGGCCGACCGCCCCGCCGTCGATGCCGCCCACCACCAGCTTGTGCTGCTCGTCTGGGCCATGCTGGCGGGGGTGCCGCTCTTCTATCTCTATTGCGTGCTGCGCGGACGGCTGACGCAGGTGCAGGCCCTCGCCGCCCTCGATCGCGCGCTCGGGCGCTGGCTGAAGCCGGTGTTCGGCCTGCTCGGCATCGCGCCCCGGCGGGACGATGCCGAGGGCCAGCTCCACGCCTCCGGCCGCCTCGCGCTCCTGGTCTACGCCCTGCTGGTGGTGGCCGTGCTGGTGGCGAGCCCGCACTGGCTCGCCGCGCGCCTGCCGCTCGCTTATGCCGTGCCGCTCATCTTCGGCGGCTGGGTGCCCATCCTCGCCTATCTGTCCTCGGTGGGGCGGCGCTTCCATGTGCCGATCCTGACCGGCCTGTTCATCGCCGGCGCCATCGGCGTCTACGTGTTCGGCGACAATCACGCGGTGCGGACCGTGACCGCCGACGAGCCGGCCTACCGCCGCACCAGCCTCGTGCAGGCCGTCCATCTGTGGATGCAGGCCAATGGCTGCGCCGGGCAGCCCTCGTCCTGTCCGCGCCCGATCATCGTCGCCGCAGCCGGCGGGGCGAGCCGGGCGGGCTTCTTCACCGCCAGCGTGATCGGCCATTTCCTCGACTATGACCAGCAGAAGCCGGCCTTCAGCTTCACCCGCGCCGACGGCTCCAAGGTGAGCCGCGTGGCGCGGGATGACGGGCGCTTCACGCCGGCCATCCAGAGCGCGCTTGATGGGAAGGACATCGCCACCCGCCTGTTCGCCATCTCCGGCGTCTCCGGCGGCTCCTACGGCGCGGCGGTGGTGGCCGCCGCCTTGTCCGCCCGCACCGGCAAGGCGCCGCCGTGCCCGGCCGAAGCGCCCGCACACTGGTTCGGCGGTGCCATCCATGGCTGGCGCGACTGCCTGGAGAGCATGACGGCGGACGACTTCCTCACCGCCACCTTCTTCGGCCTCGCCTTCCACGATCAGGTGCAGCTCTTCCTGCGCGATCGCGCGGCGCTGCTGGAGGAGGCCTGGGAGGCGAGCTTCGCCCGTCACGCGGGGGCGGCGGGCGCTCCTGCCGGCCCGGGCGCTGCCCGCCGGCTCTCAGAGCCGTTCCTGAGCGCCCCGCGCGATCCCGAGCACTGGGTGCCCTATCTCGTCCTCAACGGCACCTCGGTGGAGACCGGCCAGCGCATCATCACCACCGACCTCCTGCCCACCTACGCGGCCGCCAGCCGCTGCCCGAGCGGCGGGCCCAACGCCGAATGCCCCATCTTTACCCACGCCATCGACTTCCACAGCCTCGTGCGCTCGGACCTCGACGTGCGGCTCTCCACGGCCGCCACCAACTCGGCCCGCTTCCCGGTGATCTCGCCGCCGGGCTCCATCTACCAGGTGGACACGGACGTGGTGGACCGCATCGTGGACGGCGGCTATTTCGAGAATTTCGGGGCCGAGAGCGCGCTCGAGCTGGCGCAGGCCATTGTGGACGTGGAGCCGGCGCTCGCCCCCTTCGTCCTCGTCATCTCCAATGATCCCCAGAGCGTGCTCACCGAGGAGCGCACCGCCCGCGGCGTGGTGGTGCCCGACGCGGCCGAACACAGCGTCCTGCCCGAGGTCGCCGGCCCGTTCGGTGCCATCGGCGCGGTGCGCGGCGGACGCGGCCGGCTGGCCGTCGCCCACGCCGCCGCATGGCTCGACGCCCGCTTCGGCGGGCGCTGCCCGGTGAACCTCGTGCAGATCAAGGTCTGGCCCGAGGACAGCGCCGGCCGCTGCCCGGTGGGCACCGCCACCCCGGAGAAGATCCGGCAGGTCTCCATGAGCTGGTGGCTCTCCAAGCCCGTGCAGATGAACCTGCACGAGCAACTGGAGCCCACCGCCGACCGCTGCAACAACCGCACGGCGGTGGAGCAGGTGTGGACCGCCCTCGCCACCCGCTCGGAAGCCTGCACCGGGCCGACGCCCTGAGGGGGCGAACGCCCTATATCTCGCGATCTCCAGCGTCGGCGGGTCAAATCGTCGCGTGCCGTATTGCGGTGCGGCACGGTTGGTGTTTTCATCTCTCCGTTGCGGCGCTTCAGGCAGGGAAATTCGGGTCGCAGGGGTGGCCCGAACGCTCCTTGCGCCGCGTGCTGGTGCCGGTTCGCAAGTCATCGAAGCTCCAGCGCAGGCGTTGCCGGGAAGCGGGAAAGGATCGAGCGGACGAGCGCGGAGGCGGCCGATGGAACGGTTGCTGGAAACACTGCTGCGACGCGTCATCGTGGATGGCGCGCTGAAGGTCACGACGGCCTCGGGCCGGAGCTTCACAGTGAGTACGCCCCCCCGCGCCGGACCGCCGCCCGCGCCGCTCGCCGTCCGCTTCACCAGCGCCGAGGCCGAGCGCGGCATCATCCTCGATCCCGAGCTGAAGCTGGGCGAGGCCTATATGGACGGCACGCTGGTGATGGAGGCCGGCAGCATCGCCGATCTCCTCGCGCTGCTCATGTCCCAGCCCGCCGCCTTCAATCCGAGCGTGCCGGCCAAGGCGTTCCATGTGCTGCGGCGACTGGGCCGGCGCATCGCCCAGTTCAATCCGCCCGAGCGGTCGCGGCGCAACGTGGCGCACCATTACGACATCGACGGCCGGCTCTATTCCCTCTTCCTCGATCACGACCGGCAATACAGCTGCGCCTATTTCGAGCATGAGGGGCAGAGCCTCGACGACGCCCAGCTCGCCAAGAAGCGCCACATCGCCGCCAAGCTGGTGCTGGACCGGCCGGGGCTGAAGGTGCTGGACATCGGCTCCGGCTGGGGCGGGCTCGCGCTCTATCTCGCGGAGATGGCGGGGGCGCAGGTCTCCGGCGTCACCCTCTCACAGGAGCAACTGGCGCTGGCCACCGCCCGCGCCGACGAGCGGGGCATGTCAGGGCATGTCTCCTTCGCCCTGCGCGACTATCGGGACGTGGAGGGCCCGTTCGACCGCGTCGTCTCGGTGGGCATGTTCGAGCATGTGGGCGTGGCCCATTACGGTGAATTCTTCCGCAAGGCGAAGAGCCTCCTGAAGGAAGACGGGGTGATGCTGCTGCACGCCATCGGGCGGTCCGACCCGCCGGGCGTCACCAACCCGTTCATCGCCCGCTACATCTTCCCCGGCGGCTACATTCCCGCTTTGTCGGAGGTGACGCCGCACATCGAGAAGAGCGGGCTCGTCGTCACCGACATCGAGCTGCTGCGGCTGCACTATGCCGAGACGCTGAAGGCGTGGCGCCAGCGCTTCCTCGCCCGCCGGGAGGAGGCGGCGCGCCTCACCGACGAGCGCTTCTGCCGGATGTGGGAATTCTATCTCGCCGCCAGCGAGATGGGCTTCCGGCATCAGGGCCTGAACGTGTTCCAGATCCAGCTTGCCCGCCGGCAGGATGCGGTGCCGCTCACCCGCGGCTACATCGCCGAGGCGGAAGCGCGGCTCCGCCGGGCCGAGGCCGGCTGCGCCACGCCGCTGCGGCTCGCGGGGGAATAGCCCCCGCGAGGACCGCCCTCAGACGAAATACAGCCAGGTGATGAGGGCGAAGGGCGGCAGCAGGAAGGTGAGGGACCACGCCATGTAGCCGAAGAAGCTCGGCATCTTCACGCCGCGGTGGCGGGCGATGGAGAGCACCATGAAGTTGGGCGCGTTGCCGATATAGGTGATGGCGCCCATGAACACCGCGCCGGCCGAGATGGCCTCCAGCGTCACCGCCAGCGGCCCCATCAGCTGGTGGGGATCGCCGCCGGCGAGGTTGAAGAAGACGAGATAGGTCGGGGCATTGTCGAGGAAGGCGGAGAGCGCGCCAGTCAGCCAGAAGTACCAGACATTGACCGGCTGGCCGTCCGGCGCGGTGACGAGATTGACCAGCGGGGCCAGCGCGCCGCTGGTGCCGGCCTTGAGGATGGCGATCACCGGAATGATGGTGAGGAAGATGGCGGCGAACAGCTTCGCCACCTCCTTGATGGGCTCCCAGTCGAAGCCGTTGCGCTCGCGCACCAGCGCCGGGGTGATGGCCAGCGAGATCAGCGCGAACACCAGGAGCAGCACGTCGCGCACGACCCATTGCAGCTCCACATGGGTGCCGTAGACGTCGAAATTGATGCCGGGCTTCCACAGCGCCGAGATGAGGATGGCGCCGATGATGCCGCCGAGCAGCGGCACGTTCTGCGCGCCGCGCAGGCCGAGACGCTCGGTGGTGGGCGTGGGGTCCGGCGCCTTGCGCGCGGTCGCATCCTCGCGGCTGTAGAAATAGCGGTCCAGCAGGTAGTAGGCGACGAGCAGGAAGGTCGCGACCACCGCCGTGTCGTGCAGGAGGTGGGTGGTCGTCCAGAAGAAGTTCACGCCCTTCAGGAAGCCGAGGAACAGCGGCGGATCGCCCAGCGGCGTCAGCGAGCCGCCGATGTTCGACACCAGGAAGATGAAGAACACCACCGTGTGCACATTGTGCCGGCGGCCGTCATTGGCGCGCAGCAGCGGGCGGATGAGCACCATGGAGGCACCGGTGGTGCCGATGAGGCTGGCGATGACCGTGCCGATGGCGAGGATCACCGTGTTCACCAGGGGCGTGCCCTTGATGTTGCCGGTGACGAGGATGCCGCCGGACACGGTGAACAGGGCGAACAGCAGGATGATGAAGGGGATGTATTCCAGGATCGCCGTGTGCACCACCTCGTGCGCCGTCGCCGACGGCCCGTAGGTGAGGGAGAAGGGCACGGCGAAGGCGAGGCCCCAGAACAGTGCCACCTTGCCGTAATGGTGGTGCCAGAAGTGCGACGCGAGCAGCGGGAACAGGGCGATCGACAGCAGCATTCCGGCGAAGGGAATGCCCCAGAGCAGCGGGAGCTTGGCGCCGTTGAGGGCGGGGACTCCGTCCGCCGCCAGTGCCGGCGCGGCCGAGAGGGTGGTCAGGAGGAGTGTTGCGGCAATGCCCGAAGCGACTCTCATCCCGCGACCCGGCGCCGTCATCGCCACCCTCCCCGTAGATATCCCAGGGTTTGATGGACGATGGGCCGGCATGTGGCAAGGCCAAACCGGCCCCGTTGTCCGACAGGAGAACCTCCCGCGCGTCCCGGACGCATGCAGTGCCGGACGCATCCAGCGTCACCGGAATGCACCGGCCATGCCCCTCTCCCGCGAGGGGAGAGGGGAGGACGGCGCGCTGCGCGGGAGTTCTTGCGCTGGACCCCGGATCAGCGCTCCGGCTGGCGCCGTCGCTTGTCCGGGGAACGGTGGGGGGCTCGCGTTGGCCGCCGTCGCTCGAGGAAGCGCTTTCGGCGGTGCGGGAAGGTTGACCGCAGGGTTCGTTTCTGTCCTAGTCCCGGCCGTTTCGACGCCTGACGGACCCATGACCCAAGATCGTATGACGGAGCACGCCCCCGAGCGCGCGCAAGAACGCACCCAGGACCGCTACAACGCCCGCGAAGCCGAGCCGAAGTGGCAGAAGACCTGGGCCGAACGCGGCATCTTCCGCACGCGCAACGACGACCCGCGTCCGAAATTCTTCGTCATGGAGATGTTCCCCTATCCGTCGGGGCGCATCCATATCGGCCACGGCCGCAACTATGTGATGGGCGACGTGCTCGCGCGCTACAAGCGCATGCAGGGCTTCAACGTGCTCCATCCCATGGGCTGGGACGCCTTCGGCCTGCCGGCGGAGAATGCCGCCATCGAGCGCGGCATCCACCCCAAGAGCTGGACCTACGAGAACATCGCCTCCATGCGCGAGCAGCTCCAGCTGCTCGGCCTCTCGCTGGACTGGAACCGCGAGATCGCCACCTGCGACCCGTCTTATTACGTGGAGCAGCAGCGCATCTTCCTCGACTTCCTGGACAACGGCCTCGCCTACCGGAAGGAGAGCGAGGTCAATTGGGACCCGGTTGATAACACCGTGCTCGCCAACGAGCAGGTCATCGATGGCCGCGGCTGGCGCTCCGGCGCCATCGTGGAGCGGCGCAAGCTGTCGCAGTGGTTCCTGCGCATCACCCAGTTCGCCCAGGAGCTGCTCGACGCCATCGACACGCTCGACCGCTGGCCGGACAAGGTGCGCCTCATGCAGCGCAACTGGATCGGCCGCTCGGAAGGTCTCGAGGTGCTGTTCGAGTTCGCCAAGGGCTCGCTCGCCGCCGGCAAGCTGCCGGCCGACACCAAGGCGGTGAAGGTCTACACCACCCGCCCGGACACCCTGTTCGGCGCCTCCTTCCTCGCGCTCTCGCCCGACCATCCGCTCGCCAAGCACCTCGCCGGTACGGATGGGCAGCTCTCCGCCTTCATCGCCGAGTGCAAGCGCGGCGGCACCTCGGCGGAAGAGATCGAGACGCAGGAGAAGAAGGGCTACGCCACCGGCCTCAGCGTCGTCCATCCGCTGGATGCCACGCGCACCGTGCCGGTCTACGTCGCTAACTTCGTGCTGATGGACTACGGCACCGGCGCCATCTTCGGCTGCCCGGCCCACGACCAGCGCGACTTCGACTTCGCCACCAAATACGGCCTCGCCATCACCCCCGTGGTGCTGCCCGAGGGCGCGGACCCCGCCACCTTCTCGGTGGCCGACGGGCCGTATGACGGCGACGGCACCCTGTTCAACTCCGCCTTCCTCGATGGCATGAGCGTGCCCGAGGCCAAGGAGGCGGTGGCCCGCCAGCTGGAGCGCTTCCGCGTCGCGGGCGAGCCGCAGGGCACAAGGCGGGTGAACTTCCGCCTGCGCGACTGGGGCATCTCGCGCCAGCGCTATTGGGGCTGCCCCATCCCGGTCATCCATTGCGACGATTGCGGCCCGGTGGGCGTGCCCCGCGACCAGCTTCCGGTGGAATTGCCGGACGACGTCACCTTCGACCGTCCCGGCAATCCGCTCGACCGCGCCAAGGCGTGGCGCGACGTGCCGTGCCCCAAGTGCGGCAAGCCGGCCCGGCGCGAGACGGACACCATGGACACCTTCGTGGATTCGTCCTGGTACTTCCTGCGCTACGCCTCCGACAACGTGGAGAAGCCGCTGGACAAGGCGGCGGTCTCCCATTGGCTGCCGGTGGACCAGTATATCGGCGGCATCGAGCACGCGATCCTGCACCTGCTCTATTCCCGCTTCTTCACCCGCGCGCTGAAGCATTGCGGCCGGGTGGACCTGGAGGAGCCCTTCGCCGGCCTCTTCACCCAGGGCATGATCGTCCACGAGACGTACAAGGATACCGAAGGCAAGTGGCTGTTCCCGGAGGAGGTGAAGCTCCTCGGCAACGGCAAGGCGGTGCGGATCTCGGACGGCTCGCCCGTCACCGTCTCCCCGCCGGAGAAGATGTCCAAGTCCAAGCGCAACGTGGTGGCGCCCGAGGTGGTGGCGGATACCTACGGCGTGGATTGCGCCCGCTGGTTCATGCTCTCCGACACCCCGCCCGAGCGCGACAGCGAGTGGACGCAGGGCGGCATCGAGGGCGCCTGGCGCTTCGTGCAGCGCGTGTGGCGCCTGGTGAACGAGGCGGTGGAGCTGGGCGCCAAGCCCGGCGCGCCGTGTCCCGCGACCTTCGGCGAGCAGGCCCTCGGCCTGCGCCGCGCCGCCCACGGCCTCGTCGCGACGGTGGCCGAGGACATCGAGCGGCTGCGCTTCAACGTGGCCGTGGCGCATGTCCACGAGTTCGCCAACGCCTTCGGCTCGGCCATCGCCGCCGCCCGCTCGGCGCCCGAGGTGCCGGAAGACCTCGCCTTCGCGCTCCGCGAAGCCGCCGAGATGCTGACCGGGGTGGTGGCGCCCATGACGCCGCACCTCGCGGAGGAGTGCTGGGGCGTGCTCGGCCACGGGTCGCTGGTGGCGGAGGCCGCCTGGCCTGTCACCGAGGCCGATCTGCTGCGCCGTGACACGGTCACACTTCCGATCCAGATCAATGGCAAGAAGCGCGACGATATCGTCGTCCCGCGCGAGGCGACCCCGGCCGAGGTCGAGGCCGCCGTGCTTGCGCTGGAAAGCGTCCAGCGGGCACTCGACGGACGCGCGCCGAAGCGTATCATCGTGGTGCCGCAGAGGATCGTGAATGTCGTCGCCTGATCCGTCCTTCCGCATGCGCCCCGCCGCCCTTCTGGGGCGGCTGATGCTGGTGTGCGCCCTTTCCGGGGCGCTCGCGGGCTGCTTCCAGCCGCTCTATGCCGAGAATTCCACCACCGGCGGGCCGGCGCTGCTCGACAAGATGAAGGACGTGGAGATCGTCCAGATCCAGGGGCGGCTCGGCAACGATCTGCGCAACGACCTGATCTTCGCCCTCACCGGCGGCGAGGGGAATCCCAAGGGCGCGCCGCTGCAGATGATCATCACGGTGGATTCCTCCGTCTCCACAGCGCTCATCAATTCGGCCTCGGGCCTGCCCGAGAACCAGATCATCCGCGTCACCGCCAACTGGCGCATCATCAAGGCGGACGACAAGAAGAAGGCCACCGTGACGGAAGGCGCCGCCACCGGCACGGCCACCATCGACACCAGCGACCAGCGCTTCGCCAATTACAGCGCGCAGATCGACGCCGAGAAGCGCGCCGCTCGCTCCGTGGCGGACCAGATCAAGGCGCAGCTCGCCGCGTGGTTCATCCGTACCGGCAACGCGCCGCCGGCCCGTTCGGCGAGCTGAGCGGATGGTCGCGGTCCGGCCCGGCGACGCCGACGCGGCGCTCGCCCGGCGCGACCGGACAAAGAGCGTCATCCTCATTTACGGCCCCGACACCGGCCTCGTGCGCGAACGCGCCGAGGGCCTGGTGCGCCGCGCCGTGCCCGATGCCCACGATCCCTTCGCGCTGGTGCGGCTGGAGGGCGACGAGATCGCCTCCGATCCCCGCCGGCTGATCGACGAGACCTCCACCATCGGCCTGTTCGGCGGCGAGCGGGTGGTGTGGGTGCGCGCCGGCTCCAAGAACATCGTGCCCGCGATCCAGCCGGTGCTCTCCAATCCCTGCGACGCACTGGTGGTGGTGGAGGCCGGCGACCTGAAGAAGGGCGCTCCGCTGCGCACCCTGTGCGAGAACGCCCAGAACGCCCTCGCCATCGCCTGCTATGCCGACAGCGAGCGCGACCTCGCCCGCCTCGTGGATGCGATGATGGCGGAGGCAGGCCTGTCCATCGACCGCGACGCGCGCGAACTGCTCGTCTCCCTCATCGGCGGCGACCGGCTGGCCTCGCGCGGGGAGATCGCCAAGCTCATCCTCTATGGCATGGGCACCGAGCGGGTGACGCTGGAGGACGTGCGCCTCATCGTCGGCGACGCCTCGGCCCTGGCGCTGGACGACGTGGTGGATTCCGCCCTCGCCGGCGAGACGCGGGATGCGCTGGCGGCCCTCTCCAAGGCCTTCGGCGCGGCGACGCGGCCGGATGCCGTGCTGGGCGGATTGCTGCGCGCGCTCACCGCCTTGCATCCCATGACGCTGGCCGTGGCGGGGGGATCGAGCCCCGAGACGGTGGTGGGCTCGGCCCGCCCGCCGGTGCATTTCTCGCGCAAGCCCAAGCTGGAAAAGGCCCTGCGCGGCCTCGATCCCGACCGTTGCATGAAGGCGCTCCTCGCCGTGGACGACGCCGTCCTCGCCGCCCGCCGCAATGCGCCGCTGGCCCCCGCCATCTGCGAGCGCGTGGTGCTGCAGGTGGCCCAGCAGGCGGGGCGGCGGCGGTAGGGGCGCTCTTAGGCGTCGTCATTGCGGGGCCTGTCCCGGCCTTCACCCCGGAACCGCCGTCATGGCCGGGCTGGTCCCGGCCATCCACGTGGTCCGGCTGGGACTAATCCTACGGACAGTGGCGCCGTCGGCCCGACGTGGATGCCCGGCACAAGGCCGGGCATGACGGCACCGATAGGGGAGAGCGGCGGCGCTCACAGGCGGGCGATATTAGCCGGGACGGACGCGCCCCTTCGGGCCATTTTCCGCCATCGGGAGCTGGCGCCCAGCGATGCCATAAGTCCGGGGAGGGCGGCTTCGTCTCGCGTGCCGCCCTGTCCACGCCTGCCCGGAGCGTCGCATGAACTGGATCCTGCCGGAACGCATCGACAACCACTTCCCCGGCCACCGTGCGGTGGTGGCGGTGTTCGCGGTGATCACGGCCATGACCATCGGGCGCAGCCTGTTCCACATGTTCGCGCCGGATGGCGGGGCGCAGTCGGTGGCGCATATTCCGCTCAGCACCTTCTCGCCCGTCCAGGCGGGGCAGGCGGTCATCTTCGTCTTCGCGCTCTGGGGCCTGTCGCAGCTCATCATGGGGCTGCTCTACGTGGTCGCGCTGGCGCGCTATCGGGCGCTGATCCCGCTGCTGCTGGTGTTCATCGTCGTGGAATATACGAGCCGCTATTTGCTCGGCCACATGCGCCCGCTGGATGTCACCCACGCCCCGCCGGGCAAGATCCTGGACCATGTGATGATCCCGCTCGCCTTGGTGCTGCTGTTCTTCAGCCGGCCCGCCTTCGGCCGGCGCTGAGGCGCGCCGCTCAGGCCTTGTCGCGGGCCAGCTCGGCGAAATGGCCCTTCATCTGCAACCATCCGAGGGCCGCGAGGCCGGGCAGGCCGGCGACGGCGGTGAGGATGAAGAATAGCGGCCAGCCCGACGCCTCGGCGATGGCGCCGCTGGAGGAGCCGAGCAGGGTGCGGCCCACCGCGGTGAGCGCCGTCAGCAGCGCATACTGGGTGGCGGTATGCTCCCGTGCGCCGCACAGGGCCGAGAGATAGGCCACGAAGATCACCGTGCCGATGGCGCTGGTGAAGTTCTCGATGAGAATGACGCCCGTCAGCACCGCCTCGTTCGGGCCCACATAGGCCTGGAGCGTGAAGCCGAGGTTGGAGGTGATCTGCAGCACGCCGGAGATCCACAGGCAGGTCACCAGCGGGCGGGCACGGGCGATCCAGGCGCCGACAAAGCTGCCGGCGATGGTGCCGCCGAAGCCCACGACCTTCACGATCTCCACGTAGGTCGCCTTCGAGAAGCCGATGTCCAGCACGAACGGCCCGGTGAGCACGCCGGCGAAGGCATCGCAGAATTTGAACAGCATCACGAACAGCAGGATCATCACCGCCTGGTTGCGGCGCAGGAATTCGCCGAACGCGCCCACGGTGGTGGCGACGAGCCGGTGCCCGGTGCCTTCATCCGGCGCGCGCACCGGCGCCCGGGGTTCGCGGGCGAACAGGGTGGCGATGACGCCGATGGCGACGCACCCGGCGGCGATCATGTAGCCCCAGAACCAGCTGGTGCCGCGGGGCAGACCCAGCGCCGTCTCCAGATAGGCGACCAGCGCGATGACGCCGGCGCCGGTGGCCAGCATGGCGACGCGATAGCCGGTGACGTATCCGGCCATGCCGGCGGCCTGTTCGCTTGCACTTTCCAGCCGCTCCACGCGGAAGGCATCCACCGCGATGTCCTGCGTGGCCGAGGCGATGGCGACGGCCAGCGCGCAGGCGGCGACGCCGAAGGGGGCGCTGATGGGGTCCTGGAGCGCGAGCGCCGCGATGGCGGCGATGAGCACGATCTGGCAGGCCAGAAGCCAGCCGCGCCGCCGGCCGAGCAGGCGGGACAGGATCGGCACGTCCACCGCGTCCAGCACCGGCGCCCACAGGAATTTCAGAGTGTAGGGCAGGCCCACGAGGCTGAACAGGCCGATGGCGGTGAGCGTCACCCCCACGTCCTTCATCCACAGCGAGAGCGTGCCGCCGGTGAGCGCCAGCGGCAGGCCGGAGGAGAAGCCGAGCAGGCTGACGGAGAGCACGTCGCGCTGGGTGTAGAGCGCGACGGCCTCCTTCAGGGAGCGCCGCCGGGGGGCGTCGGCGCCGGTCGGGCTGAGGCTTTGCTCGGTCATCTCGATCCTTCCGCCATTCCCGGAACGCCGGTGGCGTGCCGCTGCGGGATGCTGCGCGCGGCATCCCGGTCCTCGCCCTGCTTTATGAGCGTGACCGGTGAAGAGGTCCCTACCGCGGCAGAAAGGGCCGGTCCGCGCTCACGCCTGCGGGTGGCTCCACAGGCCTTGCTCCACCTTGGACACCGCGATCACGGCCTGGGTGCGGCTTTCCACCCCGAGCTTCTGCAGGATGGCGGAGACGTGGGCCTTCACGGTGGCTTCCGAAACCGACAGCTCGTAGGCGATCTGCTTGTTGAGCCGGCCTTCGGCCAGCATCATCAGCACCCGCACCTGCTGGGGCGTGAGGGTGGAGAGCCGGGCGATGATGGCGTCGGTCTCGGCGTCGGCCTTGGTGGTCACGTTGATGTCGGGCGGCAGGAATGTCTCGCCCTTCAGCACCTGCGCCACCGCATCGCGCATGTTGCCGACGCTCATGCTCTTGGGGATGAAGCCCGAGGCGCCGAGATCGAGGCAGCGGCGGATCACCGCCGGCTCCTCATTGCCGGAGACCACAACCACCGGTATCGCCATGTACTGGGCGCGCAGATAGATGAGGCCGGAAAAGCCCCGCGCGCCGGGCATGGTGAGGTCGAGCAGGATGAGATCGAAGTCCTGGTCGCGCTCCAGCAGCGCCGTCAGATCGTCGAAAGTGCCGACCTCCTCGATCCTGGCATCGGCGCTGCGGCCGAGCACCGCCTCGCGCAAGGCACCGCGGAACAGGGGATGGTCGTCGGCGATGACGAGGCGCAGTCCGTTCCCGGCATCTTCCACCATGCTTCCTCCCCCGCAAGGCTTCTGCTTCTTGTCGCGCGGTCGCCACAACGTTAGCGCGAATCGATTCTGCGATCATCAATCCGTGGCGAAGCGGTGACAAGCCGATCAGGGAAATTGACCAAGCGTTCCGGTGAAAGTCAAAACCACCTCGCGCCGATGCGGCCGCTCGCGATGCTCCACGAGGTAGATTCCCTGCCACGTCCCGAGCCCCGGCCGCCCGCCACGCACCGGGATGGAGAGGCTGGCGTCGCTGAGCATGGTGCGCACATGGGCCGGCATGTCGTCCGGCCCCTCGGTGTCGTGCACCCAGCGGAAATTGCGCGGCGCGAGGGTGCGCAGGGCGGTGATGAGGTCGGTCTGCACGTCCGGGTCGGCGTTCTCCTGGATGGTGAGGGAGGCCGAGGTGTGCCGACAGAAGACGGTGAGCACGCCGTCGCCGGCCGAAATCTCGCTGAGGAAGGCGGAGGCCTCGCGGGTGATGTCGGTGAAGCCCTCGCCGGGCGTCTCCACCTGAAGCGTCGCCTCGGCGTGGCGCACGGCTCCGCTCAGTCTCGCCGGGGTGCGGCTGGTGCGCGCCATGGTGATCTCTCCTCCTGCTTGCGCGGCTTTCGCCCGCCACGTACCAGTTGGGGACCTGTCGCGCCGCGCCGTCGGGGCGGTTATTCCCGAACCATCAGGGTCCTTCAATGTCGAAGCTGGTTCTCGATCCCGCCGTGTTCTCCGACGCGGCCGTCGCGCCCGACACGCGCATGGTCAACGATGCCATCGTGAAGGCCCTGGGCGCCATCCCCGATCGCTGGGCGACCCCGCTGCCGGACATCCGCGCCGCCCGCCTCGCCGGCAAGGGCCCCTTCCCGCTGGCGCCGGAGAGCCCGCGCGCCTCGGTGGAGACCATCCCCGGCCCGCGCGGCGAAGTGCCAGTGCGCATCTTCCTGCCGGACGGGGCACCGAAGGGCGTCTATCTGCACATCCATGGCGGCGGCTGGACGGTGGGCTCGGCGCGCGAGAACGAGGCGCTGCTCGACCGCATCGCCGCAAACTGCGGCCTCGCCGTCGTCTCGGTGGACTACGCGCTGGCGCCGGAAGAGCCCTATCCCGCCGGCCCGGACGATTGCGAGGCGGCGGCGCTCTGGCTGCTTAAGGAGGGCAAGGCCCGCTTCGGCACCGAGCGCTTCGCCATCGGCGGCGAATCGGGCGGCGCGACTCTGGCCGTCGTCACGCTGCTACGCCTGCGCGACCGGCACGGCCTCAGCCCCTTCTCCGCCGCCGTGCTCACCGCCGGCTGCTACGATTTGCGCCTGACCCCTTCCGCCCGCAATTGGGGCGACCTGCCGCTGGTGCTGAACACGCGGGACATCACCTTCTTCGTCGGCAACTACCTGCGCCTTCAGGGCAAGGCGGACGACGCGGACGTCTCGCCGCTCCTCGCCAAGCTCAAGGGCCTGCCCAAGGCGCTGTTCATCGTCGGCGGCCGCGACGCACTGGTGGACGACACGCTGTTCATGGCCAACGCCTGGGCAGCGGCGGGGAATGGGGCGGAGCTGGAGGTCTATCCCGGCGGCTGCCACGTCTTCATCGCCTTCCCCGGCACCATCTCCGACCAGGCGCTGAAGCGCATCGACGGCTATCTGACGGAGTTCTGAGGCCGCTGTCCGTTCGGAGAACAGCTCTCGTGCACCGGACGCATGCCGCGATAGCGGAATGCGAGCCGGGGCCCAGCGCAAGGGTTCGCCGAAGGCACTTCCGACACTGCACCGCTCTCAGGCACTGCCCCGCTGCGCGGGAGTTCTTGCGCTGGACCCCGGATCAGCGCTCCGGCTGACCCCATCGCTTGTCCGGGGCATCCCCCTCAGAGCTTCTCCTGCCCGTTGGGCGCGCGGAATTCGTCGATGAGGCCGCGCAGGCGCTTGTAGAAGCGTTCGGCATAGTCGAGGGCGCGGTCCATGTCGGACGTATCGGCATTCGGTCCCGGCGTCGGCGGCAGGGGCGGGATGGGCGGCAGCTGGGCCGAGCGGCGCAGCGTCTCGTTTTCCGCCTGAAGGCGGGCGATCTCCGCCTCATAGGCATCGCGCGAATCCGGCACCGCCTCGCAGGAGAAGCCGGTGCCGCGCTTGGCGCACAGGGAGACGCGGCCGGTTTCCCGGTCGAGCTTCAGCGCGCCGCCCTCGACCGGCGCGAAGGAGAAACGCGGGGCGGCGGTTTCCCCGGGCGGCGGGGCGGGGGCCTGCGCGAACGCCGGCGCCGCCAGAAGCGTGGCGGCGAGGACCGCCGCGAGGGAGAGACCGGCCGACTGCGCCGGATGAGCCGGGAAGACCATGCGCGCCTCCGCATTGCGCGGCCCATTCCGCCGCGTCACTCCCGCTAGATAATCACGCGGATCGGGGCCGGAAGGGGGCAGGGCGCCTCAGGCCACGTCCGGCCGGTAGGGGGCGCGTCCCGAGGTGAGCGCCTCGTCCAGCAGATCGATGCGGTCCTGGCCCCAGAATACCTCGCCATCGAGCACGTAGGACGGCGCGCCGAACACGTCGGCGGCGAGCGCCTTGGCGCGGTTCTCCAGATAGATAGCGGCGATCTTCTCAGTGTCCGCCGCCGCCACCAGCTCGGCGCCGGGCAGGCCCACGGCATCGGCGCAGGCGGCGATCACCTCGGGCAGGCCGAGATTCTCCTGCCGCTCCCACACGCCGGAGAAGATGCGGCCCATGAGGTCCGCGGGCGCATGCCCCGCCTCCATGGCGGCGATGATGGTCTGGTCGGCCAGCGTGCCGTCGAACGGCCAGTGGGCGGGATGGACATTGAGCGCCACGCCGCGCTTCTCGCGCCAGCGCTGCAGCTCGAGAATGCGGTAGCGCTGGCGCGGCGGGGCGCGCTTGGGCAGCGGCAGCCCGCCCGTCTCGGCGAAGACGGGGCCGAGCGACACCGGATGGAAGCGCACGGTGACGCCATGGCGGGCGGCGACCGCCATCACCGGGCCATGGCCCAGGAAGGTCCAGGGGCTCACGCTGGAGAAGAAATAGTCGAGGCTACGCGGCGCGGCGGCGGTGGGGCTCATTCGGGGCAGGCCTTCTTGCGTGACATCCTTGGGCAGGGGGGATGCTAGAGGCTCTTTCCGCTGCCTTGAAGCCCACTGATCCAGATCAATCAGCGGATCAATCGACCGATCCGGAAGTTGTCCTTGCGCGGGGCGGCTTGACAGGGAGGCGCACGGTGCTTCCCTCTCAGGCGGCCCGGAGACGTTCCGGGAGGCGGTATGAGCGACGAACGGGAATCCGAGCTGGTCGGGCTCCAGAGCGAGCTGGCAGGGGTGGCGCTGAGGGCAGCCATGGCCAAGGATCCGCCGGGCGGACCCGAGGCGGCGGCCGCAGCCGGCGGCGCAAAAGCGCGGCGGACCGTGCGGATGAATCCGCTGGCATGGATGGCGGTGTCGTTTCTGGCCGGCGCGGTGGCGGGTTCGCTGCTCCGCCCGGTCAGGTGGGTGCGCAGAGGAAGGGACGCGGGATGAATTTCGACCAGCTGACGCGGAATCTGAAGATTCTGCTGCGCACCAACACCATCATTGCCGAAATCCACCTGCGCCACATCGCGGCCCGCGCCGGCCTCTTCGCCTTCGCCGCTCTGGTGGCGAGCTTCGGCGTGGTGATGCTGGGCGTCGCGCTGTTCCTGGCGCTGGAGCAGTCCATGGGGCCGATCTGGGCGGCCGTGGTGGTTGGCGGCGGCGGGCTCTTCCTCGCGCTCATCGTGGCCATCATCGGCGCGACGCTGAAGCCCTCCCGCGAGCTGGCGCTGGCCAATCAGGTGAGCCAGTCGGCCATGGATGCGGTGTCCGCGGACCTGCGCGCCACCCAGGCCAACGTCGCCTCCTACGCGTCGCTGGCCGCCGTGCCGGGGCTGATCCTGCCGGCGCTGACGCTGCTCGCCCGCCTGTTCCGCCGCCAGCCGCGGGCTTGAGGGTTTAGGCTCCGTTATCCGTCGGCTGGTCCGGAAGTCGGCGGTTGCCGAGTTCCGTTCGCAAAGGCGGACCGGGTTGCAGGGGGGGGGCCGGGGAATTCACTTCGCCACCTTGCGGCTCTCAGTGTCCCGGAACGCTTTTCGCTGTGGGGTGGATCGCCCGGACAAGCCGGCGATGACGCGACGAGGGGCCGTTCGCCCGCCGAAGACGCGCGCGCAGACCAACCCTCGCAGGGGCGACCGCCTGCCTTACGCCTTGCGCACCCAGCGCCCGTTCTCGTCCTGCTGCCAGTAGGTGAGCTCGTTGCCCGGCACCGCCTTGGCCTCGCGCCAGCGCTCGCGGGCCTTGGCCACCTGCTCGTCATCGCGCCCGTCGAAGAGATGGACGACGCGTGCATAAGGCGAGGCATCGGCCAAAGGCACCGCATCCACCAGAAAGCGCACCTGCGCGCCGTTGGGATTGGCCTCGGAGGTGGCGATGAGCACCGGCTGGCGCTCGGGCAGCGGCTGCGCCTCCGTGCCGTGGGGCAGGAAGGAGGCCTCGCTATAGGTCCACAGATGGGAATCGAGCGCGTCCCGCCGCTCCGCCGACCCGCACTGCACCACGCACCGCCAGCCGCGCTCCAGCGACTTCTCCAGCAGCATCGGCAGCACCTGCTCCAGGGGGCGGCGCTCAAGGTGGTAGAAGAGGATTTCGGTCATTGCGCGGAGGCTAGCACGCGGGGGCGGGAGCGTCCTGTCTCGTCGGGCCGTCGTCCTCCGGCTTGACCGGAGGACCCGTGGCGCCGTTCGTCCCGGCCGCCAGCAGTTGGCGTCGGCGGGGAAGGGACCCTCCGGTCGAGCCGGAGGGTCCGGTGGGGAGAGAGGCTTAGCCCCCCTCAGCCCTCGTAGTGGTCCTTCACCAGCTGGTCGAGCAGGCGCACGCCCCAGCCCGAGCCCCAGCTCTTGTTGATGTCGCTCGCGGGCGAAGACATGGCCGTGCCGGCGACGTCGAGATGCGCCCACGGGGTCTTGTCCACGAAGCGGTGCAGGAACTGGGCGGCGGTGATGGAGCCGGCGTTGCGGCCGCCGGTGTTCTTCATGTCGGCGAACTTCGAGTCGATCAGCTTGTCGTATTCCGGGCCGAGCGGCATGCGCCACACCCGCTCGCCGGTCTCCTGGCCGGCCTGGGTGAGGCGCGCCGAGAGTTCGTCGTCGTTGGAGAACAGGCCGGCATATTCCGAGCCCAGCGCCACCAGGATCGCCCCGGTGAGGGTGGCGAGGTCGATCATGAACTTCGGCTTGAAGCGCTCCTTGGCGTACCAGAGCACGTCGCACAGCACGAGCCGGCCTTCGGCGTCGGTGTTGATGATCTCGATGGTCTGGCCGGAGAGCGAGGTGACGATGTCGCCGGGGCGCTGGGCGGCGCCGTCGGGCATGTTCTCCACGAGGCCGATGAGGCCCACCGCGTTCACCTTCGCCTTGCGGGCGGCGAGCGCATACATGAGGCCGGTGACGCAGGCGGCGCCGCCCATGTCGCCCTTCATGTCTTCCATGCCGGCGGCCGGCTTGATGGAGATGCCGCCGGTGTCGAAGGTGACGCCCTTGCCGATGAAGGCGACGGGGGGCTCGCCCGATGGGCCGCCGTTCCAGCGCATCACCACGACGCGGCTTTCCTTGATGGAGCCCTGGCCGACGCCGAGCAGCGCCTTGAGGCCGGCCTCCGCGAGGGCCGCATCGTCCAGCACCTCGATCTCGACGCCCACGCCGGACAGATGCTCCTCGGCGCGGCGGGCGAATTCCGGCGGGTCGAGCACGTTGGCGGGCTCGTTCACCAGGTCGCGGGCGAACAGCACGCCGTCGCCCACCGCCTGCCGGGCGGTATAGGCGCGCTTGGTGCCGGCCTCGTCGGAGACGAGGAGGGTCACGGCGCGGGCGGTCGGCTCGGCGTCGTCCTTCTTCTTGGTCTTGTAGCGGTCGAAGCTGTAGCTGCGCAGCGAGATGCCCAGCGCCACCTCGGCGGCGGCATCGGCGGAGATCTTGGTGCCGGGCAGGTCGAGCACCACGCTCGCCTCGCGAGCGGAGGCGGGGAGCTTGCCGGCGATGAGGCCGCCGAGCTTCAGGAAGTCCTTGGGCTTCAGGTCCGCCGCCTTGCCCACCGAGATGACGATGAGGCGCGGCGCCTCGATGCCGGCGGGGGCGAGCAGGTCCAGCGCGCTCCAGGCCTTGCCCTTGAACTTCTCGGCGTCGAACGCGCGGGTCAGCGCCTTGTCCGCCCCCTTCACCAGCTTCTGCGCCTGCGTGCCGAAGGCGAGGCTTTCGTCGGTGAGCACCACGAGGACGCCCTTGGCGGCGGCGGTGAGCCGGGCGAACGAGACGGTGACGGGATCGGACATCAGGCGCTCCAGAAGCAGCGGGAGGGGCAGAATGGATTCAGAATATGCGTCGCCCTTGTCTAGCCCGGTCGGCGGACAGGGGGAACCGCCCTTGGCGTCACGGTGGTGCCGCCGCGCCCGAGCTTTCGGGGCTGGGGCTTACATAGGTGCCGGGGCGCGGTTGTGAACCGTTGTGCCAAAAGAAAAGGGGGCGCCAGGCGCCCCCATTCCTCATCTTCCCGAAAGGAAAGCCTCACTCGGCGGCTTCGCCACCGGCAGCCGCGGCGGCCTTGTCGGCCTTCTCCTTGGCGCGCTCCTGGGCCTTCTGGCCGGGCTCGGCCTTCTTCGGGTTGTTGCGGGTTTCGCGCTTCAGCAGGCCGGCGGCGTCGAGGAAGCGGGCCACGCGGTCGGTAGGCTGGGCGCCCTTCTCGAGCCAAGCCTTCGCCTTCTCGGTGTCGAGCACCACGCGGGTCTCGGAATCCTTGGCGAGCAGCGGGTTGAAGGTGCCGATCTTCTCGATGAAGCGGCCATCGCGCGGGGCGCGGGCGTCGGCGACGACGATGCGGTAGTAGGGACGCTTCTTGGCGCCGCCGCGGGCGAGACGGATCTTGAGGGACATGGTCTTCTTCCTTTTTAGGTCGATCGATGTGTTTCGATTTGAGTTGATCTATCGGCCGTCATGCCCCGGCTTGTCCGGGGCATCCACCCTTCCGCCGGGCTGACCTTTCGAAGGTCGAACCCTGCCCGGCGGTGGATCCCCCGGACAAGCCGGGGGATGACGTGCGCAAAAGGCAAAGGGGTCACTTCTTCTTGCCGGGCCCTCCCACTCCGGGAAAGCCCTTCGGCAGGCCGGGGAGCCCGCCGGGGAATTTGGAGGGCAGGCCGCCGCCGGACAGGCCGGGGAAGTTCGGCGGGAGGCCGCCGGGCGCGCCGGGGCCGCCCTTGCCCATCTTTTCCGCCATCTCCTGCAGCATCTCGGGGGAGGGGCCGCCGCCGCCGAAGCCCATCATGCCGGCGAGACCCGCGAGCGGGCCGCGCTTGCCGGCGGCGCCGCCGAGCGACTTCATCACGTCGGCCATCTGGCGGTGCATCTTCAGGAGGCGGTTGATTTCCTCCACCTTGGTGCCGGAGCCGGCGGCGATGCGGCGCTTGCGCGAGGCGTCGAGCAGCTTCGGGGCGCGGCGCTCCTTGGGGGTCATCGAGTTGATGATGGCCACCTGCCGCTTGAACACCTTGTCGTCGAGATTGGCGTTGGCGATCTGGTTCTTCACCTTGGCGACGCCGGGCATGAGGCCCATGAGCCCGCCGAGGCCGCCCATCTTGGCCATTTGCTCCAGCTGGCCGCGCAGGTCGTCAAGGTCGAAGGTGCCCTTGCGCATGCGCTCGGCGGTGATCTTCGCCTTCTCGATGTCGATATTCTCGGCGGCCCGCTCCACCAGGGCCACCACGTCGCCCATGCCGAGGATGCGGCCGGCCACGCGATGGGGATCGAAATCCTCCAGCGCGTCCATCTTTTCGCCGGTGCCCAAGAGCTTGATGGGCTTGCCGGTGACGGCGCGCATGGAAAGCGCGGCGCCGCCGCGGCCATCGCCGTCGGCGCGGGTCAGCACGATGCCGGTGAGGCCGACGCGGCCGTCGAAGGCCTTGGCGGTGTTCACCGCGTCCTGGCCGGTGAGGCTGTCGGCGACGAGCAGCACTTCGTGCGGGCCGGTGACGGCCTTCACCTCGGCCACCTCGGCCATCAACCCCTCATCGAGGGTGACGCGGCCGGCGGTGTCGAGCATCACCACGTCGTAGCCGCCGAGCTTCGCCGCCTCGATGGCGCGCTTGGCGATCTGCACGGCAGACTGGCCGGCGACGATGGGAAGGGTCGCGACCTCCACCTGCTTGCCCAGCGTGGCCAGCTGCTCCATGGCCGCCGGACGGCGGGTGTCGAGCGAGGCCATCAGCACCTTGCGCTTGCCGCGTTCGGTGAGGCGCTTGGCGATCTTGGCGGTGGAGGTGGTCTTGCCCGAGCCCTGCAGGCCGACCATCAGGATCGGCACCGGGGCGGGGGCGTTCAGGTCGATGGGGTCGGCGTCGGAGCCGAGGGTCGCCACGAGCTCGTCGTGGACGATCTTCACCACCATCTGGCCGGGGGTGACGGACTTGATGACCTCCACGCCCACGGCGCGCTGGCGCACGCGGTCGGTGAAGGACCGCACCACGTCCAGCGCCACGTCCGCCTCGATCAGCGCGCGGCGCACCTCGCGCATGGCCTCGCCGACGTCGGCCTCAGTGAGAGCGCCACGCCGCTTCAGCTTGTCGAGTATGCCGCCGAGGCGGTCGGAAAGGGTATCGAACATGGGCACCCATGCGTTGAGGGTTCACACCGGACGGTTCTGATCTCCCGCGCCGCGTGGACCGGATGAAGGGTCATCCAAGCCAACGCAAAGCACGCCCGAGGGCGCATCGCGCTGTCGGGCGGGGGCCTCCGGGCTCTCGGTCCGGTCGGCGGGATCGGCATGGCCGTCCGTGTGAAGCTGGGGCTGTTAGCAGGTTTGGGCCCGGGAGGCAAATGTGCCGCCGAAACGGGCAGGCGCGCGGCCGTGGCGCGCGCCCATCCTTCGCCCACTCCGGGCGGCGAGGCAAGCTGCGCCCTGCAAGCGAAGTTTGCACCGAACGCCCCTACACGCTGTCACTGGGAGAGCGCATGTTTCCCTTAGCGCATCACGCGCGGGTCCGCCGGCCACCGGCGGGGAGGAAGCCATGCCCCAGACGCCTTCGACCGCTGACCCCGAAGCGAGCCAGATCGTTCCCTTTCCCGCCGATTTCCGCATCGAGGAGATCGCCACCAACGGCACCACCCTCCATGTCCGCACCGGCGGGCAGGGGCCTGCGGTGCTGCTGATCCACGGCTATGGCGAGACCGGCGACATGTGGGGCGCGCTCGCCCACGCATTGGCGCCGACCCATACCGTCGTGGTGCCGGACCTGCGCGGCATGGGCCTCTCGGCCAAGCCGGAGGGCGGCTACGACAAGAAGACCCAGGCGGCCGACATGGCCGGCGTGCTCGATGCCCTCGGCATCGCCACCGCGGCCCTCGTCACCCACGACATCGGCAACATGGTGGGCTTCGCCTTTGCCGCGCTCTACCGCGACCGGGTGACGAAGTTCGCCCTCATCGACGCGCCGCTGCCCGGCGTCGGGCCGTGGGACGAGATCCTGAAGAATCCGCTGCTCTGGCATTTCCGCTTCGGCGGGCCGGACATGGAGCGCCTCGTCGCCGGGCGCGAGCGCATCTATCTCGACCGCTTCTGGAACGAGTTCTCCGCTGATCCCAGTCACTTCTCCGAGGCCGCGCGGGAGCATTACGCCGCGCTCTATGCCCAGCCCGGCGCCATGCATGCGGGCTTTGCCCAGTTCGCCGCCTTCGACCAGGACGCGGTCGACAACTTGGAATTCCTCACCCACGGCAAGCTTGCCATGCCCGTGCTGGCGCTGGGCGGCGAGCATTCCTTCGGCCTCGGCATGGCCGAGGTGATGCGCTTCGCCGCCACCGACGTGACCGGCGACGTGGTGCCCGGCAGCGGCCACTGGATCATGGAGGAGAACCCCGCCGCCACCATCGCGCTGGTGACGGACTTCCTCGACGGGAAGTAGCGTTCAGGCCCGGATCGCCGCGCCCACCAGCGCGGCGGCGAGGAAGGCGAGCCAGCAGGCGGCCGAGCGCCGATAGAGGAGGCGCGGCGCGCCATCCCCGCGCTTCAGCAGCGCGCCGCCACCGGCCCAGATGGTCGCCACGGCGACGACGGAGCCGGCGAACAGGGCGAGGTGCGGCAGGAAATCGGGCTCGGACCCGCGCGGCAGCAGGGTCAGGCCGATGATGAGGGCCTTGGGATTGAGCAAGGTGGTGGTGAACACCCGCGCGAGCGTCACTTCCCCCGCCGCCTGCCCCGGCGCGGGAAGCCGCCACAGCCGCACCGCCAGATAGGCGATCCAGCCCGCCGCCGCGAGCCGCACAGCGACCGCCGCCAGCGGCGCGCCGGCAAGAAGATCGGTGCCGGCCGTGGCGAGGGGCACCGTTACCAGCAGATAGGCGGCGAGCTCCGCCGGCATCAGCCGCAGGGACCGCCCGAGCCCCACCGAGGCGCCGGACAGCGCCAGCAGCGTGTTGGTCGGACCCGGCGTCAGCAGCAGACCCCAGATGGCGAACAGGAAGGCGGCGGTGCCCATGGGCGAAAACATTCCGTTGCGAAAGCGCTTCTGGCGGCCGGTGCCGGCGGCGTCGATCCCCGCCGGTGTCGCACCCACCCTGCTAGCGGCGGCATTCCCGGCGCGCCTTGAGCTATGTTAAAGGACGGGACCGACAGGAGAGAGGACCCATGTCCGAGAACAACGAGCTCACGCGCTTCTTCGGCGGTTCGCCGGCCTGGGTGCTGGTGCGCCTCGTGCTGCTCTCGGTGGTGGTGGGCGTGATTCTGGCCGCCCTCGGGCTCGACCCGATGAACATTCTCAACAGCCTCCAGCGGCTCATCCGCAATCTGTTCAGCTTCAGCTTCGAGGCGGTGGAGCGGATGTGGCGCTATTTCCTCCTCGGCGCGGTCATCGTCATCCCGCTCTGGATCCTGATGCGCGTGTTCGGCCGGCGCTGAGGCCGTGTCGCTCGCGGCTGTCTCCGGGGACGTAACGCACCGCCGCGTGCTCGCCATCGCGCTGCCCATGACGCTGGCGCACCTCACCACGCCTTTGCTGGGCGTGGTGGATGCGGCGGTGGTGGGCCGGCTCGGCAGCGCGTCCATGCTCGGCGGCGTGGCGCTCGCCGCCGTCATCTTCGACATGCTGTTCTGGGTGTTCGGCTTCCTGCGCATGGGCACGGTGGGCCTTGCCGCGCAGGCGGTGGGGCGGCGTGATGCGGTGGAGGAGCGGGCGGTGCTGGCGCGCGGCCTGCTGGTCGCGGGGGCGCTCGGCCTTCTGATCGTGCTCCTGCGCACGCCCATCGAGAGCGCAGCCTTGTCTCTGGCCGGGGCGAGCGACGAGGTGAATGCGGCGGTGCGGGACTATTATGCCGTCCGCATCTTCGCCGCGCCCTTCACGCTGGCGAACTATGTGGTGCTGGGCTGGCTGGTGGGCCTCGGCCGCACCGGGCGGGCGCTGGCGCTGCAGGTGGGCATCAACTTCCTCAATATGGTGCTGTCGGCCGCCCTCGTGCTCGGTGCCGGATGGGGCGTCGCCGGCTCGGCGGCGGGCACGCTGGTCGCCGAGATCGCCGGGGCGGTGGCGGGCCTTATCCTGTGCGCCGCGCTGCTGGGCGGGCGGCTCGGGGTGGCGAAGGCCGTGCTGCTGGACAAGGCGCGCCTGATCCAGACCGTCATGCTCAATCGCGACATCATGATCCGCACCGCGGCGCTGATGTTCGCCTTCTCCTTCTTCGCCGCGCAGGGCGCGAGAGCCGGGGACGTGACACTGGCCGCCAACGCCATCCTGCAGAACATGGTGATGGTGGCGGCCTATTTCCTCGACGGCTTCGCCACCGCCGCCGAGCAGATCTGCGGCTCCGCCGTGGGCGCGCGGCGCAAATCGGATTTCTCCGCCGGGGTGCGGCTGTCCATCGTGTGGGGATTTGCCTTCGCGGTGCTGGCGGGGGTGGTCTACCTCGTCACCGGCCCGGCCATCGTGGACGCGATGAGCACCAGCCCGGAGGTGCGGGCCGAGGCGCGCATCTATCTCCTCTATGCCGCTTTGCTGCCGGTGGCGGGCGTCACGGCCTATGCGTTCGACGGCGTCTATATCGGCGCGCTCTGGTCGCGCGATATGCGCAACCTGATGATCGCCTCCCTCGTCGTCTATCTCGCCGTGTTCCTGGCCCTGCGCCCGCTGGGCAATCACGGCCTGTGGCTGGCCATGCTCGCCTTCCTCCTCGCGCGCGGCGGCTTCCAGGCGCTGCGCCTGCCGACGCTCGTGCGGCGGACCTTCGGCTGAGGCCAAGCCCGCGCGGCGCCTAAGCGTCACCCGCTCGGCATCGGTCGAAGACCAAAGCCGGTGGGATCAGTCCAGCTCAGGGAAGACGTGCGCCCCGTCCGCGCCCAGCGGCAGGTCGCGCACCCAGGTCACGGCGGTGAGCGGCAGCGGCGCGTAGAGATGGGGGAAAAGAGCGCCGCCGCGCGAGGGTTCCCACTTCAGCGCCGCGCCCAGCGCCGCCGCCTCAACCGCCACCAGCTTCAGGTCGCCCTGGCCGGCGAAGTGCTTCGCCGCCGTCTCGCGCGCCTGCGCGGCGGTGGAGAAATGGATGTAGCCGTCCGCCACGTCCACCGGCGCCCCGGTAAACACGCCCGCCTGCTCGGCGGCGGCCCACAAAGCGGCGGGGGCGATCTTGTAGATGAGGGGGGCGGCTGTCACGGGCGATGCTCCTCGGTGGATCGGCGACGCACATAGGGCGACACGAACGAAAGGGCAACTGCGCTCGCCCTATGGTTGCATACGGACTGAAGTCCTGTACAAATGGGGAACAAATTCTTATCGTCCACGCATCGGGGGGCGTGGCGTGGCGTCGCGCGGGTGGCCCCGGTGCGCATCCGGATTCGCTGTCGAGGCCCAGGAACGTCTAGGCCATGGATCTTCGAGGCAAGGAACGTCTTTCCCATGCTGACCCACGGTAAGATCTGGCGTGCCGTCGACGAACTCGCCGAGCAGCACGGCCTGTCCACCTCCGGCCTCGCGCGGCGGGCGGGGCTCGATCCAACCACGTTCAACCGCTCCAAGCGCGTGACCATCGACGGCCGGCCGCGCTGGCCCTCCACCGAGAGCATCGCCAAGGCGCTCGCCGCCACCGGCACCAGCCCGGAGCACTTCTTCTCCTTGCTGGACGCCTCCGACCGGACGGCCCATGGCGGCGGCGCGGGCTTTGCCGAGGACGCACCCGCCCCCCCGACGCGGCCGCTCAATGCCATTCCGCAGATCGGCTTCGCCCAGGCCGGCTCCGGCGGCTTCTTCGACGATGCAGGCTTCCCGGTGGGCGCCGGCTGGGACGAGATCGTCTTTCCCGACGTGCACGACGCCCACGCCTATGCGTTGGAGATCGCCGGTGATTCCATGGAGCCGGTCTATCGCGACGGCGACGTGGTGGTGGTCTCCCCCGCCTCCGAGCCGCGCCGCGGCGACCGGGTGGTGCTGAAGACCAAGGAGGGCGAGGTGCTGGCCAAGGAGCTGGTGCGCAAGACCGCCCGCCACATCGAACTGCGCTCCCTCAATCCCGCCCACGAGGACCGGCAGATTCCCCTCGATCAGGTGGACTGGATCGCCCGGATCGTGTGGGCGAGCCAGTAGGGCCTACCCCAGCAACGCCTCCAGCGTCTCCAGCCGGTCCGCCTCGCCCGGCGGCTTGTCCCACCTCAGGCGGGCGATGCGGGGGAAGCGCATGGCGATGCCGGAGCGGTGGCGGGTGGAGCGGGCCAGGCCCTCGAAGGCCACTTCCAGCACCAGTCCCTCGTCCTTTTCGTGCACCACCTCGCGCACCGGGCCGAAGCGGTTGATGGTGGCGCGCCGCACGAAGGCGTCGATCTGCTTCAATTCCTCGTCGGTGAAGCCGAAATAGGCCTTGCCCACCGGCACCAGCACATCCTCGCCCTCGTCTCCTATCGTCCACACCCCGAAGGTGTAGTCCGAATAGAAGGACGAACGCTTGCCGTGGCCGCGCTGGGCATACATGAGCACCGCATCCACCGTGTGCGGATCGCGCTTCCACTTCCACCATGGCCCCTTGGGCCGGCCGGGGAGATAGGGGCTGTCGGCCCTTTTGATCATCACTCCTTCCACCGCCCCGGCATCCGCCCCTGCGCCGGCGGAGGCGGGATCGCTTCGGGCGGCGGTCAGGTCGTCCCAGGTCGAGAAGGGCACCATGGGGGAGAGGTCGATGCGCGGGGTCTGGAGCCGGGCGACGAGCGCTTCCAGCCGGGCGCGACGGGCGGCGAAAGGCTGCTCGCGAAGATCGTCCGTGCCGTCCACGAGCAGGTCATAGGCGCGGATGTGGGCGGGGAATTCCGCCAGCATCTTCACCGTCACCGTCTTCCGGTTCAGCCGCTGCTGGAGCACGTTGAACGGCTCCACCCGGCCATCGCGGACGATGAGCAGTTCGCCGTCCATGGCGCCGTCGAAGGTGATGGCTTCCGCCATGTCTGGAAAGGCGTCGGAGATGTCCTCCCCGGTGCGCGAATAGAGCCGCACCACATGCACCCCGTCCGGGCCCGTGCCGGCCACCGCCTGCACGCGGATGCCGTCCCACTTCCATTCGGCGCTGAAAGCGGCCGGGTCGAGGGTGGTGAAGTCCGTTTCCTCGATGGCGTGGGCCAGCATCACCGGGCGGAACGGGGCGGGGTTGGAGGTCTCCGGCCGCGGCCCGCGCCCCTCCACCCAGGCGAACAGCTCCTCATAGGGCGGCTCAAGGCCGGGCCAGACCAGCTCCACCTCGTCGGGCGTCACCGCTCCGAGGCTCGCCACGGCGGTCTTGGCAAGGCGCGCGGAGGCGCCCACCCGCATGGAACCGGTGATGAGCTTCAAGAGCGCCCAGCGGCCGGTCTCGTCGAGGCCGTCCAGCCAGTCTGCCAGATGCCGGGGCAGGGACACCTTGGAGAAGGTGGAGAGGCCGTGGACGATCTCGGACAGCAGCGGCGCGTGGGGCCGCGCCCCCTCCGGCCGGGGCCACATGAGGGCGACGGTCTCCGAGAGGTCGCCCACATAATCGTAGGACATCTCGAACAGCACCGGGTCCGCCCGCTCGGCGATCAGCGTGCGCACCACGCCGGGCTTGGCATTGGCGAACGACAGCGCCCCGGTGAGCGCCGCCAGCGCGAGCCCGCGCTCGGGGTCGGGCGTCGAGCGGAAATAGTCCGCCATGAGCCGGATCTTGGCATTGCGCCCGGCCTCATAGGACATGCGATCGAGCAGCGCGGCGAAGCGGTTCATGGGGCGGGGGCCTCCCCCTCCGGCGCCGGCACCACCGCCTCCTCGTCCTCCTCGCCGTAGCCGACCATGTGGAGGGGGCGGGCGCGGAGTTGGCGGGTTTGGGCCCAGTGGACGAGGGCGTCCTCGGCGCCGTGCGTCACCCACAATTCCTCGCAGCCGGTGGCGCGGATGGAGGCGGTGAGGCCATCCCAGTCGGCGTGATCCGACACCACCAGCGGCAGTTCCACCCCCCGCTGCCGGGCGCGGGCGCGCACGCGCATCCAGCCGGAGGCAAAGCAGGTGATAGGATCGGCGAAGCGCCGCGCCCACAGGTCCGTCATGGAGGAGGGTGGGGCGATGACGATGGCCCCGGCGAAGGCGGATTTCGGCGCGCCCTTCACCGGCAGGATCTCGCCGAAATCCATGCCGCAACTCGCATAATAATCAGTGATGTTGACCAGCGCCCCGTGCACGTAGATCGGCGCGTCGTGCCCCGCCCGGCGGATCAGCGCCATCATGCGCTGCGCCTTGCCGAGGGAGTAGGCGCCGACGATGTGGGTGCGCTCGGGGAAGATGCGCACCGAGGCGAGGAGCTTGTCCACCTCCCCCGCCGCCGGGGGATGGCGGAACACCGGCAGGCCGAACGTCGCCTCGCTGACGAACACATGGCAGCGGATCGGCTCGAACGGCGCGCAGGTGGGGTCGGCGGCGTCCTTGTAGTCGCCGGACACCACGATCACGAGGCCGTCCTTCTCAAGCCGCACCTGCGCCGAGCCGAGCACATGGCCGGCGGGATGAAGGCTCACCTTCACCCCGTTGAGGGTGATCTCCTCCCCATAAGAAAGCGCCTGCGTCGCGCCCGCGAAGCCCGGCCCCATGCGCAGGGCCATGATGTCCAGCGTCTCGCGGGTGGCGAGCACGTGGGCATGGCCGGCGCGGGCATGGTCCGAATGGCCGTGCGTGATCACCCCCCGCGGCACGGCGCGGGTGGGGTCCACATAGAAGTCGCCAGCCGGGCTGTAGAGGCCCTTGGGCGAGGGGCAGAGGAGGTCTTCCGGGCGCATCACTTTATCGGGCGGGTTCACCACTATATGGGGAGACTTGCGCGCCTGCGCGAGGTTCCCAAACTGCGAGATCGAGCTTGTCCGCTGCTGCCTTCGACACATCAGGTGATCCCGTCCTCGACCGACGGCTCGACTGGGCGCGCGCCTTCCTGGCCGAAGCCGATTTCGCCGCCGCCGCCGAGCTTCTGGCCGAGACGGTGGAGGCGGCGCCGAATTTCGCCGCCGCCTGGTTCCTGCTCGGCGAGGCGCGGGAAGGGCAGGGGGAAAGCGAGGCGGCACGGGAGGCCTATGGCCGGGCGCTGGCGCTCGATCCCGCCGACCGGCTGGGCGCGGGGCTGCGCCGCGCGCGGCTCGGCGGGGCGCCGGAAGGGGCGGAAGGGGCCGGGGAAGGCGTCATGTCGGCGGCCTATGTGCGCACCCTGTTCGATCAATATGCCGACCGCTTCGATACCGCTTTGCGTGAGAAACTCTCCTATCGCGGCCCCGAGCTGCTGCTGGAAGCGGTGCGGGCCGCATGCGATGCCCTCGGCCGGGAGCTGCGCTTCGGCGCGGCGCTGGATCTCGGCTGCGGCACGGGCCTTGCCGGCGTGCTGTTCGCGCCGCTGGTCGAGCGGCTCGACGGGGTGGACCTCTCCCCCGCCATGCTGGAGAAGGCACGGGCGCTCGGCCTCTACGCCGCCCTCGAAGCCGGCGAGATGGGCGCGGCGCTGGGGGCGATGCCGGCCGGCGGCCTCGATCTGGTCATCGCCGCCGATGCGCTCTGCTATGTGGGCGATCTCGCCCCCATCTTCCTCGCCGCCCGCGCCGCGCTGGCCCCGGGGGGCCTCTTCGCCTTCACGCTGGAGACCCATGAGGGCGAAGGCGTGCTGCTGCGCGAGACGCTGCGCTATGCCCACGCCGAGCAATATGTCCGCGCGCTGGCGCAGGAGGTCGGTCTTGACGTCGTCCTGCTGGAGCGGGCCTCCACCCGCTCGGAAAAAAGCGTGCCGGTGCCGGGCCTCGTGGGTGTGCTGGCGGCCGGCTGAGGCCGCTTCAGCCTCTGGCGGCGTTCCGTCCCGACAGCAGGGTGATGGCGAGCGCCGCCACGCACAGGATCAGGCCGGTGGCGCAGACGGCGGCCCAGCCGCCCCAGACCCATGCCATCGTGGCCACGGCCGAGCCGAAGGCGCCGCCGAGGAACATGGTGCCCACGAGGATGGTGTTGAGGCGGGCGCGGGCGGCGGGCCTGAGCGCGAAGATGCGGTGCTGGTTGCCCACCAGCGCACTCTGGATGCCGAGGTCGATCAGCACCACGCCGACGCCCAGGCCGGCCAGCTGTGGCCACAGCGAGAAGAACAGCCACGCGGCGAGCGCCAGCACGGTGCCGAGCACCACCACGCTGGACGGACCCCGCCGGTCGGTGAAGCGGCCGAACAGGGGCGCCGCGAGCACGCCCACCAGCCCGAGGATGCCGAACAGGCCCGCCGCCTCCGCACCGAGGCCGAAGGGTGGTCCCTCCAGCCGGAAGGCGAGGATGGTCCAGAACGCGATGAAGGAGGCGAAGATCAGCGCCTGCGTGATCGCCGCCCGCCGCAACGTCGGGAACTCCTTCCACAATCCGAAGAGCGAGGCCATCAGGCTGCCATAGCTCAGCGTGCCCTCCGGCTTACTGCGCGGGAGCATGGCCGCCATCAGCGCCGCCGCGGCGAGCGCCATGGGCACCGCCAGCCAGAACATGGCGCGCCAGCCCGCATGGGCGGCGACGAAGCCGGCGAGGGTGCGGCTGAGCAGGATGCCGGCGAGGATGCCGGAGAGCACGGTGCCCACCGTGGCGCCGCGCTTCTCCGGCGGCGCCAGATGGGCGGCGAAGGGCACGATCTGCTGCGCCACCGTGGAGCCGAGGCCGAGCAGGAGCGACGCGGCGAGCAAAGCCAGCGCGCCCTGCGCCAGAGCGGAGAGGGCGGCGGCCGCGGCCACGGCGACGAAATGCACGACGATGAGCCGCCGCCGCTCCATCTGGTCGGCCAGGGGCACCAGCAGGAACAGGCCGGCGGCATAGCCGAGCTGCGTCACTGTGGGCACCAGCGGCGTCAGGGGGCCGGGCAGGTCCGCTTCCATCACCGCCAGCATGGGCTGGTTGTAATAGATGTTCGCCACCGCGATGCCGGCGGCGGCGGCCATGGCGAAGATGCGGGCGAAGCCAAGCTGGTTCGGGCTCGGGGCAGAAGCGGGCATGAATGGTCTCTGGCCGGGGCGGCCGGGGCAGGGCGACTGAGCGAGGGGTGGCAGGCAGGGTGCCCGATGCTCGGTCTTTCGGGGAGGAGTTGCGGCGCAACATAGCCGACGCCCGCAAGGCAGGCGAGTTGCGCCCGCGCGCAGCCTCTCTCCGGGCCACGCGCCCGGTGCAGACCTGAAATCCCGCGCGAAACCCCGCCTCCGGGGACGCCCCCCGCCCCCTCAGGCCACCGGCAGGGAGAAGGGCTCGCCCTCGAAGGCGTCGGCACCGCGGCCGATAGAATGAATGGCGGCGACCATCCGGCCGTCCCGCTTCAGCGCGGCATCGGCGAGGGAGACGATGCGCGGGTTGGGCGTCGCGGTGGGCGAGGCGTGGCGCAGGCGCTGGGCCAGCTCCATCTCGTCGCGATCCGGCAGCAGCGCGCAGAGCGTGGCATAGGCCGCCGCCGTCGACCGCGAGATGCCCGCATAGCAATGGATCACCAGCGGCGTTTGCCGCGGCCAGGCGCGCACGAACTCGAACAGCTCGAGCATGTGGGCCTCGCCCGGGGCAACCAGGCCCTCGATCTCCTCCGCGATGTCGTTGATGCCGAGGAAGAGGTGGTTGGTGGGGTCGACGTTGCTCGGCCGGGTCAGCACCGTGCCGCCATTGATGAGGGTGATGACATGCCGCGCGCCGGTCTGTTCCACCGTTTCGTGCAGCTTGGCGAGGGAGCAGACATGGATCATGGCGCAAGCTCCTCGAATCTCTTGAGGAAACGGGCTTTCGCCGTTTCCGCCTCCCAGGGGGTGAGATAATCCTTTTCCACCCCAGCGTCGAGGCGGGCCGGGCGGCCGAAAAAGGCCTTGGCCTCTTCCTCCGCGAATCCCGCCAGCCGCGTCGCTTCGAAATAGGCGGAGGCGCGGTCCGCCGCCTTGACGATCTTCAAAAGTTGATCGGGCCAGCCCACCGGCAGCGAGAAGCGCACGCAGATGGCACTGAGGAGGCGCGCCTCCACCGCCTTGTAGTCGCCGCCCAGCACCGCCTTGAACGGGGAGATCATGTCACCGATGACGTATTCCGGTGCGTCGTGCAGCAGCACGCACAGGCGCCAGCGGGCATCGAGATCCGGATGGGTGCGGCGGGAAATCTTCTCCACCAGCAAGGAGTGCTGCGCCACCGAGAAGATGTTGGCGCCGGAGGTCTGGCCGTTCCAGCGCGCCACGCGGGCGAGGCCGTGGGCGATGTCCTCGATCTCCACGTCGAGGGGGGAGGGGTCCAGCAGGTCGAGCCGGCGGCCGGAGAGCATGCGCTGCCACGCGCGCGGCGCGGCGCGGCGGGGGGCGGTCTTTGCAACGGGTTTGGCAATAGGTTTGGCGGGGACGTCAGGCTCAGTCACGAATCGCGTGCTCCTCGGATCGGGGAAAGGTAAGCTCCGGCCGAAACCTCACAAGCCGCCCGTCACGGCTCCGGCTGCCTAGCCTCGCCCGAGACCCTTCATGTCCGATACCCATGAGAGCGAAAAGGCCGTTCCCCCGCGGGTGGAGGTGCGCCCGACGCTCGCCGCCAGCGCCGCCGTGTTCCGCGGCCCCCTGGTGCTGCTCGCCCGCCGCGCCGCCAATCCCGGTGCCGGGCTGTGGAGCCTGCCGGGCGGACGGGTGGAGCCGGGCGAGACGGTGGCCGAGGCCGCCATGCGTGAATTGATGGAAGAGGTGGGGGTCGAGGCCGAGATCGTCGGCCTCGCCGCCGCCCGCGACATCATCGTCCGCAACCGCGAGGGGGAGCTGAAGGCCCATTTCGTGGTGCTCGCCCATGCTGCCCGCTGGCGCGGCGGGGAGCCCATGCCGGGCGAAGAGGCGGCCGAGGTCGGCTGGTTCCGGCCCAACGAGGTCGCCGGCCTCACCACCACCGAGGGGCTTGCCGAGGTGGTGGCCAAGGCCGCGCTCCTGATGGGCGAGATGTGAGCCGCGGGTTCGCCGCCCCCTTGACCGCGGACGGCGGGCGCCGCAGGAGTGGCGGCGGAACCATGCTGATGCGCGCGCCCTCTCGTCTCCTCGCCCTTCTTCTCGCCTGCGGCCTCATGCTCGCCGGCCCCGCATCGTCCCGCGCCGCCGGGCCGACGGAAGGCGCCGCGCCGCCCTATGACGGCGACCTGATGCGGCTCGCGGAGATTCTCGGCGCCCTGCATTACCTGCGGCCCCTGTGCGGCGTTACCGCCGAGGCGCAGCGCTGGCGCAACGAGATGCAGGCGCTCATCGACACCGAGCAGCCCTCGGATGCCCGCCGCGCCAAGATTATCGCCAGCTTCAACCGCGGCTATTCCAGCTATGCCGAGGTCTATCGCAGCTGCACGCCGGCCGCGCGCGTGGCGGTGGATCGCCAGCTCGACGAGGGCGGGCGGCTCACTCACGAAATCGTGGTGCGGTATGGGGGGAATTGACCCCTTCTGTGTTAACCTTTTGGTCAGAACTCGCCTGAATCCCCCAGCGTGAAGTGCTAGATATCCGGTGCGCCGTTCGGTTCTGCGGCGCGGAGGCAGCCCATCGTGTCCACCTTGACCAACCCCGTCATCGACCTGCCCGAAATCTCGGACATGGCCGCCGATGACCGTCATGCCGCCTTGACCTATCTGAACGATGCGTGGGTCGAGGCCGTGCGCGAAGGGCTGGACGAGGACTGCCTGGTGCAGGCCGCGCTCTTCACCGCCCTGCGCAGCCTCGTCGCCACCTATGGCGAGGCCGCCAGCTCCGAATATGTCGCGCGCGTCGCCGAGCGTGTCGCCGCCGGCGAATACACGGTGGTCAGCCGCTCGCACTGAGCGCCGCGACGAGCCCCCCTCGTCGCTTTTCTCTTCGTCGCATTCCTCCCGCCGGGCGTTCTCGCGAACGTCCGGTTTTTCTTGTGCGCCGGCTCAAAAGAAAACCGGCGCCCCGAGGGACGCCGGCTTGGTCTTGGTTTCGCTTTCACCGCCGTCATCCCCCGGCGTGTCCGGGGGGATCCACGGAGCGGCCGGGCCGGATCATTGATGTCGATACCGGTCCGTCGGCAGGGTGGATGCCCCGGACAAGCCGGGGCATGACAGCACAGAGGAAGTGTCCTCAGGCCGCGTCGCGCTTGTTCTGGCGGTTGCTGATGAGGTCTTCCACCACGCCGGGATCGGCCAGCGTCGAGGTGTCGCCGAGGCTCTCGAACTGGTCTTCCGCGATCTTGCGCAGGATGCGGCGCATGATCTTGCCCGAGCGGGTCTTGGGCAGGCCCGGCGCGAACTGGATGAGGTCGGGCGAGGCGATGGGGCCGATCTCCCGACGCACCCAGGCCACCAGCTCCTTGCGCAGTTCCTCGGTGGGCTCCACGCCGTCCATCAGGGTGACATAGGCATAGATGCCCTGGCCCTTGATGTCGTGCGGGAAGCCGACCACGGCGGCCTCGGACACCTTCGGATGGGCGACGAGGGCGCTTTCCACCTCCGCCGTGCCCATGCGGTGGCCGGAGACGTTGATGACGTCGTCCACGCGGCCGGTGATCCAGTAGAAGCCGTCCGCGTCGCGACGGCAGCCGTCGCCGGTGAAGTACTTGCCGGGATAGGTGGAGAAGTAGGTCTGCTCGAAGCGCTCATGGTCGCCATAGACCGTGCGCATCTGGCCGGGCCACGAGTCGGCGATCACGAGGTTGCCCTCGCAGGCGCCCTCCTGCACCGCACCGGCCGCATCCACCACTTCCGGCTGGACGCCGAAGAATGGACGGGTGGCCGAGCCGGGCTTCAGCTTGGTGGCGCCGGGCAGCGGGGTGATGAGGATGCCGCCGGTCTCGGTCTGCCACCAGGTATCGACGATGGGGCAACGGCCCTCGCCGACCACGTGGTAGTACCACTCCCAGGCTTCGGGATTGATGGGCTCGCCCACCGAGCCGAGCAGGCGCAGGGAGGCGCGCGAGGTGCGCTTCACCGGCTCCTCGCCCGCCTGCATCAGCGAGCGGATGGCGGTGGGGGCGGTGTAGAAGATCGACACCTGGTGCTTGTCGATCACGTCCCAGAAGCGGGACACGCTCGGATAGTTCGGGATTCCCTCGAACATCAGCGTGGTGGCGCCGTTCGCGAGCGGGCCATAGACGATGTAGGAGTGGCCCGTCACCCAGCCCACGTCAGCGGTGCACCAGTAGATGTCGCCGGGGTGATAGTCGAACACGTACTGATGCGTCATGGACGCATAGACGAGATAGCCGCCGGTGGTGTGCAGCACGCCCTTCGGCTTGCCGGTGGAGCCGGAGGTGTAGAGGATGAACAGCGGATCTTCCGCATTCATCGGCTCGGCCGGGCATTCGTCCGTCACCATGGCGGCGGCTTCGTCGTAATAGACGTCGCGGCCGGGGGTCATGTCCACCTTGCCGCCGGTGCGGCGCACCACGATCACGTGGTCCACGCCGCCCTCGATCTGGTTCACGGCCGCGTCCACATTGGCCTTCAGCGGCACCTTGCGGCCGCCGCGCAGGCCCTCGTCGGCGGTGATGACGACCTTGGAGCCGCAGTCGGCGATGCGCCCGCCGAGGCTGTCCGGCGAGAAGCCGCCGAACACGATGGAGTGAATGGCGCCGAGCCGCGCGCAGGCGAGCATGGCGAACGCCGCCTCGGGGATCATCGGCAGGTAGATGGTGACGCGGTCGCCCTTCTCCACGCCGCGGTTGCGCAGCACGTTGGCGAGCTTGTTCACCTCGGCGGAGAGCTCGCGATAGGTGATCTTGCGGCTTTCGTCGGGGCTGTCGCCCTCCCAGATGATGGCCACCTGGTCGCCGCGGGTCTCGAGGTGCCGGTCTACGCAGTTGTAGGCGACGTTGGTCACGCCGTCCTCGAACCACTTGATGGAGACGTGGCCCGGATCATACGAAGTGTTCTTCACCTTCGTGTAGGGCGTGAACCAGTCGATCCGCTTGCCGTGCTCGCCCCAGAAGGCGTTCGGGTCGTTGACCGAGGCGGCATACATGGACTGGTAGTGCGCGTCGTCCACATAGGCCTTCTGGGCCCACTGGGACGGAACGTCATAGACCTTGTCGGACATTCTTCTGCCTCCCTCGCGCGGACCGCTTCGTCCGCTGTCCATCATTCACGGCGGTACCCGCCTTGGTTGGGGCGGATTATGCTGAGCGCCTCGACGCTTCACAAGGCACCGCCGGTCAAGACTTTGGGCTCATAGCCCTTGGTTGGTCTCCGGGGTGCACCCCCCGTTCGGCCTCGGATGTATCCACACTGGCGCACCGCAATGGCCGCGCGCGATGCCGCAGCCGGCGCGGCTCCCGCCATCGGCCCGCCGGGCGTATAGACAACCGCCCGCGATGCGCCGCAGAAAACGCCCGACAGGATACACCCGATGGACCTCTGGACCCGTCTTCTCGTCCTTCTTGCCGGCCTTTTCGGTGCGGCCGGTGTCGCGTCCGCGGCTGCTGCGGCCCATGTGGGCGGGGGCACCAACCTCGAGACCGCGTCGCACTTCCTGCTGTTCAACGCCGCGACTTTGGCGGCGCTGGTCGCTCTTGCCCTCCAGCTCACGCGCGGCGGCGTGCTGCTGAAGGTGGGGGCGAGCACCATCGCGCTCGGCACGCTTCTCTTTTCGGGCGATCTCGCATCAAGGGCCTTGATGGACGTCAAGCTCCTGGGCGGCACTGCGCCATTTGGCGGCAGCCTCATGATCCTCGGCTGGCTGATGGTGGCCGCGACCGCGCTTCTCGCCCGGCGGCACTGAGCCGGTCCGGCGTCACAACCTGCGGGCGGCGACGCGGGCCTCCGCCCAGCCGATCAGGGTGTCGAGACGATCGCCCCCGCCCAGCACGAGGCTGACCGGCAGCTGGGCGATCTGGGCGGTGACGGTGAATTCCGGACCCAGCCGCACGAAGTCCTTCTGCGTCGTCACCAGCCGCGCGCCGAGGCGCCGCGCCTCGCCCGCGAGATAGGCCATCTCCTCGGGGCGGTAGGGGTGATGGTCCGGAAAGGCGTGGCGCCCGACCACGCTGAGCCCTTCCGCCTCCAGCGTGGCGAAGAACTTCTCTGGCCGCCCGATGCCGGCGAAGGCCACGAGCGGCCTGCCCTTTAGCGCCGCGATGGCCGACGCCTCGGGCGCGAGGTGCCCGCTCAGAACGGGCAGGTCCGACGCGCGGGCCGCGCCGGCCACCGCCGCGCCGGGGGCGCCACCGCCGATCACCAGCACCGCGTCCGCCTTCGCCAGCTGCGGGGCAAGCGGCGCACGCAGGGGGCCGGACGGCGTGACGCAGCCATTTCCGACGCCGACGCCCCCGTCGATCACCAGCAGCGTGCAGTCCTTGTGCAGGGAGGGATTCTGGAAGCCGTCGTCCATCACCACATGGGTCGCGCCGGCCTTCACCGCCAGTTGCGCGCCGCCCAGCCGGTCGCCGCCGGCGACGATGGTCGGGGCATGGCGGGCGAGCAGCAGGGCCTCGTCGCCCACTTCGGAGGCGGTGTGGTGGGCAGGATCGACCCGCAGGGGCGCCTTCGCCTCGCCGCCATGGCCGCGCAGCAGCGCGAAGGGCTGCGCGCCGCGCGCCTTGAGCCGCTCGATGAGGGCGATGGCGGTGGGGGTCTTGCCCGCGCCGCCCACCGTGGGATTGCCGATGCAGATCACCGGCACGTCCACCATGCCGCCGGCCTGCCCCAGCCGGCGCAGGGCCACGCCGCCGATGATGGCGGCGATAGGCGAAAGCAGGGCGGCGACTAGGCCCGGCCGGTCGCGCCACCAGAAGGCGGGCGCGCGCAGCATCAGCGGGCCTGCAAGCGGATGTGGACGAGATAGGGCTCGATGGCGACCAGCGTGCGGTCCAGCGCGCCGCCCAGCGACGTCACGGCCGCGTGGGCCGCATCCGCCATCTCGCCATGCAGCTGCGGGTCCTTGATGAGGGCATAGGCGGCGCGGGCGATGCCCAACGCGTCGGTGACCTCGGCCGCGCCCTCGTCGGCATCGAGCCGCTCGTAGATGTTGGCGAAGTTCCACACATGGGGGCCGTGCAGCACCACCGCGCCGAGCTTCGCCGGCTCGATGGGGTTCTGCCCGCCATGCTCCACCAGCGAGCCGCCCATGAAGACCACCGGCGCCATGCGATAGAACAGGCCCAGCTCGCCGATGGTGTCGGCGATGTAGATGTCGGTCTCCCGGTCCGGCAGCTCGCCGAGACTGCGCTGACGGGTGGCGAGGTCCGCCGCCTGGGCGAGTGCCGCCACATCCAGCCCGCGCTCGGGATGGCGGGGGGCGATGACGGTCACCAGCTCCGGGATCTTGGAGGTCAGGATCTCGTGCGCTTCCAGGATCAGCGCCTCCTCGCCCTCATGGGTGGAGGCGGCGAGCAGGATCGGCCGCTTGCCGAGCGCCTTGTCGAGCCGCTGGAGCTCCGCCGGGTCGGCGGAGGGGGGCGGTACGTCGAATTTCAAATTGCCGCAGACTTCCACCCGCGGCGTGCCCAGCGCCCGGAAGCGCGCGCCGTCCTCCTCGCTCTGGGCGAGGCACAGGTCGACGCGTGAAAGCAGCGCCCGCGCGCTCTTGGGCAGCTTCTTCCAGCGGTTGGCGGAGCGCTCGGACAGCCGGCCGTTGACCAGCACGACGGGCGTGCCGCGCCGGCCCAGCTCCGCGAGCAGGTTCGGCCACAGTTCGGATTCGGCGAGCAGCACGAGGTCCGGCGACCAGTGGTCGAGGAAGCGGGCGACAAAGGAGCGGGCATCCAGCGGCACGAACTGATGGATGACGCCGGGGGGCGCCCGCCGTTCCGCCACGCGGCTGGAGGTGAGCGTGCCGGAGGTGAGCAGTACGCGGAAGCCGCGCTGGCTCAGCCGCTCGATCAGCGGCAGGACGGAGATGACCTCACCGACGCTGGCGCCATGCACCCACACCAGCGGGCCCGGGGGGCGCTCGGTGCTGGCATAACCGCGCCGCTCGGAGAGGCGCGCCGGATCTTCCTTGCCCTTGCGGACGCGATAGGAGAGCCACGCCGGCGCCAGCAGCGCCGCCACGGAACTCGCCCGCCGGTAGGCCCGGAGGGTGAGAGGCAGCTTGCGCCCCTTCATGCCTGCGCCTTCATCGACGCGACGTCCGCGCGGCCAGCGCCTCGGCCCGGCGGGTGACGTCCTCTAGGCTCGCCTGCACCTGGTCACGGGCGGCGATGAGGCCGGCCTCGTCCACGTCGCGGTCGACCCAGATCGGCGCGCCGGCGACGGCCGCGCCCTTCCCGAACGGCAGGTTCAGGCTCGCGCGGTCCCAGCTCTTCAGGGTGATGCGATTACGGGTCGCCATGGCGACCGGGATGATAGGGCGTCCCGAGTAGCGTGCAATGGTAACGACGCCCATGCCGACCTTGCGGGCGATCTTGGGCACGTCGGCGGTCATCGCCACGTTGATGCCTTCCGCAAGGGTATCCAGCATCTGATAGGTGGCGGAGACCGCCCCCTTGCGGTGGAAGTCGCGCTTGGAGGTGGCGCCGGAGCCGCGAATGGTCCCGACGCCGAGCTTCTCGGCGGCGATGGCGTTGATCTCCGCATCCGCATGGCGGGAGATCAGCACCTTGGCCTTGTGGTGGGGCTTCATGGCGAACGGCGTGAGGAAATGCTGCCCGTGCCAGAAGGTGACGATCACCGGCAGGTGCTCGTCGATGGCCTCGAAGACGTCGGGAGGCTCGACGACGAAATCGGTCGTATGCGCCACCAGCTTGAAATAGGACGCAAACGTCGTTCCCGCTGCCACCTTGAAGGCGCGGTTTGTCCTCAGTCGCCGCCACATCTTATGGTTTGCCCACTGTTGTTGCGTCCCGCAGCTGGTGCGGGACGAGGAACCCGAACTTCACCCGCCCTGAACCTTGCCGGTTTCCGGATCGAGGAGGCGGTGGAGATGTACCACGAAGTAGCGCATCATGGCGTTGTCCACCGTCTGCTGCGCCTTTGCCTTCCAGGCCGCCGTCGCGCTGGCATAGTCGGGATAAATGCCGACGATGTCGAGCTTGGTCAGATCCTTGAACTCGGCGCTGTCGATCGCGGTGAGCTCCCCGCCGAAAACCAGGTGGGGCAACTGCTTCTTCGTCTCAGTCATGGCGTATCCAATGCGGCTTTGAAAGAAACGGGTGCGCCCATCGCCTCGAGCGCGGCCTGGTGCAGGGGTGCGCCGGCGCAGACGAGGGGAGCGTGGCTTGGAACCGGCGCATTGTAGCGCAGCGCCATGCCGTCGTGGCCGGTGAGGCGGCCCCGCGCCTCGCTCACCACGAGATCGGCGGCGGCCAGATCCCAGTCATTGGAATTGCCGCCGGCGAGGGCGACATCAATCTCGCCGGTGGCGACCCGCGCCAGGCGCAGCGCCAAAGAGCGGATGCGCGGCAGGCGCTCGATGCGGGCGGCGCGGGCGATGCGGTCGAGATCGGCCGGCGGGCCGGCGACCCGGGCGCCTTCGAGCCGCGCGGGGGCGGCGATGGCGAGGGGGCGGCCGTTGCGGAAGGCGCCGGCACCGGCCATGGCGGTGAACATCTCGTCGGTAACCGGGGCGAACAAGGCGGCGGCGACCGGCCGTCCCTCCACCACCAGCGCCACGGACACCGCCCAGTCGCTGCCGGCCGCCATGAAGGCGCGGGTGCCGTCGATGGGGTCCACCACCCACAAGCGCTGGGCGGAGAGGCGCGCGGGCGTGTCGGCGGATTCCTCGGAGAGCCAGCCGGCGGCGGGATCAAGCGCCGTCAGGTGCTGCCGCAGGAAGGCGTCCACCGCCATGTCGGCCTCGGTGACGGGGGAATCGTTGCCCTTGGTCCAGGTCTTCACGCCGGCCGCGAACATGCTACGCGCCATCTCGCCGGCCTCGGCCACCGTATCGATCATACGGCGGGCGAAGGCGTCATCGATGGCGGACCGGGGATGATCCCCGCCGCCGGCGCGCGTCGGTTCGGTGCTCATTGCCCTGCCAAATAGGGGCGCAGGCGCCGCGAGGCAAGCCACCTCATGCTGCACCGCGTCAATCGGACCACCCCGAAGGGTGTCGTTACGGCAGGAGAGGCAGGATGGTGTTGGGCAGGAGCGTGTCGAGGGCGAGACCCGCGAACAGGATCAGGCCGGCATCGCGATTCGACTTGAAGACGGCGAGGCAAAGCTCGGGATTGTCGATGTCGAGCCGGCGCACCTGCATCCACAGGTGAATGGCGAAGCCGATCAGGCCGAGATAGGCGAACGGCCCCACCGGCACCGACATGAGCGCCGCCGCAAACAGGAACACCACCAGCGCGTAGCACAGCGACACGGCAAGGCCCGTGCTGCGCCCGAACAGGAGCGCGGTGGAGCGGACGCCGACGATGGCGTCGTCCTCCTTGTCCTGATGGGCATAGATGGTGTCGTAGGCGAACACCCAGAGCACCGAGCCGGCGAACAGCAGCAAAGCGGGATCGGCGATGGTGCGCATCACGCTCGCCCAGCCCATCAGCGCGCCCCACGAGAAGGCGATGCCGAGAATGAGCTGCGGCACCGAGGTCACGCGCTTCATCAGCGGGTAGACGGCCACCACGCCGAGGGAGGCGATGCCGGTGACGATGGCGAAATGCGGCAGCGAGAGCAGGACCGCGAGGCCGACAAGGGCTTGAAACACGAGGAAGGCAAAGGCGGCGGGAACGCTCACCTGCCCGGATGCGATGGGGCGGCCGCGGGTGCGCGCCACCTGCCGGTCGATCTTGCGGTCGAGGATGTCGTTCCAGGTGCATCCCGCCCCGCGCATGGCGACGGCGCCGATGGCGAACAGTACCAGCAGCTTGGGCGAGGGATAGGGATCGTCATTGGCGATGGCGGCGAGCGCCGTGGACCACCAGCAGGGCAGAAGCAGGAGCCACGAACCGATCGGACGGTCCATCCGCGCGAGTCGCAGGTAGGGACGCACCGGGCTCGGGGCCAGGCGCTCCACCCAGTTACCACGGGGGGCATCAGCGATCGGCGGGGCGGCAGCCCCTTCGCGGGCACTCAATCCGGCGACCTCACTTCAGCGCGTTGCCGTTGAGGGTGCCGAAGACGCCAGTGTTCTTGCCGGAATCGATGCTGTAGCCGGTGGTGATACCGAGCGCGCTGGACATGGAGCCCTGCGGCGGGGGCTTGTTGGGGCCGCCAACGCCGGTCGCGCCGTTGGCGGCGGCTTCGCAGACCCGGTTGCGGATGTCGACGGTCTTCTTGCTGGAGGCGTTGGCCTGGTCGATCGCCTGCTGCGGGATCTGGCACCAGTCCTTGTTGTCGGCGAGGAACTTCACCCACTTCTGCTCGGCGGCGGCGAAGGCGCGGAACGCGGGGCAGAGCACCTGCGGATCCTTTTCCTTCTTGTTCACCACAGCCTGCAGGGCCTTGCCCTTCTGTTCCAGTTCACCGCGCACCGACGCGACATCGCTCTGGCAATCCGCCAGAGCGGCGCCGGCGGACAGCGCAGTCGCGACCAGAGTGGCCGAAATCGCGAGCGTGAACTTCTTCATGAGGCAGAGCCCCTCCTCATCGGGATCCCTCGGGACCGCAGGTTTGATATACAGACCCCCAACTTTGGGCAATATCACGGCGGAAGCCGCAGAAAGCTATCACGCATTCCCTAACGGAGTGCATCGGCCCTGGATACCCCCTTTCCGTGTCGCCCTCTCGCCGGGGCCTGACAGGGTGACTCGCGCAGGCCTCAATTTTCGAAGGATGCACGACAGGGCTGCGCAGATGCGGTTGTGGGAGCGCCGCTGCGGAGAGGGGCGTCATCCGCACTCCGCAGCGCGTTCCCCCTAGGCGCCTTTTCGAGATCGGCCGCGGAAACACGGTCCAGCTGGGACGCGGCGGTCAGTGGGGCTTCGAGGGTGCGGTTAGGTCGGTCTGAGCCTCAAATTGCGAAGAGAGGCTTTGTGCAGGCTTGGTTGCGGAGGTCAGGAAGTTCTGGCTCGCGATATAATTGAATTTCCCGGTTTCTGCAGCGTAAAGTAAGCGAAAGCCTAGCGTGCCGACCGCCCAGATGATGGCTCGGATGGTGCTTTTTAGCCCATGGGGAATGGGTTTGTCCTCGAACGACGACACTTTTTCAAAGCCTATGGTGCGCAAAAGCTGTCGCATCGATGTCGCTGTGAATGAAATTTCATGTGTAATGTCGCCATAGCGGATGCTATCTCCGAAAATGCCGGATGCATTTGGTGTGTGTATGAAGATAGTTCCGTTCGGCTTCAGTATGCGGAATATCTCATCTGATATATGGAATAATTCACATTTTGATAAATGCTCAAAGATGTCGAAGCAAATTACGACATCAAGGCTGTTGGACTGCGTGTTCGAAAGAGCTTGATTGATATCGCTTAGATATGCTTCTGGTATACCACGGCTGTGCGCCAGGTCGATCATTTCGGGAGAGATGTCGAAACCCGATATATTTTTATAGTTCGCCTGTTTCAGCCAGTAGATCATGTCTCCGGCGCCGCATCCGACATCGAGTATTTTTATTTTACGATCCGCCGGAATATGGCGACTGATGAATGAGTTTATGTGCGGGCCGCGTACGGAATATCCAATAGATGCATCATGGCCGCCTTGGTTGCTGGATACGTACGCATTGTATAGACGCTTTTGCCATTCTTGCATCGGACGCCTCCCTTACTCGTTCGTTGTTTTTTCCAGCATAATGTGGATGAGCGCGGGGCGGTATCTAATCGTCAGTCGTATATCCCTATGTCGGAATCTATTGGGTGAAGTTAGGTAGCCTGCTCCGCTCTGCGATGGTAATTATGTGCCAGCCCCTCTCCGGGCCGGCTGGGCCTCCGCTTCCGGTGGTTGCCGCTTGACGGCGCGCTCGGGCGTCGGTAGTTTCGCGCAACTTTTGAAAGGGACGGCGCCGACATGCGCAAGATCGTTATTCTTCTCGTAGGGTGGTGCGCCACTTTCCGTCCGGCCTGAGGGCTGTGACGAACGAGGTGGCGCGTGACGAGGGGCCTTCGGGCCCCTTCGTCGTTTCTGAGCCGGGGCGCCGGCACGGAATTCGGGAGCGAGCCGGGCCGCAGGCCGGGTGGAGACAAGGATAAAAGTCCGGCGTAGCGCGCCGGCCGGGACCGGATGGATCCCGCAGGGAGTTGGATCATGAGCAAGCAGATGACCGGCGCCGAAATGGTGATCCAGGCCTTCGCCGACCAGGGCGTCGAGCACATCTTCGGCTATCCGGGCGGCGCCGTGCTGCCGATCTACGATGCGCTGTTCCACCAGAACCACATCGAGCACATCCTCGTGCGCCACGAGCAGGCGGCGGTGCATTCGGCCGAGGGCTATGCCCGCTCCTCCGGCAAGGTCGGCGTGGTGCTGGTCACGTCCGGCCCCGGCGCCACCAATGCCGTTACCGGCCTCACTGACGCGCTGATGGATTCCATCCCGATCGTCTGCATCACCGGGCAGGTGGCGACCCACCTCATCGGCAACGACGCCTTCCAGGAATGCGACACGGTCGGCATCACCCGCCCCTGCACCAAGCACAATTACCTGGTGCGGGACGTGAACGACCTCGCGCGCACGCTGCACGAAGCCTTCTATGTCGCCCAGAACGGCCGGCCCGGCCCGGTGGTCGTCGACATCCCGAAGGACGTGCAGTTCGCCACGGGCACCTATGTCGGCCGCGAGAACATCCAGCACAAGACCTACCGTCCCAAGCTCGACGCCGAGGCACCGCAGATCGCGGCGGCGGTGGAGATGCTGGCCGGGGCGAAGCGGCCCATCTTCTACACCGGCGGCGGCGTCATCAATTCCGGCCCGGAGGCGAGCCGCATCCTGCGCGAGCTGGCGCGCATCACCGGCGTGCCCGTCACCTCCACGCTCATGGGCCTCGGCGCCTTCCCGGCGGCCAACCGCCAGTGGCTGGGCATGCTGGGCATGCACGGCACCTACGAAGCCAACATGGCCATGCACGGCTGCGACGTGATGGTCTGCATCGGCGCGCGCTTCGACGACCGCATCACCGGCCGCCTCGACGCCTTCGCGCCGGGCTCCAAGAAGATCCACATCGACATCGACCCCTCGTCCATCAACAAGAACGTCAAGGTGGACCTGCCCATCATCGGCGACTGCACCCGCGTGCTCGCGGACATGCTCGCCGCCTGGAAGGCGCGGGACCTCTCCATCGACAAGGCCGCGCTGGACGCTTGGTGGACGCAGATCGACCGCTGGCGGGGGCGCAACTGCCTCGCCTACCGGCACTCGGACGAGATCATCAAGCCGCAATACGCCATCGAGCGGCTCTACAATCTCACCAAGGACAGGGACGTCTACATCTCCACCGAGGTGGGCCAGCACCAGATGTGGGCGGCGCAGTTCTTCCGCTTCGAGGAGCCGAACCGCTGGATGACCTCCGGCGGCCTCGGCACCATGGGCTACGGCCTGCCCGCCGCCATCGGCGCGCAGAAGGCGCATCCCGACGCCCTGTGCATCGACATTGCGGGCGAAGCCTCCATCCTCATGAACATGCAGGAGATGTCGACCGCCGTGCAGTTCGACCTGCCGGTGAAGATCTTCATCCTCAACAACAAGTATATGGGCATGGTGCGCCAGTGGCAGGAGCTGCTGCACGGCGGGCGCTACTCGCACTCCTATTCGGAGGCGCTGCCTGACTTCGTTAAGCTGGCCGACGCCTATGGCGGCGTGGGCATCCGCTGCGACAAGCCGTCCGATCTCGATGCGGCCATCGAGGAGATGATCGCCATCAAGCGGCCGGTGATCTTCGACTGCATCGTGGACCAGCAGGAAAACTGCTTCCCCATGATCCCCTCGGGCCGCGCCCACAACGAGATGATCCTCGGCGACATGGCCGTGGATCTCGACGAGGCCATCACCGACGAAGGCAAGATGCTGGTGTGAGGCGCGCCCGACTGAGGGAGCCGTCATGCCCCGGCTTGTCCGGGGCATCCACGCGGCCACCCGAGCGGTGCTTCCGGCCGGCCGCGGCGGTCCCGCCCATCGGTGGATCCCCCGGACAAGCCGGGGGATGACGCTGGCACGGGAGGCGCCGTCGGCATCAGCCCTTTCTTCTTCTCCATCCGAGACTTCCATGCCCAACTCTTCCGAGCCCATCGAGCGCCACACCCTCTCCGTCCTGGTCGACAACGAGCCGGGCGTGCTGGCGCGCGTCATCGGCCTGTTCTCCGGCCGCGGCTACAACATCGACAGCCTCACGGTGTCCGAGGTGAGCCACGAGGGGCATCTCTCCCGCATCACCATCGTCACCACCGGCACGCCCATGGTGATCGAGCAGATCAAGAACCAGCTCGACCGACTCGTGCCCGTGCACCGGGTGCGCGACCTTACCGTGGAGGCCTCCTCCCTGGAGCGGGAGCTGGCCATGGTGAAGGTGCGCGGCGTGGGCGAGGCCCGCGGCGAGGCGCTCAGGCTCGCCGAAGCCTTCCGCGCCCGCGTCATCGACGCGACGCGCGAGAGCTTCGTGTTCGAGATTACCGGCAAGTCGGACAAGATCGACCAGTTCGCCTGGCTCATGGAGCCCCTCGGCCTGGTGGAGGTGGCGCGCACCGGCGTGGTGGCCATCTCCCGCGGCCCGGAAGCCATGTGAGGATCGTGGCCTGACCGTGTGACCGATCGGAAACAGGCGTTCACCGGCAGGGGTGCCGGGCGAAACGCCTGTTTCCATTTGCCGCGATCCGGTGCAAAGGAGCCGCGGCCATCCCCCAATTCGAGATAACGCCCATAAGGAGACAATGATGCGCGTTTACTACGATAGCGACGCCGACCTGAACCTGATCAAGGGCAAGAAGGTCGCCGTCATCGGCTATGGCAGCCAGGGTCATGCCCACGCGCTCAACATGCGCGACTCGGGCGTGAAGGATGTCATCATCGGCCTGCGTCCCGGCTCCGCCTCCGCCAAGAAGGCCGAGGCCGAGGGCTTCAAGGTGATGGCGCCCGCCGAGGCCGCCAAGATCGCCGACGTGGTGATGATGCTCACCCCCGACGAGCTGCAGGGCGACATCTATCGCGAGAGCCTCGCCGACAACATGAAGCACGGCGCGGCGCTGCTGTTCGCCCACGGCCTCAACGTGCACTTCAACCTCATCGAGCCCCGCAAGGACCTCGACGTGCTGATGGTCGCCCCCAAGGGCCCCGGCCACACCGTACGGTCCGAGTACCAGCGTGGCGGCGGCGTGCCGACCCTCATCGCCATCGCCCAGGACGCCTCGGGCAATGCCCATGACCTCGGCCTCTCCTACGCTTCCGCCATCGGCGGCGGCCGCGCCGGCGTCATCGAGACCACCTTCAAGGAAGAGTGCGAGACCGACCTCTTCGGCGAGCAGGTGGTGCTCTGCGGCGGCCTAGTGGAGCTGATCCGCGCGGGCTTCGAGACGCTGGTGGAAGCCGGCTACGCCCCCGAGATGGCCTATTTCGAGTGCCTCCACGAGGTGAAGCTGATCGTCGACCTCATCTATGAGGGCGGCATCGCCAACATGAACTACTCGATCTCCAACACCGCCGAATACGGCGAGTATGTCACCGGCCCCCGCATCATCACCGCCGAGACCAAGGCCGAGATGAAGCGCGTGCTGAACGACATCCAGTCCGGCAAGTTCACCCGCGACTGGATGCTGGAGAACAAGGTCAACCAGGCCTCCTTCAAGGCCACCCGCGCCCGCGTCAACGCCCACCCCATCGAGGAAGTCGGCGAGAAGCTGCGCGCCATGATGCCCTGGATCAAGGCCAAGGCGCTGGTGGACAAGTCGAAGAACTGATCCTCACTCGCTGAGGCAGGCCCCGGAGCGGCGAAGGCTGCTCCGGGGCTTTTTTATGGGCGGCGGCTTACCGATCCCCGGTCATTTTCCCGGAGCCGCGCGCGCGTTCTGATCCACCGGAAAAGCCATGAACCGCGCGATGCGCCAGATTCCGTCGGCGTCGCGGCGGAAGATGTCCATGCCCTCGTCGCGCGAGAGCGCTTTGCCGTCCGGCCGCTCGGTGAGCACCCAGGTGAGGCGCACCATGGCGAGGTCGCCGGACACCAGGATTTCGTGGATCTGGCAGAGATAAGCGAGCTTGCCGGCCGATTTCGCCAGCGCCGTGGCGAGACGCGCGCAGACGGCGGCCTTGTCCCCCGCCGGGGCGCCCTGGACGTCGGATTTCAGGTCGTCGGCGAACAGGTCGCAGGTGGCGGCGGCATCGCCCCGGTTGAACGCCTCGGTCCAGGCGGCGAGGCGGGCGCGGATGGCGGCTTCGACGGCGCGATCCGCCTCAGAGCGATCCTCTGCGTGGGCAAGTGTCGGCGCCAGCAGAAGTGCGAGGACAAGGACGGCGCGGCGCAGCATCTCGCAGGTCTCCGCGCCGGGCGGGCGCCGGGCGACTACAGCACCGCCGCACGTAGCCCGGCAACCGTCAGTCCGTGATGCGCGCCTGAATGGTCAGGATGTCCCACGCCGGCGCCTCCGCCGGATTGGCATAGACGGTGATGAAGCTGCCGACGCCGCCGTCCGGCCCAACGGTGCGGCGGGCCTCGCCGCCAATTTCGGCGCCATGCACCTCGATCAGGATGGCGGGTGCGGTTGCCGAGCTGTTGGCGATGGCCAGCCCGTCTCCGTTCTTGGGCGAGAATGCATCCACCGCGCCCGCACCGAGTCGCTTCTCCGCCGCCCGCGCCACCGGGGGCGCACCGTCGGGCAGAGCAAGACGCTGGCGCACGATCTCGCCGCGCAGCACGCCGGCCAGTTCCCACACCGTCTGCTCGCACACCGGCAGCGCGGCGCCGGGGGCGAGCACGGTGGCGATGACGGTGAAGCGCGTCATCTGGTCCGCATAGAGCTGGTACTGGCGGAACGGCTGGTCATCGAGCTTGGCGAAGACCTCCGGCAGCCAGTCATCCTGCGCCACCAGCCGGCCCATGAGGTCGCGGCCGATCATCAGGATTTCGCGCGGATCATCCGCCAGTTCCACCATGGACTGGATGTCCCACGAGAAGCGGCGGAGCGGCTCGGGCGGGGCGGCGATGGTGTCCGGCAAGGGCTCGGTTCCCGTCTCAGTGGTCATGATCGTGATCGTCGTGGTGATGATCGTCGTGCTCGCCGGCCGTCTTCGGTTTCGGCTTGACGAGGGAAGCCGACAGCACGCTGCCGGCGGCGATGATGCCGTCGTCGTCCACCCCATGGCCGAGGCCGGGCCGCCGCATGCTCTTGGCGGGGAGGCCGAGAGCCTTGAGGCGATCGCGGGTGGCGACCATGTCGGCGAGGGGCACCACGGCGTCGTCCTCGCCGTGGATGAACACCACCGGCGGCTGCGTGCGCGGCGCGCTAACATCGCGTGCCTCGGGCAGGGCGCCGCCGAAGGCGATGATGACGGCCGGCGGCACGGCCCGGCGCAGGCCCACATCGAGCGCCAGCATGGCCCCTTGGGAGAAGCCGACGAGGGCGAGATGGTCGCCCGGCAGGCGCCGCGCCGCCAGCATCTCGTCGAGAAAGGCATCGAGCAGGGGCGCGCTGGCGGTGAGGCCCGCGGTGATGGTGTCAGGGGAAAAGCCTTCGCCGGGAAACCAGCGGGCGCCTGCCGACCCGGGGAAGGGCGCCTCGGCGGCGAGGAAGTCCGCCTTCGGCAGTTCGGGCGCCCAGTTCAGGGCAAGGTCGATCACCTCCTGCCCGCAGCTGCCCTCGGCATGAAGCAGCACCACGAGATAGACCGGCTTGCCGCAGGAGAGCGCGGCGATCTTCGGCCCGGCGGTGATCCGCGGCGCCTCGGCCGATGCGGTTGCGCAGGCGGTCATCGTGCCGTCGTCCGTAGACGGGGCCGGACTCGGGCGTGTCGGCTTTGCGACGTGGCGCCCCGCCTTCCTTCCGGCGGACAATCCTTTCGGAAAAACAAGAGCATGGCCATTCCCACCCAAGGCGCGTCCCGCGCCTCCGGCGCGTGTGATGAGGCTCGACGCAAGAACAGGGCCGGGCCGAAATCGGGCTGCGCACGCGCACGAAGCATTGCTGCTGGATCACCGCTCCGGGGAGGCGCACAATTTGAGGCGCCTGATCTGTGTGCGCTTGCAATGCCGCGATGCACAAGATGTCCGGCGAATTCGTATGAATCTATAGAAACATTACTTATCAATAGCTTGCATCATGAATTGCCTTTTGCATTCTTCCCGTTGACAACCCATTTTTCCAGAAATAGCCTTTTGTCCGACAAAGTCTGCTTTTGGGGATTTTCCGCCCGCGATGGAACGGTTTGACCGCATCAAGGTCCCTTCCGCCTACGAGATGGTCGCGGAGGCCATCGAGGCCGAGATCGTGTCCGGCCGGCTGCGGCCCGGGGACGAGATCGGCACCGAGGCGGCTCTGGTGCGGCAGTTCGGGGTGAACCGCTCCACCGTGCGCGAGGGCATCCGCGTTCTCGAGCAGGGCGGCCTCGTGCGGCGGGAGGCGAGCCGCAAGCTGTTCGTCTGCGAGCCGCGGGCCGGCGGCCTCTCCACCCGCATCAGCCGCGCGCTGGTTCTGCAGGATGTGACCTTCCGCGAATTGTTCGACACCGCCATGGTGCTGGAGGTGGGGGTCGTCGAAGGCGCGGTCTTCCATGCGGACGCGGCGACGCTGGCCGCGCTGGAGGAAAATCAGGAGCGCCTTGAAGCGGCGGTGAACAATCCCGTGGTGGTGGCGGAGCTGGATTCCGAGTTCCACGCTTTGCTCGCCCGCGCCTGCGGCAACCGCGTGCTGGAAATGGCCCGCGAGCCCGCCGCCTTGCTGTTCTTTCCCTCCACGGAGATGATCTGCCGGAGGGTGCCCGAGGGCGCCGGGCGCATGGCGCAGGCGCACCGTTTCATCATCGATGCCGTTAAGGCCCGCGACCTCGAACTCTCCCGCACCTGGATGCGCCGGCATCTGGTGGACTGGCGCAAGGGCTTCGTGCGGGCTGGCCGGGAGATCGACGAGCCGGTGGAGCGCATCTTCGCGCGCTACGCTTTGAGCAAGTCGCAGAGTTGAAGTGAAGTAAAGCCAAGATGATCGCCGGAAAACCGGCGGCTTTGGAGGGAATGCTTTGGAACACGTCAACTCGGTCCATGGGACCGGGCGGCGCGCGTGCGCCGGCTCGCGGCCGGGGAGGGGGGCATGAGCACCTCTTCCAGCCCGGTGGAAACATCCGCGCCTGTCGCCGCGCACCTGGCGGTGGATGGCCTCGGCCTGTGGTTCGGCGGGCTGAAGGCGCTCACCGATGTGTCCTTCGAGGTGAAGCCCGGCACCATCACCGCCCTCATCGGCCCGAACGGCGCCGGCAAGACATCGCTGTTCAACTGCATTTCCGGCTTCTACCGCCCGCGCGCCGGCTCCATCCGCCTCGATGGCGCGGACATCACCCGCACCCATCCGCCGGAGCGGGCGAAGGCGGGCCTGGCGCGCACCTTCCAGAACATCGCGCTGTTCAAGGGCATGACCGTGCTCGACAACATCAAGCTCGGCCGGCATGCCCACATGAAGACCAACCTTCTGCAGGCGCTGACCTATTGGGGTGCTGCCCGGGCCGAGGAGATGGAGCTGCGCGCCGAGGTGGAGCGGCAGATCATCGATTTCCTCGAGATCGACCACATCCGCAACAAGCCGGTTGCCTCCCTCTCCTATGGTCTCCAGAAGCGCGTGGAGCTGGCGCGTGCGCTGGCCATGCGTCCCCGTCTCCTCATGCTGGACGAGCCCGTCGCCGGCATGAACCGGGAAGAGACCGAGGACATGGCCCGCTTCATCCTCGACGTGAAGGAGGAGTGGGGCATCTCCATTCTCATGGTCGAGCACGACATGGCGATGGTGATGGACATCTCCGACCATGTGGTGGTGCTCAATTTCGGCAAGGTCATCGCCCAAGGGCTGCCCGCCGAGGTGCAGGGCAATCCTGAGGTCGCCGCCGCCTATCTCGGCTCCGGCGATCCCGCCGAGCTGATGCGGCGCCTCTCGGGCGTGGGGGAGGCGGCCTGATGGATTGGCTCTTCTTCACCGAGGTGACGCTGGCGGGGCTCGGCTCCGGCGCATTGCTGTCGCTCACCGCCTTGTCGTTCGTCCTGATCTACAAGGCGACGCGCGTCATCAATCTCGCGGTGGGCGAGATATTGATGCTGGGCGGCTATCTCTTCTTCGCCTTCGTCACGGCTCTGGGCCTTTCCACATGGCTCGCCATTCCGCTGGCCATCGCCGGCGGCGCGCTGTTCGGCTTCGTGGTGGAGCGCACGCTCATCCGGCCCATGCTGGGCGAAAGCTCCATCTCCGTGCTGATGCTCACCGTGGGGCTCGGGTCCGTGCTCATCGGCGCCACGGAACTGATTTGGAACACCGACCCGCGGGCGCTGCCGGATTTCATGGGACAGGCGCCGGTGTTCATCGGCGAGGCCTATGTCTCGCGCAAGATCGCCATCGGCTTCGTGGTGTCGGCGCTGGTGATCGCCCTGTTCCTGCTGCTGTTCCGCTTCTGGCGCGGCGGCGTCGCCCTGCGCGCCACGGCGACCGACCAGGCGGCGGCCTATTCCTGCGGCATCAACGTGCCGGCCGTGTTCTCGCTGGCCTGGATGGTGGCCTGCGCCACCGCCGCGGGGGCGGGGCTGCTGGTGGGGGCCATCGGCGGTATCTCGCCCACCATGGGCGTGTTCGGCCTCTCGGCGCTGGTGGTGGTCATCATCGGCGGGCTGGACAGCGTGCTCGGCGCGCTCATCGGCGGCATCCTCATCGGCCTCGTGGAGGCCTGGGCCGGCACCTTCCTCGGCGGCGAGTACAAGCTCGTCACCACCTTCTCCATCCTCATCGCGGCGCTGATGATCCGGCCCTACGGCCTGTTCGGCACCGTGGAGATCGAGCGGCTCTGATGCGCATCGCAACCGCCAAGGAAACCTACATCGCCGACGAGGGGCTGCTCGTCACCGCCACGCAACGGGCGTGGATGGGCGTGCTCCTCGCCATGCTGGTGCTCGCGCCCTTCGTGCTGAACCAATACTGGCTGTATCTGGCCTGCCTCGTCGCCATCAACGTGGCGAGCGCCACGGGGCTGAACATCCTCACCGGCTATACCGGCCTCGTCAGCCTCGGGCAGGCGGCCTTCATGGCGGTGGGGGCCTATACGGTCGCCTTCTTCGAGGGGCAGGTGGGCACGCCTTTCCTCCTCAACATCCTCGCCGCCGGCCTCGTGTCCGCTTTGGTGGGTGTGCTGGTGGGCATTCCGAGCCTGCGGGTGAAGGGTCTCTATCTCGCCATCGCCACCATCGCGGCCTCGGTGATCCTGCATTTCGTCTTCACCCACTGGGTCTCGGTGACGGGTGGTGTGCGCGGTATCAATGTGGCGCCGGCGCGGCTGTTCGGGCTGGAACTGGCGAGCCCGTTCGCGCTCTATTTCGTCATCGTGCCCATCACCTGCCTGATGGTGCTGGGCGCGGCGAACCTGTTCCGCACGCGCATCGGCCGCGCCTTCATCGCCATCCGCGACCGGGACATCTCGGCCGAGGTGCTGGGCATTCCGCTGCTGCGCTACAAGCTCATGAGCTTCGCCCTCTCCTCGTTCTATGCGGGCGTGGCGGGCGGCATGTGGGCCTATTTCTTCCGCGTGGTGACGCCGGAAAGCTTCCCCTTCGCCACCTCCATCTTCTTCCTCGCGGCGGTGATCGTGGGCGGGCTCGGCACCATCATCGGCTCGGTGCTGGGCGCGGCCTTCATGACGCTGGTGCCGGAGCTGCTGAAGTATGTGGTGGATTGGCTTGCGCCCATCTTCCCCAATGCCGGCGCCGCGCTCTCGCCGGTGCGCACCATCGTGTTCGGGGCGCTCATCATCCTGTTCCTTGTATTCGAGCCGCACGGACTTGCGGAAATGGTGCGCCGTGCGCGCCGCTTCTTCCATCTGTGGCCGTTCCGGACGTGACGAAAGAAAAAGCGAAGTCAAAAATCCCAAGGGAGCAAACGCCAATGACCAGTCTCAACAGACGCCAGATCATGGGCCTCGCCGCCGGCGCCGGCCTGGCCTCGGCCTTTCCGGGCTTCACCGCCTACGCGCAGGAGAAGGAGATCGTCATCGGCGGGTCCATCCCGCTCACCGGCGTGTTCGCCTTCGCCGGTGTCGCCATCGAGGCGGGGATGTCCGATTATGTGAAGCTCACCAACGAGGCGGGCGGCATCGCCGGGCGCAAGCTGCGCCTCGCCTATGAGGACACCGCCTACAAGGTGGATACCTCGGTGGCGGTGTTCAACAAGCTCACCACCCAGAACGACATCCATCTCTATTATGGCGACAGCACCGGCTTCGCCAAGACCATCAACGAGGAGCTGAACCGCCGCGGCACCATCCTCATGGCCGGCGCCTCCTTCGGCAGCGAGCTGAACAATCCCGAGAAGTATCCGTTCCAGTTCATGGCCGGGCCGGACTATGTGGAGATGTTCGCCATCCTGCTCGAATACATCGCCAAGGCGCAGCCGGGGGCGAAACTCGTCTTCGTGAATTCGGACACCGAGTTCGGCCGCGATCCCATCGAGGCGAGCGTGAAGCGCGCGAAGGAGATGGGCCTCGACGTGGTGGCGCAGATCGTCACGCCGCCCACCGCGGTGGACGTGTCGACCGAGGTGCTGAAGCTGCGCCGCGCCAATCCGGACTTCACCATCTTTCACGGCTACGTGCTGGCGCCGCTGCCGGAATTCATGTCGCAGGCCAAGCAGCTCGGGCTCAAGACCAAGTTCATGGGCACCTTCTGGTCCATGGACAACTCGCTCTGGGCCAATGTGGGCGCCCCGGCGGACGGCTTCATGGGCGTGATGCCGTATCGCTACTATTACGACACCTCGCCCGACGCGCCGATCCTCGAGAAGATCCGCAAGCTGCGCCCCACCTACCAGGCGACGGGCTACATGCAGGGCTTCCTCACCGCCATGCTCATGGGTGAGGCGGCCAAGCGCACGCTGGCGGCGGGCAAGGAGCTGAACGGCAAGACCCTCAAGGCCGCGCTCAACTCTATCAAGGACTTTGACACGGGCGGCATCATCGGTGTGCCGATCTCGGTGCCCGGAAACTCCGTCCCCGTCGGCCGCATCTACCAGTTCAACGCCGCCGACAAGCAGATGAAGCCGGCGTCCGACTGGATCAGCCTGAAGAAGTGATGGCGATGACCGCGCACGCCATACTCGACATCTCCAACATCGAGGTCGTCTACAACAAGACGATCCAGGTGCTGCGCGGCCTGTCGCTGAAGGTGGAGGCCGGAAAGGTGGTGGCGCTGCTGGGCTCCAACGGCGCCGGCAAGTCCACCACCCTCAAGGCGGTCTCCGGCCTTCTCGCGCTGGAGGACGGCGACGTCACCTCCGGCGCCATCACCTTCGACGGCGCGCCGAGCGGCGCGCTCAAGCCGCACGACCTGGTGCGCCGCGGCCTGTTCCACGTGATGGAGGGGCGGCGCATCTTCGAGGATCTCTCGGTGGAGGAAAACCTCGTCGCCGCCACCTATGCGCTCACCGGGCGCAAGGCGAAGCCCACGAACTTTGAGGCGGTCTACGAATACTTCCCCCGCCTGCACGAGCGCCGCAACGGCCGCGCCGGCTATCTCTCCGGCGGTGAGCAGCAGATGCTGGCCATCGGCCGCGCGCTGGTGGCGGAGCCGAAGCTGATCCTGCTGGATGAGCCCTCCCTCGGGCTCTCGCCCAAGCTGGTGGAGGAGATCTTCACCATCATCGCCCGCATCAATCGCGAGCGGGGCGTCTCCATGCTGCTGGTGGAGCAGAATGCGGCGGTGGCGCTCGCGGTCTCCCACTACGGCTACATCATGGAGACCGGCAAGATCGTGCTGGACGGCCCCACCGAGCGGCTGATGGCGGACCAGGACGTGCGCGAATTCTACCTTGGCATGGCCGGGGAGGCGGGGGCGAAAAGCTACCGCGACATCAAGCACTACAAGCGCCGCAAGCGCTGGCTTTCGTGAGCGCGCGACCATGACCGCACTTGGCTTTCCCGACCTCACCCTGCCGCAGATGCTACGCCTCAACGCGCAGCGCATCGGTGCCCGTACGGCCATTCGCCAGAAGGATTTCGGCATCTGGAACCCGGTGTCGTGGCAGGCCTATTTCGAGCGCGCCGCCCTCGCCGGGCATGGCCTTCGTGCCCTCGGTCTGCCCGAGGGCGGGCATGTGGCGGTGCTCTCGGAAAACCGCATCGAATGGGTGCTGACGCAGCTCGGCGCCGGCCTCCTCGGCGCGGTCACTGTGGGCGTCTATCCCACCAGCCCGGCCAACGAGGTGGCCTACGTGCTCGGCCATGCGGAGGCGGAGATCGTCGTCTGCGAGGACCAGGAGCAGGTGGACAAGGTGCTGGAGCGCCGGGCGGAACTGCCGAAGCTCCGGCGCATCGTGGTGGTGGAGAAGAAGGGCCTGCGCACCTATGCGGGCGGCGAGGTCATCGCTTTCGACGCGATGATCGAGATGGGCGCCGCCCACCGCGCCGCCCAGCCCTGGATCATCGAGGAGGCGCTGGCGCGCCAGTCGCTCTCCGATGTGGCACTGATGATCTACACCTCGGGCTCCACCGGAAAGCCCAAGGGCGCGATGCTCACCTATCGCAACCTGCGCGCCGAGGCGATTGCGCTCGCCGAGCGGTTGGGGCTCGACGAGACCACCACCCACGTCTCTTACCTGCCGCTCTGCCACGTGGCCGAGCAGATGCTCACCACCATGGCCCCCATCTATCTGGGCTCGCAGGTCAATTTCGGCGAGAGCATCCGCACCATCCAGGAGGATCTGCGGGAGGTCGCGCCCTCCATGTTCCTCGGCGTGCCGCGCATCTGGGAGAAGCTGGCAGCCTCCATCACCATCAAGATGATGGAAGCAGGCGGCCTGCGACGCGCGCTCTACGAGCGCCTCGTGAAGGCGTGCGAGCCATTCGCCGAGAGGCATCCCTCGGCGCGGACGCTGACGGAGCGCGCGCTCTTCTTCGTGGCCTACCTGCTCTACTTCCGCGCCCTGCAGAACTTCATCGGCCTCAGGCGCGCGAAGGTGGCGATGACCGGTGCGGCGCCCATCTCGCCCAACATCGTGCGCTTCTTCCGCACCCTTGGCGTGCCTCTGGTGGAGGTCTACGGCGCCACCGAGACCACCGGCATGTGCACCGGCCAGCGGCTCGACGACCTGCGCCCCGGTTGCGTCGGCCCGGCTGCGGAGGGCGTCGAGGTGAAGCTCGGCCCACACAACGAACTGCTGGTGAAGGGCGACCTCGTCTTCGCCGGCTACTACCGCAACGAGGAGGCGACGGCCGCAGCGCTGCGCGACGGCTGGCTCCACACCGGCGATGTGGTGGAGATGGTGGGCGATCAGGTGAAGATCGTGGATCGCCTCAAGGACATCATGATTACGGCGGGCGGCAAGAATTTGAGCCCGTCGGAGATCGAGAACGTCGCGAAGTCCAGCGTCTTCATCAAGGAATGCATCGTCATCGGCGAGGCGCGCAAATATGTCTCCGCGCTCATCCAGATCGATTTCGAGACGGTGGGCAAATGGGCGGAGGAGAAGTCGCTCGCCTACACCAATTTCCGCAATCTCGTCGAAAATCCGCAGGTTCGCGCGCTGATCGAGGGCGAAGTCGCAAAGGCCAATGCGGAGCTGGCGCAGGTCTCCCACATCCGCCGCTTCCACCTCCTCACCAAGGAGCTGGACCACGACGACGACGAGGTGACGGCGACCATGAAGATCCGCCGCTCCAACATCCAGAAGAAATACGCCACCGAGATCGAAGGCCTCTACGCCTGAGCGGCGCGGCTGCAAGGACCCTCCATGCCAGACGCCTACATCTTCGACCATGTGCGGACCCCGCGCGGCCGCGGCAAGCCGGATGGCGCGCTGCATGCGGCAACGCCGGTGCATCTCGCCGCCACCGTGCTTTCCGCTCTGCGCGACCGCACCGCCCTCGACACGGCGGCGGTGAGCGACATCGTGATGGGCGTCGTCATGCCTATCGGCGAGCAGGGCCAGTGCCTGCCGCGCATCGCCGCGCTGCGCGCGGGCTATGACGATGAGGTGGCGGGCGTGCAGATCAACCGCTTCTGCGGCTCCGGGCTGGAAGCGGTCAACATGGCCTCCGCCAAGGTGATGGCCGGCCAGGCGGATATGGTGATCGGCGGCGGCTGCGAGAGCATGTCGCGCATTCCCATCCTCTCGGACGGCGGGGCGTGGAGCCAGGACCCGGACGTGGCCTTCGCCACCCGCTTCGTGCCGCAGGGCATCAGCGCCGATCTCATCGCCACCAAATGGGGCTATGACCGCGCTGCGGTGGATGCCTTCGCCGTGGAGAGCCACCACCGTGCCGCGCGGGCCTGGGCGGAAGGCCGCTTCGCCCGCTCCATCGTGCCGGTCACCGACCATATCGGCGAGGTGATGCTGGACCGCGACGAGACGGTGCGGGGCAATTCCAGCGTTGAAGATCTCGCCCGCCTCAAGCCCGCCTTCGCCGCCATGGGGGCGGACCCCGGCTTCGACGAAATTGCGCGCCTGCGCTATCCCGAAGTCGGCGAGATCGCCCATGTCCACCACGCCGGCAACTCCTCCGGCATCGTGGACGGCGCGGCGGCCGTGCTCATCGGCACGCGGGAGGCCGGGGCGGCGGCGGGCCTGAGGCCGCGCGCGCGCATCCGCGCCTTCGCAGAGATCGGCTCGGAACCCACCATTATGCTCACCGCGCCGTCCTTCGCGGCCGAGAAGGCGCTGAAGCGGGCGGGGATGAGTGTCGCGGACATCGACCTCTTCGAGATCAACGAGGCGTTCGCCGCCGTGGCGCTGCGCTTCATCGACGCCTTGGGGCTCGACCCCGCGCAGGTGAACGTGAACGGCGGCGCCATCGCCATGGGCCACCCGCTCGGCGCCACCGGAGCCATGATCCTCGGCACCGTGCTCGACGAGCTGGAGCGAACGGGCAAGGCCACGGCGCTTGCCACCTTGTGCATCGGCGCCGGCATGGGCGTCGCCACCATCATCGAACGGGTCTGAGCCATGCTGCGCACGGAGATCGACGGCGACGGCATCGCCATTCTCATCCTCGACCAGCCCGGCCGATCGGTGAACACGCTGGGCTGGGAGCTGGTGGAGGCGCTGGAGGCCGAGGTGGAGCGGCTGGCGGCGGACGGCGCCGTCTCCGGCATCATCGTCACCTCGGGAAAGTCGTCCTTCCTCGCCGGGGCGGATCTCGCCATCATGAACGGCCTCGCGGCACCGGACGTGACATTGCCGGAAGCGGCGCGCCGCATTGGCCGCATGGGGGCGCTGTTCCGTAGGCTCGAGACGTGCGGCAAGCCGGTGGTCGCCGCCGCGCCCGGCACGGCGCTGGGAGCGGGGCTGGAACTGATGCTCGCCTGCCATCGCCGGCTCGTCGCTGATAATCCCAAGGGCCTCTTTGGACTGCCGGAGGTCACGCTCGGTATCTTGCCCGGCGCTGGCGGAACCCAGCGCGTGCTGCGCCGCCTCGGCATCGCCGCCGCCTTGCCGATCCTGGTGGACGGCCGGCCCATGAGCGCCGCCGAGGCGCAGGCGGCCGGGCTCACCGACGCCATTGTGGCTGCGGAGGATCTCATTCCCGCTGCCAAAGCCGCCTTGCGCGGGGGACGGGTCAACCCGGTCGCGCCATGGGATGTAAAGGGCTTTCGCCTGCCGGGCCTCGCACCCACCAGCACGGCCGCAGGCGATCTCTTCGCCCTGTGGAATGCCCGTGTGCTGGCGCGGACCCGGGGGGAAGATCCCGCGCCGCGCGCCATCCTGTCCTGCGTGTTCGAGGGCGCGCGCCTGCCCCTGGACAAGGCGTTGAAAGTGGAGCGCGACTATTGCGCTGCCCTCATTCAGAGCCCGCAGGCGCAGGAAAAGATCGCCGCTTTCTTTGCCCGCCAGGCCGCCAAGGCGGCCGCTGTCTGAGCGGGTTCCCGGATCCAGAACACGCGGCCACGCCGCGCCAGAACAAGGACCATCCCATGCCGCTTCCCGCCGCCTTCGAGGGCCGCCTGAAAATCCCCGCCGTCGCCGCACCCATGTTCCTCACGTCCGGCCCCGACCTCGTGGTCGAGGTGTCGCGCTCGGGCATGGTCGGCACTTTTCCGGCGCTGAACGCCCGTACCAGCGAGGGCTTTCGCGACTGGGTGCGCGAGATCAAAGCACGCCTCGCCGAGGTGGAGGATGCCGCGCCCTTCGGCGTCAACCTCATCGTTCACAAGTCCAATCCGCGCGTCGAGGCGGACCTCGCCATCTGCGTCGAGGAGAAGGTGCCGCTCGTCATCACCTCGCTCGGGGCGGTGCCCGATCTCGTGAAGGCGGTGCATTCCTATGGCGGCGTCGTATTCCACGACGTCATCAGCCGCCGCCATGCGGAGAAGGCGGCGGAAGCGGGCGTGGACGGCATCATCGCCGTCTCGGCCGGCGCGGGCGGCCATGCGGGGCAGATCAGCCCCTTCGCCCTCGTCACCGAGATCCGGCAGGTGTTCGCCGGCACCATCCTGATGGCTGGCGCCATCAATACCGGCGCACAGATCCTCGCCGCCCGCGCGGCCGGGGCGGACCTCGCTTATATGGGCACGCGCTTCATCGCCACCCGCGAGGCCATGGTGCAGCAGGAGTTCAAGGACATGATCCTGTCCTCCGCAGCTGCCGACATCCTCTACACGCCGGCCATCAGCGGCGTGAACGCCAATTTCCTGAAGCCCAGCATCCGCGCCGCCGGGCTCGACCCGGACAATCTCCAGGGTCACGCCAAGCTCGACATGTCCAACGAGGCCAAGGCGTGGAAGACCGTGTGGTCGGCGGGGCAGGGGGTGGGCGGCATCGCCGATCTGCCGGGCGCCGCCGAATTGTGCGCGCGCCTCGGGGACGAATATCGCGCGGCGCTCAAGGCGCTTTGCTCGGATGCGTTCGCCGGGGCCTGACCAGCCAATTGGCGGAATGGGGGCGCGTCGGAGCAGGTGATGGACCCGCGCCGACGCCGGGGTTACGGTCTGGCTCCCGCTTGCTGCCCCTAACGCCTGCCCGATGCCCGTTTCCGGAACGCACCTCATCGATCCGCCCCATGTCGAGCCTCCCCTTGGGCGCGTGACAAGTCTCGATGGCCTGCGGGGCTTTGCCTCCTGCACGGTGGCGATCTTCCATTTCTTCTACGCCTTCACGCCCGGTCCCTTCCGCTCCTGGGGCCGCACGGGTTTTTCGGTCTCCGACACGCCGCTGGCGGTGCTGTGGAACGGGCATTTCTCCGTCGCCGTCTTCTTCGCCTTGAGCGGCTTCGTGCTGGCCGCCTCGGCGCCGCGCACGCTGAAGGAAGCGCCGCTGTTGATCGGCCTCCGGTACTTCCGCCTCGCCTTGCCGGCGCTCGCCGGCTCGCTCATCGCCTGGTTCTGGATCACCGGCTTTCCCGATGCGGGCAAGGCGGCGCAGGCGATCTCCGGCAGTTCGTGGTTCCGCTGGACCCATCAGCCGCCCCTCCCACCCTTGTGGGTGGCGGCGTGGGAAGGGGCGGTGGGGGTGTTCGTGCAGAAGGGCCAGCCGCTGTTCGACAATCCGCTATGGACCATGCGCATTGAGCTGACGGGCTCGTTCCTCATCTATGGCGGCTATGCTCTCATACGCGGCCCGGCACGGGTGCCGGCGCTGGTGGCGGGGCTCGTTGGTCTTGCGATCGCCGGCAATTTCTCACTCGCCGCCTTTTGCGGCGGGGCGCTGCTGTTCGAGCTGCGCGGCTGGCTGAGGCCGCTGCCCATGTGGGGGACGCTGCTCGCGCTCCTCGGCCTCGTGCTCGGCGCCACCTATCCCGGCCATGCGGACGGGCCGGGCCTTGCCGACGCCATCCTCTCCCGCCTCGGCGCCGAGGGATGGCGGGAGGCGGGGGCGCTGCTCGTCATCATCGCCTTTCTCACCACGCCATGGCTGCGTGACCTGTTCGAGCGGCCGGCGCTGCAGCATCTCGGCGCGCTCTCCTTCCCGCTCTATCTGGTGCATGTGCCGCTCATCGTCGGGCCGGCGGCATGGGCCTTCGTTCATTTCGCGCCTCTGGGCGTGGCAGGGCTCGCGCTCTTGTTTGCGCTCACCGCGCTCGCGACGTTCCTCATCGCCAGCCTGTTTCTGGTGCTGGTGGAGCGGCCGGTGCTGGATGGCCTGCACGCCGTCCGCAAATGGGGGCGGGCGCGGCTGGCCGAGGCGTGAGCGCTGCGTTCGCTCAGGCGCTGGGCGGGCTTAGAGGGCCACCGCCATGGCCGGAATGGGGATCACCTCCTCGTCGTCCGGCCCGTAGTCGCGCCACATGAGGAGCGCGAACGGGGCGGGGGCATCGAGCACGGTCAGCGGGGCGTGCCAGGTGCCCGGCGCCAGGGTGATGCCCTGTCCCGGCGCGGGCAGGAAGGCTTCCGCCGCCGCGAGGTCCGGCCCGTCCTCGGCCGTGCCCGGCGCCACCACGATCACCCAGCGCGCGGGTGCCATGGGCACGAAGCTCTGGGAGGTGAAGATATGCCGCTCGATCACCTCCACCGCCACCGGCTGCGGCACCGGCGCGGCGAGAATGATGGAGAGGCTGGCGGGCGCATCGGGCTTCAGGTTGGCGAGACCTTTGTCGAAGGAGGTGCGCACGCCCACCGTCTCCGGCACCGCGAACACCTCGCCATAGGGCGCGAAGGCCGCCGCCGTCAGCGGGCGCGGGACGAGAGGCCTCACGCGCCGCCGCCCGCCACCGCGAGCACCGCGTGCAGCAGCACATTGGCGCCGGCGGCGCACTCCTCTGGCTTGGCCGATTCCAGCTCGTTGTGGCTCACGCCGTCCTTGCACGGCACGAAGATCATGGCGGTGGGCACCACGGTGGCGAGGTGGAAGCTGTCATGCCCCGCGCCGGAGACGATGGGCCGGTGCGGCAGGCCGAGCCGGTCGGCGGCGGCGGCGATGGCGCCGGTCATGGCCGGGTCGAAATGGGTGGGTTCCTTGCGCCAGATGGTGTCGAGGCGGATGTCCACCTTCCGCCGCGCGGCGATCTCCTTGACCTGCGTCTGAAGCGCCTTGTCGAGAGCATCCAGAATGGCGGCGTCCGGCGTGCGGAACTCGCCGGAAAAGGCGATCTCGCCGGGGATCACATTGCGCGAGGGCCGCGCGATCACCGCCTCGCCGACGCTGCCCACCGCGTTCGGCCCATGGGCCTTGGCGAGGCCCTCGATGGCCAGCACGATCTCGGAGAGGGCGGCAAGCGCATCCTTGCGAAGATGCATGGGCGTGGAGCCCGTATGGCTCTCGAAGCCGCTGATGCGGCCGTCGTACCAGATGATGCCCTGGCCGTGTTCCACCACGCCGATGGGAAGCCCCTCCGCCTCCAGGATCGGCCCCTGCTCGATGTGCAGTTCGAGGAAGCCGGAGAATTTCCGCGCGCCCACCTCTTCCGGGCCGCGATAGCCGATGGCGTCCAGCGCCGCGCCGACGCTGATGCCCTCCGCATCGGTGCGGGCGAGGATGTCGGAGACCGGCAGGTCGGCCACGTAGCCCGCCGAGCCCATCATGGCCGGGGCGAAGCGGGAGCCTTCCTCGTTGGTCCAGTTGCAGACGCAGATGGGCGCCTCGGTCTCGATGCCCGCGTCATTGAGCGTGCGCACCACTTCCAGCGCCGCCATCACGCCCAGGATGCCGTCGAACTTGCCGCCGGTGGGCTGGGTGTCGAGGTGCGAGCCGATGCCGAGCGGCAGCTTGGTCATGTCCTTCCCCGGCCGCAGAGCGAACATATTGCCGAGGCCGTCCACGCTCACGGTGCAGCCGGCGGCCTCGCAGGCGGCGCGGAACCAGTCGCGCACCTGCCGGTCCTCTTCCGACAAGGTGAGACGGCGCACGCCGCCCTTCTCGGTGCCGCCGAAGCGGGCGGTCTCGATGATGCTGCTCCAGAGGCGGTCGGCGTCAATGGTCAGGTTGGAGGCGGGTGCGGACATCAATTCACCGGAACGGGGGTTTCAGCCAGAACACAGCGCACGTCGCGGCCGGGGCCGAGATGGACGAGCGGCGGCGGCGCGACGGTGCAGCGCGGCTGCGCGAAGGCACAGCGCGGCGCAAAGGAGCAGGCGACGGGCGCCTTGTCGAGGGAGGGCGGCGTGCCGGGGATGGTCTCCAGCCGCGCCCCTCGCGCCGCCCCATGCACGGTGGAGGCGAGCAGCCCGCGCGGATAGGGATGCTGCGGCGTGCGGACGATCTCGCCCAGCGTGCCGGTCTCCACGATCTGGCCGGCATACATCACCGCCACCTTGTCGCAGATCTCGATGGCGACGCCGATATCGTGGGTGACGAAGATCACCGACATGCCCATCTCCCGTTGCAGCTCGCGCAGCAGCAGCAGGATCTGGATCTGAACCGTGGCATCGAGCGCGGTGGTGGGCTCGTCCGCCAGAAGGATCTTGGGGCGGCAGGCCAAAGCGAGCGCGATCATGGCGCGCTGGCGCATGCCGCCGCTCATCTCGTGGGGATAGGCATCCAGCCGGCGCTTCGCCGAGGGGATGCGCACCAGCTCCAGCATCTCCAGCGCGCGGGCCGTTGCGTCGCGCTGGCTCGCGCCCTCGTGGCGCATCACCGATTCCGAAATCTGCCGGCCGATGGTGTAGACCGGGTCCAGCGCCAGAGCGGGCTCCTGGAAGATCATGGAGACGGTGCGGCCGCGGAAGTCGGAGAGCGTGGCGTCGTCCATGGCGAGCACATCCTGCCCCGCCACATGTACGCTGCCGGAGATCACCGAGCGCCGCTTGGGCAGGAGGCGCATGAGCGCGCGCATGGTGACGCTCTTGCCCGAGCCGGATTCCCCCAGCAGCCCGAGCACCTCGCCCTCGCCGAGGGAGAGCGACACGCCGTTCACCGCATGGACGGTGCGCTCGCCGGTGAAGCGGATGGTGAGGTCGCGGATATCGACGAGGGGCGTTGGGACAGCAGCCATCATGCCTCCTCCGGCATCTGTTCGTGGAAATCGGTTTCGCGCTGAAAGGCGGCGCCGATGCGGATCAGCGTTGTCTCGGCGAACGGCCGGCCGATCACCTGCAAGCCGACGGGAAGTCCTGCGCCGGTGAAGCCGCAGGGCAGACTCACGGTGGGCAGGCCGAGATAATTCACCGGCCGGGTGAACCGGGTGATGCGCTGGATCATCGCCTCCGCGCCCAGCCCGCCGTCCGTGTCGGTCTCGGCGATGGTGGGGGCGGGCATGGGAGCGGTGGGGGCGAGCACGGCATCCACCTCGGCGACCGCCGCCAGATGCTCGGCCAGCGCCGGCCCGCGCCAGCGGAGCGCTTCCAGATAGGTCACGGCGGGGATGGCGAAGCCGTTCTCCAGCCGGGAGCGGATCTGCGGGCCGTAATCCTGCGGGCGCTCCAGAAGCCACGCCTTGTGGCTGGCGGAGGCCTCGCAGTTCAGCACCACCTGCGAGGCGCCGGAGAGCTTCATCTGGTCGGGCAACGACACGCTGACGATGCGCGCGCCGCCGCGCTTCAGCGTCGCGATGGTCTCGTCCAGCACGCGGGCGACTTCGGGGTCGAGATCGTCCACATAGAAGGCATCGGGTATGCCGATGGTAAGGCCCTTGAGGCGGCCTTCGGCGGCGGCGAGATAGTCCGGCACCGGGGCGGTGGCGGTGGTGGGATCGAGCGGATCATGCCCGGCCATGAGGCTGAGCAGGATGGCGCAGTCCTCCACCGTGCGGGCCAGCGGGCCGATGGTGTCGAGGGAGAAGGAGAGCGGCATGGCGCCGTAGCGGCTCACGAGCCCCACCGTGCTCTTCAGCCCCGTGACGCCGCAGAAATGCGCGGGCATGCGGATGGAGCCGCCGGTGTCTGAGCCGAGCGCGCCATAGGTGAGCCGCGCTGCCACCGCCGCCCCCGAGCCGGAGGAGGAGCCGCCGGTGACATGGGCGGTGTTCCACGGGTTCCGCGCGGCGCCGAAATGGGCGTTGTGGCCGGTGGGGCCGTAGGCGAACTCCACCATGTGCAGCGCGCCCAGCCGCACCGTGCCCGCCGCCTTGATACGGGCGAGCGCCGTGGAATTGGTCGTCGCCACCTTGTCCCGCAGGATCTTCGAGCCGCAGGTGGAGACGAGGCCTTCCTCGTAGAACATGTCCTTGTGGGCGAGGGGCAGGCCGTGCAGCAGGCCCTTCACCTCGCCCTGCGCCAGCGCGGCATCGGCCGCATCGGCGGCGGCCAGCGCCGCTTCCGGCTCGATGGCGATGAAGGCGTTGAGCGCTGGCTGGAGCCGCGCGATGCGGGCCAGGCACGCTTCCGTCGCCTCGCGGGAGGAGAGCACGCCGGCGCGGATGGCCATGGCGGCTTCCGCGAGCGTCATCAGCGCCGGATCGGCCGGCGCGCCGGCGGAGGGGCGGAGCGACAGGCTCATTGGCCGCCCTCCTTCGGCTCCGCGCAGGGCCGCTGCACCGCGAGGAAGGTCGCCGGCTCCAGATCGAACGGCAGGGTTCCGGCGATGGCCAAGAAGGCTGCGAGGCCCGGCGAAATGCCGGAAGCGATGCGCGCCGCATCACTGGCGGGAAGATCGAGGCCGGCGGCGCGGATGATGGCGGCGGCGTCTTCAGACGAAAGATGCTGGCTCATGCGGCGACCTCCGTCGCGGCGGGCGCGCGGCTGTGGCCGGAGCCCGGGATCACCATGTGACAGGCGGCGAGATGGGCATCGGGCGCCGTATCGCCAGGTGTCGCCGGGGAGAGCGCCGGGCCGACGCGGCCGCACACCTCTTCGGCGAAGGAACAACGGGTGTGGAAGCGGCAGCCGGCAGGCGGGTCGATGGGGTTGGGCGGATCGCCCGAGAGCGGCGGCGTCTCGGTGCGCTTGTCCGGGTCGAGGGCCGGCATAGCGGCGAGCAGAGCGCGCGTGTAGGGGTGGGCAGGGGCCTCCCACACCTCGTCCACCGGCCCAACCTCCACGACCTGCCCGAGATACATCACCAGCACGCGGTCGGAGATGTAGCGGACGACGTTGAGGTCGTGGCTGATGAAGACGTAGGTGAGGCCGAACTCGCGCTTGAGGTCGGTAAGCAGGTTCAGGACCTGCGCTTCCACCGACTTGTCCAGCGCCGAGACTGCCTCGTCGAGGATGACGAGCCGAGGCTTCAAGGCAAGAGCGCGGGCGATGTTCACGCGCTGGCGCTGGCCGCCGGAGACCTCGTGGGGATAGCGATTGGCGAAGACTTCGGGGCGCAGGCCCACCTTGCCCATCAGCTCGCGCGCCAGTGCCCGCGCCTCCTTGTCGGAGACGCCGTGCACCTTGGGGCCGAAGGCGATGCTGTCCTCGATGGTGAGGCGCGGGTTCAGGGACGCATAGCTGTCCTGGAACACCATCTGCATCCCGCGCCGGAACTCGCGCAGGGAGAGGCTGTAGCCGACGACTTGCCCGTCGAACAGGATCTCGCCGGAGGTGCGCGGCATGAGGTGCATGAGGAGGCGCGCGGTGGTGGACTTGCCGCAGCCGCTCTCGCCCACGATGCCGAGCGTTTCGCCCTTGGCGACGGCGAAGGACACGTCGTCCACCGCCCGCACGGTCTTCTTCTCGGCGAACAGGCCGCCGCCGATGGGGAAGTGCTTGGTGAGGCTGTTGACGGCGAGCAGCGGCTGGGCCGGTCCGCCGAGATCCTCAAGAGGTTCGATGGTGCTCAATTGCGGATGTCCATGGCGCTGCGCAGCCCGTCGCTGAGCATGTTGAAGCAGATGGAGACGGCGAAGATCATCACGCCCGGCAGCGCCGCCACGCCCGGATTGACGTAGATGGCGGTGCGCAGGGTGTTCAGCATCAGGCCCCATTCGGGCTCCGGCGGCCGTGTGCCGAGGCCGAGGAAGGAGAGGCCCGCCGCGAGGATCATGGAGACGGAGATGAGGCCCGTCGCATAGACGAAGATCGGCCCCAGCACGTTGCCCAGCATATGGACGCGCATGATGGTGAGCGCCGAGGCGCCCGATGCCCGCGCCGCATCCACGAAGTCGAGCGAGCGCACCGAGGTGGTGACGCTCTCCGCCACGCGGGTGATCTGCGGCACGAACACGACGGTGAGCGACACGATGGAATTGACGATGCCGGCCCCCAGCACGCCGGAGATGGCGATGGCCAGCAGCACGGAGGGGAAGGCGTAGAACACGTCGATCGTACGCATGATGATCGTGTTGACCTTGCCGCCGAGATAGCCGGCCAGCAGCCCGAGGCTGGTTCCGATGCCGAAGGCGAGGATCACCGGCAGGATGCCGATGAGCAGCGAGAGGCGCCCGCCATAGACGAGGCGGGAGAGCATGTCGCGGCCGAGCTCGTCGGTGCCCAGCGGATAGCCCGGCGTGCCGATGGGGCGCAGCCGGCGGATCATGGAGCCCTGGTAGGGATCGGCGAGGCCGAGCCAGGGTGCGAAGATGGCGGCGAGCACGATGAGGATGAGGATGGCCGCGCAGGCCATGCTCACCTTGTCGCGGGAGAGGCGGCGGGCCACCGTCGCCCAGTAGCCGCGGGCCTTCTCGACGGGGGCCGCCTCGAGGGCGGCGTCGCTGGTCATCGCCACGATCAGGCCCTCTTGATGCGCGGGTCGATCGCCGCCTGGGCGATGTCCACCACGAGGTTGAGGAAGACGAAGAACAGCGCCAGCACGAGGATCGTGCCCTGCAGCAGCGGCAGGTCGCGCTGGAAGATCGCCGAGTTCAAGAGGAAGCCGGTGCCCGGCCAGGAGAACACCGTCTCGATGAGGATCGAGCCGCCCAGCAGATAGCCGAGCTGGAGGCCCATGACGGCGATGGCGGTGGGCAGGGCGTTCTTCACCACGTGGCGGAACACCTGGGTTTCCCTGAGGCCCTTGGAGCGCAGCGCCTCGACGAAATCCTGCGAGAGGATGTCGCCGGTCAGCGCGCGCACCGTGCGCGTCACGATGCCCATGGGGATTACCGACATGGTGACGGCGGGCAGGATGAGGAAGCGCAGATGCTCCCAGTTCCACGCCCAGCCGCCCGGCCCCATGCCCACGGCGGGCAGCCAGTTGAGCCACACCGAGAAGATGATGACCAGCACCATGCCCAGCCAGTAATGGGGCACGGAAACACCGGCCACCGCGATGGAGGTGGCGAGCTTGTCTACCCAGGTGTTGCGGAAATAGCCGGCGATGAGGCCGAAGAACGCGCCCATCACGAAGCCGATGAAGGCGGCCGTCACGGCGAGGATGAAGGTGTTGCCCACCGCCGCTGTGACTTCGCTGAGCACGGGCCGGCCGGTGGCGATGGAGGTGCCGAGATTGCCGTGCAGCGCCTTCCAGATCCAGATGCCGAACTGCACCGGCAGCGGCTGGTCGAAGCCGTAGGCCGCGCGCATCTGCGCCGCGAGTTCCGCGGAGGCGTCGGGCGGGAGCACCGCCACCAGCGGGTCGCCGGGTGTGATGTGCACCAGAAGGAAGCACACCAGCGCCACCGAGACGACGATGGGGATCACGTAGACGATGCGCCTGAGGACATAGACCAGCACGGGGCCACCTTGTGGATGCTGATGGGGCGCGGAGCTGACGGGCTCCGCGCGGGTCGCTTCTGTTCTCCCCCCTCTCCCCTTGCGGGAGAGGGGTCGGGGGTGAGGGGTGAGGGGTGAGGGCCTCTCGGCCCCCGACACCGTCTGGCCGGTGACTGCCCCCTCATCCGTCTCGCGGCTGCGCCGCGATCCACCGCCTCACTGGCTGATGGACACCGGCGAGAAGTCCACGAACCAGCTCTTGGGCTGCACGAAGCCCTTGATCTTCGGGCTCAGCGCGCGGGGGCCAACATCGTGGGCGACCCACAGGAAGGCCGCGTCGTCCACCGAGGCCGCGTGCAGTTCGGCGAGGGCGGCATCACGCGCGGTGGGGTCGAAGGAGTTGCGCGCCTTCTTCACCAGTTCGTCGAACTTCGGGTTGTTGATGTAGCCCCAGTTGTTGGACACCGGCGGCGCCATGCCGGACTGGAGGAAGCGCACCATGGCGAAGAACGGGTCCATGGCGGCGTAGGTGATGTTCACCGCGTTGGAGCCGTTGGCGGAGGGGTCCTTCGCGCCCTTGCGCCAGTTGGTGAACAGCGTGTTCCACTCGATCACGTCGAGCTTCACGTCGAAATAGCATTCGGCCAGAGCCTGCTGCAGGTATTCGTTCATGGGCAGGGGCAGCATCTGCCCCGAGCCGGACGCCGACGTCTGCGTCGTCACCTTCAGCTTCTTGTCCGGGCCGAAGCCGGCTTCCTTCATCAGCTTCTGGCCCTCCTTCACATCATACTTGATCTGGAAGGTGGGGTTGCCGCGCCAGGGGTGGCCGGGCTCCACTGTGCCGGTGGCGGGGGCCATGAGGCCGCCGAGCAGGCCTTCCTTCATCCCCTCACGGTCGATGCACAGGTTCGCCGCCTTGCGCACCCGGATGTCGTTCCACGGCGAGCCCTCGATGCGGGAGAACTGCCAGGGCCAGACGTGCGGCTGCTCGTTCGCCTCGATCTTGAAGCCACGGGACTTCAGCTGGGGCAGGGCGTCGGGCGCGGGCGCCTCGATCCAGTCCACCTGGCCTGCGAGGAGGGCGGCGGTGCGGGCGTTGGCCTCGGGCATGGGCAGCAGCACCATGCGGTCGGTCTTGGGGATGCGGTCCTTGTCCCAGTAAGTGGGGTTCTTCACCAGCTCCAGCCGCTCGCGCGGAACGAAGGCGGCCATCTTCCACGGGCCGGTGCCGGAGGCGCTGCGGGCGAAGATGGTCCAGGCCGCGGCAGCCTTCGCCTTCGCGTCGGCGCCCTCGGCCGTCTCATAGAGCTTCTGCCAGTGGGCGGGGCTCGCCATGAACAGGTTGGTGAGGTTGTAGGGCAGGAAGGAGTCCGGCTCCTTGGTGGTCAACTCCACCGTCAGGTCGTCGATCTTCTTCGCCGATGCGAGGGTGGGCATGCGCGAAGCGGTGACGCCCACCTGGCTGGCATCGAACTGGGGTGCCTCCTTGTTGAGCACCTTGTCCACGTTCCACACCACGGCATCGGCGTTGAAGGGCGAGCCATCATGGAAGGTCACGCCGGGGCGCAGCTTGAAGACCCACTTGGTCTTGTCCTGATCGTCCACCTTCCATTCGGTGGCGAGGCCGGGAACGAGGACGCTGGGCTTGGTGGCCGAGGACAGATCCCACAGCACCAGCGCGTCATACATGGTGAGACCGGTGAAGCGATTGCCCTCGAAGCCCTGGTCGGGCTGGCCGAGGGTGCGCGGAATGTCGGCCGCCGTCATGCCGATGCGCAGGGTGGTCTCAGCAGCGGCAAAGCCCGGTACCAGAAGGGCCGGGACGGCGATGGCGCCCCCCGTGGCCACGAGAAAGGCGGCCGTCCGCAGGAGGCGGCTGGCCGGGCTGTTGCGCAGGTCTTTCTTGAGCATCGTCGAGTCCTCTTCGGCGCGATGCCCATGCTGGCTAGCAACCCCTGTGCCATGCGGTCGAAGCCGCCGCGATCCTTTGTGCCGCTACGGAATGCTTGCAACAGTTCGTCGTCAAATCATCAACGAATTACGCATGTGCCCACCTATTAGGCAGAAGCGGTCCATCGCATGCATTTTGGCCTCAGCGGCGTGCGTGCCGCTTTTCAGCGCGGCCTGCGGGTGCTTCCTTTGGGGCGGGCAGGGGAGGGCGCTTTGAAGATTCTGGTTCTCAACGCGAATACCAGCAAAGCCGTGACCGATCGCATGGTGGCGGCGCTGGGCCGTCGCGCGCCAGCGGGCGTCGAACTTGTCGGCGTCACGGCCACGTTCGGCGAGCCCTATGTCACCACCCGCCAATCCGCGGCGGTGGCGGGCCATGCGGCCCTGGAGGCGGTGGCGTCGGCCGTGGCGAAGGAGCGGGAGGAAGGGCGCCCGCCGTTCGATGCCGCCCTCTACGCGTGCTTCGGCGAGCCGGGGCTTGAGGCGCTGCGTGGCGCGTTCGCCTTCCCCTTTGCCGGAATGGCGGAGGCGAGCATCCTCACCGCGCTCCAATTGGGCGAACGCTTCTCCATCGTGGTGCCGCACGGCGAATGGCCGGCCATGCTGCGCGAGCTGATGCGCCGCACCCACTTGGATGGGCGCTGCGCGGGCATCGCCATGGTCCCGGGCGACGCCCTCGGCCTGTCCGCGCGCCATGCGGACGGTTCCTCGGACAAGACCTGGGCCGTGGCGCGGGTGGTGGAGGAGACCATCGCCGCGCAGGCGCCGGATGTGCTCATTCTCGGCGGCGCGGCGCTGGCCGGTTACGCGGCCGAGATCGAGGTCGCCGCTCCCGTGCCCGTCATCGATTCCCTCGAAGCCGGCTTCGAGCAGGCGCTGGCCCTCGCGCGGCTCGGCTCCTGCCGCAGGGAGAGGCGCTGAGAGGCTTACTGGGGCTTGGCCTTGCAGGGGAATTTCTGTCGTGCCGGGCCGGGGGGGCTGCTATAGGCGGGGGCCGGCGCCTCCGCGCGACCGGCGCCCGTCCCCGCGCGAGGGGCGGCTGCTGCAGCGAGTTCCCCCTTGATCGTTGATCCCCTCTTCTATGCCGCCGCTGTGCCGGCCACCATTGTGGTGGGCCTCTCCAAGGGCGGCTTCACCGGCCTGTCGGTGCTGGGCCAGCCCATTCTGGCGCTGGTGATGTCGCCCATCCAAGCGGCCGCCATCATCCTGCCGGTGCTGATCGTCCAGGATGTGGTGAGCCTCTACGCCTACTGGCGCCGCTGGAGCCGGAAGGAGCTGCTGCGCACCCTTCCCGGCGCCATCGCGGGCATCGTTCTCGGCTATCTCCTCGCGGCCTCCGTGTCCGACGCCGCGGTGGCCTTCGGCATCGGCGTGCTCTCGGTGGCGGAGGCGGGGCGCTCCTTCCTGTCGCGGCGGCTGAAGCGGACGCCGGGGGAGTCCGGTCCCATCGCCGCCGCGGTGTGGAGCGCCGTCTCCGGCTTCACCAGCATGATCGCCAATGCGGGTGGCCCGCCGCTGATGATCTATCTGCTGCGGCGCCCGCTGCCCGTGCAGCAGTTCGCGGCGACGGCCACCGCCTTCTTCGCGGTGGTGAACTGGGTGAAGCTGCCGTTCTTCCTCGCGCTGGGCCAGGTCTCGTTCCAGAATCTCGCGACCTCGGCCGTGCTGATTCCCATCGCCGTGCTCTCGACCATGGCCGGCGTCTGGCTGGTGCGGCGGGTCTCGCCGGAGCGCTTCTTCGGCCTCGTCTATGCCATCCTCGCCGTGGTCGGCGTGAAGCTGATCTATGACGGGGTGACGCACTTCTGAGCGCGCGCCCCGTCGCGTTCGCTCAGGTCAGCGGCGTCGGCATGAGCCCCTGGACCGCCGGGCGCGCCTTCAGCCGTGCGTACCAGTCGGCGAGGTTGGGCAAATCGGGCCGTTCCAGCCCGGTGCCCTCCAGCGGCATGTTGAACCAGCGGTGGGCGCAGCAGGCGAGCGGGATATCGGCGACGGTGAGTCTCTCGCCCACCAGATAGTTTCGGCCGGCGAGCGCCGCCTCCACGATGGCCAGCGCCGCGCCGAGACTGGCGAAGGCCGGCGCGAGGGCCTTCGGATCGCGCTTGTCAGGCGCGGTGCGCACAATGCCCCAGGTCAGCGCGCTCAGAGGGGCGGCGACGGTGCCGAGCTGGAAATCCATCCAGCGCCCGGCCGCAGCCTGCGGCTGCAGGTCAGTGGGCATCAGCGTGCCGAGCCCGTGGCGGGTGGCGAGATAGCGCACGATGGCGTTGGATTCCCACAGCACGAAGCCGTCATCCTCGATCACCGGTACCCGACCCACCGGGTTCATGGCGCGGAAGTCCGGGGTGTCCACCACGCCGAACGCGCCGCCCGCCTCGATCCGCTCGAAGGGAAGGCCGAGCTCCTGCGCGGTCCAGATCACCTTTTCCACATTCACGGAATTGATGCGGCCCCAGACCTTCAGCATGTGCTGTCCTCCGCTTGTGCGACGGGGCGCTTCTAGCCCCGTTCGCGCGCGGGCGCGAGCTTTCAGCGCTCGGTGAAGGCGCGGGCCATGGCGTCGGCCAGTGGGCGCAGCAGATAGCTCATCACGGTGCGCGAGCCGGTGTGGAAGGCGACTTCCGCATCCATGCCCGGCTGGAGCCGGCTCCGCAGGTCGGCCGGCACGTCCGTCTCGTCCACGCCGACGCGGGCGAGGAAATAGGGCTGGTGGGTGGTCTCGTCCACCAGCCGATCGCGCGACACCGACGCGAGATGGCCGAGCACCATGGGCGTTGTGCGGCCGTGGAAAGCGGGAAAGCGCACTTCCACCGCCTCGTGGAGGTCGAGCCGGTCGATGTCCTGCACAGGCACGCGCGCCTCCACCACCAAAGGCGCGTCCACGGGCACGATCTCCAGCAGCGTGTCGCCTGGGCGAACCACGGCACCCACCGTGTAGATGCGCGGATTGATGTTCTGCACGATCCCGCCGCTGGGGGCGCGGATCTCGATGCGCTCTAGCACGCTGCGGGTGACCTGAACCTTCTCCTTCAACTCCGCCAGTTTCTCGCGGATGTCCAGCAACTGGGAGCCGACGTCCTCCGCCCGCTGCTGCGTGAGCTGGACGATCTGCATCTTCTGCTCGCCGATGGAGCCGCGCGCCTTGGCCTCGTCGGCAATGTTGCGGCCGACGAGCCCGTCCAGCCGCGCCTTTTCCCGCTCCAGCGAGGAGACGCGCGACTTGTTGACGAGGTGCTTGCGCTCCAGCTCGCGGACGGCGGTCAGTTCGTCCTCGACGAAGGCCAATTGCTGCCGGGCCGAGGCACGTTCCTGGGCAAGTCCCTCCAGCTCATGGCCGAGCTGGACGATGCGTCCGTTCAGGATGTCGATCTGGCTCTGGAAGGCGGCGCGGCGGTCGCGGAACTGGGCGATCTGGTCGGCCATGGCCTCCCGGACGGCGGGCACGCGGGCAAGTTCCAGAAGCTCGGGCGGGAAGGTGATGGCGGGAGCATTGTCCCGCTCGGCGACGAGGCGCGCTTCCAGGGCCAGGGCGGCGCGTCGCTGGGCGAGGGCGGCCTCGTCATTGGCCCGCGACTGGGTGGGATCGAGCCGGAACAGGGTTTCGTCCCGCCTCACCGTCTGCCCCTCCTGCACCAGGATGGCGGCGACGATGCCGCCTTCCAGATGCTGCACCACCTGCCGCTTGCTCTCCACGCCGATCACGCCCGGCGCGACCACGGCGCCGTCGACACGGGCCATCGCTGCCCACCCGCCGAAGCCGAGGAAGGTGACGGCGATCAGGGCGTAGCCGAGCAGCGCGACGCTGCGATAGCCCGAGGGAGGCCGGGGCGAGGCGCCGGCGAAGGGGCGGTCGGGGAAAGCGGGCGAGGTCATGCGCGCCTCACGGCTGGTTCGCCGGACCGGCCGACGAGGCCGGCGCGGCGCCGAGGCCGGCAACGGATTTGCGGACGCGAACCGTGGGTGCGCCGCCCACGGCAGAGGCTGCCGGCTGAGGCATCTGTGTGGGCGCCGAACCCTGGGCGACGCGCTTCATCACCTCGTCGCGCGGGCCGAAGGCGAGGGCGGCGCCATCCTTGAGCGCGAGCACGAGATCGCATTGGGCGAGGGCGGCCGGCCTGTGGGTGATGAGCACAACCGTGCGGCGCGCTGCCTTCAACTGCTTCAGCGCTTCGGTGAGCGCGGCCTCACCGGCGGGGTCGAGGCTGGCATTGGGCTCGTCCAGCACGATCAGCGCCGGCAGGCCGAACACCGCGCGGGCGAGGCCGATGCGCTGGCGCTGTCCGCCCGAAAGGGCGAGGCCGCCGTCGCCGATCTCGGTATTGTAGCCCTGCGGCAGCTGCTGGATCATCTCGTGAACCCCGGCGAGCTGCGCCGCCGCCACCACGGCCTCCGGCTCGGCCGCGGTGAAGCGGGCGATATTCTCCGCGATTGTGCCGGCGAACAGCTCCACGTCCTGCGGCAGGTAGCCGACATGGCGGCCGAGTTGCTCCTCGTCCCAATGGGCGAGGTCCGATCCGTCGAGCCGCACCGCGCCGGAGGCGGCCTGCCAGACGCCTACCAACGCCCGCGCGAGGGTGGATTTGCCGGCCGCCGTCGGGCCGATGACGCCGAGGACGCTCCCGGCATCGAGGCGGAAGGACAGCTGGCGCAGCACCGCCACCTCGCGGACCGGCGCCCGCACGAACAGGTTCTCCACGCTCACCGTTCCCGTGGGGTCCGGCAGGCGCAGCCGCTCGGGCGGGGGAGGGGCGGCGCGCAGCAGCAGCTGGATGCGGCCATAGGCGGTGCGCATGTTCACCACCGATTTCCAGTTGCTCACCGCCTGCTCGATGGGCTGGATGCAGCGCCCGACCAGAATGGAGCCGGCGATGATCATGCCGGGCGAGATCTGCTTCTGGATCGCGAGCCACGCGCCGAGCCCGAGCACGATGCTCTGCACCAGCGCCCGGTTGAACTTGGTGATGCCGATGAGAAGCGCCCCCCGGTCTCCGGCCCGGCTCTGCCAGCCCATGGCGTCCTCGTGCGCTGCGTTCCAGCGCGCGCGCAGCGCCTGGGACATGCCCATGGCCTTCAGCACTTCCGCATTGCGCAGGGTAGCGGTGGCAATGGCGCTCGCCTTGATGCCGGCGCGACCCGCCTCGGCGAGGCTCTGGCGGGTGGCGCGGTTGTTCAGCACGGCGAGGAAGCCGGAGAACAGGCAGCTCGCCACCGCCAGCACCCCGTAATAGGGATGCAGCAGGGTCGCGCAGATCATGTAGATGGGCACCCACGGCACGTCGCAGAGAGCGGCGAGGCCGGCGCCGGCATAGAAATCGCGCACCGTGTCGAGGTCGCGCAGCGCCTGCGCCTGTCCGTTGCCCGGCGCGCGCAGCGCCATGCGCCGCACGGCATCGAACACATCCGCCGCCACCTTGGTGTCGAAGGCGATGCCGGCCCGCTCCAGCAGGCGGGAGCGCAGCCCTTCCAGCGCCGCCCACACCAGATAGAGGAAGGCGGTGATGAGGGTGAGCAGCACCAGCGTCTCGATGCTGCGGCTGCCGAGCACCCGGTCATAGACCTGCATCATGTAGATGGAGGCGTTGAGGCCGAGGAGGTTAATGAAGAAGCTGAACACCACGACGCTGACGAAGGCCGGCCGGATCGTCCGCAGAGCATGGTCCAGCGCCGTCGGTGCGCCCGAGGCGGCTGGCTCTCTCGATCCCGTTACGCTCATGCCCCAACGTCTCCGGCCCGGCTGCAGGCCATGCTCGTTTGACGCGCAATGGCGCCGAGCCCCCGTTGTATGCGGCGGAAGCGCCCGGCGGAAGCTGCGGAAAGCCCGGGGGCGGCTCAATTTCGATTGCCGCAACGGCAGGTGCGCCTCGCCCGGTCATCCCCTTCGACTTCGCCACAATGGGATGCGAGGATGACGGCACGGAAAGACCATGGCCCGCATCTTCGCCTTCCTCGTCGTCTTCATCTCGCTGCTGGGCGCGGCGCCATGGCTCGTGCCCGTGGCGAAGGAGAGCGCGAAGCTCCTCGCCGCCCGCGACGATCCCGCCGCCCTTGCCGATCTTGGCCTCCGGGACTTCACCGGGGAGGACGCCGCGCGTGCCATCGCCGCGGCGCTGGCGGAGGACGATACGGCCCTCGCCACCTCCTATCTCGCCTTGGCCGATGCCCGGCACCTCGCCGTTCCCCCGGAGCTGCGCAAGCAGGTGGAGGCGGCCAACGGCGGGGCGGCGCAGGCGCTGCATTCCGCCAAGTCGTTCGGCATGGGCTTCGTCACCGGCCAGCCCAATGATCTCGCCGGCCTCGCGGGGGCGGCGGCGAGCGACCTGATGGTGTGGGGCGACATCCGCGACGCCGGCCGCGAAGGCCTCAAGATGGCCCGTGGCGAGGAGCCCGATCAGCTCATCCTCGGCCTGTCCGCGGTGGGCATCGCCGTCACCGCGGGAACTTACGCCACCGTGGGCGCGAGCCTGCCGGTGCGCATGGGTATCTCGCTGGTGAAGGTGGCGAAGCGCACTGGCCGCCTCTCCGCCGGCCTGCTGCGCGCCTTCACCCGGGCCGCCCGCGAAAGCGTGGATTTCGTCGCCCTGCGCCGCCTCCTGTCCGGCTCGACGGCGGTGGACGGGGCGGCGGTGAAAAGCGTCGTGCGCACCGATCGCCTCGCCACCCTCACCCGGATGCTGGATGACACCGCCCGCATCGAGGCCAAGGCCGGCACCCGCGCCGCGCTGGAAGGCTTGAAGGTGGCCGAGGGCGGCCGGGACCTCTCTCGTGTCGCCCGCCTCGCCGACGCCAAGGGGGTGCAGACGCTCGCCATCCTGAAGACGCTGGGGCGCGGCGCCATCGCCATCACCAGCCTGCTGTTCCACCTCATCTGGTGGGGCTTCCTCGCGGCCTTCTATCTCTTCGCGCTGGTGTCCAGCTTCAATTCCTTCTGCGTCGCCTGCGCCCGCCGGACGTGGCGGCATAAGCGGCGGCGGGGGCGCCGGGACGCGGCGTCCGGAGCGATGCCGCGCGGAAAGCTCTTCTTTCGGCGCACGCCGACCGTTGCGCCCGTGGCGGAGATCGCGGTTCCCGCTGGCGCCGCCGCAGATGTCATCGCCGAGGCCACCCGCGACGTCCTCGCCGCCACCGAGGCGGTGCGGGCACTGGCGCGGGACGGCGAGACGGGTGGGGAGTTGGCAGGCGGGGAGGGACCTTCTAGTTTCCCGGCCCGCGCGCCCGAGCGGCGCGACACATTCCCGCTCGCCGTTCCCCGCGAAGGTTCCTCATGCCCCATTTCTCCTCCGACGGTGTCGATATCGCCTATCTCGATCAGGGCGCCGGCGAGCCGGTCCTCCTGATCCACGGCTTCGCCTCCACCAAGGAGATCAACTGGGTCGGCCCCTCCTGGACGAAGACGCTCACCGAGGCGGGCTACCGCGTCATCGCCTTCGACCATCGCGGTCATGGGGAATCCGAGAAGCTCTACGATCCCGCGCTGTACGACACCCGCCTGATGGCAGAGGACGCCCACCGGCTGCTGCGGCATCTCGGCCTCGAGCGGGCGGACGTGATCGGCTATTCCATGGGCGCGCGTGTCGCCGCCCAGATGGCTTTGCATTTCCCCCACGCCGTGCGCTCGGCCATCTTCGGCGGCCTCGGCATCCATCTCGTGGAAGGCGCGGGCCTGCCGCAGACGGTGGCGGACGCACTGGAGGCGCCGAGCCTCGACGACGTCACGGACCCCATGGGCCGCATGTTCCGCGCCTTCGCCGATGCCAACAAGGCGGACCTGAGGGCGCTCGCCGCCTGCATCCGCGGCTCGCGGCAGGTGCTGTCGCGGGAGGAGGTGGGGCGCATCTTCCAGCCGGTGATGGTCGCCATCGGCACCCGCGATGCGGTGGCCGGCGCGGCCGCGCCGCTGGTGGCGCTGCTGCCGGACGGCACCCAGCTCGACATCCCCAACCGCGACCACAATCCCGCCGTGGGCGACAAGGTGTTCAAGCAGGGCGCTCTCGACTTCCTGAAGTCCCGGCCCTGACGCCGGCCGGCGGGAACCTCTCGCCTTGCCGCAGCATGTGCTAGAACAGGAGCAAGTTTGATCCCCGAGGAGGCAGAGATGCCGCAAGTGCCGATGGTTTCCCAGATGCCGGAGCTTGCCGTGCCGCGCGTGACGCGCCTTGGCACCGAGCGCTGGCACGATGTGGTGGACCCCGTGTGGGCGCGCCTGCGCAACGAGGCCGAGGAGGCCGCCGAGCGCGAGCCGCTGCTTGCCGGCTTCTTCACCAGCGCCATCCTCGGCCAGCCCAGCCTCGAAGCCGTGATCGGCGAGCGCATCGCCGCCCGCCTCGGCGACACCGACCTGCCGGGCTCGGCCATCCGCGCCGCCTGGCTCGATGCGGTGGCCCGCGACAAGGACATTTCCCAGGCGCTGCGCGCCGACGTGATGGCGGTGGTGGACCGCGACCCCGCCGCCGACCGCACCCTGGAACCGGTGCTCTATTTCAAGGGCTTCCACGCCATCCAGTCGCACCGGCTCGCGCATTCCCTGTGGGGCAACGGGCACAAGGATTTCGCGCTCTACCTCCAGAGCCGCGCCTCATCCGTCTTCGCCGTGGATATCCATCCGCAGGTGCCCATGGGCCGGGGCGTGTTCTTCGACCATGCCACCGGCATCGTCATCGGCGCGACGGCGGTGATCGAGGATGACGTCTCGATCCTCCAGGGCGTGACGCTGGGCGGCACCGGCAAGGAGAGCGGCGACCGCCATCCCAAGATCCGCCGCGGCGTGCTCATCGGCGCCGGCGCCAAGGTGCTGGGCAACATCGAGGTCGGCCGCTGCGCCCGCGTCGCCGCCGGTTCGGTGGTGCTGAAGCCCGTGCCCCGCAACTCAACCGTCGCCGGCATCCCGGCCAAGGTGGTGGGCGAGGCCGGCTGCGCCGAGCCCGCGCGCTCCATGGACCAGATGTTCGAGGACAACATCTGGTCCGGTGCGGACATCTGACCCCGCCGGCTTGAACGCACGCCCGATGGCGGCCATAAGGCGGCCTTCCGCTCTCAGGAGGATACCCCTTGGACAAGACCGAGATCGAGCAGGTGCAGCGTTATATGCGGACCCTTTTCAACAATCCGCAGATCAACGTGGCAGCCCGCGCGAAGCCGAAGGGCAGCGCCGAGGTGTTCCTCGGCGAGGAAGCCATCGGCACTCTGGACAAGGACGAGGAGGACGGCGAGCTTTCCTATCATTTCCGCATGCCGGTTCTGGATAAGGACGCTCCCAGCTACCTGCGGACCAAGTTCGGCAACCCCAAGTTCAAGGTGGTCGCCTTCGCCAAGTCGAAGGACACGGCCGAAGTCTATCTCGGCGAGGATTCCATCGGCACCCTCACCAAGGACGAGGAAAAGGGGAAGGTCGTGCAGAACTTCCGCATGGCCATCTTCGAGACCGACCTCGAGTGATCGCATCGCGGTAGCCACGGCCGCCCATCCCGTGCTTGCGCCTTCGCCTGAACGCGCTACACCTCTGGCATATTGAATCCAGAGGGGAGGGCGCCGTGGCGCTGCTGGAGGTCTCCGGGGAGCGGTTCAGGGTGGAGGTGACGGGTCCGGAGGGCGCGCCGCCGCTCATCCTCTCCCATTCCCTCGGCTGCACGCTCGGTATGTGGGACGAGGTGGTGCCGCTGTTCGCGGGCCGCCGCCTCATCCGCTACGACGCCCGCGGCCATGGCGAGAGCGCGGCGCCTGACCAGGTCTATTCCATGGGCGACCTCGGCCGCGACGTGCTGGCCATCATGGACCGGCTCCATCTCGCCACCGCCGATTTTTGCGGCCTGTCGCTCGGCGGCATGGTGGGTCAGTGGCTGGCGCTGAACGCGCCGCAGCGCCTCACCCGCCTCATCCTCTCCAACACCACCGCCCACGCCGGCCCGGCGCGCTTCTGGGATCACCGCATCAAGGCGGTGCGCAAGGATGGCACCGGACCCATCGCCGATTCCGTCATCGACAGCTGGTTCACGCCCGAGTTGAAGGCGCAGCGTCCGGCGCGGGTGGCCGAGGTGCGGGCGATGGTGACGGGCACCAGGCCCTCCGGCTACATGGGCACCAGCGCCGCCATGCGCGACATGGATTTCCGCACTGACGTGACGCGCATCACCACCCAGACTTTGGTCATCGTCTCCGACGGCGATCGCTCGACGCCGCCAGCCTGGGGCGAGGCCATCGCCGCCGCCATCCCCGGCGCGAAGCTGGCGCGCCTGCCGGGCGGGCACCTCTCCGCCATCGAGCAGCCGGAGGCAATTGTGCGGGCCGTCTCGGCCTTCCTCGGCTAGGCGCGCGCTCGCGCCGCGCCGGCCGGGCGTGACATCGCCCGGCGCTTGTGGAAGATGCCGCGCGAATGCGTGGAGGCGCGGCATGGCATCCCTTCAGAGCGGTCACGGCCACGATCACGACGACCACGATCACGACGACCACGATAGCCACGATCACGATCACGACCGCGACCACGCCCGCCATTCGCATGGTTCTGGCGGGCACGGCCATTCCCACGCCCCTCCGGATTCGCTGCGGGCCTTTGCCATCGGCGCCGGGCTGAACCTTGGCTTCGTTGTCATCGAGGCGGGGTTCGGCTTCATGTCCGGCTCGCTCGCCCTTCTGGCGGACGCAGGCCACAATCTCTCCGACGTGCTCGGCCTGCTGCTCGCCTGGGGGGCCGCGTGGCTGTCGCGCCGTGCGCCGACGCCCAAGCGCACCTACGGCTATGGCCGCTCGTCCATCCTCGCCGCGCTCGCCAATGCGATGCTGCTGCTGGTCGCCACCGGCGGCATCATCCTGGAAGCCTTCGGCCGCATCGCAGACCCCGAGCCGATCCAGACCGGAATCGTGATGGTGGTGGCGCTGGTGGGCGTCGGCGTGAACATCGGCACGGCGCTGCTGTTCATGGCGGGGCGCAAGGGCGACCTGAACGTCCGCGGCGCCTTCGTCCACATGGTGGCGGACGGCGCGATCTCGCTGGGCGTGGTGATCGCCGGCGCAGTCATCGCGCTCACCGGCTGGCTGTGGCTCGACCCGGTGGTGTCGCTGGCGATCTCCGTCGCCATCGTCGCCGGCACATGGGGGCTGCTGCGGGACAGCGTGAACCTCGCCATGGACATGGTGCCGGCGGGCGTCGACGCGGCCGAGGTGGAGGCCTATCTCGCCGCGCGGCCGGGCGTGAGCGAGGTGCACGACCTGCACATCTGGGGCCTCAGCACCACCTCGGTGGCGCTCAGCGCCCATCTGGTGCGGCCCGGCGCGACGCTGGACGATGATTTCCTGTCGGAGACGTGCGCGGAGCTGAAAGCCCGCTTTGGCATCGCCCACCCGGTGCTTCAGGTGGAGGAGGGGCGCATGCAGTGCGCCCTCGCGCCGAGGGACGTGGTGTAGAAGCCGATCGCCCGCACGCGGCGGGCGATGGGCGAAATCAGGCCGCCTTTGGCGCCTGCAAACCTTCCAGCGCCTCGCGGGCGATGGGCTGAAGGCCCTCGCCGCCGTGCGCCACGTGCTCGGCGATCTTGGAGCGCATGCGCGGGTCCCAGAACTTCTTGATGTGCGTGCGCGTCGCCTCCACGGCCGCCTCGTGCTTCTGCGCGGCGAAGGCGGTGGCGATCTGGTTGGCCATATAGACCAGCTTCTCGGTGGAGTTATGCGACATGGTCCCGTTCCGATGAAGCGGGCGCGATGCGCCCGGGATGGGTGAAAATCTCGAAGCCGTCATCGCGCACGATGGCGGCAAGGGTGATGCCCGCCGCCTCCGCCGTCCGGATGGCGAGGGAGGTGGGGGCGGATACCGCGGCGATGACGCCCACGCCCAGCACCGCCGCCTTCTGCACCATTTCGATGGAAACGCGGCTGGTGAGCAGCAGCAGGCCGCGCGCGGTGTCGAAGCCCGCATCGGCGGCCATGCCGACGAGCTTGTCCAAGGCGTTGTGGCGGCCCACATCCTCCGCAAGAGCGAGGATGCCCCGGCCGGGTTCGAAATAGGCGGCGGCGTGCACCGCGCGGGTCTCGCGGTTCAGCGCCTGAAGCGGGGCGAGCGTCGCCATGGCGCCCAGCACCACGTCCGGCGCGAAGACGGACGTCGCGGTGACATGGGCGGCGGGCTTCACCGCCTCGGCGAGGCTCTCCACGCCGCACAGGCCGCAGCCGGTGGGGCCGGCGAGCGCGCGGCGCCGGGCGGAGAGATGCTTCATCTTCTCCTCGGCGATCCACATGCGCGCCTCGATGCCCTCATCGACGACGATCACATCGCGTGAGAGGATCTCCTCCTTCGCCACGACGATGCCCTCGGTGAGGGCGAAGCCCAGCGCGAAGGCGGCGATGTCGGTGGGGCTCGCCATCATCACCGCATGGGTGGTGCCGTTGAAGGTGAGGGCGACCGGCACTTCCTCCGGCACCGCCCGGGTGCCGGAAGAGACCTGCCCGTCCCGCAGCTGCACACGCTCCACCCGCCGCGCCGGAGGGGGCGCGGGGAGGTCGGCAGGCAGGGGGCAGGCAGGCTCGTCGGTCATCTCGTCCATTCAGATGGGAACACCTGAGGGCACCCGGAAGGGGGGAGCAGGGGGCGAGGCCCCCGGCCCTCACTCCGCCGCGATGCGGCGGCTGGTGCGGCTGAGGTTCTCGTATTCCTCCTGCCACTGGGTCGGGCCGTTGGAGGGCGAGACCTGCACCGCCGTCACCTTGTATTCGGGGCAGTTGGTCGCCCAGTCCGAATAGTCAGTGGTCACCACGTTGGCCTGGGTCACCGGGTGATGGAAGGTGGTGTAGACCACGCCAGGCGCGACGCGATCGGAGATCACGGCGCGCAGCGAGGTGGAGCCGGCGCGGCTGTCCAGCTTCACGAAGTCGCCGTCGCGGATGCCGCGGACCTCGGCGTCGTGGGCATGGATCTCCAGCACGTCCTCGGCATGCCAGACCACATTCTCGGTACGCCGGGTCTGGGCGCCCACGTTGTACTGGCTGAGGATGCGGCCGGTGGTGAGCAGCAGCGGGAAGCGCGGCCCGGTCTTCTCGTCGGTGGGCACGTACTCGGTGAGCATGAACTTGCCCTTGCCGCGCACGAAGCCGCCAATGTGCATGATGGGCGTGCCTTCCGGCGCCTTCTCGTTGCAGGGCCACTGCACCGAGCCCATCTCGTCGAGCAGCTTGTAGTTCACGCCCGCGAACGAGGGGGTCAAAGCCGCGATCTCGTCCATGATCTCGCCGGGGTGGCTGTAGTTCATGGGGAAGCCGAGGGCGTTGGACAGCATCTGGGTGACTTCCCAGTCCGCATAGCCATTCTTCGGAGCCATCACCTTGCGGATGCGCTGGATGCGGCGCTCGGCATTGGTGAAGGTGCCGTCCTTCTCGAGGAAGGAGCAGCCCGGCAGGAAGACGTGGGCGTAGTTGGCGGTCTCGTTCAGGAACAGGTCCTGCACCACCAGGCACTCCAGCGCGGCAAGGCCCGCCGAGACATGCTTGGTGTCGGGGTCGGACTGGAGGATGTCCTCGCCCTGCACGTACATGCCCTTGTAGGTGCCTTCCACGGCCGCATCGAACATGTTCGGGATGCGCAGGCCGGGTTCGTCGTCGAGCCCGACGCCCCACAGGGCCTCGAACGAAGCGCGGGTGGCGTCGTCCGAGATGTGGCGGTAGCCCGGCAGCTCGTGCGGGAACGAGCCCATGTCGCACGAGCCCTGCACGTTGTTCTGGCCGCGCAGCGGGTTCACGCCCACGCCGTTGCGGCCGATATTGCCGGTGGCCATGGCGAGGTTGGCGATGGCGATGACGGTGGTCGAGCCCTGCGAGTGCTCGGTCACGCCCAGGCCGTAATAGATCGCGCCATTGCCGCCGGTGGCATAGAGCCGGGCCGCGCCGCGTACGGCATCAGCGGGAACGCCGGTGTACTTCTCCACCGCCTCGGGGGAGTGGCGCTCCTCGGCGACGAAGGCGGCCCATTCCTGGAACTCCTCCCAGTCGCAGCGCTCGCGCACGAACTGCTCGTTCACCAGACCTTCGGTGACGATGACGTGGGCCAGGGCCGTCACGATCGCCACGTTGGTGCCGGGGCGCAGCGGCAGGTGGTAGGCCGCCTCGATGTGGGGCGAGCGCACCACGTCGGTGCGGCGCGGATCGACCACGATGAGCTTGGCGCCCTGGCGCAGCCGCTTCTTGAGGCGCGAGCCGAACACCGGGTGGCCATCGGTCGGGTTGGCGCCGATGATGAGCACCACGTCGGACTCTTCGATGCTGTCGAAGTCCTGCGTGCCGGCCGAGGTGCCGTAGGTCACGGACAGGCCGTAGCCGGTGGGCGAGTGGCAGACGCGGGCGCAGGTGTCCACGTTGTTGTTCCCGAAGCCGCCGCGGATCAGCTTCTGGACGAGGTAGGTCTCCTCGTTGGTGCAGCGCGAGGAGGTGATGCCACCCACCGAGCGCTTGCCGTACTTCTCCTGGATGCGCTTGAACTCGGAGGCGGCGTATTGGATCGCCTCCTCATAGCTCACTTCCTTCCACGGCTCGTGGATGGAGGAGCGGATCATGGGCTTCAGGATGCGGTCCTGGTGGACGGCATAGCCATAGGCGAAGCGGCCCTTCACGCAGGAATGGCCGCGGTTCGCCTTGCCGTCCTTGTAGGGCACCATGCGCACCAGCTCGTCGCCGCGCATCTCCGCCTTGAAGGTGCAGCCGACACCGCAATAGGCGCAGGTCGTCACCACCGAATGCTCGGGGGTGCCGATATTGTACATGGCCTTCTCGTTCAGCGTCGCGGTCGGGCAGGACTGTACGCAGGCGCCGCAGGAGACGCATTCCGAGGAGAGGAAGCTCTCGTCCATGCCGGGCGAGACGCGGCTGTCGAAGCCACGGCCGGAGATGGTGAGCGCGAAGGTGCCCTGCACTTCCTCGCAGGCGCGGACGCAGCGATTGCAGACGATGCACTTCGACTTTTCATAGGTGAAGTAGGGGTTGGACTCGTCCTTCCCGAGCTTCGTGTGGTTCTCGCCCTCATAGCCGTAGCGCACGTCGCGCAGGCCGACGACGCCGGCCATGTCCTGCAGCTCGCAGTCGCCGTTGGCGGAGCAGGTCAGGCAGTCCAGCGGGTGGTCGGAGATATAGAGCTCCATCACCCCCTTGCGGATCTTCTTGAGCCGCTCGGTCTGGGTCTTCACCACGATGCCATCCGCCACCGGCGTGGTGCAGGAGGCGGGCGTGCCGTTGCGGCCCTCGATCTCGACGAGGCACAGGCGGCAGGAGCCGAAGGCGTCGAGCATGTCGGTGGCGCAGAGCTTGGGGATCTGGTTCCCCACCTCCATCGCGGCGCGCATGATGGAGGTGCCTTCCGGCACCTGCACGGTCATGCCGTCGATAGTGAGTGTGACCAGCTTCTCCGACTTGGAAGCCGGCGTGCCGTAGTCGATTTCATGGACGAGCGACATGGGGGCGTTCCTTTACGGTCATTCGGCCGCGACCGGGAGCTTCGGCGTGGCGCCGAAGTCTTCCGGGAAATGGGTGAGGGCGCTGACGACGGGGTAGGGCGTGAAGCCGCCGAGCGCGCAGAGCGAGCCGAGCTTCATGGTGTGGCAGAGGTCTTCCAGCAGCGCGAGGTTCTGCTCGCGCTTCTCGCCGGCGACGATCTTGTCGATGGTCTCGACGCCGCGGGTGGAGCCGATGCGGCAGGGCGTGCACTTGCCGCAGCTCTCGTGGGCGCAGAACTCCATGGCGAACTTGGCCATGTGGGCCATGTCCACCGTGTCGTCGAACACCACGATGCCGCCATGGCCGATGAGCGCGTCCTTGGCCGCGAAGGCCTCGTAGTCGAACGGCGTGTCGAACTGGTGCACCGGCAGGTAGGCGCCGAGCGGCCCGCCCGCCTGAACCGCCTTCACAGGACGGCCGGAGGCGGTGCCGCCGCCGATCTCATTGACCAGCTCGCCCAGCGAGATGCCGAACGCGGTCTCGAACAGGCCGCCATGCTTGATGTTGCCGGCGAGCTGGATGGGCATGGTGCCGCGCGAGCGGCCCATGCCGAAGTCGCGATAGAACTTGCCGCCCTTGTCGAGGATGATCGGCACGGTGGCGAGCGAGACGAGGTTGTTGATGACCGTGGGCTTGCCGAAGAGGCCCACATGCGCCGGCAGCGGCGGCTTGGCGCGCACCAGGCCGCGCTTGCCTTCCAGGCTCTCCAGCAGCGAGGTTTCCTCGCCGCACACATAGGCGCCGGCACCCATGCGCATTTCCATGTCGAAGGAGACGCCGGAGCCGAGGATGTTGTCGCCGAGCAGCCCCGCCATGCGGGCCTTCTCGATGGCCTTCTCCATCACCACGAAGGCGAGGGGATATTCCGAGCGGCAATAGACGAAGCCCTTCGTCGCGCCCACGGCGAGGCCGGCGATGGTCATGCCCTCGATGAGGCAGTAGGGGTCCGCCTCCATGATGAGGCGGTCGGCGAAGGTGCCGCTGTCGCCCTCGTCGGCATTGCAGACGATGTACTTCTGGTCGGCCGGGGCAGCGGCGACCGTGCGCCACTTGATGCCGGTGGGGAAGCCGGCGCCGCCGCGGCCGCGCAGTCCGCTGTCCACCACCTCTTCCACCGTGGCGGTGGGGCCCAGGTCGATGGCCCGCTTCAGGCCGCGATAGCCGCCGTGCGCCTCGTACTCGGTGAGGGAGAGCGGGTCGATGATGCCGATGCGGGCGAAGGTGAGGCGCGTCTGCTTCTTCAGCCAGGGCAGCTCATCCACCACGCCGATGCACTTGGGATGATCGGCACCGTGCAGGAAGCCGGCGTGCAGCAGCTCATCCACCTCGGCGGGCGTCACCGGTCCGTAGCCGATGCGGCCGCGCTCGGTCTCGATCTCCACCAGCGGCTCCAGCCAGAACATGCCGCGCGAGCCGTTGCGGGTGATGTCGGCGGTGATGCCGCGGGCGAGAAGGCCGGCCTCAAGCCGCTTGGCGACGCGGTCGGCGCCGCAGGCGATGGCGGTGGCGTCGTTGGGAACGAAGATGCGGGGGGACTTCATCACACCTCTCCGAAGTGCTTGCCGGCGGCGACGCACTCGGCGATTTCGTCCAGCGTGGCGCGGTCGAGGCGGCCGACCAGCTGCCCGTCCACCAGGGCAGAGGGGGCGCAGGCGCACAGGCCGAGGCAGTAGATGGGCTCAAGCGTCACGCGGCCGTCGGCCGAGGTCTCGCCCATGGAGATGCCCAGCTTATCTTCCGCATAGGCGGTGAGGGCGGTGCTGCCCATGGACTGGCACGCCTCGGCGGCGCAGAGCTTCACCACCGTGCGGCCCGGCGGCTCGCGGCGGAAGTCGTGATAGAAGGTAAGGACGCCATAGACCTCGGCGCGAGAGAGATTGAGCGTCTCCGCGATCATCGGCACCACGGGATCGGGCACGAACCCGAACGTCTCCTGCATGGCGTGCAGGATCGGCATGGTGGCGCCGTCCAGATGCTTGTGCTCTGCGATCACCTGCGCTGCGCGCTCGGTGCTCCAATCCTCATAGACCGCCATGGACGTCTCACTTTCCCCAACTGACCGAGGCCGCGTTGCCGCTGCTTCGTGTTGCTTGGGGGAAAGTGTGTCACATGCAGCCTCTCGATCAAGGCAGCTGTGGGATGTTGCGATAGAACATCTCTATCAAGCCGGGCCCGTTCGAGACGGGCTGGAACCGGGAATCAAGGCGCTGGCCTGCGTCAATCCGGTCAGTCTGGGATGGTTCTTGGTATATTGATCGTGTTTTTCTATGCGAACACGGTTTTGGGAGCGGCTTTGGCTGCTCCGTTTTATTGCATTGCAGCAATTGCGGGATCGGTCAGCGTGGCCTGTTCGAGCTTCGGCGCGATGCGCCGGGCTTCAGCGACGAGAGCTGCCGTGATGGGCGTGGTCGGCTCGCGATGGGGCACCACGAGGCCGATGGAGTGGGAAATGTCCGGCTCCAGAATCGGAATCGACCGCACCGTCGAAGTCAGCCCAAGCGAATCCGCGAGCATGGCCGGCATCACGCTGGACCACAGGCCGGTGCGAACATGGGTGAACAGCACGATCATCGAGTTGGATTCGAGCGTCGGCTTGTGGCTGGCGCCGGCGGCAGCGAGGAGATTGTCCACGATGCGCCGGTTCTGCATGTCCGGGGTGAGCAAAGCGAGCTGCAACTCGGCCACTTCCGCCCAGGTCACGCTCTCCCGGTCGCCATACTTGGCGTCGGCGGCGGTGACGAGGCGGTAACGCTCGCGATAGAGCGGCACGGTGTTCACCCGGCCGAGGGGCTCGTTGTCGAGATAGGTGAGGCCGGCGTCGATCTCCAGATTTTCCAGGTGGTTCAGGATCTCGATGGAGGTGCGCGAGATCACCGTGAAGCGCACGTCCGGGTGACGGGCGCGGAACGGGGTCGTCAGCGCCGCCACCATGGGCAAGGCGGTGGGAATGGCGGCGATGCGCAGGGGGCCGGCGAGGCCGCGCTTCAGCGCGTCGATGTCCTGACGCATGGCGCGGGAATCGGCCACGATCCGTCGCGCCCATTCCAGCGTCCGCTCGCCCTCGGGGGTGAAGCCCATGAAGCGGGAGCCGCGCTGCACCAGGAGCACCCCCAGCGTGTCCTCCAGCTGCTTGATGCCGGCGGAGAGGGTGGGCTGGGTGACGCCGCAGGCTTCGGCGGCCCGGCCGAAATGACGTTCACGGGCAAGAGCGATCAGGTATTCGAGCTTGTCTATCATGCCGCCATATCAGTGCGCCGGGCGGTGGCGCGCAAGGCGGCTTCGTTGCCGCACCGCAGCGCTGGCGAAGGTCATCCACTGCCACGGCGCGAAATGGGAAACATCGCTGCCGGCGGCGGTGGTAGGCGGAAGGTGCATTCGCTGAGTCGCACAACCCCTCCTCTCGCGAACGTGACCTTAAGCACGGGAACCGTCCACCATGAATTAAGGTTATATTAGGGATGGCGATGGTGCGGCGGACCATCAGCCGAGTTCGGGGAGAGGGAGTCCCGAGATGCCCCGCGTAGCCAATGGGTCTGTTCTGATTTCCGTGGTTGTGATGCTGTTCGCCACCCTGCTGGTGGCGACGCCCACCCTTGCGTTCCTGACGCAGCCGCAGGAGCGCCCGTCCGAAACGCCCAGGCCGCCTGTTCGCAGCGTATCCGCATTCGCCTGACATCCTATCGTCATCAAGCTTGGCTGTGGCTTGCACGGCTCGGCTTCCTGGCGATAGTGCTCGTCTTGAGCCCCATGCCCCGGGGCATCACGCGCGGCGAACCGCGCCCAATTCGATGCCAGCGCCTTCGGCCCGGATGTCTGCTGCACTGACCGGTATCGAACGCCCGGCGGGAACGATTGGGTCGACGCATGCGTCTTAAGCCTGAGCGGGCTTTTCGCCAGCAACAGCCTTGAGACAGCGCGTGGCCTACGACGCGCCGAGACGATTGGGATGGGGTGGAAAATGGCAGGACGATCGGAGCAAGGTGCACGGCAGGCCCCAAAGCTTGGCGAGGGCGAGCCGCCATCGGGACGTGGCAGGGATGATGGGCTGCTGGCCCTGATCGCGGCCCTCGCCCTGGGCCTCGCACTTGCACTTGCGCCCCTTGGCGGCGAGGCCAAAGCGCAGTCGCGTGGGATGTTCCCGTCACACAGCGGGTCGCCCCTCACGGACTTCTTCTCGGCTCTGTTCGGCGGGCGCCCGTCCTACCGGTCCAGCGACCAGCCCCGCATCCTCGTCACGCCGCGGCCGCTGGACGTGGCGCCGAGCTACAGCGGCGGCGGGCACGGCTTCTGCGTGCGCACCTGCGATGGGCGCTATTTCCCGCTTCCCGGCCGCGCTGGGGTGGAGAAGAGCGATATCGCCCAGTGCGCCGCCTTCTGTCCGGCGGCGAAGATGACGGTGGTCAGCACCTCGGATCCGGCGCGCGGCATCGACGGGGCTGTCACTCGCGAGGGCAAGCCCTATTCGGAACTGCCCAATGCCTATGTCTACCGCCAGCGGCTGGTGGAGGGCTGCACCTGCAACGGCAAGGTCGGCGGCCTCACCCATGTGGACGTCATGGAAGATCCCACGCTCAAGCGTGGCGATGTGGTGATGACCAGAGAGGGCAGCCGCGTCTTCACCGGCAAGACCAAGGGGCCGCCTTATCGCACGGCGGATTTCGTCGAACCGTCCCGTTTCCCTGAGCTGCCGCGCTCCATGCGGGCGCGCCTCGACGAGCTCACGGTGGCCTCGCGATAGGGTGTTACCGGCGCTTCGGTGCCTGTCGGGCGATGTTGAGGGCGACGGCAGGCTGTATCAGCGCCTTGAAGGCGCCGGCCTCCACGTCCTCCCCTTCATGAATGTCGATGGCCCGGCGGGTGCCGCCGCCGAGGCCGGCATTGAAGAGCCCGCTGGGATCATCCAGCGCGGCGCCGTGGGCGAAGGTCAGCTTCACATAGGTCTTGTAGACCTCGCCGGTGCAGAGGATGCCGGCATGCTCCCATGTGGGCACGCCGGATGGATTGGTGGGCTTCGCCCACTTCACCGCCTCGGTCACCTGCGGATCGGCCTCGTGGATCAGCGCGCGCACGCGGGCCAGCACGGTGCCGCGCCAATCGTTTAGTCCCGCAATCTTGGCGTCGATCCGGGTTGCGGCGGAATCAGGATCGCCCATGCATCCTCCTCGGTCGTCCGAGAAGCGGCGCGCGTCCGACCGGATGCCTCAGACGGCGGCCCGGCTGCGCGTGGACTTGCGATTGCGACGGACGGTGCCATCGGACGGAACGGCACTGGCTTCGGTCGCCGGAGCGTCGCCGGTGGATGCCTCTTCTTCGGCGCTGCCGTCGGTTTGATCGAGCAGGGCGCGGATGCGCGCGGCAAGATCGCCGCCAGCTTCATCCGCCACGGCTTGGCGGATGGGCGAGCCATTGCCCTCCAGCCGAGCGGTGAGGGTGGCGAGGCGCGCTGCGAGGTCGGTCATGCTTTCGCGCAGGATTGCGTTGCCGGGGTCGTCGGCGGCAGCGACTTCGCGCGCCTGCGGGGCGGGCGCCGCGCTGCCGTCGTCCCGGCGGCGCTGCACGGCCTCTTCCATGAGGGCATGGTCGGCCTTGAGCATGCGCAGGGCATCCTCAAGCCGCCGGTTCTCGGCCTCGGCCGCGACGAACTCGCTGGCGCGGCGCTGTTCGAAGGCGTGGACGACGGAGCGATTGGCGTCGAGGTCGGCCTCCGCTGTGGCGAGGGTCTGGGCGAGCCGGTCGCGCTCGGCCTCCAGCGCGGCGATGGTTTGAGCCCGCACCTCGCTCTCGGCCACCTTCAGGGCGAGGGCTTCCTGCGTTTCCGTGAGATCAGTCGAAAGCTCGGTGGCGGCCTGCGCGGCGATGGCGCGGGCCTCGAGGGTGGCCGCACGCTCGGCTTCCAGCGTGGCGGAGGTCTCTTCGAGCCGGCGGGTGGTGTCGGCAAGGCGGGCGCTCAGGCTCGCCACGTCCGCTTCGAGAGCGGTGATGCTAGCGCGGGCGGAGGACAGCGCCTCCTCTCGGGCCTTCAGTGCCTCGGCCTGGGCGCGGGCATCTCCGGTGAGGGTCCCGTGGGCGGCTTCCAGCGCGGCGAGGGCCGCGGTGCGGTCGGCCAGCGCCTCTTCGAGGCGGGCGACGGTGGCCGTGCGGTCGGCGAGCTGGTCCTGCGTTTCGCCCAGCAGCACGTCGCGCTCGGCGCTGGTGGCCTGCAGTAGCGCGTGCTGCGCTTGAAGGGTCTTCAGCTCCCCTTCCAGCTCGAAAGTGCGCTGGCGCTGGGTCTCGATGGTGGCGGCATTGGCGACGATGGTGTCGCGCATGGCGTCGGATTGCAGCTCCAGCCGCCGCTGGTTGAGGGCGAAGAAGGCGCGCTGCTGGTCCTTGTCGGCCTGCACCTCGAAGATGGAGATGGGAACGGCCGCCTCGACCCTTTTGGTGGTGAGCCGGACGGCCCGGTGCCAGACGGCGGGCAGCACGAGCAGAGCCACGAGCGTTGCGATCAGCACGCCCAGCATGAAGTACATGATCTGCTCGATCACGCGCGCACTCGCCCTTTGCCTAGAGGCCACATCGGCGGAGCCGCCCTGCGACCGAGCCTTCCGCCCGCCGTTGCGGACGGGCGCCAGCCTCATTCATGCCATGGCCCGCGCGCGCGTGCCAGCACCGTCAGGCCCCCAATGCGATCAGAAGGGGTTCCAGGTGGGATTGGGGGTGAACTTGAGGTAGCCGAGATTGGCACCGAGGCGCACGCCCACGCCCGAGCGGATCGGAACGACCACGATCCCGTCGGCGCCGAGCGCGGTCATGCCGAATCCCGCGACGAGATAGGCCGAGCCCGAGATGCCGCCGAAGCGGCGGAAGATGTCGTCCACGCTCTTGAGATTGTAGACGAGGATCATGGTGCGGGCGCCGTCGCCGCCGAAGTCCCAGCCCACCGAGGGACCCTGCCAGTAGACCTTCAGGTCGCCGGCATTTCGGGTATAGAGCACGCCCTCGCCGTAGCGCAGGCCGCCGATGAAGGCGCCGGCGCCTTCCTGGCCGAGGATGTAGCCGTTGGGCTGGCCCCACTGGCCCACCGCCTTCTCGATGGACAGCGCCAGTCCGCGGGAGACGCTGCCGAAGAAGGAGTGACCCTTGCTCACCAGTTCGTTGGTTGAATAGTTCTGCGGTGTCTGGCCCTGTGCGGCGGCCGGGGCGAGCCCGGCGGCGAGCGGCAGGCCCGAGACGAGGCCCACGGCGACCGCCAGCGCGCGGGCGGTCTTCAGGAGGCTCCGGGGGAAGCGGACAGAAGAGAAGCGCACGGAAGCAAAGCGCATGGGGTCTCTCGCGGTGGGCTTCGGCCGGAGGGCTTCAGCGGGCGGGCGGTGAAATTCGCAAACAGCGGGACGAATCGGGTCGATTATGGCGACCAGTGTGACCGCGCAAAGGCGTGCCGTCGCTTGTCCCGAGCCGTTGCATCACAATCACCATGGGGATCGCGTATTATCGCAGCGTTAATCGGCGGTGCTCGCGCGGGCCGGGCCGCCGGCGCCCCAGGCGATAAAGCCGTGCACCTTGTAGCCGGTCTCGGTGTGACCGTAGGTCAGTGGGCCGCCGTCCGGGCGGGTGACGCTGCCGCCCGCGGCGGCGACGAGGGCATGGCCGGCGGCGCTGTCCCACTCCATCACGGTCCCGAGGCGGGGATAAAGGTCCACCTTGCCCTCGGCGAGCAGGCCGAACTTGAGGGCCGAACCGGCCGGGATGCGTTCGGCCACTTCGTAGCGGCCGATCAGCGCGTCCGTGGCGGGGTCGCCGTGGGAGCGGCTGGCCGCGACGACGATCGGCCCTACGGGGACGGGGCGGCAGGCGATGGGCGTCCAGTCCTGCGCATCCACCGCCGCGCCGGGCGCGCGGATGGCGCGGAAGGCGGCGCCGGGCCGGCCGGCGAACAGCAGCGCCCGGGCCGGGGCATAAACGATGCCGAGCACCGGCGTGCCGTCCTCCACCAGCGCGATGTTCACCGTGTATTCGCCGTTGCCGGAGATGAACTCCTTGGTTCCGTCGAGCGGATCGACCAGCACGAAACGGTTGCCGCAATTGACCTGCGCCCCCAGCGCCATGGCCTCCTCCGCCACCACCGGAACGCCGGGCAGGATGCGGGCCAGCGCGGCGCAGATGATCGCCTCCGCCGCATGGTCGGCCGCCGTCACCGGGCTGAGGTCTGCCTTGTGGCTGGGATCGATGCCCTCCGCCTCGATGCGGCGGATGGCGACGCCAGCCTCAAGCGCCGCCTCGGCCAGCCCCGCGAGGGTGGCGGCATCGGTGGGCGCGGGGGAGCGGGGAGGGCGCTGGGTCATGATGGGTCTCGATGGGCTCGTTCCGGCCGTCTCTAGACGGGTGGGGACCCCGTGTCGATGCGGCGGGAGGGTCGCGCGGCTTGTGGCCCTTCCCGGCGGCGGTGTATCAGGGCCGGCCGTCCCTTGAGACGGATTCGTCATTCGAGACGCATGCGGTGCCCGGCGCCGTCTCCGTCGCCGCCTGGGAAACGTCATGTCCGCCGACGCCCCCCGCATTCCGCTTGCCGTCTCCGCGCTCGATCTCGGCGCGCTCCTGTGCTCGCGGGTCTGCCACGACGTCATCAGCCCGGTGGGCGCAATCGTAAATGGCCTCGAGGTGCTGGAGGACGAGAACGCCGCGGATATGCGCGACGTCGCCCTCGACCTCATCGCCAAGAGCGCTCGGCAGGCCTCGGCCCGTCTTCAGTTCACCCGGCTCGCTTTCGGCGCGGCGGGCTCGGCCGGCGCGCGCCTCGACACGGGCGATGCGGAGCAGGTGGTGCGCGGCGTGATCGAGGACCAGCGCACGTCGCTGGAATGGACGCTGCCGCGCGTGCTGCTGCCCAAGAACCGGGTGAAGCTGCTGCTCAACCTCGTCCTGCTCGCCGGCACCACCGTGCCGCGCGGCGGCGTCATCCGCGTCACCGGGGCGGGGGAGGGGGACGACGTGACGTTTGCCCTCGTCTCCACCGGCCAGAGCGCCCGCATCCCGCAGGGCATCGAGGCGCTGGCCAAGGGCACCCTTCCCGAGGGTGGGCTCGACGCCCATTCCGTCCAGCCCTTCTATGCCGGGCTTCTCGCCCGCGACTGCAGCCTTTCGATCGGCTTCACCCAGGACGGCGATACGGTTACCCTGACCGCCGCCTGATCGTACCCAAGGACGTGGCTCCATAGGCCTGACCGCCCGACTTCTCCTGCTTGTCACGCTGCTTTGCGGCGCGCTGGGGCTGGCGGGTGCGACAAGCGGAGCGGTTCTCGCCAGCGTCGGCTGTCATCACGCCGCCGCGCAGGGCACGCCCGTCAAGGCGGGCCCTGACGAGGTGACCGCCCCCGTGGCGGCGACCTTGGCAGCGTCAGCTGCGCCTGAACGATACTCCTCATTGCATCGACCCGCGCGGCGGGTCGCGACGACGCACCCAGGGCATGCGGGCGGCACTTCCGTGCCAACAGGCGCGTCCTGCTGCTTCGGCACCGGTTGCCTGATGACCTGCCACTGGGTCGCGCTGGAGCTTGTCCCGGCCGTCGCGCCGCTCGGCGTCGGCGTGCGTCTTGGCTTCGCCACCGCGGCCGATCGGCCCGCTGGAGGGCCGGAAGTGCAGCTGCCGCCGCCCCGATACCGGGCCTGACGGCCACGGCGCCGGCCGAGGGCGCCGGAACGGACATTTTATCGAACAGGAGAGACCCCATGCGGTCCCGCACTTTCGCGGCGCGCTTTCGCGCGGCCGTGCCCTTCACCTTCGCTGCTGTCGTTGTCGCCAGCTTTCTGTGCGTCAGCCCGGCGGCGGCCCAGTCGGCCATGCCCGGCGGTCCGATGATGCACGACATGCAGAACATGCCCCATGCCATGGGCGGTCCGGCCTCCACTGCGGCCGACACTCCCTCCACGGCCGCGTTCAAGGCCGCCGGGGCGCGGATGCACAAGGACATGGACATCGCCTATTCCGGCGACACGGACGTGGACTTCGTGCGCGGCATGATCCCCCACCACGAGGGGGCCGTCGCCATGGCCAAGGTGGAACTCGCCTTCGGCAAGGATCCCGAGATCCGCAAGCTCGCGGAGGGGATCATCAAGGCGCAGGAGGAGGAGATCGCTTTCATGAAGGCCTGGCTTGCCCGCGCAGAGGCCCGCGCGTCGGCCAAGAAGTAGCCCAAGCCCCGAAAAGCGAAGAGGCCCCAAACGCAAGAGGCCCCGCTGGAGCGGGGCCTCATGACGAGAAGGAAAGGGAAAGGGCAGTCAGGTCAGACGGCGATGCGCTCGGCACCGTGCATGGGCTCCCGCAGCACATAGCCGCGGCCCCAGACCGTCTCGATGTAGTTCTTGCCGGCCGACGCATTCGCCAGCTTCTTGCGCAGCTTGCAGATGAACACGTCGATGATCTTCAGTTCGGGCTCGTCCATGCCGCCGTAGAGATGGTTCAGGAACATCTCCTTGGTGAGGGTGGTGCCCTTGCGGAGCGAGAGCAGCTCCAGCATCTGATATTCCTTGCCGGTGAGGTGGACGCGGTTGCCCTCCACCTCGACGGTCTTGGTGTCCAGATTGACGATGAGGTCGCCGGTCTGGATCACCGACTGGGCATGGCCCTTGGAGCGGCGCACGATCGCGTGGATGCGGGCGACCATCTCGTCCTTGTGGAAGGGCTTGGTGAGGTAATCGTCGGCACCGAAGCCGAAGCCCTTCACCTTGTCTTCCGTATTGGCGAGACCCGAGAGGATGAGGATCGGCGTCTTCACCTTCGCCACGCGAAGGGAGCGCAAGACCTCGAACCCGGACATGTCGGGCAAATTCAGGTCCAAAAGAATGATGTCGTACTCGTAGACCTTACCGAGGTCTACGCCTTCCTCGCCGAGGTTGGTCGTATAGACGTTAAAGCTCTCGGTCTTCAGCATCAATTCGATGCCTCGGGCCGTAGCACTGTCGTCCTCGATGAGCAAGACGCGCATGGCTATCCCTTTCCTCGCAACTAGCCGAAAGGCGGCGGCGCCGACTTTCGTTGCTCGGCCATCGGGGTGATTCGCGTTACGTGTGTAGAATCGTTAACAGAACTCGATTCCTGCCCACAAGAGTCTGCGCAAAAATCTTTGTGCATGAGAGTCAAGACTGACTCCGTTTCAGGCACTTAAGGTTTTTCCACAGGCCCCACGCAAACCGCCCGACCACCCCTCGCCCGAGCCCCTTGATCCGGCGTCCGGCTGAGCGCGCGGCGGCGCATCACCCGAACCGTAGCGTCATCATTAACGAAGGCGGTAAACGATTGGTTGCCGACGGGGCGGTTCGTACGATTTTCCCGCGACGGCGACGCCGAAGGTAAGGAAAGGGCAACCAGCACAGGACATTCTCATCGCCCGGAGGCCCCGGCGCACATGGCAGGCAATATGGGCAGGCAGCATGCGCGATGACCGAAGGGCAGCGTCATAAGTACCGGAGTAGACGCCGATGAAGTCGCGTGACCCCCTGATCCGTGCCAAGCGGTTCCAGATCGACGATGCGCGCCGGCGCCTCGCGCAAATCGATACGATGATCGCCGAGTTCGAGCGCATGGCCCAGGAGCTCGACCGCGACATCGCCGCCGAGGAGTCGCGCTCCGGCATCACCGACCCGCGCCACTTCGCCTATCCGCCGCTGGCGCTCGCCGCGCGCAACCGCCGGGACAATCTGCGGCGCTCCGCTGATGACCTCAAGGTGCAGCAGGACGAGGCCAAGGCCACGCTCGCCGAGGCGGAGGCCGATCTTGCCCTTGTCGAGGCGGCCGGCGAGATGGACCGGTCCGCGCGTGTGGAAAACGCAACCCGCCGCCCGCCGCTGCGGCCCAACGCGCCAGTCCGCTTCTGAGTGCGGTATGGCTTAAGTTTCAAGGGGGTACGCGGGTAGCCGTCGCTGCAGTGCGGGAGACGATTTTTCTCGTCTGCGGGCGGTTCCTGCAACCTTGAGGCTTCCATTCGGGTCTACCGCTCCGGTAGCTTCTGCTCGGCCAAACCCCGAGCACGAGTGTTCCGTGACTCCCCACCGCAAGGTTCATGCCCTCGTCGATGCGGTCGCCGCCGGCGATCTGCGCGCGTTCGAGGAGCTTTACCGGCTGACCAGCCCGAAGCTCTACGGCATCGTGCTGCGTCTGCTGCGCCGGCCGGAGCTCGCCTCGGAAGCCATGCGGCAGGCCTACCGACGGGTGCGCTCGGACGCGCATACCCTTCGGCAGAACGAAGACCCGGTGTGCTGGATGGTCTCCATCGCCCGAGGCTGCGCCCTCGACATGGCCTGGAAGCGGCCGGTAGGCGACGCCTTCGAGCCGTTCGACGCCGCCCAGCGTGGCAACGACCCCATCGCCTCGCCCCACCGCAGCCCGGCGTTAACGCGGCTCCTCACCTGCCTCGGCCGGCTGCCGGAGGAGCGGCGGCGGATGCTGCTGCTCGCCTTCTATGACGGCTGGAGCTACGAGGCGCTCTCGGTCTATTTCGATGCGCCCGCGCCGGCCATCCGCGCCTGGATGGCCCGCAGCATCCATCAGTTGGGCGAGTTCCTGGGGCGGCGATCATGAGTTTCACCCCATGAGCCCCGCCTCGCCCGATCGCCTGCCCGAACGTGTGGCGCCGCCCGATGCCGACCGCATCCTCGCCGCCGAATATGTGCTGGGCACCCTCGACAATGAGGACCGCCGCCGGGTGCGTGCCCGCTGCGCCGCCGAGCCGCAGTTCGCCGCCCTCGTCCGCCTGTGGGAGCGCCGGCTCGCGCCCTTGCATGAACTGGCGGTGCCGGTGATCCCCTCGCCGGATATCTGGCGCGCCATTGCCTCGGATCTGCGGAGCGCCCCGCCGGCGCTGCGCGGGGCCACCCTGCCGCGCGGAATGTCGCCTTCGCCCGATCCGCCCCGCCGGCCGGCCATGCCGGAAGGCAGGCCGCTGCGCTCCGGGACGGGGGCGGGGGAGGGCGCAGTCTCGCGGGTCCGCCGGCTGTTCGGCCTCGGCCGGGGCGCCGAGCCGGGGCGTGTCGAGCCGGCGCGTGGTGCCGAGCGGCCGTCCCGCCGCCGGTCCTTCCCGCCGCTCGAGGCCGGCCCGATGGGGCCGTCCCAATCGATGGACCCGGGCCGGGCGCCTGTCGGGGCAATCCGGGACGCGCGGTCGCCGGGGCTGCTGTCTCCGGAGACGTCCGAGGTGTCGCATCCGGCCTTGCCCCGGCCGGAGAGCGTGCCCATTGCCCCGCGGTTGTCGGAGCCGGTAGCGCCGCTGCAACTGGTGCCGCCTCCGCCGCGCCCCCGCCCGGCGCCCGAGCCGCTGACGCCCCCGCCGGCCTTCATGTTCCTGGAGCCGGATCCGCCGCCGGAGCCGGAGCCCGTCGCCGAGGCGCCTGCGCCCGCCGGGGACGGTGCGCCTGTCGAAACGGCGCCGGTTGCGGAGGGCGTTCCGCTGCCCGCACCGGCGGCTGAGTCGCCTGAAGGAACGCCGCCGGAGGGACCGGCCGAGGCCATTCCAGAGCCGCCCGTGGAGCCGGAGACTGTGGCCTTGGCCTTGTCGGGTGATGTGCCGGATACGGCCGAGCCCGCGCCGGTCGCTCCCGTTTCCCCGCCGCCGGTTGAAACGGAGCCGGCCGCGCTCGAGGCCGCTCCGCCGCCTGATGCGGAAGCGGTGCCTGAGCCTGTCGCGGTGCCCACGTTGCCTGAGCCTATCCCTGCACCCACGGTGCCGGAGGTGATCGAGGCCCCGGAGCAGACGCCGGAAGAGGGGGCAAAGGCGGTCGCTCTGGCTGCTGTGCCCGCAGACGCCGCCGAGGCATCTTCCCCTGAAACCGCGCCCCAGGAGACGCCGGCGAGTGAGCCCCCGTCCGCCGATCCCGCCGCCGGCGAGAAGGCCGAGGAGGCTCCGTTGCCCGGATGGGCGGCTGAGGTCGCCTCAGGCGAGGTTTCGGCGCTGCCGGACGAGCCGAATCCGCCCACGCGTGTCGTCGTGCGTCATGGTCCCTGGCGCGGGATTTCCCTTCTCCTCGCGCTGCTCTGCCTGGGGCTGGGCGGGGTGGCGGCCTATCGCGAGTGGATCTGGCCCGGCGAGGGCTATTGGGTCGCAGTGATGCAGGCGGAGCCACTGCCGGCGGTGTCAGTGCGGATCGATCCCGATAGCGGCGCCGTGCATGTGCGCTCTTTCGCGCCGGCACCGCCGGAGAGCGAGACCTATCGCCTGTGGCTGGTCTCTCCCTCCGCCAGCGCGCGGCTGATCGGCGCCTTCTCGTCAGGCTTGTCCGAACGCATGCCTGAACTCGCGCGGCTCGGCCGGAAGGGGCTTGCGGGCACCGAACTGGTGGTGACGCGTGAGCCGGCCGACCGGCCGGACACCTCGAAGGGGCCCGAGGCCACCGTCGTCTATCGCGGGCGGCTGGTGCCGGAATGAGTGTCTAGCGCGACGGCTCGGCGGCGATCACGCCGTGTCCCGGCATCTCACGTGGCGCGCTGGCGGCTTCGCCGGCCGGAGGCTGGGCTATGACGGTGCGGTTGCGGCCCAGAGCCTTGCCGGAATAGAGCGCGCCGTCGGCGGCAATGATGAGGTCGGCAATCGTGTCCGGCCCGGCGCTTCCCGGAATATAGGTCGCTGCGCCGACGGTGAGCGTGACGCCGATGTCGTGGCCACCGATATCGCGGAGCTGCTCTTCCACCAGCAGCCGCAGGCGCTCGGCGGTGGCGAAGGCGCCCTTCGCTTCCGCCCCCGGCAACAGGATGCAGAATTCCTCGCCCCCATAGCGTCCCGCCACATCGTTGGCGCGGATGCTCTGGGGCACCAGGCTCGCAAAGTGCTTGAGCGCCAGATCGCCCACGTCGTGGCCGAACCGGTCGTTGACCGATTTGAAATGGTCGAGGTCGGCGAGGAGCAGCGAAAAAGGCTGGCGCCGGGCGCGGGCGAAGCGCAGCAACTCCTCGCCCCGCTGGAGGGCGGCGCGGCGGTTGAGCAGGCCGGTGAGGTCGTCGAGGGAGGCGACCTTTTCCAGCACCATGTACAGGCTGCCGAAGGTCCAGCAGATGGCGAGGCCGAGGCCGGCGATGACGACCAGCACCTCCGCCGGGCCGCCATTGCCCGGCAAGGGCAGCAGCCCGAACTGCACGCCGACGCCCCGGATCGTGTAGCCGGCGGCCACCATGATCAGGACGATGGCGGAGGCGACGCGCGAAATGATCGGGCCGCAGCCGGGCGTCTGCAGCAGGGCGCGTCCGGCTGTCGCACTCCAGCCGCCGACGAGAATGGAGCTGATGGTCACGCGGTCGGCCATGTTGTTGCCGCTCCACAGCGACAGGCCGAGAAGACCCGTGCCGAGCAGCGCCACCGTCGCGACGGCGGCCAGCCCCGGCGGGCGTTCATCGAAGACGCGGATGCCGCTGTAGATGAGCCCCATGCCGATGAGGATGCAGCAATTGCCGACCAGCACGCTCGCCGGAAGGCCGATGTCCACGCGCGCGGCAAGGAAAACGCAGCCGGCGGTGAGGAACAGGTTGGCGAGCGACCACACGAACACGCAGGACTGCCGCAACCGCCATCCCGCCAGAAGTTGCAGGCCAGCCAGCAGCAGGCCCACCACGGCCGAGACCGACAGCACAGTCTGGACCTGGAAATCCATGTCTGGGGCCGCTCCGGGGGCGTTGGACCACACGCGAGGAGAAAAATGGGTTGTATGCGCCAATAGCGTGTAGACGACGTGCGCACAAGTCGTTCGTCCTACTATTGTACGGCGTAATTTTGTTTCCGAACTTGGACGGTGTCCCGCGCGCAACCGAGACGGCGCAACAACGCACCCGGGAGGGGCGGGGGACATTGCGTCCCATGGCCGTACTATCGGGCCCATGGGCCTTCGCTATGATGCGCGCGCGGATGGCCGGCGGCGCTGGTTCGTTCGCGAAAAGAGCCAGCGAGGACAATATGGCCGATCCGACCCTTCCCCGCCCCGTCGACCGTGCACTGGACCCGGGCTTCCGCCACGGCCAGTCCACCGAGCCGAATTATTCGGGCGTCGCGTCCTTCTTGCGCCGGCGCTATGCCCGCGACGGCGGGGGCGCCGAGGTGGTGGTATGGGGGGTGCCGCTCGATGTCGCGGTGTCGAACCGGCCCGGCACGCGCTTCGGGCCGCGCGCCATTCGCGCCGCGTCCTCCATCCTCGACGGCGATCCCTTCTATCCCTTCGGCTTCGACCCGTTTGAGGCGCTGGACGTCGCGGATGGCGGGGACTGTGTGTTCGATTATGGTCTGCCCGCTGGCATTCCCGGTGCCATCGCGGCGCAGGCTGCCGCCCATTACGCCCGCGGCAGCCACCTCGTGACCCTCGGCGGCGACCATTTCCTGACCTACCCCATCCTGCGGGCGCTGACGGCGCGCCTCGGGCAGCCGGTGGCGTTGGTGCAGTTCGACGCCCATCAGGACACGTGGGACGACAACGGGGACCGGGTGGACCACGGCACCATGATCACCCGCGCCGTGAAGGACGGCCTGATCAGGGTGGACCGCTCCATTCAGGTGGGCATTCGCACCCATGCGCCCCGCAGCTACGGCATCGAGATCGTGCACGGGAATGTCGCGGGCGAGATGGGGCCTGCGGCCCTCGCGCGGCAGATCTGCGAGCGGGTTGGGGATGCGCCGGTCTATCTCAGCTTCGACATCGACGCCCTCGATCCCGCGTTCGCGCCGGGCACCGGAACGCCGGTCTGCGGCGGGCTCTCCACGCGGGAGGTGATCGCCTGCCTCAGGCGTCTGGGCGCCCTCGACCTCAAGGGGTTTGATGTGGTGGAGGTGTCGCCCCCCTATGACCATGCGGAGATCACGGCACTGGCCGGGGCGACGCTCGCCTCGCTGTATCTGTGCCTCCTGGCGGAGCGCAAGGAGGGCGGACGCTCGCCCGGGCTCTAAACCGAAAGGCGCACGGAGGATGGCTATACCTTTTGGCGGACGGGCAGGATAAGGGAAGGCAAGCTCACCGGACGCCATTGCCAGCTTCAGGAAGGGGAGAGATGGGAAAGCGGTCCGCCGTCTCGGCCTATGTCCTGCCCGCTTCGGGCATCCTGCTGGCGCTGACCTTCTTCCTGTGGCCGAGCCTTTCGCCTGCGGCATCGGGCTTCCTGCCCGGAGTGCTGGCCTTCGGCTCGATCGCGCTGCTGTGCGGCTCGGCCTTCTCTGCCGTCGGCCATGCGGACGTGGTGGAGGCGCGGCTCGGCCAGCCCTGGGGCACTCTGGTTCTCACGCTCTCGGTGACCGTCATCGAGGTCTCTGTGATGGCCTCCCTGATGCTCAACGGCGAGAACAACCCGACGCTCGCCCGCGAATCGGTGCTCTCCGTGCTGATGATCGTGAATGCGGGCATCGTCGGGCTGTGCCTTCTGCTCGGCAGCATCCGCCATCGCGAGCAGACCATTCAGCAGCAGGGCATCTCGGGTTATCTCTCGGCGACGATCGCCCTCGGCGTGATGCTGCTGATCCTGCCCAGCGAGACGCGAGCTGGAGCCTCGGGCATCTTCTCGCCGTTCCAGCTCGTCTACATGTCGGCGATCGCGCTCGCGCTCTATGCCGCCTTTCTCTACATGCAGACGGTCCGCTACCGCGAACATTTCAACGCGCAGCCGGAGGGGCATGCGGAAGCCCCCCCAGAGCTGGGGGCCTTCATTCTCGCCATCGTCATGCTTCTGGCGAGCCTTGGAGCGGTGGTCGCGCTTTCGGGCTGGGTGGCGATGTCGTTCGAGGACTTCATCTCCCAGTTCGCCCTGCGCGACCCGGATGCCGTGATCGGCGCGCTCGTCGCGACCCTCATCCTCCTGCCGGAGGGCATGAGCGCGGTGCGCGCCGCCGCGCGCAATCACCTGCAGCACTCCCTCAACATCGCCCTCGGCTCGGCGCTCGCCACGGTGTCGCTGACCATCCCGGCCATGGCATTCATCAGCGTCATGATCGGACGGCCCATGGTGCTCGGCCTCGACAACGAGGACCGCACCATGCTGCTGCTCACCTTCGTCCTCGCCGTGCTCTCTTTCGGCACCGGAAAGACCAATGCGCTCAATGGGGTGATCCACCTCATCGTGTTCTGCGTTTATGTGATGCTGCTGTTCGCGCCCTAAAGCGCCGGTGGGTCGTTGTGCGGCGGTGGACATCGGGCGGGGCGAGTGGCATGTTCCGCGCGACTTGAACGAGGCGCGGGCCGTGAAGAATTTTCTGCTCTACATCTTCACCTGGTGGAACAAGCAGACCGTCGGCACCATGTGGTGGACGAAGCGCTTCGGCGAGCTCGTGGGCGAGGACGAGTTCGGCAATCGCTACTATCGCACCAAGGGCGGCAAGATCGACCCGACGCTGGGTTTCGAGCGCCGCTGGGTCATCTATCCCGGCTACGCCGAGGCCTCGACGATTCCTCCGGGCTGGTGGGGCTGGATTCATCACCGCGTGGACACGCCGCCGGTGGATGAGACCTACACCGCCCGCTCGTGGCAGAAGCCGCACCGCCGCAACATGACCGGCACGCCCGGCGCCTACCGTCCCAAGGGCTCGGTGCTGGCCGGTGGGCTGCGTCCCCGCGTCACCGGCGACTACAAGGCCTGGACGCCCGGCGAGTAGGCCGCAGCCTCGGCGCATCGGCGTCGCGCGGTACTTCTGCACGGTCTCCTTCTGCAGCGGCTCCTCCGGGCACCGCCTTGCCGCCGCCTGATTCAGGCGGTCAGAAGGGGAGAAGGGCCGGCCCGCTTCCGGCGTCGCCGCCTTCATTCCACGGGTTCACAGACTGATGCGCTTCCTCTGCTCCGTTTCGCTGCTGGCCGCCGGCCTGATTGCCGCCGCGATGCCTCAGGCGCAGGCGCAGAGCCGCGGCACCATCGAGCAGACGCCGCTGCCGCCGCCCGGAACCATTCCCAACCAGCGTCCGCTGCCTCAGGTGCCCAACAGCGTTCCGGTGATCGCGGCCCCGCCTGCGGCTCCCGCGCAGCGCCCGGCGGCCCCGGCCGCCATTCAGCGCGGACCAGCCCCCCCGCCGCCTCCGGCTGCTGCCCAGCAGGCCCCCGCGGGCACGCAGCCCGCGCCTCCCGGGGATGAGGGCGACATGGTGGTGGTGCAGCCGCCGACTCAGAAGATCGCCAACGCCTATGCGGTCTATGCCGGCCTCGACAAGATCACCGGGCGCATCACCTCATTCGATATCGCCATCGGCGAGACCGCCCAGTTCGGCGCGCTGCAGGTGACGCCCCGCGTCTGCTACACGCGCCCCGCGACCGAGACGCAGAACACCACCTCATTCACCGAAGTCAATGAAGTGACCCTGCAGGGGCAGGCCAAGCGCATCTTCACCGGCTGGATGTTCGCGGCGAGCCCGGGCCTGCACGCGGTGGAGCACCCGATCTATGACGTCTGGCTGATCGGCTGCAAGGCAGCCTCGCCGGTCACGGCCCGGGGCCAGCAGTAGAAATCGCCCTCCACCTCGAGGGCGTTTTCCAGCAGCTTGTGATAGTGCCGCCGCGACACCTCAAGTGCCCCGAAGGTCTTGAGGTGGCTGGTGACGAACTGCGTATCGAGCAGCCGGAAGCCGCCGGCGATCAACCGCCCCACCAGATGCACCAGCGCCACCTTGGAGGCGTCTCGCTCGCGGTGAAACATGCTCTCGCCGAAGAATGCGCCGCCCAGCCGCACACCATAGAGCCCGCCCACGAGTTTCCCATCGCGCCAGGCTTCCACGGTGTGACAGCGGCCGCGGGCGAACAGTTCGCCATAGAGGCGGCGGATGGGATCGTTGATCCAGGTCTTGTCGCGGCCTTCCTGCGGCTCGGCGCAGCCGTCGATCACCGCCTCGAAATCGCTGTCCACGCGGACCTCGAACTTGTCCGCGCGGACCGTGCGGGCGAGGCGGGAGGAGACGTGGAAGGCGTCGAGGGGGATGATGCCGCGGCGTTCGGGCTCGATCCAGTAGAGGCCGGGATCGTCGGCGCTCTCGGCCATCGGGAAGATGCCGCAGGCATAGGCCTTCAGCAGCACATCGGGCGTGATCTCGACGATCTGGTCGTTCGGCCGGCTCATGACGGGCCATCCTACCAGCAAATCGAGCGCCCGTGTGGCGCGGCGGCGTGACGGTGCAGTCTCGGGCCACCGCGACCCATTGACACGCGCCGCGCTCTCAACGGGTCGCCGACCTCAGCCCCGCTTGAGGAAATCGCCGATGCGCCGAACCGCTTCCGCCATGTCCGGGCCCGACCCGGCATAGGAGAAGCGCAGGAACTGGCGGCCGTGGAAGGGGTCGAAATCCACCCCCGGCGTTGCCGCCACATGGGCGGCATCGAGCAGGCTGCGGGCGAAGGCGGCCGAATCGTCGGTGAAGTCGGAGACGTCGGCATAGAGGTAGAAGGCGCCGTCGGCCGGCAGGAATCGGCCGAGACCGGCCGCGGGCAGCCCTTCGGTGAGGATGCGGCGGTTCTCCACGTAGGTTGCCTTCACCTGATCCATCTCGGCGCGGCCTTCGAAGGCAGCGTCGGCGGCGATCTGCGACAGGGTGGGCACCGAAATCGAGAAATTCTGCTGAAGCCGCTCCATGGTGCGCGAGACGCCGGGCGGCACCACCATCCAGCCGACGCGCCAGCCGGTCATGCAGAAGTATTTGGAGAAGGAATTGATGACGGTGACGTCCTCGCCGATCTCCACCGCGCTCACGGCCGGGAAGGCGTAGTCGAGGCCGTGATAAATCTCGTCGGACACGAAGGCGAGGCCGAGATCACGGGCGCAGGCATGAAGCGCCGTCAGGGCGGCCCGGTCCATCATGGTGCCGGTGGGATTGGCGGGGCTCGCCACCAGAACACCCTTGAGCGGCGCGGCGCGGTGCGCCTCCAGGAGCCGCTCGGGGGTCAAAGCGTGGCGGTCTTCCGCGCGGGTCTCGATCAGCACCGGCTCGCAGCCGAGGGCGGAGAGGACGTGGCGGTAGGGCGGATAGCCCGGCGCGGCAATGGCCACGCGATCGCCCGGCTCGAACAGCGCAAGGAAAGCGAGGACGAAGCCGCCCGACGACCCGTTGGTGACGACGACCCGCTCCGGATCGACGCAGACGCCGTGCTGCTCTTGGTAGTGGCGGGCGATGCGCGCCCGAAGGGCGGGGATGCCGAGGGCCGCGGTATAGCCCACCTGTCCGGCCGCAAGCGCCGCCGTCGCCGCCTGCCGGGCCACCAGCGGGGCAGGGGCTGCCGGCTGGCCCACCTCCAGATGGATCACATGCCCGCCCTGCGCCTCGATCCGGGCGGCGTGCTCCATCACGTCCATGACGATGAAGGGCTCGACCGCGCTGCGCCGGGAGAGGAGGGGAAGAACCTGCCGCATTGCCGAAATTCCGTTGCGTTCCTGCGGGTGCAAGCCGCGCCGATGCTCGCGCTGCCGTGCTGCCGCCTTATTCTGCCTGTCCCTGAGGCGGGTTCGCCCCAACGTGAAGGCCAGCGGATTGACCTCGGCATCTGCCGAAGCCAGTGTCCGGCAGTCTCGTAACCTGTGCCTCGGAGCGAGCCAAGGCGGATATCGGCGTAGTCCCTGCGTGAATGGCGGCTTGCGTGGTGGTTGACGGAATGGAACGAGCCCAAGCGGATCAGCGGATCGGATGGGGGGATCGTGCCGGTGGCGCGCTTCGCGCAGCCGGGCGCGTGCTCTGCCTTGCTGCGGCGACGTCCCTGCCGCTCCAGACGGCATGGATCGGTGCCGCACAGGCTCAGGAAACGGTGCCCCAGAAGGGGCCGCAGACCATTCAGGACACCGAGATCGAGGCTCTGCTCAAGGATTACACCCGCCCCATCCTGAAGGCGGCGGGGCTTGCCCAGCAGAATGTCGAGGTGGTGCTCATCTCAAGCCGCGCCTTCAATGCGTTCGTGGCGGATGGCCGGCGCATTTTCGTGAATACAGGTGCTCTCGTCGATTCGGTGACGCCCAACCAGATCATCGGCGTGCTCGCCCATGAGACCGGCCATATCGCCGGCGGCCATCTCGCGCGGATGCGCGAGCAGATCGCTGGCGCCCAGACCATGGCGATCGTCGCCATGCTTCTGGCGGCGGGCGGTGTCGCGGCCGGCGCGGCGAGCGGCATGAATGGCCGCGACGTAGGCAATGTGGGCGCAGCTGCGGTGTCGGCGCCGCAGGAAATGATCCGGCGCTCGCTCTTGTCCTACCAGCGCGGCGAGGAATCGGCCGCCGACCGATCGGCGGTGAAGTATCTCAATGCCACCGGCCAGTCGGCCAAGGGCATGCTGGAGACGTTCGAGCGCTTCCAGAACGACCAGCTTTTCATCAGCCAGCGGGTCGATCCCTACGTGCTGAGCCACCCCATGGCGCGTGAGCGCATCGGCGCGCTGGAGCAGCTCGCCAAGTCCAGCCCCTATTACGAGGTCAAGGACCCGCCGGCCCTGCAGGCACGCCATGACATGATGCGGGCAAAGCTCATCGGCTTCATGGAGCGGCCCGAGGCGGTGGCGCGGCGTTATCCTCCTTCCGATACCTCCATGGCGGCGCAGTATGCGCGAGCCATCTCGGCCTACCGTTTCGGCAACATCGATTCGTCCATTCGCCAGATCGATGCCCTGATCGCCAAGGAGCCCTCGAATCCCTACTTCCAGGAGCTGAAGGGGCAGGCGCTGCTGGAGGCCGGGCGAGCGGGCGAGGCGATCGCTCCGCTGCGCAAGGCGGTGCAGATGACCAACGGCGCGCCGCTCATCCGGGCGATGCTGGGGCAGGCGCTGGTGCAGTCGGGCAATCAGGCCAATACCCAGGAAGCGATCCGCGAACTGATCCAGGCGACCCAGCGCGATCCCAATTCCCCGTCCGCATGGCGCTCCCTCGCGCTCGCCTATGGACGTTCCGGCGATACCGCCAATGCGGACCTTGCCTCGGCGCAGTCCTATTTCGCCTCCGGCGACTTCAAGCTCGGGCGTGAGCTTGCCGCCCGCGCCCGCATGAAGTTTCCGCAGGGCTCGCCCGGCTGGCTCAAGGCTGACGACCTCGTGAATTTCAAACCACCCGCATCGGCCGCCAACCAGCGCTGATGCTCAAAGACCGCTTTTCACCCAAGGAGCCCCGCATGTTCTCCCCCACGGGCCTGGCCCGAACCGGCTTTCGGCACCTCGCCGCCCGCCTTTCCGCGCTGGCGCTGGCCGCCGTGCCGGCCTTCTTCCTCGCCGCAAGCCCGGCCGCGGCCTTCACGGACGCGGAGAAGAAGGAACTCGGCGGTATCATCCGCGAGTATCTGATCCAGAACCCGGAAGTGCTCCAGGAAGCCATCTCCGTGCTGGAAAGCCGGCAGATGGTGGCCGATGCCTCCCAGCGCAGCAAGGCGGTCGCCGAGCTGAAGCCGCTGCTGCTGTCCAGCCCGCGCGGCATCGTCGCCGGCAACCCGCAGGGTGACGTCACGCTGGTCGAGTTCTTCGACTACAATTGCGGCTACTGCAAAAAGGCGCTGTCGGACCTTCAGGATCTCATCAAGCAGGATCCGAAGCTGCGCGTGGTGCTGAAGGAGTTCCCGGTGCTCGGCCAGGGCTCGGTTGAGGCCGCGCAGGTGGCCGTCGCCGTGCGCATGGTTGCCCCCGAGAAGTACATGGCCTTCCATCAGGCCCTGCTCAGCGGCCGTGGCCAGGCTGACCGCGCCAAGGCGCTGGCGGCGGCGAAGGAGGTCGGCATCGACCCCGCGCTGATCCAGAAGCAGGCTACCTCGCCCGAGCTGAACGCGACCCTTGACGAGAGCATGAAGATCGCCGAGGCGCTCTCGCTCAACGGCACGCCGTCCTATGTGGTCGGCGATCAGGTGGTGATCGGCGCCGTTGGTTTCGACAAGCTGAAGGCCGCCATCGCGGAAGCCCGCAGCAAGCAGGCCGGCAAGTAAGGGCCACCAGACCCGATCTCCCGCAGGCATGGCCCGCCTTTCACATGGCAGACCGTCCTGCGGGCGCTCTTTCCATCGGACGCGCGCACCCCTATAAGGCTGCGACCCGGCCGACAGGAGGCCGGCGGCAGATCACGCACGGATGACAGACACTGTCCACGTCCTGAACGGGCCCAACCTCAACCTGCTCGGAACCCGCGAGCCTGGCATCTACGGCGCGGCGACGCTTGCCGATGTCGAGGCATTGTGCCGGGCCGAGGGGGAGGCGCTGGGCTTCGATATCGTCTTCCGCCAGACCAATTCGGAAGGCGCGCTGGTGGATTTCATCCAGGCGGCCCGTGGAGCGCGGGGGATCGTCCTCAATGCCGCTGCCTACACCCACACCTCCGTCGCGCTGCGCGACGCGGTGTCCGCGGTGGGGGTGCCGACCATCGAGGTGCATCTGTCCAACGTGTTCGCGCGGGAAGACTTCCGCCACCACTCCTACCTGTCGCCCGTCGTCCGCGGAGTGATCTGCGGCTTCGGACCCCAGAGCTATGTGCTGGGCCTGCGCGCCGTCGCCGGCCTGCCGCAGACCCCTTAGATCCAGCAACGCCCTCGCGCGGCCTGATGGCCGGCCAGAGCCAGGAACATCATGAAGCCCTCCAACCCTCCCATCGACACCGCCATCGTCAAGGAGATCGCCGATCTCCTCTCGGGCAGCGACCTGACCGAGATCGAGGTGGAGCACGAGGGCCTGCGCATCCGCGTGGTGCGCGCGCCCGCCCCGGTCACCATCGCCCAGGCGCCCTACGCCGCTCCTTATCCGGCAGGCGCGCCCGTCGCGGCGGTTGCCCCGGCGGTTGCGGCCGAGGCCCCGGCGGACCTCTCCAAGCACCCCGGCGTCGTGGCCTCCCCCATGGTGGGCACCGCCTATCTCGCCGCCGAGCCGGGCGCTCCCCCCTTCATCGAGGTGGGTGCCAGCGTGCGCGAGGGGCAGACCGTGCTCATCGTCGAGGCGATGAAGACCATGAACGCCATTCCCGCGCCGCGGTCCGGTACCGTCACGCGCATCCTCGTGGGCAACGCGCAGCCGGTGGAATACGGCGAGCCCCTGCTCATCATCGAATGAGCGCGCCCGCACGAGGCAGGCACCCACGAGGCAGGCACCCACAAGGTACGCACCGCTGATGTTCAGAAAAATCCTCATCGCCAACCGCGGAGAGATCGCGCTGCGCATCCTGCGCGCCTGCAAGGAGCTGGGCATCGCGACGGTGGCGGTCCACTCCACCGCCGACGCCGACGCCATGCATGTGCGCCTCGCGGACGAGAGCGTGTGCATCGGCCCCCCGCCGGCCCGCGAGAGCTATCTCAACATCCCCTCGCTGCTCGCTGCCTGCGAGATCACCGGGGCGGATGCGGTGCATCCGGGCTACGGCTTCCTCGCCGAGAACGCCCGCTTCGCCGAGATCCTTGCCGATCACAACATTCATTTCATCGGTCCCAAGGCGGAGCACATCCGCATCATGGGCGACAAGATCGAGGCCAAGAAGACGGCGCAGGCCCTCGGCATCCCCGTGGTGCCCGGCTCCGATGGCGGCATCCATTCGGACGAGGAAGCCCACCGCGTCGCGGCCGAGATCGGCTTCCCGGTCCTGGTGAAGGCCGCTGCCGGCGGCGGCGGGCGCGGCATGAAGGTGGCGATGACCGCCGACGACCTGTCGCAGGCCCTCTCCACCGCCCGCACGGAGGCCAAGGCCGCCTTCGGCGACGATGCCGTCTATCTGGAGAAGTATCTCTCCACCCCGCGCCACATCGAGGTGCAGATCCTGGGCGACGGCAAAGGCCACGCCATCCATCTCGGTGAGCGTGACTGCTCGCTCCAGCGCCGCCACCAGAAGGTTTGGGAAGAAGCGCCGTCTCCGGTCATCACCGCGGCCCAGCGGGCCGAGATCGGCGAGACCTGCGCCGCGGCCATGCGCAAGCTCGGCTATATCGGCGTCGGCACCATCGAGTTCCTGTACGAGAACGGGAACTTCTACTTCATCGAGATGAACACCCGCATCCAGGTGGAGCATCCGGTGACGGAGATGGTCACCGGCATCGATCTCATCAACGAGCAGATCCGCGTGGCGGCGGGCGAGCCGCTGACCCTCACCCAGAAGGACGTGGTGATCGAGGGCCATGCCATCGAGTGCCGCGTGAATGCGGAGCACCCGACCACGTTCCGCCCGTCGCCCGGCAAGATCACGCACTATCACGTGCCCGGCGGCCTTGGCATCCGCGTCGATTCCAACGCCTATCAGGGCTACGTCATTCCCCCCACCTACGACAGCCTCGTGGGCAAGCTCATCGTTCACGGCAAGACGCGGGACGAGTGCCTGCGCCGCCTGCGCCGTGCGCTGGACGAGTTCGTGGTGGACGGCATCGACACCACCCTGCCGCTGTTCCGCACGCTGGTGCGCACCCGCGACGTCGCCGAGGGCCAGTACGACATCCACTGGCTCGAGCACTTCCTCGCCGAGGGTGAGGGCAAGAACGTCGGCTGAGGCAAGACGAACTGAGCCCCAACAGATGAAAAAGCCCGGCCAAGTGCCGGGCTTTTGCTTTTGGAAAGACGCTGCCCCCTCAGCCAAACTTGGCCGCCCGATTAAGCTGGGAAGCCGCCATCGCGAGTTCGCGGACCTTGGCGAAGTTGCCGGCGCGGATCGCATCGGTCGGCACCACCCAGGAGCCGCCTACCGCCACCACGTTGGGCAGGGCCAGATAGTCGCCCGCATTCGCAGGGCCGATGCCGCCGGTGGGGCAGAAGCGCAGATGGGGCAGAGGGCCGGCGATGGACTTCAGAAAGGCCGCGCCTCCCGAGGCCTCCGCCGGGAAGAACTTCAGCACCTCGAACCCCAATTCCGCCAGCCGCATGGCCTCGGAGGCCGTGGCGCAGCCGGCCATGACGGGGATCGGCGCCTCGGTGAAGGCGGCGGCAAGCTCCGGCGTGGTGCCGGGGCTGACGAGGAAGGTGGCGCCGGCCTCGATGGTCGCCTCGATCTGCGCGCGGTTGGTGACGGTGCCGGCGCCGGCGATGGCACCCTCCACCTCGGCCGCGATCAGCCGCAGGGCTTCCATCGCAACCGGCGTGCGCAGGGTGACCTCGATCAGCGGCAGGCCGCCTTCCACCAGCGCGCGGGCGAGGGGCACGGCATCCTCAAGGCGCTCGATGACCACCACTGGCACCACCGGGGCCTTGGCGACGAAGGGAAGTGGGCTCGGAAGGCTCATGAGGTATCTCCGTTAAATCGTTTGAAGCGCAGTCCTGCCGCCGTGTCGAGCCCAATCGCTCCGGTCAACCCACGTCGAAGGTCACGCCCTGGGCCAGCGGCAGGCTGGAGCCGTAATTGATGGTGTTGGTGGCGCGGCGCATGTAGGCCTTCCAGCTGTCGGAGCCCGCCTCGCGCCCGCCGCCGGTCTCCTTCTCGCCGCCGAAGGCGCCGCCGATCTCTGCGCCGGACGGGCCGATATTCACATTGGCGATGCCGCAATCCGAACCCGCCGCCGAGAGGAACCGCTCCGCCTCCCGCAAATCGGTGGTGAAGATGGCGGAGGCGAGGCCCTGCGGAACTTCGTTGTTGAGGCGGATGGCGTCGGCGAGGTCCGAATAGCGCAGCACGTAGAGGATGGGCGCGAAGGTCTCCGCCGCCACACTGTCCGTCTGCGCCGGCATCTCCACCAGTGCGGGGCGGACATAATAGGCATCAAGGGCGAACTCGGCTCCGAGCCGCTCGCCGCCGGTTACGATGCCGCCGGCCGCGCGCGCGGCCTCCAGCGCCACCTGCATGGCCTCGAACGCGCCGGCATCGATGAGCGGACCCACCAGTGTGCCCTCTGCTCGCGGATCGCCGACGCTCACGGAGGCGTAGGCCGACTTCAGGCGGGGCAGGAGCGCGTCGTAGACGCTCTCATGCACCATCAGCCGGCGCAGGGAGGTGCAGCGCTGGCCGGCCGTGCCCATGGCCGCGAAGGCGATGGCGCGCAGGGTCAGATCGAGGTCGGCAGAGGGGCAGACAATGGCGGCATTGTTGCCGCCCAGCTCCAGGATCGTCCGCCCGAAGCGCTGCGCCACGCGCGGCCCCACATGGCGGCCCATGGCGGTGGATCCGGTGGCGGAGACGACCGGCACCCGCGCATCGTCCACCAGAGCCTCGCCGGCGGCGCGGCCACCCAGCACCAGCGTGGAGAGGCCCTCCGGGACACCACCGAAGCGGGCGGCGGCGCGGGCGAAGATGGCGTCCACGGCAAGGGCGGTCAGCGGCGTCTTCTCCGACGGCTTCCAAACGACGGAATTGCCGCACACGAGGGCAAGCGCGGCATTCCACGCCCACACAGCGACGGGAAAATTGAAGGCGGAGATGACACCCACGACGCCCATGGGATGCCAGGTCTCCATCATCCGGTGGTCCGGTCGCTCGGTGGCGATGGTGAGGCCGTGAAGCTGGCGGGAGAGGCCGGTGGCGAAATCGCAGATGTCGATCATCTCCTGCACCTCGCCGAGGCCCTCGGAGGTGATCTTGCCGGCCTCCAGCGTCACCAGCGTCGCAAGGTCGGACTTGGCGGCGCGCAGTTCCTCGCCGAACAGGCGCACGAGCTCGCCGCGCCGCGGCGCCGGCACCATGCGCCATTGGAGGAAGGCGGCATGGGCGCGGCCGATGGCTTCCTGAACACCGGGGGCGTCCATCTCCGTGATGCGGGCGATGGTTTCCCCGGTCAGCGGCGTCACCGCCGCGCGCCCGCCTCTGAGGCGGTCGGCCGGGATGCCGAGGCGCGCCAGCAAGGCGTCTGCATCCGCTCCAATTTCGCCGGTGCCGGGAAAGCGCGCCATGGTCGTCTCCTCGTTCTGATTTGGCCTGTTCTAGCCGTCCTCTCGGCCGGCGGGAACCATCGGGCGCGGCCGAGGGTTTTCGGCAAGGGGGCGAGGCGCGTCGAGACGCGCCCTTCAACTTGCGCGGAGGAACGAAAATGCCCCACGCCACCAACCCCGACACCATCGGCACTGATCCCGGCCCGGCGACCAACGCCCCGTCCGGCCTCTCCGATACCGAACGCGACCGCATCCGCTGGCGCGCCCACGCGCTGTGGCGGGAGGACGGCTGCCCGCAGGGTCGCGACCGGGAATACTGGGAGCGGGCGGAGCTGGAAATCCTGAAAGGCCGGCGCTCTTACTGACGGAGGCTCCAAATGCCTGCAAAATCAAAGGCCCAGCAAATGGCGGCGGGCGCCGCCCTTTCAGCCAAAAGGGGCGAGCGCAAGAAATCCTCGCTCAAGGGCGCCTCCCGCGAGATGGTGGACTCCATGAGCGAGAAGGAGCTTCATGACCTTGCTGCGACCAAGCAGAAGGGCAAGCCTTCCCATGTCTCCAATGACTGAGCGGTGAGCCGGTCATGGCGCCGCGTGCCTTCTGGAAGGGCTATCTGAAGCTCTCCCTCGTGACGTGCCGGGTGGCCATGACGCCGGCCACCTCGGAGCGGGAGAAAGTGCGCTTCCACACCCTGAACCGGGCGACGGGCAATCGCATCGTCTCCCGCTATGTGGACGAAGTCTCCGGCAAGCCGGTTTCCGAGGAGGACGAGGCTCGCGGCTACCAGACCGGCGACGACAGCTATGTCCTTGTGGAGGATGAAGAACTCGACGACGTCGCGCTGGAGACGACCCGCACGATCGACATCGAGAGCTTCGTGGCGCGGGACAGCATCGGCTGGGTCTATCTGGACAAGCCGCACTATCTCGTGCCCGACGACGAGGTGGGCGCGGAAGCCTTCGCGGTGATCCGCTCCGCCATGGAGGAGACGAAGACGGCGGCGCTCTCGCGCCTTGTCATGTATCGCCGCGAGCGAGGCGTGATGCTGGAGCCGCGCGGGCGCGGGCTCATTCTGTGGACCCTGCGCTACGGCGACGAGGTGCGCCATTTCGATGGTGCGCCGGAGGCGGAGGAAGCGCCGGACAAGGCGACGCTCACCCTCGTGAAGAAGCTGATTTCCGAGCGAACCCAGGCGTTTGAGCCCGATATGGTGCACGACCCAGTGCAGGACGGGCTCATCGATCTCATCGCCTCCAAGCGCAAGAAGCGCCCGAAGAAGGCAACCAAGGCCGCCGCAGAGGAGCCGACGGGGGGCAATGTGGTGAGCATCATGGATGCCCTGCGCCGCAGCCTCTCCACCGAGAAAGGCAAGCGCAAATAGGGCGCGGCCCGCTTCACGCGCCCGGCAGCGGCACCGCGGCCGCCTGGAAGTCTCCCCACGGGTCGTGGCCGAGATTCATCAGCCTTGCCAAGGAATTGCCGACATTGAAATGCTGCGGGCCGATAGCCTCGCCCAGCTCATCCCAGGCCAACGGCATGGACACCGGCGCCCCCGGCCACGCCCTTGTGGAATAAGGCGCGACCGCCGTCGCCCCGCGCTGGTTGCGCAGGTAGTCCACCAGGATCCGGCCCTTGCGCTTGGATTTGGTGATGGTGGCGACGAAGCGGTCCGGGCTGTCGGCTGCCATCTCTTCCGCCATCGCCTTGGTGAAGGCCTTCAGCTGAGCCCAGTCGGCCTTGGGGGTGAGGGGCGCGCAGATGTGCAGGCCCTTGCCGCCCGATGTCTTGAGGAAGGCGGAAAGTCCTTTCTTCTCAATTCGTTCGCGCACCTCCTCGGCGGCGGAAATCACGTCCCGCCAGGGCATGTCGTCGCCCGGATCGAGGTCCATGGTGAGGAGGTCGGGCCGATCCCAGTCCGCGAGCGTGGCGCCGAAGGGGTGGATCTCCAAGGCCGCGCCCTGGACCAGGGCTGTGAGCCCGTCGAGGTCGCGGATGGCGAGGTAGGGAGCTTCGTCCTTCGCCTTGGGATCGGGGACCTGGAGGATGTTCTTGTCTAGTCCCTTCCACGGGTGCTTCTGGAAAAAGCGTTGACCGTCAATGCCTTCCGGGCAGCGCACCAGCGCCAGAGGGCGGCCTGTGACGAAGGGGGCCATGAAGCGCCAGACCTGCGCGTAGTAATCCGCCAGCCCCTCCTTGGTGAGGCCGACATCCGGCCAGTAGACCCGGTCCGGATGGGTGAGGCGCACCCGGCGCTTCGGAGCGGGTGGGTCATAAGCCTTTGGTTCAGAATGACTTTCTCGCACGATCTCGGTCGCCGGCTTGTCCTCCCTGAGGCCGCGGAAGGCGGCGTGGCGCAGGTGGCCGTCGCCGGTCCAGGCGCCGAATTCCACCTCCGCCACATGCAGCGGCTCGACGAAGGTGACGCCCCGCGCTTCCTCCGCCGTGAGCTTGCCGGAGAAGGGGGAAATATCAGTCTTTTCAGGGGCTAAGAGCTTGTGGAGATCGGCCGCGACGCGCTGGGTGAAGCCGGTTCCGACCCGCCCCACATAGCGCAGCTTGCCGTCCTCGAACACTCCCAGCACCAGCGAGCCGATGGCGGTGCGCGAGGTGGTGGAGGGGACGAAGCCGCCCACCACAAACTCCTGTCGTTCCAGGCACTTGGACTTGATCCAGTCGCGCGTTCGGCCGCTGTGGTAGGGGGCGGATTTCAGCTTCGATACCACCCCTTCCAAGCTCAGGCGGCAGGCGTGGCGCAGGACGAGGGCGCCGTCGTCCTCGAAATGCGCGCTGTAGCGCACCTTGTCCCCGTCCTGTCCCACGAGTTTTTCCAGCAAGTCCTTGCGATCCTTGAGGGGAAGGGGTGTCAGATCGTGGCCGTCGAGGTGAAGAAGATCGAAGACATAATAGACGAAGCGGTCGCTACGCCCCTCCGAAAGGTCGGCCTGAAGGGCAGAGAAATCCGTGGCGCCATTGCCGGATTCCACGACGATTTCACCGTCGAAAAGCGCGGTTCGGATGGGGAATCGGTTGAGTTCGGCAGGGATGCCGGTGCCGAACCTGTCCGTCCAGTCGAGTCCGGTGCGGGTGAGGAGGCGCACCTTGGCGTTTTCCACCCGCGCCTGGATGCGGTAGCCGTCGAACTTGATCTCATGGAGGTAGCGCGTGCCGGCCGGCGCCTTCGTCGCCAGAGTGGCGAGGGCAGGGGGTACGAAGGCGGGGAGGGGGGCGGTCTTCGCTCCCTTGGGCGGGGTGAGCGGGGTGCCGGTGGTCCCCGTCGTGTCATGGGGCGGGGGATCGTCAGCGGGCGGGGTGGGGGACTTCTGCGCGGCCTTCTTCGCGCGTGTCGCCCCAGCCTTGGCAGCGCGCTTTTTCGGCGGCGGATCATCGGCCGAAAGGGCGTCCACGTCCCGGCCGGAGACGACCGACAGCGGCTCCTCCTCAAGGATATCCGGCGCGCCCTCGGGGCGGGCGAATGCGTCCTCGGCCTTGATGAGCAGCCAGTTGTCGTTCTTCTCCCTGCCGCGCGAGGCCATGCGCACCAGATGCCAGCGGCCGTGGAGCTTTTCGCCGTCGAGGGTGAATTCCATGTGGCCCTTGGCATAGGCCTTGTGCGGATCGCCGATGGGGGTCCAGGTGCCGCGATCCCAGATGATCACGCTGCCGCCGCCATACTGGCCCTTGGGGATTGTGCCCTCGAAGCCGCCGTAGTCGAGCGGGTGGTCCTCCACATGCACGGCGAGGCGCTTCTCGCCGGGCACAAGGCTGGGGCCGCGGGTGACGGCCCAGCTCTTCAGCACCCCGTCCATCTCCAGCCGGAAATCATAGTGCAGGCGCCGAGCCGCATGTTTCTGGATGACGAACGACCCTTCCGGCCGCGCCGCCTCGCTCTTCCCCTTGCGCCGGGCCGCTCCTGAGGGCTCTGGGGTGGCGGCGAAGTCGCGCTTGGCGCGGTAGCGTTGCAGGTCGGCCATGGATCAGCTGGCCTTGCGCGTGGATTTGCGGGCGGTGGCGGGCTTCGCGGCCGGCTTTTTGGCGGGCGCCTTGGCGGCGGCCTTGCCGGCTTTGGCGGACGCCTTTTTGCCCGCGCGGTCCCCGCCGGAGGCCTTCGCGCTGGCGCGCAGGGCGGCGAGCAGGTCCACCACCTTCTCTTCCTTGCGCGGTGCCGCCTTGGGCAAAGGCTTGCCCTCCATCTTGGCGCGCACCAGCTCGGCGAGAGCGGTCTCGTAGCGGTCCTGATAGGCTTCGGGATCGAATGTGCCCGCCTTGGTCTTGATGATGTGGGTGGCCAGCTCCCGCATCTCGCCGGTGATCTTCACGTCCGGCACCTCGGCGAAGGCTTCTTCCGCCGAGCGCACCTCGTAATCGAAGGAGAGGGTGGAGGCGAGGAGCGCGCCGCTCTCTCCCGAGGGGCGGATGAGCAGCTTGCGCACGCGGCGGAACAGCAGGGCCTCGCCCAGCGCCGCCACCTTCTGCGCCGCCATTCCGCGCTTCAGCAGGTCGAAGACTTCGGCGGCGGCCTCGTCCACGGGGGCAAGGAAATAGGGGCGGTCGAGATACACCGTGTCGATGCCGTCGCACGGCAGGAAGGCGTCGATGGAAATGGTCTTGTCGTTGTCGGGCAGCACGGCGGCCGCCTCTTCGGGCTCGATGGTGATGTATTCGCCCTTGGAGACCTCGTAGCCGCGCACCTGATCTTCGTTCTCGACAGGCTTGCCGGTCTCCTCGTCCACATATTGCCGGCGCAGCCGATGGCCGCTCTTGCGGCTCAGCATGTGCAGGCTGATGCGCTCGGAGGTGGACGCGGCCGCGTAAAGGCCGACGGCGCAGCTCAGCGCGCCGACCGTGAGAAATCCCTTCCAGCTCGCCCGTGGCGCCATCTCGCCCCTCGTTGCAGCCGTTCTCTCAACGCCGCTCACAGCACACCCGCGCGGATGTGCGGGCAAGGGAAATCGGTTCCTTTCGCCGTCATGCCCCGGCTTGTCCGGGGCATCCACTTCGCCGCCAAAACGGTGCTTCAGAAGGCGGGGCAGACCCGGCCGAACCGTGGATCCCCCGGACAAGCCGGGGGATGACGGAGGTGAGAGAGAGCCTCACCCGTGCAGCCGCCGGGCATAGAAGAGCGCCAGCAGCCGGGCCTCGGCCTCGGAGCCCGCACGGATGGGGGCGGAGGCGTCGTCCAGCACGCGCCATGTCCAGCGACGGTCGTGGCAATCGAGGCGGGCGATGGGCATGCCGTCGCACACCAGCATTTCGGTTCCCGGCGCCTGCGTGCGCCACTCCAGGATCGGCTCGGAGCCCGGCGGCGCCTGGAAGAAGTTGCCGGCCTGATGGAGAAAATGGCGGATGCTTCCGCTGCTTGCTGCATCGTGTTGCATCGGTGGTCTCCTTTGCAGAACCAAGTTGTCGCGCGGCCCTTTGGTTCCGTGGCGTTGCGGCGCCGTGCCGCGCATGCTCTAGAAGATGTTTCCGGAAGGAGAGGCGGGATGGTCGCGTTCTACGATGCGGGCGAGGTCGAGGCGGCGCTGACCTATGAGCGTCTGGTGCCGGCGCTGCAGGCGGCCTTCGCCGCGGCGCAGGTGGAATCGCCGGTGCGCGGCGTCCACCATGTGGGCAATGAGGAGACCCCCGGCCGCCTTCTCACCATGCCCGCCTGGCGGCCCGGCCAGGTATTCGGCGTCAAGCTGGTGAACGTGTTCCCCACCAACGGCGCGCGCGGGCTCGGCGCGGTGCATGGCGTCTATGCCCTGTTCGATGGCTCCACCGGCATTCCCACCGCCATCATCGAGGCCGATGCGCTCACCAACCGGCGCACGGCGGCGACCTCGGCGCTGGCCTCCACCTTCCTCTCGCGCATGGACAGCGAGACGCTCACCTTGGTGGGCACCGGCAATCTCGCATTCCAGCTGGCGCAGGGCCATTGCGCCGTGCGGCCCATCCGCCGCGTGCTGGTGTGGGGCCGATCATCCGAGCGCGCCGCCGCCATGGCGGCCAACCTCGCGGCGCTGGGCCTTCCGGCGGAGCCGGTGAGCGATCTCTCCGCCGCCGTTGCCGCCGCCGATATCGTCACCAGCGCCACCACCTCCAACGATCCGCTGGTGCTGGGGCAGGATGTGAAGCCCGGCACCCATGTGGATCTCGTGGGTGCCTTCACCCCCACCATGCGCGAGAGCGACGACGCCCTCATCCGCGCCAGCGATGTCTATGTGGACACCTATGCCGGCGCCCTCGGCGAGGCCGGCGACCTGCTGCTGCCGGTGGCGGCGGGGGTGTGGTCTACCGATCAGGTGAAGGCGGACCTCTACGAGCTGTGCGCCGGCACGAAGGAGGGGCGCACGGACCCCAAGGCGATCACGCTGTTCAAGTCCGTGGGCGCGTCCATCGAGGATCTGGTGGCGGCGGAGCTGGTGGCGGGGAAGTAGTCCCGCCACCCCGCGACATGCGCCGGGCCGGAGATCAGCCGGCCGCCGAGAGCGCGGCGTCGAGCGCCTGTGAGACGCGCTCGTCGTCGGGTGCCACGTTCGGCGCGAAGCGGGCGACGACGCGGCCGTCGCGGCCCACCACGAACTTCTCGAAGTTCCAGATCACGTCGGACGTGGCGGGGGCGGAGCGGCCGCGGCTGGACAGGAGCGCGCGCATGGCCTCCGCGCCCTCGGCCTCGGGCCGGGCCGCCACCAGCGCGTCATAGAGCGGATGGCGGGTGGCGCCCGTCACCGAGATCTTTTCGAACATGGGGAAGGTGACGCCGTAGGTCAGGCTGCAGAAGCTGGCGATCTCGCTTTCGGTGCCGGGCTCCTGACCTGCGAAATCATTGGCGGGAAAGCCGAGGATTTCGAGCCCCTGGTCTTTGCGCGCCTCATACAGCTTTTCCAGCGCCGCATATTGCGGGGTGAGCCCGCATTTGGAGGCGACGTTGACCACGAGGAGGACCTTGCCGCTGAATTCACCGAGCGTCGCCGGCGTGCCGTCGATGCGCTTCAGGGGGATGTCGAACAGCGTCTGGGACATGAGAGCCTGCCGGGATGCGTTGCGTCGGCACGCAGGCTAGCACGCCCTCCGTTACCTGCGCAGATCACGCGGCGTCAGGTGGTCAGGCGTCGCGCTCCAGAGCCGCAAGGCGCATGTAGAGGGTGGAGCGGGCGATGCCGAGGCGGCGGGCGGCACGGGTGAGGTTGCCGCCGCAGGCCTCCACCGCGGCGCGGATGGCGGCTTCCTCCACGGTGCGCAGATCGGTGGCGGCGGGCGCGGCCACGGCCGCTGTGGCGATTTCTGGCGGCAGGTCGCCCACATCGATGGGCGCGTCGGCGCTGCCCATGGCGATCAGCATCTCCACCACGTTGCGCAGCTCGCGCACATTGCCGGGCCAGGAATAGGCCGCCAGCGCCGCACGGGCGGCTTCCGTGAAGCGCGGGGCGGGAAGGCCGGCGCGGGCGGCGGCGCTGCGGCCGATATGATCGAGTAGCAGCAGCACGTCCTCGCCCCGCTCGCGCAGGGGCGGAATGCGCAGGCGCAGCGCGGCGATACGATAGAACAGGTCCTTGCGGAAGCGCCCCGCCGCCACCTCGCCGGTAAGGTCGCGATTGGTCATGGAGACGAGGCGCAGATCCACCCGCCGCCCGGTGTGGCCGCCGACGCGATAGACCACGCCGTCTTCGAGCACGCGCAGCAGGTAGGATTGCAGCTCCAGCGGCATCTCGCCGATCTCGTCGAGGCAGAGCAGGCCACCGTCCGCCGCCTCCACCTTGCCCTGCTTGCCCGAGGTGTCGGCGCCGGTGAAGGCGCCCTTCTCGTAGCCGAACAGCTCGCTGGCGATGAGATCGCGCGGGAGGCCGCCGCAATTGAGCGGCACGAAGGGGCCGGCGGGGGCGCGCGCACCGTGGATGGCGCGGGCGAACACCTCCTTGCCCACGCCGGTCTCGCCTTCCAGCAGAATGGGCAGACCGCTCTCCGCCATGCGGCGGGCCTTGGCCTTCACCTCCTGCATGATCGCGCTCTCGCCGATGATGGCGTCGAAGGCGAGGGGCTCCAGCTCTCGACCGGGATCGCGGGGAGCGGATTTGGGCCTGCGGGCGGCGTGGAGCACCACCACGCCGCCGATCTCCTCGCCATCCTCCCGCACGATCTCCACGCTGGCGCCGGGCAGCAGCTGGGCGATGCGCGCGGCCCAGGCGTCCGGCGTCACGTCCTTCAAGGCGGTAAGGCGGCCGTCGGTGATGAGGCGGTCGGAGCGCCGGGCGGCCTCCTTCAGCGCGCGGTCGGTGGAATAGATGAGCGCGCCGGAGCGGCCGAAGGCGAGGATCTCCTCGGTGAGCCAGAGCGAGCGCTTGGAGAGGAAATGGCGCAGCACCTGCTCGTGCTCCATCTCCATCCGCCTGCCCAGCACCGCCTCGATCTGGTGGGCGAGGGCCACCGCATGGGCGAGGTTCTGCGGGTTGAAGGTGTCGGTGGAGCCGGAAATGTCCACCGCGCCGATGATCTCCCGGTCGAGGGGATGGCGCACGGGGGCCGCTGCGCAGGTCCAGCGCTGGACAGGGGCGCAGAAATGCTCGGCGGCGTGGATCTGCACAGGCCGCCCGCAGGCGAGCGCGGTGCCGATGGCGTTGGTGCCGATCTCGGCCTCGCACCACAGGCCGCCCTGCTGGAGCTTCACCTCCTGCCCGGTGTCGAGGGCGCGGGCATCCCCCTCCGCCTCCAGGATCGTGCCGTCCGGGTCGGAGAGGATGAGCATGGAGTGTGCGTCGGAGAGGAGGTGGCGCGCCTCCTCCATGGCCGGGCGGGCGGCGGTGACGAGGCGGTTGTTCTGGTGGCGGCGGCGGAACAGCTCCGCCTCACTGACCAGAGGAGCAGCCGCGCGGTCGGCGGCGATGAGATGGAGGCGGGAGCGCTGCCAGGACGCCATCACCGCCGGGCGGATGACGGCGGAGGCGGCGCCGTCCTGGTGAAACGCCTCCCAGGCGCGCGCAATCTCGCGATGTGGCACCAGCTCTGCCCTCCGGGCCGGGCGGCGCGGCGTTCCCGTTTGCGCCGCCTGAGCCATTGGCCGGCGCGCCGCCCCGGCCGGTGGCCGAAGTGCCCGCAGGCGGGTTCACTCCCTGATATGCCGCATTCTGACCGCCGGCATCGAGGCCGGCGGCGGCGGCTTTGGCCGGAGAATACGCGCACTTTCATGCCTCTCGCAAGTCCGGCTGGTCGCCAAGCGGCAGTCGTCGTCTGAAACGATCGGGCGGCGGACAACAAGTGTCCGGAAATCGGACAGTCGAAGACTTCCATATTACATGATGCGTTGCACAAATATCAGGAGAATCCTCGAATTTATACAGTCTAGCCGCATTGGCACGCATCCTGCCCCTGATGCTGCGAGCCGGCACCCAAAAGCCAACGCCGGCAAGACAGGGAGGAAACGAGCGTGAACGTTCCCGTGGGAAACCTGCGCAGCGTCCAGGTGCTCGGCATCGATGCCGGCGGCACCATGACGGACACCTTCTTCGTGGACCAGGACGGCGACTTCGTCGTCGGCAAGGCCCAGTCCACGCCGCAGAACGAGGCCCTCGGCCTCATCGCTTCCTCTGAAGACGGGCTCGCCAACTGGGGCATGTCGCTCCACGAGGCCCTCGCCCAGCTCCAGACGGGCGTCTATTCCGGCACCGCGATGCTCAATCGCGTGGTCCAGCGCAAGGGGCTGAAGTGCGGCCTCATCGTCAATCGCGGCATGGAGGATTTCCACCGCATGGGCCGCGCGGTGCAGAGCCACCTCGGCTATGCCTATGAGGACCGCATCCACCTCAACACCCACCGCTACGACCCGCCGCTCGTGCCCCGCCAGCTCACCCGCGGCGTCATCGAGCGCACGGACATGATGGGCACGCAGGTGATCCCGCTGCGCGAGGAGAGCGCCCGCGAGGCGGCCCGCGACCTCATCGCCGCCGACGTGGAAGGCATCGTCATCTCGCTGATGCACTCCTACAAGAACCCGGTGAACGAGCGCCGCGTGCGCGATATCGTGACCGAGGAAGTGGAGAAGAGCGGCAAGAAGATCCCGGTCTTCGCCTCGGCCGATTACTATCCGGTGCGCAAGGAAACCCACCGCACCAACACCACCATCCTCGAAGGCTATGCCGCCGAGCCCTCGCGCCAGACGCTCTCCAAGATCTCCAACGCCTTCAAGGAGCGCGGCACCAAGTTCGACTTCCGCGTGATGGCGACCCATGGCGGCACCATCTCCTGGAAGGCGAAGGAGCTGGCCCGCACCATCGTCTCCGGCCCCATCGGCGGCGTGATCGGCGCCAAGTATCTCGGCGAGGTGCTGGGCTACAAGAACATCGCCTGCTCTGATATCGGCGGCACCTCGTTCGACGTGGCGCTCATCACCCAGGGCGAGATGACCATCAAGAACGACCCGGACATGGCCCGGCTCGTGCTTTCGCTGCCGCTGGTGGCGATGGATTCGGTGGGAGCCGGCGCCGGCTCCTTCATCCGGCTCGATCCCTACACCCGCGCCATCAAGCTCGGCCCGGATTCGGCCGGCTACCGGGTGGGCGTGTGCTGGAAGGAGAGCGGCATCGAGACCGTCACCATCTCCGACTGCCACATGGTGCTCGGCTATCTCAACCCCGACAACTTCCTCGGCGGCGCAGTGAAGCTCGACCGGCAGCGCTCGGTGGATGCCATCAAGGTGCAGATCGCCGACAAGCTCGGCCTCTCCGTGGAAGATGCGGCGGCCGGCATCATCGAGCTTCTGGACTCCGATCTGCGCGATTACCTGCGCTCCATGATCTCGGGCAAGGGCTATTCGCCCCAGAGCTTCGTCTGCTTCTCCTATGGCGGCGCGGGGCCGGTCCACACCTACGGCTATACGGAAGGCCTCGGCTTCGAGGACGTGATCGTGCCCGCCTGGGCCGCCGGCTTCTCCGCCTTCGGCTGCGCGGCGGCGGACTTCGAGTATCGCTACGACAAGTCCCTCGACATCAACATGCCGCCGGACGCCCCCGAGGCGGACAAGGTGAAGGCGGTCGAGACGCTTCAGGCGGCGTGGGAAGAACTCACCCACAACGTGCTGGAGGAGTTCAAGCTGAACGGCTATTCGGCCGACCAGGTGACGCTCCAGCCCGGCTACCGCATGCAGTATCGCGGGCAGCTCAACGATCTGGAGATCGAGAGCCCCATGGCCTCCGCCGCCACCGCGGGGGACTGGGACCAGCTCACCGACGCCTTCAACGCCACCTATGGCCGCGTCTATGCGGCTTCCGCCCGCTCGCCGGAGCTGGGCTATTCGGTCACCGGCGCCATCATGCGCGGCATGGTGCCGATCCCCAAGCCCCGCATCCCGAAGGAGCCGGAAGAGGGCGAGACCCCGCCGGAGGAAGCAAAGATCGGCACCCGCAAGTTTTATCGCAAGAAGAAGTGGGTGGATGCGCAGCTCTACAAGATGGAAGCGCTGCGCCCCGGCAACCGCGTCATGGGCCCCGCCATCATCGAATCCGACGCCACCACCTTCGTGGTGCCCGACGGCTTCGAGACCTGGCTCGACGGGCATCGGCTCTTCCACCTGAAGGAGGTGTGAGGGCAGGGCTCCGTCATGCCCCCTCTCCCGCACGGGGAGAGGGGAGCAAACCCAAACAATCTCAAGAGGAAACGAACCCATGAACGTCAACGTCAAGCAGACCAGCCTTCAGGGCGCCACCCGCGGCATCGTCCGTGGCGGCGAGACGCTCAAAGAGCATCGCGACCGGCTGATGACCGCCACCAAGGCCACCGGGCACTATGCCGGCCTGAAGAAGCTGGAGCTCCGCGAGAGCGAGCCCATCCTTTACAACAAGCTGTTCTCCCGCCTGCGCGCCGGCGTGGTGGATGCCCGCGAGACCGCCAAGAAGATCGCTGCCTCTCCCATCGTGGAGCAGGAGGGCGAATTGTGCTTCACCCTCTACAATGCGGCGGGCGACAGCCTTCTCACCTCCACCGGCATCATCATCCATGTGGGAACCATGGGTGCGGCCATCAAATACATGATCGAGAACAATTGGGAGGCCAATCCCGGCGTCCACGACAAGGACATCTTCTGCAACAACGACAGTCTGATCGGTAACGTCCACCCCTGCGACATCCACACCATCGTCCCCATCTTCTGGGAGGGCGAGCTGATCGGCTGGGTGGGCGGCGTCACCCACGTCATCGACACCGGCGCGGTGGGGCCGGGCTCCATGGCCACGGGGCAGGTGCAGCGCTTCGGCGACGGCTATTCCATCACCTGCCGCAAGGTGGGCGCCAATGACGAGCTGTTCCGCGACTGGCTGCACGAGAGCCAGCGCATGGTGCGCACCACCCGCTACTGGATGCTGGACGAGCGCACCCGCATCGCCGGCTGCCACATGATCCGCAAGCTGGTGGAAGAGGTGGTCTCGGAAGAAGGCATCGAGGCCTACTGGAAGTTCGCCTATGAGGCGGTGGAGCATGGCCGTCTCGGCCTTCAGGCCCGCATCAAGGCCATGACCATCCCCGGCACCTACCGGCAGGTGGGCTTCGTGGACGTGCCCTACGCCCATGAGGACGTGCGGGTGCCCTCCGACTTCGCCAAGCTCGACACCATCATGCACGCCCCCTGCGAGATGACCATCCGCAAGGACGGCACCTGGCGGCTGGATTTCGAGGGGTCGAGCCGGTGGGGCTGGCACACCTACAATGCCCATCAGGTGAGCTTCACCTCCGGCATCTGGGTGATGATGACCCAGACGCTCATCCCCTCGGAGATGATCAACGACGGCGCGGCCTACGGCACCGAGTTCCGCCTGCCCAAGGGCACCTGGATGAACCCGGACGACCGCCGCGTCGCCTTCTCCTATTCCTGGCACTTCCTGGTGTCCGCCTGGACGGCCTTGTGGCGCGGCCTGTCGCGCTCCTATTTCGGCCGCGGCTACCTGGAGGAGGTGAATGCGGGCAACGCCAACACCTCCAACTGGCTCCAGGGCGGCGGCTTCAACCAGTATGACGAGATCCACGCCGTGAACTCGTTCGAGTGCGCCGCCAACGGCACCGGCGCGACCGCGGTGCAGGACGGCCTCTCCCACGCCGCCGCCATCTGGAACCCGGAAGGCGACATGGGCGATATGGAGATCTGGGAACTCGCCGAGCCGCTGATCTATCTCGGCCGGCAGATCAAGGCCTCCTCGGGCGGCTCCGGCAAGTATCGCGGCGGCTGCGGCTTCGAGAGCCTGCGCATGGTCTGGAACGCCAAGGACTGGACCATGTTCTTCATGGGCAATGGTCACATCTCGTCCGATTGGGGCCTGATGGGCGGCTATCCCGCCGCCTCCGGCTATCGCTTCGCCGCCCACAAGACCGGGCTGAAGGAGCTGATCGCCTCCGGCGCCGACATCCCGCTCGGCGGCGACACGGACCCGGAGAACCCCACCTGGGACGCGATGCTGCCCAAGGCGCAGATCAAGCGCGACAAGCAGGCCATCACCACCGAGGAGATGTTCTCCGACTACGACCTCTACCTCAACTACATGCGCGGCGGCCCCGGCTTCGGTGATCCGCTCGACCGCGAGCCGCAGGCCGTGGCCGACGACATCAACGGCGGCTACGTGCTGGAGCGCTTCGCCGGCGATGTCTACGGCGTGGTGGTGAGGAAGGGGGCGGACGGTCTCGTGGTGGTGGACGAGGCGGCCACCAAGGCGGCCCGCGCGCAGATCCGCAAGGATCGCATCGCAAAGTCCGTCCCCACCCGGGAATGGATGAAGGGCGAGCGCGAGAAGATCCTCGCCAAGGATGCGGGCACGCAGGTGCAGCAGATGTTCGCCGCCTCCTTCAAGCTGGGCCCGAGGTTCGAGCAGCAGTTCCGCAGCTTCTGGGACCTGCCGGAGAGCTGGGTGCTCAACGAGGAAGACATCGGCGTGCCCACCTACGGCTCGCGCTACTCCATGGACATCTCCGAGCTGCCGGACGTGACCACCGTGCAGTTCGTGGAGGAGTGATCCCTCCACTGGGCGGCGGTCCGCGCCGCCGCCCGCCTTTTCTTCGCAAATCAAGATGTTCAGGAGGAAACCATGTCCTATACCCGCGCCAAGATCGTCGATCTCGTGGAAGGCAAGATCGATCCCGATACCCTGCACCAGATGCTCTCCACCCCGAAGGACCCTGAGCGGTTCGTGACCTATGTGGAGATCCTGCAGGAGCGCGTGCCGTGGGATGACAAGATCATCCTGCCGCTGGGCCCGAAGCTCTACATCGTGCAGCAGAAGGTCTCGAAGAAGTGGACCGTGCGCTGCGAGTGCGGCCACGATTTCTGCGACTGGAAGGACAATTGGAAGCTTCACGCCCGCGTCCATGTCCGCGACACGCCGCAGAAGATGGAAGAGATCTATCCCCGCCTCATGGCCCCGACGCCGTCGTGGCAGGTGATCCGGGAGTATTTCTGCCCCGAATGCGGCACGCTCCATGACGTGGAGGCGCCGACCCCCTGGTACCCGGTGATCCACGACTTCGAGCCCGACATCGACGCCTTCTACACCGAATGGCTCGGCCTGCCGGTGCCGGAACGCGCCGCGGCGTGAGGAGTGGGTCGTGGCTCTGGCGCGGACTTCGCCGTTCGCGCGCCCTCTCCCCTCGCGGGAGAGGGCTGGGGTGAGGGGGCTGGCACCGCACAAAGCGCCGCGGGGGCGTGGTGAGCGGAAGAATACCCCTCACCCCCAACCCCTCTCCCGCAGGGGGAGAGGGGAGTAAGGCCGTTCAAGCAGACGGGGCAGTCGAGCCCCTTGCAAGCCTCGCCGGGCTCTTCGCCGGGAGCCCGGCGTCACGCGGGAGGAAGGGGGCTCAGGGCACCCCTTCCTTTCGCCGTTTCAGGCGCCGGCGCCTTCCGTATTTCCGGTCATCGCCGCGCGGCGGCCGGCGGGGCGGGGGGCGGGCGGGTTGATGGCGGCGAGGACCGCCACGGCGAGGCCGATGACCAGCACCCACACGGCCGGGCGGGGGCCGAGGTCGAAGGTGAAATTGGCATCCAGCACCAGCCACGGGTCCACCCGCGTCGCCAGAGCATACCAGAGCATTTCCACGCCCGCGGTGAGCGCCGCCCCGGCCACCGAGAGGCCGGTCATACGGAGCGGCGTCACGGTCTTCCCGCCGCGCCCGGCCACGCGGAAGGCGAAGAGCAGTAGGAAAATGCCGGCCATCAGCACCGGCTCGGTGACATCCAGCTTCGACTGCATGAAGAAATGCACCGTGCCCAGCACGGCGATGGCGTAGACGGCCATGTGCAGCCGGTTCCAGCGCGTCGAGCCGAGCCGCCGGATGGCGCCGTCGGTGGAGGTGGCGCCGAGCGCCACGAGCAGCGCCACCGCCACCGCGCCGATGGTGAGATAGATGCGCAGCACGATCTCGCTGAGCGCGCGGCCGAAGCCCTGATCGATGATGTAGAGCGTGAGATGCAGCGCCGCATAGCCGAGCGCCACGAGGCCGAAGATGCGCCGGCCGAAATAGAGCTTGGGCATGTTGAACAGCCGCCGCAGCGGTGTCACCGCCAGCGTCACGGCCAGGAAGCGGATGGCCCACAGGCCGGTGAAATGGATTGCCTCGGTCCACGGCCGCGCGCCGAGCTGGCCGTTGGCGGCAAGGCCCACCAGCCACACCGCCGGCAGGATGCTGGAGACGAGGAACAGGGTCTTCTCGGGGCTGAAACGGCCGGACCGCTCGTGAAACAGGGGCATCGGGACCTTTCCGGCAAAGCTGTGCAGGCGCCCGCCCGGCGCCTGCTTCCCCTTACGCCGCCCCCTGCGGCGGCGTTACGGCCCTCTCCTGCACGATGGCGTGAGGTGGGACGCGAGCGTGCCTCAGGCGTTCAGCTCGCCGTCGATCTGCGCCTTGAGGCCGGGATCGATTCCGAGCGCGCCCGCGAGCCAGTCCAGATAGGCGTGCTCGGCGTCGTTGTCCGGCCGGATGGCGAGGGCGGAAGCCGCGTAGATCTGCAGGGCCGCCTCGGGCGTCGTCGCAGCCGCGACCACCTCGTTGGGATCGACCGGGGTCGTGAGGATGGCGATCAGCGCATCGCGCTCCGGCGAACCGGCCCCCATGCGCTCCAGCCCGCCGCCGATGCGCGAGACCTCGTCTTCGTCGATCTCCCCGTCCGCCTGCGCGGCAGCGGCCATGGCCGAGAGCAGCACGCCGGAGAAGGCTTCCGGGCCCCCCGGCGCGGCGGCGGGGGAGAAGGCCGCGTCCGGCGTGCCGGAGGAGAAGGCCGAGCGCCCGCCGGAACCGGCCTGCCACTTGCGGAGCGCCTTCCAAGCCAGCATCCCGATGACGGCGAGGCCGCCATACTTGATCAGGCTGCCACCGCCCGACGCGCCGGACGGCTGGTGGCCGGGCTGGGGCGAGGGCTGCGGCTGGCGATAATCGGAGGGCATCTCCGGCGGGGTATAGCCGCCGGCCTGGCCCGAGCCGCCACGACCGAGGGCATCCGAGGCGAAATCACCGAGATCGCCCCCCGCGCCGCCAGACATGCCGCCCCCCTGTGTGGAGCCGCCGGACGGCCCGCCTGCGCGGCCACCGCCCAGAATCTGGCCGAGAATGTCTTCCAGCCCGCCGGAGGGGCCGCCCGAGGCGCCGCCCGATGGACCACCCTGCGGCGCCCCGCGCCCACCGCCGAGCACCTGCCCGAGAATGTCGCCGAGGCCACCCGGCAGGCCCGAAGGCGCCCCGCCCGAGCCGCCACGCTGGCCACCGCCGCCGAGCACCTGCCCGAGGATGTCGCCGAGGCCGCCCGGCAGTCCCGAAGGTGCCCCGCCCGAGCCGCCGCGCTGGCCGCCGCCGCCGAGCACCTGTCCGAGAATGTCGCCGAGCCCGCCCGGCAGCCCGCCTCCGCCTTGCTGGGCGCCGCCGCCCCGCACGCTGCCCGAGCCGAGCGCCGCGCCGATGAGCTGTCCCAGAAGATCACCCGTTCCGGCCATGGCTTCCTCCCTGTTGGTGCCGCCACAGGCGCAAGGCCCGGCCGCGATCAAGGCTGCTAGCACCTTATTGAGTCCAACCGCGGGCACGGTCTCACGCTAGGGAAGGCCCATGGGAAGGTCCATGCCCGCGTTCGAGCTAAGGACGAAGCCGGCACCCGGACAAGCCCGAAGATGCCCCCGCCCGGTCCGGCGCGCTTACGAAGTCGCGATCAGATGACGCCGGATCTCGTCGGCGGCCGCCGCCGCGTGCGTCTGCGCCAGATCATGTCCCGCACCCGGCACGATGCACAGGCGGGACGCGGGGAGCAGGCGCGCCAGCCTTTCCCCGACCGCCACCGGGCTGATGGGATCGGCATCGCCCCACAGCAGCAGCGTCGGCGCGCGGACCGTCGAGAGTCGGTCGGACAGGTCCTCGACGGGATCGGCGATCCATCGCGCCGCGTCCGGGAACGCGCCGGAATAGTCCGGCCGCCAGTCTTCTCCGCCGAGATCGGCCACCGGGACCCCGCCGGAGGTGACGCAGAGAACGAGCGTGCGGACGAGGTGGGGGAAGGCGAGCGCCAGCTTCAGCGCGATATAGCCGCCCATGGACTGGGCGACGATGGCCACGGGCTCGCGCATCCGCTCCGCCACCAGCGCGACGAGATCATCGATGCTGTTCACGTCCGCGCGGGCCGGCTGGCGGCCCAGTCCGGGCCAGGAGAAGAACGTGCCGTCCCACTCGGCCCGGGCCGCGACAGGCTGCCAGAACGCGGCGTCTCCCGTTGCGCCGGGCAGGAACAGCGTCTCGATCATGGTTTGCGGGGCTGGCGTGGCGGGCGGCTAGACCGCCACCGGGGCCTTGATGGCTGGGTGGGGATCGTAGCCCACGATCTCGATGTCCTCGTAGCGGAAGGCGAAGATGTCGGTCACCGCCGGGTTCAGCCGCAAGGAGGGCAAAGCGCGCGGGGTGCGGGAGAGCTGCTCGCGGGCCTGATCGAGGTGGTTCACATAGAGGTGCGCATCGCCCAGCGTATGGACGAAATCGCCGACGCCGAGCCCCGTCACCTGCGCCACCATGTGGGTGAGCAGCGCATAGGAGGCGATGTTGAACGGCACGCCGAGGAACACGTCCGCCGAGCGCTGGTAGAGCTGGCAGGACAGCTTGCCCTCAAGCACGTAGAACTGGAACAGGCAGTGGCAGGGCGGCAGGGCCATCTTCGCCACATCAGCCGGATTCCAGGCGGTGACGATGAGGCGGCGCGAATCGGGGTTGCGGCGGATGTCGGAAACCACCTGCGCGATCTGGTCGATCACGCCGCCCTCCGGCGTCGGCCAGGAGCGCCACTGGTGGCCATAGACCGGGCCGAGATCGCCCTTGGCGTCCGCCCACTCGTCCCAGATGGAGACGCCGTTTTCCTTCAGGTAGCGGATGTTGGTGTCGCCGGCGAGGAACCACAAAAGCTCGTGGACGATGGATTTCAGGTGCAGCTTCTTGGTGGTCACCAGGGGGAAGCCGCGCGCCAGATCGAATCGCATCTGGTGCCCGAACACCGAAAGGGTGCCGGTGCCGGTCCGGTCGTCCTTGCGCACGCCCTCGTCGAGAATGCGGCGCAGGAGCTGCTGGTAAGCTTCCATTAGGTATGTCCGGCCAAGATCAAGCGCCATAAGGCTTTCGCCGTCCGACTTTAGCCCGCCCGCCCGGACGCGGCCAGCACCCGCCGGCCGCCGTCCACATGCGGGCGGGAACATGGTTGCCGGCGTCTTATGGCAGGGCTGACGCTGGGACAGGTGTGGCAGGGCGGGGGCTGATGGCGAAAAAGTGAGTGATTTCCGCTGCGTATGACCCTTGGAGACCCCCTTTTTCGCCACGAGGTAGCCGTATTAGACCAGCATTGAACGCTTAAGTTGACGATCAAGGGCAAGACACATGAGCTCCCAAACCAACCTCAAGGCCGCGCTGATGGAAGTTCGCGCCTATCTGGCGCAGGAAGCCCAGGCCGAGGACTTCCGCAACGAAGCCGCCTGGGAGGCGGGTTCGAGCCGCGAGGAGCACGCCGCCAGCGATGCCCTCACCCGGCTCGACGAGGTGCTGCGCCAGCTCAAGGCCCAGCAGCGCCCCTGCAAGGACGAGCACACCGTGAAGGGTGAGCGCGCCCATCCGCGCGGTCACGAGCGGGTGCGCCTGCACCCGACCGAACTCGCGGCCTGATCAAGGTTTCCCCTCTCCCGCCGAAGGGAGAGGGCGTTTGCGTCTTTCCGCCTACCCCCGCACGCCGGCGCCGCCGATGGCGTCGAACAGCGCAGCATCCGCGCCGAGGCCGGCATTGGGGGTGGTGAGCAGCGTGTCCCCGTAGAACACCGAATTTGCCCCCGCGAGGAAGCAGAGAATCTGCGCCTCGCGGCTCAGGGCGGCGCGTCCGGCCGAGAGGCGCACCCGCGAGGCGGGCATGACGAGGCGGGCGGTGGCGACCATCCGCACGATCTCCAGCGGGTCCACCGGCGGGCGATCGGCGAGGGGGGTCCCCTCGACTGCCACCAATGCGTTCACCGGCACGCTTTCGGGATGCGGATCAAACCCCGCCAGCACCTGCAGCATGGCGGCGCGGTCGCGCATGGTCTCGCCCATGCCGATGATGCCGCCGGAGCACAGTTCGATGCCCGCCGCGCGCACGGAGGTGAGGGTGTCGATCCGGTCCGCATAGGTGCGGGTGGTGACGATCTCGCCGTAGAAATCCGGCCCCGTATCGAGATTGTGATTGTAGGCGGTGAGCCCCGCCTCGGCGAGGCGCTGGGCCTGATGCGGCTCCAGCATGCCGAGCGTGACGCAGGCTTCCATGCCGAGGCCGCGCACGCCGCGCACCATCTCCAGCACGGCGTCGAACTCGCGCCCTTCCTTCACCCGGCGCCACGCCGCGCCCATGCAGAAGCGCTCGGCGCCATTGGCCTGCGCCTGCTCGGCGAGGGCGACGACGGAGGCGGGATCGAGGAACTTCTCCCGCGTCAGGTCCACCTCCGCATGGCGGGCGGACTGGGAGCAATAGGCGCAATCCTCCGGGCATCCGCCGGTCTTGATGGAGAGCAGGCTCGCGCGCTGGACCTCGTTGGGGTCGTGATTGGCGCGGTGGACGGCATTGGCCCGGCCCACCAGTTCCAGCAAGGGCAGGTCCATGAGCGCCGCGATCTCGTCAACGCTCCAGTCGTGGCGGATCGTGCCGTCCTCAGTCTTGGCCATGCCCATGCTCCTGCTTCCGCGCGATGTGGGAGGGCCGGTCTAGTCGTGTTTGCGGCGCGTTCCAATACCGCCGGCCTTCCCAAATGGGTGACTTGACCTATGCGTTCGCTGCAGTGCAGCGTTGACATTGGGCTTTCGTATACATCACAGTGTTCCCGTTCCAAGGGGGGCCCCGGAAGGGGCTGAGATATCGCAAGTTCGCGGAAGTTTCCTCTTCCGCGGCGCCGCGATGACCCTTCGAACCTGATCCGGGTCATACCGGCGAAGGGATCGGAACTTGTGCTCCCGGCGCTCAGCGTCGCCCCGCACCCGTCTCCTAGCTCTACACCCCGGGTCTCGTTGAAAGCGCAAGCTGAACGGAGATCCGCAATGCTGGACGAAGCCTCGACGTCCTCCCTGAAAGTCACCACCGGGCCGCTGCCCCATTCGCGCAAGGTGTTCGTCTCCGCCACCCGGCCGGACGTGCGCGTCGCCATGCGCGAGATTTCGCTGACCGACCCGTCCGAGCCGCCGGTGAAGGTGTACGACACCTCCGGCCCCTATACCGACCTCGATGCCGTCATCGACCTCACCAAGGGCCTGCCGCAGCTGCGCGCCCAGTGGATTCGCGAGCGCGGCGACGTGGAAGAGGTGGAGGCCCGCGCCGTCCGCCCCGAGGATAACGGCCTGAAGGAGGGCCAGTCCTCCACCCTGCCGCAGTTCGATCTTTCCGGCCGCAAGCCGCTGCGCGCCAAGGCGGGCAAGCGCCCGACCCAGATGGCCTATGCGCGCGCCGGCATCATCACGCCGGAGATGGAATATGTCGCCGCCCGCGAGAACCTCGCCAAGGTGAATGGCGGCGCCCATCCGCACCATCAGGCCATGGGCCTCGGCGCGGCGATCCCCTCCGACATCACGCCGGAATTCGTGCGGCAGGAAGTGGCGCGCGGCCGCGCCATCATCCCCAACAACATCAACCACCCCGAAACCGAGCCGATGGCCATCGGCCGGAACTTCCTGGTGAAGATCAACGCCAATATCGGCAATTCGGCCGTGACCTCGGGCGTGGCGGAAGAGGTGGACAAGCTGGTGTGGGCCACCCGTTGGGGCGCCGACACGGTGATGGACCTGTCCACGGGCAAGAACATCCACACCATCCGCGAATGGATCATGCGCAACTCGCCGGTGCCCATCGGCACCGTGCCGCTCTACCAGGCGCTGGAGAAGGTGAACGGCGTCGCCGAGGACCTGACCTGGGAGATCTTCCGCGACACGGTGATCGAGCAGGCCGAGCAGGGCGTGGACTACATGACGGTGCACGCCGGCGTGCGCCTGCCCTTCGTGCCGCTCACCGCCAACCGCGTCACCGGCATCGTCTCGCGCGGCGGCTCCATCATGGCCAAGTGGTGCCTGGCGCATCACAAGGAAAGCTTCCTCTACGAGCACTTCGAAGAACTGTGCGAGATCCTCGCCCAGTATGACGTGGCTTTCTCCCTCGGCGACGGCCTGCGCCCCGGCTCCATCGCCGATGCCAACGACGCCGCCCAGTTTGCGGAGCTGGAGACGCTCGGCCAGCTCACCGAGATCGCCTGGAAATACGACTGCCAGGTGATGATCGAGGGCCCCGGCCATGTGCCGCTGCACCTCATCCGCGAGAATGTGGAGAAGCAGCTCAAGGTCTGCCACGAGGCGCCGTTCTACACCCTCGGCCCGCTGGTGACGGACATCTCCCCCGGCTACGACCACATCTCCTCCGCCATCGGCGCGGCGATGATCGGCTGGTTCGGCACGGCGATGCTCTGCTACGTCACGCCGAAGGAGCATCTTGGCCTGCCCGACCGCGACGACGTGAAGGCCGGCGTCATCTCCTACAAGATCGCCGCCCACGCGGCCGATCTCGCCAAGGGCCACCCGGCCGCGCGCATCCGCGACGATGCGCTCTCCCGGGCCCGCTTCACCTTCCGCTGGCGCGACCAGTTCGCGCTCTCGCTCGATCCGGAGACGGCCGAGCGCTTCCACGACGAGACGCTCCCCGCCGAGGGGGCCAAGGTGGCGCACTTCTGCTCCATGTGCGGGCCGAAGTTCTGCTCCATGAAGATCTCGCAGGAGCTGAAGCTGGAAGCCGGCGACATCGCCCGCGCCCAGGCCGACAACCTCGCCTCTGCGGGCATGGCCGAAATGGCCCAGAAGTTCCGCGACGGCGGCGGCCTGATCTACACCCCGGCCCCCGAAGTCGCGCCCCCGCCGCCCGCCGCGGCGGAGTGAGGGGCTGAACCCGCACCCCCGGACTCTCTCCCGCAAAGGGAGAGGGGAGGACGGGTGGTGACGGAATCGGGCTTGTGCGCAAATCGAATGGTGCTCCCTCTCCCCTTGCGGGAGAGGGCAGGGGTGAGGGGTGTCTCTCCCCCCGTTCCAGAGGCCGGGGTTGTGGCACCGGCCCTCTCGCCCCTCAGTTTCCAAGCATCCCCATCACCACCCCCAGCGCCTGCTCCGGCGTTGCACGCGCCCAGTCGGGCATTTGGTGGCGGAAGAAGGTGGCCTGGCGCTTGGCGTAGCGGCGGGTGTCGCTTTGGCCCTCGGCGATGGCGTCGGCGAGGGACATCTCGCCTTTCAGATAGCGCGTGAGGGCCGGCGCGCCGTGGGCCTTCAGGACCGTGCGGTCGGGGGCGAGGTGGCGGGCGGCGAGCCGGCGCACCTCCTCCAGCGCCCCGGCGGCCATCATCGCCTCGAAGCGCACGTCGATGCGCTGGCGCAGCAGGTCGCGGTCCACCTCCAGCACGATCTTCGCGCAGCGCGCCGCGTCCAGCACCGGCGGCTGCGCATCCCGATGCCAATCGGTCAGCGAGCGGCCGGTGGCGTGGATCACCTCCAGCGCGCGCAGCACGCGCTGGCGGTCGTTCACCTTCAGCCGCGCGGCGCTCTCGGGATCACGCGCGGCGAGGCGGGCGTGCAAAGCCGGGCTGTCCAGCGCCTCGGCCGCGCCGCGCACCTCGGCGCGCACCGCTTCGGGAATGGCGGGAATTTCGGCAAGCCCCTGCGTCAATGCGCGGAAATAAAGCCCCGTGCCGCCCACGAACACCGGCAGGCGCCCGGCCGCGCGCGCCGCGGCGAGGGCGCGCTTGGCGTCCTCCAGCCAGCGGCCGACGGAATAGTCCGTGTCCGCATCCACATGGCCGTAGAGGCCGTGGGGCACCTCGGCCATTTCCGCGACGGTCGGCCGCGCCGTGAGAACGGACAGATCGCCGTAGACTTGCATGGAATCTGCATTGAGAACGATGCCGCCCGTCCGTGCGGCAATGCTCAGCGCGAGCGCCGACTTGCCGCTGGCGGTCGGACCTGCGATGAGCACTGCCAACGGTTTTCCCCCTTCGAGCTTCGAAAATTCCATGGCCTACGTCGCGACGCTGATTTCAAACCCATCTGCCCCGGCTTTGACCTACGAGGCAATCCATGCCGCGCTCGCGGTGCTGCCGCAGGCGCAGGACCCGGTGGTGCTGGAAGACGGCGTGGCCGTGGACATCCATTTCGCGCCCGAGCTTGCGGCCGATGCGGGCGCGCTGGCGGACGCGGTGCGCGGCGCGCTTGGGGACGCCCCCATCGACGTGGTGGTGCAGCTTGAGACCGGCCGGCGCAAGCGCCTGTTCCTCGCCGACATGGATTCGACCATGATCGGGCAGGAGTGCATCGACGAACTGGCCGACCTCGTGGGCTTGAAGGCGCACGTCTCCGCTATCACCGAGCGCGCCATGCGCGGCGAGATCGCCTTCGAGCCGGCTTTGCGTGAGCGCGTGGCACTACTGCGCGGCCTGTCGGCGAGCGTGGTCGGCGACGTGCTGCGCGAGCGCATCACCCTCACCCCCGGCGGGCCGGAGCTGGTGGGCACCATGAAGGCCAACGGCGCCTATGCCGCCCTCGTCTCCGGCGGCTTCACTTTGTTCACGCAGGAGATCGCCGCGCGCATCGGCTTCGACGAGAACCGCGCCAACGAGCTGCTGGTGGAAGACGGCACGCTGCTGGGCGCGGTGGCCGAGCCCATCCTCGGCCGCGACGCCAAGCTCGCGACGCTGGTGGAGCTGCGCGACCGGCTGCACCTCGCCCCGTCCGAGACCATGGCCGTGGGCGACGGCGCCAACGATCTCGCCATGCTGGGAGAGGCGGGGCTCGGCGTCGCCTATCATGCCAAGCCCGCGGTGGCGGCGGCGGCCCATGCCCGCATCGACCACGGCGACCTCACGGCGCTGCTCTACATGCAGGGCTACAGCCGCAGCGAGTTCCGCACCGCCTGAGGGCTTGCCCGCTCACCCGGTAAAGAGAGCGACGTCATCGCCCGGCTTGTCCGGGCGATCCACGGGTCGGCTTGGTCGAATGATCGTGGAGCGCGCAGGCGGCGGGGTGGATCGCCCGGACAAGCCGGGCGATGACGCGCGCTGAAGGCGAGTCGGCCTCTCGCGCTTGCTCTACTGCGCGGTGCCCTGGCCGGCGGCGGCGGCGCCCTGCTGGTTCTGGGCGTTCTGCGAGCGCGGCAGCGGGATGATGCGCACCTTGCGCTGACCCGGCTGCTCGGAGGCGGGCGCGAGCGGCGCGGCGACGGTGGCGGCGACGGGGCCACCCGCCGCAGCTTCGGCCGCAGCGGTGCTGCCCGCCGGCGGCTTCGCGGCCCCCTTGCTGCCCTTGGGCGTCTCGGCGGGGCGCGGCGCGGACATTTCGCGCGCCTGCTCCTCGGTCACCAGGATGTCGCCCTTGCGCAGGGTGGTCTCGTCCTCGAGCCCGGCGAGGGCCTGCGCCCAGGACTGGCCGGCCGGCTTGCAGGTGCAGGAGGGGACCAGCTCCTTGCGGTAGCGCAGGGCGTTGGGCAGCGACATGTAGGACTGGCCGGAGATGCTCACCGCCGACTTGATGTCGCCGCTATAGGTGAAGAGCTGCGCATCCGAGCCCGGGCACAGCCGCTTGCAGAGCTGGTCGTCCTGCGCGTAGCGGGTGGAATTGGTGGAGCTCGCCATGGGGAAGAAGTAGCCGTCGCAGGTCCGCACGCACACGGTGCGCGAGGAATAGGTCTTCGGCTGCTCCAGCGGCATCAGGTCGAGGTCCGGCGAGGTTTCCTCGCTCTGCGGCTGCTGGGAGCCGAAGATGGCCTCGAAGAAGTTCTTCGGCTTGGCCGGCTCGGCGGCACGACGGGCGGCCTGGACGGCGGCGGTGTATTGCGGGCCGCAATTGTTCTGGGCGAGGGCGATGATGAGCGCCCGGCGCTGGCCGCCATTGTCGGCGCCGCCGCGCTCCAGCCCGGCGATCTGCGACCTGAGGCGCGAGACCTGATCGTCGATCTGGTCGCACTGGGGTGGACGGGGCGGGCCCTGGAAGATGAGGAAGCCGCGCGGCGCATCGCAGCCCATGCCGCGCGCCTGGGCGGACAGACGGTCGAGATCGCCGCGGAGCTTGGCGGCCTGCGCCTGCTGGTTGGCGACGCCGCCGGCGCTGCGGTCGAGGGCCATCAGCGAGCCTTCGAGCTGCTGGCAGGTGGGGCTGCCGGCCTGCGCCAGCGCGGTGCCCGCGGTGGTGAGGGCGACCATGAGGCCCAGCGCCAGACGGCGCGCAGCCCCTCGCACAGCCTTCCCACGGGCTGCAATCCGGGCCATCCGAATGGCGCCGATCCCTCGCGCGGACTCCATCCTCAGCTCTTCTCTCCACTGGCGCCGTGCCGATCCGGCGCCCCTCTATAGACCGACAGCGGGGGACAATGGTGACGAAACTGTGGCCCCTCTCCGGAAGGTGAGGGGCCAGCCCGGTCGCGTTCCGGCGCGCTCAGCCGCGGCCGCGCGAGCGGATGTTGAAGCTGTCGAAGGCGTATTCGGCGATCTGCCACCACACCAGCTGGTCGGCGCGGATGGCGTTCATGGAATCGAACGCCTGCTTGAAGGCCGGGTTGGTGGCGGCCAGCTCGTTGTAGAGCTCGAAGGCCGCCTTGTAGCCGGCCTCCATGATGGACTGCGGGAAGGGCTTCAGCTCCACGCCCTGCTGCACCAGCCGGCGCAGCGCCGGGGGGTTCACCGAATCGTACTTCGCCAGCATCCAGTTGTTGGCCGCCTCGGCGGCGTTGCGGACGATGGCCTGGTAGTGCTTCGGCAGTGCGTTCCACTGGGCGCTGTTGATGACGAGGTGCAGCATGGCGCCGCCCTCCCACCAGCCGGGATAGTAGTAATACTTGGCCACCTTCACGAGGCCGAGCTTCTCGTCGTCATAGGGGCCGACGAACTCCGCCGCGTCGATGGAGCCGCGCTCCAGCGCCGGGTAGACATCGCTGGGGGCGATCTGCTGCGGCACCACGCCGAGCTTCGCCAGCACCTGCCCGCCGATCCCGCCGATGCGGAACTTCAGGCCCTTGAGATCATCGACGCCGGTCAACTCCTTGCGGAAGAATCCGCCCATCTGGCAGCCGGAATTGCCGAGCGGCATGGAGGTGACGTTGTACTTGGCGAGCACGCCGTTGATGATCTGCTCGCCGCCGCCGAAGAACCACCAGGAATGCTGCTGGCGCGAGTTGAAGCCGAACGGCACGCCGGTGCCGAAGGCCAGCGCGGTGTCCTTGCCGGTATAGAAATAGGTGGCGGTCTGGGCGCACTCCACCGAGCCGGTGGAGACCGCATCGAGCGCCTGCAGGCCGGGCACCAGCTCGCCCGCCGGGAAGGTCTGGATCTGGAAGCGGCCGTCGGTGGCCTCTGCCACGTACTTGGCGAAGATCTGCGCGGTGCCGAAGATGGTGTCGAGGGAGCGCGGGAAGGAGGAGGTGAGCCGCCACTTCACCTCGGGCTGGGTCTGCGCGAGAGCGGGGGCGGCGACCGCGCCGGTGGCGAGCGCGGTGGCGGACGCGCCAATGAAATGGCGGCGCTTGATCTCCATGGATGTGCTCCTCGGGCCGTTGATCGGGCTCTATGGGGTAGGGCGAAACCTTGCGATGGGGCGAAAGGGGTGTCACGCGGCGCGGCAGCCGTCAATGTCGTCGGTCGCCGGCACCGCGATATTGCGCGGCTCTTCCGCTGCGGGCGGGGCATCCCATATGTCGATGGCCTGCCTGTGGCAGCTTTCCGGGGAGTTCCATGACGCACGTTTTCTCGACCACCCGTCCCAGCCTCACCCGCCGTCTCGGGCGCCTCGCGCTGGCCGGCGCGCTCGGCGTCGCGGCGCTCGCGGGCGGGCCGGCGCTGGCGCAGGAGCCCAACCTCATCTTCCGCAAGTCCACGGTCTGGAAGTTCCTGACCCCCGACGACAAGCTCGCCGTCTACGGCATCGATGATCCGGTGGTGGAGGGCGTGGCCTGCCACTACACGACCCCCGAGAAGGGCGGCGTGAAGGGCATGGTGGGCCTCGCGGAGGAAGTCTCCGACATCTCGCTCGCCTGCCGCCAGGTGGGGCCGATCTCGTTCAAGTCGAAGTTCGAGCAGGGCGACGTGGTGTTCCGCGAGAGCCGTTCGTTCTTCTTCAAGAAGATGCAGATCGTCCGCGGCTGCGACACCAAACGCAACGTGCTCGTCTATCTCGTCTATTCCGACAAGCTGATCGACGGCAGCCCGAAGAACTCCACCTCCACCGTCCCGATCATGCCGTGGGGCGGCAATACCGACGTGCCGAAGTGCGCGGACTTCCTGAAGTAACGGCAGGCTGAACGCCGCGCGCCCGGGCCGGAGATCCCTCCACCCGGACGCGCGGCGCGCTGTTCAGAGGAAGGTCACCTTGCCCGTGCCGATGTCGTACATGGCGGCGGCCGACTTCAGCTGACCGGCGGCGGCCCGCTCGGAGAGGATCGGCCCCGCGGTCTGCGCCAGCTTGGCGTTCAGCTTCACATTCTGGTCGCTGGCGGCGGCGAGGAGATCGGACGGATTGCTCCGCATGGCCTCATAGACGGCCGGGCGGATGGCGTTGACGAGGCTCGGCAGGTGGCCGGGCGGCAGGGTGTTGTCCTTGATGGACGTGATGGTCGCCTGCACCGCGCCGCACGAGGCATGGCCGAGCACGAGGATCAGCTTCACGCCGAGCACCGCGGTAGCGAATTCCAGGCTCGCCAGGCCGTTTTCATCGATGAAGTTGCCGGCCACCCGGACGATGAACAGTTCACCCGGCCCCTGGTCGAACACCAGTTCCGGGACCACCCGCGAATCCGAGCAGGCGACGATGGCCGCGAACGGCTGCTGTCCCGTCGCGCGCTTCAGGCGGCCGGCGGAATAGTCCGCCTCCTGGGGCGTGCCGGCCACGTAGCGGGCATTGCCGTCCACCAGGCGCTTCATGGCCTCGTCCGGCGTGACCGGGGTCGCCGTGCCATATCCACCGCTGGTCTGGGCGAAGGCGGAGGCGGCGAACAGCGGCGCGGCCGCAAGGGCCAGTCCACCCGCCAGCCCGCCGGCGAGCAGGCGTCGGCGTCCGATGGATGGTGATGAGCACGTCTCGCACATGGGCGATCCTCTCCCGGTAACGGTGGTTCAGGCATGTTTGGACCCGCCCGCAGCGTGTCGCAGGGGCAGGTCAGGGCCGAACATAGCTGATCCGGGGGCGATGGACCGTACCCGGCGATCACAAATCGCTGACCTAAAGCTTTGCCTTAAATCGCCATTTTCGCCTTCGGCGCGGCGGCCGGGACGGCCCGCCGGAGCCGGGCTAGCGCGAGCAGGTGATGGCCACCGTTTCCGGGCAGAGCGGGCCGGTGCAGGTCGCTGCGGGCGGGGCGACGCTAGAGGGGGTGAAGGCGGAGGCATGCGCCGTCACGCGGCCGAAATCGATGACCTGGCTGTAGGCGTGGGTGCGGCACCAGGCTTCCGCCACCTTCTGCCCGCAAGGCGCGCCGGAGGCGAGGCAGGAATCAATGCTGGAGCCGTCGGAATTGTCGATGAGGAAGATGCGCGTCTCCGCCATGGCCGGCGCCATCAGCGACAGGCTCGCCACGGCAACGGCGGCGAGGGTTCGGATCAGCGGCATGGACAGGTCGGCACCTCTTTTACAGGCGCGTCCCGAACGCGGCGGAGCGCTTTCGGGTCACGGGCGGGATCATCGGATGCGCCCCGACCCCCGCCCGGCGCAACTCAGCCGGGGATAGACGCTCACGAAGGGGCAGGTCAAGCTGGGGAAGATAACGATATCCGGAGGTGCGGGGCCACGCCGGGCGGCGTGAAACATCTTGACGAGCGCCCGCGCCCGAACCATTGTCCCGCGCCATGAACGGCGGTCTCGTCACCATCTGCGCCATTGCGGCGATTATTTGCGGTTAGCCGAAAAGCTGGCCGCGGCCGTCCTTTGCTCATCTTCTTAGACAAGGATCTGGACGCCCCGGCCGGTGGACCGGCTTGGCGCTTGTGCTGCGCCATTCGGGGGAACGATCCATGGAGCTCAGGCTCTACAACACGCTGACCCGCTCGAAGGACCTCCTGCGTCCGCTCGATCCCGCCAACGTGCGCATGTATGTCTGCGGACCGACGGTCTACGACCATGCCCATATCGGCAATGCCCGCCCGGTCATCGTCTTCGACGTGCTGTTCCGGCTGCTGCGGCGCCTCTACGGGGCGGAGCAGGTCAAGTATGTCCGCAACATCACGGACGTGGACGACAAGATCAACGCCCGCGCCGCCGAGCGCTCCATCTCCATCCGCGACCTGACGGAGGAGACGTACCGTTGGTTCCGCGAGGATACGGCGGCGCTGCACTGCCTGCCGCCCACCGTGGAGCCGCGCGCCACCGAGCACATCAAGGAGATGCGCACGCTCATCGAGCGGCTCGTCGCCTCCGGCCACGCTTATGTGGCGGAAGAGCATGTGCTGTTCCACGTGCCGTCCATGCCGGACTATGGCCGCCTCTCCCGCCGCTCGCTGGACGAGATGATGGCCGGCGCCCGCGTGGACGTCGCCCCCTACAAGCGCGACGCCATGGACTTCGTGCTGTGGAAGCCGAGCGCCGCGGGCGTGCCCGGCTGGCCCTCGCCCTGCGGCATCACCACCCCCGGCCGCCCCGGCTGGCACATCGAGTGCTCGGCCATGAGCTGGAAGCACCTGGGCGAGACCTTCGACATCCATGGCGGCGGCATCGATCTCGTCTTCCCGCACCATGAGAACGAGATCGCGCAGACCCGCTGCGCCTTCCATTCCGGCGTCATGGCGCAGATGTGGATGCACAACGGCTTCCTGATGCTGGAAGGCGAGAAGATGTCGAAGTCCCTCGGCAACTTCGTCACCATCCGCGAGCTGCTGGACGAGTGGCCGGGCGAGGTGCTGCGCCTCGCCATGCTCTCCACCCACTACCGCCAGCCCATCAACTGGACCCGCCAGGGCCTCGGCTTCGCCGCCAAGACGCTGGACAAGTGGTATCGCGTGATCGGCGACGTGGAGGCCGAGACCGGCGACGCCAACCCGTTCGAGACCGAGATCGCCGACCGCCTCGCCGACGACCTCAACACGCCCTCGGTCATCGCCCACCTGCACCATCTCGCCGAGGTGGCGGAGCACGAGGACACGTCCTCCGCGCTGCGCCGCCGCTTCAAGGGCGCGGCCAACCTGCTGGGCCTGCTCGGCGATACCGAAACCGGGTGGCGCGCGCGGCAGAAGGAGGGCATTGCCCTCGACGAGGGGGTGATCGCCGATCTGATCGCCCAGCGCATCGCCGCCCGCAAGGCGAAGGACTTCAAGCGCGCCGACCAGATCCGCGAGGAGTTGGCGGCCAAGGGCATCGTGCTGATGGACAACAAGGACGGGACCACGAGCTGGGAGGTGTCGCGATGAGCGCGATCGCCCTGCGTCCCTATCTCCCCGCCGATGCCCCGGTGCTCGCCGCGCTGTTCCGCGCCGCCATCGCGGAGCTGACCGGCGAGGATTACGACACCGAGCAGCAGGAGGCGTGGGCCGCCAAGGCCGACGACGCCGAGGCCTTCGCCGCGCGTCTCGCCGCCAGCCTCACCCTCGTCGCCCTGCGCGGCAAGGAGGTGGCCGGCTTCGTTTCGCTCAAGGACAACGCCCACATCGACATGCTCTATGTGGCGCCCGACGCCGCCGGCACCGGCGTCGCCAAGGCTCTGTGCGATGCCGCCGAGACGCTGGCCAAGGCGCGCGGCAGCCGCAAGCTCACCGTGGACGCCAGCGACACCGCCCTCGGCTTCTTCCAGAAGCGCGGCTACGAACCCCAGCGCCGCAACATGGTGCCGCTGGCCGACACCTGGCTCGCCAACACGGCCATGGAGAAGAAGCTGGGGGAAGGGGCCGGGCAATGACGGCATCAGCCGCAGACGGGCGTGAACGCCTCTATCTCTTCGACACCACCCTGCGCGACGGGGCGCAGACCAATGGTGTCGATTTCACCGTGGCCGACAAGCTGCGGGTGCTCTCCCTGCTGGACCGGCTGGGCATGGACTATGTGGAGGCCGGCTATCCCGGCGCCAATCCCACCGACACCCAGCTGTTTGCGCAGAAGCACGAGGCGAAGGCGCGCGTGACCGCCTTCGGCATGACCAAGCGCCCCGGCCGCTCGGCCTCCAACGATCCCGGCGTTGCGGCGCTGCTGGCGGCCCATTCGGATGCCATCTGCTTCGTCGCCAAGTCCTCCGCCTATCAGGTGCGTGTGGCGCTGGAGACGACCAAGGAGGAGAACCTCGCCTCCATCCGCGAGAGCGTCGAGGCGGCCATCGCCGCCGGGCGCGAGGCGCTGGTGGACTGCGAGCACTTCTTCGACGGCTTCAAGGAAGACCGCGACTTTGCCCTCGCCTGCGCCCGCACCGCCTATGAGGCCGGCGCGCGCTGGGTGGTGCTGTGCGACACCAATGGCGGCACCTTGCCCCACGAGGTGGAGGCCATCGTCGCCGAGGTGGTGAAGGTGGTGCCGGGCACCAATGTGGGCATCCACGCCCACAACGACACCGAGCAGGCGGTGGCGAATTCGCTCGCCGCCGTGCGGGCCGGCGCGCGGCAGATCCAGGGCACGCTGAACGGCCTCGGCGAGCGCTGCGGCAACGCCAATCTCTGCTCGCTCATCCCCACCCTTTTGCTCAAGACGGACTATGCGGCGCGCTTCGACATTGGCGTGAGCGAGGAGGCGCTGGGCGAATTGGTCCACGTCTCGCGCACGCTGGACGAGATGCTGAACCGCGCCCCCGACCGCCATGCGCCCTATGTGGGCGAGAGCGCCTTCGCCACCAAGGCCGGCATCCACGCCTCCGCCATCCTGAAGGACCCCGCCACCTACGAGCACGTCGCCCCGGAAAAGGTGGGCAACCGCCGCCGGGTGATGGTTTCCGACCAGGCCGGGCGCTCCAACGTCCTGTCCGAGCTGGAACGCCTCGGCGTGCAGGTGGACAGGAAGGACCCGCGCATCTCCCGCCTTCTGGAAGAGGTGAAGGAGCGTGAGGCGCTGGGCTATTCCTACGAGGCGGCGGACGCCTCCTTCGCCCTGCTGGCGCGGCGGATGCTGGGCTCGGTGCCGGACTATTTCGCGGTGGAGCGCTTCAAGGTGAACGTCGAGCGCCGCTACAACGCGCAGGGCGAGCTCGTCACGGTGGCGGAAGCCATCGTGAAGGTGAAGGTGGACGACGAGACGATGATCTCCGCCGCCGAGGGCAACGGCCCGGTGAACGCGCTGGACGTGGCCCTGCGCAAGGATCTCGGCAAGTACCAGCCCTTCATCTCCGGCCTCCACCTCACCGACTACCGCGTGCGCGTGCTGAACGGCGGCACGGAGGCGGTGACGCGGGTGCTGATCGAGAGCGCCGACGAGACCGGCGACCGCTGGACCACGGTGGGCGTCTCTCCCAACATCATCGACGCCTCCTTCGAGGCGCTGCTGGATTCCATCACCTGGAAGCTGCTGAAGGAAGGCGCGCCGGCCTGACAAGCGTCCTCTCTCATGCACTGCTGCAAACGCCATTTGCAGCAGTGCGCGAGGGGATTGCCTGAAATCAATGTCTACCCTGTTACCGGGACTAAGGTTTCATCCAAGCTTGGTAGCGAGCTTGCAGGCTTAAGGCCTGCGAATATCGGGAGCTTGGTCATGTCCAACGTTCAATCCCGCTTCGACGTCTCCGATCCGATGGTCGTGACGCGAATCCTGTGCGGCCTCTTCTATTTTCCCCACGCCATTTCCAAGATCATCGGCTTTTCCGGTGCCGTCGGATTCTTCGCCAAGGCGGGCCTGATGCCGCCGGAAGCCTTCGTGGTGCTCTCGATCGTCATGGAGCTGACCTGCGGGATCGGCCTCACCTTCGGGCTGTTCACCAAGTATGTGGGGGTCATCTCGGCCGGGGTCATGGCGGTCGCCGCCTATGCCATCGTCGCGGTCTATGGCCTCGGCTGGTTCTGGGCCGGGCACGGCATCGAGTATCTGGTGTTCTGGGCCGTCGCCTCGCTGGCGGTCGCGCTCGATGCGTGGAACCGCAATCCCGGCGTCTTCGGCCTGTTCGCTTGGCCCCTGAAGCGGACCAAGGCGGTCACGGCCTGACAGGCCCGCGAACCGGAATGCAAAAGGGCCGGGCTGCCAACGCCCGGCCCTTTCTTTTCAGTTCCCCGCCAGCGCCTTCAGCGCGGCAAGCACCGCTTCCGTATCTGCCCCCAGCCGCGGGCTCGCGCTCTTTGCCACCTGCCGCTCGCCGTCGAGCACGATGGGGCTCGCCACGGCCGGAATGGTGCCGCCGCCGGCCTCGGCCAGGTCCACGCGCAGGCCGCGGGCCTTCACCTGTGGATCCTCGAACACCTGCGAAACCGTATTGATCGGCCCCGCCGGCACGCCCTTCGCCTCCAGCGCGGCGAGGAGGTCGTCGCGGGCGAAGGCCATGGTCAGCGCGGTGAGTTTCGGCACCAGCACGGCGCGGTTGGCGACGCGGGCGGGATTGGTGGCGTAGTCGGCCGCCTGCGCCAGCTCCGGCGCGCCCAGCACGGCACAGAAGCGGGCGAACTGGCCGTCATTGCCGATGGCGGCGATGAAATAGCCGTCCGCGCAGGGGAAGACCTGATAGGGCACGATGTTGGGATGGGCATTGCCCATGCGCTTGGGCGCCTTGCCGGAGGTGAGGTAGTTCATGGCCTGGTTGGCCAGCACGCCCACCTGCGTGTCGAGCAGCGCCATGTCCACATGCCCGCCCGTGCCGGTCTCGTCCCGCCGGCGCAGGGCGGCTAGGATGCCCACGGTGGCATAGAGGCCGGTGAAGATGTCGGCGAAGGCGACGCCCACCTTCTGCGGCTCCCCATCCGGCGCGCCGGTGAGGTCCATGATGCCGCCAATGCCCTGCACGAGGAAGTCATAGCCCGCACGCGGCGCATAGGGGCCATCCTGCCCGAAGCCGGTGACGGAGCAATAGACGAGGCGCGGGTTTTCTTTCCTCAGGCTCTCATAGTCGAGCCCGTATTTCTTCAGGCCGCCCACCTTGAAATTCTCGATGAGCACATCGCTCTGCCGCGCGAGATCACGGATGATCTTCTGCCCCTCTTCCGTCTCGAAATCCACCGCCACCGAGCGCTTGCCGCGATTGGTCGAATGGAAATAGGCGGCGCCGAGGTCTGCCCCGTCCGCCCCCTTCAGGAAGGGCGGTCCCCAGGTGCGGGTATCATCCCCGCCGCCCGGCCGCTCCACCTTGATGACCTCCGCCCCCAGATCCGCGAGCAGCTGCCCGCACCAGGGCCCGGCGAGGATGCGGGCGAGTTCAAGGACGCGAAGGCCGGTGAGGGGAGGGGACATGGGGGGACTCGCTTTTACCGGCCGGCGATTTCAAAGCCATCGTCATGGCCGGACTTGATCCGGCCATCCACGTGGCAGGGCCGGAACGATGTTCGGTTGTCAGCGCATGTGGCGAGACGTGGATGCCCGGGTCAAGCCCGGGCATGACGGTGTTTCTGAAAGGGGAGACCTTCCCGTTCTCAGAAGAACGCCTGGATGCCGGTGATCGCCCGGCCGAGGATCAGCGCGTGGATGTCGTGCGTGCCCTCGTAGGTGTTCACCGTCTCCAGGTTCGCCGCGTGGCGGATGACGTGGAATTCGGCGGAGATGCCGTTGCCGCCGTGCATGTCGCGGGCGGTGCGGGCGATGTCCAGCGCCTTGCCGCAATTGTTGCGCTTGAGGAAGGAGATGGCCTCGATGGGCAGCTGTCCCTCATCGAACATCCGCCCCGCACGCAGCGCGAGCTGGAGGCCCAGCGCAATCTCGGTGGCCATGTCCGCCAGCTTCTTCTGCACCAGCTGGGTGGCGGCGAGCGGCCGGCCGAACTGCTTGCGGTCCAGCGTATACTGGCGGGCGGCCGCATAGCAGGCTTCCGCCGCGCCCATGGCGCCCCAGCCGATGCCGTAGCGGGCGCGGTTGAGGCAGCCGAACGGGCCGGGCAGGCCGGCGGCGTTGGGCAGGAGGTTCTCTTCCGGGATCTCCACGTCTTCCAGCACCACTTCGCCGGTGATGGAGGCGCGCAGCGAGAGCTTGCCCTCGATCTTGGGGGTGGAGAAGCCCTTCATGCCGCGCTCCACGACGAAGCCCTTGATGGCATTGTCGTGCGCCGCGGACTTCGCCCACACCACCGCGAGGTCGGAGATGGGCGAATTGGTGATCCACATCTTCGCGCCGTTGAGGCGATAGCCGCCGTCGATCTTCTCGGCGCGGGTGCGCATGCCGGCGGGATCGGAGCCGGCGTCCGGCTCGGTCAGGCCGAAGCAGCCGACCCACTCGCCGGTGGCGAGCTTGGGCAGGTACTTCTTGCGCTGCTCTTCGGTGCCGTAGGCGTAGATGGGGTGCATGACGAGAGAGGACTGCACGCTCATGGCCGAGCGGTAGCCCGAATCCACCCGCTCCACCTCGCGCGCGGCGAGGCCGTAGGCGACGTAGCCGAGGCCGGCACCGCCATATTCGGCGGGGATGGTGGGGCCGAGCAGGCCGAGCTCGCCCATCTCGTTCATGATCTCGCGGTCGAACCGCTCGTCGAGATAGGCCGAGGTCACGCGCGGCAGGAGCTTTTCCTGCGCATAGTCGCGGGCGGTGTCGCGCACCAGCCGCTCGTCCTCGGTGAGCTGGCTGTTGATATCGAAGGGGTCGGCCCAATCGAAGATCGGCTTTCCGGATGCGGCCATGGTGCGTCTCCCGCGCTCGAAGGCACCGCCGGGTGGCGGCGGGCATTTACATTCCTACCAGTCGGTATATAAATAAAAGCCAATCGTCAAGGAGCACGACGCTGCAGGATCGAGGCGACCACGAACAGGACGCGCCGGCCCGCCCGGCCCCCGCCCGGCGGCGCGGACGTCCGCCGAAATCGGCGGCGCTGCGCGTCGCGGCGGACGGCGACGGCGCACGCCTCGGCCGTCCGCCGATGATGAACGACCCGCGCGCGGAAATCCTGCGGCAGGCGGCGCAATTGTTCGCGCAGAAGGGCTATGTGGAATCCTCGCTCAGCGAGGTGGCGCGGTCGCTCAACTATTCCAAGGGCGCCATCTACAACTATTTCTCCTCCAAGCAGGAGATCTATGACGCCATCATCATCTTCACGCTCACTGGCCTCAACGACGCATCAGCGGCGGCCGTGAAGCGGGAGGACACGCCGGCCGAACAGCTCAAGCAGTTCATGGTCGCCCATGCCCGCTTCCTCGCCGACAATTACGATTGCTTCGTCACCATGCTGGTGGGTTTCTCCGGCATGGCCAATACCGGGCTTAAGGACGATGCCCTCGCCTTGCGCGACGCCCATGAGGGCCTGCTGCGCCGGATCATCGCCGACGGCGTCGCCGACGGCTCCTTCCGCGAGGTGGGCGCGGCCATGACCGGGCGCGCGGTGCTCTCGCTGCTGAGCTGGATGGCGCGCTGGTTCAAGCCCGGCGGCGACAAGTCGGCGGAAGACGTGGCCCTCGAATATCACGACTTGCTGGTGCGCGGGCTGGTGGCCTGAGGGCGGAAGGAAAGGCGGCGCCGGATGGCGCCGCCCTCTGATCGTCAGTTCGGATCGGCCACCACGCGGTAGACCACATGGCCACCCACGAACTGGGGCAGGTACCAGTTGGGCCCGCACTGCTGATAGGCGACAGCGCCCACCACCACCTGCGTGCATTCATCCGGCAGCGAATAGACATAGCTGCCGATGGCCGCCGCCGTGACCGCCGCACCCACCGCCGCCCCGGCCGCCGCCGCACCCCACCAGCCGTTCGGATAGTAAGGGCCGGGCCAATAGCCGGGATGGTAGGGCGGATACGGTCCGGGTCCGGGCCAGGGATGCGGCCCAGGTCCCGGTCCAGGGCCGGGCCAGGGGTGAGGTCCGGGTCCAGGTCCAGGTCCAGGTCCGGGTCCAGGTCCCGGCCCGGGTCCAGGCCCAGGTCCGGGCCCAGGGTGCGGTCCCGGCCCAGGCCCTGGTCCCGGTCCAGGGTGCGGTCCGGGGCCCGGCCCAGGTCCAGGGTGAGGCCCAGGCCCCGGTCCCGGCCCAGGATGAGGTCCTGGCCCAGGATGAGGTCCAGGCCCCGGCCCGGGGTGCGGACCGGGTCCCGGATGCGGTCCGGGGTCGGGGTTGGGGGCCGGCTTGGGAAAGTGTCGGCCCGGGTCGGGATTGGGCGCCGGTTTCGGGAACTGGCGGCCGGGATCGGGATTGTGCGCCGGCGTGGGGAAATGGTGGCCGGGCGGGATCGGGCGGTTGAAGCTCGGGTGCGCATTGTAGTGGGGCGACGCATTCATGTGCGGGGCAGCCATGTCGAATCCGCCGCGCCCAAATCCGCCGCGTCCGAAATCGCCGTGGCCGAACCCACTGCCCCCGTGGAAGGCGAAGCCGCGGGCCTGCACCGGCCCTGCTGTGGCCGCGGCGAGGGCGAGGAGGCTCGTCGCCACGCCAAGGCGCTTGGCGAGCGACCTGGTGCGTGATCTTGCGTGCTGAGCCATCACTTGCCTCCCTTGCCGGTGGTGGCCTCGGGCTTCAGCACCTCGATGCGCACCACCTCCTTGCCGGGCGTGAAGGCGAACACGTCGTCGCCGAAGGTCGGAGCGGTGACCCATTTGAGGCGGGCGGAGAAGCGCGGGCTGCCGTGGACCCGGTGATCGACCAGTGCGATCTTGAGCGGCAAGGGCGTATCGCCCTGCTGGACCCAGAACTCCACGTCCACATTGCGGCCGAGGAGGACGTAATGGTCGGTCGCCACACCATCCACCTTGGCGGTGCCGACGGCGAACCCGCGGTGGAACGGCTTCAGCGCAGTCGCGGGATCGGACCACTCGTAGAGGTCGGCGAGCGGCAACTCCACGTCGAGGGTCTGGGCGGCGTCGATAAGCGTGTCGCGGATGGTCGGTTTGGCCGGCACCTGCCCGTAATAGCCTTCCGCCGGCGCGACGATGGTGAAGGTCTTCCCGTCGAGGAAATATTGCCGCTTCACCGTGTCCGTCTCGCTGTCCACCCGCACGTGACCGGGGAACTGGACGAAATAGTGCACGGTGCCGCCGATCTCCACCTGATGGCCGCCACGCAGCACGGTCTCGATGGTGGTGTCGGCGGTGAATTCGAAGCGGGTCAGGCCGGAAAGATACTTGCCCATGGCGGTCAGGCCGGTGACGACGGCGGGGTCGATCGCCGCTGCCGACTGGTTCTTTCCGGGGCCGGGGGGCGCGGCGGCCGCGGGTGCGCCTCCGCCGCCCCACACGACTCCAGCCACGGCAAAGGCCGCGGCGGCGCGCTTCAGGCTGTTCGCAGTGAACATGAATGCCTCACAGGGTCGAGATTCTGCTGGCCGGATGGCCGGCTGGCCCTGGTGGGGCGCCCTGTTCGCGTGGGCTGCGGGGGACCGTTCCGCGTCGCCGCCAGCGCCTCTCGGCGTCCCCGTCTTCCGGCCATGTGGCGGGGATGCCGCCGGCCGCTGCCCATCCGGGCCGCCCCGGCCCAAGGTACGGCCAAGCTAGCAGAAAACGGTACTGCGGGAAGCGTACCCCGTCATTGACACCAACAAAAAGGCCCGCGCGAAGGCGGGCCTTTGGGTCTCGTTGCGGCAACCTCGCTCCCTCACGCCACGCAGGCGAGGAAGCCTTCTTCGAGCAGGTCGCGCTTCAGCTGGCGGCCGATGAAGACGATGCGGCTCAGCCGCTTCTCGTCGTCCTTCCACGGGCGCTGGTGGTCGCCGTCGAGGATCATGTGGACGCCCTGGAACACGAAGCGGTCGGGGTCGTCCTTGAACGAGAGGATGCCCTTGGAGCGCAGGATGTTCGGCCCCTCCACCTGCACGATGTTCTGCACCCAGGGGAAGAACTTGTCCGGGTCCAGCGGCTTGTCGGTGGAGAAGGAGACCGACTGGATCTCCTCGTCATGCACCGCCTTCAGCCCGTGGTGATGATGGTCATGACCGTGGTCGTGATGGTCGTGGCCGCAATCCGGGCCGCAGGCCTCGCCGTGCTCATGATGGTGGTGATGGTGCTCGTCTTCCTCCAGGAAGGCGGGCTCCAGCTCCAGCACGCGCTCCAGATCGAAGGCGCCCTGGTTCAGCACCTTGGCGATGTCGATCTCGGACTTCTGGGTGCGGTAGAGCTTGGCGTAGGGGTTGATGCCGCGGATGCGGGCTTCCACCGCGTCGAGCTCCGCGCCGGTCACGAGGTCGGTCTTGTTGAGGAGGATCACGTCGGCGAAGGCCACCTGGTTCTTCGCCTCGGGGGCGTCCTTCAGGCGGTCGGAGAGCCACTTGGCGTCGGCCACCGTGACCACGGCGTCGAGCTTGGTCTTGGCCTGCACTTCCTCGTCCACGAAGAAGGTCTGGGCAACGGGCGCGGGATCGGCGAGGCCGGTGGTCTCCACGATGATGCCGTCGAAGCCGCCCTTGCGGCGCAGCAGGCCGTCGATGATGCGGATGAGGTCGCCGCGCACGGTGCAGCAGATGCACCCGTTGTTCATCTCGAACACTTCCTCGTCGGCGCCCACCACGAGGTCGTTGTCGATGCCGATCTCGCCGAACTCGTTGACGATGACGGCGAATTTCTTGCCGTGGGGCTGCGACAGGATGCGGTTGAGCAGCGTGGTCTTGCCGGCGCCCAGGTAGCCGGTCAGCACGGTGACGGGGATCTTCTCGGCCTGCGTTTCAGCCATGGCTTCACCTTGGTACGGCGGCGGCCGCGCATGGCGGCCGCCGGAGGGGTACGGGCGCTTGCTCAGCTCGACAGGGCGGTGGAGAGCTCGCGCACGTTGGAGTGCATCATGTCGATGTAGGTGCTCGCGGGGCCTTTGTCATCGGACAGCGCGTCGGAATAAAGCTCGCCGCCCACCTTGGCGCCGCTCTCCTTGGCGATGCGCTGGATGAGGCGCGGGTCGGTGACGTTCTCGACGAACACCGCCGGGATCTTCTGCGCCTTGATCTGGCGGATGATGCGGCCCACGTCCTTGGCCGACGCCTCGCTTTCGGTGGAGACGCCCTCGGGGGCGATCAGGGTCAGGCCGTAGGCCTCGCCGAAATAGCCGAAGGCGTCGTGCGAGGTGATGATGCGGCGCTGGTCGGCCGGGATCTTGGCCATGGCGGACTTCACCTCGGCCTCCAGCGCGTCCAGCTTGGCGGTGTAGGCGGCGGCGTTGGAGGTATAGGCGTCGCGCCCGTCGGGATCGGCGGCGATCAGCCCGTCGCGGACGTTGGCGACGTAGATCTTGGCGTTGGCGATGGACTGCCAGGCGTGCGGATCGATGCCGCCGTGGTCGTGGCCGCCTTCCTTGGCGTGGTTGTGCTTGTCCTTGCCCTTGCCCTTCGGCTTCTCGTCGTCGTCATGATCGACGAAGCCGGTGCGCGGCGTGATGCCCTTGGTGGCGACAACGATGGGCGCCTTGGTGCCGGAGGCCTTGATGAGGCGATCCATCCAGCCCTCGAAGCCGAGGCCGTTCACGAACACCACCTTGGCGGCGGCCACCGCCTTCGCGTCGGCGGGGGTGGGCTGGTAGACGTGGGCGTCGCCATTGGGGCCGACGATGGTGGTGACGGCCACGCGGTCGCCGCCCACCTGCTTCACGAAATCGCCGAGGATGGAGAAGGAGGCCACCACAGGCATCTTCTGGGCGGGCGCCTGCGCAAGCGCAGGTCCGGCCATGGGCAGGCCAAGGCCGGCGGCCAAAGTGCCGGCAACGCCGGCGGCGAGGAGGAGACGTCGGGAGATCATGAAAGTCCTCTTCAGGCTTCAAGGTGACGGCGGGGGACGAAGCGGCCGGCGAGGCCGCCGATCGGCCCGAGGATGACCGCGCCGGCATAAGCGAGCCCGGCGACCAGGATGATGGACGGGCCGGACGGCGTGCCGAGGTGGTAGGAAACGAGCAGCCCGGCGACGCCGGAGCCGAAGGCGATCAGCGTCGAGGTGGTGACGAGGGCGGTGAGGTCCCGCACGAAGAAGCGCGCGGTCGCCGCCGGCAGCATCATCAGCCCCACCGAGAGCAGCGTGCCCAGCGCATGGAAGCCGCCAACGAGGTTCAGCACCACCAGGGACAGGAAGGCGATGTGGCTGACGCCGCCGCTGCGGCTGACCGAGGCGAGGAAGGTCGGGTCCACGCATTCCAGCACCAGCGGCCGCCACACCACGGCGAGGGTGAGGAGCGTGACGGTGGTGATGCCGGCGATCAGCATGAGCGTCGCGTCGTCGATACCCAGCACGGTGCCGAACAGCACATGCAGCAGGTCCACGTTGGAGCCGCGCAGCGAGACGATGAGCACGCCCAGCGCCAGCGAGATGAGATAGAAGGCCGCGAGCGAGGCGTCCTCCTTCATCCCCGTGGCGCGCGCCACCACGCCCGCGCCCACGGCCACCAGAAGGCCGGCCGCGAGGCCGCCGGCGGTCATGGCGTAGAGGTTGAGGCCGGCGAACAGGAAGCCGATGGCCGCGCCGGGGAGGATGGCGTGGGCCATGGCGTCGCCCGTCAGCGACATGCGCCGCAGCATCAGGAAGGCGCCCACCGGCCCCGCGCCCAGCGACAGCGCGAACACACCGGCGAGCGCGCGCCGCATGAACTCGAACTCCGCGAAGGGAGCGAAGAAGGTGTCATAAAGGCTCATCGAACCATCCCGGGCCGCGCGCCGCGCGAAAGGCGGCCGGCCGGATCAGTCATCGCCATGCCCTTGCGCTTGGCCGGGGAGCCGATCCGGTGGGTTGGAGGAACCGGATCGGCCTCGGACGGAGCCCGTGGTCCCCGGCCAAGCGAAAGAGCAGCGATGTGCGTCCATGGAACCGGCTGAGGCCGGTCGGTGAAGTCTTTCCGTCAGGCCGCGTCGGAGCAGGGGAGGGCGTCATCCCTCCACGACTCGCCCAGGCGGCGGGCCTTGAGCAGGTTCTCGGGGCCGAGCGCTTCGGCGGTGGGGCCCCAGGCGACAGGGGTGCGGGCGAGGAGAAGCGTCTCCGGAAAGGTCGCGCGCACCAGGTCGAAATCGTGCAGCACCGCGATGACGGTGCGCTTCTCGCCGTGCCAGCGGCGGACGAGGTCCACGAGGTCCGACACGGTCTTGGCATCGAGGGCCGTGAACGGCTCGTCGAGCAGGATCACGCGGGCGTCCTGCAGCAGCAGGCGGGCGAACAAGGTGCGCTGCATCTGCCCGCCGGAGAGCGTGCCGATGGGCCGGGTCTCGAAGCCTTCGAGGCCGACGGCGGCGATGGCGTGCTCGATCTTGGTGCGGTCGGCGCGGCCGATGCCGCCGAACAGGCCGGCCCGCCGCCACAGGCCCATGGACACCATGTCATAAACATGGATGGGGAAGCTGCGGTCGATCTCGGCGCCTTGCGGCAGGTAGGCGATCTCGCGCGGGTCGAGGCCGTGGCGGTCGATGCTGCCGCCGAGCGGCTTCAGCGCGCCGCCGATGCCCTTGAGCAGGGTGGACTTGCCGGCGCCGTTGGCACCGCAGATGGCGAGCAGCGCGCCCTGCTGCACCTCGCCGGAGAGGTGATGCACGGCCGGGTGGCGCTCATAGCCGAGGGTGAGGTTGCGGAACGAAATCTGCGCGCTCATGCGCCGCCTCCCGTCACCAGCAGCACGGCGCCCCACAGGACGATGATGAGCGCCGACACCAGCGCGAGCCGCCCGGCCAGGGACATGCGCAGCACCGATGCGCCGATGCGCACGGGCGGCCTGCGGTCCGCCGGGGAGTCTGCATGGGCGTGAGGCGCATGCGCCGCGCCGGCGTGCCCATGGCTGGCCGGGTCGTGTCCCCCCGCGGCGGCAGCGCCCACGGGCGCGGCGCGGTCCTGCCGGGCGGTCGCCTCGCGGGCCGGCGGCGTCGCTGCGGAAGGGGAAAGAGACAGGGACATGGGGTCCGGCGTGCTGTTTTCGATGGCTAGTTGATACAGTGTATCGCTCAGCCTTGTCCAGCCCGCCGACGCCCCACCGCACGCTTTTGTGCGGTTCCCCTCAGTCAGTTGCCGTGCCTATTCGGCGGCCGCGGCAAAGGCGCGGAAGCTGCGGAACTCGGTGATGTCCCGCGCCCCCTCCAAAGCCGCCGCCTCGGCGAGGAAGCCGGTGACGCGGGTGCCATCGTCCAGCTCCACCTGCCCGAGGCCGAGCGGCGCGGGAATGGTGGCGAGGAGGCGGCCGACGCCCTCGAAGGGCAGGGACCACACCTCGCCCTCCACCGCCGCGCCGTCCGCAGTCACGCGCACCACGCCGGGGCGGGGCACGGCGCCGGTCAGGAGCTTCATGCGATAGGACGGCACGGTCTTCGCGGCACGCACGAAGCGCGCGCCCATGGCCTTCAGGTCGCCATTGAGCGGCATGCCGGAAAGGTGGGCGCCGAACACGCAGACATCGAGCCGCTCCGGCTCGCTGGCGGGCGCCAGTGGGGGGAGTTCCGGCGCCGGCGCGTGGCCGCAGCCGAGGGGCAGGGTGCCCGCCGCCACATAGGCGCGGCCCAGCGCCGCCATCTCCGCGTCCCGCCCGGCGGGGGCGAGGAGGGTGATGCCATAGGGTACGCCGGCCGCGGTGATCTTGGTCGGCACGGCGATGCCGCACAGATCCATCAGGTTCACGAAATTGGTGTAGGTGCCATTGCGCGAATTGAGGCGGATGGGGTCGGCCAGCACCTCTTCTACCGTGTAGGCAGAGGGCGCGGTGGGCAGCAGCAGCGCGTCGATGCCGGCGAGGATGGGGGCGACGCGCGCGCGCAGCTCCTTCAGCCGGTACATGGCGCGGAAGGCATCCGCCGCGCTCGCCTTGCCGCCCGGCTCGGTGATGGCCCGCGTCACCGGATGCACCGCATCGGGATCGGTGGTCAGCAAATGCTCGGCGGCGATCCAGCGCTCCGCCACCCACGGCCCCTCATAGAGCAGGCGCGCGGTCTCGGCGAAGGCGGAGAAATCGATCTCCTTCAGCACGGCGCCCAGCGACGCGAAGCGCGCCAGCGCCTCCTCATAGGCCGCGGCGGACTCGGCATCGCCGAAGAACTCCCGCTGCGCCTCGGGCAGGATGCCCAGCACCGGCGCGGGCGGCGCGGCGGTGAGCGGGCCGACCGGGAGATCGCGGGAATAGGCGTCCTGCTCGTCGAAGCCGGCGATCACGTCCAGCACCGCCATGGCATCGTCCACGGTGAGGGCGAAGATGGAGATGCAGTCCAGCGTCTTGCAGGCCGGCACGAGGCCGGTATTGGGCACGAGGCCGAGGGAGGGCTTCAGGCCCACGATGTTGTTCAGCATGGCCGGCACGCGGCCGGAGCCGGCGGTGTCGGTGCCCAGCGACACCGGCACGATGCCCGCGCCCACCGCCACCGCCGAGCCGGAGGAAGAGCCGCCCGGCACCAGCTCCGGGTTCACGGAATTGCGCGGGATGCCATAGGGCGAGCGCACGCCCACGAGGCCGGTGGCGAACTGGTCGAGATTGGTCTTGCCGATGATGAGCGCGCCCGCCGCCTTGAGCCGCGCCACGACGGTGGCGTCGCGCTCCGGCACATAGGCGAAGGCCGGGCAGGCGGCGGTGGTGGGCAGGCCGGCGACGTCGATATTGTCCTTCACCGCCACCGGGACGCCGTAGAGCGGCAGGTCCGTGTTGCCGGCGGCTTCCAGTGCCGCCGCCTCGGCCAGCACGTCGGCTTCCTCGCGCAGGGTGATGAACATGGCCGGGTCGTCATGCACCGCAAGCCGGGCATAGACGCCGCGCACCGTATCCGAGACGGAGCGGAGGCCGGACCTGTGGGCTTCGAGGAGGCTGGCGACGGTCTGCATGGTCTACCCTGATGACGGCGCTCCACGCGCCTGATGGCAGAGGTCTAGCAGGAAGCGCGCCACTTGTATGCAATTTCTGATAAAGACAAAAATATCATATGCTTATCTTAAAATGGCTGCGCCCCGCCGCGGCTGGATTTGCCACTGCGGGGCGCAGGAAACGGGGCTTGTGCCCAGAAATTGGGCGCCGTTTACGGGCGGGTGCTGTTCTGCTCCGACGGCGAGAGTGTGCGGCCGGGCGCGGCATCGGGTGCGGTTGTCAGCGGCGGGGGATTGCCGCGCGGCACAGTGATGTTTTCCGGTGCGGTCTCGCTTGGCGCCGGCGTGCCGCGGTTGGAGAACATGTTCGCCGCGACCAGCGCGAGGACCAGCACGAATGCCGCGGCGATAAGCATGCCCTGGCGTTGCATGGGGCTCTCCTTTTTGTGGATGTCGCCCCTTCAACGCCCCGGCCCCGGTGTCGGGTTCCGCTTTGTGACGCTCAGTCGCGGAACACCACGGTGCGCGAGCCGTTCAGCAGCACCCGGTCCTGCAGGTGCCAGGAGATGGCCCGGGCCAGCACGCGGCGCTCGATATCGCGGCCCTTGCGCACGAGATCCTCGGGCGAATCCTGGTGGGAGATGCGCTCCACGTCCTGCTCGATGATCGGGCCTTCATCGAGGTCCGAGGTCACGTAATGGGCCGTCGCGCCGATCAGCTTCACGCCGCGCGCATGGGCCTGGTGGTAGGGCTTGGCGCCCTTGAAGCCGGGCAGGAAGGAGTGGTGGATGTTGATGCACTTGCCCGAGAGCTTGGCCGACAGCCCGTCCGACAGCACCTGCATGTAGCGCGCGAGCACGGCGAGCTCCGAGCCGGAGGACTGGAAGATTTCCCAGACCTGCGTTTCCTGCTCCAGCTTGGTGGCCTTGGTCACCGGCAGATGGTGGAAGGGGATGCCGTCGAAATCGAGATGGGCATAGGTCTCGCGCGGGTGGTTGGAGACGATGCCGGAGATCTCCATGGGGATCTCGCCGATGCGCCAGCGATAGAGCAGGTCCGCGAGGCAATGGTCGAACTTGGAGGCGAGCAGCAGCACCTTCCGCTTTTCCGACACGGGGCGGAGCGTGAAGCTCAGCGAGAAGGTCTCCGCCACCGCCGAGAAGCCGGAGCGGATCTCGGCGAGGCTGGCCTCGCCCTCCACCACGTTGAACACCACGCGCATGAAGAAGCGGCGGGTCTCGGTGTCGTCGAACTGCTGCGCCTCAAGAATGTTGCAGCCCTTCTCGAACAGGAAGGTCGAGACGCCGGCGACGATGCCGGGTCGGTTGGGGCAGGAGAAGGCGAGGATGAACGGCTCGTTGGGGCTGGTCATGGTGCGTCCTTAAGATGCGTCCTGGGGTGGCGCGCCGCGCGAGGTCGCAGGCGGGCGCCTTTCGGCAAATTCGGGGGTGGCAGAGGAGGCGCGCGCCGCGCTGCCGTCAACCTCGATCGGTGCCGGAGAGGGCGAAGCCGTATTCCGCCGCGCTCGCCGCCAGCCAGCGCAGAAAGGCGGGCGCGAAGGTGTTGCCCACCGCGAAGCGATAGCTGGGCGCGTTGTCCCGCTGCCAGAAGGTGACGCCCACATGGGAGACCGGCGTGGTCGCCGCATCGCCCGGCTGGAAGGCGCGGGGGTCGAGATCCACCGCCACGCCCTTCACCAGCGCCTCGCGCGCCTTGGGGCCGCAGATGTCGAGCACGAGATTGGCGTCGCTCTGGTCGGTCACGGCGCCAAGGTCGGTCGCCAGCTCTTCCAGACGCCGGCGCAACGCGGCGCCGCTCGATCCTTCGGAAAACACCTGCCATTTGCCGGGGCCGGTGCCGACGGCTTCCAGCCCGGCGCCAAAGCTCGCCTTCGGCGCATCGACGAGCGGCAGGCCGGACGCGGTGGCGGCGGCGATCAAAGCGGCGGTCTTGCCCTTGCGGGCCACCAGCGTCGCGGCGGCAAGGTTCGTCACCACCTGCGCGGTGACGCCGGTGATGCCTTCAACGCCGTAGTGCCCGGCCGGGAGGAGACGGACGGGGGAGAGGGACTGGAAGAGGTCAGACACGCTGCTTCTCCCCTTCGGGATCGACAAAGTGGGGAGAGCACACCTCGACCTCGATGTCACCGCCCCGCACCGGGTCATAGGCGCGCAGCGTCTCGCCGATGCGCTCCGGCCCGCGCTTGAGGAGGCCGAGGCCGATGGAGTGGCCGAGGATGGGCGAATAGGCGACGGAGGTCATGTAGCCCTCGTCATTCTCAGTGGTGGGGGCCGCCCCGAGCGCCAGGAAATGCGCCCCGGCTTTCAGCCGCGCGCTCCGGTCCACCGGCCGGAAGCCGACGAAGGTGGGCCGGTCGGGATCGGTGAAAGCGGGGCGTCCCGCCATCACGCGGCCGATGAAGTCCTTCTTGGTGGAGGCCATGCGGCCGAGGCCGAGGTCGCGGGCGGAGGTCTGCCCGTTCAGCTCGCTGCCCGAGACATGGCCCTTCTCGATGCGCAGCACCGCCAGCGTCTCGACGCCGTAGGGCGTGATGCCATAGGGCGCGCCGGCCGCCATGATCGCCCGCATCAGCGCATCGCCGTGGCGGGCGGGCACCGCGATCTCGTAGCCGAGCTCGCCGGAGAAGGAGAGGCGGAAGACGCGCGCTTCCACGCCGCCCATCACCGTGGTCTGGCGCGCGCCCATGAAGGGCAGGCCGGTGTTGGAGACATCGGCGCCATCCACGAGCTTCGCCAGGACGTCGCGGGAGCGGGGGCCGGAGACGGCGATCTGCGCCCACTGCTCGGTGATGGAGGCGAGGCACACGTCCAGTTCCGGCCACAGCACCTGCAGGCAGAATTCCAGATGCTGGAACACCTTGGCCGCGTTGGCGGTGGTCGTGGTCATCACATAATGGTCGTCGGCGAGGCGCGCGGTGGTGCCGTCATCCATGACGATCCCGTCCTCGCGCAGCATCACGCCGTAGCGTGCCTTGCCGACGCCGAGGGTGGAGAACATGTTGATGTAGACGCGATCCAGCAGCCGGCCCGCGTCCGGCCCCTGAAGGTCGATCTTGCCGAAGGTGGAGACGTCGATGACGCCGACGCTTTCGCGCGTCGCCTTCACCTCGCGGTTCACCGCCGCCTGCCAGTCCTCGCCGGCCTTCGGGAACCACGCGGCGCGCAGCCACTGTCCGGTCTCCACGAACACCGCGCCCTGTTCCTCCGCCCACTGGTGGGTGGGGGTGGGGCGGCTGGGCTTGAAGTCCACGCCGCGATGGTGGCCGGCGAGCACGCCGAGGGCCACGGGTGTATAGGGCGGGCGGAACACGGTGGTGCCGGTCTGCGGAATGCCCTTGCCGGTCAGCTCCGCCATGATGGCGAGGCCCGCCATGTTGGAGGTCTTGCCCTGGTCCGTGGCCATGCCCATCGTGGTGTAGCGCTTCAACAGCTCCACCGCGCGGAAGCCTTCGCGATGGGCGAGGGCCACGTCCTTGGCGGTCACGTCGTTCTGCGGGTCCACGAAGGCGGGGCCCTTGGCGTGCACCTGCCAGAAGGCCTTGAGGCCGTTGGGCGCATCGCCCGCCACGGGGGCGGGAGCCGCGACGGGCGCGGAGCCCGCATCCTCGGCCGCAGCGGCGCCCAGCGCGGTGCCATCCGCGAGGCTTTCGGCGAGCGTGAGGTGGCCGGCCGCCGCGCCCGCCACCGCCATGCCCACCGGCAGGGCGCCGGGCACGAAGGCGGCGATGTCCTCGCGCCAGATGGGCCTGCCACCCTGATGGCAGGTGAGGTTCACATTGGGCGTCGCGCCGCCGGAGACGCCGAGCGCTTCCACGGAGAGCGTGCGGACGCCGCTGGGCGTGCGCACCGTGACGCTCGACAGGCACTTGCCGGAGGTGGCGATGACCTCGCTTCCGGTGAGGAGATCGACGCCCAGCGCCTTCGCCCGGGCGGCCAGCGCCGGGGCGACAGCCTCCCGCACGTCGGCGATGGCTTCCAGCTTCACGCCGGCCGCGGCGGCATCGAGCAGCGCGGCGACGGCGTGGTCGTTGTTGGTGAAGCCCGCCGCCCGCGGCCCCGCGCCGACGCCGAAGCGCGTGGCATAGGTGGCGAGCGCCAGCGCCGACATGACGCCGGGCCGGTCATTGCCGGGGAAGACGATGGGACGGTCGAACGCCCCCGCCGCCAGCACGGAGCGCTTCGCGATGAAGCGCCACAGCCGCTGGCGGGGCTGGAAGGGGGCGGGGACGGCGAGATGGTCGCTCACCTTCTCCACCGCACCGAATTCGCCGCCGTCATAAGCGCCGAACACGGTGGTGCGCGGCATGAGCCGGACGTTGGGCAGGCTCGCCAGTTCGGCGAGGGCGCGCGTCACGAAGTCCGCCGCGCTGCCGCCGTCGATCTCGGCCTGCTCGGAGAGGAGCCGGCCGCCGAGGCGGAAATCCTCGTCCGCCAGCACCACCCGCGCGCCGGAGCGTCCGGCCGCGAGGGCCGCCGCGAGGCCGGTAGCGCCGGAGCCGATGACCAGCACGTCGCAGAAATGGGTGGCCTTCTCGTAATGGTCCGGGTCGGCCGCCTCGGCCGCGCGACCGAGGCCGGCGGCGCGGCGGATCATGGGCTCGTAGACCTTCTCCCAGAAGGCGGCGGGCCACATGAAGGTCTTGTAGTAGAAGCCCGCGCCGAGGAAGGGCGACACAAGCTGGTTGATGCTGAGGAGGTCGACGTCCAGCGAGGGCCAGCGGTTCTGGCTGGTGGCCTCCAGTGCGTCGAACAGTTCAATGGTGGTGGCGCGGGTATTGGGCTCGCGCCGGGCGCCGGAGCGCAGTTCCACGAGCGCGTTGGGCTCCTCCGAGCCGGCGGTGACGATGCCGCGTGGCCGGTGATACTTGAAGGAGCGGCCGACGAGGCGCACGCCATTGGCGAGCAGTGCTGAGGCCAGCGTGTCGCCGGGATGGCCGGTGTAGCTCTTGCCGTCGAAGCTGAAGGAGAGGGTGCGGCTGCGGTCGATCAGCCCCCCTGCGGAAAGCCGGGTCATTCGGCCGCCTCCGTCCCGGTGAAGCGCGTGGTCGTGAAGCGCACCGCGGTGATGGCGTGGGTGCGGGTGTCGCGCGTGACGGTGAGCCAGCGGCGGCAGCCGCCCGCGTGGTACCAGAGCTCGTCCATCACGCCGGCGACGTTGTCGCGCTCGTAGACGTAGGCGTTGAAGGCGTCCGGCGCCTCAGGATCGGCCGGGTCCGGCCGGGTGGGCGCGGCATCGCCGAGATAGGCGAACTCATGGGACGACCTCGCGCCGCAATAGGGACAGGTGATGCGCATGGGTCAGGTCCGGGTGGAGGGGTGAAGAGCAGTTTGGCTCCCCTCTCCCCCCGCGGGAGAGGGGCGGGGGGTGAGGGGGGTGCGCTGGGCTCGGATGGACCGGCGTGGGGTGGAGGAAATACCCCTCACCCCAACCCTCTCCCGCAAGGGGAGAGGGAGTCCAAAAGGCGAGAGCGTGCTCCCAGACGGATTGCACTCTGGGCTGCGCCGTCGCTGGTCCGGGGCGCGAAAATCGAGAAGCGTGCCCATCAGTGCAGGTTCGGCTGGGCGCCGACTCCCTTTTCGTCGATCACATGGCCGGTGCGGAAACGGTCCAGGCGGAAGGCGGCGTTGAAGCGGTGCGCCTCTTCCTTGGCGATGGTCCAGGCGAAGCACCAGCCGGAGGCGGGCGTCGCCTTGAAGCCCCCGTAGTTCCACGCGGTGTTGAGGAACAGGCCGGGCAGGGGACCGACGTCGATGATAGGCGAGCCGTCCATGGACATGTCCACGAGGCCGCCCCACGAGCGCAACATGCGCAGACGGCCGATCAGCGGCATCAGCGCCATGCCGCCCTCGGCCACATCCTCCACCACCGGCAGGTTGCCGCGCTGGGCGTAGGAATTGTAGCCGTCGATGTCGCCGCCGAAGACGAGGCCGCCCTTGTCCGACTGGCTGACGTAGAAATGTCCCATGCCGAAGGTGATGACGCCGGGCACCAGCGGCTTCAGCCCCTCGGAGACGAAGGCCTGCAGCACATGGCTCTCGATGGGCAGGCGCAGGCCGAGATGCTTGGTCAGCCGTGAGGTGGAGCCGGCGACGGCGAGGCCGACCTTGCCGGCGCGGATCGGGCCGCGCGTGGTCTCCACGCCCACCACCGCGTCACCCTCGCGGATGAAGCCGGTGACCTCGCAATTCTGCACGATGTCCACGCCCAGCCGGTCGGCGGCGCGGGCATAGCCCCACACCACGGCATCGTGGCGCGCAGTGCCGGCGCGGGCCTGCATCAGCCCGCCTTTGATGGGGAAGCGGGAATTGTCGAAATCGAGGAAGGGGCAGAGCGCCTTCACCTGCTCGCGGTCGAGCAACTCGGAATCCGCGCCAGCGAGGCGCATGGCATTGCCGCGCCTTGCATAGGCGTCGCGCTGGCCGTCCGAGTGATAGAGATTGATGATGCCGCGCTGGGAGACCATGGCGTTGTAGTTGAGGTCCTGCTCCAGGCCCTCCCACAATTTCATGGACCACTCGTAGAACGGCTCGTTGCCGGGCAGCAGGTAGTTGGAGCGGATGATGGTGGTGTTGCGCCCCGCATTGCCGGAGCCGATATGCCCCTTCTCCAGCACCGCCACGTTGCGGATGCCGTGCTCCTTGGCGAGGTAGTAGGCGGTCGCGAGGCCATGGCCGCCGCCGCCGACGATGATCACGTCATAGGAGGGCTTGGGCACCGCATCGCGCCAGGCGGGCGTCCAGCCCTTCTGGCCGTTGAGCGCGTTGGCGATCAGGCTGAATACGGAATAGCGGGACATCGAACCCCTCGGAACACCTCTGCACACCTCCGACACCGTTCGGCGCGGAGGCGGCTGCACCCCTTTGGAAAAGATATAGCCCCACCAAAAACCACAGGTAATATAAATCCTGCTTATTCTGTGGGGATGCCCGTGCGCGAGCTACTGCCGTTCGATCTGAAGGCGCTGGAGATCTTCCTCGCCGTCTGCGAGGCCGGCGCCATGGCGGGCGCAGCGCGGCGGCTCGGCCTCACCCAGCCGGCGGTGTCGCAGGCGGTGGCCGAGCTGGAGACGCGCATGGGCGTCGCTTTGTTCGATCGCAGCGTCCGCCCGCTGGGGCTGACGGCCGCGGGCGGCGTGCTCCGGCAAAAGGCGAGCGCGCTGCTCTCCGAGGCCCGGCAGATCGTGCCAGCGTTGAAGGAGACCGAGCACGGCCGCCTGCCGCTGATCCGCGCCGGCCTCGTCGATTCCCTCTCCCGCGCGCTGTCTGCGCCCCTGGCTGGGCGGCTGTGCGCGGTGGCGGAGGAGGTGTCGCTGCTCGCCGGGCTCACGGCGGCCCATGCGAGCGCGCTGCTCTCCCGCCAGCTCGATCTCTTGGTAGGTGTGGACGAACTCGCCGACATCGAGGGGCTGGAGCGCTTCCCGCTTTTGACCGAGCCCTATGTGCTGCTACTGCCCGCCGGCGAGAGGGCGCCCGAGCGGGTCGAGGAGATGGCGCGCCTGGCGCAGCGCCTGCCTCTGGTTCGCTTCTCCGCCCGCTCGCGCACGGGCATCGAGGTGGACAGGCATCTGCGCCGTCTCAAGCTCGATCTGCCGCGCCGGCTGGAGTTCGACACGCCCTTCGGCGTCTCCGCCACGGTGGCGGCGGGGGAGGGGTTCGCGGTGACGACGCCGCTCTGCATCTTCGAGGCGGGGCTGGATGGCGATCAGGTCCGTTACGCGCCCCTGCCCGGGCCGGCTTTCTCCCGCAGCCTGACGCTGATCGGGCGGCGGCAGGAACTCGGCCGCCTGCCGCGGGACGTGGCGACCTTCTGCCGGCAGACGCTGGAGGAAGCGGTGCTGCCGGCCCTGCGCGCCACCCTGCCATGGCTGGGCGACACGCTCGCATAGATGGTGCGCGACGCCTTGCGCCGCTTAAGACCAAGCTTTGAATCTCCGCCCGGCTCTGGCCGAAAAAGTCACGCGTCCGACCTGACGTTAAGTTTGTGCGGAAAAGTCCAGCGTGCCGGAGGCCCATGCCCGCTGTCGGTCCCAAGAGTTTAATGATACCCCTCATACGTTTTCGGGAGTTCACATAAACGGGGTGGGGAAAAACATGAGGATCGGTGGAGTTCTATTTGCGGTGGTAATCCTGGCTGGCTCTGCCTCTGCGGCAGGCGCGCAGACCATGAGCTATGCGCAGGCGGGCGCCCTTTTGGCGCGCAGCTGCGGCCCGGACATCAACAAGTTCTGCTCGAACGTGAATCTGGGCGAGGGCAAGCTGCTCGCCTGCATGGACGGGAAGATCAATCAGGTCAGCGCCAAGTGCAAAGCCGACTATGCGACGGCGAAAGCCTCCATCGCCGAGCGTGATGCGGCGCAGGATTCCATCCAGGAAGTCTGTTCGGCGGATACGGCACGCCTGTGCCCCGGCATGGTGCCCCAGGACGGCAACCTGCTCTCCTGCCTGCTTCAGGCGACGCGGGTGGTGAGCGACCGCTGCAACGCCGCGATCACCAACGCCGGCTACCGCTGAGCACTTCCTCCTCTTCTGATCTCGAACCAAGGACGATTGCGATGACATCGCCTTTGACCCGCCTTGCACTGGCCGCGCTGCTCGCTGCCGCCGTGCCGGCGATCACCCCCGCCAAGGCCCAGACCGCCCTTTCCGATGGCCAGATCCTCAAGGGTCTGGAAGGACTGAGCGAGAAGGCCCCGACCATCACGGCGCAGCAGCTGCGCTCCATGGTCCAGACCCACATGGCCCAGAACCCGGGCGAGGCGCTCACCCGCCCGTCGCTGGCCCTGAAGCTGGACCAGCTGCCGCAGATCAATGTGCAGATCCAGTTCCGCCTCGGCTCGGCGATCATCGAGCCGTCGTCCTACGGCACGCTCGGCGCGATCGCCGACGCCATGCACAATCCCATCCTGCACGGCTACAAGTTCATCGTCACCGGCAACACCGATGTGACCGGCCCGCGCGAGGTGAACCTCAAGCTCAGCCAGGCGCGTGCGGATGCGGTGGTGAGCGCGCTCGTCACCGTGTTCAACGTCAATCCCACGCGCCTCGAGGCGGTGGGGCTCGGCGAGGAAGTGCTGCTTGATTCCAAGCGGCCGACGGACCCCATCAACCGGCGCGTTCAGATCTTCACCGTGGGCCGCCTCGCACCCTACGTCGCTCAGCGCTGAAGCACCGACGATCATGCATGAGGAAGGCGCCGACCCCGGCCGGGGCGGCGCCTTTTTCGTTGCGTCCGGGCCGGGTGCGCGGCCTCTCGCCGCGCGCGGAAATCCCGTTATCCTGAGGAGCCTGCGCGGCGCGCGGGCCAATATTGGGAGGACAGGATCATGCTCGCTCGACGCCGGTTCATCTCCTGCGCCATCTGCTCGCTGGCGGGGTTCGCCGCCACGCAGGTCGGTGGCACTCAGGCCATGGCGCAGGGCCAGGCTGCGCCCGCCGCGGCGCCCACGGGGATCTCGCGCAAGGTGCTCGGCCGCACCGACGTGCCGGGGGACAAGTATGTCGCCATCCTGATGGAGGCGGAGTTCGACGGCGGCCTCAAGGTGGCGCGCCACACCCATCCGGGCATCGAGAGCACCTATCTCATCGCCGGCGGCGGCGTGCTCTCGGTGAAGGGCCAGCCCGACCGCACGCTGGCACCGGGCGACGGCTTCCAGATCCCGCCCGAAGTGCCGCACGCCTTCCAGGTGGGAGGCGACAAGACGAAGCTCGCCATCACCTACATCGTCGAGAAGGACAAGCCGCTGGCGACGCCTGCGCCGGAATGAGGCGCGCGTCGCTTGTGGGCCGACGGGAGTGACGACCGGGAAAGGGGCATGGCTGGCATGGGTGATCTGTTCACGCGGTTCGCAATGGCCCCGCGGCGCGCGCCGCCCGACACAGGGGCCGGGACGTCCAGGCATCTCGACCGCCGGGCGTTTCTCGGCTGCGCCCTCTGCGCGGCGGCGCTTGCCGTGCGCCCGGCGCGGGCGGAGCAGATCGTGCCGGGGGTCGATCGTCTCTTCCTCAAGCGCATCGACTATCCCGACGAGCGCCATGTGATCGTGCTCGCCGAGGTCGATTATGGCCCCGGTGCGCTGCTGCCGCGCCACATCCATCCGGGCGTCGAAAGCAGCTACATGGCTGCCGGTTTCGGCACGCTCGCCATGGACGGGCACGCCGATCTGCTGGTCCCGGCGCGGCAGGGTTTTCAGGTGCCGGCGGCGCTGCCTCACAGCTTCCGGGCGGGCGTCGAGGGCGCGCGTATCGTCGCCAATTATGTGGTGGAGAAGGACAAGCCCCTCTCCACCTGGGTGCCCTGATGATTTCGCAAGCAAAAAAGGCCCCGGTGCGGTTCGCGCCGGGGCCTTTTCTATTTGGTTCGGGGGAAGAGGATCAGATGTCGAGGGTGTTGTCCCGCTCCCACTGGGTGAGGTGGCGCGAGAAGGCGTTCCATTCCTCGTTCTTCAGCTTCAGGTAGCCGTCGACGAAGGGCTTGCCGAGGCGGTCGGCCAGCACCTTGGACTTCTCCAGCGCGCGCATGGCATCGAGCAGGTTGAGCGGCAGGCGCTTGGCGCCCTTCACCTTGTGCCCGTCGGTGTACATGTTGATGTCGAGGCGCTTGCCCGGATCGCGCTTGTTCTCGATGCCGTCGAGGCCGGCGGCGGCGAGGCCCGCCTGCAGCAGATAGGGGTTGGCCGCGCCGTCGGCGAGGCGGAACTCGAAGCGGCCCGCATCGGGGATGCGGATCATGTGGGTGCGGTTGTTGCCGGTGTAGGTGACGGTGTTCGGCGCCCAGGTGGCCCCCGAGATGGTGCGCGGGGCGTTGATGCGCTTGTAGGAATTCACCGTCGGGTTGGTGAGGGCGCAGAGCGCGTCGGCATTGTGGATGAGGCCGCCGATGAAGTGGTAGCCCAGCTCCGACACGCCCAGCTCGCCCTTGGGATCGGAGAAGGCGTTCTTGCCCTTCTGCCACAGCGATACATGGGCATGGCAGCCCGAGCCGGTGAGGTTGATGAAGGGCTTCGGCATGAAGGTCGCGCGCAGGCCGTGCTGCTCCGCGATCGACTTGACCATGTATTTGAAGAAGACATGGCGGTCGGCGGTGAGGAGCGCGTTGTCGTAGTTCCAGTTCATCTCGAACTGGCCGTTGGCGTCCTCGTGGTCGTTCTGGTAGGCGCCCCAGCCGAGCTTCAGCATGGCGTCGCAGATGTCCTTGATGACATCATAGCGGCGCATCAGGGCGGACTGGTCGTAGCAGGGCTTCTCGGCGGTGTCGGAGGTGTCCGAGATGGACTTTCCGTCCGGCGTGATGAGGAAGTATTCGCACTCGACGCCGGTCTTCATCTCGTAGCCGAGGGCGGCGGCGGCGGCGAGCTGCCGCTTCAGCACGGTGCGGGGCGCCTGGTCCACTTCCTTGCCGGCCATGTAGAGGTCGGCGGCGAGCCAGCCGATCTCTTCCTTCCAGGGCAGCTGGATGAGGCTGGTCGGGTCCGGAACGGCGAAGAGGTCGGGGTCGGCCGGCGACATGTCGAGCCAGGTGGCGAAGCCGGCAAAGCCGGCGCCTTCCTTCTGCATGGGGCCGATGGCGGCGGCGGGCACCAGCTTGGCGCGCAGGCCGCCGAACAGGTCCACGTAGGAAATCAGGAAATACTTGATGCCGCGGTCCTTCGCGACCTTGGCGAGGTCGATCTGGGCAGCGGCGGAAGCGCGGCCTTCGGCCTCGCGAAGCGGCGTGCGGAAGTGGTCCATGCGAAATTCCCCGGAATTTGGAAGCGGTGTTCTTTGAAAAAGGCCGCGCCGATCGAGCGGCGCGGCCTGTAGGGTCGGATCAGTATCCGCCGGTCTTGCCGGGCACCCAGGTGGTGCCGGCCAGCGGCACGCCGGCCATGGCGGCGGCCTCCACGGTCAGCGCCACGAGGTCTTCCGGCTCCAGATTGTGCAGGTGGCTCTTGCCGCAGGCGCGGGCAATGGTCTGCGCCTCCAGCGTCATCACCGACAGATAGTTGGCAAGGCGGCGGCCGGCCTTCACCGGATCGAGCCGCTTGGACAGCTCGGGATCCTGCGTGGTGATGCCGGCGGGGTCGCGACCCTCGTGCCAGTCGTCATAGGCCCCGGCGGTGGAGCCGAGCGCCTGGTATTCGTCTTCCCACTGGGGATCGTTGTCGCCGAGCGCGACGAGGGCCGCCGTGCCGATAGCCACCGCGTCCGCGCCGAGCGCCAGAGCCTTCGCCACGTCCGCGCCGGTGCGGATGCCGCCGGAGACGATGAGCTGCACCTTGCGGTGCATGTCCAGGTCCTGGAGCGCCTGCACGGCCGGGCGGATGGCGGCGAGGATCGGGATGCCCACGTGCTCGATGAACACGTCCTGCGTCGCCGCGGTGCCGCCCTGCATGCCGTCGAGCACCACCACGTCGGCGCCCGCCTTCACCGCCAGCGCGGTGTCGTAATAGGGCCGCGAGGCGCCGACCTTCACATAGATCGGCTTCTCCCAATCGGTAATCTCGCGCAGCTCCTCGATCTTGATCTCAAGGTCGTCCGGGCCGGTCCAGTCGGGATGGCGGCAGGCCGAGCGCTGGTCGATGCCCTTGGGCAGGGTGCGCATGGCGGCCACGCGATCGGAGATCTTCTGGCCGAGCAGCATGCCGCCGCCGCCGGGCTTGGCGCCCTGGCCGATGACGATCTCGATGGCGTCGGCCTTGCGCAGGTCCACCGGGTTCATGCCGTAGCGGGACGGCAGGTACTGGTAGACGAGGGTCTTGGACTGGCCGCGCTCCTCCGGCGTCATGCCGCCGTCGCCAGTGGTGGTGGAGGTGCCCACCGTGGAGGCGCCACGCCCCAGCGCTTCCTTCGCCTGCGCGGAGAGCGCGCCGAAGCTCATGCCGGCGATGGTGACGGGGGTCTTCAGCGTGATCGGCTTCTTGGCGAAGCGCGTGCCGAGGGTGACCTCGGTGCCGCACTTCTCGCGATAGCCCTCCAGCGGGTAGCGCGACATGGAGGCGCCGAGGAACAGGAGGTCATCGAAGTGGGGCAGCTTGCGCTTGGTGCCACCGCCACGGATGTCATAGATGCCGGTCGCCGCGGCCCGGCGGATCTCGGCCAGAGTCGCCGGATCGAAGGTCGAGGAGAAGCGCGGCGGGGTGCGCGGCGTATTGTTGTGGGCGGTCATAGGGTCCTCACCCGGAAAAGTTCGAATGCTGTCGGTGCGTCCCGCCCGTGGCGGGAGCGACGGCGGCGCGCGTCAGTAGGCGGACGCGTTGTCCACGTGGAAGTTGTAGAGCTGGCGGGCGGAGCCGTAGCGCTTGAACTCCGAGACATCGACCGCGCCTTCGAGGCCGGCGGCCTTCAGCTTCTGGGCGAGGAGCGCCTTGTGCTCGTCCCGCATCTCCTTCTCGATGCAGTCCGCGCCGAGGCTCTTCACCGTGCCGCGCACGAAGAGCTTCGCCTCATAGAGGCTGTCGCCCAGCGCCTCGCCGGCATCGCCCAGCACCACGAGGGAGCCGGACTGACCCATGAACGCGCTCATGTGGCCGATGGAGCCCTTCACCACGATGTCCACGCCCTTCATGGAGATGCCGCAGCGGGCGGAGGCATTGCCATCCACCACCAGCATGCCGCCATGGGCGGTGGCGCCGGCCGACTGGCTGGCATCGCCGCGCACATGCACGAAGCCGCTCATCATGTTCTCGGCGACGCCCTGACCGGCATTGCCGTGGATGATGACGGAGGCCTCCGCATTCATGCCGGCGCAGTAGTAGCCGACATTGCCCTCGATCTCGACGGTGAGGGGCATGGCCAGCCCGACGGCCACCGCGTGGCGGCCGTTGGGGTTCAGCACCCGCCAGCGGCGGGCGTTGGATTCGGCGGTGGCCTTGTGAAGGGCCTCGTTCAGCTCGCGCAGCGGCGTGGTGGCGAGGTCGAAGGTCACGTCGGGCGCAATGGCGTTCACTGTGCGCGCTCCCAGAAATACACGGTGGCGGGCTCGGGCTCGAAGACCTTGGCCTTGGAGATGCCGGGCAGGTCGACGAGCGCGCGGTACTCCGAGCCGAAGGCGACATACTGGTCGGTCTCGGCCATCACGGCGGGCTTGCAGGCGATGGGATCACGCAGCACGCCGAAGCCGCTCTCGGTGCCCACCACGAAGGTGAAGAAGCCGTCGAGGTCCTTCAGGCCGGCTTCCAGAGCCTGCCCGAGGGAGGCGCCTTCCCGCATCCGCCAGGTGAGATAGCCGGCGGCCACCTCGCTGTCGTTCTCGGTCTCGATGGTGATGCCCTCGCGCTTCAGCTGCCGGCGCAGGGCATTGTGGTTGGACAGCGAGCCGTTGTGCACGAGGCACTGGTCGGCACCGGTGGAGAAGGGATGCGCACCGGCGGTGGTCACCGCGCTCTCGGTGGCCATGCGGGTGTGGCCAATGCCGTGGGTGCCGCGCATCTGCGCGAGGCCGAAGGTCTCGGCGACGGAGGAGGGCAGGCCGACCTCCTTGAAGATTTCCATGCGCGAGCCGGTGCCCACCACCGCCACCTCGGGATGGCGCTCGGCGAGGAAGGCGCGCACGGCAGCCTCACGCACCTGCGGGATTTCCACCACCGCATGGGTGCCGTGGAGGACGAGGGCGGGCATGCCGTTCGCCGGGCCGGAAAGACCGGCGGCGAGGCCCTCGAAATCATAGCCCCTGGCGGCGCGCAGGGAGAGCTTCACACTGTCCTTGCCGCCTGCGCCATAAACCGCGAAGCCCGCGCTATCGGGGCCGCGATCGGTCATGACGCAGAGCATGGACGCGAGCATGGCGCCCAGCTCGCCCTCGAGCTTCGGGTCCTTGAGGAAAAGTCCGACGATGCCGCACATGGCGTTTGATTTTGCTCCATTGCGGGCCGCCGCTGCGGCCTTGTCACAAAGGAGTACGCCCGTTAGGCAGGGGCGTCAATCGTCAGAGAATATAATTTTCTCTGGAGGAAAACTTTCGCGATCGGGAGGGCAAGACGGCCCGCCGGTTCAGTGCCGGTCGCGGCCATAGACGATGATGGACAGGTAGGTCATCGGCGCCTTGATGAGGTCTTCCGGGCCGTGGGCGGCGCCGGAATCGAACATCAGCGCATCGCCGGGACGCAGGTGATAGGTGCGGTCTGCATGGCGGTAGAGCACCTCGCCGGAGAGCATGTAGATGAACTCCACGCCCGCATGGCGGAAGCCGGTATAGGGCGCCGCCTCCTCGGTGAGGGTGATGAGATAGGGCTCCACCACGATGTCGCCGCCGAGGCCGTGGCCCAGCAGCTCATACTGGTGGCCCACCTTGGTGCCGCGCCGTTCGATGATGACGCCCTGCTGCGCCTTGACGAAGGAGCAGTCGCGCCGCTCCTCGAACGCCGAGAAGAGCGTGGTGAGCGGCACGTTGAGCGCCTTGGAGATGGATTGCAGCGTGGCGAGGGAGGGCGAGATCTGCCCGTTCTCGATCTTCGACAGCATGCCCACGGAGATGCCGGCCGCACCGGCAAGATCGGAGACGGTGAGGTCGAGCTCGCGGCGGATGGAGCGCACCTGCACGCCCAGAGCCTCCTCCAGCGTGACCGCCTCCGCCGCGGGTGCGCTGGACCCGGTGACGTAGTCGGCACTCTCCTGGTCGACGCTCTTCGGCTCGGCGACGCTCTTCATCTTGCGCTCGGGCACACCATCCCCCGTCATTCCCCGTCCCGCCCGGCCGCAACCCTGCGCCCGAGCGGTGATTTGCCGGCCATTGTGCCAGCTTCCGCGCAAGAATGCATCGCACCGTTGGCGACTCGCGCCACGCCGCGCGGGCCAGCAATCAGTACCGCTTGCGGCCCCGGCAGGGCGCCCTGCGTCAGGGCCCGGCGCTTCGCACCCGTCACGGGATTCTGTTCAGAAAAGCTTGAGCCGCAACGCTTTGCGACGATCGCGGGCGCCCCTTGTCCACAGCCCGTAGGCGCCGTTCCTCCGACAACGCGCCGGCTCTGGACACGGCCCAACTTCCTCACTATACACTCGCCGCTCCGAAGGGGTTGACGCCCCTACGGACCCGGGCCCCGGCCCGGCGGATGCCCAGGTAGCTCAGTTGGTAGAGCATGCGACTGAAAATCGCAGTGTCGGTGGTTCGATTCCGCCCCTGGGCACCATCCATTTCCTAAGATACTGAAATCATTGGCTTTTTCGCTTTATCTTTCCCGCTGGGCACGGTGGGTAAGACAGAGTGGGAAAGATTTGTTCACTCTTTGGTCGGCGCCACGAGGTGCATGGCGTCGCCGGCGAGGCGCTTGCGGTTCGCCTTCCGGGTGTAGCGGGCGGCCTGCTTGGGGCTCTCCCATCCATAGATCGCCATGAGCTGATGCTCGGTCGCGCCGTTCTCGGCGGCGATCGTGGCGCCGGCCTTGCGCAGGCCGTGGGCCGAGCACTGCGGCAAGCCGGCTTCGTCGCATCGATCGCGAAACCAGTTGCCGAAGCCGGCGTCGCTGAAGGGTGCGCCGAACTCCGTCACGAGGAAGGTCATGTGGCCTCCGGGCGTGGCGTCTATGACCGCCTGGAGCTGCGGCAGCACGGGGATCTCCCGCTCTTTCACGAGGTGGCGGCGGCCCTTCATCTCCGTGAAGCGCAGCCATCCGTTCCGGATCATCTGGCGGCCGAGCTGGACCACATCGGAGCGTCTTACTCCGGTATATAGGAGAAGCGCGAGCGCGAGACGGGCCTTGGAGCCGAGGGGGTGCCGCGCCTCATATTGCTCGATCTCATCCACGGTCCATGTGTGCCAGCCGTTTCCGGCGGCCGTGAAATAGGGCACGTCGCGGGCAAGGTTGACCGAGATGCCGGGGAGTTCATCGGCGATCGCCCAATTGAACACCTTCCGCAGCACCTTGATTCGGCTGTTGCCGGCTTCCGGCGCGGCGAGCTTGCGATCGCGCAGCACGCGGATCGCCTTGACCGTGAGTCGATCAAGGGGGAAGTCGGCATAGAAGGTCTTGGCGCCGGGCTCGGTCGGCTCCTCGAACATGCTTTCCAGAATGAGCTTGCGGACATGGCGCGTGCGCGGGCTGTCGCGCTTGTGGTCCGCGCTCTCGGCCATGAACCGCACGCACATCCACCGGAACGTGCCGGGCTTCGGGGTGCGGTCGCGGGACTTGTCTTCCGTCTCCTCCGGCTCGGCGGGGACGGGGGAGAAGGCGCGCGCAATCGCCTCATCATAGGCCTTGCGGAATTCCGGGGTGCCGGGGCGCTCGCGGATGCGGATCTTCTTGTGACCCTTGCCGCGCCACACATAGATCCGCACGTTTCCGTGGCGGTCCATGTCCTCGTAGACGTATTGCAGCCGGTCCATCATGGGTGCGCCGCCCGTCATACCGCCACCCGTGCCCACGGATCGTCGCGGTTTTCTTCTTGTGCGCCATCGGGCAGCGCATCGAACGCAGCGTCAAGCTTCCTGCGGTCCCACACCGTGCGGGTGTTGATCCTCTTCGCCGGCGGCATGCGGCCATCCTTCACCAACTGATCGAAGGTGCCGGCGGACACGCCGATATAGGCCGCGGCCTCGGTGCGGGAGAGACCGCGCGGGGGCAGGCTGATGGGAAGGATGTCATGCCGGGCCATTCTTGTCCCCCAAGGCCCTGATGCGCTCGGCCACCTTGCGGGCCTGCGCCTTGGTCATGCGCTTGCGGACGGCCCGGCGGACAGCATCCCCATCGTCGTAATAGACGTAGGCGATCGAGGTCCCGGCCGCGTCCTCGATGGCGAAGCTCTCCGTATGCTCGATGACGCGGAGCGGCAGGCTGATTTTCGTCATGGTGGCGGCCTCGGCGGAATACCCCACCAAAATCTCCCATGCCGCCGCGAGCCGGTCCACCAGCCGGCGGCCGGCCTCGGCCACCTCGCATAGATCCTCGATGCGGGTGAACAGCAGCATCCGCGCGGCGCTGGTCTCGCCGGCGGCCTCATATTCGGTGACGATGCCGAGGGCACGATCAAAGGGTGTCATGGGCGCGCCTCAGCCGAACGGGATTTCATCGTCGCGACCGGCCGGCGCGGCGCCGTAGCTGCCTTCGTCGGGGGCGGGCGCGCGCTCGGTCGAATCGAGGAGGGTCAGATCACCTCGAAACGGTTTGAGCACCACCTCCGTCACGTAGCGCTCTATGCCCGCCCTGTCGGTCCATTTGCGGGTGGCGTTCTTGCCCTCGACGTAGACCTTCGAGCCCTTCGAGAGGAACTTCTCGGCCACCTCCACGAGGCGCTCGTTATAGATCACCACCTGGTGCCACTCGGTTTCTTCCCGGCGCTCGCCGGTGGCCTTGTCGCGCCAGCTCTCGGATGTGGCGACGGAGAAGCTGGCCATACGCGCGCCGGCTTGCGTCCTGGCGATCCTCGGGTCTTTGCCGAGATAGCCAACGATGATGACTTTGTTGACGCCTGCCATGGGTCAGGGCCTTCCCTTGGGTGCGCGGGCCGGCGGCCACGGAATCTTGCGGATCTGGCCGGCGTGGGTGCCGAAGGCTTTCCAGAGCGGCGGCTGGGGCAGGTCGGGGTGCGGAGCGACGGCGGACGTGATGGCGCGAAACACCACTGCCACGTCATCAATGTTGAGGCCGAGGCGCGGGTGCAGCACCAGCGCACGCTTCAAGCCTTCCATGAGCTGGCGCAGCAGCGCCGGGGAGGCGCCCTGTGTCAGGTCGGTGAGGATGTCGAGGCCGTCCTCGCCAAAGTCGAAGGGTGCCGCATAGCGGTTCAGGATGGCGAAGCGCTCCTCGCCGTCCGGCAGGTCCACCGAGATCTGCATGCCGAACCGTCGCCACAAGGCGGGATCGAGCTGATCCTTGCGGTTGGTCGCCGCGATCGCCATGCCGCGAAAGGCTTCCACCCGCGTGAGCAGAGTGGTCAGCACCATGTTCCGCTCGCGCCCGGCCGAGCTGTCGTCGGACAGGCGCACGCTCCCGATGGAATCGATCTCGTCCAGCAACAGCACGCAGCCGTGCTCGGCCTCGGCGAGCCCATCGAACAGCTCGCCGATATTGTTGGAGCTGCCGCCGAACTGCGGGGTCATCAGCCGCTCGGCCTGGACCGTCACCAGCGCCAGCCCAAGGCGGGCGGCGAGGTGATGGGCCAGCGTCGTCTTTCCCGTGCCGGGCGGGCCATAGAGCAGTGCCGTCGCGCGGGGCTTGAGGCCCACGCTCTCCAGCTCGGCGCGGGAGCGCAGCTCAGTCAGCCATTCATAGATGGCGAGCCTCGGCCCGGCGGCGAGGATGGGCTCATCCGCCTCGTGGGGCAGGAGGATGGTGCCGAACTTCTGGACCTTATCGAGGCCCTTGGTGAGGTCCGGCTTGCGGGTGCGGGCTGGCTCGCTCACGGCTGGCCCTCCCCGTTGGCCTTGCGGGGCTTAGCGGGTGCCTTGGCGCCGCGCTTGGTCGCCCCCTTCGGCGCGCTCTTGGCGGCAGCTTTCTCGGCGGCGGTGTCCGCCTGCCTGCGCTTGGTGCGCTTCACCAGATCGTCGAGCCGCTTGGCGGCGTCACCTTCCGGCTGGGGCGCGGGATCGGCGTTCGGGGCCTCCCATGGTGCGTCGGGCGCGGGATCCTCGAAGGCGCCGGGATGGTCATCCGGGTCCGCCGGGTCGGCGGGATCTTGGGGGTCGCCAAAGGGGAGGGGGTCTTGGTCGGGATCCACGGCGCTCTCGGGGGCAGCGGACGCCTCGGCTGTCGCTCCGCCGTCGCGCTTGTCGTCGCCCTTCCCGCCTTTCTTGGCCTTGCGGCGCCACGCCTCGGGGATGTCCATCCCATCCGAGCCGGAGGCGGCGCAGAAGCCTTCATCCCACGCGGCGCGGCGCGGATCGCCCGCCGTATAGGGATTGTCGATGATGCGCACGCCGGCGCGGAATGCCTCACGCCCTTCGTCGCGGGCTTCCTCGACGGTGCGCATCACCTCCTGCGCATGGGCAGGCGGCGCGGGCTCCGGTTCGGCGTTGGGCTCCTCCTTCATGAGGCGCTCGCGGGCGGCGTCGCCCAGCGGCGTGCCGTCGAGGAGACCGCAGGCGGCCTCATAGATCTCGCTGAGTTCCTTCTCCTGCCTGCGTTCGGCCGGGGTCATGCGACGCAGGGAGATCATCTTTGTGATCATCTTCACGTCGAAGCCGGCGGATTTCGCCTCCGCCTTCACATCCTTGATGTCGTCGGCGACGGACCTCTTCTCTTCCTCCAGCCGCTCGATGCGCTCGATGTAGGAGAGAAGGCGCGCGTTGTTCACGGCACTCATGCGACGCTCCGGAGGGTAGCGGGGAGGTGGATGCGCAGCTCTTCGACAAAGGCTTCCTCGGCCTTCGGCCACGGCTGCGGGCGGATGCGGTTGCCGAGCGGGCGGCAGGGCACGGGCGCGGGTTCGTTGGGGCTCGGCCCCACGTCGCGCCATTCGGTGGCGAAGGCCCTGAGGTCCGCCTGGTGCACGGCCTCGGCCACGTCTGCCGGGGGCGGCCATTGCAGCCCGGCGGCTTCATGGATGGCTGCATCCGCCCGCGAAACGAGGGCGGCGAGCGCCTCGCCCCCGCCGAGCGCGCGCAGCGCCGCTTTGAAGGGCGAGGAGATGTCCGCCAGATAGGCCTCGTGCGCGTCGTGCAGCAGGCCATAGGCGCGCTGGCTCGGCGGCAGCTGCGCGGCAACGAACAGCGAGTGTTGCGCGACGGAATAGAAGGGGCCCGTCGCGCCCACGAAACGGCAGATCTTGGCGAGGTGCGAGGCGATGTCGCGGAAATGCACATCGCTGGGGCGCGGATCGAGAAGGTACCACCGCCGGCCCGACGCAGTGGTGATGAAGATGTCGGCGGCGTGGTGCATGCGCTAGAGGCTCCGCAGAAGGAAGATGAAGAGCGCGGCGAGCACCCCGCCGGCGAGGAAGAGGGGGGCAAGGCGCGCCTCGGCGCGGGGCGGGTCGCCGAAGCCGATGGGCGCGCGGCGGCCGAGACGCTGCGCGACGGCGCGGGCCTCGGCCTGCGAGCGGACGGTGCCCCGATAGGAGAGGCGCGTGTAGGCGAGCGGCGTGAGGCCGCTGCCGGGCGGGGGGCGGCGAAGCCCGCTTTCCATGAGTGGGCCGGGCGGCATGTCAGGCGCCCTCCGCCTTCGGTGCCCGCGCATCGAGGGCCTCCGCAGCCAAGTGGCAGAGGAGAAGCATCACGTCCGTGTCGCACGTGATCTGCGCGGCGCCGCGCCGGAACGCGGCCTGGGTGAGAGTGGTGACCTCCTGAAGGCCCCCGGCGAGCAAGTAGGCGTCGGCGGCCGGGAGGCTGGGGCTGACAGCTGCGGGGCGCCCGCAGACGGATGCGGCTATCTCTTCGCGGATCGCCGCCGTCTGGCTGGCTGAAGTGAAGGCCTCAGCCATGGATTGCCCCGCGCGTCGGGCCGAGGCGTTTGCGGGCGGCGGGGCCGAGGTCGCGGAGCTGATCGGGGGTCCAGCCGATGCGCACCAGCTCATCTTCGGTGGCCGCGCCGGTGAAGGCCGCCAGTTCGCGCATGTCTTCGGCGAGGGCGGCGACATGATCGCGCGATGCGCCCAGCGTGAGATGGTGGGTTTTTGAGCAAGACAAGGATGCGGGTGACATGGAGGCTCCTCATTTCAGAGGAACGCATTTCGTCCATATCAGACGATTTTAGTCAAGCGTACTCGTCTATTTTGGACGTGGCCTGTTCGATGGCGCGACTTTACGCTTGGGTAAACTAGGGGTGGTGGGCCATGTCGCCGCGGGGATGTCTGTTCGGGGCTTAGGATTGGTATTTGTGGTGTTCGGCGTGGGCTATTGCGCTCAAGTCACCAAAACGCCCGAGCAGAAGGCGCAGGAATATCTGCGCGATCTTAAGTTTTCGGCCTGTTATGTTGTTCAGGAGAAGGCGCGAAGCCTTTTGAAAGCTCCGTCAACAGCCAAATTCGACAGCTGTACGACCGGCGCAATCGTCGCCAAGGTGAAAGACAAAGACGAGTTTATCGTCATCGGAGACGTCGATGCTCAAAACTCGTTCGGTGCAATGCTCAGGTCTAAATATTCTGGAACCGCCGTCCACACTGGAACGGAGCCAGACAGGGGTTGGCAGGTAAAAGTTATGATTGTTGACCGCTAAACTCCAAACAGATCGTTCATCGTCAGCACCTTGTGGACGGATACGACGTATTGCGTTGGGATTTCCAGAATGGCAGCGGGATTTAATTGCTGCAGTACGATGTTGGTCGGCGTACGGCGCTTCAAGAGCTTTATATACCCCTGCCCGGGATCGCCATTATAGTGCTTTGTCTGGACGACGACACTATCGCCGATTGACGGCCGTTGCTCAGGGTCCACAAAGCGAAGGTCGCCGGGGTTGTGCATTGGCGCCATCGATTCGCCAACGACGAAGATGGCATAGGCGTTCATCTGCTTGGCCAGCGCCGGCGGGCGCCTGACATAATCCACCACTTCGTGCTCCATCCGGAACCCATCTACTTGCCGGATGACAGCCCCGCCGGCCGTGCCGAGAACGGGAAGGTCGCGGGAAAAGCGCGAAGTCGCGGGGATCTCCACATCTGCCGGCTCTACCGTAGCCTTGGGCAGGAGTGACGAAGCGTCAAGCGCGATAAGCTGCTCGGTCACAACCTCATTCTGCGCCTGCGGCAAAAGCTCGCTCGGCGCCGCGCCCAGGACGGGGGCGAGGCGGAACATCCAGTCGCTGGTCAGCCGAAGCCGCCCCCTCTCCAGCTTGGAGATGGTGGATGATGTGCTGCCAACTGCTTCTGCCACGTCCTCCAGGCTCATGCCTGATGCTAGGCGAAGCTCCTGGATGCGGTTTGGCAGCTCGGCCGCCTTGGGGGTCCGGCTCATAGATTATGTATGTCCGATATGGACGGGCTGTGCCACGTCCGGTCCGGACGATATGGCTTGACTTAATTCGTCTGATATGGACGAATTGCGCGTCATGGACCCGAACACTCCCAAGCTAGAAGCATGGCGGCAGGCCAAGGGGCTCTCATACATCGAGCTCGGGCGGTTGCTGCAATGCGCCGATGTCACCGCTCGCCGCATCGCTCTTGGCATGCGGCAGGCCGACGCCACCACGACAGAGCGCATCGTCGGCCTCACCGGCGGTGACGTGAGCGTACTCGACCTGCACACAGCCCGCCTCGCCTACGAACGCGCGAGCGAGACGGAGATCCGCGATGGCGGCAGTGAGGGCGGGACTGGTGAGGGTGTGGCAGGCCATGGCGCCACCTTGGGTGGAGCAGCGCCGGCCGTCACCGCGAATGATGCCAAAGGTTTCGCATGAGCACATTCGAAACCACGGCCACCGCACCGGGCGCCCCGCTCTTTCGGGACTGCATCCTCCGCCTCTTCCGTGGTGATGAGGGATTGGCCGGCCTAGTCCTTCGTTCGTTCTGCCCGATACGCATCGAACAGGCGCCGCAGCTCGGCGATGGCGGCGGCAATAGCGGGCTCGGCCTCGAAGTCGGTGAACTCCTCGGCGGAGGCGTGGGCCTCGCGCAACAGGGTGAGGGTGTCGCGCTCGATGGCGGCGATGTCGGCATTGGTCAGGCGCTTCCGCCAAGCCTGCCTCGCGAGATCGCCATAGGCACGGATGAGGCCGGCGGCCATCAACATGCTGGTCATCTCGGCCGCCGTCTTCGGAAGCACTGGTGTCGCAGGTGTCTCTGCCGGCATTGCGGGCCTCATTCTTCACGCGTTCGGGGGTCTTAGCATGGGCAAGCTCTTGGTCCGCACGCTGTCGCCGGACTTCTTCCGGTTCCGGCGCCCATACACCCTTAGATCTCGCTATTATGTGCGGGGGCCGTCAGCCCCGGCCCTGCGGCCGCGCGTGTCGATTGAGGTGGGCGAGCATCTGCCCACTCAATTGCTCGAAGCTCCCGAGGGCGAAGGCGGCCGTCTGCGCCATCTCCTTCGGAGCGCTCTGCGCCGCCTGGCGCAGGGCGTTTTCGGTATCGCCCATAGCTTGGGCGGTAAAGCGCGCGGGGTCGTTCGTATGCGCCGCGACGTGCGCCGTGAGCGCCATGAGGATGGTCTCGACGGTCATCAGCCGCCCGCGCAACTCCGCCTCGAGCATAGCGAGCCGCTCGCTGTCCGTGCCCTTCCCCATGGCTTCTTCTCTCCCGCTCTGGTCTTCAACAAAGCCGCGACGGTTGCGACGCGTGGCTACTGCGATCCTAGCGGGAAGGCGCGACCATGAACAAGCTCGCGCGCCCGCATCGGGAAGCGGATTATCTGGCGCTCAAGGGCGCCACGCGGCGGTTGGTGGAAGCCTGCGGCGGTCTTGAGAGCGCGGCAGCGGTGACCCGCACCGGCTTTCAGGTGCTCTCGAAATATGGGCGGCCCGCAGAGCCTGTGTTCGCCCCCGTGGACGTGGTGGCGGATCTGGAGGCCGATGCCGGCGTGCCGCTGGTGACGCGGGCGCTCGCCGCCCTCTGCAATCATGTGCTCGTGCCGCTGCCTCGCCCCGAAGCGGGATCGGGTCGCTGGTATCGCCACATATCGGAGGTCGCGCAGGACGCGGGCGCCGTGGTGTCGCGTCTCGGCGAGGCCTTGGCGGATGACGGGGAGGTCTCCCGCGCTGAAGTGCGAGCGCTGGACCTGCGCGATCACGTGCGCCGCGCCATCAAGGAACTCGCGGCGTTGGACCTTGCCCTTGAACGACTGGAGAAGGGGGACGGTGATGCGGCGTGAGCCCTGCTATGCCCGCCGCGAGCTGGCGCCCATCGAGCGCGTCGTCTGGCGCATCCGCACCCTGCAACCTTTCCGCCCGCTGGTTCTGGTGGACGGCCAGCGCCCGGCTTTGACGCTGGACCGCGTGGAAAACGTGACGCTGGCGCGCGTGCGCTTTCTTGAGCGGAGGGGCGTGGCGTGAGCCCCCCGACCACGCCCCCGTCAGAATTCAATACGGGCCGCTGTGAGCGCATCGAACAAGCGCGAGTCGTCCCCATCAGCTACAGCGGCTTTGATTTCCGTAATATCGATCAAGCTGAGCTTCCTGATGGATTGGACCCGCGCTCCACCGTCGAGGAGGTCGCGCCTTCTAGAGAGCGAGATCATGATGAGTTCATAGATCGGTTCGACGACCAGAGAGGCCGCTGCGCTTTGGGTCCCGCCCGTGCGGACGGCTGCCGCTTCCGCCAGCTTAACCAGCCACCAATCTACCGCTTTTCGGTCCGACCCAAGTGCAGTGTCCATGTAGATCGCCGCCAGATCGGAGCGAGTTACTTCCTCGACAAACGTGGAATAAAGCCTGCCTTGCTCGGCTTCATCAGTGGAATACACCTTCCAATATTTCTTGCGCAGATCCGTCAATCGAATGATGTGGGCAACCATGCGCTCAGCGCATTCGCGGGATGCGGCTCGCTCATTCTGCGATATCGCGCCAACGTAGGCCAAAATGCCGGCGAGAAGAGTGACGGACGCTCCGAGGATTCCACCGAATTTATCCAATACTTGAGCTGTGTTGTTTTGCCGAAGAATGGCCAGAATGCTTCCGTCAGAGAGCATTACAATGACGAAGGCGATACCTGCGATCACTGCAAGGAACGCCTTTCCCTTTTCCAACATGGCACCGTCGCGTCCGTTCGCGCTAACGTTGCAGAGGCTCCCCAATGAGCATGGATGAGCGGGCTTGGCAATTCGGCTCACTCCGCATGTTCGGCTATGACGTGATCGAGGCCGACCTGCCGTGGGACTTTGCGCTCTATTCCGAGGCGGGAGAGGCGAAGTGCGCCAAGGCGCACTATGTCGCCATGTCGTTCGACGCCATCGCCGCGCTGCGCGTTGGCGACCTCGCGCGGGGCGACTGCCTGCTGCTGTCGTTGTGTTGCGAATGGGTGCCACCAGCCGGGCGGCAGGCTGTGCTCGACCCCTGGGGCTTCACCTACAAGGCGAGCCTCATTTGTCGGAAGACGACCGCCAGCGGGAAGGTGGCCATGGGGCCGCGCTATCGGGCGCGCACCATGCACGAGCCAATCCTGCTCGCAACCATGGGCAACCCGCGCCACCAGCCCTTTCTCTCGATGATCGACGGACTGGCATCGGGGCAGTCACGGATGCCCGAGGAATTCTACGCCACCTTTATTGCCTCCTGCCCCGCCACTCACTGCGCTGATTTCTTTGCGCTTCACGTGCCGTCCAGCAGGCAAGAGGGTCTGAGGGAAGACAACCGGGTGCGGCTAAATAGAAATCATCATTTCCATTTCCCTCAGCTTAACCGTATTGGCGGAGACTATGTACCTAATATCCATGCTATGCCTTGTCAGGTGATCGCGCGCGCGTTTATTTGTATCCAAAAATCCGGACATCGCTCTATTCATTTCGTCCGGTCCGACCTGACAAATAAGTCTTTTGTTAAACAGATCTATAATTGTGTATGCGTATTTAATTGTATCGCTCAAGCTAACAATAAATATATTTCTGGATTCGAATGTTGGGGATCCTTGAGGGTTTCTATATACGTATTCTTCTATATCGTGCGCAACAGCGCTAAGTACCTCATTGTAGTTCTCGAAATGTTCCAGCCAATCGGCTGCGATGGATACGTCATAAATCGTTCCTGGCATGGATTCTGCGTATTGACCTATCTTGTTCAGTGTGGCGTCCGCCCGATCGAGCTTTTTGATTTCGGATCTGAGTGGGGCTGTCGCGTCTTCAATCAGTTTGTGAGCCGCCACGGCCCTGATTGCGCGATTTTGCCTAAGCGTGATTGTAATTGTCACGCTGGCTGCTCCGATCGCAAGGACACTTCCAATGAGTGCTTGCCAGTTCCTTATTTCGGAAAAGAAGTCCGACATGTGCGCCCTCGGCCATGCAAGGCTGACACCAAGGACCGCTCCCAGCGCAATCCCTGCCCCAACGAGAATAACAGCATTCCAACGTTCGATGCTCATATGTCGAAGCTGCCCGCTCACGTTCTAGTTGTCGAGAGGGCCGGATGACGATCCTAGAAGCCGCCGTCGCCTATGGCCGCCTCGGCTACCGCATCTTCCCCTGTGATCCGCACGCGGAAAAGCCGCGCTCCAAGCGCCCTCTCGTGGTGGCGGACAAGGATGCCGACGGCAAGCCGATCGAGGGTACCGGCTGGCCGCTGAAGGCTTCCTGCAATGAGGCACAGATCCGCGCCTGGTGGAAGCGCTGGCCGGACGCTCTGATCGGCATGGCGCCGGGCTGGGCGGGCGGCTATGTGGTGGACCTCGATCCGAAGGGCGAGAGCGTCGAGGCTGTGGAAGCGCGCCTCGCCGAGGCCATCGGCGGGGCGCTGCCGGCCGGGCCGCGCACCATCACGCAATCGGGCGGGCGGCATGTGTGGTTCCGCCGGCCGGAGGGCGCACACTGGCCCAATGACCCGCCGGGCCTGAAGAACATAGATATCCGCTGTGACGCCGGCTACGTCATCCTGCCGCCCAGCGTGATGCGCAACGGCAATGCCTATAGCTGGGAAGGCGTGCCCTTCGACCCCGCGACGGCGCCGGAGGTTCCCCCGGCGCTCTTGGCGCTGATCGCCAACCGGAAGGCGGGAAAGCGCGAGGCGGGGCCAGCCGACACCCCGGAGCCGCAGGAGAGCGGCCCGGCGCGGGCGCTAGCCTCCGACCGTCCCGGCGAGGTGGCGAAGCGCAATTACGCGCGCAAGGCTCTGGACCGCATTGCCGCCGATCTGGCGCGGGCGGCGGAAGGCACGCGCGGCACCGAGCTTTATGCGGCGGCCTGCGCCCTCGGCCGCTTCATCGCCGCCGGCGCCATTTCCGAGCGCGAGGCGATGGCCGCGCTGGAGGATGGGGCGGAGGCCTGCGGTCTCGTGCTGGCGGACGGGCGCCCCCGCGTGCTGCGCGAGATCCAGCGTGGGCTCGGTGTCGGCCGCGCCGATGCGGCGGACGTGATCGCTCGTCTGGACGATATCGCCCGCGAAGCGGAAAGCCGGCAGCGGCCTTCGGGCGGCGGGGTGTATCCCCCGGAAGCGCCCTTGCCCGATGGCGCGATCCCGGAACCCTCGCGTCGGCGGGAGGCTCGGAGCGCACCCGCCCCCATGGGCGGTGACGAGGCCGACCCCGACGGGAGCGAGCCCTATTCGAGCGAGCCGGCGGATGATGCTGATGGCGGTGATGACGGCCCTTCGGACGGGGCCGCGCCGGGGACGGACATGGATGTGGTGGCCGCATGCGCCCGCCTTGACCATTCCGACACGGACAATGCCAAGCGCTTCGTGGCGCACTTCGGTCGCGACCTGACAGTGCTGGAGACCGAGGGCATCATCAATACGGACTATTGCGCATGGGCCGGCACCCATTGGGACATGGTGGGCGGCAATGACGCCGCCGTGCGCCTCGCCAAGCAGGTGGGCGGGCTGATCGGCCTGGAGGCGGACCTCCTCGCAGCTACCGCTTTCGAGCTGCGGGCGATGGAGGATGGCGACCAAGCGGAGGAGGACCTCGCGCGGCTCGAAAAATCCTCCGACAGCTGGACCGATGCGGACAAGGCGCAGGTGAAGCGCCTGCAGCGCGTGATCGACGCCGGCGCCGAGGCGCGGGCGGCTCTGGACAAGCGTCGGGTGGCGCGGCGCAAGTTCGGTGTCTCCTCGAAGAACAAGGCTCGCATCGTCGCACTGAAGGATCTGGCGGCTTGTGATCTGACGCGCAAGCCGGAGGGTTTCAATGCCGATCCGCGCGCCTTCGCCTGCCTGACCCACACCATCCAGTTCGGCCGCCGACCCGATCCGGAATGCCCGGATCCCGACGTTGTTCGCCTTGTGCCCTATGCCAAGACCGTGAAGGGGCACAGGCGGGAAGACTTCATCACCAAGGTGCTGCCTGTCGCCTATGACAAGGATGCCAAGGCCCCACGCTTCGAGGCCTTCATGGCGCGCTTCCTGCCCATCGAGGCGGTGCGGCGCTGCGTGCAGGTGGGGGCGGGCCTCGGCCTGCTCGGCCTGCCGGTGCAGAAGGTGTTCTTTCACTATGGCAACGGCGCCAACGGCAAGAGCGTGTTTCTGGAGACGCTGGTGCGCGTGTTCGGCGCGCTGGCGTCCTCGCTGCCCACTGAGGCCATTATCGGCACGAACGACAAGCAGGGCGGCGCGGCGTCTCCCGAGCTGGCCCGGCTCTATGGCGTGCGCTTTGTGCGCGTTGTGGAGCTGCCTGCCAATGTCCCGTTGCGCGAGGATGTCGTGAAGAAGCTCACGGGTGGTGAGACCATCCCGGTGCGCAACCTGTTCAAGGGCTTCTTTGAGTTCCGGCCCGTCTTCATCGCTCATATGTCCGGGAACGGCTATCCGAAGATCGACGGGACAGATAACGGCATCTGGCGACGCATTGCCGTGATCCACTGGCCTATCGCGCTTGAGGACAGCGAACAGCGCGACTTCGAGGAGGTCGTGGGCGAGCTGGCGGCGGAAGCTCCCGGCATCCTGAATTGGCTGATCGAGGGCGCTCTCACCTATCTGCGCGAGGGCTTGATCCTGCCCCCGGAAGTGCGGGCGGCGACGCAGGAATATCGGGACGAGATGGACGTGGTGGGCCAGTTCGTCGCGTCTTGCGTCGAGCCGGCACCGGGCATGTGGGTCACGGCCCGCGCGGCATACCGGGCCTATGCCGATTGGTCCGATGAGAACGGCAAGAAGCCGGTGACCGAGACCCGCTTTGGCCGGGACATGAAGCGCAAGCTGCAGCACGGGCGGAATGGAGCGGGGGTCCACGTGTATCAGGACTGCCGGCTCGTCAACCTCCCCGATCCCATCAGCGCGCCCCGCAGCCCCGACGATGACCGGTGACAGGCAGGTGACCCGTCAGACAATGACGGGTCTGACGCCTTTCTGACGGGTTGCGAAAAACCCTCCGACGCTCATCTGGCAATCAATTCAATGCCATAGGTGGCCCTCTGATGGGTCTGATGGGTTTCGCGCGCCTATAGCAATGCACAGGGGGTAAGGGGGATAGCTCTGCCCAAATAAAAAATATCTCATATACACACATGAATAACCCGTCAGACTTGTCAGAATGATGTATAACTAATTGAGTTATAAATGATTTGTAGTCTGACGGGTCTGTTTTCAAGTCGTCGAACCCGTCATGAACCCGTCAGGAGAGAGCCGATGGAACGGGTGGACATCGAAGCGCTCGTGGGCTGGGCCTATCGGGTGCAGTGCGTGGACCGTATGGCCGGGCTGATGGATGTCGCTTGGGGCGAGGCCGGGCCGTCGTTCCGCTCCGCGACGCATGCGATGCTGGACTTCGCCGCGCTCGGGGTGCGGGTGGACAGCTCGCCGGGCTTCGTGGTCGCCATGGGAGCAACGGCGCAGGACGATGCACTTGTGATCCACGACGCCGTGCTGCGCCTGCCATCCGAGGCCTTCGCCCTGGTGGTCGCGCATGCGAAGGGCGGGAGCCGTCCGCCTTGGCACGGGATCGAGGCCGAGGCGCTGGTGGCGGATACGGATCGGAAGGGCAGGGTGCGCATGCTGCGGGACAACTGCCGTCCCGTCGCCTGCCTCCTGAGGCACAGGGTCGATCCTGCCTTGGTGGAGTTCAGCCGGGCGCAGTACGTGGTGTGGTGGGAGGCGCTGGTGGTGCTCGCTGGCGAGCTTGCGGGGCGGCTGGAGGGTAGCCATCCCCTTGCCCCATCAGCCCCACGCGAGCCGTGGTTCCTGCCGCCTCTCGTCTACGTCGAGGATGGCGCTCGGATGCTGGTTGACACTGCACAAATAATTTGACTACCTTCATCCACAGATAAACAGGTCTCAAGAGAGCCCCGCCGGTATTCGCCGCGCGGGGCTCTTGCGTTAGAGGGGTACGATGCCGCGCCTTCAATCCGCGCCGCCTCGCCTGCCTGCCACCCCTAGCCGTCTCCCGACACAGAGCGCAGATGAAGCCGAGCGCAGCCGCCAGCGCGCGGCCGAGGCGCCTTGGCGCGCCTGGTACAAGTCGGCGCGATGGCAACAGGTGCGCGAGCGGGTGTTCACGCGCGACCTCTTCGGGTGCCAGATGCCGGCATGCGGGAAGGTGATCTCCAACCGGCGGCAGCTCGTGTGCGACCACGTGCGCCCGCATCGCGGAGACCCCGCGCTGTTCTGGGATGAAGGCAACCTGCAGACGCTGTGCAAGCCCTGCCACGACGGGGCGAAGCAATCGGCCGAGCGGCGCGCCCGCTGATGTCCAGCCCTCCGCGCCGCCGCGCGGGCGAGGCCTAAAAACACACCTGTAAGCCGTGGTCTGGCGAGGAGGGGAGGGGGGTCAAAACTCCCCACCCCTCTCCAGCCGGGACCCGCGGCCCCCCCATTCGGAGATTTTTTCCTTGGCTGATGAGAAATCGGGCGGGGCGGCACCGGATGCCGCCGCGCGTGATCTGTTCGGGAATGCGATCGAGCCCATTCGGGATCGGCGTGGTCGACCGAGCTTCAGAAAAGACAAGGAAAATCAAGAGTTTGTAATGGTGCGCGTCGCGGAGGGTTGGACCCACAAGGCCATCGCCGCGAACATGGGGATTGATGAAAAGACCCTGCGCAAACATTTTTCCCGCGAGCTGACGGACGGCGGAGTGCACATCCGGGGCATGTTGCTGGACGTGCTCGTGCACAAGGCGCGCGAGGGACACACCCCGTCCGTCCGCCTGCTGCTGGAGCGGCTCGATGGGGCCGGCCCGCTGGCGCCCCGGAACCATCCTCGCGCGGATGACGACGACGATCCGAAGGCGCCGGCCTTGGGCAAGAAGGAACAGCGCGTCCAAGATGCCCAAGCCGTGCCCGACGACTATGGTGACATCTACGCGCGCCTCGAAGGCCGGCGGCAGCATTGACCGCGCCGTCCTTCGCCTGCCTCGATTGGGAAGACAGGTTGCGGAAGGGCCTCACGCCCATTCCGTCCCTGCCTCTGGATCCGGTGCTCGCCGATTGCGCAGTGGCCCTCTTCGACAAGCTGCGCGTCCCCGACATCCCCGGCACGCCCACCATGGCGGAGGTGGCCGGGCCGTGGATGCGGGACATCGTGCGCGCGGCCTTCGGCTCCATCGATCCGGTGACCGGCGAACGCTTCGTCGGCGAGATCTTCAACCTGGTGCCGAAGAAGAACGGGAAGACGACGAACGCTGCCGCGCTGGGCCTGTTGGCCCTGCAGCTCAACCAGCGCCCCAACGTGGAAGGGGTCATCGTCGGGCCGACGCAGGAGGTGGCCGACAAGTGCTTCGCGCAGGCGGCGGCCATGATCGCGCTCGATCCCTATCTGAAGCGCCGCTTCGACGTGATCGAGCACAAGAAGACGATCCTTGATCTCCACGTGGACCCCCTCACGGGGGTGAAGCGAAACGTAAAGCTGAAGATCACGAGCTTCAGCCCGAAGGTGGTCACCGGCTCGATCCCGGCGTTTGCCATCGTGGACGAACTGCACGAGATGGCGGCGGCGAGCTTCGCCAGCCGCGTTCTCGGCCAGATCCGCGGCGGCATGATCACGAACCCCGAAAGCCTGCTGATCATCATCACCACGCAATCGGCGACGCCGCCCGCCGGCGTCTTCAAGGATGAGCTGACCTATGCGCGCGGCGTGCGCGACGGGACCATTACCGAAGGGGTGCGCATGCTCCCCATTCTCTATGAGTTCTCGGAGAAGATGCAGACGGCCGAGCACAAGCCGTGGGCGGACCCCAAGAATTGGCCGATGGTGCTGCCCAACCTCGGCCGCTCGCTGACGATCGAGCGCCTCGCGAAGGAATGGCGCACCGCGCAGGAGAAGGGCGATCAGGCCGCGCAGGAATGGGCCTCCCAGCACCTCAATGTGCAGATCGGCATGGCCATGCACAATGACCGTTGGGTTGGCGCGGACTTCTGGCCTCAGGCGGCGGACCCCGCCATCACGCTCGATAGCATCATCGAGACGTCGGACGTGGCGGTAGTGGGCGGCGACATCGGCGGCATGGATGATCTGTTCGGCCTCGCTGTGGCCGGCCGGCATAAGGTCACCCGCCAGTGGCGTGCCTGGGCTCGCGCATGGGCGCAGCCGAAGCTCTTCGAGCGGCACAAGGAAGCTGCCGAGACGCTGCGGGACTTCGAGAAGGCCGGCGACCTGGTGGTGTGCAAGGAAGTGACGCAGGACATCGCCGAGGTAGTGGCGATCATCCTGCGCCTCAAGGCTGCGGGTCTTCTGCCGGAGGCCGGCGCCATCGGCCTTGATCCGGCGCTTGCCATCACGCTCCTCGATGCGCTGTCCGAGCACGAGATCGTGCACCCGCAGGTGCTCGGCGTATCGCAGGGCTACAAGCTGTCCTCGGCGATCTTCGCAGCCGAGCGCAAGCTCGCGGACGGCACGCTGAAGCATTGCGGCTCGGGGCTGTTCAACTGGTGTGTCGGCAACGCCATGGCCGAACACCGGGGCTCAAACATCTACATCACGAAGCGCAAGGCCTCGGCGAAGATCGACCCGCTCATGGCCTTCTTCAACGCGGTGGACATGGTGAGCCGCAATCCGGTTGCCCGTGGCCTCTCGGTCTACGAGAGCCGCGGCATCCTCATGGTGTGAGGCGGGCATGAACCTTTGGAACGTGTTCCGCCGCCGGGCGCGCGCGGAGGGCGGCGCCGTCGCGAACCCGCTCATTTCCGAGCTGCTGCGGTTCGGCGTGTCGGAGACGGCGACGGGCATCCACGTCAACGTGGACAAGGCGCTGAAGAACCCGGCCATGTTCCGCGCGGTGTCGCTCATCTCGGGGAGCATCGGCATGTTGCCGCTGCACCTGATCGACAACACCACGAAGAAGAAGCGCGACACGCATCCGCTGTACCGGCTGCTGCACCGCCGGCCGAATGCGTGGCAGACGGCCTTTGATTTCCGCGTGCTCATGCAGCTGCGCGCCCTGGTGAAGGGCAACGGCTATGCGCTGGTGGTCCGCAGCCCGAACCTGCGCGCCGGCGGCGCGCTCACCCCGACGCAGATGGTGCCGCTGGATCCGGACCTCGTGACGCCGGAGCAAGGGCCGGACTGGTCCGTCTCCTACGTCTACCGGCCCGCGAAGGGCGCGGCCGTGCGCTACCCGGCGCGGGACATCCTGCATCTGCGCGGGATAACCCTTGATGGCATTTCCGGCCTCTCGCTGGTGAAACAGGCGGCCGAGGCGGTAGGCATCGCGCTTGCGGCCGAACTCGCCGCCGCCCGCATGATGCGCAACGGCACGATGGTGGGGGGTGCGCTGGAGCATCCTGAACGCCTGTCGCATGAAGCGTATGCGCGCCTGCAGGAGAGCCTTGAGAGCAAGTCCGGATCCGACAAGGCGGGCCGCAACCTCATCCTCGAAGAGGGGATGAAGTATGTCCCGATCTCCTCGACGGCCCGCGACGCGCAGATGGTCGAGATCCGCAAGATGCAGATCGAGGAAATCGGCCGGGTCACGGGCGTACCGCGTCCGCTCCTCATGCTCGATGAAACGAGCTGGGGCTCCGGCATCGAGGCCCTCGGCCAATTCTTCGTCACCTATGCGCTGAACCCGTGGTTCGAGGCATGGCAACAGGCCTGCGAGCGCACCCTCCTGACCGAGGCCGAGGCGGACGAAATGGCCGTCAAGTTCAACGCCGGCGCGCTGCTGCGCGGGTCCATGAAAGATCAGGCGGACTTCCTCGCGAAGGCGCTCGGCGCCGGCGGCAGTGCGCCGTGGATGTGGGTGGATGAGGTGCGCGACGTGCTGGACCTGCCGGAGCGCGAAGCGCCGCCGCACGTGATGGCCGGCGGCTCGGCAGATCAGGGGAGCAAGGGAAATGGAACTGCAGCGTAAGCCGGCCGAGGGCCGGTCTGGAGGCCGTTTTGTGGGCCGTGCGATCGTAGGCCGGCCGATGGCGAAGGCGCGTCCCGGCGCCATGCCGATCCCGGCCGAGCGCATGGTGCAGGCGTTCACCTCGCCGGCCGCCCTTGAGCGGTGGGGCGAGGACGCGGCTGGCGTGCGGGCGCTCGCGCCGGGTGACAACGTGATCACCATGTTCGACATGATCGGCGAGGACTTCTGGAGCGGCGGCGGCGTCACCGCCAAGAAGGTGTCGCAGCAGCTGCGCGCCATCGGTGACCGCCCCGTCGAGGTGCAGATCAACTCGCCGGGCGGCGACGTGTTCGAAGGCCTCGCCATCTATAATGTGCTGCGCGAGCATCCGCAGGACATCACGGTCAAGGTCATGGGCTGGGCCGCCTCGGCCGCGAGCCTCATCGCCATGGCTGGCGACCGGATCGAGGTGGGGGCCGCCTCCTTCATCATGATCCACAATTCGTGGGTCGTTGCCGCCGGTAACCGTAACGACATGCGGGAAGTGGCCGACTGGCTGGAGCCCTTCGACCGGGCGATGGCCGATCTCTATGCGCAGCGTTCGGGGCAGGATGCCGCCGCGATCGCGAAGTGGATGGACGCCGAGACCTATATGTCCGGCTCCATCGCGATCGAGCGCGGCTTCGCGGACGGCCTCCTGCCGGCCGATGCGGTGAAGGTGGACGATGCCGCCCGCGCCTCCGACCGTGCGGTCAATGAGCTGCGCGCGCTGGAGCTGACCCTCGTTTCCGGCGGCATGACCCGCGCACAGGCGCGCAGCCGCATTTCCAAGATCAAGGGCACGCCGGGCGCTGCCCCTGAAGACGCCACGCCGGGCGCTGGCGACGACTGGAGCGGCCTCGCGGCTGCGTTCCTTGCCAATCTGAAATCCTGAAGGGGTTCGCCATGCACCACGTTTCGACCTCCGCCCTCCTGGGCGCGACCGCGCTCGCCCCGGTTCCCCGCGCCGTCCACGCCGCCCCGCGTGCCGACGCCAGCAACCCGGCGCAGATCCTCGCCAAGCTCAATGAGGCTTTCGAGGAGTACAAGAAGACCAACGATGACCGGCTGAAGGCCAAGGCCGACGATACGGTTGTGAACGCCAAGCTGGAGAAGATCGATCAGGCGATCGAGGCCGCGCAGAAGGCCCTCGATGCCATCTCGGCACAGCAGGCGGCGGCCACGGCCAAGGCGGGCGGCGGCACGGCGGCGCTGGTGGATCCGGAGTACAGCACCGCGTGGGGCGCCTTCTTCCGCGAGGGCGAGAACGAAGCGCAGATCAAGGCCCTGAACAAGGCCGGGCCGCGCGCCGCCATGACCGTCGGCAGCAATCCGGATGGCGGCTATCTCGCGCCTGTCGAGTGGGACCGCACCATCACGGCCCGTCTGAAGGAGATCTCGCCCATCCGGCAGAACGCACAGGTGCAGAGCATCAGCAAGCCGGGCTTCACCCGCGTTTACAATGATCGCTCGGTGGGCTCGGGCTGGGTCGCCGAGAACGCCGCGCGCCCCGCCACCAGCACGCCGCAGGTGGCGCCGCTGACCTTCACGCCGGGCGAGCTGTACGCCTTCCCCTTCGCCTCTCAGACGCTCCTCGAAGACGCGGAAGTCGATATTGAGGGCTGGCTCGCGAGCGAGGTGGAAACCGAGTTCTCGCGTCAGGAGAACATTGCCTTTCTCTCCGGCGACGGCAGCGGCAAGCCTTACGGCATCCTCACCTATGTCACCGGCGCGGCGAATGCCGCGCGCCACCCGTGGGGCGCGATCGAGGTGGTGAACTCCGGCGGTGCGGCGGCCCTCACGTCGGACGGCATCATCACCCTCATCTACACCCTGCCGGACGCCTTCCGCGCCGGGGCGAAGATGTACATGAACCGCCTCACCCGCATGGCGGTGCGCAAGCTGAAGGATGGGCAGGGCAACTATCTCTGGCAGCCCTCCTATCAGGTTGGCCAGCCTTCGACCCTCGCGGGCGAAGCGATCGTGGACGTGCCGGACATGCCGAACGTGGCCGCCGGCAACATTCCGCTCCTCTACGGCGACATGAGCGCGACCTATCTGGTGGTGGATCGCGTCGGCATCTCGGTCCTGCGCGATGCCCTCACGAACAAGCCTTATGTCGGCTTCTACACCCGCAAGCGCGTCGGCGGCGGGGTGCAGAACCCGGAGCCCATGAAGGCCATGAAGATCTCGGCCTGAGATCGGACACGCATTCCGGCGGCGCGTCCGCGCCGCCGGCCCCATCCGGAGGATCGAAATGGCCGAGACAGACGAAAACCAGATCATCGCCCCCGAGGCGCCGGCGCCCGAAGATGCGGCCCCGACCCCCGAGGCGCCGGCGCCCGAAGATGCGGCCCCGACCCCCGAGGCGCCGGCGCCCGAAGATGCCGCCCCGACCGTCGAGGCTCCGTCGCCCGAAGAGGTCGCGCCGGCCCCCGAAGCTGCGGCGCCCGAAGAGGTCGCCACGACCGTCGAGGCTCCGGCACCCCAAGAGGTCATTCCTGTCCAGCTCCTGCGCCTCGTGCCGACCGTGGGCGAGCCGGACATGAATGATACGCGCCTGGACGGCGCCGCCATTGTCGAGGCGGCGCTGGCGCGGCAGGCGGCCGATGAGGCCTGACATGCTGGATCCCGTCATGTTGGATCCCGTCCGCATCACGGCGCCTGCGTCTCCGCTCGTGACCGTGGCGGAGGCTCGGCGCGACCTGAAGGTGGATCTACCCGACGATGATGGCCTGATCGAGGATCTGATCGCCACGGCGGAAAGCTTGCTGGACGGGTACAGCGGCGAGCTGGGGCGGGCGCTGGTGACGCAGGTGTGGCGGCAGGATCTGCCGTGCTTCCCCGCCAGCGGCGTCATCCACCTGCCCCTCGCGCCGGTGCGGGTGGTCTCCTCTATCACCTATTGGGGATTGGATGGTGTGGCTCGTCCGCTGTCGGCACAGGTCTATAGCGGGGTGCTCAAAGCAGCCAGCGACCCCTATATAAAGCTCGCCTATGGGCAGTCTTGGCCTGCCACCTATCCCCGCGACGATGCTGTCTCGGTGACATTCGAGGCCGGGTATGGCGCGCCGGGGGACGTTCCTGCTGCCATCCGCCGGGCGGCGCTCCTCATCGTCGGCCACCTCTATGAGAACCGGGAAGCGGTGACGGTCGGCGGCCCCGCTTATGAGCTTCCCTTCGGTGCGAACCGTCTCACGTCCAATTTCCGGCGGGTGCGGGTGTAGCGTGGCGAAGGTGGATAACGGGCTTGCCCGCCTCAACCGGCGGCTCAACGCCATTCCGCAGAATGTACGGGCTGCGGTGCAACCGGCCCTTGTGAAGGCCGGCGCCGCGCTCGCGGATGACATGCGCGCGCTCGCGCCCGTCTATGACGGCGACCTGAAGGACAGTATCGCCGTGACGCCGGGCGGGGGCACCACGCCGCCCTATTCCCAGCCGGGCGGGCGGCAGGTGGTGCCCGAACTGCAGGTGCTCGTGACCGCTGGCAATACCAAGGTGCGCTACGCCCATCTGGTGGAGTTCGGGACCAGCCCCCACGAGAACCGCGGATTGTTCGCGGGCACGCGCCACCCCGGCACCAAGGCCGAACCCTTCTTCTGGCCAGCCTTCCGCCTGCACCGGAAGAAGCTCGCCTCGGCCATAAAGCGGGCCATCCGCAAAGCGGTGAAAGACGCCAAATGACGGACCTTCTCGACGGCCAAGTGAGCCTTTCCCTCGGCGGCGACGCCTTCACCCTGGCGCCCACGCTCGGCGCCGCCATGGCGCTGTGCCGCGCGCACCAGAGCTTCGGGGCGCTGATCGACAAGCTGGAGGCCTATGACCTTCCGGCGGCGATCGACGTGACGCGGGCCGGCATCGGCCTGCCGGCTCCCGGCGATCTCGATGCCCGCGTCTATGCCGCCGGCGTCATGAACATCGCGCCGGACCTCATCCGGTTCGTGATCCTCCTCGCCAATGGCGGGCGCAGCCCGAAGGCGGAGGCGGAAGACAAGCCGGGATCCCGCCCTTTCGACGCATGAGCCACGCGGACTATCACGCCTGGCTCTTCAAGGCCGCGACGGGCTGGCTGGGCTGGACCCCGGCCGTCGCCCTCGCGACCCCCATCCCGCAGATCGCCGCCGCTCATGACGGGCGGATCGACATGCTTGCCGCCCTGTTCGGTGGGCGCAAGGAAGCCGCGCCGCAGACGCCGCTCACGGCGGCGGCCTTCGACGCGATGTTCACAGCCAAAGGTTAGGAGCAAGCACCATGGCACTCTTCAGCGCGAGCGGATCGAAGATCTTCATCGGGGCCGTCAAGGTGCCCGGATCCGCGGACTTCGTGGCGGCCGACTTCACCGCCGAGGACTGGACCGAGATCGATGAGGTCGAAAGCGTCGGCTCCTTCGGCGACACGTCCGAGCTGATCACGTCCAACGTCCTGAGCAAGGGGCGCACCCGCAAGGCGAAGGGCGTGAAGAATGCGGGCACCATGGAAGTCACCATGAATGCGGACTATGGCGACGAAGGGCAGCTTGCCCTGCGCGCCGCCGCTGCCGCACGCGACAGCTACGCTTTCAAGGTGGAGTTCCCCGACAAGCCGGCGGTCGGCGCCTCGCCCAAGAATTCGGTGCGCTTCTTCACCGCCCTGGTGATGTCGGCGAGCGACCAGATGGATGAGGCGAACGCCATCATCAAGCTCACGTCCACGCTGGAGATCAATTCCAACGTGGTTGTCGTGCACGCCTCCGCCACCTGATGGCGCCGGATCGCGCCCTGCAGAGGGCGCTTCTCGCGCGGTTCCTCGCGGAGCCGGCGCTCCTCGCGCTGGTGCCGGCCGCCAACATCATCGATGGGGACGGCGCGCCGCAGCGCTTCCCCTCGATCCTGTTCGGAGAAGGGCAGGCGGTGCGCGAGCCGCAATCCCTCTGCGGCCGCGAGCGGCGCCTCTACGCCACGCTGCATGTCTGGACGAAGAGCGCGCCGCTCGCCCGCGATATCGCGGACGGCATCGTGGCGGCGGTGGAGGGCGCGACGCTGCCGCTCGAAGGGGGACACCGGGCGGTGACGGCCATCGTGTCGTCGTCCCGCCTCCTGCGCGATCCGGACGGGGAAACCTCGCACGGCGTGGTTACTGTCGAGAGCCTGGTGGAGGTGGCGCGGTGAAGGCGGGGCAGCTAGACCGGCGCATCGCGATCGAGCGCGGCACCGAGGCGCGGGACGCGGACGGGGTGCTGACCACCACATGGGCGCCCGTGGCGACCCTGTGGGCGAGCCTCATCCAGTCCAGCACCTCGGAATTCCTTCAGGGCTCCGGCCTGCAGGGCGATACGGCCACGATCTTCCGGATCCGCTGGCTCGCCGGCGTGACCCTGCTGGACCGCATCCGCTTCGACGGGGTGGGTTACGACATCAAGGAAATCAAGGAACTCGGCCGCAGGCGCGGCCTGGAGATCCGCACCATTGCGCGGGGAGTGGACTGATGGCCGGCGAAGAGGAACGTCTTGTCGTTGCCCTTGAGGCGCGGATCCGCGATTTCGAAAAGAACTTCGAAAAGGCGAAGGCCGTCTCGAACCGCCGGTTTCTGGAGATCGAGAAGCGGGCGCAGCAGAATGCGGTGAACCTGAAGAACTACTTCAACGGGTCCACGGCCTCGATAAGCTCCGCTTTCGAAGCGCTCGGCGGGGCCGGCATCATCGCCAGCGGCGGCATCGCCGGCGCCATCACGACGCTGAAGGCAGCGGCCACCTCCGTCGCGGATCTCGCGGCCGAGGCGCAGAAGGCCGGCGTCGCCTTCGAGCCCTTTCAGGAGCTGAAGTTTGCGGCCGAACAGGCCCGCGTCGGGGTGGATGCGCTGACCGATGGCCTGAAGGAAATGCAGCTGCGGGCGGATGAGTTCATCCGCACCGGCGCGGGATCGAGCGAGGAGGCGTTCAAGCGCCTCGGCTATACCGCCGCCGAGCTGAAACAGAAGCTGCAGGATCCCGCCGCTTTGTTCGAAGAGATCATCGACAAGATGAAGCGCTTCAGCAAGGCGGGGCAGATCCGCATTTCCGATGAGATCTTCGGCGGCTCCGGCGGCGAGCAGTTCCTGCGCTTCATGGATCAGGGGATCGGCGCGATCTCCAAAGCGCGCGAAGAGGCTCGGCGGCTCGGCCTCATCATGTCGGATGAGGTGGCGAAGGAGGCGGCCAAGGTCGCCAAGATGTTCGACATGCTGGCCCTCAAGATCGAGGTCGCGCTGAAGTCGGGTGTCCTCGAAGGCGCCGCCGCCCTGGAGAAGTACAAGACGGAGATCCTCGCGATCGGCGTGGCGCTCGGTGCGGTCACCTCCGGGATAGTGCTTGGCCCTCTCGCTGCGTCGCTGGCGTCTACGGCTGCGGCGGCGGTCACGGCCGCCGGCAGGATCACCGCCCTGAATGCCACCATCCTCGCGGTCGCGGCGGCACAGCGCACGGCGGCGCTGGCGTCGGCCGGCCTCAGTGCCGCCCTGAGCCTCCTCGGTGGTCCATGGGGCATTGTCATTGCTGCGGCCGTGGGGACTATTGCAGCGCTGGCTCTCCGGCAGGACCAAGCGAAGGTGGCGGCCGAGGCGCACAAGAGCGCTATGGGGGATCTCGACGGGGCCATTGCGCGGGTCAAAGCTGGTGCGCCTGGTGCCAAGGAAGAACTGAAGGCCCTGGCAGACCAGCACGTCACCAATGCCGAGAAAGCGCTCGCCGATGCGCGGGCCGAACTGGAATACGCCCGCGCCGTCGCTGCCAACCAGAAGGTGGGCGGATGGGCCGGCAAGTACAACGCGAAGATGCCGACCACTGACACGGCGGAAATGACGGCAGCGCTGGAAAAGTACGTTGCGGCCGTCGATCTTGCGCAGAAGCGGCTCGATGAACTGAAAGCGAGCGTTGAAGGGGTGAAGCCGCCGGGCACGAAGCCGGATCCGTCCATCGGCTACGGCTTCAAGGATGTGCAAAAAACCATGTCCGAGCGCCTGCGGGATCTCGAGCAGGAACAGGCGCAGCTCGGCATGACGACGCAGGCCGCGGCCGAATACAAGTTCATGATGGACGCCATCAACACCGCGCAGGAGCACAATCTCAAGCTCTCGCCGGAACAGCTCCAGCAGCTCCAGATGCTCGCCGCGCGCTATGGCGACGTGACCGCCGCCGTCGAAAAAACCAAGGCGTCGCAAGAGCGGCAGCGGGAGATGCAGCAGGAGGCCGGCAACCTCGCTCAAAGCTCGATCATGGGCCTGATCGACGGAACGAAGAACTGGAATGATGTCCTGAAGGACAGCATCAAGCTCCTCGCGGAAATGGCGCTGAAGGCGGCATTGCTCGGCGAGGGGCCGCTCGGGTCGGGTGGCGGCGGCATCGTCGGCGGACTGGTGAAGTCCGCGGGCTCGGCCTTTTCCGGCGGCACCACCTGGTATGCGGATGGCGGCGTCCACACCCCGCAAGGCCCCCGCAAGCTGAAGAAGTATGCCCGTGGCGGCGTCTCGCGCAACGCGGCGATCTTCGGCGAGGCCGGCCCGGAAGCGGCCGTGCCCCTGCCGGATGGTCGCCGGATCCCGGTGGATGTGCGCGTGCCCATCTCGCCGGCCGAGACCATGATCCGCAATGCCTTCAGCAACAACGTCAGCGTCTCGCCCTCCTTCGTCATCAACCAGCCGGGCGGCGGGAATGACGGGCGCGCCAGCGACAGGGACAATCTGCGGGCCGCCCTGCGCGACGCCACGGCCGATATCGAGGCCATGGTGCGCAAGATCTTCACCAACGACATGACCACGATGGGGCCGATGGGGCAGGCGGTGCGTGCCCGCTTCGGCCTCAATCCCATGCGCGGGGTCGGCCGATGAGCCTCCCTGTCTGGCCTGCCTCCGTGCCCTATGAGCCGCTGCGGGACGCCTGGGATGTGAAGCCGATCCGGGATCCGCTGGAAACCGAGATGGAAGCCGGGAATGTGCGGATGCGGCGTCGCCCCGGCGATGCCCTGCCGCTCATCAAATGGTCGGCCGATCTCTCCGCCGCCGAGTTCGCGACCTTCCTCGCGTTCGTGTCGGGATCGCTGTTCGGCGCCTCCGTCCGGTTCACGATGCCCGTCAGCCTCGATGGGGCGGCATTCTCGGCGCGCACGGTGCAGATGCGCGCCGGGACGCTCGGGTGGAGCGCGAGCGGCGACAAGGTGCGCGTCGTATTCGATCTCTACGTGTTCCCCGCTTCCGTGGTGTCCTGACATGGTGGATCTGTGGACCGACGCATGGGCGGAGGCCGAGGCCTCCTGCCCCAACAGCGTGCTCGTCTTCGACACGATCGAGCTGCAGCACCCCGCGTTCCTTGAGAGCGGCGCGCCCATTCCCCTGCGCTTTGTCTGCGATGTGGAGCCGCGCACCTTCGGGATCGAGCCGGGGGCGACGTTCGATGCCGGGTCGTCGGCGGAGTTCACGCCGATCGCCTTCTCGGCGGACGCGCCGAATTTCTCGGAACAGCAGGTGCCTCAGTGCCGCGTCGTCATCGATAACGTGGCGCGCGACGTGATGCCCTACCTTGAAGCGGCGATCGGCTACAGGGCGGATCTCAAGGTGCTGTTCCGGCAGTACCGCGAGGATGACGTGAGTGAGCCGGTCTGCGGCCCGTGGGAATTCCTTCTCCGCAAGGTCACAGTCGCCGGGTCAACCGTCGAGGGCACCGCCTCATTCGACGATCTCACCAACATGAAGTTCCCGCGCCGCATCTATTCGCGCCGCGAATTCAGCTCCCTGATCGCCTGATGATGCCGGATGCTCCGGCCCGCGCGGCCTATCTCACGGGTCTTATCGGCCGGCCATGGTCTCCCGGCGCCTCGTGCTGGCACCTCGCGTGCGAGGTGGAGGCGGCGTTGTGGGGGCGCCACCTTCCCGCGGTGGAGATCCCCGATGCGGTGACCTGGCGGTGGATGGTGGACACCCTTGCCGCCCATCCGGAGCGCGGGCGCTGGCGGGAGCTTCCTCCCAATCCGGCGGGCCTCGTGGCGCCGTCTGACGGTGCGCTTGTGCTCATGGCCCGCGTGACGCAGGGCGCTCACGTGGGCATCTGGCTCCAGCCCGAAGGGCGGGTGCTGCATGCCGACGCCGAAGCCGGCGTCGCCCTCGACGCCATGGTGACCCTGCGCGCCCGTGGATGGGCGCGCCTGCGGTTCTTCGAGCCCATCTGAGGACACGATGCACGAAGCGGTTCACATCGTCCTGCCGGGACAGGTGCTCGGCCGGGCGCAGCCCCGTGCGCGCGAAACGGTCGCCGGCTTCCTGCGCCGGGTGCGGCGATCGGGTGGCGCGCCGCGCGCCTGGGCAACCGACATCCTGCCGACTGTCGTCGCCATCAACGGCGAGCCGGTGCTGCGCGCCGATTGGCGCCGGCGCCGGATCCGCGCCTCGGATCGGCTGGTGGTCATGTCGAGGCCGCTCGGCGGGAGCCGGGCGCAGAACAAGCAGGTGCTCGGCCTCGTGGCGCTGGTTGGCCTCTCGCTCCTCGCGCCGGGAGTGGGCACGTGGATCGCGGGCCTCGGCCTCGGGATCTCCGCCAGTGTCGGCAGCGCGGCCTTCCTGATCGGCGGTTCGTTCCTCGTCTCGACGCTGGTGAAGGCCAAGGCCGGCGGACAGGATGACGATGCCGGACAGGTCTACAGCTTCGCAAAGCAGGCCAACTCGGCCCGGCTCCTGCAGAGCATCCCCGTCAGCTACGGGCGGGTAAAAAGGTCTCCCGACTATGCCGCCGTGCCGTGGTCGGAATACATCGGCAACGATGAATATCTGAACATCCTGTTGTCTGAGGGCTGCGGGCGGTACAGCCGCGAACAGATCCTCATGGATGACACCATCCTGTGGGACGCGGCGACGGGGGTGAACCCGGAGTTCACCGGTGTCTCGGTCGCCTTCTATGAGCCGGGCGAGGAGGTCACGCTCTTTCCCGTCAACGTCTATTCCTCGCCGGAGGTGTCGGGGCAGGAGCTGCCGAAGCCGGCGGACGGCTATGTGGGCGGCTTCATCTCGGCGCCGGCCGCCACCACCACCACGGATCTCGCCATCGATGTCGCCGCGCCGGGCGGCCTCTACACCACCAATTCGGACGGTGACCGGCGGCCCTTCTTCGTGCCGATCGTGGCGGAGTATCGGCCGGTGAACGACCTCGGCGCGCCCACGGGCGGGTGGTCGCAGCTCCTCGGTCAAAGCCTTGGGGGCGTAACGAACAAGCCCAAGCGCTGGAGCTTCAAGGTGACGGTCGCCCCCGGCCGCTATGAAGTCCGCCTGAAGCGCACCTCGGCGCCGAGCACGGACAGCAACGTGTCCGACACGATCGTATGGATGGGCCTCCGTGCCTTCCTGTCGGGGCCGCGCGCCTTTGCCGGTGTCAGCACGATCGCGCTTCGCCTCAAGGCGACGCAACAGCTCACCTCGGCAGCGGCGCAGGCCCTGAAGGTGATCGAGACGCGGATCCTGCCGGTGTGGACGGGATCGGCCTGGGTGGAACTGCCCACGCGCTCGCCCGCCTGGGCATTCTGGGACATGGCCACCAATACGGACTATGGCGCGCGGCGCTCGGCCGCGAAGGTCGATCTGCAGGGCGTTCTGATGCTGGCGGCGACGGCGGCGGCGCGGGGCGATTGCTTCGACTATGAGTTCACGTCCTCGGTTGGCGTGCCGGAGGCCTTCGACACGGCATTGGCGACCGTCCGCGCGAAGCATCGGTGGGCCGGAGACATGCTCACGCTGGTGCGCGACGAATGGCGGGCCGTGCCGAGCATGTTGCTCACGGATCGGGAAACGGTGCGCGGCACCTTCGCCGTGGACTATGAGTTCGCCTCTTCCGACGCGGCGGATGCGGTCATTGTCGAGTATGTGGATGAGACCACGTGGCAGGCGGAGGAGGTCCAGTATCCCGCCGGCGTCGTGGCCGAGAACCCGATGCGCATGCAGATCCCCGGCATCGTGCAACGGGCGCAGGCCTACCGGGAGGCCGGCTTCCACTATCGCCAGAATGTCTATCGCCGGGTGCGCCCCTCGGTCACCACGGAACACGACGGGCGGCTGATCAGCCTCGGCGAGCACGTGCAGATCCAGTCGGATCTTCCGGGCGCGTGGGGCGCCGCCGGCGTGGTGGCGGCGCGGGCCGGCGCCACCCTCACCCTTGAGCCGGCCCCGGCCTGGGCTGGCGCGGGGCAGCACTACGTGGTGCTGCGGGACCGGACGGGCGCGGCCTTCGGGCCGGTGAAGTGCGCCCGTGGGGGATCGGATGCCCTGTGCGTCCTCGACGCAGCGGATCTCGCCATTGTCGAGACGGCGCAGGGGCAGGCACTGGCGGCGGTGCTGGCGCGAGCCGAAGGATCGGAGCTGCCGACCTTCGCCCATGGATTGGGCTCGGCATGGCAGCGCCGTTGCATCGCCCTGTCCGGAGCGCCGAGCGGCGACCGGGTGTCGCTGACGTTCGTCGTGGATGATCCGCGGGTGCATGACGATGACGGCGCGGCCGATCCCCTGCCGGGCCTGCCGTCCCTCAGCCTGCCGAAGGCGCCCATCGTCGCGGGCCTGCTGGCGACGCTGGAGCAAAACGTGCTGGAGCCGGTGCTCTCGGCCTCGTGGTTTCCGGCGTCGGGAGCGCTCTTCTACCGGGCGCGGATCTCCTATGACGCAGGGGAGAGCTGGACTTCGCTCCCGGATGTCACGGCAGCGGAACTGTCCGTGGTGGCGGAGCCGGCAGCGCTCCGGCTTCAGGTCTCCGCCGTTGGCGCGACGCAAGGTCCGTGGGCAACCGTGGATCTGGATGCGCCTGTGATCGACGGCAGCAAGCTCCCGGTGTCCGCGGAACAGTTCACGGACGCCACGCGCGACCTGGTGCTGAAGCGGACGCAGGCCGCGCTCACCTCGCTGCAGGACGGCTTCAACGCCCTCGCGATCATCGTCGCGGACGTGGATGCGGCAGGGGATCTCAATCGCCGCGACATGGCGCGCACCCTTGCCGCGCAGCTCGGCGCGGCCTCGGCCAAGTTCTCCGAGGAAATCACCGCTGCCGTTGGGCCGGACAGCGCCCTTGCCCAACAGGTCACGGAACTGGCGGCGGCGGTGGCGGGCGTGGACGCCAGCCTGAAGGCGCGCTTCGTCGTCGCCGTGACGCCGGCGGGCGCCATCGCGGCCTATGAACTGGAGACCACGGCTCAAGGGGCCTCGGCCGGGCTGCGGGTCATCGCCCGCAGCGACGGCGCGGGCGGCGCCATCGGCGAGGTGCAGATTGATGCCGATCGCTTCTATGTGAGCGGGGACGGCATCAACGGGGTGCCCGTCTTCCTCGTGGACAATACGGGGCCGACCCCTGTCGTCTACCTCAACGGGGACATGGTGGCGGCGGGCTCCATCACGTCGCCGAAGATAGCCGCCGGGGCGGTGAAGACGATCAGCCTTGAGGCGTCGTCTGTAACGACGGACAAGATCATCATCGGCGGCGTTGCCACGAGCAATATCGCGCCGGGCGCGGTGACGGCGTTCGTGACCGAAACGCTCACCACGACGCTGCCGCCTTCGTCCACTCCGAGCGCGACCAGCGTCACAGTGTTCACGACTTCGATCGTCCGCACGGCGGGATCGTCCTGCATCGTCCGGGCGAACATCGGCACCAATGCTTGGAACATGCCTTACACTGATCGCGGGAGCGGGACGGTTCCCGTCACGGTCTATCGCTCGGTGGCGGGCGCGGCCGAAACAGTCGTGTACAGCGGAACGCTTTTCCTCGGTGCCTATCCCGCCGGCTACGTGGGCAGCACGGCCATGATCAATTTCGGCGGCAATCCCCTGCCGCTCGAATTCCTCGACGCGGACAACATATCCGGCGCGACCACCTATCGCGTCGTGGTCGGCGGCGTCGGTTCGTCCGGTTTCTACGGCTCCCGCATCATTTCCATGACGGAGTTCAAGAGATGATCTTCATCAAATACGACAATCGCTCTGGTGAAATCATCTCCATGCTCAGCGTGACGCGCCTTGAGGACGCATTGGCGGCGGTTCGCAGCGGGCGGGAAGAGTTGCTTCTCGTGCAGACGGCTTCGCTGGACCCGGCCGCCCACTATGTGGCGGACGGCGTGGTGACGCCCCGCCCGGATGCGCCTGTCCTCGAGGCGGAGGAACTCACAGTCTTGGTGGGTGAGCCGGTAGAGATCGGGCGGAACCTGACAAGCGGCACCGTCTGCATTCTGGTGGGCGGGCCGGGGGCTCCGGAAGCGCTGGTGAGCGAGGGCATCGCAACGGCGGTTCCCTCCCAGCCCGGCGCCTGGACGGCGGAGATCATCCCGCCATGGCCGCAGCAGGCAGCGCGCTGCCGCGTCGTCGTCACCGCCGGGATCTGACGGCAGCTCAAGGATCGTTTCATGTCTTTCAGCGACTTCTATGCGACCGGCACCGTGACGGTGCCGGCGGGCGGCACCGCCGTGGTCGGCGCCGGCACGCTCTGGAGCACGCCCATCGTCGCGGGCGACACTCTGGAGGCCGGCGGCCGGGCGGTGCGGATCCTCGACGTGGTGGACAATACCCACCTCACGTTGGCCTATGGCTGGCCTGGGACGGCGCTCGCCGGATCCTCCTACATCATCGTGTTCAACTCGCCTTCGCGCACCACCGGGGCCTATGTGGCCGAGCGGCTGCGCGAGCTGATCGAGCGCCAGCGCATCCTTGACGATGGCGTGCCCACCTATGTCGCCAAGGGCGCGGGCACCAACGCGCCGCCTGCAACGCCGGCGGCGAGCGATCTCTATCTCGTGGGCAGCGCCCCCACGGGCGCGTGGGCCGGCTATGGCGGCTATCTGGCGGTGGCGACGGATGCCGGGGCATGGCGCTTCACGGCGCCCGCGCAGGGCATGCGCCTCTATGACACCGCGACCGATGCCACGTGGGAGCGCCACGCCGCCGGGTGGGTGAACATCTCTCCGGTGCCGACATCCGCCCTCGGGGCGGCGAACGGCGTGGCGACGCTGGACAGTGGCGGCAAGGTGCCGGCGGCACAGCTGCCGGCGCTGGCGATTACCGAGACGTTCCCGGTTGCCTCGCAGGCCGCAATGTTGGCGCTCACGGCGCAGGCCGGCGACGTGGCAATCCGCTCCGACATCAGGAAGAGCTTCATCCTTTCCGCCTCGCCCGCGACCACGCTGGCGAACTGGCTAGAGATCCTCGCGCCCCTCGGCGCGGTCTCCTCTGTCGCCGGCCGAACGGGCGACGTGACCCTTGGCACGGCGGACGTGTCCGGCCTTGACGCCTCCCTTGCCGGGAAGCTGGCGACGGGGACGCGCACGATCTGCATTCCGGTGGCGGCGTTCACGCCGCGGTCCACTAACCCGCCCGCGTGGGGGCTGACAGAGACGGCTTCCAACAAGCGCATGGTGCGCTCGCTCGATTTCGACCCGGCAACCGCCGAGTACGCACAAGTCTGCCTGCCCATGCCGAAGAGTTGGAATAAGGGCTACCCCTACCTGTGGACGCGTGTCCTGTGGGCTCCTTCGGATGGGTCCATCGGCAACGTGCGCTGGGCTGTTCGAGCGGTCTGCGTCGATTTTTACGATGGTACGGACCACCTTGATCGCGCTTGGGGAACGGCCATTGCAGCTGCGTCGGCCTCATCCGGCCAGAGTACGGCGACCTGTTACACAGATGTTCCGAACATCACCATCGACGGGACGCCGGCAGACAACACGTTGATGTTCATTGAAGTGTATCGGGACGCAGCGAACGCAGCGGACACCTACACCGGGGATGTCAAATTGCTGGCGCTCTACGTGCATGTGAACATCAACCTGCCGAACGACGCCTGACATGCTGCCCTTTATCCAAGCCTACGCTATGTGGGCCAACATCCCGCTCCTGACGGCAGCGGCAGTGCCATCCATCGCCTTCCGGGCGGGCTATTCGGACGGCGCCAATGCATCGTCCTACACCTTCGCCGGTTGCGACATCGGCGCGGCTCCCCCGGCCGGCGAGACGCGCGAGGTGTTCGTTGCCGTGGGGTGGTACCAAGGCGGCTCGGCCTCGCGGACGCTCTCGTCCGTGACCATCGGCGGCATCGCCGCGACACTGGAGACGCCGTTCAACAATGGCGTCCTGCAGGCGCTGTGCGTGGCCCGCGCCGTGGTGCCCACCGGCACGACGGCGGATATAGCGCTCACCTTCAGCAACACCGTCCAGAGCTGCAATCTGGCCGCCTATCGGGTGATGAACCGGCCGAGTGCTGCCGCCGGAGCGTCCGACACCGGCTCGGCCACCTTCTCGGCCGCGACCTCGGTCGGCGTCGCCGGCATGGATGTCGGCGCGGGCGGCTTCATCCTTTCCGCCGTGGCATGGGGCAACACCGTGTCGGCGCCGGCGCTGTCCGGCCTCGGCGCCGGATCGGACGCATTCCTTACGCCCGAAGCCACGGGATATGTGGCCTTCGGGTCCGCGCCCCTGCAGGCGTCTGCCAGCACCGGCAACACCCTGACGTGGACGTGGACCACCTCGCGCAGCGGGTTCGCTGCCGCATGGGCTTTCTGACGCCGGCGAGCCGGCACCATCTGGAGACCAACGATGCCCGATCCCTTCAGCGCGCAGGCTGACAACCTGTCGTCGCCCTGTTCCCACCTCGCAACGGTCGCGCCAAGCGACACCGTGGACCTCGCGGTTCCCTGCCGCTCGCTTTGGGTGGGCACGCCCGGAAATCTGAAGGTCACCACGCTCGGCGGTGAGGTGGTGACCGTGCCCGATGTCGTCGGGATATTCCCCGTCCGTGTCACCCGCGTATGGGCGACGGGGACGGTGGCGGCCGGCATCGTGGCGATGTGGTGAGGAGGTCCACATGCTGGGGATCTCGCTGTCTTGCTGGATCGCATTGCTGAGGCAGGCGGCGAAGCTGCGTCCGCCTCCGGGGTTCGTCTTCCTGGTCGATAATGACGGCAAACGTCTCACCGATGCCGATGGCGCCTATCTCATCGAACGCATCTGAGGGCAGGCGCCGGCGCCGCCGGCCGCTTTCAGAGGAAGAACTCGCGGATCTCCGCGCACTCTTTGAACGTGGCGTGCCCTCCCGCGTGCTCGCCCAAAAGTTCGGATGCGCAGGGGGCGCGGTCATCCGCAACATCGCGCGAGAACGCGGATGGCGGCGGCCGGAGGGGTTTGAGGCTGCGCGTCGCGCCGCCGCCCGCTGGCACCCGACGCGGGAACAGACGGCATGGCTCCGTGCGAATTGGAACGCCGGGCCGACCATGCTCGAAATGATGGCGCATCTCCAAGTGTCGCGGAACGCGATCGAGAGGGCCGCCCGGCGCCTGGGGCTCCCGCCGCGGGATCGCCGGGCCGTCCTCGATGCGCGGCGAGCCAGCTCCACCCGGCGGGCCTTCGTGCTCTCCCTTTGGAATGCAGGCGTCGATACCGACACCATCTGCATTGAGGCCGGCAAGTCTCCGGCCTCCGTCCGCGCCATCGTTCGCAACGCAAGGGCGCGGGGGGAGGAGGTCGCGCGGCGCCTCTCGCCGAAGCCGTGCGCCATGCCGGTATCCGCTCCCTCGCGTGCCGAGATGCAGGGATTTAGCTCCCCATGAAGCGCCTCACGACCGAGGAAAAGCGCCGGATCATTCGTGACCTGCGGATCGAGACTGCGCCTGCGCGCTGGACCGGGGCTTACATCCATGAGCGGCTCGTGGAAGCCTTCCTCGTGCTGGCGCGACTGCCGGGCCGCCTTGGGCCGGACAGGGTGCGCGGCATGCTCGGCGGCCTTGCTCTTCCGGAGCCGGAAGGCACGGGGCAGGGGCTCGCCGGCGAGCGCCGCATGAACCGGCCGCCGCCGTCTCCCGCGCAGATCTCCCGGATGGACCGCGCCTTTGAATGGTGCGGCCTCTACCTCGCCGAAGACGAAGAGGCGCGTCGAAGCCTCCTCCTCTGGAGCCACGGCAAGGCGCACGGCCGCAAGGTGGCGGCCATTCTCGGACAGGCCGGCTTGACCCGCTCCGACTTCGACGCAGCCCGGCGTCGTGGCGCCCTTGCGATTGCTGTCTGCCTGGACCGCGAGGGCCGGCCGATCGACTGACCCGCCGCGAGCCCCTTCACCTCCTGCCCCCAGCCGCCCCTTCCGGGCGGCTTTTTTGTTTCACCACCTGAAAGGACCATCCGATGGTTGCGGAGAACTTCCCTCCCGCGCTCGCCGCAGTGCTCGTGCACGAAGGCGGATACTCCAATCACCCGTCCGATCCCGGCGGCCCCACCATGAAAGGCGTTATCAAGCGGGTCTATGACGACTATCGCCGCTCGAAGGGCCTCCCGGTGCGCGACGTGCGCGAGATCACGGACGCCGAGCTGCAGGAGATCTACAAGCGCCGCTATTGGGATCTCGTGCGCGGCGACCGTCTGCCGGCCGGCCTCGATTATGTGGTCTTCGACGGGGCGGTGAACTCCGGCCCGGCACAGGCGACGAAGTGGCTGCAGCGTGCGCTCGGCCTGCCGGCGGACGGCGTGCTTGGCCCGTCCACCCTGGCGGCCGTGGATGCCATTCAGGACGTGGACGCGATCGTGGCCGATGTGCAGGCCCGGCGGCTCACCATGCTGAAGTCGCTGCGCACCTGGTCCGTCTTCGGGAATGGCTGGGGTCGGCGGGTTGCGGAGGTGCGCGAGCTAGGGCTCGCCATCGCCAGCGGCTCGGTCAACCTGCCCCTGCCGACGAAGACGGCGAGCGGCAAGGCCTATGTGTCCTCGGCGCGGAAGGCGCCGCCCAAGGCCATCGGCGACGCGCTCGCCGGCGGCGGCGTGGTGAGCACCACCATTTCCACGGCAACGGATGCGATGACGCCGCTGGCGGACAAGAGCGCGCTCGCCGGCACGGTTCTGACCGTCCTCATGGTGCTCGGCGCGATCGCCCTGGTGGGCGGCGTGGTCTATCGCATGTGGGCCAAGAGCAAGGCCGACGCTCTCGCCGATGCGCTGGATCTCAATCCGCCCCAGCTCGGCACTGCGGCCAATGACAACCCGGCCGAACCAGCCGAGGCGGTGGCGTGATGTTCGCCGCCCTCCTCGCAACCCTATGGTTCCTCCCCGCGGTCTCGGCCGCGGGGGGCTTGGTGGTCGCGCTGCTGTTCGGCGGTGACTGGTCGGAGGCACTGCTTGCCGCCGGCATCCTCGCCGCGGCCGTGTTCGCCTTCCGCCTCCTCGGCCTCAAGGGAGCGCTGGCGGTTCTCGCCGCCGGTGCCGTTGCCACCGCCTATCGCCGCGGGGAGCGCCGCGGCGCCGCCCGCCAGATCCAGAAGGACAAGGCCAATGCCGACCGTGCTGTCCAGCGGGCGAATGAAGCTCGCGCTGATGCTGACCGCCGCAATGCCGATCCTCGCCGGCTGCGTGACGACGACGGGTTCAAACGGCGCGACTAGCGTCTATTGCGCCTCGGCCAAGCCCATGCGCTGGTCGGACAATGACACCGATGAAACCATCCGTCAGGCCAAGGCTCACAACGCTGTTGGCAAGCGGCTCTGCGGCTGGAGGTGAGCGATGACGGGGGAGGTTCCGGCCGCAGCGCGCGCGCCGAGCGGGGCCATCATCATCTCTGAACGGGCGCTGGAGCTGATGGTGGTGGAGGTGGCAGAGGACGCAGCCGAGAAGGCCGTCCGGAAGGTGCTGAAGGAGATCGGCCTTTCCACCTCGGACGAAGCGCGGATCGAGGAGGCACGAGCCGATATCGAGCACCTGCGCCGCTTCCGCCGCATGTGGAACCGGGCGGCGCTCGTGATCGGTACCGCCGTCCTGACGGTGCTGGTCGGCGGCGCCCTGACTGTGTTCTGGCTGGGGATCAAGACACATGTGCTCAAACAGCCCTAAGGTCCGCCTGCGAATCGACTGGGATGCGGACGGCGCGTTCGCATCCCTGACCCGGCCGGGGGAGGCGGCGGAGGAGATACGCCTATCCACTGTCGACACCGTGAGGATCATGAAGGAAGCCGCAGAGGCGTGGCTTCGGACGCGGGAGAAGATGAGCGGGATGCCTGCGAGGGGTGCGTTCCGCGGCGGTGGTCAGCACCATCGTTGCCGGTAATAGCGCTCCAGCTGCTGCGGCCGCCACGCCCGCTATCTCGGCGTCGCCTCTGAGACCGCCGGTGCACCGCGGCATGGGAAAATCCGTGGCAAGTTGTTGATTTGCGGTGACAGGATCCAGAGGCGATTCAAGGCCCGACGAAAATGCGTTGATCGCTGTCGATTTTCAGGGGCATTTGATGCTACCGAACGCTAGAATCAGCCGGCCGAAGGAATGCTATGAACCACATACCTTTCACCGGAATGGGCCTGCCGGGGCCAAACGAAGGGTGGGACTTCGCCGACTCGCAATCTGATCCTTTGAGCGCGATCCATCCCTATCCCGCCAAATTCATCCCCAGCATACCCCGCAAGCTTATCGAACATTTTCCGCCCCGGAAGGGGCTGGCGCTGCTCGACCCATTTTGCGGTAGCGGCACAGCCCTGTCCGAGGCGCAGGCTGTAGGAATCCCTTCAATCGGTGTAGATATTAACCCCATCGCGGTCATGATCTCGCGCGTGCGATCGTCCGAAATTCCGGCTGATGCCCTAAATATCGCGCAGCAAGTGGAGATGGCTGCCCGCGCCGACTTGGCGCCGCGAGTTCCTCTCATCCCGCGTCTCGATCACTGGTTCAAGCCACAGGTTCAGTCAGCGATCGCGAGCTTGACAAAAGCGATCGAGGTTTGCGGTGGGGACTGCAGGGAATTGCTCCGATTGGCACTCTCCTCAATTATCGTTCGCGTATCTAACCAGGACAGCGATACACGTTATGCGGCGGTCGAAAAGGCTGTCGACGCTGAAGATGTTTACGAACGGTTCCGCTCTGCGGTTAAAAAAACGCTTAGGGCCCTGGAGAATCGACCGGTCCGCTTGGCTGGCGTCGAGGTTATAGAAGCAGACGTGCTCACTATCGATCGGAGTATGATCGATAAGCCAATCGGTTTGGTCGTCACCTCCCCCCCTTACCCAAACGCCTACGAGTACTGGCTTTATCATAAATATAGGATGTGGTGGCTCGGGCTTGATCCGCTGGCCGTAAAGGAGCGGGAGATCGGCGCGCGGGCACATTTCTTCAAAGGCCGAAACAGCCACACGGCCGTTGATTTCCAGCGCCAGATGGCAAACGTTCTCGGCATGCTGCGCGACGTGATGGTAGTGGGAGGGCACGCTTGCTTCGTCGTCGGGAGATCGCGCATCAGGGGCGAGATTGTGGACAATGCGACGATTGTCGCCGAAGCTGCAGCAGCAGCGGGTTTTCGCGAGGTGATGCGAACTGAGCGAGTCATCGCCGCTTCGCGTAAATCGTTCAATCTTTCCCACGCTAACATCAAGACCGAAACGGTCCTCGTTATGAGGAAGCAGAATTGATTCATCTGCAATGGCATGACTACGGCTATTTTCCCTACGAACGGGAGTTGGCCAGGCGCGAAGTTCGGGCTTTGCTTGGCGTCGAGCGCTACGACGTTTCGGACCAGGGGGTGCATCTGTCGCCTCTATTTGACGCGACGCTTGCGCGCCGTCTGACTTATTTCTCAAAGGTTTTCGGCGCATCGGGCGCAGCGCCGACCACGCAGGCCCTCCTTGAGGACGCTGTCCGCAGCGGCCGACCACGCCAAGCCACGCGATACTCGGTGCATGGGCTTCACGAATACAAAGGCAAGTTCAACCCACAGGTTGCGAAGGCCATTCTGAACATTTTTGGTGTTGGGACCGGCAGCCGGGTGCTTGATCCCTTCTGTGGCAGTGGCACCACCCTTGTCGAATGCGCCCATCTTGGCGCCGTCGGTGTCGGGACTGATATGAACCCGCTCGCAGTCCTCCTCGCCAACGCCAAACTGACGTGCTTAGCAACCCCGGTGGCAGTACTGCGCGAGGACTTCGTTCGTTTGTCGGTGCGCCTCAAGCGACTGAGGAATCCGAGCCTTCCCCGGCCCGAAAGCGACCGCGACGAGTACCTCAGATCGTGGTTCGACCATGGCCAACTGGCCTGGATCGAGGCCGTCAAGCGCGCAATCATTGCGACCTGCCCTGAGCATCAGAACATCTTTCTTGCGATAGCTAGCAACCTGTTGCGCGACTATTCCGACCAGGATCCAAACGACCTCAGGATCCGCCGTCGTAGCAGTCCACTGCCCGATACTGCATTCCGTGAGGCGTTCGAGTCCGCCGCGGCTCGCTTTCTGGACCGGGTCGAGGCGGCGCAAGCCGTGCTCGGTGTGGTGGATCCGTCATCCCACGCGTTAGTTGCTGACGTGCGCTCGACGGACGCTGGTGCTGTGGGCCGCCCGTTCGACGCCGCGATAACCAGCCCGCCTTATGCTACTGCCCTGCCTTACATCGATACTCAGCGACTGTCGCTCGTATGGTTAAACCTATGTGCGCCATCTGACATAGGTACGCTAGACGCCCGCCTGATCGGCAGCCGGGAGATGAAGACCAAAGAGCGTAAGTGTCTCTCTGAGGAACTGCGCAGCAATATGTTGCGGCTGCCAGACGCCCAGCTACGATTCTGCCATGAGTTGGAGGCGGCAGTCGGCGCGACAGATGGCTTTCGGCGGAAAGCGGTCCCGACACTTATTTACCGATACATGGCTCACATGAGAGACGGCTTTGCTTCAGTCAAGAAGTTGGTTCGCAAGGGGGCGCCTTATGCTCTCATTGTTGGCCACAATCACACGGTGCTTTCTGGCGTTCGGCGGGACATTAACACCCCGTCGCACCTTGCAGCACTGGCCGAAAGCGTGGGATGGGCGCTGGACGAGGCTCTCCCACTACAGACTTATCAGCGCTACGGGCTCCACGCGGTGAACGCTGTCGGAGCTGAAACGCTCCTGATCCTGCAGAATCGTTGAGCTTCACTCCTCTGGGTCATCGGGGCCGTAGCCAAACCGATGCCCGGGCCGTGTAGTGGTCAGGTAGCGGTGGTAATCGTCGTACTCAGGTTCACCCTGGGTGATAATTCTTAGTCGGAAATCGTAAGCCTCCTCCTTAGCCAGGCGCTCGATGACAACCAACGACGTTACGCTAAAGTGGGCCGGAAGTGCGCTCTGAAAGGTTGCCTTCGGGCCGGGTCGGAAACGGAATTCGGCCGCATGTTGCCTTGGGTCATCTTCGGTCTTCGGTCTGGCCTCACGAAACCAGATCATTAGCTCGATCTCGACGCCTGCTGGCTTTGCCGTGGAGAACACCACTGCGCGGGCTGCCCATTCATCACGCGGCTTGGTGTGGACCACGGTTCGGAATTCGCTGGGCCACCCCCAGAATTCTGGAAGTTGGTCACGCGCCATTGTGCCCAGATCAGGCTCGAAGGTTCCAACCTGGGCGCCGATAGCCTTAGCAACATCATTGGAGGTAAGCGTGCGCACAAAAAAGGTTCCGTCTGCAGCGAATGTCGGAGCCGGAACGGTCCGTGGCGCGGCGGCGCGCGCAACCTTCGCCTTGGTACCTGAGGAAGGAACGGAGAAGACTCTGGTCGGAGGCGGAAGCTCGGGTACGATCAACGGCGGCGGAGGTGCTTCTGGTTTCCCCCTGCGCGCGCTGCCCTTTGCCGCCTTCTCATTGTCGTCGCGGCTTCCTCGTCGGAGTGACGCCTCGGTGCTGAGGTAACCCTCCTCAAGGAGGATTTGTATGCGATCGTCGGTGATGATCGCTTCTGCGAAGGGGGAGGCGACGAGATGATCGTATGCCTTCAGGATCGACCGCCAAGCCTTCTCGTCCTTATCCGAGGTGGCCGGCGCGAGCGTCGCCACTAGACTCGCCTCGAAGTTCGCGAACATTCCGCCGCCAGTAAGATTCGATGATCCAACCAGCACTCGTGTAGTATCGGGTGGAGTTCCTGCGCTGTCGAAGCAGTAGACTTTCGGGTGAAAGGTCTGTCTGTGATGTTTGTGAAATAGGTGAACCGAGCCGCAGTGGGCACGTAGGAACGACAATGCTTCAGCGCTGGTCCCCGCGCCAGCCATGCCGACTATTATGCGAACTTTTCTGCTGTCAGTACCTAGCATATCGAGAAAGTAGGCAACGCCGGTGACTCGTGCCCAGGCAACGAGCACTGTTATCCGGCTCACCTCGCCTCGGTCGTGCAACCGGCGCAGGGCATCTATTGCTGGTTTTTCAGGACCCAGAATCAGTCTCATGAGTCGTAAGATTGACTCGGGAGGCTCAAGGAGGCGATACCGAACCTGTCTCTAGGTTGTGCATTACGCATCATTCAATGAGGCGCGAATGTCCTGTGGGGTGACACCGGCGCTCGCGGGTCGCCGAGGTAATGGCCAGTTGCGGGAACGCCATCGTGGCCATTGGGGCGTTTGAGGCAGCGCTGATCCAAGGCAAGAGGCGGTATCGGCTTGTGCACCATGGCGCCCGATTTCTCCGGCGGTCACCTCTCGCCGAATTCCTCGACGCGAGGGAGCGGGCAATAATGACCAGAGCTAATGGGATGGTGACGGCACCAATGGAAGGCTTTGCTCTCCTCCGGCGGGGAGAAGACGAGTCCCTTTTTGGTGAGAAAGAGCGGGCTGCGAGCTGTTGAGTGTAGCTGAAATAGCCTGCTTTCCCACCTAGCTCTAACGACCTGATTATTCGAGCCAACAGCGCCCCGCCCCTGGGCACCATTTCACGCTCCAATAGCGTCCGACGTGATCCTGCAATCCTGAAAAATCAATGACTTAGCTCGTGCTGCCTGTCCGGCATGGTGCGGGAAGGTGCGGTTGCATCCGGCGAATCTGGGGGTAGCTTTGGGGGTATCGGCTCATACCCCCAGCGGCGATACCCCCACCGATGGCACTCACGGACCTTGCCATTCGCAATCTCAAGCCCAGCGAGAAGCCGTTCAAGGCGTCGGACAGCGGTGGGCTGCATCTCCTTGTCAACCCGAACGGATCGCGCCTCTGGCGGCTGAAGTACCGCTACGAGGGCAAGGAGAAGCTCCTCGCCTTGGGCGCCTATCCGATCGTCACGCTCGCCAAGGCGCGGGAGAAGCGGGACGAAGCCAAGGCGCAACTGGCGGACGGCATCGATCCCGCCAAGTCCCGGCGCGAGTCGCGCATTGCGGCTGTGGCCACCTCCGGCAACACGTTCCGCCTTGTCGCCGAGGAGTATCTCGACAAGCTGCGGCACGAAGGCCGTGCGCCGGCCACTCTGGCCAAGGTCGAATGGCTGCTGTCCTTCGCCTATGGCGATCTTGGCGAGCGTCCGATCTCGGAGATTGCCGCGGCCGAGGTGCTCGCCGTCCTGCGTAAGGTGGAGCAGCGCGGCCGACGGGAGAGCGCCCGGCGGTTGCGATCGACGGTGGGCTCGGTCTTCCGCTATGCCATCGCCACCACGCGCGCCGAGAACGATCCGACCTTCGCCCTGCGCGCCCTTGATTCCTTTGACGGGCAGGTGATGACGCGCACGGCGCTGTCCCTGCTTCCACTCCTGTTCCCGCGTCCCGGTGAGCTTCGCGCCGCCGAATGGGCGGAAGTGGATCTGGACAAGGCCGTGTGGACCATTCCCGCCGCGCGGATGAAGATGCGCCGTCCCCACCGCATCCCCTTGCCCACACAGGCGGTGGCGCTCCTGCGCGAGCTGCACCTGCATACGGGAACCGGGCGGCTCGTGTTCCCCTCTGTCCGGTCCACCGTGCGCTCGATCTCGGAAAATACGCTGAATGCCGCCTTGCGCCGCATGGGCTACACCACCGACGAAGTCACCGCCCACGGCTTCCGCGCCACCGCGTCAACGCTGCTGAATGAAAGCAGCCAGTGCAACGCCGACGCCATCGAGCGCCAGCTCGCCCACGAGGACGCCGACGCCATCCGCCGCGCCTATGCCCGTGGGGAGCATTGGGAGGAGCGGGTGCGGATGATGCAGTGGTGGGCAGACAGGTTGGAGACGTGGAAGGGGGAGGGGTGAATCGTTATCCCCCTGCCTTGCGCGTCAGGCGTTCTCCCCACCTGCGAAATCGACGAGGTATTCCGAAGCCGGCGCGACCCCCGACAGCAACAGATGCTCTCGCGCCCGTGTCGCCGCCACATAGAGCAGGCGGCGCTCGGTCTCGTAGATGTCGTCCAATTCGGCTTCGTCGGCGGCGTCAGCGATGCGCTCATCGAGGGGCAGGGTGCCCTCGTCGCAGGCCATCACCACCACGGCGCGGAATTCTAACCCCTTGGCGAGGCTCATGGGCGCGGTAGTGATGCGCTCGGCTCCGGCGAGGCCGGCAAGGGCGGCGCGGGCTCGGGGCACCAGTTCTTCCGTGCGCACGAACACGCCGATCTCCTGCGGCGCGATGCCTTCGGCGAGCCAGCCGGAGACTGCCGCCCGCACCCGTTCCGCCTCTGCTTCGATGGAGGGCAGGCGCGCGACTTCCGGCGGCGGCCCATCGAAGACGGAGACGATGCCGCGCCGCTCGTCCTCCAGCCCGTCGGCGTCGCGCAGCACGGTGGGCAGCAGGCGGTCGGCGACCCGGCGGATCTGCTGGGAGGTGCGGTAGCAGACCTTCAGCGTGTGCGAGCGGCCGCGCACCTCCACGCCCAGCCCGGCCCAGGAAAACGGATGCTGGAAGATGCGCTGGCCCACGTCGCCGGCGAGGAACAGCCCGTCCGTCCCAGAGGGAGCAAGCGCCGCGAAGAAGCGCAGCTCGGCGGGCGCGAGGTCCTGCGCCTCGTCGATCACCACATGGTCGAAGGGGCGTGCGGTGCGGGCGGCCAGCGCCTCGGCAAGGCCGCTGAACACCTGCGCCCAGGTCGTGTAGCGCTCCCCCGCCAGCGCCGCGCGCACGGCGGCGAACACCGGCCACAGGCGGGCGCGCTGGTTGGGGCCGAGGCGGCTCTTGCGGCCCATGCGCGGCACGCTGGTGTAGGCATCGAGCGACGCGAGGCCCCAGGCGTCCACCACATGGGCCCATTCGGAGAGCAGGAATCGCTCCGAGAAGCCCTTGAGGCCGGCCTCGGCGGCCGCCGCATTGAGCCGCGCGCGCAGCACCACGTCCGAGGCGATGCGCGGACGCACGCCGTGCTGAAGCTGATGCATCTCGTTGGCGATGCCGCGGAAGGACGCGGTGGTGATGCGCGGCACCACGCCGCCGGTGTCGGGCGCAAGCACGCGCAGCTTCTTCGCCAGCGCCTCGGCCAGAGGATCGGAAAAGCTCGCCAGCAGCACGCGGGCGGCGGGATTGGCCCGGGCGAGGCGCACCGCGCGGTGCAGGGCGACGATGGTCTTGCCGGTGCCCGCCGAGCCGGCCACGCGGGCGGGGCCGTTGAAGGCGCGCTCCACCAGCGCCCGCTGGGAGGGGTGCAGGAAGACGCCCCATTTTTCCCACGGGAAGGCGAGGGCCTGCTCCAGCTCTTCCTGGTTGGCGATGAGGCGGATGCGGCGCAGGGCGTCCGGGTGGGCGAAGGGATCGGCGGCGGGGACGGGCTGAGGTGCGATGCGGCCCGTGGTGGCGTACTGCAGCAGTGCCTCGGCGGCTTCGGCGGGCAGGTGCGTGGCGAGGGCGAAGAAGCCATCCTCATTCACCGCCCGCACATCGGCGAGCCAGTCCGCCGGCACGCCGAGGGAGAGCAGGGTATCGTCGTCGAGCGCGGCGAAGAGGGGCGGGGCGGGCGCGGGGAGGGGCGAGGCCGGCGCGGCCACCTCCTCCACAAGCTCGCGCACCTCCACGATCTGGATGGCGCCGGTGCGCGGATGCGCCTCGATCCGCCGCCGCTCGGCCCAGGCATAGGCCGCGTCGTGATGGTCCACATAAGCGAGCAGCAGGCTGTCGCCGGTCTTGTGGAGCACAAGGCGGATGTCGCGGTTGACGCGGGCGGACCAGAAATTGGCGTCCTTCGAGGCGTCGATACGGTGCAGTTGCAACCCGTTGCCGGCCGCCCCCATCTGCAGATCGAACACGCTCGCCTTCACCGCCTTCTGATCGGGACCGGAGAGGCGGGTGAAGGCGGAGGTGAAGGTCTCTGCGATGAGGAAGGTCATTGTCTATTAACTTCTACATCATCAGCTGCGTTGATGTGGACGGAGTGCTCTGGTGATCGATCACGAAACCATTGGATCAACTCCTCGACTCCCGCCTTCCCTCCTGAAAGAAGGACCGGAGACGCGATCTTGAAGTCTATGGTTTTCTGACAGTCCCTTATTGTCTGGAAGAATCTCTTATCCGCGGTAGCGATAAATGCTGCATCTGTAAGGTAAGACGCTAGTTGACTATCGCCGGGAGCCCCAGGTGAAATCTTCTGAAATGCCTGAAGCCATTCAACCCGTGAGCGCAGTCTCTGCCGTAGAGTAGAGTGATCTCCCACCTCGTAGAACCAAAATTCATTCCAGGCCCGTTGAGTGATGCGGCAGCTCGCGTCCAACCAAGGTATTAGCCAATCGCGATAAGGTCCACCTTCTCGCTTCAAGTGAATAAATGTTGTATTAGCCGCGTCAAAACGCCAGAGAGGAAATGGCTTTCCCTCTCGTCCGCCAAGACCCTCTTTAGGGTTGACAAATGGTTCGTTTAACCAATCATTCTTTCTTAAATTTAACATGAATTTTCGTCGACGTTCAGCCTCCGAGCGAGCCTCTTCTAAATGCGGGAAACGCGTGAGGCGGGCCATCCGATCTGTGTCGTTGCGCACACGATCCCAAAAACCCCGTTTTGGACGCGACCAGTCACGTCGATTTTTCTCCCAGAGGTGAAGATCAGGTTTAGTGCTTAGCCACTCAGGATGTATTCGCTGAATTTCGGCCCGAATTTCCTCGCATTCGCTGAATGCATCCGGCATTAAACGATGCCATCTTGGACGCGATATCAGCTGGGCGACGCTCTGACGCAACTTGGGGTCTGGGATCGCGAGCGACTCGTAGACAGCAGCGGGGGAGACGACGATTGGCACGCCAGCTCTGTGGCTGTTCGTAAGCAACTTTGTATAGGCATCCGCATCCGCGAGATAACGCCAAACGTTCGTATCGAGCAGTACCCCCTCGGCCACGTCCTCCTCCCTCACACCCCATAAACCTTCATCACTTCATCCCCGTAGTGACTAATCACCTTCACGGCGATCCGCCGCCCCGCCCGGCCTTGGGAACGGGCGGGACGTGTCCGAATAGAGCGTCGCCCAGGCCTCCGTGTCGATCTCCGCCTGCAGGGCCGTCTTGAGGCTCTTGTAGGGGTCGTTGGCGCCGAGGAAGTAAGCGTGGCGGACGAAGAAGCTCTCTTCGTTATAGTCGGTGTCGATGAACCAGGCGGCGATGCCGGAGGTGTCGTTGGAGCGGATTTCGCCGGTGTTGGGGTCGAACACGTCCATGCCTTCGACCTTGACCCGGATATCCGGGCCGCCGTCGTCCAGGATCTTCACGTCCGGCTCGCCGAAGACGACGAACATGTTGCCGCGCCCGGTGTTCTTCAGTTCGTCCGACATGTGCATGTCGGGATTGATGCGGGCTTTGAGGATCTTCAGGCTGCCGAGGCTGCCCAGCTCCGAGGACAGGGCATCGAAATTGAAGGCGCAGGCGATGAGCAGGTCGAAGCGGGCGTCTACCGCCTCGCGGGCGGCGGCGACGATGTCCTGCCGGCCCACCGTGCCGTATTCCGGGCCGATGAGAATGGCGGCGCGGCGCTCGGGGCCGTTCTCGCCCTCGATGAAGGTGCCGGCGGCGCCGATCCACTGGCCGGGCCAGGGGGTGAGGCTGTCGAAGGTGATGCGGTCGCCCTTGGCCTGCTGCTTCACGCCCTCGGCCTTGAGATAGTCGATGACGATGGCGGAGAAGTCCTGCCCGGCAAGGTCTGCATCGGCGGCGGAGCGGCGGCCCTCTTCCGCCTCGATGAGGTCGATCAGCTCCTCCTCGCTCGCCGGCAGCACGCGGTGGGGGGAGAGGCTCTCCACCGTGAAGGGGCCGGCGACGCGCACGCGGGAATTGTCCGCATAGGGCTTGTCATAGAGATATTCCACCTCCGCGCGGGCGGCGATGGCGGCGTCGATCTCCCTCTGGCGAGCGATGCGCGCCTCCCACCATTTGCCGTGCGGCGCCGTGGCGGCGGCGGGCGCGCTGGGGGGAAGCTCGCGCGGCACCTGCCATTCCTCGTGCGCGGTTCCGAGGGCCGTGTTGAGGGCGGCGCGCAGGGGCTCCAGCACCTGCTGCCACTTCTCCCAGATGTCGTCGATGAGCGGGTTGTTGGCGATGGATTTGAGCGTGATGTGGGGGACGCGCTCATAGACGAAGCCCTGGCGGATGTCGCCATGCACCGGGGTGTCGGCGGGCGGGCGCCTGGTGAGTTCGGCCTCTTTCGCGCGGCCCTCGCGGCTGTCGGCGAGCAGATACCAGGGGTAGCGCGCCGCCATCAGCCGGGTGCGGGCCAAGGCCAGCGCCACGCGGGAGGTGTCGATGGTGATCCAGCGCCGGCCCCATTGCTCGGCCACATAGGCCGTGGTGCCCGAGCCGCAGGTGGGATCGAGCACGAGGTCGCCGGGATCGGTGGCCATCAGGATGCAGCGTTCGATGACCTTTTGTGACGTCTGTACAACGTATGTTTTGTCCATCGCGCTCCCGGATTGAGTATCTCCCCATAAATCCGTCACCGGAAAGACAGGAAAGTCTCCATGATAGCGGACGTAAGAAATCGAGTTTCCGGTCTGCTCGACACGCATTGCTGCGAGAAGACGGCGCATTCCAATTTCATTGGTCTTCCATCGAGCTGTTGCCGGAGGGCGAATGGTGCGTCCGCTAATTTCGACCGGAAACCAGCTAGCAGCACCTTCCCCTTTGGCGCGCCCAACTGACTGACTCGTAAGTGTTTGGAGCCGGTAGACCTGTTTGGATTTCTCGTTGTCGAGTTTCGACAGTTCCTGCGTCCTTAGCCTTCCCCGTCGCCCTTGTTTATCATCGAAGAACGTGTAGGTGGCGTCGCCATCTTCACCAAGGCGTCGCTCGGTGTATGGCTGTAAAAACTTCAATTTTTGAATATTTCGCGCAAATAAAATTATGTAATCAATCGTTCCGGCCAAATATTCACTCGTGGCGCCACTTGTTTTCTTTACTGCAATTTGCCCGATGAAGTTCCCCTCCCCAAACACCTCGTCCATCACCGCCCGCACGCGGTGGACATTCTCATCCCCGATCTGCACGAAGATGGACCCGCTCTCCGTCAGCAGGTCCCGCATCACCGTGAGCCGGTCGCGCAGATAGGTGAGGTAGGAGTGGATGCCGTCCTTCCAGGTGTCGCGGAAGGCCTTCACCTGCTCTGGCTCGCGGGAGATGTCGGTCTGCTTGCCGTCCTTCACGTCGCGCGAGAGGGTGGAGACCTGCCAGTTGGAATTGAACTTGATGCCGTAGGGCGGATCGAAATAGATGCACTGCACCTTGCCGCGCAGGCTCTCGCGCTCGGCCAGGTTCGCCATCACCTGCAAACTGTCGCCGAGGATCATGCGGTTCGACCAGTGCTGGTCGTGCTGGTAGAATTCCGCCCGCTGGTCCGGCTTCAGGCCGTTGAAATCGCCGAACAAATCCGGCGCGTCGCTTTCCGCCTCCCGCCGCGCCTGGGTCCGGCGCTTGAGATCATCGATGATGGCCTTGGGGTGGATCTTCTCCTGGATGTAGAGCGGCGGCACGTTCACCACCAGGTCCGACCAATCCTGCCGGTCCTTGCCCCGCCACACCAGTTGCGCATCCGAAAGCGTGAGCGTGCTGGTCGCCGCCAGCTCCTCCATCTGCGCCTCGGTGATGGTGATCTTCGCCCCGTTCCAGATCAGCTCCGGCTGCCGCGGCTCCTCCTGCGTCCGCGTCTCGCCTTCGGCGAGCGGCCGCGCCCGGGGATAGGACACCGGCGCCATGGGCGCGGCATCCTCCTCCCGCCGGAAGAAGCTTTCCATCTCCGCCGTGGGGATATTGATGCGCGTCGCGTCATTGTGCTTGAGCGCATCGACGGATTTGGCGGACTTGGTGCCGGAAGAACGGGGGGAACGGGCCATCAGGCGGCACTTTCGGTTTCGGCGGATTCGAGCATCTCGGCTTCCCGCTCTTCATCGGTGATGACATCGTCCGGGTCCGGAGGCGCGATATCCTCCCGCACAGCCGATTTGCCCATGGCCGTCTCGACGAGGGCCAGCAAACGTTCGCGCCGGTGGTCGAAGAAGTCGTCGAACTCGTCCGCTCGCAGATGGCTGGCGGCAATCTCGTGGGATTGCAGGATGGCATTCAGCCGCTCGGGAGGAATGGCCGGGTTCTGGGGGCTGCCCTTCTCCAGCCGGGCCAGATAGGACGACGGCGCCACGCCACCGATGATCCGATTGGTCCGGGCGGAAATCGGCGTCTTGTTGATTATGCTGTTGTAGCGCTCCGGTTTGATGCCGCGCGGTTTGCACCATGCCTCCGGGAAGATGTGGTGGATGTCCACGTTCTCGTCGAAAAATACCGCCTGATCGAAGGGCTGACCGGAGCGGAAATCCTCTGCGCCGCAACGCATCAAAAGGGCATGTACGCCCTTGTAGGCGGCGGAAAGCCGGGTTCGCATGGTCCGGAGCCGTTCCTCGCGGAAGTCGGCGCGTTCCACGGTCTGAGGCCGGGGACCTCCAGCGATCCACCGCGGGACATCCCGAATGTCGAGCGCAAATCGCGACTCTACCGCCGAGCCATAGAGCTCGCCGAAGACTCCGCACCAATACCATTGCGCGATCAGCTTGCGGACAGAGTCGTTGTCCCAGCTTGGGCCGAGGTCGGCCAGTATGGCCGCGAGCGGCACAAGTTGCGTCTGGTAGGGCAAGTCGTGCGATCGAAAAATCCGCAGGCCATGCAGGAATTTGGCGGCCGTCAGATAGCCTTGCTCGACGCGATCCGCATACTCCAGATAGGCGGACAACGGGATGGCCAGCAGGCTGTTGCGCGTGGCGCTGATGGCCGGCGGCTCGCGACCTTCCAATTCAACCTTTGCGCGCACCGCCTTAGTGTGGAGCAGCGAGATCGCCTGAAGAAATTCCACCGGCTCGACATTGGCAAGCACGGCCTGCCTGACCAACCGATCCTTTCGCGCCTTCCAATCATCGCGAAGGTGGAACTTCTGGCCCGCATACATGGCCGTGACCAGCTCGAATGCATCGAGCGGCTTGCCGCCTGTATTCACCTTTTCAAAGACAAGACAGACCGCGGCGCGGCTGGTGTCCTTGCCGAGCGTGATGACAGGAATCTGATATTCAATGAAGTTGTTGACCACGCTGGTGGAGAACTTATTGATTAACGCCATGTGCTCGGTTCGGCTTGGATCTTGAAGCATCCACGTCAGCGCGGACGTAAACCAAGTCTGGAACTCAAAAATGCGATCGATGGGAAAATGAAGGGCTGCGAATTCCGCTTCCTCGCTCGACAGATCAAGGTCAATCTTGCGCCCGAAATCTGAGCGGACGATACGATCCTCCGGCACGGCGATGATCGAATCTCGGCGCGGGGTCTGCGGGTCCAGCGCCGCTTTGATGTTGAAGTAGAAGTGCACCCGGACAGGGCGCTTCTTGACCGTCTGCGTCAGCACCGGCGCGCGGGTGGATGTCGCCTGATAAAGCGATGTCATCCGCTGCTGGCCATCCAGCAGATAGGCCTCCAGCTCCTTGACCGCGGGCGGAGCGCCTTCCACTGGACGGACGGCGAACGAGACTTCTGGATTGCGCTCTCGCGATGCTTCCAGCGTCATCAGAGCTCCGACGGGAAACCCGTCCGAGATGGAGGCGAGCAGATCAATGATCCGGTCCTGATCCCAGACCCAGCCCCGCTGGAAGTCCGGAAGCTGCAACTTGCCTTCATGGCAATCGCGCATCAGGTCCTTGAGCGAAATCGGGTGTGTCTTGAAAGAAGTCGTCACTTGTCTGTCCCCGCCAGTCGTTCAATCACGTCGTCCAGGTCCTGCGCCATGGTCGATCCGTCGCGGAATTCGGCATAGGCCCAGCGGCCGAAGCTGCCCAGGGCGTTCACGCCGGGCACCCACAGGTCGCTTGTGGTTTCGGTTTTCGCCTTGTCGGTCTCGTTGCGCTCGCCCTTCACCTCGATGACGAGGTTGAGCAGCTCCGCCCCACCGTCATCGATGCGGGCGAGGAAATCCGGCACGTAGCGCCGCATCACGCCCGCGTCGAGATAGGGGATGTCGAAGCCCAGCGCCTGGTTGCGGGCATAGGCGAGGACGCGCGGATGCGCCTCCAGCGCCAAAGCGAGGCGCTCCTCCCAGCCGGAATCCAGCACCACATGGCTTATCTGGCACTTGGGCGGCCGCGCCCCGGTGGGCCAGCAGGATTTGGAGGTGATGAAATTGACGAAGCCGGTGGAGCCCTTGGGATTATAGGGGTCCAGCACCGCCACCACCTGCCCGCCACCGCCGCGGGTCAGGGCGATGTCGATCTTCTCTGCGGCGCGGGCCAACTGGTCCTGATAGAGGATCGCGCCCATGGGCACGTCCTTCGTCACCAGATAGCCCTCCTCGATCCAGCGGCGGGCGATGCGCTGGATCTGCGGGAAGAGGTGCTGCTTGGGCACGTCGTCCTCGTCGCGGAAGCGCGAATAGAGCAGGTGCTTGGCGAGGTTGAAGCTGATCTCCGAGGATCGCAGCCGCGCCAGCACGGTGGGCGAGATGGTGACGCCCGCCCCCACGATTCCCTCCATGAGAACGGAGGTGGGGCCGATGTCCTCCGGCGTGATGACGAGGCGGCTGTCGTCCGAGAAGGTCGGCTCCAGCCGCTCGCTCTCCAGCTCCCGCCGATAGCCGCTGACGCGGGGAAAGACGATCTCCAGCGCGCCGCGCTCCCGAATGGCGTGAACGCGCGTGACCGGCTTCGGCGGCGTCACCTTCGTCTCCTGCGGGGTGGAGGCGAAGTCGAAGGGAATGCCCATGATGTCGGCATATTCCGGCTCGAACAGGCCGGTCTTCGGGTTCTCTTCGTAGGACTGCCGGCGCAGCGCCCGGCCCACCACCTGCTCGCACAGAAGCTGGGAGCCGAAGGCGCGCACCCCCAGCACATGGGTCACGGTGTTGGTGTCCCAGCCCTCGGTGAGCATGGAGACCGACACAACGCAGCGGATCTGCTCGCCAAGCCGGCCGGGACGGCCCACCGTGTTCATCACCTCGCGCAGCAGGTCCGCCTCGTCCACCTCCGCGCCGATGCTGCCTGCCCCCTGCCGGGCCTGCAGTTCCCGCTTGAACTGCTCGATCTCCGGCCCCGCCGCCTCGCGAAAACTCTTGTCCAGGCTGCCACCGGCCTCGATCTGCCGGCTGTCGATCAGCAGGGTGCGCGGACGCGGCAGGCGGGCGCCGTGCTCGTTATAATTGCGGAACAGCTCCAGATGGCCGGGAAAGAAGCCGGCCCGCTCGCCCTCGCCGCCGGTCTCCCAGCCGGCGATCCAGTCGAACACCAGCTTGGAGATGGCGGTGTTCTGGCACACCACGATGAACACGGGCGGCACGCCGATGCCGGCCCGCTCCCAGGCCGCGAACACGCTCTCATAATGGCTGTAGAGGGCGTTGAGGGCGGTCTTGAGCAGGTTCGGCAGATCGTGCGGGCTGAGCTTGCCGGCCCCGGTGGCGGACTTCGGCAGGTCCTTGCCGATCTCCTTCCACAGGTTGCGGTAGACCACGGTGCTGGTCTGGGCGAGATTGTCGCTCACCGGCACCCGCGGCAGCTTCACGATGCCGCTCTCGATGGCGTCCATCAGGGAGAAGTCGGATACCACCCAGGGAAAGAGATAGCCCTCCGGATAGCCCGAGCCGCGCAGGAAGAAGGGCGTGGCGGAGAGATCATAGACCGCGCGAACGCCGCGCCCGCGCCCGCCCTTGGCGAACTGCCGGTCCAGCGCCTCGATACCGTTGATCCACAGCCGCGCGGCCTTCTCGTTCTCTTCAGCTTCCTTCTTGTCCTCGGCGGTTAGCTTGCCCTCCTCGTCGCCGCCCACCTTGTGGCGATAGCAGTGATGGGCCTCGTCATTGATGACGTTGACGCGCTCGAACTTCAGGAGCCTGCCGCAGGCCCGCTCCAGCATCTCCGCGTCGGTCTCGGTGGTGCGGATCGGGTCCGGCGCATTGCCCTGCAGGAAGCTCCTCGCCACCTTGGGCAGCGCCAGCGTCTCCCGGTGCTGGAAGGCGTGGTAGTTGGTAATGACGATCTCGGCGCGGCGGATGTCCGGCAGCATTTCGGGCGGCACGATCTCCCGCGTCTCGAAATAATTGTCCGGCTCGCTCGGCAGCAGCACGCGCAGCCGGTCGCGGATGGTAATGCCCGGCGCGATGATGAGGAAGGCGCGGGAAAAATCCCTGGAGGCCTTGCGCGCCGCATTCACCGCCTGCCAGGCGATCAGCATGGCCATCACCGTGGTCTTGCCGGTGCCCGTCGCCATTTTCATGGCGAGGCGGAAGAGGGCAGGGTTGGCCTCTTCGTTGGCCTTGGCCAGCTGGTCCAGGATACCTTTCGTCGCCGCCCGGCGGGGGGCGACCTCGGTCAGCCATATGATGGTCTCCACCGCCTCGATCTGGCAGAAGAACGGCTTGGGGCCGTTGAAATCGTGGTGCCGCCAGTGCTCCAAGAGGCGCTGCGTCGCCGCCGTCACGCCCCAGTCGGCAGGGTTGCGCACCGCCCGCCAACTTTCAAGGTAGCCGCGGATCTCGTTGATGAGGGCATAGTCCGTATAGGTTTCAAGATCGAGGGCGCCCTGGCCCGCTGATCCCTTCTTCCGCGACGAGGGAGCGGGCGCAATGAATCGCGCCGGCCGTCGCCTGGGCCGCGGCGCGCCATCGAGCGGCTGCCCATGCGGATCAAGCGGGTGGTGCAAGGCGGGCGGGCGATAGGGCGAATTCAGGATCGGCCGCTCGTAGAAGCTCGACAAGGTGCGAATCCCCTCAGAATGCAACCGGCATCATATCGGTACACCTCCTCATGCCAACGCTTTCGAATTCCCAGGGAGCATCCCAGGCAAGGCGACTTATGCTTGTTGCAGTCCGGCCAAGGTTGCGATTGCTGCAGCAATGTCTTTCGGGGCAATCTCCCGCCGCTCCGCTATCCCCCGCATCACCTCCCCCTGCCGATGCACCGGCAACGTGCCATAGCTGGTGAAGGTGGTGAGGGCATCCTCGTGGCCGAGATTCTGCGACCACGCCTTGAAGGCCTCCGGCGGCAGCTGGAGCTTGTAGGCGAGTTGCACGAGGGTGTTGCGGAAGCTGTGCGGGTTGGCATAGGGCTGGCCCGCCGCCTCGAAGGCCGCGCGGACCACCTTGCGGACGGGGCCGGCGCTGGACCAATGCTGCCGCGCCAGCCCCACCGTGTGGAAGCTGCGGGCGGGATCGGCCGCGGTCTTGGTGGCGGGAAACAGGGGATCATTCTCGCCCCAGAGCTTCTCGGTCCGCAGGAAGCGCACCCATTCGGCGACGATGGCCTTGATGTCGTCGCCCACCGGGAAAAAGAAGAAGGTCTTCGCTCGCTTGGTCGCCACGTCGCGGGCGTCCTGCTCCAGCCGGCAGGCGGCCATATCGAGGTGCTTCAGCTTGAAGGTGATGAGCGCGCCGTCACGCGCGCCGGTGAGGATGAGGAAGGCGAGCAGCGCGCGGTCGCGCTTCTCGATGTCGGTTTCCGCCGGCATCCGCTCCAGCACCACCCGCACCTGCTCAAGGCTGGGCACGGGACGTTCGCGGCGCGCGGTGGCGATGCGGGCGTCGCGTGCGGTGGGGGTGAAGTAATCCGCGTCGGCCGAGGTCAGCACTCGGCGATAGCCCGGCTCCATGGCGAGCCACGCGAAGAACCGCTTCAGGGCCGTCAGGATCGAGGTGACGGTGGCGGCGCTGAGTTTCTCGCCAGTGCGGGCGTTCACCGCCTTGGCGAGGTGGTCGCGGAAGCCCTTGGCCTGCTCGATGTGAAACCGCTTGAAGTCGCGGTGGGATGTATAGTGCTCGAAGCGGTGGAGTGCTTCTGCCGCTGCGGAGATAGAGGCATCGCTGCGGCCGAGGGCGAGGCGCTGGAAATCGAGATATTTGCGCTTGATCCGCTCGTTCGGGCGCCTGGATTTCGGGCTGGGCATTTCGGTCTCTTTCAAGTCATGATTGAGCATGGGGGCTGTCATCTCGCTTAGGCGCGGATGGCCCCTGCAAAATCTTCACGTCCAGATCGCCCGCAGCCGTCCGCCAGCGTGCCATGGCCACCGCCCGGTGCATCAGTGCGCCACACCGGGGGCACAGCCCCTGGAGGGCGCCGAGCCGATCGTTGCGCGGCACAAGATCGACCATGTCCCCGGCCGGGCGGACAGCCTCGCGGCACCGGAAACAATAGAAGCGTCCCGGTCCCGTCGGGCGCTTGCGGGAGGCCCTGCGCTCGCAGAGGAAGGTGCGGACATCGGCACCTGCGAGGATCACCGGGCGGTGCGCGTCGGCCACCGGCAGGCCCTGCTTGATCCAAAGGCGCACCGTGTTCTTGTGGACCTTCAGGGCATCCGCCACCTGCTCCACCGTGTAAGGCAGATGCATATGGATACGCCGCGGGTTGATCCGGCTCATCGCCATCGTCAGCGCGCGCCCGTCTCGATCAGGGCGCGGATGTCTTCCACGCGCCAGACGGTGACGCGCGGGCCGAGCTTCAGGGGCTGGGGGTAGCGCCCGGTGCGGACCCCTTCCCACCACGTGGACTTGGACACGGGAATGGGGCCGGCGGGGCCGAGGATGGCGGACAGGCGCAGGAAGCCGGTGTCGGGGAGGGGGCGGTTGTGCAGCATGGTGGGCCTCGATCCGTTGGGATGGGACCAAGACCTAGAAAGGCCGGCGCGGGCGGTGGCCGAACGCGGCGAACGTGAAACCGAATTCGGCTTCGGCCGAGTCTATTCGGCTTTTTCGGGAGGCAGTTCCTCGGCGGCTTCCTTCAGCCATTTCCGCACCGTGTCGACGTCGATGTCGATGCCCAGTTGGTGCAGGTCGTTCATTATGTTTGACGGTGCAGGGCCGCGCGCGGCAGCCGGGTCATAACGATACTTCTTCACCGCCATGCCGATGATGAGCTTCAGGCAGCTCGATCGCTCCCGCTGGGAAAGGGCCTTGTCCGCGCTGATGCGCTCAATCTCGGCCTTCAGGCGCTCCAGCTCGGCGCGAGTGGTGTTGTGCTGCTCTGTCTCGGCGGCGTGGGCGGCTCGCCAATCCTCGGCGGGATCGGCAGATGGCAGGGCAGCGTCAAGCGCAGGGGGAAGCCCAATGTCGTGCGCGCGGGCCCATTGGACGAAATCGAGAGGGCGGATGGGAAACGAGAGATCTCTCGCCACCGCGGCGCGCTCGACCATTTCCCGCCGGCGGGAAAATTGGAAGGCGAACGGGGACGATCGTACGTAACCTTTCACATCCGACCATTTCACCACTTCGGGTGCGCGGTCGAGGCTCAACGCTACGGCTTCCTCAAGCGTCCAGAGCGGCATCTTAGACCAATAGGCGTGATCCGCCCTTGCCGATCGTAGATTGAATGATCGCCCGGCTTCGGTTTCGGCATCCCGCTTGGCCTGCCATTCTCGATAGGCCCTAGTGTATCGGCTTTGCAGGTCCGTTTCCGGCAGGCCCTCCAGTTCCGCCTTCAAAGCCCGGTACTGGACCGCCCGCTCTTTCGTCAGCTGGACTCGGCCGTCTTCTAAGCGATTTTTGGGATCGCGCACCTCTGGGAACTGCAGATCGAGCAGAAACTCGATCCGATTGGCCTCTGGAATGCGGACCATCTCTGGCACCTGGAGCGATCAGCGACGCTCGTGCATAATGTCCCCGAACAGAGCCGCGCGCACTCCCCTGTGGATAAAGCCCGTCCAACCTGCACCGCGCGGAATTGGGGGTAGATTTGGGGGTATGGATCTGAATTTCAGGAATGAAAGTAATTTAATTTCAGATAGATGGACATGTAGTGAGGCGCCGCCCCTGCACCATCATCGTTCTAAAATTCTTGAAATTAACGCGTTTTAGTGCTGGCGCCCAAACAGGAACGCATGGCGCGGGTCGACTTATTCGTCTGTCTGCTTCGGCGGGAGCGAGCTTCCTGTCTCTCGCGCCAGGCGCTTCTCGCTCGTCGCGCGGGTTGAGTGGGCCGCCATCTAGACATGTCCTTTGGAACCCAGCCCGAACTGCAGCACGCCCCGGATGGGGTCGCCCGAAAAGCGGCGCCCACCTCATCGACTGCGGGCAGCCATCGCTCTCCCGTCGCGCGCGCTGCCGAGCCTTAGATCCCTCGAGCGCGGTGGCGCGTGTGCATCCACCGTTGCGATGACACGGTCCCGCAACCGCCCTATGGTCATCTGCGAATCACGTGGGCGGCGATAGGGGCAGCGATGTCGAGCGTCCGGGTACTGTTACTTTATCCTCGGTTCGCGCAGGATAGTTTCTGGCGCAATCTGGAGCTGGCGCGGCTCAAGGGCGCGCGCTGCATGGCGCCGCCGCTGGGTCTCATCACGGTTGCGGCGCTCCTTCCTCCCCATTGGGAGGCGCGGTTGTGCGACCTGAACGCCCGCACCCTCGACCCTGCTGATCTTGCATGGGCGGACGTGGTGTTCGTCAGCGGCATGCTGCCCCAGCGCCAGGAGGCGCTGGCCGCCGTCGCCGCTATGCAGGCGGCGGGCAAGGTGGTGGTGGTCGGCGGGCCGGATGTGTCCTCCAGCCCCGAAGCCTATGCGGCCGCCGACTTCCGTGTCCTCGGCGAGGCGGAGGCGACGCTCTCGGCCTTCGTCGAGGCCTGGGAGGGTGGAGCACGGTCCGGCCTCATCACCGCGCCCGAGGACCGGCCGGACGTGTCCCGCACGCCGGTGCCGCGCTTCGATTTGCTCCATTTGCCGGACTATCTGTTCGTGGGCGTGCAGTTCTCCCGCGGCTGCCCCTTCACCTGCGAGTTCTGCGACATCATCGAGCTCTATGGCCGGGTGCCGCGCACCAAGACGGCGGAGCAGATACTGGCGGAGCTCGATGCGTTGTACGCGCTCGGCTATCGTGGCCATGTGGATTTCGTCGATGACAATCTCATCGGCAACAAGAAGGCGGTGAAGGCCTTCCTGCCGCACCTCATCGCGTGGCAGCAGGCGCACGGCCATCCGTTCCATTTCTCCACCGAGGCCTCGCTCAACCTCGCGGACGACACCGCGCTGCTCGATCTCATGGCGAAGGCCGGGTTCTATCTGGTGTTCGTGGGCATCGAGAGCCCCGATCCCGAGGTGCTCCGCTCCACCCAGAAGAAGCAGAACACGCGGCGGGACATCGCCGCCAGCGTCCACCGGATCTATGCGGCCGGCATGGTGGTGATCGCCGGCTTCATCGTCGGTTTCGACAATGAGGCCCCCGGCGCGGCGGACGCCATGGCGGAGCTGATCGAGGAAGCGGCCATTCCGGTGGTCTCGCTGGGCCTGCTCTATGCGCTTCCGGACACCCAGCTCTCGCGCCGGCTGGAGCGGGAAGGGCGGATGTTCCCGCTCAAGGAAGAGGACTTCCAGCACGGGGACCAGACCGGCGCCGGCCTCAATTTCGCGACGCTGGAACCGCGCATCGACGTGCTGCGGCGCTACCGCGAGGTCTATGCCCGGGTCTATGCCCCGCGCGCCTTCTTCGGCCGCATCCGCCGCCTATCGGAGCTGGTGGGGCGGCAGGAGGGGGGCGTCACCTCGACCGAGCCGCCCGCCCCGCCGGAGCCCATCGACGTCAGGCAGCTGCTCGCCGATCTCGGACGGCTGTTCGGCGTGCTCGCCACCGTCACCTGGCGCCACCCGCGGGCGGCGGTGCACATCTGGCCGGTGGCGCTGCGCGGGCTGAAGCGGCTGGACAGGCTGGAGCAACTGCTCTCGCTGGCGCTCTTCTACATGCATCTCGGCCCCTTCTCCCGGAAGGTGGTGCGCGATGTCTCGCGCCAGATCGCCGAGATCGAGGCGGGCCGCTGGGTCGATCCCCGCGAGGCGGCGCCCGCGCAAAGCCCGCTGCGCGCCGCAGAATAGCCCGAGGCCGCAAGCATTAAGGTTGACGTCGCCATTCCCTTGGGTTCAATCCGGGGCGCGCTCCGGACTGGTCGGCGCTGTCTTCACAATCTGGTCTTGCCATGCGCCGTCTTCGCCGTTTCGCTCTTCCCCTGTTCGCCGTCGCCTTTTCCGCTCTGGTTCCCGCTGCCGCGTCCGCGGCCGGCGGATGCACCGCGCGTCCGTCTCCGGCGCTCTCCATGCCGGCCGGCGTGAAGGCGCTGAAGGAAGGCCAGCCGCTGCGCATTCTGGCCATCGGCTCCTCCACCACCGCCGGCGCGGGCGCGTCGAGCTCCGACCAGAGCTATCCGAGCCAGCTGGCCCGCCGCCTCGCCACGCTGATGGGCGAGGGCCGCGTGACGGTGATGAATGCCGGCGTCTCGGGAGAGACCGGCCCCTCGACCCTCGCGCGGCTGCAGTCGCTGGTGCAGAGCCAGCCGGCGCCGCATCTCGTGATCTGGCAGGTGGGCACCAACGATGTCGTGTTCGGTGGGGATCCGACCCGGCTGCGCGCGACCGTGACCCAAGGGCTTTCGGCGATCGCGGCCGCGGGCGCCGCGGCGATCGTGATCGACCAGCAGTATTTCCCCGGCATCACCGATGTCGCGCGCTACGAGACGTTCGTGGACGCGGTGGATTCCACGGCGACGGGCCGGGGCGTTCCGCTCCTGCGTCGCTACGCCATGATGAAGCAGTGGGCCGCGCAGGATCCGCAGGGCTTTCGCAAGACCCTGGCGTGGGACAGCTTCCACATGAATGACGCGGGCTATTCCTGCCTTGCCGAAGCCCTGGCGCCGGCCATTGTCGCCGCGTCTCGGCAGGGCAGCGGCGGCACCGCGATGGCCCCGGCGAAGCCGGCCCGCTGAGCTTCGCGCCCAAGCGGGCCGGACTTCGTTTCAGGCCGTCGTCGCGCCGGTACGCGCGAGCCAGTCGCGCATGGCCGTCATGTCGGTGGGCGTGAGGCCATGGCCGCCGGGCAGCACGCGGTGCTCCACGCGGGCGCCTCGCTCATTGAGCTGGGCGGCGAGCCGGGCCGCGTTGGACGCGGGCACGATGGGGTCCGCCGCGCCCGAGAGCATCAGCACCGGCGTTCCCGGAAGGGAGCCTGCCGGCGGGTTCGCCAGGGGCACCATGGCCCGCAGCAGGGCCGCGCCGGAGAGCGCGTCCGGACCCAGCATCAGCATGGCCGCCGCGATGTTGGCGCCATTGGAGAAGCCCACCGCCACCGGGGCGGCCAGGCCATAGGCGGTGCGCGCCTCGCCGATGAAATCGGCCAGCTCGTGGGCGCGCCGCACCACGTCCTCCTCGTCGAATACGCCTTCCGCCAGCCGGCGGAAGAAGCGCGGCATGCCGCCTTCGCTGATCTTGCCGCGGGGCGACAGCAGCGCCGCGCCGGGCGAGAGCATCCGGCCGAGGGGGATGAGATCATTCTCGTCGCCGCCGGTGCCGTGGAGCAGCAGCAGCGGCGCCGCGGCCGGATCGGTGGCGGGCACGAAGCGGTGGGTGAAGGAAAGGGCGCCCCGCGCGGGGGCAGCGGGGGGCGCAGGCAGGGCGTTCATGGGGGCAGATCCTTTCGGTGCCCGGCCGCTGGTGCGGCCGGGCGATGATGGGGTGTCGGGTCTGTCCGCTCAGGCGACCTGCGGCAGAACCCGCTCGATCTCGGCGCGGTGCGCTTCGTACTGGGCCGGCAGCTTCAGCGCCTCGCCGAGATGCTCGGGCGCCTCGTCCACGGCGAAGCCGGGATCGTCCGTGGCGATCTCGAACAGCACGCCGCCGGGCTCGCGGAAGTAGACAGAGCGGAAGTAGTTCCGGTCCCGCTGCTCGGTGACATGGCGGCCGTGGCGGGCCGTCAGCTTCTCCACCATCTCGGCCTGGGCCGCGTCGTCAGAGGCGCGGAAGGCGATGTGGTGGACGCTGCCGCGTCCCTGCCGGCCGGAGAGGAAGCCGCCGGCCTCGCGGATGTCCACGATGCCGCCCACGGCCACGCCCGGCGCCCGGTAGCGGATGCGGGTTCCCTCGCGGCCGGCCTCCTCGAAGCCGAACACGTCGGTGAGGATGTCCGCGGTGGCACCCGCCTCCTTCAGCAGGAGGGTCACGGAATGCATGCCGCGGATGGCGTTCGCCTCCGGCACTTCGCCGCCGGCCCAGGCGGGCTCGGCCTCGATGCCGGGGACGCCGACGAGGGCGATGCGCATCCCGTCCGGGTCCTTGAACGCGATCACCGTCTCACCGAAGCGCTTCTCCGGCAAATCGGGCGAGAGGCCCGCGCCGATGAGGCGCTCGGTCCAGTAGCTCACTGCGGCCTCGGGGATGCGGAACGCAGTCTCCTGCGTCTCGCCCACGCCCGCCCGGCCGGTGCCGGCGGCTTCCCAGGGGAAGAAGGTGAGGATGGAGCCGGGCGAGCCGGCGGCGTCGCCGAAATAGAAGTGATAGGTGCCGGGATCGTCGAAATTGACGGTCTTCTTCACCAGCCGCAGCCCGAGGGTGCGGGTGTAGAAGTCGAGATTGCGACGGGCCGGGCCGGCGATGGCGGTGACGTGATGAAGTCCGATGCTGCGCATGGTCTGCTCCTTGATCCTCTGGGCGGCACCGTGGGCCGCCGTTGAGACAAATCTATGCAAGCATTTACGGAATGAAAGTGGATGTTTATTGCATCCGTGCAATCTGAAAATGCGAGGGGTTTCGGCGGTCCCGGCGCGCTGTCGTGCGAATTGCGAGGAGAGCGATGCGTGGCGGTATGATCGTGGCGCGTCCGCCGGACGCCTGTGGCAAAAATGCTTTTACGTCACGGAAACGCGCATGAATCCTTGGCTTCGTCGGCGCGTGGAATCCCCTTCCGGCACACGCAATGGTAAGGATCGCTGCATGGGCAAGGGGCGGGGCCTTGCCAGCAAAAGCCGGATGGTCAGGCATGCTGGTAAAGCGGTACAATACTCGGGTTGCGGGCCCGAGCAGGGGTAGTTTGGGGGCTGGGGTGTCCGTGCGCGGCATCGTGCTGGCCGTGGCGCTAGGCGCGATGGCGGGGCCGGCGCTGGCGGCGCAGCCGACCGTGCTGGCGGACGCCGACCCCGAATTCAACGCCTTGTTCGACCAGTCCCTGAAGCGTCCCGCGGACGTGGAACTGGCCTTCCGCCTCGCCCGGCGTGCGGTGGAGGTGGGCGACTACGAGGCCGCCATCGGCGTCTACGAGCGCATCCTCTTCTACAATCCCAAGCTGGTCCGCGTGCGCCTCGAACTGGCGCGGCTCTATTACCGGCTGGGCTCCTATGAGTCCGCCCGCTCTTATTTCGAGCCCATCGCCCAGTCGCCGGAACTGTCCGGCCAGGAGCGGGACAATATCGCTGCCTATCTGGTGGAGATCGACCGCCGCCTCTCCACCAACCAGTGGAGCGTCTACGGGCAGGTGGGCGTGCGCTACCAGTCCAACGCCAATTACGGCCCCTCCAGCCGCCTCGTGATCGGCCAGGATGTGGGCGCCCTGCTGCCGCCGAGCGCGGCCGCGCAGGCGGACGGCAACGCCTTCGCCCTCGCCTCCATCCGCCACGTCTACGACTTCGGCAACCAGCGCGGCGATGTCTGGGAAACCAACCTCAATCTCTATTATTCGCAGCAGTTCCAGCTGCAGCAGCTGAACCTCGGCTTCGCCGAGTTCAACACCGGCCCGCGCTTCGCGCTGGCGCCGGACGCGCTGCCGGGCTCCTCCATCCGCGCCTATGTGCTCGCGGGCGGCGTGGCGCTGGGCGGCTCCGGCTATCTCGGCACCTACGGTGCGGGCGTCTCGCTCTATCTGCCGTTCAGCGCCTGGTTCGGGCTGGAGCCCTTCGCGGAGATCCGCCAGCGCGACTACCAGTCGTCGCAGGACTATCCCACCGCCTCCTTCCAGAGCGGCGAGATGTGGACGGTGGGCGGCAACGCCTTCGGCCGCATCACCGACGACTGGCGCTGGCGCGCGCGGCTCTCCTACAACGACGCCTCGGGCGACCTGCCCTGGTACTCCTACAACACCTTCGCGGTGGACCTCGCCCTGCCGTTCGAGTTTCAAGGCTTGTGGGGTGTGAAGCGCTGGATCGTCATCCCGAGCGTCGGCTACACGCGCTACAATTATGACGCGCCCAACCCGTTCATCACCAAGTTCATCACGGAACAGGACAACCAGTACCGGGTCGGCCTCGCCCTCGATGTGCCGGTCCACGAGCAGTGGGGGCTGCTGACGCAGATCCAGTACAGCTGGTCCACCTCGACCTTGCCGAACTATGCGTTCGACAATTTCAGCGTTTCCATCGGCCCGAACGTGCGGTTCTGAGGAGCAACGCATCATGCCCATCAGCACCCCCGCCCGTCTCCTGGCGTCCGTCGCCTCCCTCGCCATCGTGGCCGCTACCGGCCCGGCGCTCGCGCAGAACAGCGTCGGCACGGCCGCCGCGGTTAATCCCCGCTCCACCGGCAATGCCGGGTCTGGCGTGCGGACGCTGGAGCTCGGCTCCAGCATCATCCACCGCGAGCGCATCGAGACCAGCTCCGCCGGCAGCGTTCAGGTCCTGTTCGTGGACAAGACCACGCTGAACATCGGCCCCAACTCGAACCTCGTCATCGACGAGTTCGTCTACGATCCGAACGCCAAGGCCGGATCCATGGCGCTCACCCTCACCAAGGGCGCCGCGCGCTTCGTCGGCGGCAATGCCAGCCACACCGGCGGGGCCGAGGTGAAGACGCCGGTGGCGACCATCGGCATCCGCGGCGGCGTCGCGGCCATCATCCACCGCGACGGCGAGACCCAGGCCATCCTCCAGTTCGGCACCCTCACCGTGGTGGGGCCGGGCGGCGAGACGGTGGTGATCCGCCGGCCCGGCTTCATGGTCACGGTCGGGCGCGGTGGCATGAGCGGTCCGGTGCGTGTCTCGCAGGCCCAGATCGATGCGGTCATCGCCCAGACCCGCAGCCAGACCGGCCAGACCGGCGGGCGCCGCGGCCCGGTCGCGGACACGACCGGCCTCGACCGCGGCTCCAGCCATCCGTGCGGCGTGCCGGTGCAGGGCCAGACCACCATGGACCTCGCGGCGGCCACCTGCCGGTCGGTGAATACCCAGCTCCAGGGCGAGGCGGACACCATCGCCCAGCAGGCTTCCCAGCAGAACCAGGGCAATGTCGTCATTCCCGTGACCCCGCCGCCTTATGGCTACGGTGGTGGCGGCGGCGGCTTCCCCGGCGGCTATGGCGGCGGTGGCGGCTTCCCGAGCTTCCCCAACCTGCCGACCTTCCCGAATATCCCGGGCTTTCCGGGCTTCCCCGGTGGCGGCGGGGGAGGGGGCGGCGGTGGCGGCGGACCGATCGGCTACTGACCGAGCCTAGAGGAGCGCGCGGCAGCGCTCCGTCAGCACGTCGAGCGGATCGCGGGCGGCGAGTTCCGCCCGGTGCATCCGGCCGGCCGCCGCGGCGATCAGGGCCATGTCCCTGTCTTCCAGCGCCGCCAGAACCGGCTCCGGCGCAACCCGCGCATCGGGATGAAACAGGGGGAAGTTGCGGCTGAGCCCGGCGGCGGCGAGCGCCTCGCCGTTCAGCCAGTGTTCCACATGCACCGAGAAGGTGACTTGCGGCACGCCCGCCGCGAGCGCATCCGCCGCCACGCCGGCGCTGCCCTGGTGGATGAGCAGGCGGCTCCGGGCCATGGCCTCCGCCATGGAGACCGGCCGCCCGTGCACGATGGCCCCGGCCGCCGAGAGCGGCGCCAGCCAGGACGGATCGACGCCCGGCACGAAGATTTCCAGCCGCGGGGTCAGCGCCATCAGCACCGCCGCCACGTCTGGGCGCGCGGCCACGTCGGTGTGGACATAGGCGAAGACGGTGCGGGCGCCGGGTGATGCCTCGCGCATGGCCTCGGCCATCACCGGACCTTCGGCCTGCCGGCTGCGCAGGTCCGCATAGGGATCGAGCAGCTGGAAGCTGCGAACGAAGGCGTCGTCGCCGGTGAAGAGGGCGCCGATGCGGTCGATGGGGGCAAGGCCCTCGTCCGCCAGCGCGGCATTCACCGCCGCCACCACCTCCGCATCCGTGTGCAGCGGCGGCACGAAATCGTGGAACACCGGCATGGCTTCGAGATCGGCCGGCGGCAGGCAATAGGCGGTGCTCACCTGCATCACCGGACAGCGCCCGCGCGCGGCAAGCCCGGCGAGGGGGGCATAGTCGCAGACCATCAGGTCCGGCCGCTCGGCATCCAGCAGATCGCGCCACGCGCGCAGCACCGGGCGCACGCTGTCGGGATCGCGCAGGCCGACGCGCGCGAGGCTGTCGGTCAGTGTCGCCGAGGCGGGGATGTGGTCGTTGGCGCGCGGGGCAGGGGCGGGCCACGGCGGCGCCTGGATCAGCCGGATGCCAGTCTCGGCCAGTGGCCCGGCATTCTGCAGATAGCGTACGGCGGCCATCACCTCCGCGCCGGCTTCAGCGAGCCGACGGCCGAGGCGCGCCAGCTGGATGGTGTGGCCGAACCCCGCGCCCTGCTCCCAGGTGAGCAGTACCCGCCGTGCCATGGCCCCTCCGCTCGTCGGCATCCGTCATCGACTGGAGTGGCCTAGGCGGCGGGATCTGTCCAGCAGGGGGAAGGGCGCGGTTTGCACATGACCTAAGCAATCTGCCGATCTTGAGGGCAGGAGCTGCGTGCCTCATCGTGCGGCAGTCGCCGATCCGCGATGCTCGGGGCGCCCGTGGCCTGCCGCTGCGGCGTCCGGCCCCGCTGGCATGGCGGTTGCAGTCCACGGCAGCGAAACCGAGGAGCTTTTTCCATGAGCCTGATGCGTTCCGTTTTCGCCGCGGTCCTCGCCACGCTGGCGGCAGCGCCGGCTCTGGCCGAGACCGACGTGAAATTCGCGCTCGACTGGAAGTTCGAAGGGCCGTCCGCGCCGTATTTCGTGGCGCTGGACAAGGGCTACTACAAGGCCGAGGGCCTCAACGTGACCATCGACAGCGGCCCCGGCTCGGTGGCCGGCATCGCGCGGGTGGCGGCGGGCACCTATCCCATCGGCTTCTTCGACATCAACTCGCTGATGAAGTTCCGCGACCAGAACCCGGACAAGAAGGTCGTCGCCGTCCAGATGGTCTATGACGAGCCGCCCTTCGCCATCGTCAGCCTGAAGAAGACCGGCATCACCAAGCCGAAGGACCTCGAGGGCAAGATCCTCGGCGCCCCCGCGCCGGACGGCGCCTTCGCCCAGTGGAAGGCCTTCGTGAAGGAGAACGGCATCGACGCCGAGAAGGTGAAGATCGAGAATATCGGCTTCCCGGTGCGCGAGCCCATGCTGGCCGACGGCAAGGTGGACGCCATCACCGGCTTCTCCTTCTCCTCCTTCTTCAACCTGCGCCAGAAGGGCGTGCCGGCGGATGACATCGCGGTGATGCTCATGTCCAAGCACGGCCTCGTGCTCTACGGCAACGCCATCATGGTGAACCCCGATTTCGCCAAGGCCCATCCCGAGGTGGTGAAGGGCTTCGTGAAGGCCACCGTCAAGGGCATCATCGACACCGCCAAGGATCCCAAGAGCGCCATCAAGTCGGTCATGAAGCGCAACGAGACGGCCGACGAGGCCATCGAGCTGGCCCGCCTCGAAATGGCGCTGAAGGATAACATCGTCACCGACTGGGTGAAGGCCAACGGCACCGGCGACGTGGACCCCGCGCGTCTTGCGAAGTCCATCGACCAGGTGGGCATCACCTACGAGTTCAAGGCCAAGCCCACCGCCGCGGACATCTTCACCAGTGAATATCTGCCGCCGGCGAGCGAACGGAAGATGTGAGGCGATTTCGGACCCCGGACACATGCCGCGTCAGCCGAATGTGCGCCGGGGTCCAGCGCCAGGGACCGCCGAAGGCGGCCGGACCTGAGGCTGCCGGGGCTATCGCCGGCTTCGCCGACTTTTCCCCTGGACCCCGGATCAGCGCTCCACCTGCGGTGTTGCTTGTCCGGGGAGCGGCCGACGCCGAACCGAAAGGCCTTCCCGTGATCGTCCTCGACAATGTGACCCTGACCTATCCCGGCCGCACCGGCCCGGTGACGGCGCTGGCCGGCACCACGCTCCATGTGCGCAAGGGCGAGTTCGCGGCGGTGGTGGGGCCTTCGGGCTGCGGCAAGTCCACGCTGATGAAGCTTGTCACCGGCCTCATCCGCCCCACCTCCGGCACCGTCTCCATCGACGGCGCGGAGGTGAAGGGGCCGGTGAAGGTGGCGGGCATGGCCTTCCAGCACGCCAACCTGCTGCCGTGGCGCACCGTGCTGCAGAACGTGATGCTGCCGCTCGAGATCGTCGAGCCCTACCGCCGCCGCTTCTCCCGCGACAAGGCCGAGTTCCAGGACAAGGCCATGGCGCTGCTCAACGTGGTGGGCCTCGGCGCCTTCGCCGATCGTTTTCCGTGGGAGATGTCCGGCGGCATGCAGCAGCGTGCCTCGCTCTGCCGCTCCCTCATCCACCAGCCGGCGCTGCTGATGCTGGACGAGCCCTTCGCCGCGCTGGACGCCTTCACGCGAGAGGAGCTGTGGTGCGTGCTGCGCGACCTCTGGCAGGAGTTCGGCTTCACCGTCATCCTCGTCACTCACGATCTGCGTGAGGCCGCCTTCCTCGCCGACACAATCCACGTCATGAGCGCGCGCCCCGGCCGCATCGTGGAGACGCGGCAGGTGCCGTTCCTGCGGCCGCGCGATCTCGATGTCTGCTACCGGGCCGAGTTCACCGGATTGGTCCACGAGCTGCGCAACAAGATCGCCGAAGTGCGGCAGGCGGCGTGACATGATGAAAAAGCTCTCCGTCGAGAACCTTGCCCCGGTCTATTTCACCGTCGCTTTGTTCGTGATCTGGGAGGCGGCGTGCCGCCTGTTCAAGATCGATACCTTCATCCTGCCGGCGCCCACCGAGATTTTCGCCGCCATGGTGAAATACTGGTGGCCGCTGCTGAAGAACTCCTTCGTCACCTTGTGGACCACCATGGCGGGCTTTGCCATCGCGGTGGTGTTCGGCATTGCGCTGGGGGTGGTGGTGGGCTGGTCGCGCACCATCTATCGCGGGCTCTATCCGGTGATGATCGGGTTCAATTCCGTGCCCAAGGTGGCGGTGGTGCCCATCCTCATCATGTGGTTCGGGATCGGCGAAGTGCCGGCCATCCTCACCGCCTTCCTCATCTCCTTCTTCCCCATTGTGGTGAACGTGGCCACCGGCCTTGCCACCACCGAGCCGGAGCTGGAGGACGTGCTGCGCGCGCTTGGCGCGTCCAAGCTCGACATCATGCGCAAGGTTGGCATTCCCCGCACCGGGCCCTATCTCTTCGGGGCGCTCAAGGTGGGCATCACGCTCGCCTTCGTGGGCGCGGTGGTGTCCGAGACCATCGGCGCCAATGCGGGGGTGGGCCATCTCATGGTGCAGGCGGGCTCCAACTTCCAGATGCCGCTGGTGTTCGCCGGCCTCATCTCCCTCGCCATCCAGGGCATCCTCATGTACGCGATTTTCGCCGTGTTCGAGCGCCGCATGGTGGCCTGGGCCTTCCGCTCGTCCCAGAGCGCGGGAGGCTGAAAGCGTGGCCATCGCCTTCGTCCTGAACGGCGAGCGGATCGAGGTGGCGGATGCCGCCCCCTCCATGACGGTGCTGGACTTCCTGCGCACCCGCCGTCGGCTGACAGGGACCAAGGAGGGGTGCGCGGAAGGCGATTGTGGCGCCTGCACCATTGCCATCGGCTCTCGGCAGGGCGGGGCGGCGCGCTGGCAGGTCGCCAATTCCTGCATCCTGCTGCTCTCCCAGATCGACGGCAGCGAGGTGAAGACGGTGGAGGGGCTTGCCGGCCCGTCCGGCCTCCACCCCGTGCAGACGGTGCTGGCCGAGAGCGACGGCACCCAGTGCGGCTTCTGCACGCCGGGTATCGTCATGTCGCTCTATGCCCTCGCGCAGGAGCGGGCAGGCGAAACGCCGGTGAGCGATGCCGATATCCACGAGGCGCTGGCGGGCAATCTCTGCCGCTGCACCGGCTATCGCCCCATCGTAGATGCCGCCCGCGCGCTCTGCGCTGCCCCGCCGGTGGCGGAGCCTGAGAGCGTCCCGCCGGTTGCCGGCACCCGCATCGCGGGACAGGGGGAACTGCATCTCGTGCCGCAGACCCTCGCCGAACTGGTGGCGCTGCGCAGCGCCTATCCGGACGCGGTTCTGATCGCCGGTGCCACCGACCTCGGTCTCATCCCCGCAAAGAAGCGGCAAGGCTTCCCCCTCGCCATCTCCACCCGTCGCGTGACGGAGCTGAAGCGCATGGGGTGGGAGGGCGACCAACTCGTCCTCGGCGCCGCCGTCACCTATGCGGATGGGCTGGAGACGGTGGAGGCGGCTTTTCCCGCTTTCGGCGCCCTCATCCGCCGCATCGGCTCGCGGCAGATCCGGACCATGGGCACCTTCGGCGGCAATCTCGGTACCGCCTCGCCGGTAGGCGACACGCTGCCGGTGCTGCTGGCGCTGGATGCGGAGGTGGAGCTTGCCGGGCCCGCCGGCGTGCGGCGCATGAAGGTGGCCGAATTCCTCACGGGGTATCGCCAGACCGCGCTGGCGCGGGACGAGGTGATCGCGGCGCTGCGCCTGCCGCGTCTTGCGGAGGGTGAAGAGCTGTTCGCGTGGAAGCTATCGCGCCGCTTCGATCAGGACATCTCCACTCTGCTCGGCGCCTTTCGCGTGCGGGTGGATGGCGGACGGATGGCGGCTCTCGCAGCGGCCTTCGGCGGCATGGCGGACCGGGCGAAGCGTGCCCCAGCTCTGGAAGCTCTCGTCATCGGCGCACCATGGGGCGATATTCCGCCCGGAGGCATCGAAGCTGCGCTGGACGCTGATTTCGCACCCCTCTCCGACCATCGCGCCAGCGCCGCCTATCGGCAGGCCGCCGCCGCCAATCTCGTACGGCGCCTGCACCTCGCCACCACGCGCCCCGGTGTGCTGCTGGAGCTGGAGGCGCTATGACCCGCGCCGTCCATGTCCCCGCCCGTCACGAGAGCGCCAACGCCCATGTGAGCGGCCGTGCCGTCTATCTGGACGACATGCCGGAGCCGCCCGGCCTGCTCCACGCGGCCTTGGTGCTCAGCCCCCATGCCCGCGCGCGCATCGTCGCCATCGACCTGTCCGCCGCCCGGGCTCTGCCGGGCGTCGTGGCGGTGGCGGCGGGCGACATTCCCGGCGTCAACGACATTGCCCCCATCCGCACCAACGAGCCGCTGCTGGCGGCGGGTGAGGCGGACTATGTGGGCCATCCCGTCGCCGCCGTGGCCGCGCCGACCCTCGATGCCGCCCGCGCTGCCGCCGCTCTGGTGCGGGTGGAATATGAGGTGCTGCCCGCGCTGCTCGATCTCGATGCGGCTTATGAGGCCGGTGCTCGCGTCGCGCCGGACCAGCAGGTGGGGCGAGGCGATGTGGCGGCCGCGCTTGCCGGCGCACCCTTGCGCCTCTCCGGCGAGGTGCGGTGTGGCGGGCAGGACCATTTCTATCTGGAAGGGCAGATCGCCATCGCAATCCCCGGCGAGGACCGGGACATGCTTGTCCATTCCTCCACCCAGCATCCCACCGAGGCGCAGCACGGCGTCGCCCATGTGCTCGGGCTGCCGTTCGCGGCGGTGACGGTGGAAGTGCGGCGCATGGGCGGGGCCTTCGGCGGCAAGGAGAGCCAGGCCACCATCGTCGCCGCCATCGCGGCCCTCCTCGCCCATCACGCCGGCAAGCCGGTGAAGCTGCGCCTGCCGCGCGAGGTGGACATGGAAGCCACCGGCAAGCGCCATCCGTTCCGCGTCCGCTGGGAAGCCGGCTTCGACGGGGACGGGCGCATCGCCGGGCTCGACATGGAATTCGCCGCCGATTGCGGCAACGTGGCGGACCTCTCGCCCGCCGTGGTCTCCCGCGCCCTGTGTCACGCGGACAATTGCTATTTCATCCCGGCGACGCGCTTCCGCGGCGTGCTGGTGAAGACCAATACCGTCTCCAACACCGCCTTCCGCGGCTTCGGCGCGCCGCAGGGCATGCTCGCCATCGAGGCGGTGATGGCCGAGATCGCCCGCCATCTCGGCAAGCCTATCGAGGTCGTGCGCGCCGCCAACCATTATGGCGCGGCCCCGCGCAACGTCACGCCCTACGGGCAGGAGGTGGAGGACAGCCTGATCGAGGAGGCCATGGCCCATCTCGATGCCAAGGCGAACCTTGCTGCATGGCGCGCCGAAACCGACGCCTTCAACGCGCAGAGCCCGGTGATCCGCAAGGGCCTCGCCACCATGCCCATCAAGTTCGGCGTCTCCTTCAACCTGACGACGCTGAACCAGGCGGGGGCGCTGGTGCATGTCTATACGGACGGCTCGGTGCACCTGAACCACGGTGGCACGGAGATGGGGCAGGGGCTGTTCGTGAAGGTGGCACAGGTGGTGGCGGACGCCTTCGGCATTCCGCTCGACCATGTACGTGTCTCCGCCACCAGCACCGCCAAGGTGCCGAATACCTCCCCCACGGCGGCCTCCTCGGGTTCCGACCTCAACGGCATGGCGGCGCTGATCGCGGCGAAGGAGATCAGGGGCCGCATGGCCGGCGTGGTGGCGGCGCATTTCGATGCGCCGGTGGAAGAGGTGGTGTTCGCCGAGGGCCGCGTGAGCGTGGGCAATCGCAGCCTCTCCTTCGGTGAAGCGGCGCACATGGCGTGGCAGCAGCGCGTGCCGCTCTCCGCCACCGGCTTCTACAAGACGCCGAAGATCCACTTCGACCTCGCGAAATCCGAAGGCCGCCCCTTCTATTATTACACCTACGGCGCCGCCGCGGCCGAGGTGGCGGTGGATACGCTCTCCGGCGCGGTGCGGGTGCTGCGGGCGGAGATCGTGGGCGATTGCGGGCGCTCGCTGAACCCAGCCATCGACATCGGACAGATCGAGGGCGCCTTCGTCCAGGGCATGGGCTGGCTCACCTGCGAGGAGCTGAAGTGGGACGCCAAGGGCCGTCTCGCCACCCGCGGCCCCTCCACCTACAAGATCCCCGGCTCGCGCGACGTGCCGCCCGTGCTCAACGTCCACCTGCTCGACAAGCCCAACGCGGAAGAGACGGTGCTACGCTCCAAGGCGGTGGGCGAGCCGCCGCTGATGCTCGCCATCTCGGTCTGGCTGGCCATTCGCGACGCCATCGCCGGCCTGCCGGGAGACGGGCCGGTGCATCTGGATGCCCCTGCAACGCCCGAGCGCGTGCTCGCCGCTGTCGCCGCGCGGCGCGAGGGGCAAGCGCGGGCGTGAATGTGCAGACGGCGGTGCCCGGAGCCCCGCGGTTCGACCCTTGGCATCTGGCGACAGGGGTGTGAGGGTACTTCACGCGCCGTCTTCCCCAATGTCAGCGGGATCGGCCACCGCGATTTGCATTGCCTGACGGGGGCGGTGTCGGATATGTCCCGGCGGCGGCACCGCTGCGGGGCGCGGGTGCGATTGAGAGGACGTAAAAGATGGCGCTTACCGGTCTCATCCCTTCCCTCCGTCTCTCGCTCCTGTCTGCTGTCTTTGCCGCCTCGGCCTTTGCCCTTCCCGCCGCCGCCCAGACGGCCGCCGCCCCGGCTCCGGCCGCTGCGCCTGTTGCTGCTCCTGCCGATCCCACCGAGACCCACTCGGTGCATGACGACTGGACCGTGCGCTGCAAGGGCAAGGACGAGAAGCGCGGCTGCGAGGCGGTGCAGACGCTGCAGACCCCTGACCTCGCGCACATCCTCGCCCATGTCGCGGTGCGGGCCGAGAAGAGTGGGCCGGTGCGCCTCATCGTCCTCACCCCGCCCGGCGTGTGGCTGCCGTCCAACGTGGCGCTGAAGGTGGGTGGCGTGGCGGACGTTGTGCTCACATTCAAGCGCTGCGGCCAGCATTGCGTCGCGTCCGCCGAGCTGACGCAGGATCAGCTCACGGCGCTGAAGGCCAGCTCCGGCAAGGGTGAGATCGTGTTCGAGGACGGATCGCGCCGCCCCGTCATCCTGCCGCTGTCATTCAAGGGCCTCGGCGCCGCCATGCAGGCCAGCCTCAAGGGCTGATTTTCGCCGCAGGGAAACAGAATTGAAGGCCGGTGCCAGAGCGCCGGCCTTTTTCATTTCCGCGTCCCGTCTTGTGCTGGTGCGGGCGCCGTCAGTTCGCCGGAGGCTGCTGCGGGTCTGCTGCCGATGCGCCGCCATCCATGGCCCGTTCTGCGGCGGGGGCGGTGGTGCGCCCCTTCACCGCCTCCAGCAGGGGCAGCGCCGCGCCCGAGCGCTCAATGAGGCTGAGCGGGTCGGCCATGATGCTCGGCTCGTCCCACGGTCCGCGGACGCTGAACGGCAGGTCGATGGCGCCGGTCTTCGCGCCCTTGGTCGCGGGCAGAGCGGCGTGGCCGGCGAGGTCCAGCGCGCGCTGGGCGATGGAGAGGGAGCCGGTCATCTCGATCTGCGCGCGCGGCCCGCGCATGGCCAGTTCCTCGATCGTGCCCACGCCGTCGCTGATGGCGATGCGGCCGCTGATCTCGGTGAAGGCGGTGCGCCCGCCGCGCCAGTCGCTGGTCGCGGAGAGGGGACGCCGCTCGATGCGCTGCAGCAGCTGCGCCACGTCGAAGCCGTTGAGATAGCCGTTGGCCGCGGTCAGTCCCGCGCTGCCCTGAAGGTTCGCGGCGATGTCCTGGATGCTGCGCCCGGCCCCGGTCACGTCGACCTGAAGCGTCCCGGTGCCGTCGATGCGGCGGAAACCGCCGATGTCGTCAAGGGCGCGGGCGAGCTCCACGTCGGTCGCTTCCGCCTCCAGCCGCAGCTCCGCGCCCGCCGAGCGGTGGGCCTGGAGGGTGGCCGCGTCGGGGGGAGCGGGGGCGAGGGTGAGGGAGGCGCGCAGCACGCCGCCCCAGCCATGGGCCTCGCCGATGGCGAGCACCAGCCGGCCGGCGGAAAGAACGGCACTGGCGGCGACGGTGGACAGCGCGGTGTCGCCCACATCCATTCGGGCCGCCGAGAGCCGCAGGTCGAGGTCGCAGGCCCCGAGGGCGGAGAGATCGACCGCCCCCCGGTCCCAGCCCTGCCGGTCGCCGCCGGTCAGGCGCATGGCGCCGTAGGGGGCCAGCGTGATGTGGTCGGCGGCAAACGTGCCCTGGATGAGGGGGCGTTGACCGGAGACCTTCACCAGAAGGCCGCCGTCGCCGCGATTGCCGTCGAGATCGACGCTCGCCTCGGTCAGGGCCACCTCGCCCTTCTCAAGCTTCAGGCGGGAGGAGAGCGAGAAGGGCCCGAAGCCGCTGCGGGTGGGCGTTTCCATGCCGGACCAGTCGAACAGGTCGCGCAGCGAATCGGCATCCGCCGTCACCGCGCCGTCCATGGTGGGCGACTTGCCGAGCGCCGCGCGGCCGTGGAAGCGGGCCTTGGCGCCGTCCGTCGCCACGTTCACCCGCATGGGGGCCGGCGTGCCGGCCATGAAGGCGGTGATATCGTCGATGAACAGCGTTGCGTTCACCGGCTGCTCGCGCCAGTCGAACTGGATGGCGACGGCGATGCCCGCGCGATCGAGCACTCGGTCGAGGCTTGCGGTGATACCACTCACCAGCTCGCGGGTGAGGCCGCTGCCGCTTCGCCATGCGATGGTGCCGTCGACGATGCGCAGTTCGGGGCGGTCGGTGGCCGCAAGCACCGGCGCGATGCCGAGGGCAGGCGCCATGCCCTCCCCGGTGAGGACGAGGGTGGGGTGCTCGACGATGACGTCGTTCACGGCCACCCGTCCGGCGACGAGCTGGAGCAGGTCGAGCCGTGTGACCACGTTCTCGGCATCGAGCGACTGGCCGGCCGGGAGCGGGAAGCTGACCTTGCCGAGCACGACGCGGGGGGAGGGGAAGAGGCGAATCGACGGCTCGCCGAGAATCTCCACCTTCTGACCGGTGGAGCCGGCGAGCGCCTGCGCCGCCACCCGCCGCAGCTCGGCGGCCGGCACCAGGAAAGGCAGAACCGCCATGGCGACGAGCAGCAGCGCGGCACCCGCGCCCAGCACGGATGCAGCGATGAGCCCGGCCCGGCGGGTGTTCTGGCCGACACGCAGCATGAAGATACAGATGTCTCCGAGGGAGCAGGCGGGGCGATGCGCGCGACGCCTGTGGCCACGTTGGATCGTGGCCGCACCTTTAGCGGGCTCTGTGTCGCTTTGATGGCCTGCAGGATGTGCCGGCGGGCGGCTCAGTCGCGGGCCGAGGAACTGCCTCGTGCGCCGTCCGCCGAAGCGGCCAGGGCGGATGACGACATGCGGGCGAGGAGCATCACCGGTCCCAGCCCGACGAGGAGAATCACCAGCGCCGCCAGCGCCCCGTCCTCATAGGTGCCCCGCGCCGCCTCGCCATAGACGTGGGTGGCCAGCGTCTCGAGGCCCAGCGGCCGCAGCAGCAGGGTGGCCGGCAGCTCCTTCATGGCGTCCACGAACACCAGAAGGGCGGCGGTGGCGAGCGCCGGCCGCAGCAACGGCAGCAGCACCCGACGCACGGTGCGCGGCTGCGACGAGCCGAGGCTGCGGGCCGCCATGTCGAGATGCGGGGAGAGCTTGGCGAATCCCGCCTCGATGCCGCCGACGGGAATGGCGAGGAAGCGGATGGCGAGCGCCATCACCAGCGCCGCCCCCGAGCCAGACAGCAGGAGGCCGGTGGAGATGCCGAACGCCTGCTTCATCGCGGCATCCAGCATGTTGTCGAAGCCGGCGAGCGGGCTGAGCAGGCCGACGGCGAGCACCGTGCCCGGCACCGCATAGCCGAGGCTCGCCACTCGCGCGAAGCCGGAGGCGAGCGGGGCGCGCGTCAGCCGCTGCCCCAGCGCCACCACCAGGCCGAGGCCGAGGCCGAGGGTGACCGTGCCGGCGGCGAGGGCGGCGGTGGTGGCTGCCTCTCCCAGGATACGGGTGGGAAAGCCGGTCTCCGCCATGCGTCGCGCGGCCGAGATGGAGAGATGCAGCAACGGCACGAGGAAGCCGAGCATGACCGGCAGGGCGCAGAGGGCGGCGGCGGCGAAGCCCTGTAGCCCGGTCAGCCGCAGCGGCGCCTGCGGCCGGGCCGAGCCGGTGGCGACGAATCGGCGGGCGCGCCGCGCCCAGCGCTCCAGCAGGATCAGCCCCAGCACGAGAGCGAGCATGACGAGGGCGATCTGCGCTGCGCCCGGCAGGTTCGAGCGGTTCACCCAGGTGGAATAGATGGAGACGGTGAGGGTGCGCACACCGAGGAATTCGGAAGCGCCGATATCGCCCAGCACTTCCAGCAGCACCAGCGTCAGCCCCGCCACGATGGCGGGGCGGGCCAGCGGCAGGCCGATGCGCAGGAAGGCGCGCCAGCGGCTGGCGCCCAGCGTGCGCGCGACTTCCAGCGCCGCCGCCGATTGCAGCACGAAGCTCGCCCGCGCCGAGAGGTAGACGTAAGGGTAGAGCACGGCCGAAAGCACGAGAATGCAGCCGCCGGTGGAGCGCACATCCGGCAGACGCAGGCCGCGCGGGCTGGCGATGCCCAGCAGCGCGCGCAGTGCCTCCTGCACCGGCCCGAGGGGGTGCAGCACGTCGAGATAGGAGAAGGCGACGATGTAGCCCGGCACGGCCAGTGGCAGCAGCAGCGCCCATTCCAGCACCGAGCGGCCGGGGAAGGTGCAGGTGGCCACCAGCCAGGCGCACGGCACGGCCACCACCAGCGTCACCACGCCGACACCGAGCACGAGCAGGCCGGTCTCGGCCAGCGCATCGGGCAGCACGGTGGCGATGAGGTGGGGCCACATGTCTCCCGATCCGCGCGCGGCGATGCCGGCGAGGGCGAGGAGCGGCAGCAGAACGAAAAGAGCCACCAATCCCGACGCCATGAGGAGCGGGGAGAGGTGGCGGGGAAGGCGGAGCCGCGTCGCGCGCGGCTCGCCGGTCAATGCGGTCTCAGCCATCGGCCGTCAGTTGTCGAAGCCGACCTTGTCGATGAGCTCGCTGGCGCGCTTGCGGTTCTTGGCGATGTCCACCAGCGGGATGGGATCGACCTTGAGCGGCCCCAGCGCGCCGATGATGGGATCGACCTCGGCCGCGGCGATCACCGGATATTCCAGGTTCTGCTTGGCGTAGATCGCCTGCATCTCCGGGGAGACGGCGAATTCGAGCAGCTTCACGGCGGCGTCCTTGTGGGGCGCGTTCTTGGCCACGGCGGCGCCGGAGACGTTCACATGGGTGCCGCCGCCCTGGAAGGTGGGGAGCAGCACGTTGATGCCGTCGCCCCACTTCTTCTGGTCGGCGCCGCCCTTGCCCGAGCGCATCAGGCCCACATAGTAGGAATTGCCCACCGCCAGATCGCAGATGCCGCCGAGGATATCGCGGGCGCCCTCGCGGTCGCCGCCGGCGGGCTTGCGGGCGAGGTTTGCCTTCAGGCCGCGCAGCCAAGCCTCGGCCTTCTCCTCACCGTGATGGACGATGTAGGCCGCCACCAGCCCCACATTGTAGGGGTGCTGGCCGGAGCGGATGCAGATCTTGCCCTTCCATTTGGGGTCGGCCAAATCCTCATAGGTGATGGCCGAGAGCTTCACCTCGTCCTTCGCCGCATAGACGAGGCGGGCGCGCAGGGAGAGGGCATACCAGTTGCCGGCCGGATCGCGCAGGTTGGCGGGAATGGCGGAGAGGGCGGGGGAGGTCACCGGCTGGGTGATGCCGGCATCCACCACGTCGAGCAGGTTGCCCACGTCCACGGTCATCAGCACGTCGGCGGGGGAGCTGGCGCCCTCCGCCTTCACCCGCTCGGCGAGGCCATCCTTGATGAAGACGCTCTTCACCTCGATCCCCGTCGCCTTGGTGAAGGCCTCGAACAGGGGGGCGGCAAGGCCGGGCTCGCGGGTGGTGTAGACGTTCACGACCTGCTGGGCGCTGGCGCCCTGCGCCGCGACAAGCAGTGCGCCACCGGCGAGAAGGCTGCGCAAGAGATGAAGGCGACCCATTGAAATCCCCACACGCGGGCTCGGAACGAGCACGAAAAGACTATGGAGAATTGGCTAGCCCGAGGCGTTACGAAGGGTCAATGAAGAAGGGTGTGAGCCCGGAAACATTGGAAATTATCTAATTCCGAAATGCATTGCGGCCCGATCGCCCAGTTTATACTTGCTCCAATCTGGTTCGCGGCCAAAACAAAAAAGCCCGGCATGAGGGCCGGGCTTTGCGTCGGTATCGCGTGGATGGCGGAGGGATCAGTCCTCGTCCATCTCGCCGATGTGATGCTGGGCGTACAGCTGGAGGCCGAGCTTGGACACGAGGTCGAGCTGGGTCTCGAGGAAGTCGATGTGGCCTTCCTCGTCCGCCATCAGCTCCTCGAAGAGGTCGCGGCTCGGATAGTCCTTCACCGAGTGGCAGTAGGTGGCCGCTTCCTGGTAGAGGGCGCGGGCATCGAGCTCGGCGGCGAGATCGCAGTCGAGGATTTCCTTCACGTCCTGACCGATTCGCAGGGGGTCGAGCACCTGCATGTTCGGGAAGCCGTCGAGGAACAGGATGCGGTCAGTGAACTTGTCGGCGTGCACCATCTCCTCGATGGACTCGGCGCGCCACTTCTTGGCCAGCGCCTTGTAGCCCCAATTGTCGAGCATCCGGTAATGCAGCCAATATTGATTGATGGCGGTCAGCTCAGAGCGCAGGCCCCGATTGAGGTATTCAATAACCTTCGGATCGCCCTTCATCATCAGCTCCTGGTGCCGTAAGGACAGTTAGTTTGGATTAAGCGTTAGACTAATTCTAATGTGGTGGCAAGGTACCCAAGGGTACGCCCGGCTCATCGCCGGGCGGTTCGTCGTGCTTTTAGGAAGCTTATTCGGCCGCGACCATTCCGGTAAGTCCCGCGACGGGACATTCGTCGGCGCAGGCGCCGCAGTCGTGGGCCTGCACCTGATCCATCAGGGTGCGGATGGTCCGGGCGCAGCGTCCGCACTGGGGCGAGCAGCCGAGGCAGCGATAAACTTCGCTGGGGGAGCGCAAAGGCGTTCCGGCAAGTGCATCAAGCACCTGACGATCTGAAAAGACGTTGCATGAACAAACGATCATGGCGCGGCTCGAAGCTAACTTGGAAGGCTTCTAAAAACTTGTTTCTATTACATTTTTCGCAGAGGGCGGTCGGATCCGTCAACTCCGTAGATATGCGACATGGTAGGTCGCGCGCCGTTCGGACAGGGTTTTGGATGAACAATGGAGTTGTTCCATTGTGCGGATACCACCCGATAGGTGGCTGAACACCGTTTGCGGGCGTTCAAGCCGGCAGGGTGAGCCGGGCGATCATGCCGCGGCGCCGGCCGAGGTCTTCGCCGGCCTGATTCATCCCGACGGGATCAATCTCAAGGGTTCCGCCCAGCGCCCGCGCCGCTTCCGCCATGCGGGTGAGACGCAGCGGGCGCCCCTCCGCAGCGAAGCGGTCGTCCGGCGAGAGGCCGGACAGCGGATCGAGGGCCGCCGCTGCCGCCGTTGCGTCAAGGCCTGCGCCGGCATCGCTCAGCTGCACCTTGGCGCGCGGTCCCTTGTCACCCTCGTCCTCGGTAAAGACCGAGACGGCCACCGCCCCGCCGGCGGGCGTGGCCGCAACGGCCTCTTCGACCAGCATCGCCACGAGGTCCGCGAGCGGCGCTTCGGCGGCCTGGGCCGTGACGCCTCCGGCATCGTCGAGGCGCAGCGCGAGCCGTCGCCGCCGGGCAGCCGGAAGAAGCGCGGCCACGGCGGCGCGCACCGCCGCCGACACGTCGCAGGTGACGGCTTCCACCGGTGCAGCCGGCTTGGAGAGGGCGTTGAGGTCATCAAGCATGGCGTTGAGGGACTTCAGCGCATCCCGCAGGGGATCGCTCAGGGCCTCGGCGGGCGCCTCGCGAAGGATCGCCATGGGGCCTTCGAGCCCGGCGCGGAGGCGGCCGGCGAGGCGCGGCAGGAGGTTCGTCGCGGGTTCCGGTTCGGGCACCGCCATCGGCGCCAGCTCGGGCTGCTGCGGCACCGGACCGATGACGACGCACAGGATCTGGTCCTCGGCACCGGCGCGGGTCACGGCCGCCAGCCCCGGCAGGAGCTCGCCCTCGCGATTGCGCAGTGCGAGCGCGACCTGCGCGGAGGCCCCGTCGTCCCGCACGCGGTCGAGGGTGGCCACGGCGTCGGCGCGGTCGGTCGGCGCGACGGCGGTGGTAAAGGGCTCGCCGGCAAGATCATGGGCCGGAAAGCCCAACCGCTCGGCTGCCGCGAAATTGGCGAGGCGGATGGTGCCGTCCATCTCCAGCAGGAAGACCGGCCAGGGCACCATGTCGAGCGCCGCGCGGCGGGCGCTCGCGCGGGCCTCGCGGTCGTCGTCGGTGGTGTCGAGGGCGCGGATGACGTGGATCAGCGCCGGCCGGCCGAGAAACGGTGCGGCGACGAGGCGCACTTCCACTGGCAGGCGGGCGCCGTCCGGCGTCAGCACATGAAGGGCGCCGGATTCGCGGGAGAGGACCCGCTCAAGCCCGCCGGCCTCCGCCAGCGCGTCCAGCCCGCTCCAGCCGGTGAGGGCCAGAAAGGCCCGGTTGGCGTGGACCAGCTCGCCTTCCTGCTGCACCAGCAGGCTCACCGGAAGCTTGTCCAGCAACTCCGCCTCATCCCCGGAGGCGGGCGGGGGCTCCGGCTCGGCGTATGCGGCGTCCAGATTGTCGGGCGGAGCGTTATCCGGCGGAATTCTCGGCCAGTCCTCGATGGCTGCGGCGAGGGTGCGGGCGATCTCGCGGAAGGCGGAGCTTTCCTGCGGCGACAGGCTGCCCTGCCGGAGCGGCACCACATTCCGTCCGAAGGCGACCGGGGGCTGGGGGGCAGGAGCGCTCGCCTGCGGCGCTTTCGGCGGCTGGGGCAGCGGCGCTTCCGCCGCGGTCACGATACCGAAGCCGCGCACGCCCCTGAGCCGGCGCTCCGCATCGAACAGCGGCGCGCCGCCGAGACTGAGGTCGAGCGGGGATTCGACACCGACGGGGGGCACCGTCGCCGTGCGCTCGGTGAAGCTTTCGCCCGAGGCCATGGCGTCGATGAGCGCGTCGGCGTCGGTCAGGTGGCCGTCACGCTCAAGATCCGCGAAGCTCGCGCCGAGGAAGGTGCCGGAGCGGCTGCCGAGCGCCGCCGCGAACAGGGGGGAAAGCGCGCGCAGGCGTCCCTCCGCATCGCTTTCCCAGGTCACGCGCAGCGGCTGGGCCAGAAGCGGGCGCAGCGCCGCCGGTACGGCGGGGGCCGCCGCGGGGAGCACCGGAGAGGGTGCGGCAGGCGCGAATGCGGCCGGGTCCGCGAACAGGAGCGCGGGGCCGGAGGGCAAAGCAAGGGCGGCAAAGCGCAGGGTGCGGGGCGAGAGGTCGCCGGGCAGGCGCAGCCGCGCCACGCCGAAGCCGGCGGCGGTGCGCCGGGCGAGGCGAGCGGCCGTCGTCGTCACCGGCTCGGGTGCCGGTTCGCCGGGCGCGATCGCCAGCCGTGCGGCTGCCGACGTCGCCGCGAGGATACGCCCGGAGCCGAGGTCGAGGAGGAAGGAGGCGAATTCCTGCCGCGCGAGGGGCGCCAGCACCGCCTCCGCGCCTGGAAGAGCGGACGCGATGGCTTCCACGCCCTCCCCGGAGAGGGGAGACGGGTCGTCCGGGCTGCCGTGGTGCTGCGTCATCGTTTGCAGGATCGCACCTTGCGGAGGAGGAGTGAACCAAGGCGGGACCACCCCGCCGGCTCATATTCTCGCTGCCATTGATTAACGTCAGTGCAACTTCGCCGCGCGCCTGCCATTCATATTGGCGAAGCGGCGGTACCGTAGATTAAGATCGGTCGCTGCGCGGTGGCTTGCGCCGCCCGACACCCGGAGGAGAGACGGCCATGACGACGAAATTCGGTCCGGAGCTGGAACTGCCGCCTGAAATGCGTGCCATTGCCGAGAAGAACGTGGCGCAGGCCCGACAGGCGTTCGAGACCCTGTTCCAGAATGCGCGTGAGACGGTCGGCGAGAGCGAAGGCCATATCGAGGAGGTCCGGTCCAACATCAAGGACTTCCGCCAGAAGGCCATCGGCCTGATGGAAGCCAACGTCGAGGCGAGCTTCGACTTCCTACACAAGCTGGTCGCGGCCAAGAGCCCGCAGGAGATGATGAGCCTGCAGGCGGAATTCCTCACCAACCAGCTGAAGTCCGTCTCCGAGCAGGCGAAGGCCTTCGGCGACGACGCCAAGGCCCTCGGCGAAAACGCCGTGCGCACCATGGACGAGCACGCCCGCACCCTGGCCGAGCGGCTGAAGGCCCTCGCCGCGTCCGCCGCCCAGAGCGCCCAGGCTGTCGCCCAGGACCTGAAGACGGTGGGCGAGACCGCCGTGCGCGAGGCCCAGGCCGCCGCGGCCAAGGCCACCGACCCTAAGCAGCAGGGCTGACGGGATTACTCTACCCGTCCGCACCTACCCCCGTAGTCGCGGAAGCTTGACTTGTGCAGCGCAGAATTTCATTTTGCGCTGCACGTTTACTGCTGTATAACCCTATTGTCGGGGTTAAACACAGCTCACCTATGAATGCTCGAAACGCAAGCGTTGCACGGCGCTGCGCCTTGCGTGTCGTTCTGGTGGCACTGCAGCAATACACCTCGGCACGGATCGCCATGCCCCGTTTCCGAGGATGACATGAACGACACCTTCATCAAGGCTTATCAGGACCAGATCGAGGCGGCGAAAAAGGCGTTCTCGACCCATGCCGTTCCCGGCGTCGAAGTGCCGCCGGCCGTGCGCGAGATCGCCGAGAAGGGCATCGCCACCTACCGCGAGAACTACACCAAGCTGAAGGCCGCTGCCGAGCAGGTGAACGCTGCCCTCGAGGACACCTGCACCACCGCCTCCAAGGGCGTGGCCCAGTACAATGCGAAGGTTCTCGAGGCGGTTCAATCGAACGTGAACTCGGCCTTCGACTATTTCAATTCGCTGCTGTCGGCCAAGACCGTCGCCGAGGCTGTGGAGCTCTCCACCGGCCACGCGCGCAAGCAGTTCGAGGCCCTGACCGGCCAGGCCAAGGATCTCTCCGCCCTCGCGCAGAAGGTCGCCGCCGACTCGTCCGAGCCGATCAAGTCGTCGGTCGAGAAGACGATCCGTCCGGCCGCCTGAGCCTTCGCTCCATCAACGACCGCCGCGTCCGGGCCAGCGTGCTTGACGCGGCGGGTCCGCCTTGTCATGACGCGGGGCGTTCCACCCCGCGAGTTTTCGCATGCGTGCCCTCGGTTCCGTATCGCCGCTCCTGCTCGTCGGCCCCTCGTGGGTCGGTGACATGGTTATGGCGGCGAGCCTTGTGGACGTGCTGCGCCTGCGCGAGCCCGGCCGGCCCATCGATGTGCTGGCGCCTCCCGCCTCCCTTCCCGTCGCCCGCATGATCCCCGGCGTTCGCCGCACCATCCCGCTGGGGCTGGGCCATGGCGAGCTCGGCCTTCTCGCCCGCTGGAAAGCCGGCCGCGCCCTGCGCGGCGAAGGCTACGGCAAAGCGATCATCCTGCCGCGGGCCTTCAAGGCCGCCATCGTTCCGCTCGCCGCCGAGATTCCCGAGCGCGTGGGCTATCGCGCCGAACTGCGCAGCGCGCTTCTCACCGACGCCCGCCCCGACCCCGATCGCAAGACCGCCCGCACGCTGGATCGCTTTGTCGCGCTCGGCCTGCCACCGGGCTCCATCGCCCGCGCGCCGCGTCCGCGGCTGATGCTGCCCGATGGCGCCGTGGACGTGGCTGCCGCCAAATACCCCCTCGCCGGCGAGGAGCCAGTGATGGTGCTGTGCCCGGGTGCCGAATACGGGCCCGCCAAGCGCTGGCCGGCGGCGAAGTTCGCGGCGCTTGCCGCGCTGGCGGTGAAGGAGGGCTATCGCATCCGCATCCTCGGCTCGCCCAAGGATGCGGATGCGGCGCACGCCATCGAGGCCTCGGCCGGCGTGCCGGTGGACAATCTCGTCGGCCGCACCACCCTCTTCGAGGCCGCCGCCATCCTCGCCGGGGCGGACGTAGTGATTTCCAACGATTCCGGCCTGATGCACATCGCCGGCGCGTTCGACCGCAAGCTGGTCGTGATCTACGGCGCGTCATCCGAGAAGATGACGCCCCCGGCCTCGCCCTTCGCCCGCGTGGTCTCCCGCGACCTGCCGTGCCGGCCCTGCCACAAGCGGGAATGCCCGCTGAAGACGCTGGCGTGCCTCGAAGGCATCGCGGCAGAGGACGTGCTGGCCGCGGCCGAGCAAATGCGCCGATGAAGCTGCTGCTGGTGAAGCTGTCGTCGCTGGGGGACGTGGTCCACACCTTCCCCGCGCTGACGGACGCCGCCGCCCGCGTGCCCGGCCTCACCGTGGACTGGGCGGTGGAGGAGGCCTTCGCGCCGGTCGCCCGGCTCCATCCCGCCGTCCGCCGCACCATCACCGTTCCGCTCCGCCGCATGTTGCGCCGGCCGCTCGCTGCGCTTTCGGGCGGGGAGGTGGGGCGCGTGCGCGGGGTGCTGTCGGCCGAGCCCTATGATCTCGTCATCGATGGCCAGGGGCTGATGAAGAGTGCCGCCGTGGCGACGCTGGCCCGCGGCCGCCGCCACGGTTTCGACCAGGCGAGTGCGCGCGAAGGGCTGGCAAGCCTCCTTTATGGCGCGCGCCACCATGTGCCCGAGGTGGAGCACATGGCGGTGCGCCTCCGGAAGCTTTTCGCGGCGGCCCTCGGCTATCGGCTCGATGATCTGCCCGCCGACACGGGCCTGCGGCCGGCTCCCTGCGGCGTGCCCTATCTCGTCTTCCTGCACGGCACCACGTGGCCGACCAAGACGTGGACCCTCGACGGCTGGCGCGCCCTGGCGGGGCTGGCGGGTGAGGCGGGGGTGGAGGTGCGCCTGTTCGCCCACGGCGCCGAGGAGCGTGCCCGCGCCGAGGCCATCGCTGCCGGGCAGGACAATGTGCGCCTGCTGCCACCCCAAGGGCTGGAGGGGCTCGCCCCGCAGATCGCCGGAGCGGCGGGCGTCGTGACGGTGGACACGGGCCTCGGCCATCTTGCCGCGGCCTATGGGGTGCCGACTGTCGGTCTCTATGGACCCACCAACCCGGTGCTGACCGGCCTGTTCGGCCCGCGCGTCGTCGAGCTGAAGGCGCGTCGCGACTGTGCGCCCTGCGAGAAGGCCCGCTGCCGCATCGCGCCCGCGACCATCGAGGGGCCGCCCTGCCTTGCCGACATCTCCGCCGCCGAGGTCTGGCAGGCGCTCGGGAGGCTGAGCGCGGCAGCCTGATACTGGCGGTTCGGCCACGGTCGAGATGGACAAGGTATCGGCGGGGTGGCACACCCTGCGCCCAATGGACTGGATGGGATGCCCGCTATGACCCGATCGGTGGCGTTGAGTCGTGACCTTCTGCTCGTCACCGGCGGCGCGGGCTTCATCGGCTCCAACATCGCCCGCGCGGCGGCGGAGGACGGCTATCGCGTCGTCGTGGCCGACTGGCTGGAAGACGGCCCCAAATGGCGCAACATCTCCGACATCCCGCTCCATGACGTGATCCGTCCCGAGACGATCAACGACTTCGTGGAGAAGGAAGGCGGGCGGCTCGCCGCGGTGGTCCATATGGGCGCCATTTCCGCCACCACCGAGCGCGACGCCGACAAGATCGTCGCCCGCAACATCCGCGCGACGCTGGACCTGTGGGACCTGTGCGCGCAGAAGGCGCTGGGTCTGATCTTCGCCTCCTCGGCCGCGACCTATGGCGACGGCACCCAGGGCTTCCGCGATTCCGAGGCGGGGGACGATCTCGCCGCGCTCGCGCCGCTCAATCCCTATGGCTGGTCCAAGCTGTTCGTGGACCGCCGCATCATGGCGGATATCGCCGAGGGCCGGCCCCGGCCGCCGCAGTTTGCGGGCCTGCGCTTCTTCAACGTGTACGGACCCGGCGAGGCCCACAAGGGCGACATGCGCTCGGTGGTCCACAAGATCTATCCGAACGCCGAGGCGGGGGAGAGCGTGACGCTCTTCAAGTCCCACGACCCGCGCTACACGGACGGCGGGCAGCTGCGCGACTTCGTCTATGTGGGCGACTGCGTGGAGGTGGTGCGCTGGCTGCTGGAGAGCCCGGACGTGTCCGGCATCTTCAATGTGGGCACCGGGGAGGCCCGCTCCTTCGCGGATCTCGCGACGGCCGTGTTCACCGCGCTCGGCAAGGCGCCGAACATCACCTATGTGGACATGCCGGAGAGCCTGCAGAAGGCCTACCAGTATTTCACCCAGGCCGATGTCTCCAAGCTGCGCGCGGCTGGTTTCACCCGGCCGTTCACCTCGCTGGAAGACGGCGTTTCGACCTATGTGAACCGCCACCTCAAGCCGCGCAACACGGCAGGGTGAGGGCGGCGGCTCAGCCGCACCGGTGCTGGAACAGACTCCCGTTTCGCAGAACTGACACCTGAATAGAGGTGCTTGGGTGCCGTTGCGAGCAGCGACGGCACCGTTTTGCGCGTCACATCGCGGCGGCCAACGAATACAAGGGGTCGCGCTATGCTGTAAGCGCTTGCAGCGTTGGTGCGCAACGCCGCGACAGCGCGGGCAATGGCCGGAGCCTCAATGGCCCAGCCAAATTGCAGATATACCAGCAGTCATCACGGCAAAACGGAAAGCAGGAGGGGAGGGCGCGTCTCTCTTGCCACCCGGCGAGCGGCGCCGAGCGCAGGAATATTTTCCTTTAAACAAAAAATCATTATTTATCAATATGATAATGAAATAAGTGGATGCGTTAATGCAACATGTTAAGTGGTATTTTAAAACCGTACCTTGGCATAATCACTCGCTAGTCAATTGGTTTTAATAATGAAATATCAATTTGCGCGATGCCTTCCGTGCCCAATCATGCAAGTTAACGTTAAACATTAACCATAAATAATTGATTTATATGAAAAATACCGCTCTCTTAAAGTGACTTGCGATGCGCGTGGTGCGCCACGAAGGGGCCGCGAAGCGTTCCCTGCCCCATCCGGCGATATGGATGGGAGCGGTGCGGTCGTGGCGGCGCGGAGGTGTCCTGATGCTCATCCTTCGCCGTCCGTCGGTTTGCGGGCGGGGGGGCCATGCCTATAGTCGCGGCTGTTTCGCCGGAGGTGGCGGTGGAGGAGTCGTGATGAGACTGTGCCGGTCCGGCCGTGCGAGCCGCGCCTCACGCCGGTGCCCAAGCGTGCCGGTCATGGTGAGCGCCTGATGGCGGAGGCTGCGACGGCCCCCGATCTCGTTCTCGTCCTCGGCGGCGCGCGCTCCGGCAAAAGCCGGTTCGCGGAAGGCGAGACTGTGCGCCATCCCGGCCCCTGGACCTATGTCGCCACAGCCCAGCTCGGCTATGGCGGCCAGCCTGACCCTGAGATGGAGGCGCGCGTCGCGCTGCATCGCGGCCGCCGAGGCGGAGGGTGGGAGACGGTGGAGGCGCCGTTCGATCTCGCTGCCGCGCTCGGCGCGCTCCCGCCGGATCGGCCGGTGCTGGTGGATTGCCTCACCCTCTGGCTCACCAACCATCTCCTCGCCGACCATGACCTCGACGCCGAGGCGGCGGCGCTGGAGGCCGCCCTCGTCGCCCGGCCGGGGCCGACCCTCTGCGTCGCCAACGAGGTCGGCTTCGGCATCGTCCCCGACAATGCGCTGGCCCGCCGCTTCCGCGACGCCGCCGGCCTCCTCAACCAGCGCCTCGCCGCCCGCGCCCGCAAGGTGGTGCTGGTGGTGGCCGGCCTGCCCCTGACCGTGAAGGACGTAACCCCGTGAGCGATCCCGTCCCCCCGTCCCCAGCCGAAGACGAGGCCGCCGCCCGCCATCGCGCCAAGATGGAGAAGCGCAAGGCGGTTCAGGACAAGGAGGTGGCCGAGAAGACCATCGAGAAGGGCCTGCTCGTGGTCCATACCGGCCCCGGCAAGGGCAAGAGCACGGCCGCCTTCGGCCTTGCCTTGCGGATGCTGGGGCGTGGCGGACGGGTCGGCGTGGTGCAGTTCATCAAGGGCGCCTGGCAGACCGGCGAGCAGGACGCCTTCCAGGCCTTCGGTGATCGGGTGAGCTGGCACACCATGGGCGAGGGTTTCACCTGGGAGACGCAGGATCTCGCCCGCGACAAGGCCGCCGCCGCCCGCGCCTTCGGCAAGGCGCGCGAGCTGATGGCGGACGAGACCATCTCCCTCCTCATCCTCGACGAACTGAACATTGCCCTGCGCTACGACTATCTCGACCTCGCCGAGGTAGTGGCCACCCTCGCGGCGCGGCGCCCCGGCCTGCATGTGGTCGTCACCGGGCGCAATGCGAAGCCCGAGCTTCTCGCCGCAGCCGACCTCGTGACCGAGATGGGGCTGGTGAAGCATCATTTTGCCGCCGGGGTGAAGGCGCAGCCGGGCATCGAGTTCTGATGGCGCGCGCGCTGATGTTCCAGGGCACCGGCTCGGATGTGGGCAAGTCCCTCATCGTCGCCGGCCTTGCCCGCGCCTTCACGCTGCGCGGTCTCAAGGTGCGGCCGTTCAAGCCGCAGAACATGTCCAACAATGCCGCCGTGACGGCGGACGGCGGCGAGATCGGCCGCGCGCAGGCGCTGCAGGCGCGGGCCGCGCGGGTGCGCGCGAGCGTGCATATGAACCCCGTACTGCTGAAGCCGCAGGGCGAGACCGGCGCGCAGGTGGTGGTGCAGGGGCAGGTCCACGGCTCCGCCAAGGCCGCCGCCTACCAGTCCCTCAAGCCCACGCTCATGCCCGCCGTGCTGGACAGCTTCGCCCGTCTGAAGGGCGAGGCCGACCTCGTGCTGGTGGAAGGGGCGGGCAGCGCCTCCGAGGTCAATCTGCGCGCCGCGGACATCGCCAACATGGGCTTCGCCCGGGCGGCGGACGTGCCCGTGGTGCTCATCGGCGACATCGACCGGGGTGGCGTCATCGCCAGCCTTGCCGGGACGAAGGCGGTGATCGACCCGGCCGACGCGGCCATGATCCGCGGCTTCATCGTCAACCGCTTCCGGGGCGACCCGGCGCTGTTCGCCTCCGGCATGGAGCTGATCGCGCGCCTCACCGGCTGGGACGCCCTCGGCCTCGTGCCGCACTTTCCCGGTGCGGCACGCCTGCCGGCGGAGGATGCCCTCGCCCTGTCGGCGCCGCCGCCGCCCAAGGCCGGGGCGCGGCTGCGCATCGCCGTGCCGATCCTGCCCCACGTCTCCAATTTCGATGATCTCGATCCGCTCGACGCCGAGCCGGGCGTCGAGGTGCGGCGCATCCGCCCGCACGAGAGCCTGCCGCTCGATACCGATCTGGTGCTGATGATCGGCTCCAAGGCGACCATTGCAGATCTCACCGCGCTAAAGGCCGACGGCCTGCACCACGACATTCTCGCCTTCGCCCGGCGTGGTGGGGCGGTGCTTGGCCTGTGCGGCGGCTACCAGATGCTCGGCCGGACCATCGCCGATCCCGAGGGCGTGGAGGGCGAGGCCAGGATCGCTCGCGGCCTCGGCTTGCTCGATGTCCACACGGTGCTGACCGTTGAGAAGCGGCTGGAGGAGGTGAGCGGCACCGCCGAGGGCGCCCCCTTCCTCGGCTACGAGATGCATATGGGTGCAACCCACGGCGCCGATTGCGACCGGCCGTTCGGCCATCTCGCCGATGGACGGCCGGAGGGCGCGCGCTCGGCCTCGGGCCTTGTCGCCGGCACTTATGTGCACGGCCTGTTCGCCTCCGATGCCTTCCGCGCCGCCGTGCTCGGCCGGCTGGGCGGGGAGGGCGGCGGCGTCGCCTATGAAGATGGCGTTGAGGCGACGCTGGATGCGTTGGCGGCCCATCTCACCGCGCACCTGGACCTTGACCGTCTGCTCACGCTGGCCCGGTGACCCCTCAGACCAGCAGGCTGAGGGCCGTTCCGGCGAGCACCAGCAGGATCATCAGCGCGTCCGCCCGGCGGTAGACCTTCAGCGCCATCCGCACGTCCTGGGCCGTGGCTTCGCGCCGGCCATCGCCCATGTAGGCGTCCTGGGTGAGCACGCCGGCATAGACCTTCGGGCCGTTCAATCGCAGTCCGAGCGCGCCCGCCATCGCGGCTTCCGGCCAGCCCGCATTGGGCGACCGGTGGCGCGGGGCGTCGCGCAGCATGGCCCTGTGGGAATGGCGGGGATGGGCGCCGGGCGTGAGCGCGGCGCCGGCGATGATGAGCATTCCGGCAAGGCGCGAGGCGGGAAGGTTCACGTAGTCGTCCGCCCGCGCGGCGGCCCAGCCGAAGGCGGCGTGACGCTCCGTGAGGTGTCCGATCATACTGTCGGCGGTGTTGAGCGCCTTGTAGGCGGCGCCCCCAGCAAGGCCCGCCACGCTCAGCCAGAGGGTCGGGGCCACCACGCCATCGGAGAAATTCTCGGCGAGACTTTCGATGGCGGCGCGGGCGACGCCCGCGGCGTCCAGCGTCTGCGGGTCGCGGCCCACGATATGGCCGACGGCTTCGCGCGCGGCATCAAGGCTGCCGGTCTCCAGCGCGTCGGCAACCCGCGCCACATGCCAGTGCAGGGACCGCTGCGCGATGAGGCTCGATCCGACGAGGCCGAGAATGAGCAGCCCGAAGGGGAGGGGACGCAGCAGCGCCTCCAGCGCGAGGGCCGGCAGGGCGGCTGCCGCGAGCACCAGCACGACCGTCACCACGCCCATCAGGCGCCGGCGGCCGGGGGCGAATCCTGGGCGGTTGAGCCGGCGGTCGAGAAAGAGGATGAGGCGGCCGATCCAGATCACCGGATGGCCGATCCGCCGCACCAGCGCAGCCGGATACCCCAGCAGCACCTCGAAAAGGACCGCTAGTGCCGCAACGTCAAAGGCCATTCTCTCCCCCGCTACCGCACTGCGGAAAAATATTGCACCGCTCGCGTCATGCCTGAGTTGTTATTGTTGCATTGCAACTAAAAGATCGCCAGAATCGAACTCGTGCGTTATATTAGGGGCTTACCAGTGGTTCGTGCGGGGGCATTGACACCAGCAGGGATGTTGCGGACATGACGATGCTGAAGATCCGCCCGAACAGCACCGTGACAGAACACTTTCGCGACCCGGCCATTCCGCTCGTCCCGGACCATATGCGCATCTATGCCGTCGGCGACGTCCACGGCCGCCTTGACCTGCTCACCGCGCTCCAGGCCGCCATCGACGAGGACATGGCCGCCCACCCCGGCCCCGACTGCGTCGAGGTCTATCTCGGCGACTATGTGGATCGCGGCGCGCAGTCGTCCGGCGTGCTGGATGCGCTGCTGCAGCGGCAAAAGGATCGCAAGGCGATCTGCATCTCCGGCAACCATGAAGCGGTGATGCTCGAGTCGCTGCTTTCGCAGGAGTCCTTCTCGCGCTGGCTGCGCATGGGCGGGCTTGAGACCGTCTTCTCCTATGTGCGTCCCGCCGCCGGTGCGGATGAGGCCCGGCTCTGGAATGAGTGGCGCGCTGCGGTGCCCGCCGAGCACATCTCGTTCCTGCGCAAGCTCACCAGTTTTTTCGTCTGCGGGGACTATGTGTTCGTCCACGCCGGCCTGCGCCCGGGCATCCCGCTCGAAGAGCAGAGCCGCGAGGACATGATGTGGATCCGGCGCGAGTTCCTGGATCATCAGGACGGGTTCGGCCACTGCGTCGTCCACGGGCACACGCCCATGAAGGACCCGGAAGTGCTGAGCAACCGGATCAACATCGACACCGGCGCCTATGCCACCGGCCATCTGACTTGCCTGGTGCTCGAGGGCGCGGATCGCTTCCTTATCGCAACCTGAGCGCGACGGTAGCGCCGCGCTGCAATCGCGCGCGATCGCTGAGTCGCAGCTGCGTCGCCGCTTGCAAAAAGCGAGACTAACAGGCCATTGGCAGCATTAACCTTTACAGCTCGCGCCGCCCCTACCTTAGTACGGTTTTTCGTGTGGCCGATGAGTCACATAGGGGGTGGAAACGGCGTCGTTGAGCCATTTCTGTGCTGCTCTGCAATATGCCCTCCGGCCCCTGCGTGTTAGGTAGGAGCACGTATCCCACGGGGGCTCTGGCAGTGCATTTTGCCACCGAAAATTGGCTTGGACGGTTCCGTCGCGTGACGGGGATGGCCGTATCCGTCGCCGTGTCCGTCGCATTGGCCGGCTGCAATCTCCTTCCCGCATCCGGGCCCTATTCGGTCGAGGTGACCAATCCCGCGACGCAGGACACCGATGGCCTGAGCTACAAGCTCGTGCCGCTGACCGCCCAGGTGGTCAGCGTGCTCTCGACGATGGATTCCCAGGGCCTGATCGGCACGTTCCGCAACGATCGCCGTCCGGTGCCGGACATCAAGATCGGCGTCGGCGACATCGTCGGCGTGTCGATCTTCGAAGCTTCCTCGGGCGGTCTCTTCATCCCCGCCGAGGCGGCCTCGCGCGCCGGTAACTTCGTCGACATCCCCACCCAGACGGTGGACGTCAACGGGAACATCTCCGTGCCCTATGCCGGGCAGGTGAGGGCGGCCGGCCTGCAGCCCGCGCAGGTGGAGAAGGAAATCGTCGAGCGCCTGCGCAATCGCGCCATCGAGCCCCAGGCGGTGGTCTCGGTGAAGTCCCAGCGCTCCAATTCGGTGACGGTCATCGGCGAAGTGAGCGCGCCGGTGCGTTTCCCCCTCACCCCCACGGGCGAGCGCGTGCTTGACGCCGTGAGCCGCGGCGGCGCCACCTCCAGCAAGGGCTACGACCTGTTCGTGACCCTGCAGCGCGGGGGTCGAGAGGCGACCATCAGCTTCAACCGTCTGGTGCGTGAGCCCGCGAACAACGTCTATCTGCAGCCCGAAGACACCATCTACATCTTCAGCCGCCCGCGGACCTTCCTGGCCTTCGGCGCGACCGGCAAGCAGGGGCAGTTCAACTTCGACAACGACGCCATCAGCCTCAGCGAGGCGGTGGCCAAGGCGTCGGGCCTCGTGGACGCGCAGGCGGACCCGCAGTCGGCCTTCCTGTTCCGCATCGAGAACCGCACGACGCTCGAGCGGATGGGCGTGGACGTCTCGAACCTCCCCGAGAAGCGGATCGCCACCATCTATCAGGTGAATTTCCGCGAGCCGACGGGCTACCTGCTCTCCACGAAGGTGCCGATGCGGGACAAGGACGTCCTCTACATCGGCAACGCCGGTTCGGTGGAACTCACGAAGTTCCTGAACCTCGTGCTCCTCGGCGCGCTGACCGTGGAAAGCATGACCAACACCAACGCCAACCTCTACGGCGTGAACTGAGGATTTCCGCCGCCACCAAGGCGGCGGGGCCTCTCCAGACATGAAAAATGCCCCGGCCGGTGCCGGGGCATTTTCTTTTTGCTGCGTGACTTTGCGGGAGGCGCTCGGCCGGCAATTTTGCGTGGCGGCGCGCGGGCGCGCTATGTTTCGGTCCCGAAGGGCGAAACGGCCCCGCGACATACCGCGTTGGAAGGGTGAGGGCGCGATGTTCATTGCCTTCTTCGAGGCGCTCAAGGCCGCAGGCGTGCCGGTCTCGGTGCGGGAATATCTCACCCTCATGGAGGCCATGGACCGCGACGTGGCCGGCCGGCAGGTGGACGCCTTCTACTATCTCGCCCGCGCGAGCCTCGTGAAGGACGAGCGCCACCTCGACCGCTTCGACCAGGTGTTCGGCCGCTGCTTCAAGGGGCTTGAGCAGGCGCTGGGCGAGGAGGGGCATTCCATCCCCGAGGACTGGCTGCGCAAGCTGGCCGAGAAGCACCTCACCGACGAGGAAAAGGCGCAGATCGAGGCCATGGGCGGCCTCGACAAGCTCATGGAGACGCTCAAGAAGCGGCTCGAGGAGCAGAAGGGGCGCCACCAGGGCGGCTCCAAATGGATCGGCACCGCCGGCACCTCCCCCTTCGGCGCCTATGGCTACAACCCCGAGGGCGTGCGCATCGGCCAGGACGGCAACCGCAATTTCCGCGCGGTGAAGGTGTGGGACAAGCGCGAGTTCAAGGACCTCGACGACGGGGTGGAACTGGGCACCCGCAACATCAAGGTCGCCCTGCGTCGGCTGCGCAAGTTCGCCCGCATCGGCGCGCCCGACGAACTGGATCTCGACGGCACCATCCGGGAGACCGCCCGCCAGGGCTATCTCGACGTGAAGCTGCGGCCGGAGCGGCGCAATGCGGTGAAGGTGCTGCTGTTCCTCGACGTGGGCGGCTCCATGGATTGGCACGTGGAGCAGGTGGAGGAGCTGTTCTCCGCCGCGCGCATGGAGTTCAAGCACCTCGAGCACTTCTATTTCCACAACTGCGTCTATGAGAGCGTGTGGAAATCCAATGCCCGCCGGGCTTCCGAGCGCATCCCCCTGTTCGACGTGCTCCACACCTACGGCCACGACTACAAGCTGATCTTCGTCGGCGATGCCTCCATGAGCCCCTACGAGATCACGTTCGCCAACGGCTCGGTGGAGCACAACAATGCCGAGCCGGGGAAGCTGTGGCTCGAACGCCTGCTCACCACCTATCCCAAGGCGGTCTGGCTGAACCCGGTGCCGGAGCCGCACTGGGGCTATACGGAATCCATCCGCCTCGTGCGCCACATCCTGGAAGGGCGCATGTTCCCCCTCACCGTGAAAGGCATCGACTCCGCCATGCGGGAGCTGACGTGACGGCCACTTCTCCCGCGGGACCGATCAGTTATTCGCATCTGCCCCGCCTCGGCGGCGCGGGGGTGCGGCTGGAGCTGGACCGGGTGGCGCTCGCCTGGAGCATCGGCCCGCGCGAGGGCCGGCTGCCGTTGGCGGACATCACATCGGTGCAATTGCGCTTCCTGCCGGCCAAGTTCGCCGCGCCCAGCTTCGAGATGGAGATCGCCGGGCGCGATGGCACGCGTCTGAAAGCGGGCTCTGCCTCGCGCATCTCGCTCACCGGTGTGCGCGACCAGCGGGAGGATTATGCGGCGTTCGTCCGGGCTCTGCACCGGGCGCTCGCCAACACGGCCGCGCGGCCCCGCTGCCGCGGCGGCTATGCGCCGTTCCGCTTCTGGATGATGGTCGCGGCGGGCCTTGCTGCGCTCGCCGGCCTGCTTGCGGTCTTCGGCTTCGCCATCTGGCAGCAGGAATGGGCCTTTGCCCTGTTCCTCGGTGCGCTGGGGGCGTTCGTGGTATGGCCCACCGCCGAGATGATCTGGCGCAACCGGCCGGTCACCTACACGCCCGAGGCCCTGCCGCGTCACCTATTGCCGGCGTGAGGCCACCGTTTCCTCTTCCTCGGTCTTGCGCATCAGCCCGGTGGCCACATCCGAGAGGCGCGGGGCGGGCAGGGCGGTGAAGGGCAGCGGCCGTGTCACCGCGATGGCGGCAAGGCCGAGCCGGGCCGTGAGCAGTCCGTTCACCACGCCCTCGCCCAGCCGGGCGGAGAGCCGCGCGGCCAGACCCTGGCCGACGATCTGCTGCACCAGCGTATCGCCCGCCGCCATGCCGCCGGTGACGGCGAGATGCCCGAGCACATGGCGCACGAGGCGGAAGGTGCCGAGCGTGCCCGGACGTCCGCCATAGAGATAGGCGAGCCGGCGCATCAGCGTCACGGCGCTATAGAGCACGAAGGCGAGGTCCACCGCCGCGCGCGGCGACACCGCGGTGACGACGGAGACGTTGCGAGCGGCGTCCGACACCATCTGCCGTGCCTGCGCATCCAGCGCGGGCAGCAGCGTGCGCTCGGCGAGGCGCACGAGATCGGCTCCGTCGATGATGCCGGAGAGATGGCCTTCCAGATCCATGCGCGCCCGCGCAAGGGTGGGGGCATGGGAGGACAGCTTCAGCACGTCCCTGACCACGCCTTCAGCGAGCGGCCGGTCGTCCTCGGCCAAGGCGCGCTCGGCGCGGTCGCGGATGTCGTCGAGGCGGGCCAGCCGCGACAGCCCCGCCACCTCGCGCGCGACGATCAGCACGGCGGCGATGACAAGCAAAGCGGTAACGCCGATGCCCACCCAGCCGAGCCATGGCGCGCGGGCATAGAGGTCCTCGACCAGCTTGCTGAGCCCCACATAGGCGGCAAGGCTCAGCACGCCCCCGAGGGCGGACCAGAACAGCCCAGCAAGGGACAGGCCCCAGCCGCGCTTCGGCGGCACCGGAACGGGCAGAGCGGCTTCCACCTCGGCCATTTCAGGCGGCGCCAGGGTGATGTTCGCCTCGTCGAGGCGGAACACCTGCGGCCGCCGGGGGGAATTGCGCTCGTCGCTCATGGTGCTGAGATGTCCCTGAATTGCGGCGTCCGCAAGGGCCGGGCGCGCGTGCGAACCGCGCAGGGCGCCGCTCACAAGCCGGCGAGCGCGGCGAAGTGTGGCTTGCCCCGGCCGGCGCGGGGCTCCAATAGGGGCGCAAAGAGGGGCGTTCCCGTCCACCAGAAGAGAGCCGCGACCCAAGAATGGCCGACGTGACCCTGCCTGCCGCCTTCCTCGCCGGCCTCGCAAGCTTCGTTTCCCCCTGCGTCCTGCCTCTGGTGCCGCCCTATCTGTGCTTTCTCGGCGGCAGCACGCTGGAAGACCTCGCCGGAGCCGAGCCGGTGAAGGAGGTGGAGCGGCGCGCGCTGGTGGGGGCGGCGCTGTTCGTCTCGGGCTTCAGCGTGGTGTTCGTGGCGCTGGGGGCGGGCGCCTCGGCCATCGGCGATGTGCTCCGTGCGCATCTCGACGTGCTGTCGATCATCGCCGGGCTCGCCATCATCGTCATGGGGCTCAACTTCCTCGGCGTGTTCCGCATCCATCTGCTGCACCGCACGGCGCGGCCGCATGTGCAAGCGCCGGCGGGGCTGTGGGGCGCCTTCGTGATGGGCCTCGCCTTCGCCTTCGGCTGGACGCCGTGCCTCGGCCCGGTGCTGGGCGCCATCCTCGCGGTGGCGGGATCGGAGGCGACGGTCTCCAAGGGCGCGGGCCTGCTCGCCGTCTATTCGCTGGGCCTCGGCGTGCCCTTCCTGGCGGCGGCCTTTGCTGTGCGGCCGTTCCTGCGCGGCCTCGTCCACATGCGCAAGATGCTGCCGGTGGTGGAGAAGGCCATGGGCGCGCTGCTGGTGCTCACCGGCATCGCCTTCATGTCCGGCTGGATCGCCCATGTGAGCTACTGGCTGATCGAGACCTTCCCCTCATTGTCCACCATCGGCTGAGGAGATTGCGCGTTGGCGGGGCTTCCGGGATACTCCGCGCCCCGAACCCTTCCTCGCGCGCCGGCGCAATGCCGGATCATCCCGCGCACGCCCGCAAGCCACCCGAGGCAATCCCAATGAAGATCACCTGGTACGGCCACGCCGCCTTCCGGCTTGATTTCGCCGATAAGGCCGTCCTCATCGATCCCTTCTTCACCGGTAATCCCAGCTTCCGCTCCACCGTGGAGGAAGCCTCGCGCGGGGTGACGCATATCCTGCTCACCCACGGCCACGGCGACCATATCGGCGACACGCTCTCGCTGGTCGAGGACGCCGCCGACGCCAGCCGGACCCTGCCGGTGGTGGCCAATCCCGAGCTGTGCGCCTACCTCTCGGCCAAGGGCGCGGGCAATGCGCCGCAGATGATGAACACCGGCGGCAAGCTCGACCTCGGCGGCTTCACCGTGACCATGGTGCGCGCCGACCACTCCTCGGGCGGCCCTGCGGCGCCGTCCGAATATCTCGGCAACCCCACCGGCCTCATCGTGAAGGCGCCGGGCGAGCCGACCGTCTGGCACCTGGCCGACACGGATATCTTCTCCGACATGGCGCTCCTGTGCGAGATCCACGCGCCGAAGGTGGTATTCATCCCCATTGGCGACCGCTTCACCATGGGCCCCGAGGTCGCGGCGCTGGCGGTGAGGCGTTTCCTGCCGGGCGTCGAGGTGGTGGTGCCGATCCACTACGGCACCTTCCCCATCCTGGTTCAGGACGCCTCCGCTTTCGTGGAAGCGCTTAAGGGCCATCCGGTGAAGGTCATCGTCCCGGAGAGCGGCGGCTCGTTCGAGGTCTGAGCGGGGAGGGGGCTTCTCCTGAGCGGGGGCTTCCCGGCCCCGCCCATTGCGTCCCGGCGCCCGCAAGGCTAGGCCTTGCGGGACCAGAACAGGCTGAAGACAGGCCGCATGAGCGAACATACCCTGCGCACCGCCATTTATGGCGGCTCCTTCGATCCGCTCACCAACGGCCATCTGGACGTGGTGCGCTCCGCCTGCCGCCTCGCCGACCGGCTCGTGCTGGCGGTGGGCATCCATCCCGGCAAGGCGCCGCTGTTCGCCGCCGAGGAGCGGCTCGCCATGCTGCGCGAGGTCTGCGGGCCGGTGGCGGCGGAAGAGAATGCGACGCTGGAGGCCATCACCTTCGACGATCTCATCATCACCACCGCTCAGCGGCTCGGCGCTACCCTGCTCATCCGCGGCCTGCGCGACGGCACGGACCTCGACTACGAGATGCAGATGGCCGGCATGAATGGCACGCTGGCGCCGGGTATCCAGACGGTTTTCCTCCCCGCTTCGCCCCGCGTGCGCCCCATCACCGCCACTCTGGTGCGGCAGATCGCGTCCATGGGCGGGGACGTCTCCGCCTTCGTGCCGCCCGAGGTGCTCGCGCGGCTCGATGCCAAGTTCAAGCGATAGCGCCCTCATTCGCCGCCGCGCCCATGCGGCCAAACCGCCCCGAGGCCGGGGCTTTCCGGGAGAGACCCTTATGACGCGCCTTTTCGGCCGCTTCCTCGCCGCAGCATTCGTCGTGCTCGCCTTCGCGCTGCCGGCGGCGGCCCAGACGAAGCCGGACCCGCAGAACACGCTCTATCTCGACACGCCCTACGGCCGCGTCGTCATCGCCCTGCGCCCCGACCTCGCCCCGCAGCACGTGGAGCGGCTCAAGACCCTCACCCGCGAGGGCTATTACAACAACGTGCCCTTCCACCGCGTCATCGACGGCTTCATGGCCCAGACCGGCGACGGCCAGTATGGCAACGGCACCGGCGGCTCCAAGTATCCGAACCTGCCGGCGGAATTCTCCAACGTGCCGTTCAAGCGCGGCGTCGTGGGCATGGCGCGTGCGTCCTCCCCGAACAGCGCAAATTCCCAGTTCTTCATCATGTTCGACGAGACCCCCAGCCTGAACGGCCAGTACACGGTCGTCGGCCAGGTGGTGTCGGGCATGGAGTTCGTGGACAAGGTCAAGAAGGGCTCCGGCTCCAGTGGCTCGGTGTCCAATCCCGACAAGATCGTGAAGATGCAGGTCGCCGCCGACGCCAAATAGGCACCGGCCAGAAGATGCCCCGCCGCGGCCGGCTCAGCCGCCGCAGCGGTTTCCCCGACCGGCGCCCGGTGCGCCGCAAGTGAAGGAAGAGATTGATGAGCGATGAAGTCCTGATCCTCGAAACCACGAAGGGCCCGGTGACCATTGCGTTCCGCCCCGATTTGGCCCCCGGCCACGTCGCCCGCATCAAGGAGCTGGTCTCCCAGGGCTTCTATAACGGCGTGCCGTTCCACCGCGTGATTGAGGGCTTCATGGCCCAGACCGGCGATCCGACCGGCACCGGCATGGGCGGCTCGGGCAAGAAGCTGAAGGCGGAGTTCAACGCCCAGCCCCACGTCCGCGGCACCTGCTCCATGGCCCGCGCGCAGAACCCCGATTCTGGCGACAGCCAGTTCTTCATCTGCTTCACCGACGCCCGCTTCCTGGACCGCCAGTACACGGTGTGGGGCGAGGTGATCGACGGCATGGACAACATCGACCAGATCAAGCGCGGCGAGCCCGTGAAGGATCCGGACAAGATCGTCACCGCCAAGCTCGCCCCCAAGGCGGCCTGAGCTTCGGTTCTGGCGTAGGTCGAAAATGAGAAGGGCGCCCGCTGGGGCGCCCTTTTTCATTCCGCAGTAGGCTTGTGCCTCAGGCCTCGTTGACCACCCGCGGGCGGGCGTTCTTCAGGTAAGGCGGCTTCGGGATGGAGGCGTGGGCCGAGCGCAGCGCGGCCGACCAGCGCTCGCGCAGATCGTGGAAATAGGGCTCGCCGGGCTCGATGCGATAGATCAGCTCGGAGTGGAGCGAATCCGGCGTCACCACCATCACGTCGATGGGCAGGCCCACGCCGAGATTGGAGCGCATGGTGGAATCCATGGAGATGAGGCTCGATTTCAGCGCCTCGGAAATCTCCATGTCGTAGTTCACCGCGCGGTCCAGCACCGGCTTGCCGTATTTGTGCTCGCCGATCTGCAGGAAGGGGGTGTCCTGCGTGCATTCGATGAAATTGCCGGCGGAATAGACCATGTAGAGCCGCAGGCTGTCGCCAGCGATCTGGCCGCCGAGCAGGAAGGACACGTCGAAGCTTACGTTCGACTGCTCCATGAAGGCGCCGTTGACCTTGTGGACCTGGCGGATGGCGGTGCCCACAAGCTGGGCGGCCTGGAACATGGTCCGGCAGTCGCGCAGCTGCCTGCGCTCCCCGATTTCGTGGTCCTCCACGCCCTCGTTCAGCATGCTGACGACCGACTGGGAGACGGAGAGATTGCCGGCGGTCGCAAGGCCGAGCACATGGTGGCCCGGCTCCTCAAAGATGTGGAGCTTGCGGAAGGTGGAAATGTTGTCGAGGCCCGCATTGGTCCGGGTGTCGGCGATCAACACCAGACCATCCCGAACCAGAACCCCACAGCAATACGTCATCGCCTGTCCCCAAGATTGGCGGGGGGACTATAGCGACCCGCCCGTGAGCCGGGCAACGGGCGGATGATGTCGCATTGGGGAGAAAGCGCACGCAGGCGTCTGCGGGAACGGGCGGAAGCCCGCTTCAGTCCTGCTCCTCCTCCTCGCAGCGCCTGAAGGGGCCGAGCTCGGTCAGCACCGCCGAATCTTCCTCCACATGGGTGCGCTCGCGCTCCAGATATTGCGCGACGGCACCGGCGAGGCCCTGGTGCACGATGTAGTGAGCGGAGAAGGTCGCCTTGGGCAGATACCCCCGCGCCAGCTTGTGCTCGCCCTGCGCTCCGGCCTCCACCACCTTGAGGCCGGTGGCGATCGCATAGTCGATGGCCTGATGGTAGCAGACCTCGAAATGCAGGAAGGGGTGGTGCTCCACCGCGCCCCAGTAGCGGCCATAGAGCGTCTCGGCGCCGATGAAATTCAGGGCACCGGCGATGTAGCGCCCGTTCCGGCGGGCCATCACAAGCAGAATCTGGTCGGCCATGCGCTCGGCGGCGCTCTGGAAGAACTGGCGGTTGAGATAGGGCGTGCCCCATTTGCGGCCGCCGGTGTCGAGATAGAACATGAAGAAGGCGTCGAAGGCTTCTTCCGTCAGGGTCTTGCCGGTGAGCCACTCGATGGAGATGCCATCCGCGATGGCCTCCCGCCGCTCCTTCTTCAGCGCCTTGCGCTTGCGGGAGGCGAGTTCGGCGAGGAAATCGTCGTAGGTGGCGTAGCCCGTATTGGTCCAGTGGAACTGCCGATCGGTGCGCTTGAGGAAGCCCAGAGACGCCAGCTCCTCCCATTCTTCCTCGGTGGAAAAGGTCACATGGGCCGAGGACGCGCCGCGCAGCCGCACGAGCTGCTTGATGCCGGCGCCCAGCGCCAGCCGGCCCACCGGATCGTCCGGATTCTTCAGAAGGAGGCGGCGGCCGGTGACGGGGGTGAAGGGCACAGCCACCTGCACCTTGGGATAATATTCGCCGCCGGCCCGCATATAGGCGTCGGCCCAGCCCTGATCGAAGACGTATTCCCCGCGCGAATGGGACTTCAGATAGGCCGGGCAGACAGCGGCGGCCTTGCCATCCGGCCCGTCGAGCACGAGGTGCTGCGGCAGCCAGCCGGTGCGCGCGGCGGCGCAGCCGGATTCCTCTAGGGCGGAGAGAAAAGCGTGGCTCACAAACGGTTCGGGGCGGGCCGCCCCGCCCGCCGCACAGGCGTCCCAGTCGGCCGCCTTGATCTCGGACAGGTTGGGCAGGATGCGGATGTGGGCGTCGGGCATCGAGCTTAAGTGTGCATTGCGGCAGAGACTGACCACCGCGACAGGACGCCGCAGATTTACGCCCCTATCCCTGCGGCGTGAACCCCTCGAACACGATCTGGTCCGCGCCGGCCAGCGCGCGGGCGGCATCGCTCGGGCTGCGAACAGTCCAGGCGGTGATGGGCACACCGCGCGCGCGGGCCGCGATCAGTGCCGGCTGGTCCAGATCGGTGAAATGATAGGTGATGAAATCGTAGCCGCTGGAGGCATGGTGATCCATGTCCGCCAGCATCCGCGCGCGCTCGGGCGTCATGCCCGGCCAGTGGGCGCCGTCATAGCGCGCCTGGGCGATGATGCCGCGCGGAATGTGCGGCGCCCGGGCCTTCGCCTCGGCCAGCATCTGCGGATCGAAGGAGATCAGCGCGACCTTGCCGCCATAGTCCTTGAGCACGTCCACCGCCCGCGCCGCGAGCCGCGTGTCGCCGGAGAGCGCGCTCTTGATCTCGATGAAGAGCGGCACCCGCCCGCCGACGCAAGCGAGGAAGTCGGCGAGGGTGGGAATCGTGTCCGGTGTGCCCGCCAGAGCCGTGTGTCCCAGCTCCGCCGCGCTCAGCGCCGAAACCGCGCCCTTGGCCGCCGTGAGGCGATCGAGGGTGAAGTCGTGGAACACCATGGCCTCGCCGTCGGCGCTGATCTGGATGTCCAGCTCGATGGGATAGCCCGCGACGGCCGCCGCCTCGGCGGCCGACAGGGAGTTCTCGATGCGGCCGCGGTCCTTGTCGTGCAGGCCGCGATGGGCGACCGGGCGGGCAGTGATCCAGCTCAGGTCGCCCATGGTCATCTCCGCTCAAGCGATCTCGACGATGGCTTCCACTTCCACCGAGGCGTCGAAGGGCAGGCCGGAGACGCCCACCGCCGAGCGGGCATGGCGGCCCTTGTCGCCCAGCGCCTCGACGAAGAAGTCGGAGCAGCCGTTCACCACTTTGGGATGGTCGGTGAAGTCGCCGGTCGCATTGACGAAGCCGACGAGCTTGACGATCCGCACCACCTTGTCGAGGTCGCCGATGGCGGCCTTCACCTGGGCGAGGATGTTGATGGCGCAGAGCTTTGCAGCCGCCTGGCCGGCCGCCACGTCCACACCCGCGCCGAGCTTGCCGGTGGCCATCTTGCCTTCGCCGTCGACGGAAACCTGCCCGGAAATGAACAGCAGGTTGCCGGTGCGCACCGCCGGCACATAATTGGCGATGGGCGGCTTGGGGCTCGGCAAAGTGATTCCGAGTTCGGCGAGCTTCTTTTCGACGGATGAAGTCATGATGGCCTCCTGCCATATGCAGCGCGCAATTAAGCCATCCTCTTCGCCGAAGAGCCGCGCCGGCGCAAGCAACGCGACAAGCGGGCGGCACGCATGCGTTGTCCGCGCCGGACGCCCGGAAGGAGTTGAGACATGAGCACGCATTTGCGCCTCGCCGCGGCGATGATGGCCGGCCTGTGGAGTTTCTCCGCACTGCCTGCCGGAGCGGTGAGCCTGCTGCCGCACAAGGCGACCTACCGCCTCTCCCTGGACGGCTCCAAGCCCTCGGGCCAGCTCGAGGAGATGAACGGCGAGATTCGCTACGAGATCACCGGCGACGCCTGCGCCGGCTACACCACCGTCACCAGCCAGCAGAGCGCCGCCTCCACCGGGGGCGAGCCGCTGCGCCAGACCGTCACCTCCAAGGCCTGGGAGGACGGCGCCGGCAAGACCTATCGTTTCCTGGCCACCACCGAGGGCGGCGACGACGACGGGCTGGAGCTGGAGGCCAATGTCGAGCGGCAGGAGCCGCCGGCCCTGAGGGTCGTCGTCACCAAGCCCGAGTCGGCCACCTTCACCCTCAAGGGCAACATCCTGATGCCCACCGAGCATGTGAAGAAGGTGCTGGCCGCAGCTGCGGCGGGGGAAAGCGTCTATCAGGCCAAGGTCTATGACGGCGCAAGCGACCCGCAGAAGGTGTTCGACACCCTGGCCGTCATCGGCCGCCCCAGCACCGACGAGAGCCGCCTCGCGGCCCCGGCCAAGGCGACGCTCACCGGGCGCACCTTCTATCCCGTCACCATCAGCTATTTCGACGAGGGCGGCGTGGACCGCACGCCCGCTTATGTCATGAGCTTCTCGCTCTATGACAACGGCGTCGTGGGCAGCCTCAAGATCGACTATGGCCGCTTCGCCCTGGTCGGCGCCATGGCGTCGTTCGAGGCGCTGACGCCGCCCGGCGCCTGCACGGAATAGGCGCCCATGCGCTATGTCCATGTGATGCTGCGCGGGCGGGTGCAGGGCGTCGGCTATCGCGCCTGGTGCGCGCGGGAGGCGGAGGGACGCGGTCTCCTCGGCTTCGCGCGCAACCGCCGTTCCGGCGCCGTGGAGGCGGTGTTCGCCGGCCCTCCGGAGGTGGTCGAGGCCATGCTCGCGGCCTGCCGCTCCGGCCCCGCCGGCGCCCGCGTGGACGAGATGCTGGTGCATGAGGTGTCCGACGCTGCACTGGCCGCCGGCGGGCGCGACCGCTTCACCGTGCTCGAAACCCTCTAGTTTTCCCTGCCCGTTCCGGCATCGCTCGACGCCGCAGCCCCGCGCTCGCCGCGGTGGCGCCTCGCCCTCCGCGACAGTATAGAGGCGCTGATGAGGAGTGCCCCGTGACCGACACTTATCTCGACAGGGATGCGCCCGCGTCCGCAGCGGCTGGCGCGCAGGGGGCCGTCCCCTTCTGGGCCCGGCCCGAAGGCGTCGCCTTCATCGTCGGCCTCTGGATGGTCCTGCACGCGGTGATCGCGGTGGTGTTCGAGATCGCGGTGAACGCGGACGACGCCATCGAGAGCTACATGGTGCAGTCGCTGGAGCTCTCCTACGTCCCGCGCAACCCGCCGCTGTTCGACTGGCTGCTGTGGGCCCTGCAGCGCGTGCTCGGCGTCGGCACCCTGTCCTTCGCAGTGCTGCGCTACACGCTGCTGTTTGCCTGCGCCATGCTGGTCTATCGGGTGGCGCGGCGGATGATCGCCGATCCACGGTTGCAGGCGCTCGCCACCTTCTCGCTCTCGTTCATCTGGGTCATCGGCTATCACAGCCACCGCATCCTGACCCATTCCAACGTGATGATCGTCGCCATCGCCGGTGCCTTCCTCACGGTGATGGCGCTGAGCCGCCGGCGCAGCCTCGGCCTCTATGTCGGGCTCGGGCTGTGGATCGCCGCCGGCACGCTCGGCAAGTTCGGCTTCGTGGCCTTCCTCGGCGTGCTGCTGGTGGCCTGCCTGCTGGAGCCGACCTACCGGAAGGTGATTCTCGATCCCCGCCTTCTCGTCACCTTCGTGGTGGCGGCGGTGCCGCTCGGCATCTACGGCTTCGCGCTCTGGCACTACGGACAGAACGTCGCCGAAGCCACGGCCCAGACCATCGGCATCACCGGCGCGGGATGGGACGCGGTGGTCTCCGCCACGGTCGGCGCCCTGTTCGGCTATGTGCTGCCTTTGGTGCTGGTCGTCGCGCTGGTGTTCCTCCCCTACAATCGCGGCGATGGGGCCACGCCCGACGCCCCCGAGCGCGGCGCCGCGCGCCGCGTGCTGCGGTCCGTCATCGTCATCGGCATCGCCGTCACCTTGGTTTCGACGCTCGCCATGGGCACCGCGAGCCTGCGCGACCGCTATTTCCACGTCTTCCTGCTGCTGCTGCCGGTCTATCTGTTCGCCGAGCTGGAACGGCTCGGCGGCTGGCGGCCGCGGGTGTGGATCTATCTCACCCTGCTGGCGGTGGTCAGCGGCGGCATCATGGTCTCCCGCATGGTGGTGCCGCTGTGGCCCGACCCCCGGCTGTGCGGGCGCTGCATCGCCGCGGAGCCGCTCTACAAGCTCCAGGTGGCGGTGGCGAACAAGCTCGGCGCCGCCCCGACCCTCGTCGCGGACGACCGGACCTCCGCCGGTCGGCTCAGGGCCGCCATCCCCGGGGCGCGGGTGGTCATCGTGCGCGAAAACCAATACCGGCCGCCGTCCCGCCCCACCACCGGCTGCGCCCGCGTCACCGGCATCTTCAACGGCCTGCCCAAGCTGCTCCTGCCGCCGGCGGATCAAAGTACCATCGAAGTATCGGTGAAATGGTGGTCCCCCTGGATGAATCCCCACCGCTGGAGCGATTGGCAGATGACCATTCTCCCGTCGGACGATCCGCTGTGCCGCTGACGCCCGAGTCCGCGCCGCCCGGCGGTCTCCTGATCCGCGAGGCCCGCGCCGGCGACCTTCCCGCGCTGGTGGCGTTGTTCGCCGCCGATACGCTGGGCGGCCACGGCGACACCACCGCGCCGGATGCGCTGGACCACTATCGAGCCGCCTTCGCCGCCATTGCGGAAGATCCGCGGGCGCAGCTTTATGCGGCCGAGCTGGATGGGCGTGTGGTGGGTACGTTCCAGCTGGTGTTCGTGACCAGCCTTCCGGGGCAGGGCGCCAGGCGCGCATTCCTGGAAGCCGTGCAGGTGGACGGAAGCCTGCGCGGCCAGCGCATCGGCGAGGCCATGGTGCGCTTCGCCATGGAGAAGGCCGCAGCGGAAGGGGTGGCCGCGCTCACGCTCACTTCCAGCAAGCTGCGGTCCGATGCGCATCGATTCTATCGCCGGCTCGGCTTCGCGAATTCCCACGAGGGTTTCAAGATCGTTCTGGCCTAGGAGGCGGGCGCCTTCGGTGGTCCCCCCTTGCCCCGGCACCGGGGGGTGTCTACCTCTTACCGAAGCGGCGGCACAGGCCGCAGGGAGGGCATGATGGCCGCAGTCCAGTCTTCGCCGATCGAGCTTTATTATTGGCCGACGCCTAACGGCTACAAGATCAGCATCATGCTCGAGGAGTGCGGGCTTCCCTACACGGTGAAGCTCGTGAACATCGGCAAGGGCGACCAGTTCCAGCCCGATTTCCTCGCCATCTCCCCCAACAACAAGATGCCCGCCATCGTCGATCCCGATGGACCGGGGGGCGAGCCGATCTCGGTGTTCGAGTCGGGTGCCATCCTGCAGTATCTCGGCCGCAAGACCGGCCAGTTCTATCCGTCAGACGAGCGCAAGCGGGTCGAGGTGGAGCAGTGGCTGTTCTGGCAGATGGGCGGCCTCGGCCCCATGGCCGGGCAGGCGCACCATTTCCGCATCTACGCGCCGGAAAAGATTCCCTACGCGGTCGAGCGCTACACCAACGAGGTGCATCGGCTCTACGGCGTCATGAACACGCGCCTGAAGGACCGGGAGTATCTCGCCGGCGACTATTCCATCGCCGACATCGCCTGCATCGGATGGGCCAAGCTGTGGGAGCGGCAGGGCCAGCACATCGAGGAATTCCCCCACTTCAAGGCCTGGCTGGAGCGCGTGCTCGCCCGGCCGGCGGTGCAGCGTGGCCTTGCGGTGAACCAGGAGGAGCGTGCCAAGCACGACCTCTCCAAGGACAAGGAAGCCCAGAGCATCCTGTTCGGCCAGCGCGCCCGCACCTGACGGCAGTAAGGTTCACGCGACCGCGCGGACCGATCACGCACGCCATTGGGGGGCGCATGCAGAAGGATTTTCGGGCCGACCTCGCCCGCGCCGGGGCGCTGCATCGGGAAGGGCGCCTCGATCAGGCGATCCCCCTCTACCGGGCGATCTTGCGCGAGGCGCCGAATTCCTTCGAGGTCGCGCGGCTGCTGACGCTGGCGCTGCTCCAGTCCGGTCGACCGAAGGAAGCCCATGCCGTCGCGCGCAAGGCGCGGGACGGCCACAAATCCAACCCGCACGCCCAGCTCATAATGGGCGCGGTCTATCAGGCCGAGGAAAAGTGGGACCGCGCCCTCGCCGCCTTCGAGAAATCGGCAGAACTCGACCCCGGCCTCGTGGAGGCCCACTACCTCGCTGCCAACACCTTGGCGCGTCTTGGTCGTCTGGAAGAGGCAGTGACGGGCTATAACCGCGTGCTGGGGATTGACGGCAGGTCGGTTGAAGCGCGGGCGAACCGCTCGACAGCATTGCTCCAACTCGGCCGTCTTCAGGCTGCGCTCAGCGATATCGAGCAGCTCATTTCCCAACTGCCGGGCGAGTCGCGATTCTGGGCGGCCAAGGCGACCACGCTTTACGAGCTCAATCGTCCGGGTGAAGCCGTGAATGCGGCGACGCAGGCGATCCGCCTCGCTCCGAGGTCAGCGGAGGGGTACGTCATCAAGGGCCGAAGCCTCATGGCGAGCGGTCAGCTCAAGGAGGCGCGAGACTGCTTTGTCGCCGGCCTTGAGCGCGACCCTTCGGATATGAAGGCGCGCGAGGCGTTGATCGTCGTGTTGCGGCATCTGGAGGAGTTCCCAGCCGCGCTCGCTCAGTGCAACCTCGCTCTGGCCCAGACCCCCGGTGCAGCCCTCTTCCTGCAGCATCGCGCCGAAATCCGCCGGGCGGAAGGCGATTTCGCCGGGGCGCTGGCCGATGTGGAGGCCGCCCTCGCCGCTGATCCGGGGCTTGCCTCCGCCCATGTCACCTGTGCCCGCCTTCTCGGCGACCTCGGCCGCCCGGACGAGATGCGCCAGGCGCTGGACACTGCCCTTCGCCTTGACCCCAACGAGCCCAATGGCCGCTTCATGGCTGCGGCCGACGATCTGGCGCGGGAGCGCTGGGAGGTGGGCTGGGCGGCGTACGAATCGCGCGATCACCTGCTGCCGCCTCCCTATCGGCCGCTGGATTTCATCCGGTGGGACGGGCGCGAGCGGCCGGAACTGCTCGTGGTGGTCGGCGAGCAGGGAATCGGCGACGAGCTATTGTTCTTCCGTCTGGCCCGGTCGCTCGCCGATGACGGGATCCGCACGGTGCTTCTGACACGGCCCGGACTGGTGCCGTTGCTGAAAAACCTTGATGCGCGCGTCGCCGTCGCCGGAGACCTGTCGGCCATCGACACCACGCAGCCGGGTCTGCGCTGGGTTCCAGCCGGCAGCCTGCCGCTCCTGCTGCAACCGAAGCCCGAGAAATGGCCAGCGGCGCCCTATCTCACGGCCCCGCCGGAGCGCATCGCCAAGTGGCGCTGGGTGCGCGACGAGGGGAGCTTCAACGTCGGCATCAACTGGCAGGGCAACCCGTCCCGGAACGTGGATGTCGGCCGCTCCATTCCGCTCGCGGCGTTCGCGCCCCTCGCCGAGATTCCCGGCGTCCGTCTCGTCAGCCTCCAGCACGGGCCGGGGACCGAGCAACTCCGCAAGGTGGCATTCGCCAATTCCATCATCGAGCTTGGCGACGATTTCAACGCGGACGGCATTTTCATCGATACTGTCGGCATTCTCCATCACCTCGATCTCGTCGTATCGAGCGACACGGCGCTGACCCACCTGTGCGGTGCGCGGGCGCACCCGACCTTTGCGGCTCTGCGCGCGGTGCCGGACTGGCGGTGGGGATATTCCGGCGACCGCAGCGTCTTCTTTTCCAGCGTGCGTCTGTTCCGGCAGTCCGAGGCGGGAGACTGGGGCGGGGTTTTCAACGCAATCGCCGGCGAAATCCGTGCCATGGCGGCAGGGCGCTGAGCTGGCCCGACGCGGGTTGGCAGCGTGAATTTCGATGCCGCAGAGCAGTTTGGCGGGGAGAAGCCGTGCAGGGAATGGCTATGGCGCCTTGCAAAGGGCGCAGCGGTCCGGCATAGGAAGGGGCGTTGGAGACGTGGCCGAGAGGCTGAAGGCACTCGTTTGCTAAATGAGCAGACCCCCAAAAGGGTCTCGAGGGTTCGAATCCCTCCGTCTCCGCCACTTTCCCCATAAGGTTTTGAAAAAGCCCGCGGTTTTGGCGGGCGGCAGTGCAGTGTGCGCTTCCACCCACTGACCGGCCGGCCATAGTGCTCAAGAGCCCAACCGCGTCATCGCCGAGGCGCTGGAATCACGGCATGAGCGATCGAGCACTGCCTCATGTCGGGGCTCATTCCTACTCCTGCCAGTTTATGGCAGCTGCCGGTGGTGTAGACTTGCGGCCATGTCCCGTTCGGAACGCCTCCTCGACCTTCTCCATGCTTTGCGGCGCCATCGTCACCCGGTGAGCGGCAAGGTTCTGGCGGATGAGATCGGCGTCAGCATCCGCACCCTCTACCGCGACATCGCCAGCCTCCAGGCGCAGGGCGCGACCATCGAGGGCGAGCCCGGCGTTGGTTACGTCCTGAAGCCGGGCTTCTTCCTGCCGCCGCTGATGTTTTCGCCGGAGGAGATCGAGGCGCTCGTCCTCGGCTCCCGCTGGGTGGCGGAGCGGGCGGACGATCGCCTGCGCGACGCGGCCCGCAGCGCGCTTGCGCGTATCGGCGCCGTTCTGCCGCCCGATCTGCGGGACGAGCTGGACGCGTCTTCCCTCCTGATCGCGCCGGGTGCGGAGATTCCGGCCGATGCAATCGATCCTGCCATTCTCCGAAAGGCGATCAGGACGGAACGCAAGCTGTCGATCGCCTATCGCGACGGGTCCGGCGCGCCGTCGCAGCGTGTCGTCTGGCCGTTCGCGCTGGCCTTTTTCGACCATGTGCGCGTTCTGCTGGGGTGGTGTGAACTGCGCCAGGACTTCCGCTCCTTCCGCACGGACCGCATCGCCCTCGCCGACCTTCTGGGCGCGCGCTATCCCGAGCGACGTCAGGCTTTGCTGAAGCGATGGCGGATCGCCCAGAAAAAGCAGCCGCCGGACGCATGATACTGCCGGAATCTGGCAGTATCGAACTCTAGGGTCTCGCCTGTCCCTCACGACAGGAACCCGCAATGACCAACAAGAACAACGTTCTCCTTTACGTCTCCGATGCGGTGGCGAGCGCCGCCTTCTATGCGACGCTGCCTGGAATGGAGCCCGTCGAAGCGAGCCCGAGCTTCGCCATGTTCATTCTCCCGTCAGGCCTGGGCCTCGGCCTCTGGGGACGCGGCGGCGTGACGCCCGCGCCGGTCGCCGCCGGTGGAGGCTGTGAAATCGGTTTCAAGGTGGATGCGCCCGCGGCGGTCGATGAGACGCACGCCGAATGGCTGGCCCGGGGCGCGGCCATTGCTCTGCCGCCCATCGACCTCGAATTCGGCCGAAGCTTCGTCGCGCTCGATCCGGACGGCCACCGTCTGCGCGTCTATGCCCTCAGCCAGGAGATGTAGGCGCTGGCGGTGCTGGCCCGGCTCATCCCATGGCCTGGGCCAGCACCGTGAGCACCCGCGGGTTGCTCATCTGCGCCACGTTGAAACGCAGGAAGGCGCCGGCGGACTGGGCCACGCTGAAGACGTTGCCGGGGGCAAGGATCACCCCTTCTTCCCGGCAGCGTCCCGCGATCATAGCGGACTCAAGCCCGTCCGGCAGGCGGCACCAGAGATAGAATCCGCCCCGCGGCATCAGCCATGGGACGATGCCGAGCCGTCCGAGCTTCTCGGCCACCTCCAACCGGGCGCGGGTCAGGCGATGGCGCACCTCCTCCATGTGCTTGCGATAGCCGCCCCCGGTCAGGATGCCCGCAACCAATTCGCCCGCCACGGGGCTGACCGCGCCGAAGCTCGTGGCGATCTGCAGGTCGCTCAAGGCCTCGATCCACTCCGGCCGTGCCGCGATGTAGCCGCAGCGGATGGCAGAGGAGAGGGTCTTGGAGAAGCTGCCGATCCGAATCACCCGGTTGAGACCATCGAGGATGGCGAGGCGCGGGGAGGGGGCCGGCTCGAAATCGGCGAAGATGTCGTCCTCGACGATGGTGAGCCCGTGCGCCTGCGCGTGGGTGAGGACGCGGTGGGCCGTCTGGGGGGAGAGGGTCGCTCCGGTCGGGTTCTGGAGCGCGGAGTTGGTGATGTAGAGGCGGGGCGTTTCCGCCACCAGCACCCGTTCGAACGCGGCCGGGTCCGGCCCGGAGGGGGTCATGGGGACGCTGACGATGCGAACCGGATGGGCGCGCAGCAGCGCCTGGAAGTTGAAATAGCAGGGATCGTCCACTAGCACGGCATCGCCCGGCCGCAGCAACAGGCGACAGATCAGATCGATGGCCTGCGTTCCCGAGCCGGTGAGCATCACCTGGTCGAGCGTTGCGCCGATCCCCTCCTCGGCGAAGCGCCCGAGCAGCAGCCGGCGCAGCGCCGCCGGGCCGCGTGTGCTGCCATATTCCGTGAGCAGAGCGCCGTCCGCGCGGGCGAGCGTCCGCAGCCCCTTGCGCAGGGCGGCGACGGGCATCCAGTCGTCCGGCAACCAGCCGCAGCCGGGCTTGAGCACGGAGGGCCCGGCATCGAGCGACTGCTTCGAGACCCAGAACGGGTCGATATCCGGCGCGCGCGGCGCATCCGCATGGCCGAGCGCCATCAGTTGCAGATCGCGCGGCAGGCCGGAGCTGGTCACGTAGAAGCCCGAGCCGCGCCGCGCGCGGATGACGCCTTCCGCCTCCAGCCGGTCATAGGCCTCCACCACCGTGGAAGGAGAGACGCCCATCGCCGCGGCGAAGCGGCGGACCGAGGGCAGGCGATCACCGGGGGGCAGGGCGCCGCCTGCGATGCGGCCCCTAATTTCCGCCATCAGGGCCTCGGTGCGTGTCGTGCCGGGCTTTGGCGATGCCACTGTGTGGCTCCCTGAACTAATACAGTTTGGCAGAATTGTATGTGAGTGTGGCTGTCTCCGCCACCGGCGCAGGCGTATCGCGGGCCCTAAAGCGAGGTCACATGGAACGCAAAGCAGCCGGCTGGGGCAGCGGATTTCTCGGCGTCGTCATCTTCAGCGGCTCCTTGCCAGCGACGCGGCTCGCCGTCGTCGATTTCTCGCCGCTCTTCCTCACCTCGGCGCGGGCCGTCATCGCCGCGATCATCGGCGGGGTGTTCCTGGCCGCGCATCGGCAGGTGCGGCCGGCTGCGGATGATCTCTTCTCGCTGGTGATCGTCGCCATCGGCGTCGTAGTCGGCTTTCCGTTGCTGACCGGACTGGCGCTGCAACACATCACGGCGGCGCACTCCATCGTCTTCATCGGCCTGCTGCCCCTCGCGACCGCCATCTTCGGTGTGGTCCGCGGCGGCGAGCGGCCGAAGCCGGCCTTCTGGCTGTTCTCCTGCGTCGGAGCGGCGACTGTGGCAGGCTTCGCGCTGTCACGCAGTGCGGACGGCTCCCTGTCAGGGGACATGCTGATGATTGGCGCCGTCTTGCTCTGCGGGCTCGGCTATGCCGAGGGGGCGACGCTCTCGCGGCGCCTCGGCGGCTGGCAGGTCATCTCATGGGCGCTGCTGCTGGCGCTGCCCTTCATGGCGGCGATTGCCCTGACCGTCCGCCCCGACCACTGGACGGGAATCGGCCTGCCGGCCTGGGCGAGCCTCGCCTACGTCTCGGTGTTCAGCATGCTGATCGGATTCGTCTTCTGGTATCGCGGCCTGGCCCTGGGGGGAATCGCCGGGGTCGGACAGCTCCAACTGCTGCAGCCCTTCCTCGGGCTGATGCTGGCGGCCGCGGTGCTGGGGGAGAGCATCGCCTGGCCCATGCTCGCCGCCACCGGCGTTGTGGTGCTGTGCGTGGCCGGCGCCCGGCACTTCGCCCGCCGCTGAAAGGCAGGGTGAACCGAGCGTCTCGATTCGAGCCGGGATGCCATAGGGGAAACCGTTGCGCGGTATGGTGCGGCGGCAGAAAAGTCGCCTCAATCGCGGGGCACCGGCCGTTTCTGCTTGTCGTCACGACCGGGGGCCGGCGGGGGCCTGGAGCCGGTGCGGCGGCCCATCGGGGCGGCACCATGGTGGGGCTCGCCGCTGACGGGGACGGGCCGCCTCAAAGGTTCAGCTCAAGCATCCGGCCGAACCCGGTGTTGCAAAAATACACAATCTTTATCAATGACTTAACCTTAATGACCTTCGGTCATGCGGGGAATGGGTCTTGGTATCAAGGTAGGCAATGACCCAGCGTGCCATTCCTGCAACACCCGCTGGAAAAGCACCCTCTCGGGGCCGTGATCGGCATGGTTTGGATTGATCACAGGTTGGCCTTTTGTATGTTGGCTTTGCGACGAAGGGGGGCAGTCCCCGGTCGACCGGTCCGCGTTCGGGGGGTCTGAATGCGGAATGGGAATCGGGGCAAGAACCCTCTCGGGGTGCAGCCGCACCGGCGAAGCGGAACTCGCTCCCTCGGAACCAACTTGGAGGTCACGATGAAGATGGTGAAGAGCCTTCTCCTCGGCAGCGCGGCGGGTCTCGTCGCGGTCGCTGGAGCCCAGGCCGCCGACCTGCCTGTCAAGGCAAAGCCGGTTGAGTATGTGAAGGTTTGCTCTGCCTACGGCGCGGGCTACTTCTATATCCCCGGCACCGACACCTGCATCAAGATCGGCGGCTACGCCCGTTTTGACACCTATGTGAACGCTGTCGGCACCTTCAACCCGAACATCTCGTCGACCACGGGCACGGCCTTCAACGGTCCCGGCGTTGGCGTGTTCGCCTATCCCTTCAAGGATGGCGATGATCCGGACTACCTGACCCGCGTCCGCGGCGTCATCGACTTCGACGCCCGCACCCAGACCGACTACGGCACGCTCCGCTCCTACGTGCGCTTCGGCGCCGAGTGGAACTCGCAGTCCGGCGCTGGCGTCGGCGCGAATAACGGCCTCTACTTCGAGCGCGCGTTCATTCAGTTCTCGGGCTTCACCTTCGGTTACACCCAGTCGTTCTTCGACCCGGGCGTCGGCTACATGCTGACCACCCCGTATGCGGGTTCGAACCGTTGGACCACCATGCTGGCCTACACGGCGCAGTTCGGTAACGGCTTCTCGGCGACCATCTCGCTGGAAGACGCCGCCAACCGCACCACCGGCGTGCAGATGACCGGCTCCACCGTGCAGCCCGTCTTCAACGTCACCACCGGCGCTACCGGCCTGACCTACACCAACTACCAGGGCGGTCAGCAGGCTCCCGACATCGTCGCGAACCTGCGCTATGACGGCTCCTGGGGTACGGCTCAGCTGTCTGGTGCTCTGCATCAGGTCGTGAGCACCCTCGCCCTGTACAACGGCTTCTACCCGGGCATGGGCACCACCAGCGAGTGGGGTTGGGCGGTCGGCGGTCACGTCGAGTTCAAGCTCCCGATGCTTGCGGCTGGCGACAGCCTCTTCATCCAGGCTGGCTACGAGCAGGGCGCCGTGTCCTACATCGGCCTGTCGGGCACTTCGCAGGGCCAGGCCACCTCGGTGGGCTCCATCGACCTGAAGCAGGTTGGCGGTTCGCTGATCGCTTCCGGCGCCTTCTACACCGTGGCTGATGCCGTGGCCGACCTCTTCGGTCAGCCCGCGCTCACCACCGGCTGGGCCATCCAGGGCCAGTTCCGCCACTACTGGACCCCGGGCCTGCGCTCGGCGCTCTATGCTGGCTACCTGAAGTACGAAGTTCCCACGAACGTCGTCGCCGCTCAGAACTTCAACATGTGGCAGGTTGGTGTGAACACCATCTGGTCGCCGGTGAAGAACCTCGATATCGGCGCCGAACTTCTGTACTCCAAGGTTGACGGCTCCGTGCCGCTCGGCCAGTACGCTGCGACCAACGCTGCTGGCGTCCTGCAGGGTTCGCTGGTTGGCGGCTCCACCGACATCTGGTCGGGCGGCGTCCGCGTGCAGCGCAACTTCTGATCCTTCGCGATTGGACGAAGAACCCCGGTGGGCAACCACCGGGGTTTTTCTTTGTCTGTACTTCACCTTGCCGGGGCTTTTCGTCTTCGCCATCGAGTGTGATCTTTATCTGAGACCCATCGCGCATTTTCAGCGCGCGTCGATGTGCCTGCCGCGCTATCAAGTTCCGGCCCCCGCGCAATTTTGGCATTGCTCGAATTTACTTCGCGCTATACTGCGCTCAGGCCATGAGCGGACCGCGGCACGCCCGTCTGCATTTTCCATTTTTCACTTCTACCGCGGATGCGGGTTGCTTTGTGAGTGCCATCTAGGGTTGGCAACGGCTGCTCTGCACGTCTGCACACGTTGAGCCCGCTGCTGGTCGCTCGTGATTACCGCGAGAGGGGTCCATGCCGGTCGCCCGCGCCATCGTATTGCGCCGTCTCCACGGCCTGATCCTTGCCGGCGGGGTCGTCGTCGCGGCAGGTTGGGCGCAGGGGTGGGCTGCCGCCGCGGACCTGATATCGCCACCGGCAGCCGATGCCCGCATGAGAGCCTGTACGGCGCAGGCGCCGGGCTTTGTCTTCATTCCGGGTACTGACACCTGCCTGCGTGTCGGCGGATACCTTTGGGTCGAGGGTTATTACAATACCTATACCCAGTACCCGCCGAGCTATGACAAGACCTATTCCATCTCGACCGGTGGGCTCATTCTCGACACCCGCACGGCGACCGACTACGGCACGGTGCGCGCCTATTTCGAGACGCGGTTCCGGTGGCGAACATCCGATCCCTGGTCGGATGGCCCGAATATGCCGACGGGCTCGCAGCCGGCGCAGATCGACCTGCGCGACGCCTACGTCCAGTTTGCCGGCTTCACCATCGGCCACGGCCAATCCGTTTTCGATTTTTACGGCAACGCCAACGTGCTGGGCACCGATCCCGCCACCATCGGCGACGACACGCGGCTGAACCTCGTCAGCTACACCTACGAATTCTCGAAAAATCTTAGCACGAGCTTTTCGCTGGAAGATGCGGCGAACCGCCAAAGCGGTATTCTCGCCCGCAACCCGAACCTCTTCGGCCCCTCTGACTACCAGGCTGGCGTGCGCGCTCCCGACCTGGTCGCCAACCTGAAGTACCAGGCGTCCTGGGGCACGCTGCAACTGTCCGGCGCCCTGCATCAGGTCAGTGCGACCGCTGTGCAGACTCCAGCCGTCACACTCGGCGGCGGCTGGGGCTATGCGTTGCAGGCGGGCGTCATGTTCAACCTGCCGGCGCTCGGCGAGGAGGATACGCTCTACCTCCAGTCGGCCTATACGAGCGGCGCGACGTCCTATCTCGGCCTGCAGGATCCCTCGGGCGACTACGGCGCGCCGGACGCTTTCGTTGGTGCCGGTGGTAACCTCACCAAGCTGTCCGGCTGGAACGTGACCGCTTCGCTCCTGCACAACTGGAACGAGCGGTGGAGTTCGGCCCTGTTCGGCGGCTATGCCGCATACGACTTCAACACCACTGGCATCCAGGCCTTCTATGGCGCGTCGGGGGGCACGAATTACAATGTCGGTGGCTATGTCGCCTTTGCGCCGGTGAAGAAAGTCTCCATCGCCTTGCAATATGACTACACCTACAATTCGGCCTCCAGCTACAGGCCCACAGCCTTCGCGCCGGCGCTGCCTTCGGTGGGCGCACAGCAGGTACTTCTGTTCATCTCCCGCGATTTCTGAGGTGACCCGGCACACCGGGGCGCCCCTCTAATGCCGTCTTCACCCGCGAGGCTTCCGGTGCGACGGCGAAGTATGCTGAAGTCCCCTTCCGGCTCCCGAGAGCGGGGCGGACAGCGGGGTGTGCGTGGTGCGGCAAGGCGAGGTGAACACGGCGGGCGAGGGCGGGCTCGGGCAGGGCCAGCCCCGCCGGGGCAAGGGCTGGCAGCGCCTGTGGCCGCTGGCCGCCGGGCTCGCTGCGCTCGCCGCCCTTACGGTCTTCACCATCCTGTTCGCCCGTGGCCCCATCGAGGCCGATCTCGATTCGGCGGCGCGCGATGTGCTTGCGCGTACGGGGGAGTCCTGGGCGTCCGCCCGCTTCCAGGGCCGCGACGCCACCATGGAGGGCGAGGCCCTGGCCGAGGAGGCGCGGGCGAAGGTGCGCGCTTCGCTGGAAGGCCTGTTCGGCGTTCGCGTGGTACGCGATGCAACCACCCTTCTTCCCGAGCGGCACCCCTTCACCTTCAGCGCGGTGAAGGACGGGCGCACGGTCGCCCTCGATGGCTACGTTCCCTCCGCCGATGCCCTCGTGCGGATCGTCGCGGCTGCCCGCAGTGGCGGGGACCAGGTGACAGGACAGAACCGGCTGGTGCGGGCCCGCGGCGCGCCGCCCGGTGATTTCGCGGCGCTGGTCATCTTCGGCCTCGGCCAGCTGAAGCGCTTGCCGTCCGGCCGGCTCACGCTGTCGGATGGCGCGATTGCGCTGGAAGGGCGGGCCCGCGACCTCGCGAGCTATGACGAACTGGCCCAGACGCTGCACGGCCCGCTGCCCGGCGGCATGGTGCTCGCGCGCTTCGAGGTGCGCCCGCCGGTCGCCGCCCCGTTCCTGTGGTCGGCGGTGCGCGATGGGACGGTGCTGCGGCTCAGCGGCTACGTTCCCTCGGCGGATGCGCGGTCCGAGGTTGCGAAGGCCCTGTCCTCGACCGTGCCGGGCATCGGCATCAAGGACGACACACTGCTCGCCGATGGTGCGCCGAGCGCGGAGCTCTGGATGCGGGCGGTGCGCTTCGCCGGCGCGGCCCTGGCCCAGCTTCCCGAAGGCCGGGTGACGCTGTCCGATTCGACCATTTCCATCGAGGGCGCCGCGCCCAGTTTCACCTCCTTCGACATCCTCCTCACGCTGCGCCGGCAGCCGCCGGAAGGTTTCCAAGTCGTTCGCTTCGCCGTGGAGCCGCCGCGCGCCTCGCCGTTTACCTGGCAGATCGAGCGAAGCCCCGAGCAGGTGCGGCTTTCCGGCTTCGCGCCGTCCGAGGAGGCCCGACGCCTGTTGCTGGATGCCGCGCGCTCGGGCTTTCAGGGCGTGCCGGTCGCTGACGACCTGCAACTGGCCTCCGGCGGCCCGGCGCCCGAAGTGTGGGCGAGCGCCGCCAGCTTCGCCGTCGCCCAGCTCGCCCGCATGCATGCTGGCTCCGCCGAGGTGTCCGGCACGCGGATGGTGCTGTCGGGCGAGGCGGCCGATTCTGCGGGTTATCTTGCCGTGATGCAGGCGGTGCGCACGCCGCCGGCCGGTGTCATCGTCGACGCCAAGGGCGTACGGCCGCCGACCATCTCGCCTTATGTCTTCTCGGTCCGGCGGGAGGCCGGCGAGCTCACGGTTTCCGGTTTCTATCCGGACGAGGCGGCGCATCTCGCCATCAAGGCCGCGCTGGAGCGCGACTTCCTGCGCGAAAAGGTCAATGATGTGTCGGCGGTCGGCGGCGGAGCGCCATCCGGCTTCCGCGACGCGGTGCTCGCCGGGCTGGCACAGCTCTCCCGTCTTTCCTCCGGCGAATTGAGTGTCGCCGATGCGCAGATGCGCCTGAGCGGAACGGTGCTCGACACAACCGTGGGAGGCGAGGTGGAGGCCGCACTGAAGCGAGCTGCGCGGCCGCCCTTCGTGGTCGAGACGGCGCTCCAGCTGGCTCCGTCCGCCCCGCCGGTGAGCGTGGCGGAATGCGGCCGGCTGGTGGGCGAGCTGCTGTCACGCGGGACGGTCCGCTTTGTCGGCGCCACCGCGGACATTGATCCGCTGAGCCGCGGCCTCGTGGATCGTATCGCCGCCGTGCTGAAGCGATGCCCGGAGGGGCTGGTGCGGGTGTCCGGCCATACGGACGGCATCGGCGATGCGGCCGGCAATGTGCGCCTCTCCGAGGCGCGGGCGAAGGCTGTGGTCGCCGCGCTGGCCGCCGAGGGCATCGCGCCTGACCGGCTGACGGCAGCCGGGCTCGGCTCGGGTCAGCCGGTGGCCCCCAATGACACTGAGGCGGGCAGGGCGCTGAACCGGCGCATCGAGGTCGAGGTGAAGGAGCGCGCGCCATGATCTATCTCGCCGTCGCGCTTTGGCCTTACGTGCTCGGGGCTGTGGCCATCGGCCTGGCCACCGGCTACGCGCTCGGCCGGAACGGGGGGAGCCGGCCATGACCGCCTTTGCCATCGAGGTGGCGCTGCTCCTCGCCGTCGTCTTTGGTCTGGCCCTTGCCGTCGGCTATCGCATCGGCCGTAAGCAGCGTCCGCCCGAGCCGGTGCAGGTCGCGGTGCCGCCCCCGCCCGCCGCCATGGAGCGTCAACCCGCCCCGGCCACGTCGGTGCCCCCGCCGGAGCCGCCGATCGTGGTCGAGCCCGCTCCTTCGCCTCAGCAGGATCTGTTCGCGCGGCTCGGCATCGCCGACATGAATGCGGTGCCGCCTCTGGATGACGAGGAGGAAGAGCCACCGCCCCCGGCCGTGCCATCGCCGACCCGCCCGGCCCCGCGCGCCCGGCGCCGGCCGCCGGAGAGCCTGCCGGGTGTGCGCCCGCCCGCCCTCGCTGCGCCGGAGGGCGAGGGGGCGGACGATCTGAAGCAGCTGAAGGGTATCGGGCCGCAAAACGAGCAGCGGCTCAACGAGATCGGCATCTTCCATCTTCGGCAGATCGCGGCATGGACGCCGGAAGAAGCCGCCTGGGTCGGCAGCTATCTGGCCTTCCCCGGCCGCATCGAGCGCGAGGACTGGATGGGGCAGGCGAAGGCCATTCTCGAAGGTGGAGCACCGCCGCCCCGTCGGCGGCGGTGAGCGGGCTCAGCGCCCGCCGCGCAGGTCGGCTTCCATCTGGAGCTTGCTCGGGATGTTGAAGCGCACCTTGTAGACTTGGTAGTTCTCCATCACCCGCTGCACGTAATTGCGGGTCTCGGAGAAGGGGATGCACTCCACCCAATCCACCACGTCCACGTCCGGGTCGCGCGGGTCGCCATAGCGGGCGATCCATTTGGCGACGCTGCCGCGCCCGGCGTTGTAGGCGGCGAAGGCGAGCACGTAGTTGCCGCCATATTGCGCCACCAGCTCGCCCAGCTCGGCGGCACCGAACTGCACATTGTAGGACTGGTCGCTCATCAGCCGGCGCTCGTCATAGGCGACGCCCGTGATCTTGGCGACCTGCCGTCCGGCCTCGGGCGTCACCTGCATCAGGCCCATGGCCTTGGCGCTGGAGACGATGGCGGGGTTGAACTGGCTTTCCTGCCGGGCGATCGCATAGACGGCCGCCTTGTCCACTGGATCGCCGATGGGGCTGTAATTGGGCAGGCCGAAGGTGGGGAAGGCCTCGGCCTCCAGCGGATGGCCCTCGGCAAGACCTTCCTTGCCCACCACCAGCGCGCCGCGCGGATCGTTGTTGGATTCGGCGAGGGTCGCGAGCATGGCGAGCTGGCTCGAATCCTCCATCCGCCAGGCGAGGTCGTAATAGATGGTCAGCGGGATATCGCGTGCGCCCACCGCATAGAGCATGCGGATCGCCTTCACCGGCTCCAGGCGGGCGAAGGTGTCGCGCGCGCCGAAGGACGGGGAGGGCGCGCCGCGCAGCACCACCGGCGCCATGCCGAGCTTGGTGCGCGAGAGCTGGCCGTAATAGGTCGCCGGGAATTTCGCCGCCGCCTGATAGGCGGCATTGGCCCGGCCGCGGTCGCCCATGGCCTCGGCCGCGCGGGCCTGCCAGTAATAGGCGCGCGAGAGCGTGATGGGGTGCTTCTGGTCGTCGTCGACCTTTGCGAAATGCTGGGCCGCCCGGCTCGGGTCCTTCAGGAAGCGCAGGGCGATCCAGCCGGCGGTCCACTGCTGCTCGGCCCGATAGTTGTCTGCCTGCGGCGGCACGCCGGTGGCGGCGACCTTGTAGGCGGTCTGGAAGTCGCCGGCATCGAGCAGTTCACGCGCGACGAGGCGGCGCTCGATCCACCATTCGTCGGGGTCCGCCAGCACCTGATCGGAGCTGGAGCCCGCGAGCAGCGCACGCGCCGCTTCCTGCGGCTTGTCGGCCCGGCGCAGCAGCTGGGACTTGGCGAAGAGATAGGCGGGATCGCTGGACAAGGTGAAGGGCACGAGGCCGAGCAGCTTCTCGCCGTTCGCTTCCTTGCGCGCGATCGCCATGCGCGCCTTGGTGAGCGCCACGATGTCGCTGCCGGCGCGTGCGGCGGCGCGCAGGGCGCGATCCGGGTCCGGCTTGTAGCTGAAGTGGTCGGCCCTGAGCTTGTGGTCGGCGCGGGTCAGGAAGCCGGAGAACTCGTCGATGATCTTGCTCTCGAAGAGCTCGTTCAGCTCGTCGTTGCGCCAGGCGTCGCGGACCCACTCGGCCGCGTCCTGCCGCTTGCCGATGGAGACGAGATAGCGGGCGAGCGCCACCTTGCCCTCGCCGGAGAGCGGCGCCTGATCGGCGAAGAAGGCCTGCGCCTTGGCCGGATCCTTGTTTTCCTGGAACAGCACGCGCTCGGCACGACGGCGCAGGGTGGACTGGGTCGGCCAGCCCGGCTTTTCCTGGATGAATTCGTTGATGGCGTTGAAGCCGAGATCGTTCGGGGCGTGCCGGATGACGAGCCATGTCACCAGCGTGCGCGCCACCGGATCGTCGAGCTGCTGGGCCGCGCCCATGGCCTCGGCGGCGCGGCCGTTGCGGGCGGCATTCACCGCGACCTTGAGCGCGGCGAGGTCGCCGCCGGGAATGCTGGACGAGGCGCCGACCGTCGGCGCGGGCTGATGGACGGTGGGCGCGACGCGAGCGGCAGCGGGCTTGCCGGCCGCCGGCTTGGTGGTCGCGCTTTTGCTCGCCGCCGGCTTTGCGGCCGCGGCAGGCTTGGCAGGCGTGGACGACTTCGAATCCTTGGCCTTCGTGTCCTTGGCCTTGGCGTCCTTCGATTTGGAATCAGCCGTCTTGCTGTCCTTGGATTTTGCGTCCTTGGACTTGGCGTCGGACGACTTCGAATCCTTGGAGGCGGACGCGGACGGCTTGGCCGGGGGTGTCGGCGCGGATTCCGCGACCGCCGGCATCGCCCCGCTCCAGGCGAGGGCGAGCGCAAGCGCGCTCACGGACATCAGGCTCGAAACAGGCGACATGAAGCTTCCTCGCGGGCGCGGGCTGTGGCGGCGTGTTCCCCCACCCGCATGTTCGGCCACCGGCGTTGACGAAACCCTAACCTCAATGAAGTCCGAAAACCGGGCGAAACCACGGCTTTCGGGATCCCGGCAGTTGTGCCGGGGCAAATCTGCCGCGGGCTACCCCCTTGCGGCAGGTCGCTACCATTCCCGAAGGGCATTTTGCCCTGATGGCAATGATCGTCGCAGCCAATCCCCCTTTCCGGCCGGGCGGCAAAAGGATAAGGGTCAAGGTCCGCACCCGCCGCTCTTCCGAGCCGGCGCGGCGCCGGGCCGGTCGTTCGCGACAGGTCCCGGCCAACCACAAGCTCCCAGGAACCCAAGGCGTTCGCCATGTCGCCCATCCCGTCTGCGTCCCGTTTCCGCGGCTCGTTCACCGCCCTCGTCACCCCGTTCCGCGACGGCGTTCTGGATGAGAAGGCGTTCCGTGCCTTCGTGGACTGGCAGATATCCGAGGGGACGCACGGCCTCGTTCCGGTCGGCACCACCGGCGAAAGCCCCACCGTCTCCCACGAGGAGCACAACCGCGTGGTGGAATGGACCGTGGAGCAGGCCGCCGGCCGCGTTCCGGTCATGGCCGGCGCGGGCTCCAACAACACCGCAGAGGCGGTCGCGCTGGCCGAGCACGCCCAGAAGGTCGGCGCCGACGCGCTCCTCGTGGTGACGCCCTATTACAACAAGCCCACGCAGGAAGGGCTCTATCGCCACTTCAAGGCCATCGCCGACGCCGTGGACCTGCCGATCTTCATCTACAACATCCCGAGCCGCTCGGTGATCGACATGTCTGTCGAGACCATGGCCCGGCTGTTCGAGATCAAGAACATCGCCGGCGTGAAGGATGCCACCGCCTCCATGACGCGCGTGTCGCTGCAGCGGCAGGTGCTGGGGCCGGACTTCATCCAACTCTCGGGCGAGGATGCGACCGCGCTCGGCTTCATGGCCCATGGCGGCCACGGCTGCATCTCGGTTGCCTCCAACGTCGCGCCGCGCCTGTGCTCGGAGTTCCAGCTGGCCTGCCTCGCCGGCGACTTCAAGGCGGCGCTGGCCATCCAGGACAAGCTGATGCCGCTGCACACGGCGCTGTTCGTGGAGACCAACCCGGCCCCCACCAAGTACGCCCTCTCGCTCCTCGGCAAGATGAGCGAAGAGGCGCGCCTGCCCATGGTGCCGGTCTCCGAGACCACCCGCGCCGTGGTGCGCAGCGCGATGGTGCAGGCCGGCCTCATCAACTGAGGTCGATGGATCGGGGGATCAGGCGACCCGCCGTCGCCTGATGGCCCGTTCTCCAGCGCTCCGCCAACCGACCTGACCCCTTGCGGCTTGCTTCGGCGGTGCGCTGCGACCACATTCCCCCATCATGACATCCAAGAAGACCGAAGCCCCCCGCAAGATCGCCGCCGACAACCGGCGCGCCCGCTTCGATTTCGAGCTCGGCGAGACGTTCGAGGCCGGCATCTCCCTCACCGGCACCGAGGTGAAGAGCCTGCGCAACGGCAAGGCGACCATCGGCGAGAGCTACGCCGCCCAGAAGGAGGGCGAGATGTGGCTCTACAACGCCTATATCCCCGAATATCTGGAAGCCAACCGCTTCAACCACGAGACCCGCCGGCCGCGGAAGCTGCTGCTACACAAGCGGCAGATCGCCAAGCTCGGGCAGGCCGTGGAGCGCGAGGGCATGACGGTGGTGGCGACCAAGATCTATTTCAACGATCGCGGTCGCGCCAAGGTGGAGCTGGCGCTCGCCAAGGGCCGCAAGGCGCACGACAAGCGCGAGGCCTCCAAGGAGCGCGACTGGGCGCGCGACAAGGCGCGCCTGATGCGCGAACGCGGGTGAGGGAAGGGGCGCCATGCCGGGCAAGATCGCCTTCGACCATTGCGTCGTCCATGTGAGCGATTTCGCCCGCTCCAACGCCTTCTATGCGTCCGTCCTCGGTGCGGAGGTGGTGACGGTGGGCACGGGCTTCGCCTACCGCTTCGGTGACCGCCAGCTGAATCTGCACGGTCCGGGCGTCGACCCGGTGCCGGTGGCGCGCCTGCCGGTGCAGCCGGGCAATTCCGATCTGTGCTTCCGCTGGGATGGCCCGATCGCGGAGGCCGTGGTGCACCTCGCCGCCCACGACATCACGCCAGAACTTGGCCCGGTTCGTCGCTTCGGCGCACAAGGCCATGGCACCAGCGTCTATTTCCGCGATCCGGACGGGTCGCTGCTCGAATTCATCTCCTACGACACCTCTCAGGGGGACGCGTCATGAGCACTTCCGGCTACACCAGCCTGCCCGATGACCTCCCGTCGCCGGAAGACGACGGCCTCGCCGCGCACCTGCCGGGGCTCGAACTACCCATCATCACCCTTCCCGCCACGGACGGCCGCCACATCGATCTCTCCGGCCTCTCCGGACTGACCGTGGTCTACGCCTATCCGCGCACGGGAGTTCCCGGCCAGCCCTTACCGGAGGGCTGGGATGCCATTCCCGGCGCGCGTGGCTGCACGCCCCAGTCCTGCGCCTTCCGCGACTACTTCGCCGATCTGCGCGACGCCGGCGTGGAGCATGTGTTCGGCCTGTCGCTGCAGGACAGCGACTATCAGCGCGAGGCGGCGGAGCGGCTGCATTTGCCGTTCCCGCTGCTCTCCGATCATCGGCATGAGCTGACGACGGCGATCCGCCTGCCGACCTTCGAGGTGGAGGGCGCGAAGCTGCTGAAGCGCATCACCCTCATCATCGAGGAGGGCGCCATCAGCCATGTCTTCTATCCGGTCTTCCCGCCGGACCGGAACGCGGCGGACGTGCTGGCCCATCTGCGCCGGCGGCGGGAGGACTGACCGCTCAGCCCGGGCTGGTCAGGCCACGCAGCTCAGCCGAGGCTGGCGCGGACCGCGGAAAAGACGGAGCGGAACATCTCGGGCGTCAGCACGCCGGTGTTCGTGTTGTAGCGCGAGCAGTGGTAGCTCGCGAACAGCCGCACGCTGCCCACCTCGTCCGACACGCCGTGGCCGAACTTCAGCCGCGAGGCCTTCTGGCCCAGCGCCGCGAGGGTCGAATCGTGGGCGATCTTGCCCAGCGTGACGATGGCCCTGAGCGCCGGCATCTCGGCCATGGCGGCGGAGAGGAAGGGCCGGCAGGTGCGGATTTCCTCGGGCGTCGGCTTGTTCTGGGGCGGCACGCAGCGCACCGCATTGACGATGCGCGCGCCGGTGAGGGCCAGGCCATCTTCCGGGTGCGCCGCATAGGGTCCACGGGCGAAGCCGTATTCGATCAGCGTTGCGTAGAGCAGATCGCCGGCATAGTCGCCGGTGAACGGGCGGCCGGTGCGGTTGGCGCCACGCAGGCCGGGCGCGAGACCGACGATGAGCAGGGGCGCGTCGACCGGCCCGAAGGCGGGCACGGGCGCATTGTGCCAGCCGGGTTCATTCGCCCGCCATTCCTCGCGGAACTCCACGAGGCGCGGGCAAAGCGGGCAGTCGCGCCCCGGCTCGGACGCCGCGGCAGGCCGGGCGGCGGCCGTCTTGGCAGCCATCTTGGGAGGCACGGCGGCGTCAGTCGTTGCCGTCGCCGGCCGCGGTCGTGGCACTGCGCCGCTCGAGGAAGCGGGGCGTCTCCTGCATCCGGCCCTGCCGCTCGGACGGGTCGCGGCCGATCTTGGGCTGGAGGTCCACCAGATCGATGAAGACGTCCGCCTGGCGGCGCAGGTCATCCGCGATCAGCGGCGGCTGGGTGGAGATGGTGGACACCACCGAGACCCGCACGCCCTTGCGCTGCAGGGCTTCCACCAGCGAACGGAAGTCGCCGTCGCCGGAGAACAGGACGATGTGGTCCACGTGCTCGGCGAGCTCCATGGCGTCCACGGCGATCTCGATGTCCATGTTGCCGCGCACGCGGCGCCGGCCCTGAGCGTCCGTGAACTCGCGGGCAAGCTTGGTGACCACCGAATAGCCGTTGTAGTCCAGCCAATCGAGCAGCGGCCGGATGGAGGAGTATTCCTGGTCCTCGATCAGCGTCGTGTAGTAGAACGCGCGAAGGAGGTATCCGCGGCTCTGGAACTCCTTGAGGAGCCGCTTGTAGTCGATATCGAAGCCCAACGCCTTGGTCGCGGAATAAAGGTTGGCGCCATCAATGAGAAGAGCGATCTTTTCCTGGCCCTGCATACAAAAGTCCGCCGATGGAATGGGATGGGCAGAACGGGGAACGGCTGCAAACCACGTCGTCCTGTCGCCTTTCTCCGACGAAGAACCGTTCAAGGCAAGCGAAAAAGGCGCGGCGCTTGGTCGGCGGGGTTGCCCCTTTGGCCGAATTGCTGTATCGACGCCCTCTTCTCAAGGCCTGTATTCTGTGCGCATCGCGCATAAGGGAGTGACGAGCCCATGGCCCGTGTCACCGTAGAAGACTGCATCGACAAGGTGGACAACCGGTTCGAGCTGGTTTTGCTCGCCGCCCACCGCGCGCGCATGATCTCGTCCGGCCAGCAGATCACCATCGACCGGGACAACGACAAGAACCCTGTCGTCGCCCTGCGCGAGATCGCCGACGAGACCGTGAGCCCCGAGGATCTCAAGGAAGACCTCATCCACTCGCTGCAGAAGTACACCGAGGTGGACGAGCCCGAGCCCGAGGCCGTGCCGCTCATCGCGTCCAGCGACAGCTCCGGCGGCGAGGACAGCGACGTCATGCTCGACCGGATGACCGAGGAAGAGCTGCTCGCCGGCCTTCAGGGCCTCGTGCCCCCCGAGCACAACGACGACGACGAGGGCTGATCGCCGCTTCGGCGACGGACCCAGCGTTCGCGGCCGGGCACTGCCCGGCCGTTTGCGTTTCGGGCGCCCGTCGCCGGCATTTCATGGCTAAAACGATTTGCCCATTGGTTGACGCCTCCTTCCCGGAAGCCTAACGTCCGCGCCATGCTCCGTTCCGGATACCATATGCCGGGCCTCCTTCCGGCCCTGCGGCGAATTCGTCGCCCGGTCGACCCTGTCGGCCGGGTAGACTTGCGCGCCTGAGGCCGTCGACGGCCGCGGCGCGATCCTCCGCCGGGGCAGGCCCGTCAGGTGACTGCCCAGAGAATTGCGCGGCAAGGCCCGCATCAGTCCGGATCGTCCCCCATGTCCAGCCGTGAACCCGCCGCTCATCGCGACGGCTCCTCCCCTGTTCGTCCTCATCACTCCTCGTACCGCCTCGCCGTCGCCGCCGAGCCGGCCACCAACCTCCTGCTGCGCCTGCTGGAGCCGTTCGTGATCCACGACGTCCTGCCCGGCCGCATCGACTGCCGGACGGATGCGGACACGCTCACCGTCACGATCGAGTTCGCCGCAGAGGAGGCCGTCGCCGTGCGCCTCGGCCAGAGGCTCGGCGTCATGGTCGGCGTCCGCAGGGTGGACCTTGCGACCGCCGAAGAGACGGCGCAGATGCGGGCGGCCTGACGGAAACGGCCATGCTCAACACGTTCGCGGACATTTCCGTCATCGTCCTGCCGGTGTTCGGCATGGTGCTCGTGGGCTACATCTCCGCCCGGATCGGCCTCGTCAGTGAACGGGCGACGGATGGGCTGGCGGAGTTCGTGTTCAGCCTGTCGGTGCCGGTCCTCATCTTCAAGACGCTGACCGAATCGAAGCTGCCGGAGGCCCAGCCCTGGGGCTATTGGATCGCCTATTTCGCCGGTGCCTTCTTCGTGTTCGCCATCGCCATGGTGGCGGCGGAGCGGCTGTTCGGGCGGGGGCGGCAGGAAGCGGTCATCCACGGCTTCGCTGCGGGCCAGGCCAATACCGTGTTCGTCGGCGTGCCGTTGATCCTGAAGGCTTATGGCGAGGCGGGCGCGGTGCCGCTGTTCCTGCTCATCGCCATCCACCTGCCGGTGATGCTGGTGGCGGCCACCGTGCTGCTGGAGGGCAGCCACGGCTTCTCCCGTGCGACCATGATGCGGCTCGGCAAGGCGCTCGCCTTCAACCCCATCCTGCTCGGCATCTATGCCGGGGCGCTCGCCAAGGTGGTGGGCATCCAGGCTGTGGGCGTGCCGAAGCAGATGATCGATCTTCTCTCGGCCGCGGCGACGCCCTGCGCGCTCATCTCCCTCGGCCTGTCGCTGAAGCGCTACGGCATGGCGGGGGGCGATCTTTTGCCCTCGGCGCTCATCAGCTTCCTGAAGCTCATCGTCCATCCGGCGGCGGTGTTCGCGCTCACCATGGTCTTCAGCATGCCGCCGGTGTGGGCCGGCGTGGCGGTGCTGTTCGCGGCCATGCCGAGCGGCGTCAATGGCTATCTGCTGGCGCAGCGCTATGGTGTGGGGGTGGCTGCCTCCACCAGCGCGGTCTCCCTCTCCACCGGGCTCGCGGTCGTCACCGTGGCGTTCTGGCTCTACATCCTCGGGGTCGGCTGAGGCGCGTCGAGCCCCAGCCGCGCGCGGATGTCCGCGGGCGTCGCGCCGCAGGTCCTGAGCGCCAGGAGGCTGGTGGCCGAATTGCTCTTGGACAGCTTGTGGCCGCTGGCGTCGAGGATCAGTCGGTGATGGTGGTAGACGGGCGTCTCTAGGCCCAGGAGCCGCTGCAGCAGCACGTGAACCGAGGTGGCGTGGAACAGGTCCATGCCGCGGATGACGCGGGTGATGCCCTGCAGCGCGTCGTCCACCACCACCGAGAGATGGTAGGACGTTGGCACGTCCCGCCGCGCCAGCACCACATCGCCCCACTGGGCCGGATCGGCCGGCGCCGGGACGGCTGGGCCTTCCGGCATATCCCGGGCTTTCGGCCAGAAGAGCGGGCCGCTGCCGACGGCCTTAAGCGCTGCCGCCATGTCGAGCCGCAGCACATAAGGCTCGCCCGCCGCCCGCCGCTGCGCGCGTTCCCCATCGGACAGCCCTGAGCGCTGGAAGGGATAGAGCGGTGCCCCGTCCGGGTCCCGTGGGGCCGGGTGCCCCTGCTTCGCCTCGGCCTCGATCACCGCGCGCGCGATGTCGGAACGGCTCTCGAAGGCGGGATAGACGAGGCCCATGCGCTCCAGTCGCGCCAGTGCTTCGGCATAGTCGGCGAAATGCTCGGACTGGCGCCGCGGCGGCGCGGCGGGCACGATGCCGAGCCAGGCGAGGTCGTCGAGGATGCCCCGTTCGAATTCGGGTCGACAGCGGGTGGTGTCGATGTCCTCCATGCGCAGCAGGAAGGTGCCGCCCGTGCGCGCCGCCGCCTCGGCATTCACCAGCGCCGAGAAGGCGTGGCCGAGATGCAGCCGGCCGTTGGGGCTCGGCGCGAAGCGGCAGACGAAGGGAAGGGGAGGCTGGGGCATGGCGTGCGCTATTAGAGCGATATCCCGGTGTGACAGACAAGCCTGCGGGTTTGCGCAATGAAGGAGCCGCTGCTCACCGACCAGGGCGTATTCGACCGCGCCTTCGCGCAATTGCTGGAGCTGGATGATCGCCTCGTTCCGGTGGCGGAGGTGGCCGGCCGCCCGGCCCTGCGCCGTCGCCCACCCGGATTCGCCGGCCTGTGCGCGGTGGTGATCGCCCAGCAATTGTCGGTCGCCTCGGCGCGGGCCATCTCCGCCCGGTTCGAGGCCGCGCTGGGCGGGACGCCCACGGTGGAGGCCATGCTGGCCGCGCCGGTGGAGACATTGCGCGGGGCCGGCCTGTCCGCACCGAAGATCCGCACCCTCACCGGCATCGCCCGCGCGCTTGCGGAAGGCGAGGTCGATCTTGAGGCTGTGGCGCGCCTGGAGGCGGACGCCGCGGCCGAGGTGATGACGCGGCTGCCCGGCATCGGGCTTTGGACCGCCGACATCTACCTCCTGTTCTGTCTCGGCCGCGCCGATGCCTTTCCCCATGGAGACCTCGCGCTCCAGGTGGCGATGGGCGATGCGTTCGAGCTGGGCGGCCGCTGCACGCCCCTCGGCCTGCGCGCCATCGCCGAGGACTGGCGGCCGCTGCGTGGCGTGGCGGCTCATCTTCTGTGGGCGTATTATGGTGCGCGGCGCGCCCGCCTCGGCGCCCCGGCCTGAGAAGAGCGTGCCCATGTCCTTTCCCCTCGACGGCGTTTCCCTCGACGAGCCCATTCTCGACGGCCCGCGCCTGCGCCCGCGCAACGGCGGCGCGCCCGACAGTCTCGTCGTGCTGCTGCACGGCTATGGTGCGGACGGGCGCGACCTCATCGACCTCGGCAATGCCTGGGCCGATTTGCTGCCCGGCACCGCCTTCATTTCCCCCCACGCCCCCGACCCCTGCGGGGAGGCACCGGTGGGCCGGCAGTGGTTCCCGCTGAGCTTCCGGGATCCCCACGAACTGGCCCGTGGTGCCGAGGCCGCGGCGCCCGTGCTGGCTGCGTTTTTGGAGGTGGAACTGGCGAAATACGACCTGCCGCCGTCGCGGCTGGCGCTGGTCGGCTTCAGCCAGGGCGCGATGATGGCGCTGAAGATCGCGACCACCGCCGCCGTCGCACCGGCCGCCGTCGTCTCCTATTCGGGGCTGTGGGTGGAAGCGGCGGGCGGCGTGCCGCGCGACCTGCAATTGCACACGCGCCCGCCCATCCTTCTGGTGCACGGCACGGAGGATGAGGTGATACCGGCCCAGGCGCTGTTCGCCTCCGCCCGTGGCCTCGCCGAGGCCGGCGTGCCGGTGGAATGGCACCTCAGCCAAGGCCTCGGGCACGGCATCGACGATGGCGGCCTCGCCCATGGCGGCGCCTTTCTCGCCGAGTTCCTCGCACCCAAGTCGCGCTGAGACGGTAACGGAAGCAGGTGCGGCCGGTGGCGCGAGTAAATGCCCGGAAATGGCCGTGGTTTGGCCTCGGCTTCACAACAGTGACACGGAGCATATAGAGTATCCGCCGCGTACCGGGATCGTCAGGCGCGATTCGGGTGCGAAGACGAGGAGTTCGGTCCTTGACCACTGCTTTGTCACCAGGTGCCTGGCCAGCGCTCGTGCTCAACGCGGACTACCGCCCGTTGAGCTATTACCCGCTGTCGGTCTGGAGTTGGCAGGACGCCATCAAGGCGGTCTTTCTCGACCGGGTGAACATCGTCGAATATTACGACAAGGCGGTGCGAAGTCCGGGCTTTGAAATCCGACTGCCGAGCGTCGTTTCACTGCGCACCTTCGTGAAGCCAACGCGGCAGCCTGCCTTCACCCGCTTCAACGTCTTCCTGCGCGACCGCTTCTCCTGCCAATATTGCGGCTCCCGCGAGGATCTCACCTTCGACCACGTGATTCCGCGCTCGAAGGGAGGCCAGACGACCTGGGAGAATGTGGTCGCCGCCTGCTCCCCCTGCAATCTGCGCAAGGGCGGCCATATGCCGGCGGATGCGGGGATGTGGCCCGCCCAGACGCCCTTCCAGCCCTCCGTCCACGATCTCCATCAGAACGGCCGGCATTTCCCGCCGAACTACCTGCATGAGAGCTGGATGGACTATCTCTACTGGGATACCGAGCTCGATCCGTAGGCGATATCGCCTCGCCAATATCCGGCGGCTTCAGCGCCCGCGAACCCGCATGCGCAGGCACGCTTCAATTCAAGACGCCAAACGTTCCGGAGCCGGCTCCGCAGGAACAGGCTCGGGACTTCGCCGCAGGTGCGGCCTCGCGCGAGGCCGCACGCTGTCAGCCGACGGCAATCTCCTTGCCGCTCGCGCCCCATTCGGTCCACGAACCGTCATAGAGGGCGAGAGGCTGCTTCCCGACCATCTCCAGCGCCACCCAGAGGATGGCCGCCGACACGCCCGATCCGCATGAGGTGATGACCGGGCGCGAGAGATCGAGGCCGGAGCCGTCGATGGCCTTGCGCAGCTCGGCCGGCGGGAGGAGGCGGCCGTCCTTCACGATCAGGCCGTGCGGCAGGTTGAAGCTGCCCGGCATGTGGCCGGAGGGCAGGCCCTCGCGGGGTTCCGGCGCCTCGCCGCGGAAGCGGGCGTCCTGGCGGGCGTCCAGCACCTGCGCGGAGCCGGTCTTGAGCGCCTGATCCACCCGATCGATGTCGGCGACGAGGGAATGGTCGAGGCGCGGGGTGAAGCTGGCCGGCAGGCGGCGCACCGGTCCGTCCTCCAGAGGACGTTCCTCGGCCTTCCACTTGGGCAGGCCGCCATCCAGCAGCTTCACGTCGCTCGCGCCGAAGGCCCGGAAGGTCCACCACACGCGCGGCGCGGAGAACAGGCCGACGGAATCATAGACCACGATGCGCAGGCCGTCGCCGATGCCCAGCGCCCCCACCGCCACCGCGAAGCTGTGCGCGTCCGGCAGCATGTGGGGCAGGGAGGTGGAGTGGTCGGCGATGGTGTCGATGTCGAAATGCACCGCGCCGGGAATGTGCTCGGCGAGATATTCCTTCGCGCCGCTGCGGCCGGAATTCGGCATGTGCCAGGAGGCGTCCACCACCACGAGGTCCGGCGCGCCGAGATTGGCCGCGAGCCATTCAGTGGAGACGAACGGGCTCTGCGGGGTGTCCACCGGCAGGGTGCTCTCGGGCGATGTGCTCATGACGATCTCGCTCGCGTTTGGGCGGGGCGCGGTTTCCTCGGCCGGAACGCGCCCCGCGTCAAGCCGTCAGACGAGGACGTTCGGCACCTCGGCCTTGCGCTCCAGCCACGCCGGCACCGGCAGGTTCTTGGAGCGCAGGAACTCGGGGTTGAACAGCTTCGACTGGTAGCGGGTGCCATAGTCGCAGAGGATGGTCACGATGGTGTGGCCCGGCCCCAGCTCCTTCGCGAGGCGGATGGCGCCGGCGACGTTCACGCCCGACGAGCCGCCGAGGCATAGGCCCTCGTGCTCCAGCAGGTCGAACACGACGGGGAGGGCCTCCTCGTCCGGGATCTGGAAGGCAGCATCCACCGGCGCGTCGACGAGGTTGGCGGTGATGCGCCCCTGCCCGATGCCCTCGGTGATGGAGGAGCCCTCGGCCTTCAGCTCACCGGTCGTGTAATAGGAATAGAGCGCGGCGCCCATGGGATCGGCGAGGCCGATCTTGATGTCCTTGTTGCGCGCCTTCAGTGCCATGCCGATGCCGGCCAGCGTGCCGCCGGTGCCGACGGCGCAGATGAAGCCGTCCACCTTGCCCTGCGTCTGCTCCCAGATTTCCGGGCCGGTGGTGTCGATATGCGCCTGGCGGTTGGCCACGTTGTCGAACTGGTTCGCCCAGATGGCGCCGTTGAGCTCGGTCTTGGCCAGCGCCTCGGCCAGGCGGCCGGAGACCTTCACGTAATTGTTGGGATTGGCGTAGGCCACGGCCGGCACTTCCACCAGCGTCGCGCCGGCGAGGCGCAGCATGTCCTTTTTTTCCTGGGACTGGGTCTCGGGAATGACGATCACGGTGCGGAAGCCGAGCGGGGCCGCCACCAGGGCGAGGCCGATGCCCGTATTGCCCGCCGTGCCTTCCACGATCACGCCGCCGGGCTTCAGCTCGCCGCGGGCCACTGCGTCCTGGATGATGCCGAGCGCCGCGCGGTCCTTCACCGACTGGCCGGGATTGAGGAACTCCGCCTTGCCGAGGATGTCGCAGCCGGTCTCCTCGGAGGCCCGCTTCAGACGGATAAGGGGTGTGTTTCCGATGGAGTCCACAAGGCCGTTACGGATCATGGAAGAAATACCTTCATCGCAATGTGAAATTTAATGGGCCTTATGCTGCCTCGGCGCGCGTCTCCCCTCAATAGCGGCGTTGCAGGGCCGGCGCAAACTCATGGGATTGCGCCGGGAAGAGGCGTCAGCGGACGGCCGCGCGCGCCTCTGTGGCGGCCGCGTGCCGCAGATGTTCGAAGGCGCGCAAGGCTCGGTCGCGGGCGGCGGCGTGGTCCACCAGGGGCTTGGGATAGGTGTGTCCCAGCCGGATGCCCGCAGCGGCGAGGGTGTCCTGCGGGGCGGTCCATGGCTGGTGGATGAGCTTCGCCGGCAGGCGCTTCAGCTCGGGCACATAGGTGCGCACATAGGTGCCGTCGGGATCGAACTTCTCGCCCTGCATCACCGGATTGAAGATGCGGAAATAGGGCGCGGCATCAAGGCCGGAGCCGGCGACCCATTGCCACGACGCGGCATTGTTGGCGGCGTCCGCGTCCACCAGCGTGTCCCAGAACCAGTCTTCGCCGGCGCGCCAGTCGATGAGCAGGTGCTTGGCGAGGAAGGAGGCCACCACCATCCGCACCCGGTTATGCATCCAGCCGGTCTGCCAGAGCTGGCGCATGCCCGCATCCACCAGCGGATAGCCGGTGAGGCCGCGCCGCCAGGCCTTCAATTCGCCGGAGCACTCCCGCCAGGGGAAGGCATCGAAGCTCTGCTGGATGTTGCGCCGGGCGATGTCCGGCTCCTCGGCGAGGAGATGGTAGGAAAATTCCCGCCAGTAAAGTTCCGCCTCGAACTTGGCTGCATCGCTGCCCGGCACCTCGCCGGCATCCACCGCGTGGCGCACGGCGAAGAAAATCTGCCGGGGGGATATCTCGCCGAACCGCAGGTGCGGCGAGAGGCGTGAGACGTAATCGAGGTCTGGCCGGTCGCGGCCCGTGGCGTAGCCCTTGAGGCCGTCGGCGATGAAGGCGGAAAGCCGCTGCCGCGCCGCTGCCTCGCCGACATGCCAGGCGGTGCGCAGGCCGCCGGCCCAGTCGGGCTTTTCCGGCTCCAGCGCGAAGCTCTCAAGCGTGTCGCCATCCGGCGCACGGGTCACGCCCTTGAGGCGCTTGGGTGCGGGCAGGGGCGGGGAGAGATCGCGCTCGCGCAGGGCCGCGCGGTGGAAGGAGGAGAAGGTGCGCGGCATGCGCCCCGATCCGCCCAGCACCGTTCCCGGCGGGTGGAGCAGGTGGGCGCAGAAGTGCAGCACGCGGCGATCCTCGGCCGCCAGCCGGGCGGTGATGGCCCGGTCCAGCTTGCCCTCGGCCTCGCCCGCCCGATCATTGAACGCGACCGTAGCCGCGCCCAGCGCGGCAGCCACCTCCGGCACGATGCGGGTGACCGGCCCCTGTCTCAGGATCAGGGGAATGCCGTGATGGGAGAGGTCTGCCCGGAGCGCCCTCAGGGATTGGGCGAGCCACCAGCGGGCGGCGCCGCCGAGCGGGCGGATGTGGGGGCTGTCCTCGTCGAGGACATAGAGCGCGGCGATGGGCGCGCCGGTCTCGGCGAGGGCGTTCAGCGCCGGGTTATCGGCCAGGCGCAGATCGTCGCGGAACCACAGGAGGGATGGAGCGGCTGTCATGACGCACCTTCCTACGCGGACGGGGCAGGGGAGGTTCACTCCCTTTTCCCGTCCGGCGCAAGAGGGGCGTCACAAGAGGGCTATCGTGCCCTCAGTGGTCCATGTTCACGTCGCGCGTCTCCTTGCCCAGCACTAGGGCGGTGAGGGTGAGGAGCGCCATGACCGAGAGATAGACGCCGACCCAGAACGGGCTGCCGCCGCCATAGCTCCACAGCGCCACCGCGATGAACGGGGCCACCGCCGCGCCGAGGATGGACGAGACGTTGTAGGAGATGCCCGAGCCCGTGTAGCGCACATTGGCCGGGAACAGCTCCGGCAGCAGCGCGCCCATGGGGCCGAAGGTGAGGCCCATCAGCGTGAAGCCGATGACGAGCCACGCCATCACGCCCACCGGCCCGGCGGAGAGGATCGGCACCCACAGCAGGCCGAACACCACGATGGCGGCGGTGATGCCGATCAGCGTGCGGCGGCGGCCCCAGCGGTCGGCCCAGGGGCCGGACACCAGCGTGAAGATGCCGAAGAACACCACGCCGCCGATCATCATCAGCACGAAGGTGCGGTAGTCATAGCCGAGCCCCGGCACCGCCGCCGTGGTCGGGGCGCGGCCGTAGCTGAGCGAGAAGGTGGTCATCAGGTAGAACAGCACGTAGGTCGCGAGCATGTAGAAGGTGCCGAGGATCAGCTCGCGCCAATGGGTCTTGAACGCTGCGGCCAGCGGCAGCTTCTGGATGCGGCCGTGCTCCAGCGCCTTGGCGAAGGCGGGGCTCTCCACCAGCGAGATGCGCACCCACAGGCCGACGATCACCATCACCGCCGAGAACAGGAAGGGCAGGCGCCAGCCCCAGGAGAGGAAGGCATCGGACGGGCGGGACGGATCGCTCGACGGCATCAGCGCCGCGATGGCGAGGAACAGGCCGTTGGCGATGATGAAGCCGATGGGCGCGCCGAGCTGCGGGAAGGTGCCATAGACGGCGCGCTTGCCGGCCGGCGCATTCTCGGTGGCGACCAGCGCCGCGCCGCTCCACTCGCCACCCAGCGCGAAGCCCTGGGCGAGGCGCAGGATCACCAGCAGCAGGGGCGCGAACCAGCCGGCGGTCTGGAAGGTGGGCAGCAGGCCGATGAGGAAGGTAGCGATGCCCATGGTGAGCAGCGCGCCCACCAGCGTCAGCTTGCGCCCCTTCTTGTCGCCGAGGTGGCCGAAGAAGATGGCCCCGAGCGGCCGCGCCACCATGGCCGCGCCGAAGATGGCGAACGAGGCGAGCAGCGCCGTCGTGTCATTGCCGGCCGGGAAGAACAGGTGCGGAAACACCAGCACCGCCGCCGTGGCATAGACGTAGAAGTCGTAGAACTCGATGGTGGTGCCGATCAGGCTCGCGAGGATGACGCGCGAGCGGGGATTGACGGCGGGCGCCGCATCGGCGGCGAAGGTCGTGGACATGCCGGTACTTTCCAACTGCGCCCCGTAAAGGCCGGGAGCCGTTGGCGGCGGCTGAAGGGTCCGGCAATTTTCTGTCGCGGCTGGATGGGGCAGTGAGCCAACGGCGCGAACGGTTGCCGCCAGTTGATAGATTGTTGCGCGCTATATGACCAGACGGTCTCTATGGCACTGAGACAAGCCGGCTATGTGGCGGGCGCATACGTCCGGTGTCGCCTATCCCCCTCGGTCGCTGCCCGTGCGCATCTCGAACGTGACAATGGGATGGCAGATTTTTGGACAAGCTGTGGATGACGGGCATGCCGGAAAAAATGCGAACTGGCGTGGCCCGCTCGGCACGGCGGAGGCCGCGACGCCCCGGCACTACATTGAAATTAAGCGTTTCCTCACCATATGAGACCCAACATCTTGTGCCTGTCGGGTCTATGGAGCACCATTGGTCGTAGTTCGAGGGCGCTTCGGCCACTCTGAGGTGCGTTGACGGACGGCGCGGACTCACACTAGCGTCACGCCCATCAACGACCCGCGCCTCGCGTAGCTTATGCGGCATGGGCACCTCACCAGAACCCGAAGTCGGCAGTCCTTGCAAAGGGACGGCGCGCTGCGCCGTACCTGACGGGAAGCCGTCCGCCATATTCGTCCTGTAGAATGATCGGCCCGAGCGGGGCCGAGCCGAAGGAGCACCGGTCATGCGCGTTGAACGCCGCTACACGCAAGAGGGTCGTTCCCCTTACGCGGACATCGCCTTCCGCGAGACCGTGAGCGAGATCCGGAACCCCGACGGCTCCGTGGTCTTCCGCCAGGAGGGGATCGAGGTTCCCGCGCAGTTCTCGCAGGTCGCCTCCGACATCCTCGCGCAGAAATATTTCCGCAAGGCCGGCGTGCCCGCGCGCCTGAAGAAGGTGGAGGAGAATTCCGTCCCCTCCTTCCTGTGGCGCTCCGTGGCCGACGAGGCGGCGCTCGCCGCCCTGCCCGAGAACGAGCGCTATGTGGGCGAGACCACCGCGCAGCAGGTGTTCGATCGTCTGGCCGGCACCTGGACCTATTGGGGCTGGAAGGGCGGCTATTTCGACAGCGAGGCCGACGCGCAGGCCTTCTTCGACGAGCATTGCTACATGCTGGCCATGCAGATGGCCGCGCCCAACTCGCCGCAGTGGTTCAACACCGGCCTGTTCTGGGCCTACGGCATCGACGGGCCGGGGCAGGGCCACTTCTATGTGGACTACCAGACCGGCGAGCTGATGGCCTCCACCTCGGCCTATGAGCATCCCCAGCCGCACGCCTGCTTCATCCAGTCCGTGGGCGACGACCTCGTCAACGAGGGCGGCATCATGGATCTGTGGGTCCGCGAGGCGCGCCTGTTCAAGTACGGCTCCGGCACCGGCTCCAACTTCTCCGCGCTGCGCGGCGAGGGTGAGAAGCTGTCCGGCGGCGGCCGCTCGTCCGGCCTCATGAGCTTCCTCAAGATCGGCGACCGCGCGGCGGGCGCCATCAAGTCCGGCGGCACCACCCGCCGCGCTGCCAAGATGGTGGTGGTCGACGCCGACCATCCGGACATCGAGGCCTATGTGGACTGGAAGGTGATCGAGGAGCAGAAGGTCTCCTCCCTCGTCACCGGCTCCAAGCTCAATGCCAAGCACCTCAAGGCCGTGCTCAAGGCCTGCGTGAACTGCGAGGGCAATGGCGACGACTGCTTCGACCCGGAGAAGAACCCGGCCCTCAAGCGCGAGATCAAGGCCGCCCGAAAGGCGGCGGTTGCCGACGCCGCCATCCGCCGGGTGATCCAGTACGCCCGCCAGGGCTACAAGGACATCGATGTCGCCATCTACGACACCGATTGGGACGGCGAGGCCTACATCACCGTCGCCGGCCAGAACTCCAACAATTCCGTCCGCGTCACCGACGACTTCCTGCGCGCCGTCGAGGCCGATGAGGACTGGAAGCTCATCCGCCGCACCGACGGCAAGGTCGCCAAGACCATCAAGGCCCGTGAGCTCTGGGAGAAGATCGGCTCGGCCGCGTGGCACTGCGCCGACCCCGGCATCCAGTTCCACACCGCGGTGAACGACTGGCACACCTGCCCGGCGGCCGGCGAGATCCGCGCCTCCAACCCGTGCTCGGAATACATGTTCCTCGACGACACGGCCTGCAACCTCGCATCGCTGAACCTCCTGCAGTTCCGCGATGCCGAGAAAAGGTTCGACGTGGAGAGCTACGAGCACGCCGTGCGGTTGTGGACCGTGGTGCTGGAAATCTCCGTGCTGATGGCGCAGTTCCCCTCGCGCCGCATCGCCGAGCTCTCCTACGAGTACCGCACGCTGGGCCTCGGCTACGCCAATATCGGCGGCCTGCTCATGTCGAGCGGCATTCCCTATGACTCCCCCCAGGGGCGCGCCATCTGCGGTGCGCTCTCGGCCATCATGACCGGCGTCTGCTACGCCACCTCCGCCGAGATGGCGAAGGAGCTGGGCACGTTCGCGGCCTATTCGGCCAATGCCCAGTCCATGCTGCGGGTGATCCGCAACCACCGCCGTGCCGCCCATGGCATCGCCGAGGGCTATGAGGGCCTCTCCATCGCCCCGGTGCCGCTCGATCACCTCTCCTGCCCGGACACCCGCCTCGTCGCCCACGCCACCGCGGCCTGGGACAGGGCGTTGGAGCTCGGCGAGAAGCATGGCTACCGCAACGCGCAGGTCTCCGTGATTGCCCCCACCGGCACCATCGGCCTGGTGATGGACTGCGACACTACCGGCATCGAGCCCGACTTCGCGCTGGTGAAGTTCAAGAAGCTGGCCGGCGGCGGCTACTTCAAGATCATCAACCGCGCCGTGCCCGAGGCGCTGCGCACCCTCGGCTACAAGGAAGCGGAGATCGCCGAAATCGAGGCCTATGCGGTGGGCCACGGCTCGCTCGCCAACGCGCCGGCCGTCAACCACGGCTCGCTGCGCGCCAAGGGCTTCGACGACGCGGCCATCCAGAAGGCCGAGGCCGCGGTGAAGACCGCGTTCGACATCAAGTTCGCCTTCAACCGCTGGACGTTCGGCGAGGAATTCCTCGCCAACACCCTGAAGGTGCCGGCGGCCCAGCTTGCCGACCCGAAGTTCGACCTGCTCGCCTTCCTCGGCTTCTCCAAGGCCGACATCGACGCCGCCAACGTGCATGTCTGCGGGGCGATGACGCTGGAGGGCGCGCCCTTCCTCAAGCCGCAGCACCTGCCGGTGTTCGACTGCGCCTCCCCGTGCGGCCGCATCGGCAAGCGCTATCTGTCGGTGGAGAGCCACATCCGCATGATGGCGGCGGCTCAGCCCTTCATCACGGGCGCCATCTCCAAGACCATCAACATGCCCAACGACGCCAGCGTCGAGGATTGCAAGGCAGCTTACCTGCTGTCCTGGCGCCTCGCGCTGAAGGCGAACGCGCTCTATCGCGACGGCTCCAAGCTCTCCCAGCCCCTCAACGCCCAGCTGGTGGCGGACGAGGAGGACGAGGACGACGCGCTGGACGCCGTGCTCGCCCAGCCCAACGCGGCCCGCACCGCGTCGGTCACCGAGAAGATCGTCGAGCGGGTGGTGGAGCGCATCGTCGAGCACCGCGTGCGTGAGCGCGAGAAGATGCCCGACCGCCGCAAGGGCTACACCCAGAAGGCGGTGGTGGGCGGCCACAAGGTCTATCTGCGTACCGGCGAATATGATGATGGCCGCCTCGGCGAGATCTTCATCGACATGCACAAGGAGGGCGCGGCGCTCCGCTCGCTCCTCAACAACTTCGCCATCGCCATCTCGCTCGGCCTCCAGTACGGCGTGCCGCTCGAGGAATATGTGGACGCCTTCACCTTCACCCGCTTCGAGCCGGCCGGCCCGGTGCAGGGCAACGACACCATCAAGTACGCCACCTCCATGCTCGACTACGTGTTCCGCGAGCTGGCGGTGAGCTATCTCGGCCGCAACGACCTCGGCCATGTGGACCTGTCCGAGACCGGCTTCGACGCGCTCGGCAAGGGTGTGGACGAGGGCAAGGCGCCGACCAATCCGTCGGCCCGCATCGTCTCCAAGGGCCTCGTGCGCGGCAAGACGGTGAACCTGCTGGTGCCCCAGCCTGTCGCCCCCGAGCCGCGTTCCGGCACGGACAACGTGACGATGCTGCGGACGACCACCGTCGGCGCCACCGCGCTGAAGGCTGACACCGCCGAACTCAAGGATCCGGCGCCCCAGCCGGAGGAGATCGAGGAAGCGGTCGAGAGCCTGATGGAGAAGTCGCTCCCCTGGTCCGCAACCGCCCGCAAGGCCGAGGCCCGTGCCGAAGCCAAGGCCAAGGGCTACGAGGGCGAAGCTTGCCCCGAGTGCATGAACTTCACCATGGTGCGCAACGGCACCTGCCTGAAGTGCGACACCTGCGGTGGGACGACCGGCTGCAGCTGAGGTATTTTTCGCCTCCGTAAGAACAATGCCCGGGCCTGCGGTCCCGGGCATTTTTCGTTTTGATCAGGGCCTTGAGCCTTGGAGGTCGGCTCGCCGTTTCTGCATCGGGCTTCCCGCCGCAGCGTCGGATTGGAGAAACGGATCTCGCGCCCATGGAACCGGGAAGCCTGCCCACATCCCCCGAGGGTGGATGTGCGAGAGGACAATGGAACGCGGGTTCCGGTTGACGCCTCAGCGCAATTTCTGAATATGAAGTGGTCTCGTCTGCCCCGCCGATGTACGCCGCCAGCCCCATCAGAGATGAGGTTCGCCGCCACGCGTTGATACACGCGCCATCTGGTATCATGGCAGGAGGCCGATATGGATTACGCTCATCCGCTTGCGCTGGCGGTTCGTCGTATCGGCCAGAAGGCCGGAATACTCAGGCCTCTCGTAAAATTATACCGCAAGATTACCAGGAGCGGCTACGAAGATGCCTTCGGGGTGGCGCTCCTGAACGATGTCAGGACGGCCGACATCGTCTGGGACGTGGGCGCCAATACTGGCCTCTACAGCCGAAAATTGGCCGAGGCCGTGGGGCTGACTGGAAAGGTCGTCGCTTTCGAACCCACACCCTCGACCCTTCAGGCGTTGCGCGACACGATTGCGCCCTATCCTCAGGTGACCGTCGTTCCGGTTGCGCTTGCCGACTATTCCGGCGTGGCACATTTCGGCACCAGCGACCATCACCAGAGCAACACGCTCAATGCCAGTGCCAAATCAAGCGAATGCATCGAGGTGAAGGTCGAGCGGGGCGATGTCTATGCGGCCGATCAGTGTCCCAATGTCATCAAGATTGACGTCGAGGGCTTCGAGCTCGATGTGGTCAGGGGCCTGACGCAGACGCTGGCGCAGCCCCAACTGCGGTCTGTTTTTGTGGAAGTCCACTTCCTCGAAATGGCTAAGCGGGGCCTAGATGACGGTGCGGGGCAACTGAAGGCTGCCCTCGAACGAGTCGGCCTTCGTGTCACTTGGCTCGATCCATCCCATATCGTCGCGCGCAGAGCATAGCAGTCCGCAGACGGAGGCGGGGCAGCCCTCCGTCCCCGGACAGCGCCTGATCAGGCGGCGTTCTTGATGCTCAGGCCGTCCTCGTAGGACACTTCCTTGTAGTGCGAGACTTCCGCATATTTCAGCCCCACGTCGGCGAGGGCGTCGAGCTTGGCGGCGGTGTCGAACTTCTTGAGCTTCACCTTGTCCACATAGAAGGTGTCGATCAGCTCGTTGTAGACCGAGGTTTCGTCGAGGAAGATGGCGAAGATCTTCACGTCGCCGAAGCGGATCAGCAGGCGGTTGCCCTGCGGCAGATCCGAGATATAGACGAAATACTTGCCCTCGCCGTCGAGGGCGGCGCCGAGCGTTTCCACCAGCTTGGGCAGGCTCTCGTAGCTGGTGATGGAGCCGGCCAGGAAGCCGATGGCGGGCTTGCCGTCCTCGCACACCGAGAACACTTCCTTCAGCACCGCCTCAGGCCCGTCGTAGGAAATCTCGCCGCGGAAGCCGAAGCGGTCGGCCACATGGGTGTCGGCGTTCAGCGTCGGCTTCAGGAGCCGTCCCTCGGTGCTCAGCTTGGCAAAAGGCGTATCAGCAACAGCGGTCATGGAAAAATCCTTGGGTGAGGTCGCGGTGGGCGAGGCCCTTATGGGCGTGCCGTGGAGAACCTCGTGTGCGCCGGCCAGGGAGGGCCGGACCGGGCACGAGGCCCCGGTCTGCCGTGCCCCTTCGGACACGACCTCTTGTCCAGCGGAGGTGTGAGGCCTCAGTCGCCGGTAATCAGCACCTCCGGGACCTCGTTGGGGTCCTCCACGTCCAGGCCGTCCTCCTCGGCGAGGGGGACGTTGACGAGGCAGACGTCGCCGTCATCGACGACGATCTCGATGGGGGTGAGGGATTTGCCCTTGCAGGGGCCGATGAAACAGGCGCCGGTGTCGGGGTCGAACTTCGCCTGGTGCCGCCCGCAGGCGAGGAAGTTGGCCTCGCGGTCCAGGAATTCGCCGGGATAGGCGTCGAGCCGCTTGCCCTCGTGCGGGCAGACATTCTCGTAGCCGTGGAAGCTGTTGCCGCGGCGGGCGATAAAGATCGGCCACGCCTTCTTGTTGCCGTCCGCGTCGAGCCGCGCGAGCACGAAGCCGCGGGCGTCGCCATCCTGGATCTCGTAGGTGGCGCAGATGGCGAAGAGTTCGGTCATCACACAGCTTTCTCAGGTCCGGAGGGACCGGGAAAGCTTACGCAAGAATTGGGCCGCCACTCCGGCGGCCCCGATTGTCGTGTCTCCGACACAGCCCGCCGGAGGGCGGAATGACCGGGTCGAACTGATCCCTCCGAGGAGATCAGTCCACGTCGTCGACGCTCTCCGGCCCGCCGCCATAGGCGCGCTGGGCGAGGGCCGCCTGCATAAAGGGGTCGAGGTCGCCGTCCAGCACCTCCTGCGGCGTGCCGGAGGTGACGCCGGTGCGCAGGTCCTTCACCAGCTGATAGGGCTGGAGCACATAAGAGCGGATCTGGTGGCCCCAGCCGATGTCGGTCTTGGCTGCTTGCTCCGCCATGGCCTCCGCCTCGCGCTTTTTCAGCTCAAGGTCGTAGAGCTTGGCGCGCAGCATGTTCCAGGCGGTGGCGCGGTTCTTGTGCTGGGAGCGGTCTCCCTCGCTCACCACGGCGATGCCGGTGGGAATGTGGGTGAGGCGCACCGCCGATTCCGTCTTGTTCACGTGCTGGCCGCCGGCACCGCCGGAGCGCATCGTGTCGACCCGCACGTCCGCTTCCTTGATGTCCACCACGATGCGGTCATCCACCACGGGATAGACATCCACCGAGGCGAAGGACGTCTGCCGCCGGGCGTTGGAATCGAAGGGCGAGATGCGCACGAGGCGGTGGACGCCCGCCTCGGTCTTCAGCCAGCCATAGGCATTGTGGCCCTTCACCTGGATGGTGGCGGACTTCAGGCCGGCCTGCTCGCCCTGGCTCTCGTCCATCAGCTCCACCTTGAAGCCGTGGCGCTCGCACCAGCGGCGATACATGCGCAGCAGCATCTCCGCCCAATCCTGGCTGTCGGTGCCGCCGGCGCCGGCATGGACTTCGAGATAGGAGTCGTTGGAATCGGCCTCGCCCGAGAGCAAGGCCTCCAGCTCGCGCCGGGCCAACTCCGCCTTCAGCCCGTCAAGGGCTCCGGCGGCCTCGGAGATCACACCCTCGTCGCCTTCCGCCTCTCCGAGATCGATGAGCTCGATATTGTCGGCAAGGTCGCGCTCCACCCGATCGATGGCGCCGAGGCCATCCTCCAGGCTGGTGCGCTCCTGCATCAGCTTTTGCGCCCGCTCGGGATCGTCCCAGAGCTTGGGGTCTTCAACGATGGCATTCAGCTCCGCGAGACGACGGCGCGAACGGTCCACGTCGAGGTGGGACCGCAACAGGTCGAGGGAGGCTTTGATCTCGTCGACTTTTGCGGCGAGTTCCGCGCGCATGGCTCATCTTTCTCCGGCTGAGGGCCGCGGAAAATAGCGGCGGGGGGCGCGGGTGTAAACGCCGGGCCGGCGGGGAGGGGGCTTCGGGGGCAGAAAGCTTCAGCCGGCGCGCCGTGCCGCGAGCCAGGAGCCGATGTCCACCGCTTCGATGGGACGGGCGAACAGGAAGCCCTGCGCCGCGTGGCAACCGAGGAATCGCAGGAGATCGGCTTGCGCCTGCGTCTCGACGCCCTCCGCTACCACCGTCATGCCGAGGCTGTGGCCGATGCGGATCACCGCCGTGGCCAGCGCCTGGGCGTTCTGGTCTTGCTCGATGGAGAGCATGAAGGACCGGTCGATCTTCAGCTCGGCAATGGGGAGGCGCGAGAGGGCGCTGAGGCTGGAATAGCCCGTGCCGAAATCGTCCATGGCGATGCGCACGCCGAGGGCCTCGATGGCGCGCGCGGTGGCGAAGGAGTTCGGGTGCTGGTCCATCATCACCCGCTCGGTGATCTCCACCCTGAGGTCTGAGGGCTTCAGGTCGTACTCGCGCAGCGCGCCCGAGATGAAGCCGACGATATCGCCGCTGCGGAAACTGAGCGGGGAGAGGTTCACAGACACGTGGGGGACGTCGACGCCCTCCTGCCGCCATGTGGCGATGCGCTGGCAGGATGCCTCGACCGCCCATTCGTCGATGCTCTCGATGAGGCCGTATTCCTCGGCGAGCGGGATGAAGCGGGTGGCGGGGACATCGCCGTGGATCGGATCCGTCCAGCGGGCGAGCGCCTCCACGCCGTGGAGCGCGCCGGAGGAGAGCAGCACCTGCGGCTGGTAGACGAGGCGCAATGCGCGGTTCTGGATGGCCTCGCGCAGCGCGACGGACAGCACCAGGCGGTCCAGCACCCGGCGGTTCAGCTCCTCCGTAAAGAAGTGGAACTTGCCGCGGCCCTTGCGCTTGGCCTCGTGTACGGCGGTATCCGCGTGCTTGAGGAGCGTTTCCGCGTCCGTTCCATGGTCGGGATAGAGCGCGATGCCGACCGACGCGGACATGGTGAGGTGGAGCGCCTGCGCCGTGATGGGCGCGGCCACGTATTCCAGCAGCCGCCGGGCGATGCGGGCCGCCTCCTCTGCGGTGCAGTCATGCACCAGCACGAGGAATTCGTCGCCGCCGGTGCGCCCCACCACGTCACCGGTGCGAAGCTGCGCCTTGAGCCGGCGGGACACTTCCACCAGCAGCTGATCGCCCGTTGAATGGCCGAGCGTCTCGTTCACGTCCTTGAAGTGGTCGATGTCGAGATAGAGCACGGCGAGCGGCTGCTCCAGCGTGCGGGCCTCCACCAGCAATTCCTCGAGGATCGCGTGGAGCTGGCGCCGGTTGGCGAGGCCGGTCAGCGTGTCCACATTGGCCAGCATCTCGATGCGCTTCTTGGCCTCGAAGCGCTCCAGCGCCAGGGCGCAGAGATCGGAGCAGGCGGCGACGACGTTCTCCAGCCACGGGGTCGGGCCGTGGGCGGTCTGGAAATAGAAGGCGAAGGTGGCCGCCACCTTCCCGCCGCGCAGCTTCACGGGGATGGACCAGCAGCCGGTGATGCCGGGCGGGATGGGAATGTCGCGGAAGTCCTCCCAGAGGGGACTGGTGGCGATGTCCTCGACCAGCACCGGCGTGCCGCGGAAGGCCGCCGTGCCGCAGCTGCCGCTGCGGGGGCCGATGGGGAGGCCTTCGACGGCGGCGGAAAACTCGGCCGGAAGGCTCGGGGCCGCCAGCACCGTCAGACGATCGTCCGCGGTGACGCCGAGAATGGAGCAGAGCGCGTTGGGTGCGAGGCCCTGCACCTTGCGGCACAGGATGTCCATGATGTCGGCCATGGGCGCATCGGCGGCCAGTGCGCCGAGCACCTGACGCTGGAGATCCTCCACGAGCCGGGTGTGGGTGATGTCCGCGACGACCGCGACCACCTGCTCCAGCACGCCGGTCTGGCGATCCATGATCGGAGTGACGCTTGCCGACACCCAGACCTCCATTCCCGTGTTGCCCTTGAGCGCAACGTCTTCGGACAGGGCGATGCGCCGGTCCATGGCGTCCTGGATGTGGTCTGCGAAGCAGGCATTCCCCAGCCGGCCGCAAAACAACTCGGCCAAGGTGACGCTCTCCGGCCATTCCGTACCGTCATCCAGCATGTCACGGAAAGCGGGGTTGGCGTAGATCACCTTGCCGTGCGCGTCGGCGACAAGCACGCCGCGGTCGGTCTTCTCGGCGACAGCGGCGAGGATTGCGAGGCTCTTGGTGTGCACGGGCGGGTTCAGAGTGGGGCGGACGAAGGCGATGTAATAGGTCTCCCGTTTATGCTTCGCGCGGGTGACGGAGACGAGGCCCTCCACGCGGGAGCCGTCGTCCCGCGTGATCAAGAGGGGAAGCTCTCCACTGGGCTGCCCTCCCGCGCCGGGAATGAGGTCGCCCACGGGGCGCCCGATCGCCTCCCCCTCGTTCAGTCCCCACAGGCGCTCGGCGGCCGTGTTGATGAACGTGACGAGGTTGTTCGTGTCGAAGAAGACAACAGCCTCGCGGCCTTGGGCGCGGGCAGCTGCTGGGCGATCCGCCATATTCCCGTCCATGGCTGAAGCTCCCGGCTGTACGCCCTCTGCGTGAGAGGACGCCACAAGGCCATCCACGCGCGAAAACTTCAGCTTACCCAATGGCAAGTGGCACGCGTGACTAGCTTACCTATCTCGGCGGGCTTGTACAGGAACGGTACGAGAATGAGGTTAATCTGCGTCAAAATCCGGGCTGGCGGTCGGGGGCAGAGACCGCATAACGCAAGGCGATGACCCGTCGGGAAAGCTTGCCAATGCAGCGCCGCTGCATCCCGGAAGACGCGGGCACTTTGCGCTGCAGCATACTGACGCACAGCAACGCTCAAGCGCCCGCCGCCGGCCTGCCGACCGCTGCGAGAGGAGCAGGGGCCGCGGGGGGATCAGGACGGGAGCTTCAGTAGAGGCCGCCGGTCCCGGTCCGGGCCACTGGGGTGACGGGCTCGGGATTCGACCCATCGGTGCCCGCATAGCCCGCCACCGAATAGCCGTCCGGCGGCGCAGTGCCGGGCTTGAAGGCTTCGAGGATGGCGTTGCCGTCGCCGGCACCGGTGCGCTGCCCGCTCTTGCGGTCGATACGGACCAGCTTGATGCCGGCGGGCACGCGGAACGGGATGGCAGGACGATCGGCGATGGCCACCTTCATGAAGTCGCGCGCAATCGGCGCCGAGAGGAGGCCGCCGGTGGAGCCCTTGCCCATGGGCCTAGGCTTGTCGTAGCCGAGATAGATGCCGACCACGATTTCCGGCGTGAAGCCGATGAACCAGGCGTCCTTCTCGTCGTTGGTGGTGCCGGTCTTGCCCGCGATGGGCTTGCCCAGCTCCTTGAGCGCCGTGCCCGTACCGCGCTGCACGACGCCCTCCATCATGGAGGTGATCTGGTAGGCGGTCATGGGGTCGAGCACCACCGGGCGCCGGTCGATCAGCGACGGCTCCGGCTGGTTTTCCCACTTGGTCGCCTCGCAGCCGCGGCACTCGCGCTCGTCGTGGCGATAGATGGTGTGGCCGTAGCGGTCCTGGATGCGGTCGATGAGCGAGGGCGTCACCTTGCGACCGCCATTGGCGATCATGGCGTAGGCGCCGGTCATGCGCATCAGCGTGGTCTCGCCGGAGCCGAGCGCCATGGCGAGGTAGGGCGGCATGTCGTCATAGATGCCGAAGCGCTTGGCATATTCGGCGATGATGGGCATGCCCACGTCGTTCGCCAGGCGCACAGTCATCACGTTGCGCGACTGCTCCAGGCCGAAGCGCAGCGTCTGCGGGCCGTAATACTTCTTGGAATAGTTCTCCGGCCGCCAGGTATCCTGGCCCTGCTGCTCCAGCTCGAACGGCGCGTCGACCACGATGGTGGACGGCGTGTAGCCGTTGTCCAGGGCGGCCGAGTAGACGATGGGCTTGAACGAGGAGCCCGGCTGCCGCATGGCCTGGGTCGCACGGTTGAACTGGCTCTCGTCGTAGGAGAAGCCGCCGGAAAGGGCGAGCACGCGGCCGGTGGTGGGCTCCATGACCACCATGGCGCCTTCGACGCCGGGCGGCTGGCGCAGGCGCCACTGGCCGCCGGAGCTGCCGAGCGGCTCCACATAGACCACGTCACCGGGCTTCAGCACCTGGTTGATGGCCTTGCGCGTCCACTTGGCGCCCTCGGCCGGGATCAGGCCGACCTCGCGTTCGATGGACCGTTGGCCGGACTTGGTGCGCGACGGCTGGAGACCGATGCGGGCATTGTCCTTGCTCACGTCGAGCACGATGGCAAGGCGCCAGGGAATGTCGGTCCATTCCCGCACTTCGCCCAACTTCACACCCCAGTCGTCTCCGGGCACGAGGTCGATGTGGGTGACGGGCTTGCGCCAGCCGCGCTCCTCGTCGTAGCGCACCATGCCGTCCGTGAGGGTCTTCTTCGCCAGCACCTGCAGCTTGGGATCGAGCGGCGTGCGCACGGAGAGGCCGCCTTCGTAGAGCTTGCGCTCGCCGTAGCGCTCGTAGATCTGCCGGCGCACCTCTTCCGCGTAATATTCCGCGGCGAAGATCTGCGCGCCCGTGGCGCGGGGGGTGACCTCCAACTGCGCCCGCTTGGCGGCCTCGCCCTCCTGCTGGGAGACGAAGCCGTTCTCCACCATGCGGTCGATGACCCAGTTGCGGCGATCGGTGGCGCGGTTGCGCTCGCGGAAGGGATTGTAGTTGGACGGTGCCTTCGGCAGGGCGGCGAGATAGGCCACCTCCTGCACGTTCAGCTCGTCCACGGACTTGTCGAAATAGACCAGCGCCGCCGCGGCGATGCCGTAGGCGCCCATGCCGAGATAGATCTCGTTCAGGTACAGCTCGAGGATGCGGTCCTTGGAATAGGCACGCTCGATGCGCAGAGCGAGCAGGGCTTCCTTGATCTTGCGGTCAAGGCTGCGCTCGTTGGTCAGAAGGAAGTTCTTCGCCACCTGCTGGGTGATGGTGGAGGCGCCCTGGGCGCGGACGTTCTTGCCGTAGTTCTGCGCGAAGGTCAGAGCGGCGCGGAAGATGCCCGTCGGATCGATGCCGCCGTGCTCGTAGAAGTTCTTGTCCTCGGCCGAGAGGAACGCCTCGATCACAAGGCGCGGCACGGACTGGATGGGGATATAGAGGCGCCGCTGCTTGGCATACTCCGCCACCAGCGCACCGTCCGCCGCATGGACCCGGGTCATCACCGGCGGCTCGTAATTCTGCAACTGGGAGTAGTCGGGCAGGTCCTGGGAATATTTCCAGACCAGATAGGTCGCGCCCGCCGCACCCGCCAGCAGGACCAGCGTCGCGAGCGCGAACAGGAAACCCAGGAACCTCAAAATCACCCGCATCTCGCAGCTTCCTCCCGCCGCAACCCGAGGGACGCCCTACGCCGGGCCCTGACTGCCGCCGTTCCGGCCGTCGCAATCCTCGCCCGACCGCACGCTGTCCACGCCGACCGCCAACCCGGCGGCCGCCTTGGCAGGACCGCGACCTTCAAGAGCGCGACTTGCCATAACCCGACTTGGCACCGATGCGAAGCGACTACATTGGGAAACCCAAGGCCCCAAGGCAACCGTTCACCGCATTCGCGCCGCCTTGACGCTGCGTCACGGTGGCGGCCAGTATCGGAATTCGTCAACCGTGTCCGCCCTCAGGGACTCGCACGGCCACCGCTATGGGGGCGAAACGTGGCCTCTTCGCGACGGAAGAGCGCTTTCGGCCGGGGGCTCCTTTCGAACCGGATACCCGACATGAAAAGGGCCTCCCGAAGGAGGCCCTTTCACATTCAGGACAGGTCTGCCCGGAAGGCGTCAGCCGCCGAACAGCTTGCGCTGCCACCAGCCCGAGCGGGGCTTGGCGGGGGGCGTGGTCTCTTCGGCCGGCGCTGCGGGCGTCTCGGGCGCCGGGGCAGGCTCGGCAACGGGAGCAGGCGTTGCCGCCTCGGGAGCAGCCTCAGGAGCTGCCGCCTCAGGGGCGGCCTCCGCGGCCGGCTCGGAAGGCGCTTCCGCCGCAACGGGTGCGACCGGGGTGGCGATGCCGCTCTCGGACAGGATCACCGGCGCCTTCTCGCGAATGGTGGAGCGACGACGGCGCGGCGCCGCCTCGGCGCTTTCCGCCACCGGCTCGGGCGCGGGGGCCGGGGCGGCAGGGACTTCGGCTACCGGCTCGGCCCGGACTTCAGCCGGGGCTTCGGCAAAGGTCGGCGAGGTGACGGGAGCTGCCGCAACCTCGGCCTCTGCGGCCACGGGCTGCTCGTCGTCGCTCTCCTCGGAGCCGTCGTTCTCGCCGTCGGCGCTCCCCGGAGCATCGTCGTCCCGCTCGCGGCGGTTGCGACGGCCACCACGGCGACCCCGGCGACGGCGACGGCGGTCGCCGTTCTCGTCGTCGGAACGCTCGCCATCGGCGCGCTCGTCTTCGCCACGCTCTTCGTCGTCGCGCTCGTCATCCTCGCGGGCGTTCTCGTCGCGCGTGCCATCCTGGGCCTCAGCGGTTTCGGCGGAGGCGTCATCCTCCTCCTCGCCTTCGGCACCCTCGGCGCTCTCGCGGCCTTCCTCGCGATCGCCCCGCCGCCGACGGCGGCGACGGCGGCGCTTGCGGCCAGCATCGTCGGACCGCTCGCCATTGCCCTCGGACGCTTCGGCCTCAGCCTCAGCCTCGGTCTCGGCTTCCTCGACGATCTCCTCCTCATCCTCCTCGAGGAAATCCTCGTCGGGCAGGATGGAGTCGGGCTGAACCACGGTGCTCGGCCGCGGGGCGGCGGGCGCGGGGGCGGCCAGATCACCCTTCTCGATAATGAAGGGCTGGTGGCCGGTGACGCTCTCGTCCGCCGCGACGGAGAGGGTGACGCTGAAGCGCTCCTCCAGCTCGCGCAGATGAGCGCGCTTCTGGTTCAGAACGTAGAGCGCCACCTCGGTGCGGGTGCGGGCGACGAGATTGTGGGTCTGCGAGCGCAGCAGCTGCTCTTCCAGCGCGCGCAGCAGCTGGAGCGAGACAGAGGCCGCCGAGCGCACGTGCCCGGTGCCGCCGCAGTGCGGGCACACCTCGATGGAGCTTTCCAGCACGCCGGTCCGGATGCGCTGGCGCGACATCTCCAGAAGGCCGAAGTGCGAGATGCGGCCGATCTGGATGCGGGCGCGGTCGTTCTTGAGGCAATCCTTGAGCTTGCGCTCCACCGACCGGTTGTTGCGCTTCTCCTCCATGTCGATGAAATCGATCACGATGAGGCCGGCAAGGTCGCGCAGGCGCAGCTGGCGGGCGATTTCCTCGGAAGCTTCGAGGTTCGTCTTGAGGGCGGTGTCCTCGATATGGTGCTCGCGGGTCGCCCGGCCCGAGTTCACGTCGATGGAGACGAGCGCCTCGGTGGGATTGATGACGATGTAGCCGCCGCTCTTCAGCTGCACCACGGGGGAGAACATGGCATCGAGCTGCTGCTCCACGCCGTAACGGGCGAAGATGGGCTGCGGCTCGCGATAGGGCATCACCGACTTCGCATGGCTCGGCATGAGCATGCGCATGAAGTCACGGGCCTCGCGGAAACCCTCCTCGCCGGCGACGTGGATGTCGTCGATGTCCTTGTTGTAGAGGTCGCGGATGGCGCGCTTGATGAGCGAGCCTTCCTCGTAGACGAGGCTCGGCGCAGTGGAGGAGAGGGTCATCTCCCGCACCGTCTCCCACAGCCGCAGGAGATATTCGAAGTCGCGCTTGATCTCGGTCTTGGTGCGGTTGGCGCCTGCGGTGCGCAGGATGATGCCCATCCCTTCCGGCACCTCCAGGTCCTGCACCACTTCCTTCAGACGCTTCCGATCCACGGCGTTGGTGATCTTGCGGGAGATGCCGCCGCCACGGGCGGTGTTCGGCATCAGCACGGAATAGCGGCCGGCGAGAGAGAGGTAGGTGGTGAGGGCCGCGCCCTTGTTGCCGCGCTCTTCCTTGACCACCTGCACCAGCATCACCTGACGGCGACGGATGACTTCCTGAATCTTGTAGCTGCGGGCGCGGCGCTGCGGCGCGCGCTCCGGCACCTCCTCGAGGGCGTCCTCGTCGGCGCCGAGGTGCTCGATTTCCTCTTCCTCGTCGATCTGGTCGACATCGCTGTCGTCCTCGTCTTCGTCCTCATCCTTGTCGCGCTTGCGGTCATGCCGCCGGCCGCGGTGACGGCGGGAACGCGGCTGCTCCTCGTCGTCGGAACGCTCTTCGCGCGCGGACTCCTCGGGGGGCTTCTCTTCCGAAGCCTCGTCCGAGTCCTCTTCGTCCTCGTCCTCGTCTTCGTCGTCGTCCTCTTCGGCGTGGTCGTCCTCGTCGGTCTCCGACTGGGGCGCCTCGTCCTCGCCGGGCGCGGACGTAATGGTCACTTCCTCGCGGATCACCGCGTCGCCTTCGAGGATCGGCGCGGGATCGCTCTCGCCCTCGGCGGCCTCGCGGCGGCGCAGGGCCTCCTCGTCATCCGCCGCCTGCTCCTGCGGGGCGGGGAGGGGGGTGCCCAGGGGGGCGTCGATGGCGGCCTCGACCACGGCGGCCGCGGCTTCCGCGGCCTCGGCGGGGGCGACCAGCGCGCTCATCGGCTCGGCGTGATGCGCGGAAGACGCCTCCGGGGCCTCGAAGGGGGCCTCGGTTACAGCATCCTGCGCGGGCGCGGCGCCTTCGGCGGCTTCAAACTCTTCGGCGGCAGGGGCCTCGCCGGCCTCGGGGGCCGGATGCTCCACCGGCTCGGCGGCGGTGCTGATGCTCTGGTCCGGCTGGGAGCGCTTGGCGCGGCTGCGCTCGCGGCGGCGGTCCTTGAGGTCGGCCTCGTCCTCGGCAAGGCGCGCGGCGCGCTCCTCCTCCTCGATCAAGGCGAGGCGGTCGGCGACCGGGATCTGGTAATAGTCGGGATGGATCTCGCTGAAGGCGAGGAAGCCGTGGCGGTTGCCGCCGTACTCGATGAAGGCCGCCTGAAGCGACGGCTCCACGCGCGTCACCTTGGCGAGATAGATGTTGCCCCGCAGCTGCTTGCGGGATGCGGACTCATAGTCGAATTCTTCGACCCGGTTCCCGCGCACGACCACGACCCGGGTCTCCTCCGGGTGGGTCGCATCGATGAGCATCTTGTTGGCCATGGAAATCTCTCTTCACGGCGCCGGGAGCAATGCTCCGCGACGGCCGCGGCTCGACCCCTGCGGGCGCTGCCGCGACACCGTTCTGGCGCCGGATGTGATGACGTGAGGAAGAAGGGGAGGCACAGGTACGCCCAAGCGCGTCGCTCGCACGCTCGGGGGCGGGGCACACGGAAGCGCGCTCAGCGCGCATGTCGTGCGGAAAAAATTCCATGCCCTCGGCTACCCGCTCCTCGATGAAGGGTTCAGGCCGGGGCGGAGGCGGGCGCCTCGTTCCGGCCACGGTACACACTCGCCCGATTCCCCAGATCGTCCCCTCGCGGACCATCGGCGAAGCTGGCTTCGAGGCATGCCGCCCGCGCCGGTTCGGCGCTTGCCTAAAGGGTCCTCGGTGACGGGGGATCGTCCCTGAGGTGCCGCCGTCGGCAATTGGGGCTGCCTTGATTCCGGGCTATCGCATGCGCAGCGACCCGCCCGGATTCTCGACACGCCCTGCGGCAGCCGCGGCAACCGGGGCCGAAGAGCCTGTTCCGGAACGCGAACTGTGTACGGTTCCCTTCTTACCCGCCCGACTTCCCGCTTGGCAAGGATCATGCGTCCTGAACCTCGCACCGGACGGCTATAACGCTCCGTCAACGGGCCGTTTACACCCCCGCCTTAAGCCTGCCCCTCTCTTGTGGCCCGCTTCTGACCGCTGCCGACGGGCGGCCTGCACGAGGGTGAGATTGCGATGATGCGACGCCGCCCCGGCCCCGCCGCCTTGTCTGTTCTCCCGACGTGGAGGCTGCGCGGGGCTGCTGCTTTCTTGATCCTGTTCACTTTTGTGGCAGTGGTCGCCTGCCCCGCTTGGGCGCAGGGGGAGGGGGGCGCACCGGCACTGGCGCCGGCTTTGGCGCGGGAGGCGCGGCTCGCTGGCGACGCCAAGCGCACGCGCCTGATCGTCGACCTCGATCGTGCCCCCGCCTTCCGGGCCTTCACCCTCGCCAACCCGCCGCGGGTGATTCTCGACCTCTCCGACGTCACCTTCGCCCTGAAGCCCGATACCGGCCAATTGCGGCGCGGGCTGGTGACAGCGTACCGATTCGGTGTCTTCGCGCCGGGCAAGGCGCGCATGGTGCTGGAGGTGTCCGGCCCGGTCGCCATCGACAAGGCGTTCGTGCTGGATGCGGTGGACGACCAGCCCGCCCGCCTCGTGGTGGACCTGGTCAAGGCCGATGCGGACGCCTTCGCCCGCTCCATCGCCACCGAGGCCGAACAGCGCACCGCACTACCGGCTGCGGCTGTCGCCGCGCCGCCGGCCGGCGACACGCGCCCGGTCATCGTCATCGATCCGGGGCATGGCGGTATCGATTCCGGTACGTCCGGCTATTCGGCCTTCGTCGAGAAGACCATCGTGCTGGAAACCGCCCTCGCCCTGCGCGACCGACTGGAGAAGGCCGGCGGGTATCGCGTGGTGCTGACCCGCACCACCGACACCTTCATCCCGCTCGCCGACCGGGTGCGCATCGCCCGCACGAACCGGGCCGACCTGTTCATCTCCATCCATGCCGATGCGCTCGCCCGCGGCGATGGCAGGGCACGCGGCGCCAGCGTCTACACCCTGTCGGAGACCGCCAGCGACACGGAATCCGCCCATCTGGCGGACAAGGAAAACAAGGCCGACCTCATCGCCGGCGTCGATCTCTCCGACGAGACGGACGAGGTGGCGGGCATTCTCGTGGATCTCGCCCAGCGGGAGACGCGCAATTTCTCCGCGCTCTTTGCCCGCACGCTGGTGGGCAGCATGAAGGCGGCGACGCGGATGCACGGCACGCCCTTGAAATCTGCCGGCTTCCGCGTGCTGCGCGCCCACGACGTGCCGTCCGTGCTGGTGGAGCTCGGCTACATGTCGAGCCCCGACGACCTCAAGCAGCTCACCTCCGAAGCCGGTCGGGACCGCATGGCCGACGCCATCGCGGCTGGCGTCACGCAGTTCTTCGCCCACAAGGGGGCGGCGGGACATCAGGCGGTGGAAGACGGCGCGCCCTCTCCGGGCCGGTAGGCGAGCGCCGCACGGTGTGCGCGTCAGGCGCGCAAATGTGACTCGTGTCGACATGAGCCTTGCCCCGCGCCTTGGACCGAGTACCATGGGGCGGAGCGGCGTCCGGCCGCGGTTCAAAACGATTTAGTCCCCGGCCGGCAAACAAGCTGCATCGAGCACAAAAGCGGACAAAGACGCCGCATTCCGTGTGGGAGGAAATTGATGATCGACCGTCGTCGTGGCCTTGCGGCCGCGCTCGCCCTTGCGGCTGCCTTCACGCTCGGCGGGCCGGCCAGCGCCCAGACCAAGCTCAAGTGGGCGCATGTCTACGAGCCGTCCGAGCCGTTCCACACCGCCTCCGTCTGGGCTGCCGGCGAGATCGCCAAGCGCACCAACGGGCGTTACCAGATCGATGTCTATCCCTCCTCGCAGCTCGGCAAGGAGAGCGACATCAACCAGGGGCTGACGCTCGGCACCGTGGACATGATCATCTCCGGCTCGAGCTTTGCCGGAAAGGCCTATCCGCCCATCGGCGTCACCTATTACCCCTACACCTTCCGCGATGCCGGCCACCTGCTCGCCTACGCCAAGAGCGACGTGTTCAAGGATCTCGCCAAGGGCTACGAGGACAAGACCGGCAACCATATCGTCGCCGTCACCTATTACGGCGTGCGCCAGTCCACCTCGAACAAGCCGTTCAAGACCTGCGCCGAGATGAAGGGGCTCAAGATCCGCGTGCCGGATGCCCCGGCCTATCTCGCCATGCCCAAGGCCTGCGGCGCCAACATCACCCCCATCGCCTTCGCCGAGGTCTATCTCGCCCTCCAGAACGGCACGGTGGATGCGCAGGAAAATCCGCTCACCACCATCGAGGCGAAGAAGTTCTACGAGGTGCAGAAGAACATCGTGCTGACGGGCCACATCGTGGACCATCTCAACACGATCATCTCCGGCAGCCTGTGGAAGAAGCTCTCGCCCGAGGATCATAAGATATTCACCGAAGTCACCCAGGAAGCGGCCGCCAAGGCCACGGCCGAGGTGGCGCAGCGGGAGAAGGAACTGCTCGACATCTTCAAGCAGAAGGGCCTCACCGTGGTGGAGGTGGACACGGACGACTTCCGGAACACGGTGATGAAGAACATCACCTTCGAGAGCTTCGGCTATCGCAAGGCCGACTGGGACCGCATCCAGGCCATCAAGAGCAACATGTGAGGCTGGGCGGTCTCCGGCTGCTCACATCGCCTCACAGGTCTCAACAACCGTCATGCCCCGGCTTGTCCGGGGCATCCACGGTGCCGCCGATGCGGTGCTCGTGATGCTCTCGCCGTTCTCGCCGATACGTGGATCCCCCGGACAAGCCGGGGGATGACGGCGGCGGGCAGGGCTCCGCTTTCTTGATTTCCGCGCGCACCTCTTCCTCAGCCCGGACCCCTTCATGGCCCAAGAAGTCCACACCCGCGTCACCGGCGAGGAACTCGCCCATACGTTCGAGCAGCAGGAGGAGGTGGATCTCTCCGGCTACGCCTTCGAGGACTGGATCACCCTCGCCATCTTCTGGATCATGGCGGGGCTGGTCTTCACCCAGTTCTTCACCCGCTACGTGCTGAACGACAGTTTCTCGTGGACCGAGGAGCTTGCCACCTATTGCCTCGTGGCGGTGGTGTTCATCGGCGCGGCCATGTGCGTGCGGCTCTCCCGGCACATCCAGGTGGACCTCATCTACCGCTTCCTGCCGGAGCGGGCCGGGCACGTGCTCTCGCTGTTCGTGGACCTCGTGCGCACCAGCTTCATCGCCTACGGCGTGTGGCTGATGGTGCGCTACATCGCCCTCGTCGGCGACGAGCCCATGGTGATGGTCGATGCGCCGAAGAGCGTCGTCTACTACGCGGTCCTGTTCGGCTTCGTGATGATGCTGATCCGCTCGGTCCAGGTCGCCATCGGCAACATCCGCCGCGGCTACAGCGTGCTCGAACGCCCAGAGGCGTTCGAAGGCACCTACGATCACAAGGGGGACTGAGCCATGTGGCTGCTCATCGGCGGGTTCCTCTTCCTGATGCTCTGCGGCGTGCCGGTGGCCATCGCCATGGCCGGGGCATCGCTCGTCTACATCCTCGTCAGCGGCACCGTGCCGGACGTGGTCATCGCCCAGCGCATGATCGCCGGCGTGGAGAGCTTTCCGCTCCTGGCGGTGCCGTTCTTCATCCTCGCCGGCAACCTCATGAACATCGCGGGCGTCACCGGGCGCATCTATGCCTTCGCGGTAGCGCTGGTGGGCTGGATGCGCGGTGGCCTCGGCCAGGTGAACATCATCGGCTCGGTGATCTTCTCCGGCATGTCCGGCACCGCCATCGCCGATGCGGCCGGGCTCGGCACCATCGAGATCAAGGCCATGAAGGATCATGGCTATTCCACCGAGTTCTCGGTGGGCGTCACCGCCGCCTCCGCGACGCTGGGGCCGATCATTCCGCCCAGCCTGCCGTTCGTGATCTACGGGATGCTGGCCAACGTCTCCATCGGCGCGCTCTTCCTCGGTGGCGTGGTGCCCGGCGTGGTGATGACGCTGCTGATGATGGCGACGGTCGCCTATTTCGCCCGCCGCAACGGCTGGGGCTCCGATGCCGCCTTCAACTGGCGGAAACTGCTCTCGGCCAGCATCGAGGTCGTGATCGTGCTGGCCTTCCCGGCGGCGGTCTATGTGATGATCGAGGTTGGGCTCTCCACCAATCAGGCCGTCCTCATCGCCCTCGCGGTGCTGATCGCCCTCGACTGGTATTTCGACTTCTCCGCCGTCATGGCGCTGATGACGCCGGTCATCCTCATCGGCGGCATGACGCTCGGCTGGTTCACGCCCACCGAGGCGGCGGTGGCGGCGGTGATCTGGTCGCTGTTCCTGGGGCTGGTGCGCTACCGCTCCATGACGCTGAAGACGCTGGCGAAAGCGACCTTCGACACCATCGAGACGACGGCCTCGGTGCTGTTCATCGTCACCGCGGCCTCCATCTTCGCGTGGCTGCTCACGGCGAGCCAGGCGGCGCAGATGCTGTCGGACGCCATCCTTGGCTTCACCCAGAACAAGTGGGTGTTCCTGGCGCTGGCCAACCTGCTCATCCTGTTCGTGGGCTGCTTCATCGACACCATCGCGGCCATCACGATCCTGGTGCCGATCCTGCTGCCCATCGTGCTCAAGCTCGGCATCGACCCGATCCATTTCGGGCTCATCATGACGCTGAACCTGATGATCGGGCTGCTGCACCCGCCGCTGGGCATGGTGCTGTTCGTGCTGGCGCGGGTGGCGCGGCTCTCGGTGGAACGCACCACCATGGCCATCCTGCCCTGGCTGGTGCCGTTGATGATCGCGCTGCTCGCGATCACCTACATTCCCGGCCTCACCCTCTGGCTGCCCCATGCCATGGGGCTTGGACGCTGAGGGCGATCAGGCGCCCGTCCGTCCCTCGGGGGCGGACGGGGCGATGACGCGGCGGCCTTCCTCGGCCTTGTAGTAATACTGGCTCGCCACCAGCCAGCCCTTCAACGGCCGCAGGGGCGGGATGCAGGTGAGCAGCAAGAGGGGCAGCGTGGTCACGAGGTGGACCCAGTAGGGCGCCTGGAAGGCCACCTCCAGCCAGATGGCGAACAGAACCGCCGGCACGCAGGCGAAGCACATGACGAAGAAGGCCGGCCCATCCGCCGGATCGGCGAAGGAATAATCGAGCCCGCAGACCTCGCAGGCCGGGGCAATCGTCAGGAAGCCATTGAAAAGGTGGCCCTCGCCGCAGCGGGGGCAACGGCCTCTCACGCCCGTCGAAAGGGGCGAGAGTCTCGGCCAATGTTGTTCGTTCATGTCTTCTCCCGGGCCGGTGCGGGCGTCTGCCCATCCGGCGTCACGCGGGTCTGGCGATTGTTCGCCGGCGCAGTGTGCTCCCGTGAGGTAAGTGTCGACCGAGCCACCCGCAAGTGAGACCGAGTCGCAGCGGCACCAGGCCGCATCCATCCTGACGCAGGGGGTGACACGCGGCCGGACGCCCTTTATTCGGCTTTCAGGAGGCGCAACCCAAGGGAACGGGGCGGGCATGGATATCGTTTTCGTCGGTGCCGGGCTCGCCAATTGCCTGATCGCCGCCCGCATCGCCGAACGGCGCAGCCGCGTGCGGGTGCTGTTGCTGGAGGCCGGCGAAAGCGTCGGCGGCAACCACAGCTGGTCCTATCATTCCAGCGATTTCGGCCGCATGCAGCACGCCTTCCTCAGCCCGTTCCGCGCCCATGTGTGGATGGGGCACGACGTGCACTTTCCGGCCTACTCCCGCATCCTCAAGGGCCATTACGGCACCATCACCTCCGAACGCATGTCGCAGGTGATGCACGAGCGCCTCCATCCATCCATCCGGCTCAACGCCAAGGTGGCCCATGTGGCGGCCGATCATGTCGTCCTCGCCGGCGGCGAGCGCATCGATGCGGGGGCGGTGATCGACGGGCGCGGGCCGGTTTCGTCGCGCCATCTTGACCTCGGCTTCCAGAAGTTCCTGGGCCAGGAGGTGCAGCTCACCCGTCCGCACGGTTTGCACCGGCCTTTCATCATGGATGCGCGGGTGGAGCAGATTGACGGCTATCGCTTTGTCTATGTGCTGCCGCTGGACCCGCAGACGCTGCTGATCGAGGATACCTATTATTCCAGCGGCGCGGAGCTCCCCATCGAGACCCTGCGCCGCCGCCTCGCCGCCTATGCCGGGACCCAGGGCTGGGAGATCGACCACGTGGTGCGCGAAGAGGAAGGCGTCCTGCCCATCGCCCTTGGCGGCGATATCGGCGCCTTCCTGGCCGAGGCGCCCCAGGGTGTCGCGCGGGTCGGGCTGCGCGCCGCGCTGTTCCATCCCACCACCGGCTATTCCTTGCCGGATGCGTTGGAACTCGCGGACCTCGTGAGCGAGCTGCCGGATCTCTCAGGCCCCGCGATCGCCGCCTTCGTGCGCCAGCATGCGGCCCGACGCTGGGAGAGCCGCGGGTTCTTCCGGCTGCTTAACCGGATGCTGTTCCGCGCGGCCGCGCCGGATCGCCGCTATGCCATCCTCGAGCGCTTTTACCGCTTGCCCGAGGACCTGATCCAACGCTTCTACGGGGATCGCCTCACGTTCAAGGACAAGGCACGCATCCTTACGGGTCGTCCGCCCGTATCGGTGCTGAAGGCCCTTTCCTGCCTCCCCGAGACGAAATCCGCTATCGGTCCCAGATAATGCTCGACGTCACCAAGTCTCCCCGCCGCGCCGCCGTCATCGGGTCCGGATTCGGCGGGCTCTCCCTCGCCATCCGCCTGCAGGCGGCCGGCATCGCCACCACCATCTTCGAGCAGCGGGACAAGCCCGGCGGCCGGGCCTATGTCTACGAGGACAAGGGCTTCACCTTCGATGGCGGGCCCACCGTCATCACAGACCCCTCCTGCCTCGAAGACGTCTATGAGGCGGCCGGCCGGCGGTTCAGCGACTATGTGGACCTGATCTCGGTCTCGCCCTTCTACCGGCTGCTGTGGTCGGACGGCCGGCAGTTCGACTATGTGAACGAGCAGACCGCCCTCGACGCCCAGATCGCCGCCTTCAACCCGGCGGATGTGGAAGGCTACCGGCGCTTCTTCGCCTATTCTAAGGCAGTGTTCGAGGAGGGCTACCTCAAGCTCGGAGCCGTGCCGTTCCTGAATTTCTCCGACATGATGAAGGCCGGGCCGCAGCTGGCCAAGCTCCAGGCGTGGCGCTCGGTCTATTCCATGGTGTCGAGCTTCATAAAGGACGAGCACCTGCGGGAGGCGTTCTCCTTCCACTCGCTGCTGGTGGGGGGAAATCCCTTCTCAACCTCCTCCATCTACGCCCTCATCCATGCGCTGGAGCGCAAATGGGGCGTGTTCTTCCCCCGCGGCGGCACCGGCGCGCTGGTGCGCGGCATGGTGAAGCTGTTCACCGACCTCGGCGGTACCATCCACCTCTCGGCCAAGGTCGATGAGATCGTCGTGGAAGGCGACCGCGCCACCGGCGTGCGCGTCGGCGGGGAGATGCGGCCGTTCGACCTCGTCGCCTCCAATGCGGATGTGGTGCACACCTACGCCCACCTCATGCGCAACAGCGCGCGCGGGAAGGCGGAAGGCGCCAAGCTCGCGCGCAAGCGGCATTCCATGTCGCTGTTCGTCATCTATTTCGGCGCCAACCGCACTTGGGACCATCTCCAGCACCACACGGTGCTGTTCGGCCCGCGCTATCGCGGCCTCGTGGACGAGATCTTCAAGGGCCCGCGCCTGCCGGATGATTTCTCTCTCTATCTCCACGCGCCGACCGTGACCGACAAGTCGCTGGCGCCGGAGGGCTCCACCGCCTTCTACGTGCTCTCCCCCGTGCCGCATCTCGGCAAGGCGGAGATCGACTGGGAGGTGGAGGGGCCGAAGTATCGCGACCGCATCCTCGGCCATCTGGAGCAGCGTCTGCTGCCGGGGCTGAAGGAAAGCCTCGTCACCACGCGCATCCTGACGCCCTTCGGCTTCCGGGACGAACTCTCCGCCCATCTCGGTTCCGCCTTCTCAGTGGAGCCGATCCTCACGCAGTCGGCCTGGTTCCGCCCGCACAACCGCGACGACAAGATCGCCAACCTCTATTTCGCAGGGGCCGGTACCCATCCGGGCGCGGGCGTGCCCGGCGTGGTGGGCTCGGCCAAGGCGACGGCCGGCCTCATCCTGGAAGATCTCGGCATCGCCGCCCGGTCGCCAGCATGAGCGGGGCGGACGCTGCTCCGGACGTGGTGGGCGCGAGCGAGGAGGCCATCGCCAAGGGTTCCAAGAGCTTCGCCGCCGCCGCCCGGCTGTTCGCGCCGCGCATGCGCGAAGACGCGGTGATGCTCTATGCGTGGTGCCGCCACTGCGACGACGTGGTGGACGGGCAGGAGCTGGGCCACGGCCGCATTGCGAGCGCGCAGACGCCCGCCGAGCGGCTGGATGCCCTGTTCGAGGAGACGCGCCGGGCCTATCGCGGTGTCCCTTCGTCCCACCCCGCCTTCGCCGCCTTCGCAGAGGTGGTCCGCCGCAACGACATTCCCGAGCGCCATCCCCTCGACCTGCTCGAAGGCTTCCGCATGGATGTGGAAGACCGCCGCTACGAGACCCTCGATGACACGCTCACCTACTGCTATCACGTGGCCGGCGTGGTGGGGGTGATGATGGCGCTGATCATGGGCGCGCGGGACGAGGTGGTGCTGGACCGGGCGAGCGACCTCGGCCTCGGCTTCCAGCTCACCAACATCTCCCGCGACGTGATCGAGGATGCCGGCATCGGCCGCATCTATGTGCCGGAGACCTTCCTTCTCATGGAAGGCGTGCCGGACGGCGGGATCGCCGCGCCGGAGCATCGTCCCCAGGTCGCGGCAGCCGTCGCGCGGCTGCTGGATGTGGCCGAGCCCTATTACGAGCAGGCGGTGATCGGCATGGGCGCCCTGCCGTTCCGCGCCGCCGCCGCCGTGGGCGCCGCGCGCTGTGTCTATCGCGCCATCGGCACCGAAGTGCGCCGGCGCGGGCCGAAGGCGTGGGATGCGCGCGTCTCCACCACCAAGGCGCAGAAGATCGGCTATCTCATGCAGGGCATCGGCCTCGCCCTCGCCACCCGGCGCAGCGGCCCGCAGCCGCCGCGCCCGATGCATCTGTGGACACGGCCGCGATGACCCATTTCGCCGTCGTCGCCCCGCCGCTGCCGGGGCACTACAACCCCTTGCTGGTGCTCGCCCGCGAGCTTGGCGCGCGCGGCCATCGCGTCACCTTCGTCCATATGGCGGATGCGGCGCGGCTGGTGGAAGGCAAGGGCGCGGGCTTCGCTGCGGTGGGCACGCGCGATTATCCCGCTGGCGCCCTCGACGCCTATGTGAACCGCCTCGCCAAGCCCACGGGCCTGTTCGGACTTCTCGGTACCCTGCGCGCGACCGCCGCGCAGACGGACATGCTGTGCCGTGATCTGCCCGGTGTGCTTCGCGACATCGGAGCGGATGCGGTGATTGCGGACCAGACGGAGGCCGCCGGCACGCTGGTGCCGCGCCATCTCGGCCTGCCGGTGATCTCCACCGCGACGGCGCTGCTGCTCAACCGCGAGGTGGGCGTGCCGCCGCCCTTCGTGCCCTGGCCCTATGAGGCGGGGGAGAAGGCGCTCGTTCGCAACAAGGGCGGTTATCGCGTCACCGATTTCCTCATGTCCTCCATGCGCAAGGTGCTGGTGCGCCATGGCTCGGCGTTCGGGCTCGATCCGTTCGCCGATGGCGGCTTCTCGCCACTGCTCACCGTGGCGCAGATGCCAAAGGGGCTGGATTTCCCCCGCACCGAGCTGCCCGCCACCTTCCATTACGGCTCGCCATGGCGCGATGACGCCGCCATCCCGGCCACGACTGCGCCGCTGCCGGAGGCGGAGGGCAAGCCTCTCGTCTTCTGCTCGCTGGGCACCCTGCAAGGGGCGCGGGCGGACTTGTTCCGCAAGGTGGCGCTGGCGGCGCGGGAGGTGGGCGTGCGCCTGCTCATCGCCCATGGTGGTCTTCTCTCGCAGGCTGAGGTTGGTCGGTTGAGCGACCTCGCCGAGGTGCGCGCCTTCGTGCCCCAGCAGGAGGTTCTGAAGCGCTGTGCGGCGGCTGTGCTCCATTGCGGGATGAACACGGTGCTCGATGCCATGGCCGAGGGCGTGCCGCTCGTCGCCATGCCTATCGCCTTCGAGCAGCCGGCCACGGCCGCGCGCCTCGCCTATGCGGGTGTTGCCGAGGTGGTTCCGGCCGGCCGCGCCAGCCAGAAGCGCCTCACCGCGGCGCTCCGGGCGGTGCTGGAACAGCCGAGCTATCGCGAGAATGCGCGGCGTATCGCGGCCGAAATGGCGCAGGGGCGCGGCGTGAAGGATGCCGCCGATCTCATCGAGGCGGCGGTGGTCAGCCCCGCGCTTCTGACCGTCTGAGGCGATAGAGCACCTGCCGCCGCAACGGGTGGCCCGGCGGCGTCGACGGCAGGTCGAAATCCCCGTTTTCGTCGCGCACCATGCCGAGCCGTTCCATCACCGCCCGCGAGCGAAGGTTCGCCGGCACGGTGATGGCGACGATCTCGTCCAGTCCCAGCTTTTCAAACCCGAAGTCCAGCGCCGCCCGCGCCGCTTCGGTGGCATAGCCCCGGCCCCAATAGGCGGGATCGAAACGCCAGCCGATCTCCACCGCTGGTGTGAAGTGCTCCGTGTAGGGCACATGGACCAGCCCGCAATAGCCGGCGAAATCGGCGACGCCCGGCGCCTCCACCACCCACAGGCCGAAGCCGTGGCGGGCGAAATGCGCCTCGGCGCGATCCGCAACCGCATCGCTCGCGGTGCGGTCGGGCACCGGCATGAGGAATTCCATGGTGCGCGGGTCGGACTGCATCCGCCACAGATCATCGCGATCCGATGGGCGCCAGGGGCGCAGCGTGAGGCGCGCGGTGGCCAGCGTCGAGGCGGTCATGGCCGGCTGTCTCATGGCCGGCACCTCATGCGCCCTCGATCAGGCCGCGCAGGCGTTCAGCGGCAGCTATGGAGGGGAGGGGGCGTCCCTCCAACGTCGCGACGGAGCGGATGCCGAGCGCCGAGGTGAGCAGGATTTCCTCGGCCGAGGAGAGGTCGTCCGCCGTCAGCGGCCGTTCCTGCGCCCCGGCGGCGATCACTTCTGCCCGCATCACGCCGGGCAAGACGCCCTCGGACAAAGGCGGCGTGACTAGCACCCCGTCGATGAGCGCGAACAGGTTGGCGATGGAGGTTTCGGCCACGCTATCGCGCGTGTTGAGCAGGATGGCGTCATCCGCGCCCCGTCTCGCCGCTTCCTGCCGGGCGAGGATGCCGTCGAGATAGTTCAGCGACTTCACCTGCGCGAGCGGCGAGCGGTCGTTGCGGCGGGTGCCTTGCGCGATCACGAGACGCGCGGCGGGCAAGGGCGGCGAGAGCGGGGCGGCGGTGATGACCAAAGTGGGCTTCGGCTCGGCCGGCGGCAGCACGCCGCGTGGGCCGGTGCCACGGGTGAGGGTGAGGCGCAGCACGCCTTCGCTCAGTCCGTTCGCCGCCGCGGTTCGCGCCAGCGCTGCTGTGAGATCGATGGCGGGCAGGGGCATGCCCAGCACGTCGGCCCCGGCAGCGAGGCGGGCGAGGTGCGCCTCCACGCGCAGCACCTTGCCGGCCTTCACCCGCAGCGTCTCGAACAGTCCATCACCCAGAGTGAAGCCGCGATCGAAGGGGGAGACGGTCGCGTCCGCCTCTTCCACCAGCGCGGTGCCGAGGAACAGCTTCATGCGCCCTCTCCCGAAAGCGCGCGCAGCATGGGTGAGAGCTTCACGAGGCTCTCCTCATATTCGTCCGCCGGATCGGAATCCGCGACGATGCCGCCACCCGCCTGGGTCAGCAGCGTGTCGCCGGAGCGGGTGATGGTGCGGATGACAATGGAGGAATCCATCGCCCCGTCGAAGCCGATCCACGCCACCGAGCCGCAATAGACGCCGCGCGGGGTGGGCTCCAGCTCGTGGATGATTTCCATGGCGCGGATCTTCGGCGCGCCGGTGATGGAGCCGCCGGGAAAGCAGGCCTTCAGGAGGTCCACCGGGCCGAGGCCGGGCTTCAGCCGGCTGTCGATGACCGACACGAGGTGATGGACGCTGGCGAAGGTCTCCAGCCCGCACAGCACCGGCACCTTCACGCTGCCCACCTCGGAGACGCGCGAGAGATCGTTGCGCATCAGGTCCACGATCATCAGGTTTTCCGCCCGGTCCTTCACCGAGGCGAGAAGCGCGTCGGCGAGCGCCTTGTCCTCCGCGGGATCGGCGCTGCGGCGGCGGGTGCCCTTGATGGGGCGCGTCTCGACCCGCCCGTCCGAGGAGAGGGAAAGGAAGCGCTCGGGGGAGGCGGAAAGCACCGCGAGGTCGTCGCCCGCACGCAGGAAGGCGGCGAAGGGGGAGGGGCTGAGCGCACGCAGGCGGGTGTAGAGGGCAAGGTCGGTGAGGCCCTCCGGCACCTTCGCCCGCATCTGGTGCGTGAGGTTGGCCTGGAAGATGTCGCCGGCGCGGATGTATTCGATCACCCGCGCGACGGCGGCCTCCACCTCGGCGCGGGGCTGGTCGGGCACGAATGTCCCGGTGCGGCTGAAATCCGCAGCGGGCGCGACGGCGGGCGCAGTGGCGATCCGGTCGAACAGCTCCTGTGCGCGGCGCTGGGCGCGGGCCTCGGCCGCATCTCCGGTTTCGGGCCGGCCGTTGGAGACGATGAAGGCGCGCTTCTCCAGCCCGTCGAAGGCGAGGATGGCGTCGTAGAGGCCCATGGCCATCTCAGGCACGGAGGGCGTCGCCGGCCGGGGCGGCGGCAGGCGCTCCAGATGCCGGCCCAGCTCATAGCCGAGATAGCCCATGGCGCCGCCGAGGAACGGCACAGGCGCGGAGGAGGGGCCGAGACACGGCGGCAGGTCGCCGGGATTGAGCGCACGCGCCAGCACATCGAACGGCGTGCCGGGCACAAGATCGCCGTTCAGCCGGACGCCGTCGGCGCCGGAGGTGATGAAGGCATAGGGATCCGCGCCGATATAGGACCAGCGCGCCCGCACGTCGCTGTCCGCCGCGCTGTCGAGGAAGGCGCATTGGGGAGCGTCGGCGAAGGCCTGGAACGCGGCGAACGGGTCGCGATACGGGATTTCAACGATAAGCACAGGGGGCGACCGATTCAGAACGCTTCGGTCCCACCATGGCGCTACGGCGCCGCCGGGGCAATCCGCGCGGGCGAGACGCCGCAGGCTCCGCCGCGACCGCCGGCCGCGGCGACCTCACCTCGATCCGCGACGGCAGCCGCGGATGGCGGTGTCTCAAGCCTGCGCGAACCGTCTCACGCCGCCTTGGCGAACGGCGGCTGGTCTTCCGGCTGCTCCGCCTGCGTGGCGTTCAGCAGCTTGGACTGGACAATCTCGGCGACCGCGACCAGTTCGGTGCTCCAGGCGAGCGCCGATTGCTGCAGGAACGCCGCCTCGCGGGTGACGAAGGCAGACGGGTTCTGCTCGCGCGAGAGCTGGCCGAGAAGCTCCACCTGCTCCTGCACCTGCCGGCCGACGAACTGCTGCAGGTGCGTGCTGACCGCGACCGGGCAGTCGAAGAACAGGTTCTTCCATGCGGTCACCGGCCAAGCCATGGGCGGCGTGGCGGGCGACAGCGCGCGGGCGAGACCCTGGAACATCACCGAGTCGTTCATGTCCAATTCTCCCGTCTGTCGATGACCCCCGGACCTGAGCACTCCCCCAGCGCCCACTGGAATTACCGTTTCACGGATGTGAGACTTCGGCGTTGCGGAAGGTCAAATGCCTTGCGCGCCGGATCGGGGAAAATCACATTTCCACGCGTCGCCCCTCGGGCGACATCATCATCGCACTCCGCCGGCCCGCTGCCTATGGTTGCGCCGGCCCGGCGAAGGGCGAAACAGGCTTCCGTCAACGCATCGTGATGTCCGCGCTCGGGACGGAGCCACAGGCCGCAAGGTCGGGGAGAAAAAAGCATGACCCAGTTGCCGCACGGCTTCCGTCAGATCCGCATGGAGCTTGCCCGTGAGAAGGGGCATCCGGACGGCGCGCGCAATCACGGCTACAGCTTCGTGGCGCCCCTCGACAGCGCCGGCCACATCGATGCGGCGGAGTGGGCCAAGCATCGCGACAGCTGCCGGGTGGTGAAGTTCCGCCCGGACGAGGCCGACGAGGTGGGCCACCTGGTGCGCCGGCCAGGCGGTAGCTGGGCGTTCCGCTATGACATTTCCGGTACCGACGATGACGAGGCCGGCTACCGCTTCGGCGATGAGCGGTTCGAGGTGGGCGAGTATGTCTCCGTCCATGAGGACGACGAGATGCACACCTTCCGCGTGGTGTCGGTGGTCTGATCCGGGCAATGCGGTCCGCCGGGAAAGGCGGACCGCGGCCCCCTCAGTAGCTCTTGTATTCGGCCGTGCCCTTGGAGAGGGCGAATTCCTCCTCCGGTGACAGCACCAGCTTGTGCCGGCCCCAGATGCCGAAATAGGCGATGCCGGCCGCGAACCAGATGGCCACGCCGATCACGCCATTGCGGTAGATGGGGTCGGAGAGCTGGAACCAGATGGTGACGATCGCGATCACGATGGTCGCCACCGCGCCGGGGACGCCGAACGGGCTCTTATAGGGCCGTTCGATGTGCGGCATGTTCTTTCGCATCAGGATGAAGGAAATGGCCTGCATCACGTAGGAGAGCATGGCGCCGAACACCGCCATGTTCAGCAGCGTGCCGCCGATGGCCGCCGCGCCCGCTTCCGCTCCCAGCGCGAACCAGATGCCGAGCATGATGACGAGGCCGACCAGCGCGCCGGCCACCATGGCCACATGCGGGGTCTTGCGGCCGCCATGGGTGACGGAGAGGCCGCGCGGGAAGTAGCCGGCCCGCGACAGCGAATAGATCTGCCGGCCCTGGGCGTAGATGATGGTGTGGAACGAGGCGATCAGCCCGATCACCGCCACCAGCGCGAGAAGCTTCGCCAGCCCGTCGCCATAGATGGCCTTGAAGCCGTCCAGCAGCGGCTCCAGCGAGGTGGAGAGGCCGAAGGAGCCATTGGCCACCGAGGAATTGAGCCAGAGGATCATGAAGGCAGAGACGATGAGCGTCGCCATGCCCAGCATGATGCCCTTGGGCATGTCCGTCTTCGGGTCCACCGATTCCTCCGCCGCCAGCGGCAATTGCTCGATGGCGAGGAACAGCCAGACGGCGAAGGGCAGGGCGGCCAGCGCGCCGCCGATGCCGAAGGGCAGGAACGGCCCGCCGCCATTGGGCAGTTCCACCGCCGTGCCGTCCGGCCCGACGCCGATGTTGAGCGCCCAGCGGGAGAAGTTGGCCACCGGAATGGCGCTGACCCAGAAGGCGACGAGGCAGGCCAGCGCCGCCAGCGTCACCACCAGCGTCACGCGGAATGAGAGCTCCACGCCGGCGATGTTGAGGCCGACGAAGATGATGTAGCCGAAGATCCAGTAGACCGGCTGGAACGCTGGCGGCGTGCCGAAGATGGAGCCCATGTAGGAGCCGATGAAGGACACCACCACCGCCGGGGTGATGACATATTCCACATTCTCGCACAGGCCGGTGACGAAGCCGCCCCACGGGCCCATGGTGGTGCGGGCGAAGGAATAGGCGGCGCCCGTGTGGGGCAGGGCCGGCGACATCTCCGCGATGGAGAAGGTGAGGCCGAGATACATGATGGCGATGATGACGGCGGCGATGAACATGCCGCCCCAGCCGCCCGAGGCAATGCCGAGGTTCCAGCCCGAGAAATGGCCGGAGATGACCGCCCCCACGCCCAGCGCCCAGAGCGACCAGACGCGGGCGTGCCGCTTCAGGGCCCGCTGCTCGAAATAGGAAATATCAACCGTGGTGTAGGTAACGCCGGATTTGCTGCCCTCGGCCATGCCCAGCCCTCCGATAGCACCAGAGTAAGGTCCGGCGCGCTTGCCCTACAGGCAACTTTGTTGCCATTCCCTAAGGGTGAGGGCAAAAACCGTCAGCGCGCACCCAGATGCAGCGGCGGCAGGCCGGTTTCGAGCAGGAGATCGCTCTCGTCCTTCAATTCGACGCCGGTGATCTGGCGGGCGAATGCCTCGCGAATGTGCCAGGCGAGCTTGAAGGCAGCCAGATCGTAGGCAAGACCCTCCGGACGCACGTTAGAGATGCAATTGCGCTCCGCGTCCGATCGGCCGGGCTTGGGATTGTAAGTGAGGTAGAGGCCGAGGCTGTCCGGCGAGGAGAGGCCGGGCCTCTCGCCCACCAGCAGCGCCACGGCGCGCGCCTTGAGCAGGTGCCCCACCTCGTCGCCGAGCGCCACCCGCGCCTGCGAGGCGATGACGACGGGGGCGGTGGTCCAGCCGGCGTCAGTGATGCGCGCCTTCAACGCCGCGAGGAAGGGGAGCGTGTGGGCGAGGACGGCGGCGGAGGAGAGACCATCCGCCACCACCAGCACAAGGTCCACCGGCTCGCGCGCCGCCTGCGCGAGGCGGGCGCGGCTTTCGTCCGAGAGCCGCCGTCCCAGGTCCGGCCGGCGCAGATAGACGTCGCGCGCCTGCGCCGCGCTTTCGGCGCGCAGGGTGGAAAAGCCGAGGCCGCGCACCTCCTCTTCCACCCGCGCCGCATCGAACGGCGTGTGCACGGCATCGCGCGCCTGGGCATGGGCGAGGGCGAAGCGCAGCACTTCCTCGGTGGGCAGGCTCGCACCCGTGCGGCCCAGAGCGATGCGGGCCGGGGTGTGGCGGGAGAGCTTCGACCAGGGATCGCGCGCGATCATGCGGCGCGCTCCGCCACATAGCCAAGCAGGGGATGGCGGGCGTCGGCCGGCAGCAGGCGCCCGTCCGTGCCGGTGATGTCCATCTTCTCCAGCCACGCCTCGAACTCCGGCGCCCGCTTCAGCCCCAGCACCTCGCGGATATAAAGCGCATCGTGGAACGAGGTGGACTGATAGTTCAGCATCACGTCGTCCGCACCGGGAATGCCCATGATGTAGGTGACGCCCGCCGCCCCGAGCAAAGTGAGCAGGGTGTCCATGTCGTCCTGATCGGCCTCGGCATGGTTGGTGTAGCAGACGTCCACCCCCAGCGGCACGCCGAGCAGCTTGCCGCAGAAATGATCCTCCAGGCCGGCGCGGATGATCTGCTTGCCGTCATAGAGATATTCCGGGCCGATGAAGCCCACCACCGTGTTCACCAGCAGCGGATCGAAGGCGCGGGCGACGCCATAGGCGCGGGCTTCCAGCGTCTGCTGGTCCACCCCGTGGTGCGCGCCGGCCGAGAGGGCCGAGCCCTGGCCGGTCTCGAAATACATGGCGTTCTGCCCCACTGTGCCGCGCTTGAGGCTGCGGGCCGCATCGGTGCCTTCTGCGAGCAGTTTCAGGTCGATGCCGAAGGAGCGGTTCGCCCCCTCCGTGCCGGCGATGGACTGGAACACGAGGTCCACCGGCGCGCCCCGATCCATCAGCGCGATCGCGGTCGTGATGTGGGTCAGCACGCAGCTCTGGGTGGGAATCTCGAAGCGCGAGATGATCTCGTCCATCAGCTTCAGCAGGCGGTCGATCACTGGCACGCTGTCGGAGGCGGGATTGATGCCGATCACCGCATCGCCGCAGCCATAGAGCAGGCCGTCGAGAATGGCGGCGGAGACGCCGGCCGCGTCGTCGGTGGGGTGGTTGGGCTGCAGGCGTACCGCCATGGTGCCGGACAGGCCGATGGTGTTGCGGAAGCGCGTCACCACCCGGCACTTGCGGGCGGCGAGGATCAGATCCTGATTGCGCATGATCTTGGAGACCGCCGCCGCCATCTCGGGCATCAGGCCGGGCGCGAGGGCCGCCAGAACCTCCGGCGTTGCGGCGGGGGAGAGCAGGAAGTCGCGGAAGTCGCCCACCGTCATGGCCGAAACCGGCGCGAAGGCCGCGCCGTCGTGGCTGTCGAGGATGAGCCGCGTCACCTCGTCCCCTTCATAGGGCACCAGCGGCTCGGCGAGGAAGGCCTTCAGGGGCAGGTCGGCGAGGCACATGCGCGCCGCCACATTCTCCTCCGCCGTGGCGGCGGCGATGCCGGCGAGCATGTCGCCCGAGCGCGGCGGGGTCGCCTTGGCCATCAGGTCCTTGAGGTCGGAAAAGACGAAGGACTTCGCTCCGATGCGATGGACATGAGCCATGGCGCGCTCCGATCGGGCGGGCGCGGCGCATCTGCCGCGTCCTCAGGCCCTAGCGATAAGCAACAAATATGCCTTCGAGGAAAGCCCTGTCTATTTCGGCACGCCGTTTATGACGAAGAGCGCGTTCAGGAACTGGTCCGGCGGGAACTTGCCGAAACTCTTGGCATAGATGTCGCGGATGCGGTCAGTCCGGTAGAGGTCGGCGAGGGTGGTGTCCACCAGAAGGCGGAACGCCTGATCGCCGCGCGGCAGGCCCAGCGCATAGGTTTCGAAGGTGAAATACTGGTCCGAGAGGCTGAGGCGGCTGCCGAACGGCGTGTTGGCGATCAGGTAGTTGAGGATGCCGCGGTCGCCGAAATAGGCGTCGAGCTTGCCTTCGGCCAATTGCTTCAGGCCGTCCGGATGGTCGGTGACGGTGACGATGGTGGCGGCGATGCCCATCTGCGCGAGGGTCGAGCGCAGCGTCTCCTCGGTCGTGGTGCCCTTCAGCACGCCGACCTTCTTGGCCCGCAGCTCTTCCAGCCCCTTCACCGCCGGACCGCGCGTGACGACGCCGGCGCCGTCCAGGAAGGTGGGCAGCGAGAAATCAACCAGTGCCCGCCGCGACATAGTCATGGAGGTGGGCTCGCACAGGATGTCGATGCGACCGTCACGCACCGCCTCGAAGCGGTCCTCGGCCGAGACCTTCACGTATTCCACCGGCAGGTTGGGCAGCTTGAGGGAGCGCTTGAGCGCATCTGCCACCTCGCGGCAGAGATCCACGATGTAGCCCGCCGGCTGGCCGTTGCTGGCGGCATATGAATAGGGCGGGGCGAACTGGCGATAGCCGATGCGGAAGGGGTCGCCCTTTGCAAGGCGGTCCAGCGTCTGCGCGCCGGCCGGCGCGGCAAGCGCGAGGAGGAGGGCGGCGAGCCCGGCGACGATGGTCGCCGCACGCAGTCCCGCCAACCTGATGTTTGAGCTGAACCCCAGCCCGATCTGCCCACCCATCCGCGCCCCCTTGTGCCGCCCCCCGCGGTCCATTTCGCCTGATCTTGCCCGGCCGGCCGTGCGCGGCCAAGGGCTTCGGCGCCTCTTGAGGGACGCGGGCGCGCATTGTGGCGCGAAAGCAACCCTCCCGGCTTCCCGCCGCTCTTGTCGTCCGCCTGCGGCGCCCATCCGCGGCCGTTCCGCCGCAGCCATCCCGGCTTTGTCCGGAAGCGAAATTGTTATATTGAAATGGATATAGCTTTGCCGGCCGCGCCGGCTTTTTCTGCCGGGGAATTGGACATGACCGTGTTGCTCAACCGGCGCCGCATGTTGGGCGCCATCGCCGCCGCGACGGCCAGCGCATGCGCCGCGCCGCTCACTTCGGCGCTGGCCGCCCCGGCGAAGGGGCTGGAAATTCTCGGCGCGCCGAACGGCTCCACCATCGTGCTGCTGCGCCTTCTCCAGTCCGGTGCCCTCAATGCGAGCGCGCCCGACGCCACCTTCCGCCTGTGGCGCGACACGGACGAATTGCGCGCGGCCATCGTCTCCGGCCGCACCAGCCTGTTCACGACACCGACCCATGTCCCGGCGAACCTCGCCAATCGCGGCCTGCCGCTGAAGCTGTTCGCCATCCTCTCCATGGGCCATCTGTTCGTCATCTCGTCCGACGCGAGCATCACCTCGTTCAAGGATCTCGCCGGCAAGGAGCTGGTGGGCTTCTTCAAGAACGACATGCCCGACCTCGTCTTCCGCTCCATCGCCCGCGGCTACGGCATGGACCCGGACAAGGACATGACCATCACCTATGTGCGCACCCCCATGGAGGCGGCGCAGATGCTCGCCGCCGGGCGCGCCACCACGGCCATCCTCTCCGAGCCGCCGGCCACCGCCGCCATCATGATGGCGAAGAAGGAGGGCCGCACCCTGAACCGTGCCATCAGCCTTCAGGACGACTGGAAGAAGCAGCATGGCGGCCTCGGCCTGCCCATGGCCGGCATCGCCGTGCACGAGCGGCTGATCGAGGAAAGCCCCGAGCTGCTCAAGGCCATGGCCGCCGGCCTGCCCGGCGCGCGCGACTGGGTGCTGTCCGATCCCGCTGCCGCCGGCCAGCTGGGCCAAGAGAAGATGGACATGAAGGCGCCCATCCTCGCCAGCGCGCTCTCGCATTTCAATGTGGTTGCGGAGCCGGCGGCGAAGCTGAAGCCGGGCCTCGTCGCCTTCTACGAGACGCTGCTCTCCTTCCAGCCGGAGGCGCTGGCCGGAAAGCTGCCGCCCGACAGCTTCTATCTCGACTTCTGAGCGCCGCCATGGCGGTTCACGCGCGCCAGCTCTCCCCCGCGCTCCGGTCCGCGATCTGGGGGATGGCGGGGCTCTTGGCTCTGGCCGGCGCGTGGCAATGGGGGGCGGTGGCCTTCGGGCCGTTCGTGCTGCCGAGCCTTGCGGAGACAGGGGAGGCCGTCGTGCGGCTCGTCGCCACCGGAAAGGCGGGGCCGGCTCTGCTGGCGACGCTGGTACACGCTCTGGCCGGCTGCGCCGCGGGGGGCGCGGCCGGCTTCCTGCTTGGCGTGGCGGGCGGGCTGGCGCTGCCGGTGGGGGCCATGTCCTATCCTGTCTTCACCGCGCTTCTCGGCACGCCGCCCATCGCCTGGGTGGTGCTGGCGCTGCTCTGGTTCGGTCCCGGCGGTGGCGCCGCGACCTTCACGGTCGCCATCACTGCCGCACCCATCCTCTTCATCGCCACGCTGCAGGGCGTGCGCAGCCGCGACCGCGCGCTCGCCGAGATGGCGCAGCTCTATCGCGCACCCGCTTTCATGCGCTTCACCGATCTCGTCCTGCCCGCGCTGGCGGACTTTCTCATTCCCGCGCTCGCCACCGCGCTCGCCTTCTCCTTCAAGGTGGCAGTGATGGCCGAGGTGCTCAGCGGCGCGGACGGCGTGGGCGGCGGCATCGCCACTGCGCGCTCCCATTTCGACCTGCCGGAAACCATGGCGTGGATCGTGCTAGCGATCGCGGTGCTGATCCTCGCCGACGCCCTGCTGCTTGCGCCCCTCCGGCGTCGGCGCGCCGAGAGGGGTGCGCCCGCGCCCTTCTCGGCGGAGGCATGAGAATGCTGTCCCTGAGCGGCCTGAGGCTGCGGTTCGGCGCGGCCGAGATCATCGCCGGGATCGACCTTCATATCGGCGCGGGCGAACTGGTGGTGCTGCTGGGGCCGTCGGGCTGCGGCAAGACCAGCCTCCTGCGCATCGCCGCGGGGATCGAACGGGCGACCTCGGGGCGGGTCGAGAACGGCTTTCGCCGCGTGGCCATGGTGTTTCAGGACCCGCGCCTGCTGCCCTGGGCGGATGCGCGCGACAATGCCGCCTTCGGCCTCAAGGCTGGGGGAATGGGCAAGGCCGAGCGCCGCGCCATCGCCGAGGCGATCCTGCTGCGCCTCGGCTTTTCGGCGGGGGATCTGGATAAGCGCCCGTCCCAGCTCTCGGGCGGCATGATGCAGCGCGTCGCCATCGCTCGCGCTTTCGCCCTTTCGCCGGATCTGGTGCTGATGGACGAGCCGTTCTCCGCCCTCGACGTGGGTCTGCGCCACGATCTCCAGGCGCTGCTGCGGGCCGAGGTGGGGGGCGCGGGTGCGGCGGTGCTGTTCGTCACCCACGACGTGACCGAGGCGGTGCGCCTCGCGGACCGGATCGTCGTCTTCTCCCCGCGGCCAGCTTGTGTGGTGGCGGACGTGACGCAGGCGCCCATGCTCGCGTCGGTCGGTGCGGCCTATGAGGCGTCCGCCGCGCTGCTGCGCCGGCCCGAAATCGCCGCCGCCCTCGCGCCGCCGGGTTTATCGCCGCTTGCCTTGGCGGGCGCACGCGAACGGCTCTCCCTCGCAGGGAAGGCACGCGCGGCTCTGCGCTGAAGTGGCAGCGCGCTATTTGATGCGCGGCTTGTGCACGGATGTCGGTGCCGCCTCCGCTGCGGCGCGGCGGACGCGTTCGGCGAAGCGGGCCACGGCGTCCTGCTCCAGCGTGCGCTGGATGGCCTTGGCGGCCACCACCCCGTCGGCCATGGAGGTGACGCAGCACGGATGCATCCGCTGCGCGATCTCGCCGATTGCATAGAGGTTGGGGACCGAGGTTTCGCAATCGAGGCTGGTCTCGACGAAGCCGCGCGCATCCCGCGCGAGGCCGAGGTGGCGCGCGTAGGGCAGATAGGGCTCCCAGCCGTAGAGCACGAGGAAACGGTCGAACCGCTCGCCCGCCACCGCCGGCACATCCGGCTCCACCGGATATGGGCCGATGCGCACGTCCGCCGGTGGCACCTTCTCCAGGAACTCGCGACGCGCCCTTATGGTGCGGGCGAAGAGGGTGACGCGGGCGGCACCGCGCTTGCGCACGAAGATGTAATTCTCGAACGCATTGTCGCCGCCACCGAGGATGGCGACCGAGCGACCCTCGAAATCCGCGTTGAAGAGGGTCTGGCCCGGCCCGATGATGACCTCGTCGGAGGCGGTGAAGCCGCCCTTCACCGGTCGCACGCCGGTGGCGAGGACGCAGGCGCGCCCCATCACCATCTCGCCGGTGGCGGTGGTGATGCGGAAGCCGCCGGGCACCACCTCCAGCTCGGTCACCGCCTCGCCGGTGCGGCAGACGATATCGTGGTCGCGCATGTGGCGGTCGACTTCGGCCGCGATCTCGATGCCGGTCTTGTCGCGGATGGGCGCGATCCACTGGTTGGGATAGGGATTGTCGTTGCCGAGCCCGCCCAGCACCGGCCGGCGTTCGACGATGCAGGGCCGGAAGCCGAGCATCTTCAGCCAGAGCGCGCATGACGCCCCGGCCGGACCGCCGCCGATGATTACCGCGTCGAACATGCCGATCCCGATCCAGCCTGCGCGCCCATGGCGCCTGTCGCAGCTTATGCGAGGCTGTCGTCCGCGGCTAGGAAGGGCGCTTGCGGCCTCAGGCCGGCTGAAGCTGCCGACGCGCCAGAGCCTCTTCCCAGTCCAGCGCCGAGCGGACGATGATCTCGAGATCGTCGAACCGCGGTTTCCAGCCGAGCTCGGCCTGGATGCAGGTGCCGTCGGGTGTGTCGTAATCCTCGCCATAGTGATCGACGTGGGGCCGGCGGCTCGCAACGGCTTCGGCGGCGACCTTTGTGAGGTGCGTCGCGCAGCGTGAGGACTGGCCGCAGAGCCCGGCCGAGTCGGCGCCAGCCACGTTGAAGTCGCGCAGCACGGCGTGGGAGAGGCCGTGGTTGCAACCTCGCAACACGTTGTCATCTCACGTCGGTTGCACGGCTGTCACAACGCAGAGTAAGGCAGTGGTTGGCATCGCAGGAGGTTGAGATTCGATGCGCGGCGTGCCGCAGGATGTTCCGAGACTCTCCCTGCGGCCATTGCGCGTCGCGCTGTTCGTGCACGCCTTTTATCCGGACCATGTCTACGGCACCGAGGCCTACACGCTCGCTCTGGCGCGTCAGTTCAAGGCTCTGGGACACGCCCCCACCGTCGTGACCGCACGGGCAGCCGGCGAGCCCGAGCAGGCGGAGGAGATCGTACGCTACGAAGTCGAGGGGATTCCCGTGGTGCGGATCGACCGCAACCGGACGCCCTCCCACTCGGCCCGCGAAGACTACGACCACCCCGGCCTTGCTCCACTCCTCGAACGCATCCTGCACACGCTCGCGCCGGACGTGGTGCACATCTGTCACCTCGCCAATTTCACCGCCGTCCTGCCGCGTGTGACCGCGCGGCTGGGCATTCCGACGTTCGCGACGCTCACGGACTTCTTCAATCTCTGCATCACCACCCGGCTGGAGCTGCCGGATGGCGGCCTGTGTCACGGGCCCAATGCGATCCGCAGCAATTGCCTGTCCTGCGGCCTGCTCGCGCGGTCGGCCGAACGGCCTGACAGCGCATTCTGGCGGACGCTGGCGCAGCCCGCCGTCCGTTCCGCTGCCGCCGTGACGGCCGCCACGCTCGCACCCGTGCTGCCGTTCTCGCTCGGCCGCGACGCGCGGGCCGTTCGCGACCGGGCGCAGGTGCTACGCGTCGCTTTCGCCCATTGCCGGGCGGCCTTTGCGCCCAGCGCCTTCCTTGCCGAGCTGTTCGATGCGCACGGTGCGGGGCCGCCGCTGTTCCGCTCGCCGTTCGGCGTCGAAATCGACCGCGCGCCCAAGCCCGCCGTGCCCGCCCGGCCGGTGCGCTTCGGCTTCATCGGCCAGCTCGCCTATCACAAGGGGCCGCACCTGCTGCTCCAGGCGTTGCGAGCACTGCCGCGCGATGCCTTCACGGTCGATATCTGGGGGTCTGAGAGCCTGTCGCCGGCCTATGCTCGCGATCTGCGCGCGGTGGCGGAGCAGACGGTTCCGCCCTTGCCGGCGCGGTTCCGCGGCACTTTTCCCGAAGCGGAGATGGCGGGCCTGCTGGCAGAGGTGGATGTGCTGGTCATGCCCTCCACCTGGTTCGAGAATGCGCCTTTGACCCTGCTGAAGGCCCTCGCCACGCACACGCCGGTGGTGGTCTCCGACGTGCCGGGCATGACCGAGTTCGTGGAGGAGGGCGTCAACGGCTTCTCCTTCCCGCGCGGCGACGCGGAGGCACTGGCCCTGGTGCTCCAACGCTTCGTGGACGAGCCCGGCCTCGCTGCGGCCCTCAGCCGGACGACCTCCTACGAGCGCACCGAGCGCGACATGGCGCTCGATCTTCTCGCCATGTACCGCGCTTTCGGTGCCGTACCGGCAGACACCGTGCCGGTCCCCGCTTGAGGGGGCCGGCATGAGGATCGCCATCCTCGCCTCCGGCGTGCTGCCGGTGCTCGATGGTGTCACCGTCAGCGTCGATGCCCGCGTGCGCCGGCTGGTGGCGCGGGGCGACGAGGTGCTGCTGCTGGCGCCCGCTTCTGCCGACCGGACCCGCCCCGCCGGTCTGCCGCCGGCCGTCACCTTTGCGGCATTGCCGAGCGTGCCCTTCGGCGCGGCGGCTTCGGACCGCAACGTGGTGCCTGAGGCTGCGGCCGAGATCGACCGGGCGCTTGCCGGTTTCCGACCCGACCTCATTCATGTGGACGAGCCCGAGCGTCTCGCCCTAGGCCTGCGCCGTCTTCCCGCCCGCGCCTTCGCGCGGCGCCACCGCGTGCCGCTGGTCGCTTTCTTCCACACCAATTTCGCCGATTATCTCGGATCTGGCGGCAACCGTTACGGTCTTTATGCCCCGCTGCGCGCGGTTGTCTGGCGGGCGGTGGCGCAGCTCTACAATCGCTACGACGCCACCCTTGTCCCAAGCGCGGCCAGCCTTGCACGGCTCCGACGTTTCGGCCTCGCGAACGGCCTTGCCGGCCGGTTCAATGGGACGGATACGCAGGACTTCCATCCCGATCTGCACCGTCCCGGCTACTGGAGTGCGCGCTGGGGCCGCCCCGATCTCGATGGCCGTTCCGTGATGCTAATCGCCGGGCGGCTGACTGCCGACAAGGGGTGGGCGGACTGGCGACAGGTGTTGCCGGCGCTCGCCGAGAGGCTGGGCGACTCACTGGCAGTGGTGGTTGCGGGCGATGGCGCGCTGCGGGGGGACGTCGAGCAACTGGTCGCGGCGCTGCCCTGCGGCTTCCTCGCTGGGCCGGTGCCACGCGCGGAAATTGGCGCCCTTCTCGCCAACAGCGATCTTTACGCCACCTTGTCGCGCTTCGAGAACGCCAGCTTAGCTGTCTACGAGGCCCTCGCGAGCGGTCTTCCCGTGCTTGCGCTTGAGGCCGGCGGCCTGCCCGGGCAGGTGCGCCACGGCGTCAACGGTCTGTTGTTCAGGCCCGGGGATGCGCCCGGCTTCGTCGATGGGACGGCGCGATTGGTGGAGGACGCGGCGGCCCGCCACGCCCTTCGCGCGGGGGCGCTGGCAGAGCGTCCGCTTCTTGATTGGGACCGCGCCTTCGCCGCGTGGCTCGATGCGCTCAGCGCGGTCGATCCTTGATCAGTCCCAACGCGCCGGCCTCCTCGGCCAGCGCCGTCAGGGCCGCGTCGATCTGCTCTGGCCGGTGCGACGCGGAGAGGAAGAAACGCAGCCGCGCCGAGCGTTCCGGCACCCCCGGCGGCAGCACCGGGAATGCGTTGATGCCGCGCTCCAGCAGGCGCTGGGCGAGGATCACGGTCCTGATGGTCTCGCCCACCATGATCGGCACGATGCCGGCGCCCCAGGATGGACCTACGTCGAGGCCGAGTGCGGCGGCGCCATCGCGGAAGGCACGGCTGTTGGCCTGAAGCCGCTGCACGCGCTCCGGCTCTTCCAGCATCAGGCCCAGCGCCGTGCGCGCGGCTTCCGCCACCGGCACCGGCAGGCCGACGCTGTAGACCATGCCCGGCGCGAAGGCCTTGAGATAGCCCACCATCGCCGCCGGCCCGGCGATGTAGCCGCCGCAGCTCACCAGCGACTTGGACAGCGTGCCGAACCAGATGTCCACGGCCCGCGGATCGACGCCCGCATGCTCGGCGATGCCGCGTCCCGTCGCGCCCAGCACGCCGAGGCCGTGCGCGTCGTCGATCATCAGCCAGAAGCCGAACCGCTCCTTCAAGGCGACGAGTCGGGCGAGGTCCGGCCCGTCGCCATCCATGGAGAACAGTCCCTCGCTGACGACCAGCACCCGCTCGAAGCGGTGGCGCTCGCGACTGAGCATCGTCTCCAGCGCATCGAGATCGTTGTGGGGGAAGGTGCGGCGCGTGGCGGGCGAATACTGGGCGCCGAGCACCACGCTGTTGTGCATGAAGGCGTCGGTGACGACGAGATCCTTCGGGCCCATCAGCGTCGGGAGGGCGGCGATGGCGGTGGCGTGGCCACTCACGAAGGCTACAGCGTCCTGCGCCCCGTAGACGTCAGCCAGCGCCCGCTCCAGCGCCACATGCGCCGGCCGCTCGCCCGACGACAGGCGGCTGCCGGAGACGCTTGTGCCCCATGTCTCGACCGCGGCGGTGACGGCGCGGGTGATGCGCGGGTCACCATTGAGGCCGAGATAATCGTAGCTCGCGAAGTTGACGACCTCGCGCCCGTCGATGCGCGCGGTGGCCCCGGACCGGCCTTCGTGCAGCCGGTGATAGGGGTTCTTCAGCCCCAGCATGTCGGCCGCCGCCTGCTGCGCCGTCAGCTCCTTGTAGCGCGGCAGGTTCTCGAACGAGAGCAGCCCGTCCCGGTCGACGAAGGCGGGTGAGAGAGCGGGCGCCGGCGCCGCCGTGCCCGCACGCATCTCGCCCAGCAGATGGGCGAGATCCTCATCCGACAATCCACGGCGCCCGCTCATGGCACGTGCCTCACGAACCGGTCCCCGCAGCGTCGCGCGGCGATGCGGCGGCCATCTCGGTCAGGGCCTCGATGGATTCCGCATCGAGCCGCACCCCGTGACGGGCCGCAAGGGCGGCTTCCTCGGGAGCGAGGACCACAGCCGGTGCAACCGCCTCGGCAGATGCGGCATTCTCTGGCGTCCTGAGACTCGACAGCGCGACAGCCGCCAGATCGTCCAGCGTGCGCCCGCTGCCGATGGAGAGCAGCGGCAGCTCGAAGCCGAACTTCTTCTCCAGCGTCAGGCGCAGCTCCAGAGCCATCAGCGAATCCATGCCAAGCTCGGACAGCGCGGCCGTGCCCGTCACCGCGTCCGGCGGCAGGCGCAGGATGCCGGCGACCTCGCGGCCCAGCACTTCGCGCAGAAGCACGCGCGCCTCCGCATCGCCGAGACCGGCGATCTGCTCCATCAGATCCTCGCCGCTCCCCGCCGCCCCATCCGCCGCGGTGGAGAACAGGCGGGGGAAGGTCGGCGTGCGCAGCACCGGCAGCTGGCTAGCGATGGCGGTGCGGTTCACCTGCGCGTAGACGTTCACCACGTCCGCGGCCACGCCCTGCGCCATAAGCCGGCCGAGGAAGCCGAGCGCCTCGGCCGAGGCGATGCCGGCGACGCCGGTGGCCCGCGTCAGCCTCTGGCCGAGTTCCTGGTCCTTGGCGATGACGCCGGCATCGGAGATCGCGCCCCAGGCGACCGCAAGGCCCGGCAGCCCGCGTGCGCGGCGGTTGCGCACCACGCCTTCCAGAAAGGCGTTGGCCGCCACATAGGCGCCTTGTCCGGGACTGCCGATCATGGCCGAGGCGGAGGAGTAGACGACGAAATGGTCGACCGGATGCTTCTCGGTGATCCGGTCGAGGGTCAGAACGCCATCGACCTTCGGCGCCAACACCGCGTCGAGGCTCTCCGCATCAAGATTGGGAATGGCGCCGTCGCGTAGCACCATGGCGGTGTGGACCACACTGCGCAGCGGGCCGTGCTTAGCGACGAGGCGCTCCACCAGAGCCTCCAGCGCCGCGGGATCACGGGCATCCGCCTGCTCGACGACGATCCGCGCGCCGGCCGCGCGGGCCGCCTCGATGCGTGCAAGATCGCCGGCCACACGCACGCCGGAGCGCGAGGCGATGGCCACCGTACCGGCGGTCTGGGCCGCCAGCCACAGGGCTGTCTCAAGCCCGAAGCCGCCATTGCCGCCGAGCACGAGATGGACGCCCTCGCGCAGCGCCGGCGTCTCCGGCGCGGTGGAAACGACGCGGCCCGTGCGGGGCGGGCGCACCACGATCTTGCCCACGTGCCGTGCCGCCTGCATCTGGCGGAAGGCGTCTTCCGTCGCCGATCCTTCCATGACGCGGTACGGAATGGGTTGGAGCGAGCCGTTCGCAAAGGCTTCGCCGATCTCGGCCATCAGCGCCGTCGCCCGCGCCTTGTCGTGGGCAAGCAACTGGTCGAGGTCCACGCCGAAATAGCTGATGTTGCGGGCGAAGGGGCGTAGCCCCACCGTCGTGTTGGAAAGGAAGTCGCGCTTGCCCAGCTCGACGAAGCGACCGAACGGCTTCACCAGCTTCAGACTTGCCGCCATGGCGTCGCCGGCCAGCGAGTTCAGCACCACGTCGACCTTGCCGTGATCGCGCGCGATGTCGCGGGCGAAGGCGAGATCGCGGGAGTTGTAGACGGCCTCCACGCCCAGCGCCTTGAGGAGCGCCGCCTTTTCCGGCGTGCCGGCGGTGGTGATCACTCGGGCGCCGCGCGCCAGGGCGATGCCCACGGCGGCGAGGCCCACGCCACCGGCGGCGCCGTGCACCAGCACGGTCTCGCCAGCAGTCAGGCGGGCGCGGTCGATGAGGGCGTACCAGGCCGTGGCGAACACCACCGGCACGGCGGCTGCCGCCTCAAGGGCGAGCGTCTCCGGCACCTTGAAGGCGAACCACGCCGGCACTGTCACATGGGACGAGAACGCGTCGGGGGCAAAGCCCATCACGCGGTCCCCCACGGCGTGATCGCTGACGCCGGGACCCACCCGCGTCACCGTGCCAGCCATCTCGAAGCCGAGTGACGCACCGGTAAGGCCCGGTCCGAGGATGTCATCGTCCAGCGCGCCCAGCGCCAGCATCACGTCGCGGAAATTGAGGCCGGTCGCGGCCACCTCGATCTCGATCTGCCCCGCATCGGGGGCGATGCGCGGCTCGGAGCGCCACTCCATGGCCCCGAGCGCGCCCTGCCGGCCCACATGGAGCCGTGTGCGATGGGCGTCGTCGATCGAAGCCGCCGCGTGCGCAGGGCCACGGCGAACCCGGATGGCATATTCCCCCGTGGGGCGCGAAACCCGTTCCGTCTCCAGCCCGGGCGCGTCGATGATGCCGCGGACGCGACGCGCGGACGCGGCGTCGAGCGCCCCCACGTCGATAAGGCGGAGGTCGAGGCCGGGCGTCTCGTTCATCGCGACCCGGACGAAGGCCGAGACGGCGACCGCCAGCGGATCCAGCACCTCACCCGGCTGTTGCCGGCCACGCACCGTGATGATCCAAAGCGGCGTGTTCGCCGTCGCCACCCAGGCGATCTGCGCCTTGAGGTCGAGCAGGGCAGACGCCAATGCGTCGCGTGGTGCAGCCTCGGCGTCGAAGACCATCGGCAGGACCAGCGCCCGCGGGGCGGTCTCAGGCTCGGGCGGCGTTCCGCCGATGACGCGATCGGCAGAGCCCGCCAGCGCCAGCGCGAAGGCCGGAGCGCGATCGCCGATGACCCAGACAGGCGCGGTCGCCTCGGGGGCCTGCGCGGGGAGGGCGATGGACGCAGTGAGCAGGACGGTGCCGGCACCGTCGATCCGGGTGGCATCAACCGCACCGGCGCGCTGAAGGGCATCTTCCACCAGTTCCGGAGCCGGCCGCTGTCTCGCCGCGGCGGCGTCGGGATCGGCTGCGCCCAGCAGAAGGTCGAGCGCAGGGTCGAAGGTCGGAACGGCGATCGCGACCTGCGCGCCGGGGCAGAGGGGGGCCACGCGCTCAAGCACGTCGATGTCGGCGGTGGTGTCGGCAAGGCCGAGCACGAGATCGACGGGCAGGAAGGCCGCATCCGGTGCCGCGCCGTCGACCACGGCAAAGGCGTCCATGCCCGGCATGGACGCGAGGCGCTCACACTCGGCGGCATTGGCGCCGACGATCGTCACCTGAGCGCGACCATCGCGGGCGAACGGAAGCAGGAGGGCCATCAGCGCAGCGCCGGGCCGCGAGCCGGCAACGATCTGGATCGGTCGCGGCGCGCAGGCGGCAATACGCGCCTCGATGGACCCGCGAAGGGTTCCGAGCGTCGCGGCGGCGGAGACCGACTCCGTCTCGAACTGCTCGGCCAGGTGTGCGGGAAGGTCTGAGCCCCCTCCCGAGAGCGACGCGGGCAGGCTGGCCATGAGATGCGCGGCAAGGCGGATCTCGGCATTCGCCTGCGGAAACCGCTCGGCGAGCGAGCGGAAGATCAGCTGGGACGGAGGAGGAGCCGCCTCCTTCAGGTGCCAGCCCGTTTCATAATGGTCGGCAAGGCCGCAGGCGGCCAGATAGCCCATGAGCACCGACGCGCGGCCTTCGGAGGCGCGCAAGAGGAGGCCGGCATCGGCTTCGGATGCGCACTCATACGCGAAGGAGCGCACGAAGGCGCGCAGCAACAGCGCCGCATCGCTCGCTTCGGGCTGCACCTCGATCGCGCGGCCGGGCGGCGTCGCCGTGTCCATGCGCACGGGCTCTATGTCCACATGGAACTGGCGTTCCTCGTCCGGACGCTGGGACAGCACGACCTCGCGCAGCACGAGATCGGCGACCTCGGCGACGACGCTGTCGTCGGCGGCGAGCAAGGTGAGGTCCACCACCGCCGTAAAGCGGTTCTTGCGCTTGCGGCGCATGATGCTTCGGGTGACGGCTGCGCCCGGCTGCCAGACCCTGAGCGCGCCAAGGCGCACCGGCAGATGGGTGCGGGTCTCGCCCTCCACCACGTCGGCATCGAGGAACAGCATGTGCAGCGCCGCGTCGAGCGCGGTCGGGTCGATCAGCAGCCTGTCCTGATAGGCGCCGAGCGGCGGACGGCCCGGCGCGATCTGCGCGATGCCGGAGTCGGCATCGCGGACCACGTGGCGCACGCGGCGGAAGCTCGGCCCGTAATCGAGGCCGCAGCGGATGGCGGCGGCATAGACCTCGTCCTCGCTCACCTGCCAGGCGGCGGAAAGCTCCGGCCCGGGCTGGCGCGCGGCCTCACCTACCGCGAGCGAGAGCCGGCCGGTGGCGTGCAGCACGAAAGCGCCGCCGGCGAGCCGGTGGCGGGACCAGATCTCACAGGTGCGGGTGGTCGCCTCGAAGCGCGTGGAGACCTCCCGCATGCTGCCCTCGGCCAGGGCAAGCGGACGCAGGATGTCGAAGTCGGAAAGCTCCAGCGGGCCTTCGCCGAGTTCCGCGCGGCCGACCGATAGCATCATCTCGGCAAGCGCAGCGCCGGGCACCACGGCCTCGCCGTCCACCCGGTGGTCGCCGAGATAGGGCACGATCTCGGCATCCACCCAGGCATGCCATTCCGGCACGCCCTCGCTCACCTTCAGGCCGAGCAGGGGATGGGGCGCGGGCGCATCGTTGAGCCGTCCGTAGAGGCCGATGGCCTCCGACGTGGTGGGCAGCACGTAGTGTTGCCGGTCCCAGGCATAATTGGGCAAGGAGAGGGGCGGGGGAGGGGCGCCGAAGCCCCGCTCTGCGTCGGGTTCGAGGCCGCGCGCCGCAAGGCGGGCGACCAGCGCACGCACCGGATCGCCGTCGGTCTGGTCGTCCCGCTCGGAGAGGCTGCCAAGGCATTCGGCGGCGACGCCGGCCTCGCGCAGGGTGTCGCTCGTGGGGCCGACCAGGATGGGCCGTGCGCCGATCTCGACGAAGTGGGTGCCGCCCAGTGAACCGGCAGCCTCGACCGCCGCCGCGAAACGCACCGGCAGGCGGATGTTGTGCCACCAGTATTCGGCGTCGAGGGCCGGTCCGGCGAGGACCGACCCGGTCACGGTCGAGACGAAGGTGGCGCGGGTTTCGCGCGGGGCGAGGCTTTTCAGGTCTTCGCGGATGGCCTGTTCGGCCCCATCCAGGAGGCCGGAATGGAACGGATAGGCGATATCGAGGGCGACGGTGGCGATACGCTGCAGCCGAGCCGCCTTTTCCGCGAGCGCAATCGAGGTTTCCGGCCCGCTGAGCGTCACAGATCCCGGGCCGTTATAGGCCGCGACCACAAGGCCGGGCGCGGCGAGAGCGGCGACGAAGGCATCCGCCTGCGCCGGCCCGGCGGCGAGCGCGATCATGCGGCCGAGGCCGGCAACGCTCTCCTGCCGCTGGCTGCGGTGGTGGATGAGATGGACGGCCTGCTCCAGATCGAGCGCTCCGCTCGCCAGAGCTGCGGCCACCTCGCCGACGCTATGGCCCAGCACCACGTCGGGCACCACGCCCTCCGCCTCCAGCGCGGCCGTGAGCGCGGCCTGGATGGCGAAGAGCAGCGGCTGTGCCACGCTGGTGCGGCCGAGGCGGGTGGCGAGGTCCGGTGCTTCCAGCGCTTCCGCCAGAGACCAGCCGCCGATGTCCCGATAGAGGGCATCGATCGTGGTGAAGGCCGCGCGAAAGGCGGGGTTGCGGACGAGTGCCGTCCGCCCCATGCCCACCCATTGCGCGCCATTGCCGCTATAGACGAAGACCGTTTTTCCGGGGCGCCCCTGAACCTTGCCCGTGGCAACGGAGGGGGCCGTCTCTTCCCGGGAAAACCCGCGCAGGGCCGCCGCCATGTCCCTGGCATCGCCGACCGGCAGTGCGAGCCGAAGGTCCATCCGTTCGCGCTGGTGGAAGGCGGCGGAGGCGATGGTCGCGGGCGACGCGTCGCCGGCCTCGATCCGCTCGGCATAGCCGGCGGCAAGCCCCCGCAGCGCGGCCTGGGACCGGGCGGAAAGGAGAAGCAGGCGCGCCCCGGAAGCTGGCTGCTGCTCGGGCTCCTTCTCCGGTGCGCGCAGGATCACGTGCGCGTTGGTGCCGCCGAAACCATAGTTGGACACGCCGGCGAACGGCGTGCGGGTCAGGTCGAGGGCCACCTCTTCTCGCGCCGGCGCGAGGTTGAGCGCGGCGAAATCGATGTAGGGGCTCATCTCGTCGAGATAGAGCGTGCGCGGCAGGCGGGCTTCGGCGAGGGCCATGCCGGCCTTCACCAGCCCAGCGAGGCCGGAGACGCATTCGAGATGTCCGATATTGGACTTGACCGAGCCCACCGGCAGCGCCGCCGAACGGCCCCTGCCAAGTGCGGAGCCGATGGCGCTCGCCTCGATGGGGTCGCCCACCGGCGTGCCCGTGCCGTGCGCCTCGACGAATGCGAGTTGGTCCGGCGTGATGCCGAGCCGCTGATAGAGCGCGGACATGAGGGCCGCCTGGCCCTCAGCGGAGGGAAGTGAAATGCCGGAGGTGCGACCGTCCGAATTGGCGGCGGCGCCGACGATCCCGGTGCGAATCCGCTGACCGGCCGCGCGAGCGTCCGACGCGCGCCGCAGCACTATGGCAATGGCGCCCTCCGACCGCACATAGCCGTCGGCGGCCGCGGAGAAGGGACGGCAGCGCCCCGTCGGCGACAACATGGAGGCGCGCGAGAAGCCGATGAAGGGCGCCGGCGACAGAAGCAGGTTCACGCCCGCGACGACCGCGGTATCGATCAATCCGGCATCGAGCGCAGCCGCGGCCTGGACCAGCGCCACGAACGACGACGAGCAGGCGGAATCTACCGTGAAGCTCGGGCCGCGCCAGTCGAAGATGTAGGAGATGCGGTTCGAGATGATCGACAGGGAATTCCCCGTCATGAAATGGCTCTCGATGGCCGCGGGATCGCCTGCCGCGCCGGACTGGTAGTCCACGTTCGAGGCGCCGACATAGACGCCGATCTCCTGCCCCGCCGTGCGCGAGGGGGGCAGGCCGGCATCCTCCAGGGCCTCGAAGACCACTTCCAGCAGCAGCCGTTGCTGCGGGTCGATCTGCTGCGCCTCGCGCGGCGAGATGCCGAACACCGCCGGATCGAAGCCGAAGGGGGCCTCCAGATAGCCGCCGGCAAAGGTGTAGCTGAACCCCGGCTCGGTGCGACGCGGGTGCAGCGCGCGCTCGATGGGCCAGCGCCCGGTCGGAAAGTCGCGGACGGATGACTGACCGGACTTCAGAAGACGCCACAGCGCATCGGCACTCGCCGCGCCAGGCAGGCGCAGGGCGTGTCCGACGACCGCAAGATCAAAGCCACCCTGACTGGAAACAATCTCAGAACGCAACCCCGTCGTCTCCCGCTGTGCTTTTCGGGTCCGCGCCCGACAATGCCGCCATTGCACTTTCGCGCGGTCAGACGCGGCCCGAGATCACCCGGGGCAGTTCGGGCGCCCGACGCGGCGTGTCGTCGAGAGCCCATTCGAGATATTGCCGCGCCGCAGTTGCGACGGGAACCGGTGGCCGCAGGCTTTGAACAAGACGATCCCAACGGTCCGGGTCGGTGGCGGCCAGAAGGCTTTCGCCCCAGTCCGTCACGTTGCCCACACCGACATGAAGTCCGTCCACCCCGTCGCGCACATGCTCCGCCATGCCACCGATGTTCGAGCACAGGATGGGCCGGCCGAAACGGCGAGCCTCCTGAATCACAACCGGTGAATTCTCCCACCACACCGAAGGCATCACAACCCAGTCGATGCGTGACAAGCGCCGTTCGAGATCATCGCGATGATAGGCGCCGGGCCAGTGCAGCACGCCCTCCTTCATCAGCGGCTGGCGCAGCGCCTCGATGCGGTCGCGGAAGGCGTCCGACTGTTTCTCTAGGTTGGCGCCGTGAATCTCCACATGCAACTCGCGCCGCTGGGCGCGGCTGAGGTTGGCGAGGGCAGAGAGGAGCACGTCCACGCCCTTGAAGGGCGTCACCTGGCCGAAAAAGGCGAAGCGGTTGCGCCTTTCGTTGTCGGTCAGCGGGCGTGGCGGGAGGCGCTTGCCGGACGGCTGGCCGTTCTCGATCACCGCGATGCGCTCGGGAGCGATGCCCCAGTCGATATAGCGCTGGCGCAGGAATTCCGAGGGGGCGATGAACCGGTCGACCATGTCGAAGTGCCGGCTGATGAAATGCTTGCGCAGCCAGAAATCTTCCTCGCTGCGCTCAGGGAAGCAGACCGAGCAGGACTCCGCAGAGGAATTGAAGCAAAGTTCAGTGGTCCCGGGCTTCACCATCTGTCCGTTATTGTTGCAGATGGCCTGGAATTCGTGGAGCGTCAGGATGATCCGCGTGTCCGGACAGATGCGGCGGATTTCCCGCAACATTTCCAGGCCCATATGGGCATAGTGATGGATGAACACCACATCCGGCTGGAGCCGCTCGAGAAAGCTCCGGAACGGTCCGGTCACGGCATGGGGCTGGGACGAGCGGAAGGTGAACCAGTCGCCCATGCCGGTGCGCCAGAGGTATTCGTCCTCCCGCAGCATGGTCACGAGGCCAGTCGGCGTGCCGCCGTGGCGGGCGAGAAGCGCGACCCGGCGGGCGGCGCCGCTCTCACGCAGGGCCGTAAACAATTGATGTGCGGCGACTTCCGCGCCGCCGGCGCTGAAATCAAGATGGCCGTGGGCGATAATGAGGGCGGTGCCAATCATGCCGCGGCTCCCGCATCGGTGACTGAGTGGCGCTCGATGGCGGGGCGCCAGCGTTCCTGATGGAGCCAGGCGTTGAACAGCATCACACGCATGCGGAAATCACCCGAACCTTGGAGGCCGAAGGACTGGCGTTCGAGATGCGTCAGCGCGATGTCCGGGCACACACCGACGGAGCGGCCGGCCGCCTGCATCTTCAGGCACAGGTCGGAATCCTCAAAGTCGCCAATGAGATAGTCCTCGCTGAAGCCCCCGAGTGCGGCCACCTCCGCGCGGTCGCCGAGGAGGCAGGCGCCGGTGGCGGCGGGCCAGGGCACGACTTTTCCCGCCGTGGCGCTTGTCGGAGGCAGGCCCTTGCCGGGATGCTGATTGAGCCAGACGCCGTATTTTCCGTTATATTCGAAGACCATACCGTCATGCTGGACGCCGCCAGAAGGAAACAGCAGGCGGGTGCCGAGGAGGCCGTAGTCGGAATGGTCGTCGAGGCGCCGGCTCAGTTCCTCGAGCCAGCCGGAACGCGTTGGAATGACGTCCGAATTCAGGAACAGCACCTGCCGTCCCCGCGCCTGCGAGAGGCCCAGATTGCTGGCGCCGGAGAAGCCGCGATTGCGCCCGCCCCATACCAGAGTAAGGGGGACGCCGTAGAGCTGCCACCAGGTGTCGAGGTTGGCGAAGACGGCCGCGCGGATGGTCGGGTCATCGACCACGTAGATCACCTCGCAACGCTTGCGAATAAAGGGATCTTCGGCGAATTCCAGCAACTGGTGGTCGACGAAATCGTAGCGGCCGTAGAGCGGCACAACGATCGACACCTCGGGCTGAGCCGGTACGATTCCAGCCCGTTCCACCGAGGTATTCTTGGGGTGTTCGATGCGGTTTATGAGGGTTTTCAGCACCGATCCGTCATGCCGGCTGAAACGCGCCGCCATCCGCTCGGGAGGGACCGGGAAGGAGAACGCCCAGCGGGCATACCCCACCGCGTCGCGCGGGGCGGGATCGACGTCCCGCTCGTGGGCGAGGACCAGGGTGTCGCCGTGGCGGGCGATGAGGCGCGCGCGTTTGCCGAAGCCGGCGGGCAGCGCCTGGAGGAAGCCGGCATCAGCGCAGGCGGCGCCGTAGTCGGCGGCGAAGGCTTCGAAGATGTCCGCGCGGTTCCAGCGCTCCGGCGCCTCCAGCGGCTGGCACAGGCCGTTCTCGTCCACCAGGAAGAAGGGGCCCTCACCCAGCGTCCAGCCGACGCAGAGGCCGCCGGCGCCGGGCACCGACTTCAGTATTTCCATGTGACCCTGCGGGGCACCGGGCTCGGTGGAGGGGACGGCGGACCGGGCGACGGCGGCGAGATGCTTCGGCAGGTCGTATACGACGTCCACCAGCGGCGCCCGCGCCACGGAATATTCGGCGACGATGCGGCCGAGGTCGCGCTCGTAGCGATTGGCCGGGAAAGCGGTAGCGTCGCTGGAGCGGTTGTGCTTGCCGGCGCTGGCGACGACGCGGACGGGCCGGCCAGCCGGCAGGCGATAGGCGAGGAGCAGGCCGTCCACCCGCGCCGCAAATCCGTAGGCGGCGGAGACGTCCTGGCGGGAAACCTGCACGCGCAGGTCGGGTTCGATCACGCCCGCCGCGCCCTCCACGTGGAGCGAAGCGGTGCCGCTGACCCAGCCTGTGATGACCAGCAGGTCACGGTCGCGGAACACCCGGTCGAGCCCGGCCCCGTCAGTCGGGCGCTCGGCCTTGCCATCAACGAGGGGCGGCCAGATCGGCCCGTTCTCGACGACGGTTGCGGGGGGGGCAGGAGGCATGGGCTGGTCCGGGGGCGGGCCCTGATCAACCGGCGGCGCGTCCGCCTCGACTCGCGCCGCTGGAAACGCACCCACCGGCCCGGACTTGTGGCGCTGCAGCAGATTTGCGAGCCAGCCCATCACCTTGCTCCGCCCTGCTTCCACCGCAACCACCGCACGCTCAGGTTTGGGTGCCGAAATGTTCAATTAACGTTCAGGAATCGCGCTGTCAAACCTGTGTGGCGGTGCAGCATGGCGGTAGGCTCATACGACGTGGAAAATCCTAATCAAACTATTGCGCAGCTCAGCCTTCCGATGCGAAGTTGCCCCAACGACAATGTCAGGGTGGAAGAACGAGTGGAGCGGTGCGAGCCAGCTGGATAGCTTGGGCTCGTGAATTTCGGGCGGTCTGCCCGCCGAACGATCATCGCAACATTTAGACCAATGATTGCCGCAACGGCATGTGAGCGGCAGCTTGCCGCCATACGGGCGGTTTCTAGCCGGCAAATAAATTTCGCTGCCAGATCGGCAACTTAGACGAGAGAGGTCGAGAGTCAGCATGAAGCCACTGATGATCGCGAGCATCGCAAATGTGAGCGACATGGAGCGTTTCTCTGCGATTCGCTGGTTGTATACGATCGAAGGCAGTCACCAGTTCACGATCAATCCGCCGAGATTGGTTCTGGGTGGACGTCCTGAAATTGAACCGGACATATTCTATGCGTTTCGGGCAGGGAGAACCTGTTCGATACCCGAAATGTATATTGCCGAGTTGGAAGACGTGCTGATTGGTCCGTCTGGGATTATCATATCCGATAGCAATATTCTCTATGAGAGTCTTTTCCCGTGGGAGGAGGCGAACTTCATGTCCCAGTTCTCAGGAGATCTTTGGGCTCGGGATGGTGGATATGCGCCCAGAATCGATGGGGACGTTGAAGAGGTTGAGTGTCTCTTTTATGCAAGAGAGGCTGGGGAGGCGGGTTATTTCCACTTCCTGAACTCGATACTTCCGCGCCTAGCAATATTCAGTCGATTTCGTGCCGACGGAACTCCGCTGCTTGCGTCGTCCTATCAAAAATTTGCATCTCAGATGTGGGGCATCGCAGGTGTCTCCCCCTATGTGCAGCGTTCGAGATGGCTGCGTGTCAAGCGCCTGATCTTCCCTTCACCCGTCATTTTCAAGGGCGATCACTTTACGAGATCGCCGCTGGCGAACAGGATGCTGGAGGGCTGGCTCCGGAATATCATTCCGCAGAGCGAGGAAGGATCGCCGAAGCGGATCTACATCAGCCGGGACGATGCGTCGGTTCGTCGGCTGACAGATGAAGCCGCCCTGGCCGAACGCCTGCAGCGGCATGGAGTTCAGGTTGTTACGCTCAGCGGAAAGAGCGTGTCCGAGCAGATGCGGCTCTTCTCCGGGGCCGAACTGGTGATCGGGCCGCACGGTGCGGGCCTGTCCAATGTGATCTTTGCACAGGACAGATGCCGTGTGATCGAACTCGTAAGCCCCGCCCGGCTGTGGCCAACATTCCGGACCCTGTGCGCTCGACGCGGCCAGCAGTATTCAGCTGTCATCGGCAGCGCCTTCGATGCGGAGCAGACGAACGCGCGCGGATGCGGCAACGAAGATTTCTCGGTCGATCCGTGGCTTGTCGAGAGGGCCATTGAAGATGCGATGCAGGCGCCAAGTCAGTGACGAGGTACTGTCAATCCATAATCCAATCGTACGCTTCGCGAACAAGGTGTATTGGCGCGGTCCATGGGCTGACGATCATTGAGTGGCGATCGCCCTTTTGCAGTTCGCCGAACAGGAAACTGTAGGCCGTTTCGGAGCTGCTGTATATTTTTGCATGCTGCCTAACGCATACATGGAAAGATTCCATGTCCACGATTTTTGTGCTAGGCTCGGAAAAGACAGCGTTCAGCATTCCGGACCCGGAAGGGCCAACTATTTTGGATGCGCCATGAAAGAGATGGATTTGTTCCGAAAAAGTCAGCGTCTCCGGATAGACGATTTCAAATCCGCGTTCTGAAAAGAACGCTTCGATGTCCATTTCGTTTTTGAGCGGGCGATAGTCCGGCCTCGCGAGCGACGACAGCAGGCGCGACACATAGATATGACGTTTGGAGGGTTCGGTGCGGGCTCTTCCTTCGGGTGTCGCCAAACGTCTCATTCTGCCTATTGTTGCAGGCGTCAATGTACCTTCCGCATCGAAATCCGAGAACAGGGAAATCGAGCGGAAGGTGTCTCCGCTCACCTCGCGAAGTGAAAACACGGGCGTGTTTTCAAATCCCATCATTTTCAGGGTGGCGGATGTCCATGGTGTCCTGTCGGGAACGATAATGGCTTGAAATCGATTAATATCTGGGACTGACAGGATCTGTGGAAGCTGTCTGAATATGAAAGATCCGTAGTTTCCCGGCTCCAGGTTCGGAAAATATACTGCGTCAAGATTAAAGTGTTTATCGTGCGGTCGGGCTGCGTAATAGACGTAAAAGGATTCGTCTGACCTCTGGATCAGATAGCCTTGATGGTCGGTCGCATTTTTCTGTAGCAGGCTGTCGATGTTTTTTTTGGTGGTGGGAGATGGCGCAAACAGTTCTCCCGTAGGGCCCAGGATGCTGTCGAAGCCGACTACCCGTGCGTTTTCGACTGTATAGATGGATTTTTCAGGGACGCTGACTCCCAGGGCGCCAACGCCCGACAAGCAGGATTCATCCACAGGCCGCCCGAATATCTCCCGCGGTCCGGTCATCCCACCATGCCAGGCAGGCTCAACCATCACCGACGGGAGGCTCGGAGCAGACGGCATGCTGATTTGCACACGGTCCAGCGAGAGGTTCCCGAGCATCGATACTTCGGGGTTCTCTGCTACGGCTCTGCGCAACTGCGCGATAAGGTGGGGATTGAGCATGAATGGCCTCGCCGGGAGTTATGGTTGGTCGAGGCGGTCGGCGTTGGCTTGGGGCCGCCTCCAGGGTCAGGATACTTTCCTCGTGACGGGTATGAGAGCCATCCCGGCGGTGAGCAGAACGAGAATTTGAATTGATAACGATTTTTCGCTGTAGAATGACGAGTAGTATTCCGCATAATAGGAAATGCGAAGTCCGTCGATTATCTGGCTCAACGGGTTATAGTAAAGAACGTTCGAAATGCGTTCCGGAAGGCTGTCGGCGAGGAAGAATATTCCTGATATGCCCCACAGAAGGGGGCCGATGAGGTTGCCGATCAACAATGCAATCGGCGCGAATGTGCTCGTCGTGCCAAAGATCAGGCCTGTCGCTACGCCCAGGAGCCAAGCCTGCAGCAGCGCATAGGTGAAGCCCGGCCAGTCCGCGATCTGCACATCGTGGCCGATCATCGACAGAGACCCGAGAACGATGCCGACAACGAGTGTCGCCGTCACGATTTCAATGACGATACGGGCGGCAAACAGGTCGAATATGTCCACGCCGGGAAAGTAGAGGAGTGGCCGATTCTGGGCGATTGTCAGCATGATCTGGCGATGGCCGTAGAGCCAGACGATGAAGGGCAGAAGCCCTGTCGTCAGGAAGATCGCCGTATCCGATCCGACGGGCGCCGGCCGACCGAGAAGGAGCGTGATGCCCATCGCGACCGATAGATGCCCCAACGGCATGATCAGCCCCAGCAGGAAGCCGAAATAGCCGGTGCCGAAGCGCGTCTGCAGGTCGCGCATGATGACGGCGCCGACCACGCGGGCATGCATGCCGGAGGCGGCGGCCCAGGTTTCGGCGGCGTGTCGCGCGGGGGCGTGTCGCGTCGGGGCGTGGCGGGGGCGCTGCATCGTCAGGCCTCCATCGCCTGGCGGTGGACCTCGATGGCGTCGTTGATGTCCTCGAACACCATCAGCCGCCCCTTCTGCAGCACCATCCCGGCCGAGCAGTATTCCTTGATGGTGCCGGTGGAGTGCGACGCCATGATGAGGCCGGCCCGCGCCCGCCGCTCGGCGAAGGCGCGCGCGCACTTCAGCTGGAAGCGGGAATCACCCACGGCGGTGATTTCGTCCACCAGGTAGAAATCGAACTCGATGGCCATGGAGACGGCGAAGGCGAGGCGCGAGGTCATGCCCGAGGAGTAGGTCTTCACCGGCATGTCCAGGTCGCGGCCGAGCTCGGAGAAGTCCTCCACGAACTCCGTCACCTCCGCGATGTCGGCGTCGTAGACGCGGGCGAGGAAGCGGATGTTCTCCCGTCCCGTCATCATCGGGTGGAAGCCGCCCGCGAACCCCAGCGGCCAGGAGATGCGCACCGAGCGGTAGATGCGCCCGGAGGTCGGCGCCTCGGTGCCGGCGATGAGCTTCAGGAAGGTGGACTTGCCCGCCCCGTTCTGGCCGAGCAGCCCGTAGCTGGCGCGGGTGTCGAGGTTCACCGACACGTCGGAGAGCACCACCTTGCGCTTCAGGTGCGTCCAGTAGGTCTTGGTGAGGTGGTCGGTGACGATCATGCCCGCCTCACGACTTGATGTGCCGCATCAGCTCGAAGGCCGAGACCAGGAGCAGCCACAGCAGGCCGAACAGCAGCGCCGCCGCCATCGGCATCCAGAAGCGGTGGGGCCAGTCGTGCTCCTGCGCCAGCACCGGCTTCACGAAGGTCGCGAGGTACATGCCCTGCCGCTCCGCCGCCACCCGCGCCTGCTCCAGCGCCGCCGCCGCCGCCGTGTACTGGCGCTCGGCGATCTGGCGCTCGAGGTCGAGGGTGTCGTAGCGCGTCATCACCGCGGACAGGGTGTCCTTGTCCGATCCGGTGCCGCTGGTGAGCCGGGCCTTCAGCAGCGCGATGTTCTCGCGCACCGCCTGCCGGCGGGCATCGAGCAGCGCGAACTGCGGCGCGCTGGGGCTGAGCGTGCGCCGGGCGGTGGCGATCTCCTGGTCGATGAGCACCTGGTCGCTCTCGAGGTCGGCGATGAGCTTGCCGATGCCCTCGTTGGTGCGGGCGGGATCGATCACGCCCACCTCGTTGCGCAGGTCGCGCACGGCGGAGCGGGCCTTGCGCAGGCGGACCTCCGAGCGCTCCAGCTCCTTCTCCGCCTGAGAGATGGCATCGGTGCGGGTGCGCTCGCCGAGCTTGTTCACCATGTCCTCGGAGAGCGAGACGATGGCCTGCGCGATCTTGAGGGAATCCTGCGGCGAGAAGGCCCACACCTTCACCGTGATGATGCCCGACGGCGACTCGATGGCCGTGTCGATCTGGCTGCGCCAGCTGCGCTCCAGCCGCTCGATGGGGCGATTGGGGTTGAAACGGGAGAACCAGTCGATGCCGGGGCGGGAATAGAGCTGGCGCAGGTTCACCCGCTCTTCCAGCGCCTCCACCACGGCGAGGCTCTTCACGTAATTGGCGATGATGAGGCTGTCCTGGATCTCGGCGAGGCCGCCGAGCCCGGCGGCACCGGAGAGGGACTCCAAACCGGCATGCTCGGACGCGCGCACGGCGAAGCGCGCTTCGGAGAGGTACTGGCTTGATGCGATGAAAACGAAATAGAGCGTGGCGAGGAGGGTGGGAATCACCGCCACCACGATGAAGCTCGCCATCAGCGGCAGGCGGAACTCGGCGATGGCGCGCACTTCCGCGCCCCAGAAGGCCGCGGCCGAGGGCCGCACCACGGAGCGCTGCAGGCGCGCCTCGCGGGCCTGTCGCCTGAGCTCCTCGCGCAGCCGCGAATTGCGGCGCACAAGCAGGTCTGGCGACCCGCCCCGTGCCGGCAGCCGGACGCGCGATGCGACCTCCTGGTTCACTCCTCGACCCTCCCGGAGCGCCCCATACTGCCCCAGTTCTCCAGCCTGCGCGCCGCCGCAACCGGCGCGCGTGCCGGGACACGCCGCTACTAGCAGCCGGCGGGCTTGTGTGTCTATCCTCGCCGCCTGCCGGCCAGACCATGGCCTGAGATTACCCAACAAAAGGTTCGCGTTGCAGATGCCTCGTCCGTTCGTCGCCGGTCCGCCCTCAGCCGATCCCGTGCCGGACGGGGACGACGCCCTCGCCGCCCGTCTCGACCGGATGGAGGAGACCCTCGCCCGCCTTGCGGCCGGGCAGGAGGAAATCGTCCGCCGGCTGGAGGCGCTTCAGGACCATGCCAATCTCGTCGGCTACAAGGTGGAGCAGATCGCCGCCGGGCGGCCGTCCCGCACCTTCAACCTGTCGCTACCGCTGCCGCTGGAGCGGCTGCGCGATCTCATCGTGGCGCCCGGCCCCTCCATCGGCACGCTCGTGGAGATGTGGCGCGCCGCCGGCCGCACCACCGTTGTGCCGGAGCGCGATAGCGCCGGCCTGCTGAAGGCGCGCGCGCAGCCAGCCCGCCGTGCTCGCACCTTCGGCCGCGACTTCACCGGCCTCGTGTTCGGGCGCAAGGGCGTGGTTTACCGTGTGCGGCCGCACCATCCGCCGGTGCCTGCGCGCCCGCGCATGCTCCACATCATCCCCAACGTGTTTGTGGGCGGCTCGACCCAGTTGGTGGTCGACCTCATGGAGCGCCTCGGCCACCGCTACGAGATGCAGGTGCTCACCGCCGCCTTGCCGCCGCAGGGCCGGCACGAGAACATGGTGATCCACCATTTGCCCCTCGGCAGCCCGACGAGCGCCTTCGCCCACGTCCTGGCGCAGGTGGCGCCGGACATCGTGCATATCCACTATTGGGGCGACAGCGACCGGCCCTGGTACGAGGCGGCGCTGGAAGCGGCGCGGCCGACCCCGGCCGTGCTGGTCGAGAACGTCAACACGCCGGTGGAGCCGCTGCGCGATGCGCGGATCTCCACCTATGTCTTCGTCTCGGACTATATCCGCGCCGCTTTCGCGCCGAACATCGTCAGCGGACGCGTGGTCCATCCCGGCATCGACCTCGACGCCTTCACGCCCGGCCCCTGGATCGGGGATGCGGCGGACAGCATCGGCATGGTCTATCGCCTCCATCCCGACAAGCTCGGCGAAAACTCCGTGGACCCGCTGATCGCGGTCGCGCGGCGCCGGCCCAAGACGCGGATCATCGTGGTGGGCGACGGCGAGCTTCTGCCCGTGTTCCATGCCAAGGCCGTTGCGGCCGGCGTCATCCACAACTTCGAGTTCACCGGTACCGTGCCCTATGCGGACCTTCCGACGCTCTATCGCCGCTTCCGGGTGTTCGTGGCGCCGGTGGTTCGGGAGAGCTTCGGGCAGGTGACGCCCTTCGCCATGGCCATGGGGCAGGCGGTGGCCGGCTTCAAGGTCGGCGCCCTGCCGGAAATCCTCGGCACCTCGGAGACGCTGGCCGAGGATTCCGAAGGGCTTGCGGGCATCATCTGTGACCTGCTGGACGATCCCGCGCGGCTCGATGCCGTCGGCGCCCACAATCGCGAACGGGCGCGGATGTTCGGCCTCGACGCCATGATCGCGGCCTACGCCGAGGTTTATGCACAGGCGCTCGGCCGACCCACCGACCTCATGCCGGGCTTCCCTCGGGCCAGCCTGTTCGCTGAAGTTTAACCAACGTTGCTGCATATTGCGGTGCGATACGGACTGGCGGGTTCGAATCGTTCGCGCTAAGGTAGCAGCTGAGGTGGTAGGCTGGTCCCAACGGCAGGTGCCGACTGAGGCTTGATCTTGGCCGCTTCTGTAAACTTCACTCGGTGGAGGGTGCGGGGAGGCGGTGCCTCGCGCCGGCGGTGCATGACATCACTGGTTGTGGGGGGCGCAGGCGTCATCGGGCGTCGTCTGTGTCAGAAGCTTGCGGAAAGTTCGGTCGGCACCATCGCCACCACCCGCCGGCTCGAGCATGCCCCCTTCCATCGTGGCGTACGCTGGCGTGCCCTCGATCTTGCGACCTTCACCGGCTGGGATGACCTGCTCGACGGCGTCAGCACGGTCTATCATCTCGCCTGGTCCACCATCCCTTCCAGCGCCGGTCTCGATCCGGCCCGCGACATTCTGGAGAATGTGGTGGGCAGCGTGCGCCTGATGGAAGCCGCGCGCCGCTATCCCGGCATCCGCATCGTCTTCGCCTCCTCCGGCGGCGCCGTCTATGGCGCGCCGGAGCAACTGCCGGTGGCAGAGCATCACCCCGCCAAGCCGCTCAGCGCCTACGGCATCTCCAAGCTCATGGTGGAGCATTATCTGGAGAAGTTCCGCCGCTTGCACGGCCTGGACGGCATCGCGCTGCGCATCGGCAATTGCTACGGCGCGGGGCAGACCGAGCTGGGCGGCCTCGGCGCCGTCACCCTCTTCACCCGCGCCGCCCTGCGCGGTGAGCCGGTGAAGCTGTTCGGCAACGGCTCGACCGTGCGCGACTACGTGCATGTGGACGACGTGGTGAGCGCGCTGCTCGCCGCCGGACGGATGCACAATGTGCCCGGCCCGGTGAACATCGCCTCCGGCACCGGCCATTCCCTGTCCGAGCTGATCGCCAAGGTCGAGGCGGCGGTCGGGCAGCGCATCATCATCGAGCCCATCGCGGCCCGCCCCTTCGACGTGCCCGCCTCCGTCCTCGACATCCGCCGCGCCAGCGAGCGGCTTGGTTGGGCCCCCGTCATCGATCTCGATCTCGGCATCGAGATGCTCGTCAACGAGCTGAGGACCGAAGCAGACGTTCAATGCGGGTCGCCCTTTACGTCCATTGCTACTTCCCCGACCATTTCTACGGTACCGAAAGCTACACTCGCACCGTAGCGCGGGAGCTGAAGGCCCTCGGGCACGAGCCGGTGGTGGTCACGGCCACCTTTCCGGGCGAGCCGGCCCAGGGTGCGCTGGTGGAGCGCGACAGCTTCGACGGCATCCCGGTCATCCGCATCGACCGCAACGTCCATCCCAATGCCGCCCTGCGCGACACCTTCCACCTGCCGGCCCTGCGCTTCATCCACGAGCGCATCCTGAGGGACATCCGGCCGGACATCGTGCATGTGTGCCATCTTATCAACCACACCACGGCGCTGCTGGATGTGACCGGGCGGCTCGGCCTGCCCACGGTCGCCACCTTCACCGACTTCTTCGGCTTCTGCTTCAACAACAAGCTGGATGCCGCCGACGGCAGCCTCTGCGCCGGGCCGGATGCCGACCGCGCCAATTGCGTCGCCTGCGCGTTCTTCGCCGGCGGCAAGGACAAGGGGCCCGTGCAGGGCCTGCTGCGCGCCGTGGTGCCGCCGGTGGTGGCGCGCGCGCCGCGCCTCGCGCCCGCCGACTGGCGCGGCACCATCGCCGCCCTCAAGGAGCGGCCGGGCCATCTCGCCGCCGCCTATTCCGCCTATGCTGGCGCGCTCACCCCCACCCGCTTCATGCTGGAGAGCTATCGCCGCTCGGACATCCGCGTGCCGCTGGACCTGTGCCGGTTCGGCATCGACATTGACCGCGCGCCCAAGCCCGAGCGCACCGGCGGGCCGCTGCGCCTCGGCTTCATCGGCCAGCTCGCGCCCCACAAGGGCCTGCACCTGCTGCTGGAGGCCATGAAGTCGGCGCCGGCGGACGCCTTCAGCCTCGACATCTATGGCGACGAGCGGATGGACCCGGCCTATGCCGGAGAGGTCCGCGCCGCCGCCGCCGGGCTTCAGGTGGCCTTCCGCGGCACCTTCCCGGTGGAGCGGATGGCCGCGGTGCTGGCCGAGATCGACGTGCTGGTCATCCCCTCCGTATGGGTGGAGAACAGCCCGCTGATCCTGCTCCAGGCCCTCGCCACCCACACGCCGGTGCTGGTCTCCGACGTGGAGGGCATGAGCGAATTCGTGGAAAACGGCGTCAACGGCTTCACCTTCACAAAAGGCTCGGTCAAGGCGCTGTATGGCAGGCTGGAAGCCTTCACGCGTGATCCGGGCCTCGCCCGCACCCTCTCCGCCGGCACGCGATACGATCGCACCTCGCGCCATATGGTGGAGGATGTGGTCGCCTTCTATGATCGCGCCCGCCAAGGCGGGGCGTCGGCCTGAGGGCATCGGGGCACGGAGCGGGGAGATGGAAGAGGCGTGATGAGCATTGAGGCGGAGACGATGGCGGGTTCGCAGAGTGACGGCACGGCAGCGGGTGAGCGGGCAGACGACGAGGTGGGCGCGCGCGCCCAGGCCGCGGCGCCGGGCACCGTCGCCTCGGGCATCGCCGGGGATTTCGACGCCTGGCTCGCGCTCAACCTCGCCGAGGCGGCGCCCGAAGGCACCATCGCGCCGTTTCCGCCTGAAGAGCTGATGCACAACACCACCGGCCTCACCGCTACGCGCGACTTCGCCAGCCACGGCGTCGATTTCCTGCGCGCGCTGCAGGCGCTGAGCCCGGTGCCGCTGGCCAGCTACCGCTCGCTGCTCGACTTCGGCGTCGGCGTCGGCCGGCTGGCGCGCATGTTCCACGGCTTCTCCGGCCGCTACGTGGGCATGGACGTGGACGCCCGCCACCTCGACTGGGTGGGGCAGAACCTCGCCCATGTGGAGCCGGTGCTGAGCGTGCCGCGCGAGCCTTTGCCGGTGGCGGACGGCAGCTTCGATGCGGTGGTCTCCATCTCGGTCTTCAGCCACCTGAACGAACAGGACCAGCTGTTCTATCTTCAGGAGCTGCGCCGCGTATGCGCGCCCGGCGCGCTGCTGTTCCTCTCCATCCACGGCGACCGCGCCTTCGCCCGGGCGCGGACGGAGGCGCGCATCTTCGAGATGCTGTCCATCCCGGAGCCCGAGCTTGCCGCCGCGCAGCCGGTGATGGAGGACGGCCACGGCTACGTCTTCATCCGCCAGGAGGGGCACCTCACCAGCGCGGCCTATGAATACGGCATCACCTTCATCAGCGCGGCCTATGTTCATGCCGAATGGAGCCACTTCTTCGATGTGGTGGCCATCGGCTCCGGCGCGCTGCATGATTTCCAGGATGTCGTGGTCCTGAGAGCGAGGTGACGATGGGCCTGCCGTCGGCGCCGCCCATCCGGGTTCTGATCGAGCGCAGCCGTGCCTTCGTGGTGCTGCCGTTCGTGCAGCCGGCGCTGCGCTGGCGGCGGTTGCCGCGCACCTTCGGCACCGGCGCGACGGCCTCGCAGCGCTGGTTCCGCCTGCTGCGCCTCTCGTTCGTCGCCTGCGTGCTGCTGCCGGCCGCCGTCTGCGCCTTCTATGCGGGGGTGATCGCGAGCCCCGTCTATGTCTCCGAGGCGCGGCTCGCCGTGCGCGAATCCCTGCCCGACCGGGCTTCGAGCGATGACGGCGAGGATGGCACGAAGGGCGCGATGGCCGGGGTGATGAAGGGCCTCTCCAGCCTGTTCGGCGGCGGGGCCGGTGGCCGCCAGGCGCAGGCGCCTTTCGTGCTCGCCAGCTACATCACCAGCCGCTCCTTCGTCGCCGCCCTCGATGCCGACGGCTGGCTGCGCGCCTTCTTCTCCCGCCCGGGGCTCGATCCGCTCTCGCGGCTCTCCACCGATGCGACGCTGGAGGACGTGTGGCGCTACTGGAACCGCCACGTCACCGCCGCGGTGGACCGCCGCTCCGAGATCGTGCTCCTGCGAGTGCGCGCCTTCTCGCCCGAGGATGCCCGCACCATCGCCCAGCGCATCGTGCGCGACGGCGAGGTGCTGCTCAACGACATCATCTCCCGCTCCCGCGCCGACAGCGTGACCCGCGCCGCGGACCAGCTCAACCGCGCCAAGGCGCGCTACGTGGTGGCGCTCGCCCGCCAGCAGGAATGGCGCGGCCGCCAGCGCGCGGTCGATCCCGTGCAGGCGGCCGAGGCCCTCGGCACGAGCCTGCTTCGGCTGGAGCAGGAGCGCATCTCCGCCGACAAGGAGATGCGCTCGCTGGAGAAGCTCTCCGCGCCCGATGGTCCCGCCCTCGGCGTGCTGCGCGACCGGGTGCGCGCCATCGACACCGAGATCGCTGCCTTCCGGGCCAGCCTTGGCGGCCCCGGTGGCTCCAAGGGGAGCACGGTGAACGCCCTCGCCGCCTTCGAGGAGGCCGAGATGGAGGTGCGTTTTGCCGAGACCATGCAGTCCATCGCCGTCGCCGGCCTGCAGGAGGCGGAGCGGCGGATGCGGGCGCAGAGCGCCTTCGTCAACGTGTTCGTGCCGCCGAGCCTGCCCACCACCTCCACCGAGCCGAGCTGGTGGCGCACCGGCCTGTTCGTGCTGGTGCTGGCCGGCATCTTCTGGCTCAACGTCATGGTCCTGATCGCGGTCATCCGCGATCATCGCCGGTGAGGCCGTCTATGATCGCGCCCCATCGCGACCACCACCAGGAGGGCCGGCGTGCTCTTTAGCATCGACGAGGACGCCGGCAGCCGCATCGTCGGCTGGATCATGCCGGACAATCCCGCCTCCACGCCGCGCGTCTCGGTGCTGGTGGGCGGTGAGCTGCGCAAGGTGATCCCCGCCACCGTGCTGCGCCCGCTGCTGCGCGAGCAGGGCCTGCACGAGACCGGCATCTGCGGTTTCGTGGTGGACGACCATGTGGTCGCCGATCTCGCCGGCACCATCGACATCGAGCTTTACGACGAGACCACCAACATCCGCATCTATCGCCGCCGGCCGCCTACCGCGAGGGCGGACCAGAAGCTGTTCCGGCTGGAGACGCGGGTGGTGGCGCAGGCGCAGCTGAACCTGCCGCTGCAGGACCTCTTCCACATGCCGTTCACGCGGCTGGAGCGCACCCCCGAGGAGGCGGTGAAATCCATCCTCGGCATCGCTTTCACGCCGTCCATCTTCTGCACGGGGCGGGTGTTCTTCCGCACCTACGAGCCGCTGCTGCGCGACCGCGGCTTCAAGTGCACCGTGCTGCTGCGCGATCCCTATGAGGAACTCGCCGAAGAGCTGCTGGTGCTGCGCTGGGCGGTGAAGACCCCGAACCTTGCCAACTCGGTGCTGAGCGACGTCTACAAGCCGCTGGTGGACAGCCTCGCCAAGGCAGACCTCGCCGAGATGGCGGATCTCGAGACCTGGCTCGGCACCCTCTCGCCCTTCGAGCGCAGCCTCGTCGCCAATCCCATGGCGCGGCTGCTGACCTGCCGCGGCTCCGACGACGTGCTGGAGACCTCGGCGGTGGAGAATGCCCTCGATACCCTCTCCGAGATGGACGTGGTCGGCCTCTCCGGCGATGAGGACGTCTGGTGGGAGACCATGCGCGCGGTGCTGGAGCTGAACCTGCCGCCGCTTCCGGAACTCGCTTGGTCGCGGCAGGTCGGCGAACTGCGCGAGCAGATCGCCCAGTGGCCGTCGGCGCAGGATCTCCTCGCCGTGGACGAGCGCATCTTCTCCGACGTCACCGCGGCCGTCGGCCGGGTGGACGAAGACACCGACGAGGCGGCGCAGGAAGCCGTCCAGGAGAGCCTGTAGTCGCCTCCGTCCGCCGGACGAGCCGGGGACGCCCGACCTACCGCGTCCGCGCGTAGACGCTGGCCACGTAGAGGGCGACCACCGCCCAGGCCGCGAACAGGATGGCGAAGACGGCGCCGGCCTGCAGCGGGGGGGTGGGGAAGGCCTTTTCGTGGGGCAGGGTAGGGGCCATGAAGGCCAGGATGTAGACCTGCTGCCGGCCACGGTCCGTGCGGGCCTCGATGAGTTCCGCCTCGGCCTGCTTGAGCCGCTGTTCGGCGAGGCGGCGGCTCGCTTCCAGTTCGGCGCCGGCGACGAGGTTGCCGCTGGAGCCGGTGGAGGCCGCATCGCCGAGGAGGGAGCCGTCGAGCGCGGCGATCTTCTCGTCCAGCGAGCGCAGCCGCTCCTTCAGCGCCCGCACCACGGGGGAATCCTCGTCGAGCCGGGCGCGGGCGGCGTTGAGGTCCGTGTTCAGGGCCGAGCGCTGGTCGCGCAGCTTGGAGATGACGGCGAAGGCGTCGCTGGCGCTCTTGGTAGGGTCCAGCGTGCCCTGGCTGTTGCGGAAGGTTTCGAGCGCGGTGCGCACCACCGCCAGCTCGGTGAACGCCGCGCGCTCCTCCGCCTCGGCCTCCACCACGCGGTCGCTGCGGTTGCGGGCGGTGAGATCGTTGGTCACCTGCTCGGCCTGGCGGACCACGGCGGCGGCGAGCAGGGCCGCGCTCTGCGGGCTGAAGGCATAGACCTGCACCTTGATGACGCCGGACATCTGCTCGAGGCTGACGCTGACCTGCCGGTTCCAATAGGTGACGAGATCTTCCGTGCTGGCCTCGGGCGACAGGGCGAACACCGGGTCGCGATCGGAGATGCCGAAGATGCGCTTCAGGTCGAGCTGCTCCTGGAGCGCGTCCACCATGGCGCGGCTGCGCAGATAGTCCACGACGACCCGCGCCTCCTGTGTATTGGCCACCTGCGGAATGCCATTGGCCGCAGGGGAGGCCGAGGCGTTGGAGACGGTTTCCAGATTGCCGCGCACCACGAGGCGCGCCTCGGAGCGGTACTGGGGGGCGGCGACGAAGGTGAGATAAAGCAGGGTCGCCACCGCCGGCAGCAGCACCAGCAGCCCGAAGCTGCCGAGGGCGAGTTCCGTGCGGGTGAGATGGGCGCGGCGCCCTTCCGCAAGGGTCGCCTGCGCCTCGTTCCGTGATGCGGCGCGGCGACGGGAGATGGCCGCGCCGACGCCGCGCAGCAGCGGAAGCGGCAGGAAGCGCTGGATCCGCGCGACGGCCGGGGAGGCGGCGACGGCTGGCTCCTGAGCCACGGCTGGCTCCTGGGTGACTCTGTCTGGGGCGGCGGCGGTCCTGCCGCCCCGCGCGCGGGGCGATCCGTTGTCGCGGGTCGCCTGCGCCGGGGAGACCATGCCGGCCCTATTGCGCCACCGAGACCGTGCTGACCACGGGCTGGGCGACGGAGTTGAACAGCGAGGTGACCTTCTGCAGGTCCGCCAGCGGCGCGTTGGCGACGTAGATCGCATCCTTGTTGCGGATATGGAATCCGCGGGCGAGGAAGACGAAGTTCGGATCGCGCATGTTCCAGCGGTAGATCACGCGCACATAGCCGTTGCTCTCCATCGGCTGGGAATCCGGCCGCAGGCGGGTGGCGAAGCGCACAGGCTCCACGCGCATCAGATAGACGCCCGAGGGATCGGCACGGGCGTCGAGCACGCCGCCGACGCGGGCGACCGCCTCTTCGAGCGTGATGCCCACCGCGTCGAACGGCACGATGGTCGGGTTTCCGGCGGCGCCGAACACCGTATAGGTCTGTGGGTCGCGGATCAGCACGATCTTGTCCAGCGGGCGGACGTAGACGTCCTCCTTGGGATCGTTGAGCAGCGCCTGCATGGGCACCGTCACGGTGCTGCCGCCACGGCTCAGGCGCACGAACACCTCGTGGGCGGGAATCTTGATGCCGCCGGCCGCCGCGATCACGTCCAGCACGCGGTCGCCGCGCGGGGAGAGGGGGACGACGGCGCCGGAGGTCGCCTCGCCGAGCACGGTGGCGGCGTTGCTGACGCTGCGCGTGACCACCACCACCACCTGCGGCTCGATGGCCTTGCCGCTCAGCTTCTCGACCACCGCGGTCTCGATCTGCGCCGTGGTGCGGCCAGCCACCGAGATGCGCCCGGCATAGGGAACGGTGATGGAGCCGTCCTGCGCCACCTGCTGCTCGGGGATCGCGGCACTGCGCGAGCCGGTGCCGAGCCGATCGATGACCGGACCTGAGAACAGGCCGCCGGCTGCCGCCTCCCAGATGGTGACGGAGATGACGTCGCCGACGCCCACCACGTAGCGGGTCGGCGGACGATAGTCGCCGAAGCGCCCGCCGAAGGAGGCGGGGCGCTCCTGCGCCAGAAGCGAAAGGGTGCGGTCGTCAACGTCTACCAGCAGATAGCGCTGATCGTCGGACGGCTGCGCCATCTCGATCTCGACGCGCGACGGTCCGGAAGAGGGTAGCGCCGTGCAGCCGCAGGTTGCGGCTGCGAGCAGCAGCGACGCGAGAAATTTTTTTGCCGACAACATTGACGCGCTACGGTCCCGCCGCTGGAGGAGCAGGGCTGTTATACATCCCCTCGCCTTGCACAGCGACCTAGCCACACAACGTTTAAGGGAGCGTTGCGGTACTGCAACACGTCAACGTTGTCCCGCAAAATTGCGCAGTCGGTACGTGCAGTTGCAAGGTAAAGCGCTCCGATCGGCACCGTAGATTACCTACGGGAAGATGGTAATAAGGTAAGTCTGGCATGTCGCAGCACTTGGTCGCAGCAGGGTCAGGTCCCCCGAAACGGCCCCTCGCCATCATCAGCGGGGGATCGAGCGGCATTGGCCTCAGCGTGGCGCAAGTCCTTGGAAAACGGGGTTGTACGGTTGCGATCTTCGCCCGCGATCCGGCGCGCCTCGCTCAGGCCCGCGCGAATCTCGAGGCGCAGCGAATCGTCGTGTCCGCCCACGTCCTCGACGTGCGCGACGGAGCGGCATGCACTGCGCTGGCGGACGCCCTTGTCTCGGAGCACGGGCCGCCGCTCTGGGTTGTGGCGAGCGCCGGCATCGTCGAGCCGGGCTTCTTCCTGGAGCAGGATGCCGCGGCCACCCTGGCCCAGATGGAGACCAATTTTCTCGGCACCGCGAATCTCGTGCGTGCCGCAGCCCCGTCCATGGTGGCGGCGGGGCGGGGCCACATCGCCATGGTCGCCTCCGCCGCCGGCCTGTTCGGGGTCGCGGGCTATGCCGGCTATTGCGCGTCCAAGTTCGCGGTGCGCGGCTTCGCCGAGGCGCTGCGCATTGAGCTGGCTGCCGCGGGCGTCAGCGTGACGGTCTCTGTGCCCCCGGACACCGACACGCCGCAGCTCGCTTATGAGCGGCCGCTGCGCCCCGCCGCCATCGCGCCATTTGCCGGTTCCGGTCGCTCGCTGCCGCCGCAGGTTGTGGCGGCGCATCTCGTCCGCACCGCCGAGCGCGGGGGCTTCCTGTCCGCGCCGACGGCGCAGCTTGCCGCCATCGCCCGAATGCAGGGCCTCGCCTCCGGCGTTTTCGCGCGGGTGCAGATGCGGCTGCTACGCCGGAACGAGCCCTGACGTCTCAGCGACCCAGCGCGTCCAGCAGCGGCTGGATGGCGGGGCCGTAGCGCCGCCATCGGCCGACCGAGGTGGCGTAGAGCGGCTCGCGCACCTGGGTGATGCTGGCCGTGCGCACCGGCCGTTCGGTCTCGTGGAACTTCAGGCAAGCCGGGTCCCATTCCTCCCCGCAGGCGGCGATGAGGCGGCGGGCTGCGCCCTCGATGTCGGCGACCACCGCCTCGTAGTCCATGGGCAGGATGGTGCCTTCCGGCAGCACCTCGTCCCAGTGCGCCATCAGCCCGGCATAGGCGTGATGGTGGCGGGCGAGTTCACCGAAGTCGTAACTGTAGGGCAGGTCGTCCCGGAACAGCTTCGAGAAGCACGAGATGGCCGTGTCCACCGGATCGCGCCGGCAATGGATGATGACGGCGCGCGGGAACAGGATGTGGATGAGGCCGAGATAGAAGTAGTTGTTCAGCATCTTGTCCGCCACCAGCCGCTTGCCGGAGGCGCGGGCGGGCAAGGCGTCGAGATAGGCGGACGTGATCTCGGCCATCTCCGGTCGCTCGATGAGATGCATCAGCTCGGGATAATGGACCATGCCGCCGAAGGCTTGGTCGATGCGGTTCACCGCGCGGTGGAACAGGTCCATCTCGCCGCCGCCCTGGATGGCGGGATGGCTGGCGAGGATCTGCTCCACCAGCGTGCTGCCCGAGCGCGGCATGCCGACGATGAAGATGGGCCGCGCCTGTGCGTGGCCCATCCCGGCCCGCTCGGCCATGAAGGCGGGGGTGAAGATGGCGCGGATGCGCTCGAAGGTGGCGAGTGACGCGGGCTCGTCATAGGTCAGCTGCGCCCGCTTCAGCCGGGCGCCTGCGATGAACTGCTCCATGGCCTCGGCATGGCGGCCGAGGTCGTCATAGGCCTTGCCGAGGGCGTAGTGGAGCGGGATGCGCTCGGTCTCGCCGGCCTCGGCGGCGAGCGCGCCCTCCAGCGCCGCAACCATATCCTCGTTCGGCCGCACCTTGCGGGCCGCGACGAGGTTGATGCGGCTGTTGACCGAGGCGGGATCGTTCGCCAGCGCCCGCTCGAACAGGGCGCAGGCGCCGCGCAGGTCGCCGGTTTCCATCAGCAGCAGGCCGAGCACGTTCAGCGCGTCGAGATCATCCGGGGCGAGGGCCAGCGCCCGGCGGGCAGCCTCCATCGCCTCGTCGCCGCGCTCCAGATCGCGCAGGATGCGGGCGAGCAGGACGAGGGTCGGCACATGGTGCGGGTTGGCCCGTAGCGCCCGCTGGCAGGCCGAGCGCGCGCCCTCCGCCTTGCGCTCGTTCAGCAGGCCCTGCGCCAGATAGAAGGCCGGCTCCGGCCGCTCCGGTGCCGCCGCGATGGCGAGCGCCAGCACGGCGAAGGCCTCCTCGCTGCGCTCCTGCGCGAACAGGGACAAGGCGAGGGAATTGTAGGGCTCCACATAGTCCCGCCGCTGGGCGATGGCGGTGTGGAAGGCGGCGTCCGCCTCGCGGAAGTCGCCCTGCTCGCGCAGCACGTTGCCGAGATTGTGCCAGGCCTCCGGATAATGCCCGCGCTGGGCCAGCGCGGCGCGGAAGGCGGCGACGGCCTCGTTTGGCAGGCCCTTGGCGCGCAAGGCGTTGCCGAGATTGTTGTGGGCCTCGACAAAGGCGGGGCGCAGCGCGATGGCCCGGCCGTAGCAGGCGATGGCCTCCTCCAGCGCGCCGGTCTCGAACAAGGCGATGCCGAGATTGTTGTGCCCGGCCGCATAGGCGGGATCGGCCGCGACCGCCGCGCGCCCGGCGGCGACGGCGCCCGCCCGGTCGCCGGTCTGGCGACGCATCTCGCACAGATTGCTGTGGTAGGAGGCCCGGCCGGGATCAGCCCCGGCCGCCCACGCCATGAAGGTGACGGCTTCAGCCGTGCGGCCCGTCTGCGCGAGGATGACGCCGACGAGGTGCGCCGCCTCCGCCGTTGCCGCCTGCTCGCCCAGAACGGCGCGCTGGACGATGGCCCGCGCCACCGCCTCCGCCCCGCCGAGGTCGCCGGCGCGGTAGAGCTCCCACGCGCGCTCCAGCGTCGGCAGAGGTCCGCCGCGATCCGCGCCCATCCCCTCCGCCATCAGAACCGCAGCCGTAGCTGTGCGGATGCCGTGCTGTTGGAATAGCCGTCGCCGAAGCTGCCGCGATATTCGAGGTAGCCGTCGAGATTTGCCGAGAGTGCGAAGGAGAGGCCCGCCGCCGCGAGCGCCATGTCGCTCGGCCCACCCGACAGGATGTTGAAGGCGATGGTGCTGTCGGAGAGGAAAGCGGCGCCGAGGCTCGCGCCCGTGTCGAGATATTCGTGCTGCCAGCCCGCCTCCAGCCGCAGCGTCACCGGCAGGGTCGAGAACGACAGGGGCTGGATAACGCGCAGGCCAAGGGTGGATTGCAGCGACTGGGTGGTGTCGGCGGCGACGTTCAGGTTGAACACGCCGGCCCCGCGCTCGGCGAAGGTCTCGGTGCCGAGCGCCGCATAGGCGAGCCGCAGATAGGGCTCGAGCTTGGCGCTGGGGGCATAGGAATAGTCGTAGCCCGCCTCGCCCACCACCGCGCCGGCATTGCCCGCAAAGTTCGAGCGCGCGGTGAAGAGCGTGCCGCCGTACGCGATAGAGCGGCTCATGTCGTAGGTCTGGTAGCCGTAGGTGCCGAACAGGTTGGCGTAGAAGGCGCCCCACTGCTTTTCCGCATAGAGCGAGGCGGTCCACTGGTCCACCGATCCCGAGGCGGGCGTGGTGAAGCCGAGATTGGCCGTCTGGTAGCTGAAGACGGCGCCGCCACGCACATCGTCTCCGAACGCCCGCTCGATGCCGCCCAGCACGCCGCCGCCGGAGCTGGAGACCGTGCCGTTGCCGGTGTCGTAGCTGCCCCAGTTGCCGAACGGCCGCAGCCACACGCCGTTCTGCGGCGCCGGCGCGGCGGCCGGCGAGAGCGACGCCCACGGGCTGGACGCGCCGGACGCGGAGCCGGTCGCGGCATAGGCGTTGCCGGAGAGGTTCACCTCGCCGGCGCCATAGGAGAGGAGCGCGCTGCCGCCGCTGGGCAGGGCGCCGGTGCCGCGCGTAGAGGCGAGCTGCTGGCTGATCTGCCCGTTGATGGTGCCGAACGAGGCCATGCCGGCCGTCTTCGCATCGGCCAGCGGCGCGCCGGACATCTGGTTCAGCAGGTTCGCGACCTGCCCGTCGGTGCTGGAATAGAAGCTGTCCAGTACCGGGCTCAGCGGCGAGGAGAGGGAGAGGCGCTGGTAGTTGAGATCGATGCCCGCCGCCAGCGAGCGACCCGCGAGGGAGAGGCCGGCGAGGGAGGTGGTGGCGTTGCGCGTGAGGACCAGCGTTGCCCCGTCCGCATCATAGGTGACGGCGGCGGAGAGCAGGCTGTTGGGGGTGGTCACGTCGGAGAAGGAGCCGGAGATGTCGGACGAGGCGACGAGATCGTAGCTCGTGGTCTTCACCCGTAGCCCCGAGGCACCCAGCACCGCCACCGTGCCGTCCAGATCGGCGCTGGTCGCGACGATGGGCGCGGCGGTCCATTGCGGGGAGAGATAGACGCCCAGCGTGCCGCCCGCGGACTGGGTGTAGGACTTGGTTTCGATGGCGCTGTCGGAGGTGAGGATCAGCGTGCCCTGGTCCTTCACGGCGAAGGTGCCGATGCCCACCGCCGTGCCGATGAAGGCGAGGCTCACCGGCGTGCCGTCGCCGCCGACGCTGACCTTCGCGAGGCTCTCTAGCGTGCCGGAATAGGCGAAGCTCGTGTCCACGCCGGCCAGCACCGTGAGGCTGCCGAGCCCGCCGCCGAGCACGTCGCCGCTGAGCGTGCCGCCGCTCCAGGTGATGGCGTCGGCATAGGTGGAGGAGAGGGCGAGATCGCCGTAGACGGCGCCGTCCTGCAGCAGGACGCGGGTGGCCGAGCCCTCGCCGGTGAGGTCGATGGCGACGCCGGCCGTGTTGCCCTCGGCGGCGATGATGCTGCCGCGATTGGTGAGCGTGCCGATGCTGCTGCCGCCGGCGACCTTGATGGCGGTGGCATTGCCCGAGGCGCCGGTGGTCGCGGCGATGGTGCCGGTGTTCACGAGGCCGTCCGTCAGCGTCACCACCCCTGCGACGGCGAGCGCGGTGTCCACCTTCAGGGTCTCGAGGGTCGTCACCTCAGCCGCGCCCAGCGCCTTGCCGTCGATGGTGGAGCCGATGGCGATGCCGATGGCGGTGGCGTCCGTGCCGCTCGCCTGCGCGGCGATGGTGCCGGTGTTGGCGAGGGCGCCGCCCACCGTGCCGGACGCGAGCTGGAGGCCCACCGCCGTCGCCTTCGCGCTGCGGCTCGCACCGGTGGCATCGGCCCCGGCGATGGCCATCACGGTCCCCGAATTCACGATGCTGCCGCCGATGCCGCCGGTGGCATTCAGCGCAAGGCCATAGGCGAAGGCGGAGGCATCTGCCGTGCCGCCGCTCGCGGTCGCCGATGCGTTGGCGACGGCGCCGATGGTGCCCGTATTAACGAGATCGCCACCGATACCGGCGCCAGCCCCGGTGAGGAGACCGAAGGCCGAGGAGACGGCCGTGGCGTCGGTGGAGATCGTTCCGCCGACGCCCGACGCGGTTACGCTCGAAAGCGCGGTCGCGCCGATGGTGCCGGTATTGGTGAAGCCGCCGGAGATCTTCCCCGTGCCCGACAGCATCACGCCCAGCGCCATCGCCGAGCCGACGCCGTTCGCGGCTGCATTCGCGTTGCCGCTGCCGGTCGCCGAGACGGTCGTGGTGACGGCGGCGCCGGAGAGGATGTCTGCGCTGTTGGAGAAGCCCGCCATGCCCTCCGTCGAGGCGATGAGGCCGCTGGCGAGAACGATGCCGGTGGCGTCCGCCTCCGCCTTGCCGCTCTGGCCCGAGGCGTTCGCCGTCGCGCCGAAGGTGCCCCTGGCGACGGCGGTGATGTCGCCGGAATTGACGATCGATCCCGTCATCTTGCCGGGCAGTGCGAGGACGCCCATGGCGAGCGACAGCCCGTCCGAGACGGTGGTTGCCTGCGCGCTCGTGCCGGTGGCGGTTGACGTGCCGGTGATTGCGAGCGCCTGCTCCACCGTGATGACGCCGGAATTGGTGAAGCTGCCGTCGATCCCGTTGAGGCTGGCATAGAGGCCGTAGCTCGCGGCGATGGCGCCATCGAGCCCCGGCATGGTGCTGAGCTGCGTGGACTGGCTGAGCGCCGATGCCGTCGCCGCACCGCCTGACGCGTTGGCGATGGCAGAGTTGGTGAGCGCTACCGTCGACGACAGGCCGATGGTGCCGGAATTGGTGATGGCGGTGGTGGCGACCGTGCCGCTCGTCGGCCCGGTCGCAACCGAGGTGATGTTGAGGCCGAAGCTGTTGAAGGTCGGCGAGGCGGAGCTGGCCGTTGCGTTCGCCTGCGTGCCCCCAGACGCCGTCGCGGTCTGGGTCGAGGCGAAGGTCGAGGCGAGGTCGATGATGCCCGAGTTCGTCACTTCGGCGATATTGGGCGAGTTGACGACGATACCGATCGCCTGGTTGATGGCGAACAGCAGTCCGCCGACGAGAAAGCTGGAGCCCGAGGAGAAGGTGACGTCCGCCACCGCCGCGCCGTCGGACTGGGCCGTTCCTGCAAAGGTGCCCACCGCGTTGGAAGACAGAAGGATGCGCCCGCTGTTGCGCACGGTGGCGCTGTAGTTGTCGGCCTGGAAGCTGCTCGCCACCACCTCGACGCCCACCAGCCGCGTCTGCAGATAGCCGGAGGCATTGACCGTGGACTGCTTGCTGGTGGGGCCGCTCGCGCCCGAGGCGACGAGCTTGCTGTTCACGGAGGCGGAGGCCGTCAGCGCCACTGTGCCGCTGTTGACGACGGGGCCGGTGAGGCTGTCCACGGACACGCTGATGCCGGTGAGCTCGACGGCGGCGAAATCCTGCTGCGCCACCAGCGTCTCTTGCTTGGCGGTGGCTGACGCGGTTGCCGTGGTCTTGGCGACGCCGGTCACCTCGATGGTGCCGCTGTTGGTGAGCCCGCCCAGGCTGCCGTTCGCGAGGTTGACGCCATAGGCGATCACCGCCCCACCCACCGAGCCCGACTCCAGCGAGGTCGTCGGCCCGGCGGGGGAATTGTAGTTCACGAGCTGGGCGATCTTGTCCGCCGTCGCATTGCCCGAGGACGTCGCCGTTGCCGACGCGGCGACCGAGATGGTGCCCGTATTCTCGAAATGGCTGATCGCCACGCCGCTGCTCTGCACGCCCGACGCGAGGGCGTTGGCGGTGGACTGGATCATCAGCCCGGTCGCCTTCGCGGCGGTGGTCGTTACCGAGTACTGGGTGGCCGCGGTGATCGAGGCGGCGATGTCGATGATGCCGGAATTGGTGATGGTACCTGTCGCGCCCGCGGGGGTCGCCATGCCGGACTGGGTCATCATCAGGCCGATGGCATTGGCAGTGGCCGAGGCGAGCAGGGTGCCGGTGCGGGTCTGGGCGAAGGTCTGGCTTATGGCGGCGCCGGCGCGCACCTTGATGGTGCCGGCATTATCGAAGCTGTTGGCCGCCCCGGTGCCGTAGCCGGTATAGCCATAGGCGCTGATACCGGTGACGATATTCAGCTGGGTGTATTTGTCTGACTGCGTGATGGCGATGGTCGCCGTGTTGGCGACGTCGATGACACCGGTGTTGGCATTGGCGACGCCGCCGGCGAAGTAGCTGTCCAACTGCACACCATAGGCATATTCGGAGATGCCCACTGCGCCGCTCGTCTTGATGACGGGCTGGTCGGTGACGATGCGGTGCGCCAGCACGGTGCCGCTGTTCTGCACGCTGCCGGAGGACGGCGCGGTGCCATAAAGCACGATACCCTTGGTCTCGCCCGACGCAGCGACCGACGTGCCGCCGGCGTGAAGCTTCAGCTTGGTGATGACCTGCGTGAGGCTCACGGTGCCGGAATTGACGATGCTCGCGCTGTCGGTGAGGCCGGTGCGGCTGATCTCCAGCGCCGCCGAGCTGTTCTTGGTGGTCTCTGTATAGATGATCCCGCCCTGGTTGATGACGCCGCTGAAGGGCGCGCCCGGCGTGGCGCCGCTGATCGAGACAGGCGCCGTGAGCACCGTGTCCGAGGGGATCACATAGTCCCCGGCATGGGCCACCGGGCCGGCCAGCGCGAGCGCGAGAAGCGAGGTGGAGGCGAGCAGGCTGGTCGCAAACAGGCGGGACATGCGCACCTCTCCCGGAATGGCGGGGCAGCTTTGATTGCAGGACGGACGCGTGAAAACCTTAAGGAAGTTACCTCCCGATTCGGCGTAAGCGCAACGCTCCGAGCGGGACTTCTCCCCTTGTCGGCTCGCTTTTTGCCACTTGGCCAAGGGACGATTTGCGGTGTGCTTTCCCCCGGGTTAACGGCAATGCTAGGTTGAGCCGCCTGCAGGTTGGGGGCTGGCTATGGAGCTAATGCGAATCTTCGTCGGCGCGATTCTCTCGTTGGTCGTCTGCGCCTCAGCGGCAGCGCGCACTCTGGCGAGTTACAATATCGCCGGATGGGAGCTGAATGCTTTCGCCGATGATAAGACTGGTCGGTTTAGTAGTTGTATCGCTTCGGCTCGCTACAATAGCGGCGTTTCTGTATTTTTCATGATTGATAGTGATTTTAGATGGTACGCAGGGCTTAAGGGGAGCAAAATTCGTGTCATTGATGACCGTAGATACGATTTCTTGCTCAAGATCGATGATGGGCAGGTTTATAATTTTTCTGGAATTAGTGCCGGGCGTGACATGGTTATCGTGCCTTTGCAGAATAGTTCTGGAATATTTCAAGAAATGCGGCGCGGGAGAATGTTGTATACGAAGGTGGCTGGAGAGCTTACGTCTTTCCGGCTCGATGGCACGTCACGCATGCTGGCCGCGCTTCTCGATTGCGTCCGCTACAAGGGACAGCTCTCGGACCCTCCGGCTGCCGGGCCGGCGACGGGAGGAGAGGCAACCGCCGGAGCGTCACAAAAGCCCGCCGGCCCCAGCCGAGGAACGATTCAGACCGGAAGTGGCTTCTTCGTGAATGACCGCGGAGCTGGGATCACGAACGCGCATGTCGTTGCTGACTGTAAAAGCGCGACCATTTCTGGCTATGGGCCGGCGCGTATCGTGGCGCGAGATGCCATCAATGACATGGCGTTGGTACAAGCTTCCGGAGATCCGAAGACGCCGTACGCCAAGATACGGCGCAAGCCCCTTCAATTGGGAGAGGCCGTGTTCGTTATGGGTTTTCCCCTCGCCGGCCAGCTCGACAATGGTCTCAACTTCACCAGCGGACTTGTTAGCTCCCTCGCTGGAATGGGCAACGATGCCCGTCTGCTGCAGTTCACTGCGCCGATACAGCCGGGTAATTCAGGAGGGCCGATCGTCGATAACGGGGGATCAATCGTCGGGGTGATCCAATCCAAACTCAGCGAAGTTGCTTCGCTCCAAAATAACGGATCGCTGCCCCAAAATATCAATTTCGGCATCAAAGCAGACCTTGCGGCCAATTTCATGCGGGCGAATGGCGTTGATCCTACAGACGTTGATACTGCGCCTCCACAAGAGGCGACTGCGGTAGCGCGCGAGGGGCGAGGATACACATTCCAGATCAAATGCACTGTGGAGTAGCGACCTGCGCCAACCTGGTCTTGGCGCCGGCATGCTCTATGCCCCCACCCTTGATCGGCTGGCGCCGCACGGCGAGACTGGGGCGTCGCCGCCGGGGCGGCCGGGCACCTGTTTCATGCGTCTCCTGCTGGTCGAGGACAATCACGAGCTTGCCGACTGGCTCGCCAAGATCCTGCGGCGGGACAATTTCGTCGTTGACGTGCTGAACGACGGGGAGGCGGCCGACCAGGCCCTGAGCCTCGAGACCTATGATCTCGTCATTCTCGACCTCGGCCTGCCCGGCATGGGCGGGATGCAGCTTCTGAAGCGCCTGCGCAGCCGGGCCAATGCGGTGCCGGTCATCATCCTCACCGCCAATGCCAGCCTCGACGGGCGGGTGGCCGGGCTGGACGAGGGGGCGGACGACTATCTCGCCAAGCCCTTCGACATCGCCGAACTGGAGGCGCGCATCCGCGTGCAACTGCGCCGCTCGGCACGCCGGCCCGATCCGGTCATCACCTGCGGCACGCTCGCCTTCGACACCAACACCCGCCTGTTCCGCCTCGGCCCCGAGCCGCTGGCGCTGACCCCGCGCGAGCATGCGGTGCTGGAGGCCCTCCTCATCAAGGCCGGGCAGACGGTGAGCAAGGCCCAGCTCTCGCAGAGCATCTTCGGCCTCGACGATCTCGCCGACCCCAGCGCCATCGAGATCTACGTCCATCGCCTGCGCAAGAAGCTGGAGGGCTCCGACGTGCGGATCGTGACCCTGCGCGGGCTCGGCTATCTGTTGCAGCATGCGCATTGACAGCCTCCGCCTCCAGCTCCTGCGGTGGCTGCTGCTGCCGCTGGCGGGGCTCGTGGCGGTGAACGTCTTTACCAGCTGGCGGCAGGCGAGCGCCACCGCCGATCTCGTCACCGACCGCACGCTGGATGCCTCGGTGCGCGCCATCGCCGAGGATGTGCGCATTGATCGGGGCGTCATCGATGCCATCGTCCCGCCGGTGGCGCTGGAGATGTTCGATACCGGCCACCGGGACCGGGTATTCTACCGGGTGGACACTGCCGCAGGACGCCTGCTCACCGGCTATCCCGATCTGCCGCTGCCCGAGCCGCCTCCGAAGGCGAGCGCGCCGGTGCATTTCACCGGCAGCTATCGCGGCAATGATCTGCGGCTCGCGGCCCTGTCCTATCCGCTGGTGGGCGCCACCGACGGGGAGCGGGTGACGGTGGTGGTCGGTGTCACCCTCGCCGGCCACGCGGCCATGGTGCGGGAATTGTGGGTGGGCAATTTCGGCCAGCAGCTCATCTTGCTGGTGGCGGCCGGCGTGCTGGTGATCATCGGCCTCGGGCGGGGGCTGGCGCCGCTGATGCGGCTGCGCGAGGCGGTGATGGAGAAGGGGCGGGACGATCTCTCCCCTTTGCCGGACCACGCCGTGCAGAGCGAGCTGCGCCCGCTGGTGGCCGCGCTCAACACCTATATGGGCCGGGTCGCCGGGCAGATGGCGGCGCAGCGCCGCTTCGTCGCCAATGCCGCCCACCAGCTGCGCACGCCGCTGGCGCTGCTCGCCACGCAGGTGGCCTTCGCCCGCCGCACCGGGGAGGCTGCCGAGCGGGCGGAGGCTTTGGCGGGCGCCGAGGAAAGCACCCGTCGCCTCGCCCGCCTTGCCGCCCAGCTCCTCACCTTGTCCCGCGCCGAGCCGGGCAGCCGCCGCCCGCGCGACGAGGACATCGACCTCGCCCAGTCCGCCCGGCAGGTGCTGGAGGGGCTCGCTCATCTCGCCGTGGAGCGGGACATTGACCTCGGCCTCGATGTGAATGCCCCTGCCGTCACGCGCGGCGATGGCGCCATGATGCGGGAGGCGGTGGTGAACCTCGTGGAGAACGCTTTGCGCTACACGCCGAAGGGCGGCAGCGTCACCGTCACGGTGGATGGCGGGGCAGGGAAGGCGGGTCCCGAGGCTGTGTTGGTGGTGGAGGATTCCGGGCCGGGCATTCCGCCCGAGGAGCGCGACAAGGTGTTCGAGCGCTTCTACCGGGTGCCGGGCACGCCGGGGGAGGGCTCCGGCATCGGCCTCTCCATCGTGCGCGAGGTGGTGGATGGCGCGGGCGGCGTACTGATCCTCGGCACGGCGGCGGCGGGCGGGCTGAGGGTGGAGATGCGGCTGCCGGGCGTGTGACCCGGCTCTCGCGCTCCGGACGCATGCAACGAAGTGGAATGCGAGCCGGGGCCCAACCAAGGGTCTGCCGAAGGCGGCAATAACACCCAGCCCCGCCGGCTTCGCCGGATTTTCCCCTGGACCCCCGGATCTGCTCTCCGGCGCACGCCGTCGCTGGTCCGGGTGCCCGAAATGCAAACGGCCCCGGAGGTCATCCGGGGCCGTCGTGCGTGAGGGATCAAGCCCTCAATTCTGCTCGCTGTAGGGCACCGGCCGCCACTTCACGAGACGGTTCTCCACCAGTGTGATGAGGAATTCCATCACCAGCGCCACCACCGCGAGGATGATCATGGCTGCGAACACGCCGTTGGCGTTGAACGCGCCCTGCGCGGTGGCGATCAGGAGGCCGACGCCCTGCTTGGCACCGAGGAATTCGCCCACCACGGCACCCACCAGCGCGAAGCCGAAGGAGACGTGGAGCGAGGCCAGGATCCAGCTCATGGCCGAGGGGATGATGACGCTCGTGGTGATCTGGAAGGGCGAGGCGCCGAGGATCTGGGCGTTGGCGATCATGGCGCGATCGGCCTCGCGCACGCCCTGGAAGGCGTTGGCGAACACCACGAAGAACACCATCACCACCGCCAGCGCCACCTTGGACGCCATGCCGAGGCCCAGCGCGATGATGAAGATGGAGCCGAGCACCACGCGCGGGATGGAATTGGCGATCTTAATGTAGATGGAGAACACGTCCGCCAGCAGCTTGTTGCGGCCGAGAACGATGCCGCACACGATGCCGCCCACGGCGCCGATGAAGAAGCCGAGGATGGTCTCCTCCAGCGTCACCATGATCTGCACCCAGAGCGGACCCTGCGAGGTGCCTTCCGTCATCCACACCCAGATCTGCTCGGCGATGCCGGAGGGGCTGGCGAAGAAGAACGGGTCGATGAAGCCGGTGCGCGCGCCGATTTCCCAGATGCCGAGCACGGCGACGAGGATGGCGATGCGCAGCGAGATGACGAGGGCGCGGCGGGCCTTCAGCCGGGCGCGGGCCTTGGCCTCGATCTCGGCCTCGGTGGGCACCGCGCGGGCGGCGGCGAAGGGGGCGGAAGCGGCGTCTGCCTGCATGGTCATGGTCGTTCCTCCCGTTCAGTGGCCGGTGTCGAGCGTGCGCTGCTGGCCGATCTGCACTTCCTCGCGCAGGTCGTCCCAGATGGTGCGGCAGCGTTCGACGAAGGCGGCGTCGTAGCGGATTTCCGCCATCACCCGGGGGCGCGGCAGGTCGATGGTGTAGACGCTCTTCACCGTGGCCGGGCCGGCGGTGAGCACATAGACCTTGTCGGCGAGGGCAACGGCCTCTTCCAGGTCATGGGTCACGAACACCACCGAGGCGCCGGAGCCGGACCACAGGCTGAGCAGCTCGTCCTGCATGTTGGTGCGGGTCTGCACGTCGAGGGCCGAGAAGGGCTCGTCCATGAGCAGGATTTTTGGCTCGTTGATGAAGGTCTGCGCGAGGGCCACGCGCTTCCTCATGCCGCCGGAAAGCTGGTGCGGGTAGTGGCTCTCGAAGCGGGCGAGGCCCACGCGGGCGATCCAGTCGCGCGCCTTCTCATAGGCCTGGGCTTTGGGCAGGCCGCGATAGAGCGGGCCAGCGGCCACGTTGTCCAGCACCGAGCGCCAGGGGAACAGCGCATCCGCCTGGAAGACGAAGCCCACGTCCTTATGGATGCCGTTGACCGGCTGGCCCATGACCCGCACTTCGCCGGCGCTGGGCTTGGCGAGGCCGGTGACGAGGTTAAGCGTCGTGGACTTGCCGCAGCCGGTGGGGCCGACCACGCAGGCGAACTCGCCGCGGTCCACGCTCATGTTGAAATCCCGGAGCGCCGTCATGGACTTGCCGTCGGGCGTCAGGAACCGGCGGGTGACGTTGTCGAGCTCGATGGCCGGGCCGAGGCCGGCGGCCGTGAAGGCTCCGGGCACCGCTGCCGGGCGGGCAGGGTCGAGGGTCTGAAGGGACATGAGTTTCCTCCCGCCGCCGGCACGGGGCGCGGCGACCTCAATTCTTTCGGGGTGTGATGAGGGGCGCCGCGACGAGGCCGCAGCGCCGGGGTCAGCGGACGCGGGTCAGGTGCCGAGCGTCAGTTGCCGAGGGTTTTGGCGGCGTTGTCCACGTAGGTGGTGGTGTAGGTCTTGGACAGGTCGATGGCCTTGCCCTGCACGTTCTTGGAGAACGCCTCCAGCACCTTCAGCACCGTCTCGGGACCACCGGCGGGCATGCGGCCGTCCGGCGTGAACTGCGCCTTGCCCTCGGCGAGACCCTGGATGTAGAGGTCCTTGTCGCCGACGTAATAGTCCTTCGGCATCTTCTCCGCGATCTCCGCCGCCGAGTGGCTGGCGATGAAGCGCATGGTGCGCACGAAGGCATTGGCGAGCTTCTGCGCCTCCTTGGGATGGCTCTCCAGCCAGCTTGCCTGCACGTAGAAGGAGGCGGCCGGATAAAGGCCGCCGAGGGCCGCCACGGTCTTCTCCGGCGTGCGCATGTCGATGAGGATTTTCGCGACACCCATCTTCACCAGCTGGCCGATCGTCGGCTCGGTGGTCATGCCGGACTGGATCTGGTCCTGCTTCATGGCGGCGATGAAGGTGTTGCCCGCGCCCACCGGCAGCAGGGAATAGTCGCCCGGCTTCAGGCCGCCCTTGAAGGCGAGATAGCGGGTGAGGAAATCGGTGGAGGAGCCGAGGCCGGTCACGCCCAGCGTGCGGCCCTTGAAGTCGGCCGGCGACTTGATCTGGTCGGCATACTTGGTCGCCACCATCTGCACTTCGCCGGGCGCCTGGCTGAACTGCACCACGGAGGTGATGAACTTGCCCTTGGCCTGGAGGTCGATGGTGTGATCGTAGAATCCCACCACGCCCTGCACGGCGCCGGCGAGCAGTTCGTTCTCCGCCTCGACGCCCGCGCGGGAATTGATGAGCTCCACGTCGAGCCCTTCGTCCTTGAAGTAGCCGAGCGCATTGGTGAGGGCGGCGGGCAGGTAGATCTGCTTTTCCATGCCGCCGACGATGATGGTCAGCTTCTCAGCATGAGCGGCGGCCGGGCCGAGCAGGCCGGCGGCAATGACGGCCGCGCCGGCGAGCGCCTTCAGGCGACCGCGCGCAAGAATGCGAGCAGAGGATTTCAGCATGTGATGCCCTTCCCTTGAGGGCGCCCTGCGCCCGCGTTTCCCGGTGGTGGACCTGCGGCGCTTATGAGACGGCCGGCTTCTCCACGCCAACACGGATAAACCCATGCAGCTTTCAGTCGGCTTTCATTCCTGAAAGGAACGCTAAAGGAATTGGAATGCCCTTTCGTCAGCTTGCCGGCCGTGTCATGAGCAGCGAGGCTGTCAGGATCGGGCTGGAGAAACGCATCATGTCGCTGCCGTCGCGCGTCGTCGCCTCGCTCAAGGCGTCCATCGGCGATGTGGTGTTCGGCATGGAGGACGGCACCGTCTCCATCTTCGGCCTCGTCTTCGGCGTCGCCATGAGCACCAACGATCCCCGTGCGGTGCTGATCGCCGGCGCCACCGGCGCGGCTGCGGCGGCCGTGTCCATGATGGCGGGCAGCTATCTCGATGCGGAATCGGTGCGCGACGCCCGCCGCGCGCGCCGCAAAGGGCCGGTGGATGCGACGGAGGCCGCCGCGCAGGTGGAGACCGTCGCGGCGGCCCTCACCCGCGGCGGCATGGCGGCGGCCGACGTGGCGCAGGTGTCAGAGGCGCTGAAGCGCGCGCCGCGCGCCACCCTCGGCCTGCGTTCCGAACTCGACGAGGCGGACGACGGCGCAAGCCCGACCTCGCACGCCTTCTGGATGTTCGTCTCGGACCTGTTCGCCGGCTTCACGCCGGTGCTGCCCTTCGCCTTCCTGCCCATGGACCAGGCGCGCATCGTCTCGCTGGTGCTGACGACGGTGCTGCTGGTGGCGCTGGGCATCGGCCGCGGCATCGTGGGGAAGCGCTCCATCGTGCGCGCCACGGCGGAAACGCTGGCCATCGCCGCCTCCGCCGCTGCGGCCGGCGTGCTGGTGGGGCGGCTGCTCTCGTAAAGCTCAGCGGCGGCGGCCGCGTCGCGGCCTGGTTTCGTCCGTTGGCGGTCTCAGCGTCTTTGAACGTCCGCCATGCGCGCCTCAAACCGCGCCACCAGCCCGGACGGCATCCACGCCTTCACGACGCCGCCCTTCCCGAGCAGTCCCATCTCGATCAGAAGAGACCCGAAGCTTCGCCGGCCGGGCTCGCTCACCATCGGGCCACCCGACTCCTGCCAGCTCATCCGAAGCGTCGGCTCGCCCGCCTCTTCGTCGATCGTCCACGACAGGTCGACCTTGCCGCCGGGTACGGACAGCGCCCCATGCTTGGCCGCGTTTGTCGCCAGCTCGTGAAGGAGCAGGGAGAGCGAGAGCGTGGTCTTCGGACCGAGTTCGATATCGGGGCCGGATGTCGCGATGCGGCCGTCGTCCCCATGAAGTTCGAGCATCGGTCGCACGACGCTCATCATGGAGGCGGCCATCCAGTCCTGCTGGAGCAACTGGTCGTGCGCGATGCCCATGGCCGCGATCCGCCGGCAGAGGGCATCGACCGCGTCGCGCTCCTGCACGCTCTTGAGCGTCTGGGTCGCAATGGCCTGAACCATGGCCAGCGTATTCTTCATCCGGTGGGTGATCTCGGCATTCAGGATGGCCTGCTGCTTCTGCGCTTCGTCACGCTCGCGCAGGGCCTGCCGGAGCTCCAGCTGCCGCATGACCTGACGGGCGAGCACCTTGAGGGTGTCCTGCTGAAGCTGGGAAAGCTGCCGGGGCTGGTAGTCCAAGACGCACAGGGTGCCGATGGCATGGCCTTCGGTGGTCTTCAATAACGCGCCTGCATAGAAGCGCAGGTTCGGCTCCCCCGTGACCAGGGGATTGCAGGCAAAGCGCGGGTCCTGGGTCGCGTCAGGAACGAGAAGAAACTCCTGTTCCAGGATCGCCTTGGCGCAGAACGAGCTGTCCAGGGGCGTCTCGCGGACCCCCAGGCCGACCTCGGCCTTGAAGAACTGACGATGTTCGGCGATGAAGTTCACGACGGCGATCGGCGTTTCGCAGATGCGCGAGGTCAATTCGGCAATCTCGTCGAAATCCCGCTCTCTCGGGCTGTCCAGCATATTGAAGCTGGCGAGCGCCTTGAGCCGCTCATTCTCCTTCAACGCTGTATTCAAAGGGGCATCCCGAGCTTGCCGACAGGTCGATCGTCAATGGCACTTTCTCGCAAGGGAGCATAGCGCTTTTCACCGAAGCCCCCGAATGCGCGGAGCGGGGCAGGGGCCAGCGGTTGGCCCGCGACAGGCCCGCGACCTGGTGTCCCTCGTGTGCGAAGCGGCGGCGTCTGGCATTGAACTTGTTTGCGCCCTGGCGGAGGAGCCAAGGGAGGAAGCCCGATGCAGCAAAAGCCGGACGCCGACGACTATCTCGCACTCTTCGGTCGCTACAAAGAGGATTTCGGGGATGTCTACATGGACCCCGAGGACGAGCGCTTCCGCCTGCTGTTCGACCAGATCTGCCGCATGCTGACCCAGCCTTCGCCCTTCAATCTGGCCCTGCCGGAGCAGTTCCGCTCCACGGCCTTCCGCTATCTCGAGGGCGATCCGCACACGGTGGCGCACATGACGACCATCGAGAACCGGCACTTCATGCTGAGCGACCTGTTCGACTACGTCCACCTCGTCAACACCATGGGCGGCCGCTGGGACCAGCGCGGGCGTTGAGGCGCCGCCTTAATGCGGTTCGGCGAACGCCTGCCGCACAACCGAACGGGCGCCGCGCGACCAGGCATAGTCCGCCCCCATGCGCAGCCCGCTCGAACGTAACATGACGAGTTCGCCCGTGCGTGCGTCCCGCAGCTCGATCCGCAGCGTGAACTCTGTGCGGCTGATGCGGGTGACGACCCCCACAAGCGAGAGGTCGGCGCCAAGGACGCGGGCGACCTCAGCGTCGCAGCCGTGACAACGATAAAGCGTACGTGTGCGCACCTCTTCGCCGGCCGCCGGCGCGACGTCGACCAGCGCATAGCGCGAATTGGCGGCGACCAGCCGCCGGGCCTCCTCCGTCGCCTCGTCGAGATGGCGGCGGTCGGAGGCTGCATCCCCGGCGACCCCGGCACCGCCGCTCAAGTCATCCAGCTCGAAAGCGAACACCGCCACGCGGGTTGGGGCATTCTCCGCCGCCCCGGCGGGTGCGGCGAGGCCGAGAAGCAGCGCGATGACAGGACGGAGGCGTTTCGGTGCGGTCTGGCAAGGCATGGGGGTCTCCCTTGGCGTGAGCGGACGCGGTTCAATCCTGCGGAACGGTCAGGATCTGGCCGGCGATGAAGGATTCCGCCCGGCGCCATGCTTCGTCAGTGTCGCCGCGGAAGGTGTAGAGCTTCTGGAACACCACGCGCCCGGCCTTCACCGCGACCACCTCCACCTTGGCCATCTGCACCAGCGTGCTCATCTTGTGGATGCCGCCGACCACGAGCAGGTCGGCGCCGGCCTGCTTTGCCGCCTCGGCCAGCTCGGGCACCGCGCCGGCCGTGAGGATGCAGGGGGCGGGATCGCAGCGGGGCGTCACCACGCGCAGGCGTCCGCCGGCGGCAAGGTCGGTGGCGAGGGCGGCCATGAAGGCCTTCAGCCGTGCCTGATGCTCGGCGGTCTGGTCGCGCGGCTCGCCGGAGGAGTCGCTGTAGGTGAAATCGATGATCGCCACGCCCGGCGGCTCGCCGGCCATGGCGCCGCCGGCGAGCGTCGCGAGGAAAGCGAGGGCGGGCAGGAACGGGAAGGGGCGCAGCGCCATCGTCGTGTCTCCGGTCTGATGGCCTGAGCGTGCCGCCGGGGCCGCCCCCCGACCAGGGACGGGTTCACGCCGGGGGCCGGGAAGATTTCCCGACGTGCGCCGGCGATCTTCCGCCCGCGCGCCGGCGTCCCTAAGGTCTTGCACCGGCATCGCGGCCGCTGCCGCGATGTCCGCCTGCGAGTGAACCGATGACCCGTTCCCGGCTCGACCTCAAGCTCCGGCTGACCCTCCAGATCGCCGCGCTGATGGCGCTGTGCCTCGCCGGGGCGGTGGGCTGGCTGCTCCTCGACGGCGCGCGGGCGGGCGAGGCGCAGGTGGCCCGCATCGCCGATCTGATGGCCCGCGATCTCGCGTTCCAGCGCCAGCAGATGCAGTGGGTGCGCGGCGCGCCGGGGGTGTTCCCCGATCTCCAGCGCCTCGCGCCGGCCCTGATGGCGCCGGGCCTGTGCATCGCCTTCCGTCCCGCCGGCGCCGATGGATTGCAGCGCCTGTGCAGCGGCGCCGAGCCGGACGACGGGCGCACGCCGGAGCTGTTCCAGCGCCTCTATGATGGCCTGTTCGGCGCGCGGGGTACGGCCGAGCGCACGGTGGAGGTGGCGGGCGCGACGGAAGGCGTCGTCACCGTCAGCCTCGCCCCGGAAACGCTGGCGGGGAAAGCGTGGCGCGAGGTGAGCCGCCTCGCCGGGCTGGTTGCGGCCATGCTGCTGGTGCTGTGCGCGCTGGTTTATCTCGCTCTGGCGCGGGCGCTCAGGCCCACCCGCACCATCCGCGACGGGCTCGATCGCCTGACCCATGGCGACCTCTCCGCCCGCATGCCGGCCTTCGATCTCGCCGAGCTGTCGGCGGTGGGGCAGGTGTTCAACGCGCTCGCGGGGCGGCTCGAGGCTGCATTGGCGGAGAGCCGCAGCCTCACGCGTCGGCTGATCGCGGTGCAGGACGAGGAGCGGCGCTCCCTCGCCCGCGAGCTGCACGACGAATTCGGCCAGAGCCTCGCCGCCATCGGTGCCGCGGCGGCCCTCGCCGGCCAGACGGCGGCGCGCGACTGTCCAGCCCTTGTGCCGGAATGCCAGAGCATCGGCCGCACCGCTCAATCCATGATGCAGGCCCTGCGCGGTGCGCTTCTGCGCCTGCGGCCGCCGGAGGTGGAGGAACTCGGCCTCGTCGCGAGCCTCGAAGGGCTGGTCGCCGGCTGGAACGGCCGGCTCGGCGCCACGACCCGCTTCAGCCTCGATGTCTCCGGCCGGCTCGATCCGCTGGAGCCGGCCTTCGCCGCTGGCCTCTACCGGATCGCGCAGGAGGCCATCACCAATGCCGCGAAGCACGCCGGGGCGTCCCGCGTGCAGCTCGTCCTCGCCCGCGAACCGGGGCCGGCAGGCGATGCCGTCGCGCTCACCGTGGAGGATGACGGCCGGGGCTCCCCGGCGCCGGCGGCGGACGGGTTCGGCCTGCTCGGCATGCGCGAGCGCGTGGCCGCCATGGGGGGCGAACTCTCCATCGGGACCGCAGCCGCCGGTGGCCTTCTGCTGCGTGCCGTGCTCCCGCTCCCGGCCGGGGATGCAACATCATGACCCAACGCATCATGCTGGTGGACGACCACGCCGTGGTGCGCGAGGGCTACCGCGCCCTTCTGGACCGCCAGCCCGGCCTCGCCGTGGTGGCGGAGGCCGGCGAGGGGGCCGAGGCCTACCGGCTGTTCAAGCAAGCACGGCCCGATCTGGTGGTGATGGACCTGTCCCTGCCCGGCTTCGGCGGCGTGGAGGCCATCCGGCGCATCCGGCAATGGGACGGGACGGCGCGCATCCTCGTCTTCACCATGCACCAGAATGCCGCCTTCGCGGTGCAGGCCATCCGCGCTGGGGCGCAGGGCTACGTGACCAAGAGCAGCCCGCCGGAGGTGCTGATCGGCGCGGTGCGCGACGTGCTTGCCGGCCGCATGGCGTTGAGCCCGGACATCGACCACGAGCTCGCGCTCTCCCGCCTCAAGGAGACCCCTTCAGTCGCGGAGGTGCTGAGCCCGCGCGAGTTCGAGGTGCTGCGGCTGCTCCTCGCCGACAAGGGCACCGACGACATCGCCGAGACCCTGAACCTCAGCCCCAAGACGGTGGCCAACATCCGCTCCCAGATCCGCGCCAAGCTCGGTGTCCAGTCGGACATTGCGCTGACGCTCCTCGCCCTTCGGCAGGGGATTCCGGCCTGAGGTGATCAGGCCGCGGCGACCGCCACGGCCTCGATCTCGAACCGCCATTCCGGCCGGGCGAGGGCAGCGGCGATCACCAGGGTCGAGGCCGGCTTGTGGCCCTTGAGCAGCGCGGTGCGCAGCGCGCCGTAGCCGGCATAGTCGGCGGGATCGGTCAGAAACGCGGTGACCTTGGCGAGGTCGCCGAGCCCCATGCCGGCCGCCGCGAGCACGGCCTCCAGATTGGCGAAGGCGGCGCGCACCTGCCCCTCGAAATCCGCCGGCACCTGCCCCGAAGCGTCGATGCCCACCTGTCCAGAAATGTAGAGCGTGCGCACCGGGCCGCTCGCCAGCACGGCGGGGCTGTAGGGCAGGGCGGCGTCGGCGGGGGTGGCGAGCACGGGCGAGAGGGCGGGCATTCAGGCCTCCGGAGGGTGAGCGAGGGCGAGGATCGCGCGGGTGAGCGGGTCGGCGCCGTCGGCCAGGGGATCGAGCAGGGTGAAATGGTTGCGGCGCGCCGGCTCCATATGCTGCACGGCGCCGCCACGCGCTGCCCACAGCTCGGCGAAATCGCGGCTCCACCGCTTGAAGCCGTCCGTCTCCTCGCCCCCCACGGCGGCCAGCAGCGGCATCAGCCGCGCGCCGGGTGGAAGGTCGCCGAGGCGCAGCAGCGGGCTCATTGCCGCCGCCTCGAGCGCGGAGAGGCCGAGGTCGGCATTGATGGAGGTGTGCCGCAGGGGGCGCAGATCATAGACGCCGGAAAGCCCGGCGAGGGCGCAGATGGGGCCGTCGCCCCGTTCCGCCTGATCGAGCGCTAGCATGGCGGCGAGTTGTCCGCCCGCCGAATGGCCGGCCACCACGATGCGGGAAGGGCTGAGGTTGTCCACCACCCAGCGCAGCGCGAGACGCATCTCGTCCACGATGTCGGCGACGCGCACGCCGGGCACGAGATCATATCCCGGCGCCACCAGCGTCACCCCCGCGGCGAGGCAGGGACCGGCGATGAAGGAGACGTCCGACTTGTCCAGCGCCCGCCAGTAGCCGCCATGGATGAAGAACAGCACCGGGGCCCCTTCCTCCGCCGGGAATGCATCCAGAAGGCAGCGCGACCCCGGGCCATAGCGCTGGTCGAGCCGCCAGCCGCCGACTGCACGCAGCGCCGCGCCCAGGCGGCGATGGCCGTCATAGACGCTCTCGCGCTCGGGATGCCGGCGGCGCAGGGCGTATTCGGCTTCGAGCGCGGGATCGATGAGGGTATGCGGCATGGGATTTCCGAAAACTCACAGGCCGAGATAGGCGGCGCGCACGCCGTCGTCATGGAGGAGATCCGGGCCCGCGCCGTCGCGGACCACAGACCCCTCGGCGAGGACATAGCCGTGGGCGGCGCTACGCAGGGCCATGCTCGCATTCTGCTCGGCGATGAGGAGGGACATGCCCTCCGCATTGAGGCGGCGGATGGTGGCGAAGATCTCCTGCACCACCTTGGGCGCGAGGCCCATGGAGGGCTCGTCCAGCAGGAGAAGGCGGGGGCGGCCCATGAGCGCGCGGCCAATGGCGAGCATCTGCTGCTCGCCGCCGGAGAGCAGCCCTGCCGCCTGCCGCCGTCGCTCGGCGAGGCGCGGGAAGAGGGCGAACACCATGTCGAGATCGGCGGCGACGCCCTGCGCCCGGCGCGGCCACAGCCGGCGGAAGGCGCCCATCTCCAGATTCTCTTCCACCGTCATGGGCGCGAACACGCGGCGCCCTTCCGGCACCAGCGCCAGCCCGCGCGACAGGCGGGAGGAGGTGGAGAGGTTGGTGATGTCCACCCCGTCGAACACGATGCGCCCCGCCGTGGGGCGGATAAGGCCGGCGAGGGTGCGCAGCAGGGTCGTCTTGCCCGCGCCGTTGGCGCCGATGAGGCAGACCGACTGCCCGCGCGCCACCTTCAGGGAAACCGCGTGCAGCACATCGGTGCCGCCATAGCCGGCGACGAGGCCTTGCACCTCAAGCATCGACCGCCTCCTCGCCGAGATAGGCGGAGAGCACCTCCGGGTGGCGGCGGACCTCTTCCGCCGTGCCCTCGGCGATGCGCCGGCCGTTGTTGAGCACCAGAATGTCGTGGGAGAGCGACATGACCATGCGCATGTTGTGCTCCACCAGCAGCACGGTCATGCCGTCGCGGTTCAGGTCGCGGATGGTCTCGGCCATCTTGTCCGCCTCGGCGTGGGGCAGGCCGGCGGCGGGCTCGTCCAGCAGCAGCAGGCGGGGCTCGGAGGCGAGGGCGCGGGCCAGCTCCAGCACCTTCATCTGCCCGAAGGCCAGCGACCCCGCCGGCAGACCGGCCTTGGCGGCGAGGCCGAAGCGCTCCAGCAGGGCCATGGCGGTGGCCTCCATCGCCCGTTCCTCGGCGCCCACGGACGGGATGTGGAGGAGGGCGGACAGGGTGGTGGCGCGGCCGCGCAGATGGCGGCCCACCATCACGTTCTCCAGCACGCTCATCTCGCGGAAGATCTGCAAATTCTGGAAGGTGCGGGCGATGCCGCGGCGGGCGCGCGCGTGGGTCGGCAGGCGGTCGACGCGCGCGCCGTCGAACTTTATGGCGCCGTCGGTGGGGCGGGTGACGCCGGCGATCATGTTGAACAGCGTGGATTTGCCGGCGCCGTTGGGGCCGATCACCGCCTTGATCTCCCCGGCCTTCACGCGGAAGGAGAGGTCGTCCACGGCGGTGACGCCGGCGAAGCGGCAGGTGAGGCCTTCGACCTCCAGAAGATCACCGGTGCTGCGCGGCGTGTTCATGCCCGCCTCCTGCGCACAAGGCCGGCCAGCGCCGCGGGGATGCCGGCGAGGCCGCGGGGGAAGAGGATCAGCACCACCAGAAGGCCGAGGCCGAACAGCATTAGTTCGGCATCCTCATAGTCGAGCAGAATCTGCGGCACGGCCGTGTAGATCAGCGCGCCCAGCATTGGCCCGTAGAAGGTGCCCGCGCCGCCGATGGCGACCATCACGAGGAGCATGATGGATGGCGCGATGCCGAAGGTTTCCGGCGAGGCATACTGGTTGATGTGGACATAGAGGCTGCCGGCGATGCCGGCCATGCCGGCGCTGAGCACGAAGACGGCGAGCTTGGTGCGGAAGCTGTCGATACCGAGCGACTGCGCGCCCAGCTCGTTGGTCGCCACCGCGCGGATGCTGCGGCCGATGCGCGAGGCGAGGAGATTGGAGATGGCGAGCATCACCAGGAAGGCCACCGCCCAGGCCAGCGGAAAGGCCTTCGCTTCGGTGTCCAGGGCATGGCCGAAGATCGAGAAGGGCGCGACGCCGATGAGGCCGTTGGGCCCGCCGGTGAGCCCCACCAGTTGGGTGAAGAAGACGACGAGGATGGCGTTCCACCCCAGCGTCGCCATGGCGAGGTAATGCCCCCGCAGCCGCAGCGCGGGAATGCCGATGAGGAGCGCGCCGAGCCCGGCGACGACGGCCGCCGCCGGCAGCCCGGCCCAGGGCGGCAGGCCGTAGCGCACGTTGAGGATGCCGCTCGCATAGGCGCCGAGGCCGAAGAAGCCGGCATGGGCGAGGGATATCTGGCCGCCATAGCCCATCAGCAGGTTGAGCGAGGCGATGAGCACCAGATTGATGAGGGCGAGGTTGGCCAGCGAAATCCAGTAGGCGTTCGGCACCACGAAGGGCACCGCCGCCAGCACCAGCCACACCAGCGCGAGGCGGGCATGGCGGGACAGGCCGCGCCGGGGCAGGCGGCTGTGGGTCATTGGTCCGGTCTTCGCCTCGATGCTCGCCATGGCCTCACACCTTCACGATGTCGGCCCGGCCGAGCAGGCCGGAGGGGCGGACGAACAGGATGAGCAGCAGCACGGCAAAGGCGATGGCATCCTTGAAGTCGGACGAGATGTAGAAGCTGCCGAACGCCTCCAGCAGCCCCAGCGCCAGCCCGCCGACCACGGCGCCCGGCAGGCTGCCGAGCCCGCCCAGCATGGCGGCGCTGAACCCCTTGAAGCCGAACATGGCGCCCTGATCGTAGGAGGCGAGGGTGAGGGGCGTGACAATAGCCCCAGCCAGCGCCCCCGCCAGCGCCGCGATGCCGAAGGAGAGCAGCACGGTGCTTCCCACATTCACCCCGACGATGGCCGCCGCCTCCCGGTCCGCCGCGGCGGCGCGCAGCGCCTTGCCGAGGATGGTGCGCTCGAAGAAGGCGTGCATCACCACCAGGAAGGCGAGGGTGATGGCGATGATCCACAGCGTCTGGCTCTGGATGCTGACCCCGCCGAACGAGAGCGCCGTGTTGCCGGAGAAGCCCGCATAGCCCACCGGCTTCTTGCCCAGCACCAGCATCACGAGGCTGCGGGTGACGATGGAGAGGCCGATGGTGACGAGGGTGATGACGAGGGCGTCCGGCCGCTTCAGGGGCTGCACCGTGAGCCGCTCGGAGAGGAGGCCGACCACGCCCACCAGCACCACCGCCGTCACCACCGCGAGGCCGGTGCTGGAGAAGGTGCCGATGAGAAGGGCGGTGACCATGCCGCCCATCACCACCCATTCGCCCTGCGCGAAATTCATTGCGCCCGTGCTCTTGAAGACCACGTTGAAGCCGAGCGCCACCAGCGCATAGACGGCGCCCGTGCCGATGCCGGCGGACAGGACCTGGAGGAGGGCGGTTACGGTCTGCATGGGGGGACGGCCAGCCTTCGGCGCCTTGCGGAAATGACGCCCCCGTCAGGGGGATGAAGATCCCGGCCGCCGCGCTCCGGAAGGATCAGGGCTTCCCCCCGATGGGCGCGGACGGCCGGGACAGGTCCGGGTCGGGCGCAGGGCCCGCCCGTTTCCTCGGAACGAGACGTCCGAGGGGTCAGAAGCTGCGCATGCGGTTGGTCTCGAACAGGGGCACCATCACCCCCAGCTCCGCGAGGCGGGTGCGAGCGTTGCCGGCGAAGGTGGCGAGCGCATCCTCCTCGGCCGCGCGCGGCGCGCCGCCGAGGCCGGCCTCGGCCGTGATCGCGTCGGCTTCCGCCTCGGCCGCGGCGTGCTCGGGGGCGAGCCAGGGGCAGTGATAGCCCTTCAGCACCACGTCCCGCACATAGTCGGAAAGCTCGGCGGCGATGGTTTCGCGCTCGTCCTTGCTCCAGCCCTCGGCCTTGGCCGAAATATAGAGCCAGCCGAAGGCGGCGTGGCGCTCCTTGTCGGCGATGACATGGTCGAGCACGGACTGCACGGCCGGGTTGGTCGCCGAGGCGCGCCAGGCCTTCGCGAGTTCCAGCTCCAGCCCGTCCTCGAAGGCGGCGTGGGCCGCCACATAGGCGTCGAGCAGCTGGCCGGCATCCATCACCCGGCGGTGCAGATGGCGGTTGAACACCGCCTCATAGGCCTTGGCTGCGGGGCGGGCGAGGCGGCCGCCGAAGCTTTCGGCGATCCGGTCGTAGCACTCGACGTGCCAGGCTTCCTCGGTGTTGCGGGTGGTGAGGTAGAATTTCGGGTCGATCTCCCGGCCCACTTCCATGCAGAAGCGCACGATGAGGGCCGGGGTCTCGGTGAGGCCGGTGGCCTCGGTCCACACCCGCCGGCTCCAGGTGCGGCGGGCGGCGGCGCGCACGGCGTCCGGATAGGCTTCCGGCGCCAGCGCGCTCCAGTCCACGTCGCGGTGCGGGTTCCAGCGGCCGGCCTTGCCCGTGTCATAGAGGGCGCGGATCTCCGGCAGCGTGACATTCATCTCGAGCGGAAAGCGCCTCTCGACCAGCAGCCGCACCGGCGGCAAGGAGGGCTCGGCCCGCGTGGCGTGAAGCGGCATGTCAGATGGTCCCGAGCTTGGGATGCGTGAACGGGGGCAGTTCGATGCCCAGCGCCCGCATCTGCTCGCGGATGCGCTGGACGGTGGCGATGAATACCGGCTTCTCCACCTCTTCCACGGTGGAGCCGAGGCCCGCCTCGTAGGTGATGCGGTCGGCTTCCACCTCGGCGTTGGAGGCTGGGTTTTCCGGTGCCAGCCACGCGCTGTGGTAGCCGTTCAGCTCCACCTTCTCCATCATGGTGATGACGGCATCCTCGATCATCTTCTTCTGCTCTGGGGTGAGCTGCTCGCAGATGGCTTCGAGGAAATACCAGCCGAAGGCGCAGTGCCGGCTTTCGTCGCGCATGATGTAGCGCACGATCTGCTTGGCGACGGGATCATGCGTGACGTCGTTCAGGTGCTTGAACACGTCGAACGCGATCTCTTCCGCCGTGCAGACAAGGGCGGCGATGATGCCTTCCAGCGGCACGTCGGCATTGAGCGCGGCGCGGCGCACGCCGTGCGTGGAGACCGAGCCCTCGAAGAGTTGCTGCACCGGCTTCTCGATGTAGCCGCCCAGCTTCTCCGCCATGGCGTGGCACGCTTCGGCGTGGCGCGCTTCTTCCTGGGAACGGATGGTGAAGAAGAGCTGCATGTCGGAGGGGCGGTTCTCCACCCCGAACCGCACCTGCAGCGCCGGGCTTTCGGAGATGGCGCCGTATTCGCTCCACGCCCGGCGGCTCCAGTAGAGCCGGGCCGCGTAGCGCTGCTCCTCGGTGTATTTCGAGGGATCGAGCTGGTCCCAGTCCACGTCGGTCTTGGGGTCCCACTGGTTCCGCGTCGCCGCGTGGAACAGCTCGCGGATGCGCGGCAGGTCGGAATTGAAGGTCAGCGGAAAGCGGTCCTCGGGGGCGTCCAGCAGCGTCTGGACCACCTCGAACGCCTGCTCGGCGGACATGTCTCGCGAAAGGGCCATGGCTGTTTCCTCCCGTTGGTGTTTCGCGTCAGGCGTAGTCGGCGAGGTTGAAGCGGCCGTCCCGCCAGTTGACCAGCACGATGTCCTGCTTGGAGAGCCCCGAATGGCGCTCCGGCGAGAAGGTGAAGACGCCGGAGATGCCGGGGAAATCCTTGATCTGCTCCATGCCCTGGCTAAGCTTGGATACATCGCCCCCCACCTTCTTCAGCGCCTCGCGGGCGAGCAGCGCAGCGTCGTAGGATTCCGCCGCATAGATGCTGGCGGGACGCTTGAAGCGCGCCTCATAGGCCTTCATCAGCTTGAGGATGCCGGCCTTGAGCGGGTCGCTGTCCGGCAGCTGGTCGCCCACGGGCAGCTTGAGGCTGGCGAGGAGCAGGGTGTTGGCGGCATCGCCGGCGAGCTTCATGTAGTCGGCGGAGACGAAGCCGTAGCTGTGGATCAGCGTCTTTTTGTCGAGGCCCAATTGCTGTGCCTGCTTGAGAAAGACGACGCCGGCGGGCGTCACCGTCCAGCAGATGATGGCCTCTGCGCCGGCATCGCGGATGCGGGTCAGCTGGGGCATCATGTCGGTGTCGGAGGGCGCGAAGGATTCATACATCACGTCGAGGCCGCGCTTCGGCGCGACGATCTTCATCTGCCCCACCGCGCCCTGGCCGAAGCCCGACGTGTCGGCGATGAGCGCCACCTTCTTGATCTTCTTCTTGTCCAGATAGTCGGCGATGCGCTCCAGCACGTCGCCGTCGTCCACCGTGCTCTTGAACACATACTGGCGCTCGGCGACCGGGGTGACGATGGCGAGGGCGCCCTCGGACGAGATGAAGGGCACCTTGGCGGCATTGGTGATGGGCGCCATGGCGAGGGCGATGCCGCTCATGTTGCCGCCGCTCAGGATCACTTCCACCTTGTCCTGGCTGATGAGCCGGCGGGTCGCGGTGATGCCCTTCTGGGTCTGGCTCTCGGCGTCGTAATAAGTCCACTCGATCTTGCGGCCGCCCATGCCGCCGGCCGCATTGAACTCGTCCACCGCGAGTTCGAGGCCCGCCTTCATGTCCTCGCCGAGGAAGGCCGCCGGTCCGGTCACGGAGAGGATGGAGCCGACGCGCAGCGGCTCGGCGGCGCGGGCGGCGCTGCTCCACAGGCCGGCCACGGTCCCGGTGCCGGTGGCCGCGAGGGCGGCGGCGGGCACCATCTTCAGGAAGCTGCGTCGTCCGAACTGCACTTCTGGCCTCCTCTGGAAGGGCGCTTGGTGCGCCTCGTTCATCGTGCGCCGGACGGAATGCCCGGAGCGGAAACGGCTGCGGGCGTGCGGTCAGTCGTCGTGGACGCCGCTGCGGTCCATATCGGCGGCGGGGCCACCGTCGCGGGAGAGGGGGACGCTCAGCGAATAGCGCACGAGATCGGCGCGATGCACCGTGTGGCCGGACAAAGCGAGGCGCCCGGTGGCATCGCGATAGCTCAGGGTGCGGGTCAGCACCGGCGCGCCCTTGGCGAGGTGCAGATATTCCACCTCCTCCGGCCCGGCGACGCCCGCCTCTATGGTGAAGTCGCCGGTCTTCAGGTCCACCGCCTGCCACAGGCGGTGGAGGGGGGAGCCGTGCACCGCCTCTTCCGTCCAGTCGGCGGTGAGGTCGGCCGGCAGATAGCGATAGTCGATGGCGAGCGGCACCCGGGCCGCCGCGCGCAGGCGCTTGATGAAGAGGACCTTCGTGCCGACTTCGGTCTCAAGGCTTGCCGCGATGGTTTCGTCCGCCGCGATGCGCTCGAAGGCGAGCACGGTCGCCTGCATGGGCATGCCGGTGGCGGCCCACTGGTTCAGGAAATCCATGCCCGGATTGAAGCGCTCTTCCAGCTTGCGCACAGCGACGAACGTGCCGAGGCCGCGGCTGCGGGTGAGCAGCCCCTCCTGCACCAGCTCCGCCACCGCCTGCCGCGCGGTGTCCCGGCTCACCGAGAACATGGCGCAGAGCTGCTCATCCGAAAAGAAGCGCCGGTCGCCCTGGTCCCACTTGAGGATGAGGCCGATGAGCCGCTGCTTGATCTGGGCATAGAGCGGCAAAGGGGAGGCGCGATCGAGGGGCGGGAAAGGCCCCTCGGCATCCAGTGCGGCAACGCTTGTCAACGTCTCGGACATGATGCGTGACCCTGGCGCAATCGCGCTCGGTGGGACCCGGCCGAAGCACGCTTCTGCCGGCTTTATATGAATGTAGGATCAAGCATACATTTCACGCAACAGCTTTCTTCGCGGGTCTCTATGGTGGGCGCCTCGGCACCGCAGGAGAGATGCCCAGCGGCCCCAAAAGCACGCGGGCCTGCGCCGGAGTAACTCCGAACGCAGGCCCGGCTGGGGCGGGGGCGCCAGGGAAGCCAGGAAGGGTGGGGAACAGCCTCCCAATCGCCGCCGCCGCGCGCTTCGATGGGCTACTTGCCGATGCGGTGGAGGGGACGCCCGCCGACGCCGAGGCAAAGGGCGATGAGGATTTCATCCGGCCGCGGCGCGTCAGGGATGGCGATCTCCGTCGAATCCATGTCGTCGAAGCTCCAGATGTTGTTCTTGTTGGTGAGCGGCATGAGGAGCGGTGCCCCCGGCCCGCCCATCTTCTTGGTGCCGGGGATGATGTCCTTGCCGGTGCCGACCGCAGCCCGGACCGGTGCGCCGAACCGCGGATGCAGCAGGGCAGCCGAGTGTTCCAGCTCTCCGTTGACCCCGACCACGGCCCCCTTGCCGTAGCTCACCACCTCGTCGGGCGCGATCCCCAACGCCGCGACGCCGCGGGTCGCCAGCAGGCCGCCCACCTCCGCGCCGAGGTCGTGGAGCGGGGTCAGATCCTCTACATACTTTCCTGCATAGGGATTGGCGATGACGGCCGCCACCGTAACCTTGCGGCTGGGCGGGGAAACCTCGCGGCCCATTTCCTCATGGGTCTCTTCCACCTGCACCACGAGCTTGCGCACCTTCAGCAATGACATGACATTTCCTTCGGACTTGGATGACGGGCGAAACCTCGGTCAGCTCTTCAGCAGGGCGCATTCGCTCTGGGAGAGCGGGCGGAAGGCCTCCTCGGCGGGAATGGTGGCGCGCAGCTTGTAGTAGTCCCACGGCGCCTTGGATTCGGCGGGCTTCTTCACCTCGAACAGGTACATGTCGTGGATCTTGCGCCCGTCCGCACGGATGCGGCCCTCCCCGAACAGGGGGTCCTTGATGGGCTTGGCCTTCATGGCGTCCACCACCTTGCGGCCGTCCTTGGCATCGCCCAGCTCCGCCACCGTCTTCAGATAGTTGAGGGTCGCGGAATAGACGCCGGCCTGCACCATGGTTGGCTTTGCGCCGCGCATCTTCTCGGCGAAACGCTGGGAGAAGGTGCGGGTCTTGTCGTTCATGTCCCAGTAGAAGGGCGAGGTGAGGATCAGCCCCTGCGCCACGGGCAGGCCCATGGAGTGCACATCGGAAATGTAGATGAGCAATCCTGCGAGGTTCTGTCCGCCGGCCACGATGCCGAATTCAGCCGCCTGCTTGATGGAGTTAGTGGTGTCCGCCCCGGAATTGGCGAGGCCGACGATCTTTGCTTTCGAGCCCTGCGCCTGCACGAGGAAGGAGGAGAAGTCGGACGTGCCGAGCGGGACGCGCACGCGGCCCACCACCTTGCCGCCGTTCTTCTCCACCACGTCCGCCGTGTCGCGCTCCAGCGCCTGGCCGAAGGCATAGTCGGCGGTGAGGAAGAACCAGGTGTCGCCGCCTGTCTTCACGATGGCCTGTCCGGTGCCGTGGGCGAAGGCCCAGGTGTCGGAGGTCCAGTGCACGGTATTGGGCGAGCAGGCCTTGCCTGTGAGATCCGAGGTGGCGGGGCCAGAGGCCAGCATCACCTTGTTCTTGTCCCGCGTGATCTGGTTGACGGCGAGGGCGGCCGCCGAATTCGTCACGTCGGTGATCATGTCGACGCCGTCCACGTCGAACCAGCCGCGGGCGACGTTGGCGGCAATGTCGGCCTTGTTCTGGTGGTCGGCGGAGACCACGTCGATGGTCCAGCCCTTCTGCTTCAGGCCGGAATCCTCGATTGCGAGCTGCGCGGCGACGACGGAACCGACACCGCCCATGTCGGCATAGGCGCCGGACTGGTCGTTGAGGACGCCGATCTTCACCGTCTTCGGGGCTTGCGCGCTCGCCGCGGTCGTCGCGGCAAGAAGAATGGCAAGTCCCATAAGGATGCGTGATTTCATCTTGTTTCCTCCCTTTATTTTTGTTCGTTCTGCTTGCGGGTTCCCCGTTATGTCCCAGAGCTTCGTTTGGCGCCGAAGGTCAGAGCGTCTTCAGGTAGGAGATGACCGCGGAATAGTCCCGACCGCGCCCGCCATTGGCCGCGTAGCGCCCGAAGATGTCCTCCGCCGCCGCGCCGAGGGGGGTACGGGAGCCGCTGGCGTCGGCGGCTTCCTGCGAGAGGCGCAGGTCCTTCGCCATCAGCTCGGTGGCGAACCCCGGCGTGTAGCCGCGGTTGGCGGAGGCGGTGGGCACGGGGCCGGGCACCGGGCAATGGGTGGTGAGCGCATAACACTGGCCCGAAGAGGTGGAGGCCACCTCGAACAGGGCCTGATGGGAGAGGCCGAGGGATTCAGCGAGGTTGAACGCCTCGCTGACGGCGATCATCGAGACACCGAGGATCATGTTGTTGCAGATCTTGGCGACCTCGCCATTGCCGGGCCCGCCGCAATGCACGATGCGCCGCCCCATGGCCGCAAGCAGCGGCTGGCCGACGGTGAACGCCTCGTCCGTGCCGCCGGCCATGAAGGTCAGCGTGCCGGCGGTCGCGCCCTCCGTGCCGCCGGAGACCGGCGCGTCGAGGGAGAGCAGCCCCGCAGCCGTGGCCAGATCATGGGCGGCGCGGGAGCTGGTCACGTCGATGGTGGAGGAATCGATCATCAGCGCGCCCGGCGCCATCTGCGGCACCGCCCGCGACCACACCTCGCGCACCGCAGCCCCGCTCGGCAGCATGGTGATGACCACGTCCGCGCCGGCGAACAGGCCGTCCTCCGACGCGGCGACCTTCAGCCCCGCCTCGGCGGCTGCCGCGCGCGCCTCGGCCGAGAGGTCGAAGCCGGTGACCGAATGATTGGCCTTCTGGAGGTTGGCCGCCATGGGGCGGCCCATGTTGCCGAGGCCGATGAAGACGATATGTGCCACGCCGAAAATCCCCTTCTCACGCGACCGACGCCTCTGAAGAGCCGCGCGCGAATGTGCCGCAACGAGGATTAGCTGTTCCTCCACGGACAGGCGCTGCTTATGTTTCCGCCATAGTTGTGCAGAAATGGGCAGCGGAGCGCGGCATGAACTGGGACTATCTGCGGGCGCTCATCGCGGTGGCGCGGGGTGGCACGCTGTCGGCCGCGGCGAAGATGCTCGGGGTGAAGCATTCCACGGTGAGCCGTCATCTGGCGGGCCTGGAGGCTGAGATCCGCACTCGCCTCGTGGTGCGCGCGCCGGGCGGGCTGACGCTCACCGACGCGGGGCTGCGCCTGCTGGAGGCCGCGGAAGCCATGGAGCTGCAGGCCCAGACCGCGCAGGACGAGATATCGGGGCGTGACGTGTCTATCTCGGGAACGGTGCGCATCGGCGCGCCGGATGCCTTCGGCGCCTATTTCCTGTCGCCGCGCCTCACCCGCCTCCTGGACCAGAACCCGGCGCTGAAGGTGCAACTCGTGGCCACGCCGCGCTCCTTCAACCTCACCAAGCGCGAGGCCGACATCGCCATTGCCCTGACCATGCCGGAGCGCGGCCGTCTCGTGACCCGCAAGATGGCGACCTATGGACTCGGCGTATTCGCCAGCGCCGCCTATCTCGCGGACAAGCCCGCGATCCGCAGCGTGGACGACCTGCGCCGCCATCGCTTCATCAGCTATATCGACGATCTCATCTTCACCCGCGAGCTGGACTATCTCGGCGAGGTCGCCACCGGCATCGATGCCGCCTTCCAGAGCTCCAACCTCTTCGCCCAGATGCATGCGGCGCGGGCGGGGCTGGGCGTGTGCATCCTGCCTTACTTCCTCGCGTCCGGCTGTCCGGACCTGAAGCTGGTGCTGCCAGATGCGGTGCGCCTCGTGCGGTCATGGTGGATCATCGTCCATGAGGAGCAGAAGAACATCGCCCGGGTGCGCATCACCGCGGATTTCATCACGCAGGAGCTCGCCAACGAAGCCACCCTGCTGATGTAGCCGGCCGCGCATAATCTTTGAGATCGTCTACACCTCGCCAGATCCTCGCGCCCAGAAGGCCTTGATCTTCGGCGCCTCGGTCGCAGCGCGCTCGTATCCCGCGGGCAGGGCAAGGGCGATCTGCTTCGGGTCGAAATGGTTCACGCTCGGCAAGGTGCCGGCGATGATGAGCATCCGTTTCCGCACGGCTGCCTCAACGGTCCAATGGCGAGGGAGAGGGGATGAGGCTAAAGAACCTCAAGCTGGCGAGGAGAACGATTCATGCCGAAGCCCCCATTTCGCCGAACCGGTCTCTCGTCGCGCGACGCTGCCGAGGCCGCGTTCAAGTCGGCGACGACCAAGCCGGTCGAAGCCCCGCCCAAGGCTCCTGCCATTCCCAATGCGAGGGAACTGGTTTCCATTCGGATCGATCGTGACGTGCTGGAGCACTTTCAGGAGGGTGGCCCCGGCTGGCAGGAGCGGATCAACGATGCGCTCAGGAAGATCATCGAGGGGAAGTCCTGAGCGTCCGCGCCTAGGGACGCCGCCGTCACGCGTCTGCCGTCCGTATCGAACGCACACGAAAGCGCGTTCCACGGATCTCGCTTAATCCCCCGAGGGCCGACCGGCCTGAGCCCGCGACCTGTTGCCTTCGCTTCCCGCCGCCACATCGAGGTTCGCGGGCCGGTCGGCCTCGGCCTTGACCTCATCAAGCGCGAGCAGCAGCGAGGCGACCCGGTTCGCGGAAGACCGCCACTCGGCGAGGCGGGCATAGCTGTCGGTGATCCAGTTGAAGGCGGCCTGCACGATGGTGAACGCCGCGGCAGCCTGGACCACCTCACCGAGGCTCATCAGGCCGACAAGGTATTTCGGCATGCAGAGCAGCAATCCGATCACCGGCGTCAGCAGCAGGTTCGTCTGCGATACCAATGTCATGCCCATGAGTTGCCAGCACAGGGCGCGCCATTGGGCGATCACCTTCGCCAGCGCATCGCCGATGATGCCGCGTCCGTCCGGCCGCGCATCGTGCGCGAGAGGGTGTTCTCCGCTTTCGCGCAGATGAGCCCCGATCGCCCGCAGGTCTGCTTCGGCGCGCTTGCTTTCCCCCAGCACGCGCATCAGGTGGCGCCCGATGAACATCATCGCCGCCGTGACCAGCGCCGAATAGCCCACGACAGCGAGCACAAGATAGCCGGGAATGGTGATGTGCCGGCCAAGTGCCGGGAGGACGAGTGAACCTCCGACACTCCAGAGCACCCCGATGAATGTGATGGCATTGAGCACCGACGAGAGCAGGCCGACCGCGAGATCCACGGGCACGTCGGTGGCGACCTTCGCGTCCTCCGCAATGCGATATTCCGGGGTCTGATGCTCGCCGAGCATGAATCTCAGCCGACGAGAGCGCGCGCCGCCCAGCCAGAAGTCATACAGGTGGCTGCTGAGCCATTGGCGCCATTGGCGCTGCATCGTCATGCGTCCCCAGACCGAGACGATGGCAAGGAAGATGCTGGCGGCGGCCAAGGGTACGAAATGCTGCGCCTGCCGCCACAGCTCCTGCCCATCCCTTCGACCGACCGCATCGAAGAAATCGCGGTTCCAGAAATTCAGCAGATACTGGGTCCAAAGCTGCAGGAACACTGTGGCCACCACCAACGCCACCAGGAACCAGGCGCGCCAGACCGAGCCGCCGCGCCAGAACCCCGCCGCACTTTCCGAGAAACGCGACAGAAGGCGTCGTTGGTCTGGCGGAAGGTACGGATCGTGCGACATCGCAACCATTCCAGAAACGCCGGACAGGCACCACGGCGCGCCGCGCTGAAGGGGCGGCCGTCAGCCTCCTCCACGCTCGCTCCGCCGGTCAAGGGCCGAGCGTGCGCCGGGCGCGCCCCGGCATCAGGCCCCTATTTTTCCTCGATGGAAATGCCGCTCTTGCCGAAATTGATCTCGATGCCGGAGGGCTTCTGGCGCTCCTTGTAGAGTTGGTAGCCGACGACGCCGACGACGATCAGGAGTACGCCGATAGCCAAATAAAGAATATTGCGGTTGAGCATCGCGATCGACCTTTGTGACGGGGCAGTCTGGTGTGGCACCACGCTTGTTTTCGCCCCCAAAATGGGAGGCACCGACGCTGTGCACGTGAGTAGTTTCCGATCCTGCTCTTTCTTCGATCGGACGTGCACCCTGCAGACGGTGCGTTCCCCCGCCGCGGCTTGCCGCGATCGTGCCCTGCCGGCGGCGGCGTTCTGCCGCCGGTAGATCTCACGACTGCATCCGTCGGAGGGCGCTCTATGGTGCTGATGCACAGAACCTGGTGCGGCCTGTTCGGCTGGGACGAAGATTCCAGCGGCACGGCGGCCCTATTGCTTCGGGACAATGCAAATGATGCTGCGGATTCTGATCGTCGAGGACGATTTCATGATCGGGGTCCATCTGGCCGAGATGCTCGAAGACATGGGCCATGAGGTCTGCGCCGTCGAAACCACCGAGGCGGAGGCCGTCGCAGCCGCCGATCGCTGGAATCCGGACCTGATGATCGTGGATGCGTATCTACGGACCGGCAGCGGTATTTCGGCGGTGGAGACCATCTGCCGGACCCGGAAGGTGCCGCACGTCTTCGTCAGCGGCGATCCGGCGCGCGTCAAGGCGGTGATGCCGGCTGCCGTCGTCGTGGAGAAGCCGTTCCGGCCCGAAGTGCTGACCACCGCCATCCAGCGCATGATCGACGGCCTGCCGCCGCTCTGAGCGGAACGGCGGCCGGCGTTCACACGGGGCCGGCCAACGCATGTGGCCGCCCCGGATCCCGATCCGTCTCGATGCGTCAGATACGCAATCCCTGGAGCCCGCCCAGCAGCCACAGCACGAGGATGACAACCAGGATCAGCCCCAGCACGCCACCGAGCCCGCGGGTGCCGTAGCGGTTGAAACCATAATAGCCTCCCCCGCCGAACAGCAGGATAAGAACCACGATCAATAGGATTGTGCTCACGTTCCAGTCTCCTTTATTGATTTTTCGACTGACGAAACGCTTCGCGCTCTGATCACCAGATTCCTCTGGCTCGCAGGCCTTCAGGCCACGTCAAGCGGCAGGCGCCCCGCTTCCGCAGAAGCGCCATATCTCTTGCATTTTAGCTTCGCCTGAGCGTGGCGGCAGGCTCGGAAACTACTCAGCTTCGCCGCAGTCCGCCGCTCACGAGGGCGAGCCTAGTTGAAGTGTTCGCCCGATCCGGTCCACGTCGCGGCGAGCGCGATACGCGCGAGCGCCGGCAGGGATTTGGCGCCGGTCTTCTTCATGATGGCCGCCCGATGGTTCTCGACGGTGTGCTGGCTGATGCCGAGGTCCGCGGCGATGTTCTTGCTGGGATGACCGGCGAGCACCAGATCGAGGATCTCCCGCTGCCGATGTGTCAGTGACGACAATTGCTCGGCCGCCGCCGCGTGCCACACCGGCCGCGCCTGCGCATTTTGCGCATGGTCGAGCGCCAGCTTCACGCACGCGAGCAATTCCCGCCGGCCCACCGGCTTCTCGATGAAATCGAAGGCGCCGGCCTTCATGGCCTCGACAGCCATCCGCACATCGCTGTTCCCGGTAATCATGATGGCGGCCATGCCATGGCTGGATGCCTGCAGGTGCTTCAGCAGGTCCAGCCCCTTCATGCCGGGCAGATAGGCGTCCACGAGCAGGCAACCGGGCCGCCCGCTGCCGAAGGCCTCGATGAAGGCCTCGCAGCTGTCATAGTCCTCGACCGTCCGGCCATCCTCCTCCAGCACGCTGCGCATGCCCTGCCGGACGAGATCGTCATCATCGACGATGAAGACGGTGGGCGAAGCCGCCGGGGCGTGTTCGCTGGCCGGGGCGGGGGCATCCTGCGCCACGGGTGAAGGACGGGCAGCAAGCAGTCTCTGGATGATAAGCGTCAGCTCGTCCGCCTTCACCGGCTTGTTGAGCTGCACGCAGTCCTGGCCCGCAATGTCGCGCAGGGTGGTGGTGGAGATGTCGCCGGTGACTATCACCACGGGGACCCGCCGGCCCAGCCGGGCGCGCAGCCGCGATGCGGTCTCCAGCCCCGTCATGCCGTTGGGCAGGTTGTAGTCGGCGAGGATCAGCTCGGGTCGGATCGCGTTGCGCTCCACCAGAGCCACCGCCGTGTCGCCGTCGGGCGCCACGGTCACGGCATGGCCCTCGGTGGTGAGCAGCAGCTCCAGCAAAGAGCGCACGTCCGGGTCGTCCTCGATCACGAGGACCACGGCGGCCTTGCGGCTGCCCGTATCCTTTCCGGGCAGTGGGGCAGGGAGCGTCGGGACGCGACACTCAGGCGCCGGGGGCGCGCGCTTCACGTCGATGGAAAACACCGACCCATGTTCAGGGCGCGAGCGCACCTGGACGGGATGCTCCAGCAGCCGGCCGAGCCGCTGCACGATGGAGAGGCCGAGACCAAGGCCGAGATTGCGCTCACGGGCAGGGTTGTGAAGCTGGTGGTACTCGTCGAAGATGGCGCGTAGCTCGGTCTCGGGGATGCCGATGCCAGTGTCCCACACCTCGATGCGCAGCCACGGCCCATGCCGGCGGCAGCCCACCAGCACGCGGCCGCGCGGCGTGTATTTCAGCGCATTGGAGATGAGGTTGCGCAGCATCTGCTCCAGAAGGCGCGGGTCGCTCTCCACGGAAAGGCTGCACGGGATCACGCTCAGGCTCAGCTTTGCGCTGCGCGCGTGATAGGTCAGCTCCTCCCGCATCCGATCCAGCAGATCGTTGATGGGGAAGGTCACCAGCTCGGCCTTGATGGTGCCGGCCTCGATCTGGTTGATGTCCAGCAGCGCATTCAGCATCCCGGACATGGCGCTGATGGTCTCGTCGAGCCGCTTGACCAGCCGCTCGACCTTCTCCCCCGATGCCACCTTCGCCAGAAGCCCCTGAAGCAGGACCAGCGATTGCAACGGCTGACGCAGATCGTGGCTGGCGGCGGCCAGGAAGCGTGACTTGGCGCTGTTGGCCAATTCCGCGTCGCGCTTGGCGGTTTCCAGCGCATCGGCGGCCCGCCGCCGTTCGGTGACATCGACAAACGTGATGACCACGCCGTCGACGCCGCCGACCTGCGTCCGGTAGGGCAGGATGCGGCGCAGATACCAGGCGCCGTCCCGGGTCTCGATCTCCTGCTCCTGGGCCGCCTGATCCGACAGCACGGCCTTGACGTCCGTGATCAGTGTCGCGTCGGCGGCCAGCGAGTTGAGGTCCGAGAGCGGCCGGCCCACATCGCCCGGGATCACGTTGAAGAGCGCGCGCGTGGCCGGCGTGAAGAAGCGGATCTTCATCTCGGTGTCGAGGAACAGGGTCGCCACGTCCGTGCTGTAGAGCACGTTCTGGAGGTCGCTCGATGTCGTGCGTTGGCGCTCCAGCGTTTCCTGAAGCTGGCCGTTGAGGGCCGTCAGCTCCTCATTGAGGGACTGCAACTCCTCCTTGGACGCCAGAAGCTCCTCATTGGTGGACTGGAACTCCTCGTTGACGGACAGCGCCTCCTCGTTCACCGCCTTCTGCTCTTCGCTGGAAAGCTCGAGGTTGCGGATGGCGCCTTCGAGTTCGGCGCGGGTGGATTCAAGCTCCCGTTCCAGCTCGGTCACGCGCGAGACGTTGCGCGTGGGGTGCGACGGCGCAGGAGTGACGCCGGGCGTGGCGGCATCGAGGAAGCAGACCAGCAGCAGGTCCTCGCCTTCGCTCTGCAACGGATGCACGGCGATGCTGAAGGAGAAGGGCTCGCCATCCCGGCGGGCGCGGCCGCCCGTGACCACGACGCGCTTCTTGTCCTGGCTGGCCTGATGGATAGCGGCCCGGAGCTTTGTGCGGATGCCCTCCCGCGCCATGGAGAGCAGGTCCTGGGTCGGGTGGCCGGGAACAAGCCGCAGATAGGGGTCTGTTGACCCCAGATAGTACAGGCACTCGCAGGCGCGGTTGATCAGCACCGCCGCCGGAGCATACGAGTCCAGAACCACCTGCCGGCACAGTTCGGCGAAGGCCGCCTGCCGCGACGGGGTGGCAACCTTGGCCGGACGGGCGGGAAGGTACACCCCATCCTTCGTGCCGATCGGAAAGGGCAGCGCACCGGGCCGGCGTTGCCCGACACGCCGGTAAAGCCGCAGGGGCTTGGAGAGGAGGGCGAAGCGGAGGTCGGCTCCGTTCACCTCTTCGGAGGTTCCCAGCAGCAGAAGGCCATTGTCGAGCAGCGCGAAGTGGAACAGGGAAATGGCCTTGGCCTGCGCCTCCGGCGTCAGATAGATCAGCAGGTTGCGGCAGGAGATCATGTCGAGGCGGGAAAAGGGCGGGTCCGCCAGCACGTTCTGCACGGTGAACACCACCGCGGCGCGCAGGTCCGCCGAGACCCTGAAGCCCCCGCTGTCCTTCACGAAAAACCGTTCGAGCCGCCCCGGCGAGACACTCTCGGTGACGGCATCCGGATAGAAACCCTCCCGCGCCTTGGCGACGGCATCGGGATCGACGTCGGATGCGAAAATCTGCACGTGAACGCTGCGCTCGAGCGCGGCGATCGCCTCGAAGAACAGCATCGCCAGCGAATAGGCTTCCTCCCCCGTGCTGCACGCGGGCACCCAGACGCGCAGGGGCCGGCCCGGCGGGTGGTCGCGGACCAGATCGGGGATGATCTTTTCCTCGAGGGCCGTGAACACTTCGGGATCGCGGAAGAAGCCGGTGACGTTGATGAGCAGGTCCTTGGCCAGCAGGTCGAGCTCCACCGGGTCCTTGCGCAGCACCTCGAGATAGCGGTCCATCTCCCCGGTGCCCATGGCGGCCAGGGCCATGCGCCGCTCGGTGCGACGTTGCAGCGTGCCCGGCTTGTAGAGGGTGAAGTCGAAGGCGGTGCTTGCCCTGAGCAACGCGACGATGCGCGCCAGGGCGGAGGGCGCGGGCGCATCGGCGGGCTGCCGGGCGCGGGCGAGAAGGGCCTCGGGGATTTCCGTCACCGGCGCGACCAAATCCACGGCCCCGGCGCCGATGGCGCTGCGCGGCATGCCGTCGTAATCCGCCTCCTTGGGATCCTGGGCGACGGTGAATCCGCCCTTCGCCCGGATGGCCTCAAGGCCGATGGTGCCGTCCGTGCCGGTTCCGGACAGCACCACCCCCATGGCGGCGGCGCCATATTCACCCGCCAGCGACTTCAACAGGAAATCGAACGGCAGGCGGGCCCCGTGCGGCGCCTCGGGCGTGGAGAGGCGCAGGTGGCCAGCCTCTACCGAGAGGTAGAACGCGGGGGGAATGACATAGAGATGATCGGCCTCCACCGGCATGCCATCGGCCGCCTGCTGCACCACCATGGAGGTGTGCGGGGCGAGGAGATCCGCCATCAGGCTTTCATGGGTGGGATCCAGATGCAGGACCAGGATGAACGCCATCCCGTGACCGCCGGGCAGTGCCGAAAGCAGCCTCTTGCAGGCATCGAGCCCGCCGGCCGAAGCCCCGACGCCGACCACATGGAAGTCCTGCGGCCTGTGCGACGCGGTTGCTCCACCCGCGGAACGTCCACGGGATCGTGGCGCGGTCGAACGCGCCGCGCGCGGGGGCAACTTCGGCATCGATTTTATCTGCTCATCACAAGGAGCTCTCGCGGACGCGCTCCAAACATTCGGCCATTGCCGCAGAATTCTCGGGCAATCGCGACGATTAGTCCTTGTTTCCTATCAATAATGAAGTCGTCGAAAGCCGCGCCAAACAGCAGATCTGGAAATCGGATACAGTGACGCTCAAGTCGGCCCCTATGTACAAGAGCACATCCGGCAGCACCATGATAGGGTTCTTATTGAACCGCGGCCCCTGGCATTGGCGAAACAAGACTTGGGTACCGCCCGTAATGGTCTCATCGCGGGCCGGCAGCCCGCTGCCAGGTCCATGATCGAGCGCAATGCGGCGGGGGCGGGACGCGGGTAGGGAATTGCGGTGGATCAGACGCACATGGCCGATCATCGCCTTGCCCCCGAGCGCCCGGCGCGAACCCGGATTGCGCAAGTGGTGTGGCGTCGCAAATGGCAGATCGGCGGCGCCGTGCTGCTCGCTGCCGCCCTCGCCTGGGCGCTGATGCGCTGGCTGCTGGGGCCGGAGGTCGTCGTCTATCCCGTCACCCGCGGCGAGCTGGTGAAGACCGTGGTGGCGAGCGGGCACGTGGAGACGGCGTTCCGCGTCGAGATCGGCAGCCAGATCACCGGGATGGTCCGGGAGGTGCTGGTGGACGAAGGACAGGCCGTCACCCAGGGCCAGCCCCTCGTCGCCCTCGAAACCAACGAGCTGAAGGCCCTTGAAGTGCAGGCCCAGGGCGCGAAGGCCCAGGCGGAGGCGCGCGTTCGCCAGATGCGGGAGCTGACCCGCCCGGCCGCCGAGGAGGCGCTGAAGCAGGCCAAGGCCAACCTTGCCAATGCCGAGGCCGCCTATGACCGCGCCCAGCAGCTCGCCAAGTCCGGTGCCGGCACGCGCGTCACGCTCGACGACGCCACGAAGAACATCGATGTGGCCCGCACGCAGGTGCGCACCGCGGAGCTTCAGGTCTACACCTCCAGCCCCGGCGGCAGCGACTATGTGATGGCCGAGACCCAGCTGAACCAGGCCAGCGCAAACCTCGAAATGGTGCAGGCGCGCCTCGGCTACGCCACCATCACCGCCCCGCGTGACGGCGTCCTCATCACCCGCAACGTGGAGCGCGGCGCCGTCGTCCAGGCGGGGAAGGCGCTGCTGGTGCTGGCCCCGGCCGGCGACATGCAACTGGTTCTCCAGATCGACGAGAAGAATCTCGGCCTGCTGAAGCTCGGCCAGACCGCATTGGCCTCGGCCGACGCCTATCCCGACCAGCGCTTCGCCGCCACGGTGACCTACATCAACCCCTCCGTGGACATCACCCGAGCCTCGGTGGAGGTGAAGCTGACGGTGGTCGATCCTCCGGCCTACCTGCGGCAGGACATGACCGTTTCCGTGGACATCGCGGTGGACCGCCGGGCGGCGGCGGTGATCGTTCCGGCGCGCACGGTGCACGATGCCACCTCCGCCGCGCCCTGGGTGCTGGTGGTGCGCGATGGCCGGGCGCGGGTGCAGAAGGTGCGCATCGGGCTGCGCGCGGGCGAGTATGTGGAGATACTTGAGGGCGTCGCACCGGGGGAAATGGTGCTGCCGCTCTCGTCCGGCGTGCGGGCCGGCCAGCGCATCCGGCCGGTGCAGGCGTGAAACGCTGGCTCCCCTTCGCCTGGATCGCGGCGCTGCGCTTCCTCGCCGAGGGGCGGATGCAGACCACCTTCATCCTCAGCGGCATTGCCATCGGCGTGGGGGTGATCGTCTTCATGTCGGCCATGCTGGCCGGCTTGCAGGCCAATTTCATCAAGCGGGTGCTCACCTCCCAGCCGCAGATCCAGCTGCTGCCGCCCGACGAAGTGGCCCGACCGCTGCGGCAGGGGGAGGGGGTGTTCGAGGCGGCGGTGGTGCAGCGCCCCGCCCAGCGGGTCCTCTCCATCGACCAATGGCAGGCCATCCGCGATGCCATGCGGGCGCGGCCGGATGTGGTTGTGGCTGCCCCCACCGCATCGGGCGCCATGCTGGCGGTGCGGGGCGATGCCAGCCGCTCCATCACCCTCACCGGGATGGAGCCGGAGCAATATTTCAAGATCGTTCGGGTGCCGGACTACATCGTCGCCGGCGAGCTGCGGCTGGGCACCGACGACATCCTCATCGGCACCGAGCTGGCCAAGGACCTCGGCGCCTCGGTGGGCGACAAGCTCAACGTCACCTCCGCCGAGGCGCGCAGCCGCATCCTCACCATCACCGGCATCTTCGACCTCGGCAACAAGGGTGCCAATCAGCGCAACACCTTCGTGGCGCTGCGCACCGCCCAGAGCCTGCTCAACCTGATCGGCGGCGTGACCACCATCGACCTGACGGTGAGCGACATCTACGCCGCCGAGACCATCGCCCAAGAGATCGAGGCGAGCCTGCCGGTTCAGGCGGAGAGCTGGATCGCCACCAATGCCCAGTTCTTCACGGCGGTGCGGGCGCAGCAGAATTCCAATACGCTCATCCGCCTGTTCGTGGCGCTCTCGGTGGCCTTCGGCATCGCCGCGGTGCTGATCGTCTCGGTGATCCAGCGCTCCAAGGACATCGGCATCCTGCGGGCCATGGGCACCGCGCGGCGGCAGATCCTGCAAATCTTCCTCATCCAGGGCGGGGTGCTCGGCTTTCTCGGCTCCCTCGTCGGCTCCGTGCTCGGCGCCGGCGCGCTGATGCTGTGGCACCATCTGGCCCGACAGGTGGACGGCACCGAGCTATTTCCGCTGGTGCTGGAGCCCGGCCTGTTCGTCGCCGCGGCGGCGATCGCCACGCTCACAGGCGTCGCCGCGGGCGTCGCCCCGGCGGTGCGGGCGGCAAGCCTTGATCCGGTGGAGGCGATCCGTGGCTGACGTGCTCGTGCTCGACCAGATCCGCAAATCCTACAATGTGGGCACGCCGGTGGAGGCGGAGGTGCTGCACGGCATCGACCTCGCCATCCGCCCCGGCGAATTCGTCGCCCTGATGGGGCCGTCCGGCTCCGGCAAGAGCACCCTGCTCAACATCATCGGGCTGCTGGACCGGCCCACATCCGGGCGGCTCCTCATCAATGGCGAGGACACCACGGACCTGCCGGACGCGGCCCTGACCAAGCTCAGGGGCCACACCATCGGCTTCGTGTTCCAGTATCACTATCTGATCTCGGCCTTCACCGCGGCCGAGAACGTGATGATGCCCATGCTGGTGGATCGCGGCCACCCCGATCGCCAGATGGAAGAGCGCGCTGCCGAGCTGCTGGACCGGGTCGGCCTCGGCAAATGGCGGGATAACCGGGCCACCAACATGTCCGGCGGGCAGCAGCAGCGCGTCGCCGTCGCCCGCGCTCTGGCCATGGACCCCACCCTCGTGCTCGCGGACGAGCCCACGGGCAATCTCGATACGGCCTCGGCCAATGCGGTGTTTGAGCTGATGCGGCAGATCAACCGCGAGCGGTCGACCACCTTCCTGATCGTCACCCACAATATGGACCTCGCCCGGCAGTGCGATCGCATCGTCGAGGTGGTGGACGGCCGGATCACGCCGGCACGGCAGCCGGCCGGCTGATCAGGGCGCGATGTCTCGCCCTAGAAAAAGGCCGGATAGCCGAGGATGGGCAGCAGCCGGGAAATGATCGCCCCCAGGCAGACCAGAGCGACGAGGATCTTGAGAAGCTGTGCGAGCCGTCCATCCGTGCAGAACTTGTCGATGGCCCAGAACAGGATCGCGCCGACAACAACGATAATCAAAATCCCGATGACCAGACTGATCATGACAACCTCCCGTCGCCCATGCGAACGCAATACGAGATTACCACATACAACCAGAATAATGCGGTCTTGTGTGGCTCAATCTTGGCGTTGGCTTCGTGCGGGGGCCTACCCTCAGGATGAAGCGATAAGGGGGCGCATCCATGCCCCCTTATCGCCGGTCCGTCAGGTCGGGTTTTCCAGATTGAACTGGCCGGTATGCTCGTCATAGCCGAACAGCTCGCCGTAGCGTCCCCAGGTGATGAGCGCACGCAGGGTGGTTTCGGCGAAGTCCTCGGACATGTGGTCTTCCAGCTCTTCGCTGAAGCGGCTGAAGGGCGCGCGGTGGGTGGGGCGCTCGTCCAGCACCCGGCGGATCAGGCCGGCCAGCGGCACGTAGGCCATCAGGTGATCGGCGAACAAGCGCTTGCGGGCATCCACCTCGGATTCGGCGAAGTGCCGACCGGCCTCCGACAGCGTCACGTCGCCCGCTTCCACCCCTGCGAAACGCAGCAGCTGCAGCGTTTCGACAATGGGGAACAGCTCGTCCACCTCCATCTGCAAGGCGGCTGCGAGAACGGGCAGGTCGGCCCTGCCATTGTAAGGCGGCGCGGCCAGCGTCTCCATCAGGCCCGAGAGGAGGTTGGTGGAGATGTTGGGCAGAGCGGTGCCGATGCCCGCGGTGCCGGCGCCCTCGTGCCGGGGTTCGCTCTTTTCCAGCGGCGTCCGCTGGGTCATGCGGCCATAGATGTCATCCACGATGGCGCGGAACACCGGGTCGAGCCGCGAGCGCGGGTGCGGCAGGTCGATCTTGATTTCCGCCGCCACCCGGCCGGGATTGGAGGAGAAGATCAGGATGCGGTCGCACATGAGCACCGCTTCCTCGATGTTGTGCGTGACCATGAGGATGGACTTGATGGGCAGCCTTCCTTCGATCCACAGGTCGATCAGGTCGGTGCGCAGGGTCTCGGCGGTGAGCACGTCGAGGGCGGAGAAGGGCTCGTCCATGAGCATCAGGCGCGGGTGCACCACCAAGGCGCGGGCGAAGCCCACGCGCTGGCGCATGCCGCCGGACAGCTCCTTGGGATAGGCGCTCTCGAAGCCGTCGAGGCCGATGAGGTCGATGGCCGCGAGCGCCCGGCGCCGGCCTTCCGCCGCCGGCACGCCGATGGCATCGAGACCCACCTCCACATTCTCCAGCACGGTGAGCCAGGGAAAGAGCGCGAAGCTCTGGAACACCATGGAGAGGCCCTCGCACGGGCCGGTCACGGGCTTGCCGCACCATTCCACGCGACCGGTTGTGGGCTTCACCAGGCCGGAGATGATGCGCAGGAGCGTGGACTTGCCCGAGCCCGAGCGGCCCAGCAGCCCCACCACTTCGCCCTCGTTGATGGTGAGGGCCACGTCGTCCAGGACGACCAGATCGGAATTTTCGCCCTTGTGGTAGATCTGGCGGACGCCGGAAGCGGAGACGAGGACTTTCTTTTCGCTGTCGACGGCAGAGGCGTTGTGTTCCATCAAGGTCATCTCATCCTCCATCAGTCGAGGCGCAGACGGCGGCCGGCGAAGACATAGAGCGGGCGCCAGAGCAGACGGTTGAACAGGATCACGAAGATCGACATCACCGCGATGCCGAGCACGATGCGCGGATAGTCGCCGGCAGCGGTGGCATCGGCGATATAGGCCCCGATGCCGTGAGCGCGCAGCGTGGTGTCACCCCAGCTCGCGACCTCGGCGACGATGGAGGCGTTCCAGGAGCCTCCGCTCGCGGTGATGGCGCCGGTGACGTAATAGGGGAAAATCCCCGGCAGCATCACCTTCTTCCACCAGCTCCAGCCGCGGATGCGGAAGGTGCCCGCCGCTTCCCTCAGGTCATTGGGGAAGGCGCTCGCCCCCGCCACCACGTTGAACAGGATGTACCACTGGGTGCCGAGCACCATCAGCGGCGACAGCCAGATGTCCGGGTCGAGACCGAGCCGGACGATGGCCACCACCGCGAAGGGGAAGATGATGTTGGCCGGGAAGGCGGCGAGGAACTGGGCCATGGGCTGCACCCGCTCGGCCCAGGCCGGCCGGAGGCCGATCCAGACGCCGATGGGCACCCAGATGAGGGTGGCGAGGGCGATCAGCACGATCACCCGGAGCATGGTCAGCACCCCGAGGCCGAAGGCCTGCGCCACTTCCGGCAAGGTCAGTTCGGTGGCGACGAAGGTGACGATGGTCCACAGGCAATAGGCCGTCACCGCCAGCACAAGGGCGAGCCACACCTTGTCTGAGAGGGGGCTGGACAAGGCGCGGCGCGCGTCCGCCGGCACCGCCACTTGAAGGGCAAGGCGCTGGCGCGGGACAGCGGACAGCAGCGCGCCCAGCGGCCGCAGCAGACGCTGGAACAGACGCGTGCGTCGGGCCGCCGAGAGCAGCCAGGAGGAGGGCGCGGCCCCGCTGGCGGAGGTCTCCACCCGGAACTTGTCTGCCCATGCCACCAGCGGTCGGAACAGCAGCTGGTCGTAGATGAGGATGACGGCCAGCATGGCCAGCACCGCCCAGCCCACCGCCGGCAAATTCTGCTCCTTGATGGCGAGGGCCACATAGGAGCCCACCCCCGGCAGGGTGATGGTGGTGTCGCCCACCGAGATGGCTTCCGACGCCACCACGAAGAACCATCCCCCGGACATGGACATCATGGTGTTCCACACCAGCCCCGGCATGGAGAAGGGCACTTCCAGCCGCCAGAAGCGCTGCCAGCCGGTGAGGCGGAAGGAGCGGGTGGCCTCGTCGAGGTCGCGCGGCACGGTCTTCAGCGACTGGTAGAAGCTGAAGGTCATGTTCCAGGCCTGGCTGGTGAAGATGGCGAAGATGGCCGCCAGTTCCACCCCCAGCACCTTGCCCGGGAAGAGCGACATGAAGCCCACCACGGTGAAGGACAAGAAGCCCAGCACCGGCACCGACTGGAGGATGTCCAGCATGGGGATGAGCACCATCTCCGCCCGCCGGCTCTTGGCCGCCAGCGCGCCGTAGAGGAAGGTGAAGACCAGCGAGGCGAGGATGGCCGCAAGCATGCGCAGGGTGGTGCGCAGCGCATATTCCGGCAGTTGGGCGGGATCGAGGGAGACGGGCGTCTGGTTCAAGGCGGCGAGGGGCACGAGGGTGCCCTGACCCCCATGCACAATCAGGATGAGCGCGCCGAACAGCAGGCCGAAGGCCAGCGCATCCCACAGGTTCGGCGCGAAGCGCCGCCGACGGCCCGCTTCCAGGGCCGGGTGCTGCATCGTCATGACTACAGATCCGAATGCGATGGGAATTTACGGCGCCGACGGGCAGCCGGTGCCGGGAGGCTTCGCATGGGACTGGGGCTCACCTTGTCCTTACGGGACAGCAGGAACCGCCTTGCCCGAGGCCGCGCAGCGGAGCACGGCCATGCGACGCGGCCGTGACGGCGCCGCATTGGGGCTGTGGTCAGCCGGGATGGCTACAAGGCCAGCGCTCGTGCGCGCATCGGCTTTGATCGCCGTCCTCGTTACGATGAGAGAACGCGACAGGTTTGCGGAAATACAGCGCCCGCATGGCTCACCTCTTGTCCCCGGAGCCTGCCGGCGGGACGGTGAACCGGACGCGAAAGGTCAGGTCCGCGCGGCCGCGGGCGGGCTCGAGCTAGATCGACTGGAACTGTCCATCACTCGCTTGCTTTCAAGAAATCCGGCCGGCCTGACGGTGGAGTGTTCGATAGGCCCGCGAACGGGCACGCTCCATCTCCGGGGCGTCCGGTGTCGCCGCCTATCGCGCCGGGCGCCGACAGGGTCAAGGGGAAAAATGCGCCGTGCGGCAAGCTGTCCGTAGGGGTGCCGCACAGGCAATTTCGCCGCGCCCGGACGATCGACAGCAATGGACCGCGGACGCGCGCCGCATTGTGCGGGGCTGACGGAGGGGCGGCCTCCATCGGGCTCGCCGGCATCCTTACGGCATCTTCCGATGCGGTAAGCTCGACGCGGGGGGCGTCAGCGCGAGGCTTTCGCGCCAGCAACCGGCATTGGGGCGCACCGATGCCGGCGTCCGCACGGTCATCGGCGCGCTCGGGTTCTTCGGAGGCGTCCTCTTGCCCCAAAAACCGGAAGGCGAGAGCTATCCCAGATAGCTCTCGATGACTGCCCGGTCGCGCCGCAGCTCGGCGGCCGGGCCGCTGAGGGCGACGCGACCGCGTTGCAGCACATGGGCCTCGTCTGCCGTATCGAGCGCGAGCAAGGCGAGTTGCTCGACCAGAAGCACCGAGAGGCCATCGTCGGCAAGGCCCCGCAGCGCCTTGAGAATGGTCGTCACCACCTGCGGCGCGAGGCCGAGGGATGGCTCGTCCAGCAGCAGCACCTTAGGCCGCATCATCAGCGCGCGGCTCACCGCAAGCATCTGCTGCTCGCCGCCGGAGAGATTGCCGCCGAGGATGTGCTGGCGTTCCTTCAGCACCGGGAAGCGGGCGAACTCCCGTTCCAGTCCCTCGGCGATGGTGCCGGCGTCGAGGCCAGCGCGGTCGGCGCCGATCACGAGATTGTCCCGCACGGTCAGGCCCGGAACGATCTGCCGCCCTTGCGGCACATGCACCAGCCCGGCGCGCGCCAGCAGATGGGGCTTGATGCCCGCGGTCGGCCGGCCGTCGAAGCGGATGGTTCCGGAGCGGGGACTCACGATGTTGGACAGCGTGCGCAGCAGCGTGGTCTTGCCGGCGCCATTGGCGCCGATCACCGTGACGAGGCGGCCCGGCGCGAGGCTCAGCGAGACGTCGTGGAGGATACCCACGGGTCCTATGGCGACATCGATGTGATCGACCTCGATCATGCCGCATCCTCCACGGCGCCGAGATAGGCGCGGATGACTTTCGGGTCCTTCTGCACCTCGGCCGGCGTGCCGCTGGCGATGGGATTGCCGAAGTCGAGCACCGTCACGCGGTCGGCGAGGCCCATCACGAACTCCATGTTGTGCTCCACCAGCAGCACGCTGATGCCGGCATCGCGCAGCTTTGCCACGATGCGCGCGACCTCGCGGGCCTCCTGCGGGTTCACGCCCGCCACCGGCTCGTCCAGCAGCAGGATCGCGGGCTTCTGGGCGATGGCGCGGGCCAGTTCGACCAGCTTGCGATGGCCATAGGACAGGTCCTTGGGCTTCATGTCGGCGAGCTGGCCAATACCGAGGAAGGCGAGGATGGAGGCGGCCTCCGCGCGCTCGCGCGCCTCATGGCCGGCGCCGCCGAGAAAGGCGAGCACATCGGCCGCAAGGCCGCGGCGCCGCTCCATGCCCAGCATGACGTTTTCCAGCACGCTGACGCCCTGGATGAGCTGGAGGTTCTGGAAGGTCCGCACAAGACCCAGGCGGGCGCGCCGGTGCGCAGGGAGGTCGGTCACATCGACACCTCCGATGCGGATGCGGCCTGAGGTGGGGGCGTAGAGCCCGGCCACCACGTTGATGAACGTGGACTTGCCGGCGCCGTTCGGGCCGATCAGCGCGTGAACGGTTCCGGGCTCGACCGAGAGGGTCGCCTCGCGCAGGGCCACCACGCCGGCATAGCTCTTGGTCACGCTTTCCACGTCGAGCCGCCCACCGGCGCGTCCGCGCCCGGCGATGGCAGGGTGGAAGGCGGGAGCGGCTTCGGGTGCGACGGCGGCGCTCGCCCGACGGCGGCCGAACAGGCCGATGGCACCCTCGGGGAAGACCAGTAGCACGACCAGCAGGATGCCGCCATAGAGCATCAGCCCGATATCGTGGACGGCCGCGATGGCCTCGGCGATGCCGATCAGGATCGCGGTGCCCAGCAGAGGCCCCGCCGAGCGTCCGAGCCCGCCGATGACGGTTGCGATGAGCAGGGAGATGGTGAGGCGGATATTGAAGGCGTCGGAGGAGACGAACCCGCTCTGGTGCGCGAACAATACGCCGGCGAGGCCCGCCAGCGCCGCGCTCGCTGCGAACACGCCGATGCGCCAGAGCGGCACGTTGAGACCCACCGTCGCGGCGAAGGATTCGCTTTCCTTGATCGCGTTGAGGCGGCGGCCGATGGCGGAGCCGAACACGTAGTCGCTGCCAACCTGCACAAGCAGGAGGATGCCCGCGGCCACCCAGAAGAAGTAGGTCGGCCCCATGCGGAAGTTGCCGAAGTCGATCTGCGGCACGCCCATAACTCCCATGGTGCCGCCGGTGACCGAGACCCACCGCTGGGCCACGATCTCCACGATGAAGCCGAAAGCCAGCGTCGCCATGGCGAGATAGAGCCCGCGCGTGCGCAGCGCCACCGCGCCCACCAGCAGGCCGGCGACCAGGCAGGCGGCGAGCGCCACCGCCATGGAAAGGGTCAGCGGCCATCCGTAGGTGGTGGCGAGGATGGCGGAGACATAGGCCCCCACCGCATAGAAGCCGCCATGGCCGAGCGACATCTGCCCGGACAGGCCGAGCAGGATGTTGAGGCCGATCACCGCGATGGCGGTGTAGGCGAAGGTCTGTCCCACATGCACGAAGAAGGGATTGGGCGCGATGAGGGGAAAGATCGCGATGACCGCGACGGCGAGGGCGTAGGCGGCGAGGCGCGGGATGCGGGGCATGATCGGGCCTCCTCAGCGCACGTCGGCACGTCGCTCGCCGAACAGCCCGGACGGGCGCACGGCGAGGAGGGCCATGACGAAGAGCAGCGGGTAGAGATCGCCGAAGGCGCTGTCCCAGTAGTTGGAGAAGGCCTCGGCGACGCCGAACAGGAGCCCGCCCAGCAGGATGCCCACGGGATTGGTGAAGCCGCCGACGGCCGCCACCGCGAGCGCCTTGATGGTGAAGATCAGCCCCATGTGCGGATGCACGGACACCAGCGGCCCCACGAGCACGCCGGAAATGCCGGCCATGAGCGCGGCGAGCACGAACACCAGCACGACGACGCCGCGCACATCGATGCCGAACAGCGAGGCCGCTTCCGGATTGAAGGCCACCGCATAAACGGCCTTGCCCCAGCGCGAACCGAACAGAAACCAGTAGAAGGCACCAACGACGATGAAGGCCGTGATGATGATCGCCGCCTCCTCGAAGAAGATACCGACGCCGAGGATGCTGATGACGTTGTCCCGCGTCTTGGAGAACAAGGGCGGCGCATATTGCGCGGACTTGCCGAAGCCGAGCTCGACGATGTTCTGCAGGATCAGCGCCGCGCCGGCGGTGGTGAGCACCCAGGAATAGGCGCCGGCGCGGTCGCCGAGCCGGTCGAGCGGGCGGATGGCGAAGCGTTCCAGCAGATAGCCGAGCACGCCCATGAGGACGAGCACGCCCAGCACGGCGAGCGGCGCGGGCACGCCTGCGGTCAGCATGCCGATGGAGGCGAAGGCGCCCACCATCAGGAAGTCACCCTGGCCGAAGTTGAGCCGGTGCGTCGCGAGATGGGTGATGAACAGGCCCTTGGCGGTGAGCGTATAGATCGCGCCCATGGCGATGCCGCTGACCAGCAGCTGGAAGAAATTGAGCAGCGTCACGATACCCCTCCCGCGCCGGGCGGATCGGACGGACGTACTGCGTATGGTCTCGTGGACATGCGCTCTCCCGAAGGTCTTTCCGGGCCGGTCTGGCGCCGGCCTCGTCGTGCGAACTCAGCGGCCGGCGTCGGCCGGCGCAAAACGTGTCATGCCCGGGCCCCCGCCGCAGACGCGCATCCGCGCGCCGAGCGCCGGGGCATCGGCTTCCTCCATCGGCACGTCCGCGAGCCGCCCCGTCAGGCGCACGCCGCAGTCGAGGTCCACCACCGCAACCGCATAGGGGCCGTCCGCCTGGAAGCGGGTCGGCGGACGGCGCACGAGCGTCCAGGAGACGAGCACGCCGTTCCCCTCGACCGTGACCGGCTCCATTCGGGGGCTGTGGCAGGTGGGGCAGAGTTCGCGCGGGCCGGCATCGAGCTGGCCGCACGCGGCACACCGCAGGATCTCGACGGGGGAAGAGGCGGAGGACATGGGACGGGCGTGATCCTGATGGCAGCGGACGGGGACGGGCTCAGCGACCCTTGAAGTCGGCTTCGCGCTTCTCGCGGAAGGCGGTGGTGCCCTCGACGATGTCCTGGCTCTGGCCGAGATCGAAGAAGGAGCGGGATTCGAGCCGCAGCGCCTCACCCATGGGCATGCCGATGGCGCGCCGCATCACCTCCTTGGCGAAGCGGTGGGAGAGGGGCGAGCGCTTGGCCAGCATCTGCGCATAGTCGAGCGTGAAGGCCACCAGCTCTTCGGCGGGCACGATGCGGTTGACGAGGCCGATGCGGAACGCATGCTCGGCGTTCACGCGATCGCCGGAGAGGATGATCTCCATGGCATGGCCGAGGCCGACGATCTGCGGCAGGCGGATGAGCCCGCCATCGCAGGCATGGAAGCCCCACTTGGCGTCCTGCAGGGCAAATTCCGCGTTGGGCGCGCAGAAGCGGAGGTCACAGGCCAGCGCCAGCTCGAACCCGCCGGAGATGGCAAAGCCGTTCACGGCGGCGAGGATGGGCTTGTCGATCTCCACCGAGCGGGTGATGCCGCCGAAGCCCGGCCCGTTGGTGTAGCGGGTGCGGAATCCCGGCGCCGGGGTGCGGGCGAAATTCACCGTATAGGTCTTGAGGTCGGCCCCTGCGCAGAAGGCCTTGTCGCCTGCGCCCGTGACCACGGCCACGTGGGCTCCGTCATCGCGATCGAAGTCGCGGAAGACTTCGACCAGTTCGTCGTTGGCGGCGAAGTCGAGGGAGTTCATCACCGCCGGGCGGTCGATGGTGATGAGCCAGACCTTGCCGTGGCGGTCGCAGCGAATGTCGCCCATGGGATGTTCCAATGCTGTGAGGGGCGCGCGCTCAGGCGTCGGTGGCGCGCAGGATATTGACGGTGCAGGCGACGCCCGTGCCGCCGAGATTGTGGGTGAGGGCCACCTTGGCGCCCTTCACCTGGTTGGTGTGCATGCCGCGCAGCTGGAGCACGCTCTCATAGATCTGGCCGAGGCCGGTGGCGCCCACGGGATGCCCCTTGGCGAGCAGGCCGCCGCTGGCATTGATCGGCCGGTCGCCATCCACCGCTGTGCGGCCCTCGGCGGCGTAGCCGGCACCGGCCCCGCGCGGCATCAGGCCGAGATCTTCCGCGTCGATGATCTCGGCGATGGAGAAGCAGTCGTGAAGCTCCACGCAGCTCACCTCGTCGGCCGTGATGCCGGCCTGGGCATAGGCGCCCTGGGCTGCGGCCACCGTCGCCTCGAAGGTGCACAGGTCCGGATGGCCGGCGATGCGCGCGCTGCCGCGCGCCTGGGCCGAGGCCAGCACCTGGACAGGTTGTGGGATCACTTCTCGCAGGCGGTCACCGGACACGAGCAGCACCGCCGCCGCGCCGTCGCTCGCCGGGCAGCAGTCATAAAGGCGAAGGGGGTCGCAGATCAGGCGGGCATTGCCGATCTCTTGCGTGGAGAGATCCGCCCCCATCTGGGCGAGGGGGTTCTTCAGGCCGTTGCCCTTGTTCTTGCGGACGACGGCGGAGATGTCGTCGCGCGTCGCGCCGTAGCGCTGCTCGTAGAGGCGCCAGGCGAGGCCAAACAGGCCGGGGAAGGTGAGCCCGCTCACGCCGTCACTGCGGAAATCCATGGCGCAGTTGAGCGCCGAGGTGACGGCGGCCGTGTCGGCGTGGGTCATCTTCTCCGCGCCCACGGCGAGCGCCATGTCGCACATGCCGGTCGCCACCGCGAGGTAGGCATGGCGGAAGGCGATGCCGCCGGATGCGCAGGCGCCCTCCACCTTGGTGCAGGGAATCTGCGGCAGGCCGAGCCCGTCCGCCACCAGCCCCGCCAGCACCTCTTGCCCCAGCAGGGGGCCGGCGACGAAGTTGCCAAGATAGAGCGCGCCGATGTCGCTCCGGTCGAGGCCCGCCTCGCGGATCGCCGCATCCGCCGCGCGGATGGCAAGGGCCTCAATGGACGTTTCCGGGTGGCGACCAAAGGCGGAGGAGCCGATGCCGGCGACGAAAACGGGCCTCATGAGGCGGCTCCCTGCTGCTGCGTCCGCGCGGCCGCGTCGTCTTCCGCCAGCCGGCGGCGCAGCTCGGTCTTGAGGATTTTTCCGTAATTGTTCTTGGGCAGCGCTGCCTCGAAGCGGTAGCGCTTGGGGCGCTTGAAGCGTGCGATGTTGTCGAGGCAGAGCTGGTCCAGCTCCGCAGCGTCAACCTCCGCCCCCGGGCGCACGGCGACGAACGCCACCACCTCCTCGCCCCAGTCGGAATGGGGCGCGCCGATGACGGACACCTCCAGCACGCTCTCATGCTGCAGCAGCACTTCCTCCACTTCGCGGGGATAGATGTTGCTGCCGCCGGAGATGATGAGATCCTTGGAGCGGTCGCGCAGGGTGAGGTAGCCACGCGCGTCGAGGCTGCCCACATCGCCGGTGTAGAGCCAGCCGTCGCGCAGGGCGGCGGCCGTGCCGGCAGGATTGTTCCAGTACCCTTCCATCACGCAGTCGCTGCGGGTGATGACTTCGCCCACTTCGCCGGGCGGGAGATCTTGCCCGTCCTGGTCGACCACCCGAACTTCCTGCCCGGAGCGGGGGAAGCCGCAGGAGCCCAGCACGGCATCATCCGCCGGGGCACCATCGGCGCCGACATGCAGGCTCTTGGGGAGCAAGGTGATGGTCATGGGGGATTCCCCCTGGCCGAAGATCTGGCACAGCTTCGGCCCGATGACGCGCAGCGCCTGCTTCAGGTCGGCGACGTACATGGGCGCGCCGCCATAGTAGATGGTCTTCAGGTTGGACAGATCTGCGGAGAGCGTGGCGGGATGGTTCACCATGCGCGTGAGCATGGTGGGAGCCGCGAAAATCGTGACCTTGCTGTAGCGCGCGATGGCCTCCAGCACCTCCTCCACATCGAAGCCGGGCAGCACCACCTGATGCCCGCCTTTCATCAGGAAGGGCAGGGCGTAGAGGCCCGCGCCGTGGGAGACCGGCGCGCATGCGATGTGCGTGTCATCGGTGTCGATGGGATCGACATCGGAATAATAAGCGAGCGACATGGCCAGCAGGTTGCGGTGGCTGAGCATCGCGCCCTTCGGCTTGCCGGTGGTGCCGGAGGTGTAGAACAGCCACGCGCGCTCTTCCGGCGCCGCATCCTCGCAGGCGATGGGCTCGGCGGCGACAAGGCGGGCGTAGGCCTCGGCGCCGGTCGAGATGACCGCGAGCTGGGCGAGGGCGTCGATCTCCGCCGCAAGGGCTTCGGACAGGCCGGGGGTGGTGAAGAGCGCCTCGGCCTCCGCATCTTCCGCGATGCCGATCACCTCGCGCGGATGCAGCTTGGCATTGACCGGCACGGCGCACAGGCCGGCGATCCAGCAACCGAGAAGGCATTCGAAGAAGGCGCCGGTGTTCTCCATGAACAGCACGACACGCGCGCCCGGCTTGAGACCCATCGCGCGCAAACCGCCGGCTATTCGGGCCGACCGCTCGGCAAAGGCGGCGTAGGTGAGGGTGCCGTTGGCATCGGTGATCGCGGGATTGTCCGGCAGGCGACGCGCGGTCTGCAGGATGAGCGTGGCGATGCTCATCGGTCCTCCCTACCATTTAGTAGTTATATTTACTGATGAGTCAGGCTAGCTGTTTTGCGAGTTTTATGCAAGCATGCGACACAGTATTTGTTCGAAGGCTGGCGCGCCGGATGCTTTCTCCGGCAAGCCGGTCCTCGTCATCGTAGAAAGCAGGACCCGCCAGTTCATGAGTGACACTCCCAGCGCGGCGACCCGCGCTCCCGCGCCGGGGCGTGCGGCCTTCGACCGAGACGAGCAACGCCGCCGCAAGCGCGAGGCGGTGCTGCGGGTGGCTGCATCCGCCTTCAACCGTCGCGGCTTCGCCAACACGTCCATGGATGATGTGGCGTCGGTTCTCGGTGTGTCGAAGCCGACGCTCTACCAGTATTTCAAGAGCAAGCAGGAGTTGCTTTACGCCTGCCACCAGGTTGCCATGGACAATGGCGAGGCGGGTCTTGCTCTCGCCGCCGCCCATGACGGGACTGGCCTCGAAAAGCTGATCATCTACCTGCGGCGCTACATGGAAGGCATCTTCGGCGACCTCGGAAACTGCCCGGTGCTCACCGACGTCGATTCGCTGGTGCCGGAAGATCGCGCGAACGTGGTGGCCCGCCGAAAGCGCATCAGCGCCGCCACGAAGGAGCTGATCGCCCTTGGTGTCGCCGACGGCTCCATCGGCCCCTGCGATCCGAAGCTTGCGAGCCTGTTCGCCCTCGGCGTGGTCAACTGGATTCCGGCCTGGTATCGGGATTCCGGCCCCAACACGCCGGAGGAGATCATGGAGAGCTTCGCGGCGCTCCTGATCTCCGGCCTTGCGGCCCCGGCCGCGCCCAAGCGCCAGCGCGCGAAGGCGAAGCCGAAGGCCTGATCGCTGGTTCGGGCCTATTTCGGCGCCGGAACCACGGTGTCGCCCTTCCAGATGCCGAGGAAGATGTCGCCCTGGCCGAGGCATTCGTGATCGTTCGGCCCGAACGGCTTTGCCGGCGTGGCGGATATCGCCTGGACGCCGTCGATATTCTCGATGGCATCCCGCAGCTTCGCCGGGTCCGACTTGCCGACCTTGTCCACGGCGGCGAACATGATCTGGCCCGCGTCATAGCCGAGGGCGGCGACAACCGGCCAGCGATAGTCCTTGCCGTATTTCTCGGTCATCCGCTTGTTGAAGGCCTGCGCCTTGGGATCGGACAGGTCCAGTGCCTGGCCCATGGCGGTGCCCTGGATGGCCTCCACGCCCACGATGTCCTTCACCTTCAGGGACGACAGGCCCCAGTTGCCGGCAAAGGTCGGCTTGTAGTCGAGCCGCGGCAGGGGCCGATACGGCAGCTCGAACGACTCGTGGAAGTGGAGGATGAGATCGGCGCCGGCATCGCGCATCTTGATCATCTGCGGGGTCAGGTCGTTGACGCCGGGCGCCGCCGCCTCCACCGCCACGAGCTCCACGCCGCGCGCCTTCAGGCCGGCGGTCGCCTCCTGCGCGGCGAAGTTGCCGTAGCCGGTGGTCGAGTGAAGCAGGCCGATCTTCTTGTAGTTCTTCACCGCCCAGTCGAGGATCGCGTCGATCTGGTACTTCTCGATCATCGAACAGCGGAAGATGAAGCTCGGCTTCTGGTCGATGAACTTGGTGGTGATATCGGTCGCCGCGGAGGGGCCGGCGATGAGCGGGACGCCAGCGCGCTGGAGCACCGGTGCAAAGGCCATGACATTGCCGCTCGAGACCGTGCCGATGACGCCCGCGACGCCGTCGTTCTGGATCAGGCGCTGCACCACGGAGACCGCGCGCTGGGGATTGGCCTCGTCGTCATAGACCACAAGCTCGATGGGCGTCTTGCCGCCCTTGGCCTTGTAGTCCTCCAGCGCGAGCTTGATGCCCTGCAGATAGCTCTCGCCGAAATCGACGATGGCCGGCGGCCCGCTCAAGCCTTCCACGACACCGATCTTCACCGGCGTCTGGGCCAGTGCCGGGCCGGCCGCCCCGAGCAGCAGCGCGAGCGCCGTGGCGGCGCTTCGGAGCAGTGCGCCTCTTCCCGCTTCCATCCGAACCATACCCATTCCTCCCCTTCACCTCTCATCGGTTCGGCGACCTCAACGTGGCCACAAAACTCGTGAGTAAGTTTTATATGCTTTTTAGTAGGCGTATCGGATCGTGTGGCGCTCCGCAAGGGGGCGGAACGCCAGCCGGCACGTATCTCGAGTCCCGCGGGTACGGCCCTTCCGGCCCGAGTCCGCGCCCCTAAGCGTGCCGACGCGGCGCGCAGCTGGCGCTCGCCGCGCAGCTGCTCAATACGGAGCGGCGCAGGGGAGGGGGAATCATTCCGCCGCGTTCAAGCTGGCGCTGGATCGTCTCCGCCGAGGGCGCCGGAACTCGCTCCAGAGGCGACAGACGGCGTCCTGTGCCCCGGACGGGCTCGGGCATTGGGCGGGATTATCTAAATCTCTGAAGGGCTTGCGATGGTACAGGTGGGTGGGCTCGAACCACCGACCTCCGGTTCCACAGACCGGCGCTCTAACCAACTGAGCTACACCTGCACGGCTTCCGGCGCGCCGGGCGCCGGAAGAGAGGGCGGAACCTACGCGGGGCGCTCCGCAATTTCAAGGGGGCGAAAGCCACTGGCCACAGCGGCATTGTGCGCGGGGTCAAATCGAGTACCGGCGCGGGCTCGCGCCGGGTCGGCCCGGTCCGGGGGCATTGCCGGGCTTCAGTTGGCGCGGGACGGGATGTCCTCGTCCTGCACCAGTTCCTCGACCTTGGTCATGATGGAGACCCAGGTGCGATGTTCCTCCACCTTCCCGCCGATCTCGAAGCTCTCGGCCATCCGATGGGCGAAGGCGACGCCCTCCGGCCCGTATTGCTCGGCGATGATGAAGGCGGTCCGCCAGACATCTTCCTCGGTCACCATGGGTCTCATCCTTCCTTCGCCCCGGGGCAGCAAGCGCGAAGCGGATTTGTCACAAATCCAACACCAGCAGGTCGCCTTTGGCACGCGAGACGCAGGCCAGGAACCAGCCCTGTTCCTTCTCCTCGGGTTTGAGGCGCTTGTCGCGGTGGTCCACCTCGCCCTCCAGCACCTTCACCTTGCAGGTGCCGCAGGCGCCCTGCTCGCAGGAGGTGGGGATCTTCACGCCGGCCTCTTCCATGGCGGTGGAGACGGAGCGGTCGCCGGGGATCTTGATGACCTTGCCGGTGGAGGCGATCTTCACCTCGAACACCTTGTCCAGCAGCGGAGGAGGCGCCTTGCCGGTGAAGCGCTCCACATGGATGCGGTTGACGCCGAAGCCCTTCTGCTGCGCGCTGGCGATGATGGGGTCGAGCCACCAATCCACGCCGCACAGGAAGAGGTGCGTGTCATCGGGCCGGTCCCCAAGAAGGTTCGCGGCGTTGAGGCGTGGCTCGGTGGCCTCGAAATAGAAGGTGGTGTTGGCGGCGAAGGCGGATGCCTCGATGGTGGACTTGAACGAGCCCGGCGAGCCGCCCGCGAAGAGGTAATGGAACTCGAAGGGGATGTTCTTCGCCTTGAGGTGATCGGCGATGGAGAGGATGGGCGTCGCGCCGATGCCGCGGGCGAACAGCAGCGCGCGCTTGGTGTCGCGCGGCACGGCGAAGCGGTTGCGCGGGGTGCCCACCGCGAGGCGGTCGCCCTCGTTCACCTGCTGGAACATAGCCTTGGAGCCGCCGCGGCTGTTGGCGTCCTTCCACACGCCGATGACGTAGCGATGGCGCTCGCTCTCGCTGTTGATGAGCGAATATTGCCGCACCAGACCACCGGGGATGCTCACATCCACATGGGCGCCCGCCGTGAAGGCCGGCAATTCGCCGCCCTCGGCGGGGATCAGCTCGAAGGAGGCCATGTTTTCGGCCTCGATCGTCTTCTTGGCCACGATCACCGGGCTCAGGGCATCGTCCGACATCGCATCCTCCAAACCATCCGCACAGGAACGCTGAGGGGAGGAGGTGCAAACGTGGGGCCAATTTCGCTGCGGTGCGGGAGATGGTGTCCGCGTGTGGCGGTTCAGGCGAGCCGCGCCAGCGCCTCCTTGGCGAGCTTGCGCGTGAGGTCGGCGGCCGGCAGGCGCGGGCTCAGGGCGGCGGACTGGCCGCACCAGAGGTTGGTGAAATCGTCCCGGCCCTCGGCCTCGGCCTTCGCGCGCAGCGGGGCGAGGGCACCGCCGGAGGTGGGGAAGGCGGATGCCTCCGGCGCGATGGGGCCGACCTCGCGCATGACGCGGTTCATGATGCCACGCGCGGGTCGGCCGGTGAAGATGTTGGTGAGCGCGGTGCTCTCGTCCGTCGCCGCCTCCAGCGCGGCGCGGTGGACGGCGGGCACCTTCGCTTCCGGAGAGAACATGAAGGCGGTGCCGATCTGCACCGCCGAGGCCCCCAGCGCCAAAGCCGCCACGATGCCCCGCGCATCGGCGATGCCGCCGGCGGCGATCACCGGCACCTTCACCGCATCCGCCACCTGCGGCACGAGGGAGAAGGTGCCCACCTGCCGGGCCACATCCTGCCAGCTGATGGGCGTCTGCGAATAGTCGCCGCCGAGGAAGAGCGCGCGATGGCCACCCGCCTCGAAGCCCATGGCGATGATGGCATCGCAGCCGCGATCTTCCAGCCAGCGGGCCTCGGCCACCGTGGTTGCGGACGAGATGATCTTCGCCCCCGTCGCCTTCACCCGGGCCACGAGGTCCGGCGCCGGCAGGCCGAAATGGAAGCTCACCACCTCGGGCCGCACCTCTTCCACGACGGTGCAGAAGGTGTCGTCGAACGGGGCACGGGAGGGGGATGGTGTGCTGGCGGCGGGGTCCAGCCCGGCCTCGACATAATAATCGGCCAGCCGCGCCCGCCAGCGCATTGCCCGGGCCGGGTCGTCCTGCGGCGGGCTGTGGCAGAAGAAGTTGAGGTTGAGCGGCTTGCCGGGCAGGCCGGCGCGGATCTTCGCCACCGCCGCCTTCAGATCATCAGGCGCGTACATGGCGCAGGGCAGGGATGCGAGGCCGCCGGCCGCGCCCACCGCGATGGCGAGTTCCGGCGAGCCGGGGCCGGCCATGGGGCCGAGCAGGATGGGATGGGCGATGCCGAACAGATCGAGGATGCGCCGGTCCGGCCAGCGGGCGGCAGCTTCGGTATTCAGGGCATCGGTCATGGCGTCGGTCTCCCGCAGGGTGGCCGCCATTATCGCTCTTCCGCCAATCATTGAAATTGAAACATTCTGATATTATCGTTCACTTCTGATGATGGAATGACGATGATTGACCTGCGCGATTTCCGCTTCCTGGAAGCCGTGGCCGAGACCGGCAGCGTCACCCGCGCTGCCGGTCGGCTCGGCTGCGTGCAGTCCAATGTCACCACCCGCCTGCGCAAGCTGGAGGACCGGCTGGGACAGAAGCTGGTGGAGCGCATCGATGGGCGCATGGTCCCCACCGCCGCGGGCGCGCTGGCGCTCGATTATGGCGCGCGCATCGTCCGCCTGTCGGAGGAGGCCGAGAAGCGGCTGCGCTCGGCGGCCGAGGCCTTTCCGCCGCTGCGCCTCGGCACCATGGAGACCACCGCCGCCGTGCGCCTGCCGCCGCTGCTGAAGGCGGCGCGGGCGAAGCTGCCGGACCTGCGCCTGTCCATCACCACCGGCACCAGCGGCGAGCTGGTTGCGGCGCTGGGACGGGGCGACATCGATCTCGCCTTCGTGGCCGAGGAGGCGGCGGAGGCGCGCTTTGCCAGCGTGCCCCTGTTCGAGGAAGAGCTGGTTGAGGTGCTGCCCATCGGCGGCGCGGCGGAGGCGGCGGCCGTCGTTTTCCGGGCCGGCTGCTGCTACCGCGCGCGCTTCGCCGAAGCGTTCGGCGACCTGCCCTTGCTGGAGCTTGGGACGCTGGATGGCATCATGGGCTGCGTCGCCGCGGGGCTCGGCCGCACGCTGCTGCCGGCAGCGGCCGTGGAGCGCTGGCGCCGGGCGGGGGAGGTGGAGACGCGCTCCCTTCCCGCCGGGCGGCGCCTTGTGCGCACGCTGGCGCTCTTCCGTCCCGCGAGCCCGTCCCGCCGCTCCATCGATGCCCTCGTCGGCCTCGCCGGCGTGTGAGCAGGGGCGCCTTTTTCCATCGCCTCGCAAGATCGTGCGCAGGGCGGGTGTAACGGCGAAGGTCCGCCGCACGAACACGGCCGTAGAAACCACACGCGCGCTCCGGCGTTAAAGTGGGAGGCGGTTCAGGTCGAACCGGTCGAGCGAGGAACAATGAACAAGCCCTGGAACCCGCTCGCGATGCCGCAGCCTTCCTCATCCGCCGCCACCGGGGACACCGGGGACACCGGGCGCGGCGCCGCGATTGCGTGTTTTCTGAAGGTGCGGGGACAGACCGAAGCGCTGGCGCGGGATCTCCATCCCGAGGATCAGACAGTGCAGTCCATGCCGGATTGCAGCCCCACCAAATGGCATCTCGCCCATGTCTCGTGGTTTTTCGAGACCTTCCTGCTGGTGCCGCATCTTCCCGGCTACAGGGTCGTTAACGCGGACTTCGCCTTCCTGTTCAATTCCTATTACGAGGCCGCCGGCCCCCGCCACGCTCGCTTCGCGCGCGGGCTCATCACCCGCCCCACGGTGGATGAAGTGGCCGGCTATCGCCGCCATGTCACCGAGGCCATGACCGATCTTCTGGCCAGCACGGACGAGGAGGCCTTCGCCCGCCTCGCGCCGCTGGTGGAGATCGGCATCAACCACGAGCAGCAGCATCAGGAATTGATCTTGATGGACATCCTGAACCTGTTCGCCGCCAATCCGCTGCGCCCCGCCTATCGGCCTGGCGGTCCGGTGGCCCGGGGACAGGCGGCTGCGCTCGCTTTCCTCGACTATCCCGGCGGCATCTTCGAGATCGGCTATGCCGGGGAGGGGTTCTCCTATGACAATGAAGGGCCGCGCCACGAGGTGCTGCTGCGCCCGTTCCGCCTCGCCTCCCGGGCCGTGACCAACGGCGAATGGCTCGCCTTCATCGCGGATGGCGGCTATCGCCGGCCGGACCTGTGGCTGGCGGACGGCTGGGCGCGGGTGAAGGCGGGGGAATACGAGGCGCCGCTCTATTGGGAGCTGCACGACGGGGACTGGCAGGCGTTCACGCTCAATGGCCTGAGCCCGCTCGATCCCGCCGCGCCGGTGGTGCATGTGAGCTATTACGAGGCCGACGCCTTCGCCCGCTGGGCCGGCAAGCGCCTGCCCACGGAAGCCGAGTGGGAAGTCGCCGCGCGCGGCCTGCCGGTCGCCGGCAACTTCCTCGACAGCGGCGCGCTGCGCCCGCTTCCGGCGGCCACCGACGATCTGCCCGCGCAGATGTTCGGCGATGTCTGGGAATGGACCCAGAGCCCCTACGTGGCTTATCCGGGCTACCGCCCCGCGCCCGGCGCGCTCGGCGAATACAACGGCAAGTTCATGTCGTCGCAGATGGTGCTGCGCGGCGGCTGCTGCGCCACGCCTGAGGGCCATGCCCGGGCCACCTACCGCAATTTCTTCTATCCCCACCAGCGCTGGGCCTTCGCCGGCCTGCGCCTTGCCGAGGATGCCTGATGCGCGCTTCGACCCTTCTTCGCGCCGAACTGAGCCCGCAGACCCCCGAGCGCGCCGCCTTCCGCGCCGACGTGATCGAGGGGCTGTCCGCCAGCCCCAAGCAGCTTGCGCCCAAGTATTTCTATGACGAGGCCGGCTCGCGCCTGTTCGATCTCATCTGCCGCCTGCCCGAATACTATCCCACCCGCACCGAGCTTGGCGTGCTGAAGGCCCATGCGGGTGACATCGCCGCCCTCGCTGGGCCGGGCGCCAGCCTCGTCGAGTTCGGCTCGGGATCGAGCGTGAAGGTGCGCCTCCTGCTCGATGCGCTGGAGCGGCCGGCCGCCTATGTGCCCATCGACATTTCCGGCCCGCACATGCGCGCCGCCGTCGCCGCGCTGGCGCGGGATTATCCGACCGTCGCCATGACGCCGGTGGAGGGTGATTTCACCCGGCCGCTGGAGCTGCCTCACCTCGGCGAGGGCGGGCGGCGCATCGGCTTCTTCCCCGGCTCGACCATCGGCAATTTCACGCCGGCGGAGGCCGAGGCATTCCTGACCCATGCGCGGCAGTCGCTGGGCGCTGGCGCGGCGCTGGTGCTCGGCTTCGATTTGCCGAAGGAGCGCGCGGTGCTGGAAGCCGCCTATGACGACCATCAGGGCGTCACCGCCGCCTTCAACCTCAACCTGCTGACGCGCATTAACCGCGAGCTGGGCGCCGACTTCGACCTCGCAGCCTTCCACCACCGCGCGCTCTTCAACGAGGCCGAAAGCCGCATCGAGATGCATCTGGAGAGCCGTGCCGCGCAGACGGTGCGGCTCGACGGCGCGCGCTTCACGTTTGCGCCCGGCGAGACCATCCACACGGAGAACTCCTACAAGTACGCCGCCGCGCGCCTGATGGGCATGGCGCAGGCCGCCGGCTGGCGTCAGGCCGCGCTCTGGACCGACCCGCGCGGGTGGTTTGCGGTTGCGGTGCTGGAAGCGGTGTGAGCCGGGAAACAAACCGGCTTCCGCCTCGTTAGTCCTCCACCATGGCACGCTTCTGGGAAACCGAACTCCTCCGCCCCATCTGGCTCCACGACGGCTCATGGCTGGCGACGGTGGGCGATTGCGGGCGCGTCCTGCTGCAGCGGTTCAGCGAGGGGGAGAAGGGGCCCGAGCTCGACTCGGCCCTCAAGGCGCTCATCGGTGCGGCCGAGGCAGGACGTCCGGAAGATGTGGCCTTCGCCGAGCGGCAGGTGCGCCTCTTCTTCCAGGTCCGCGCCTTGCTGTGAGGGCAGGCGGAAATGCGGCCATCATGTGACCGCGATCATCGGGTATATGTTCGCGATGATCTGCGCCGAATGTGACCGTTGCCACCGCCGCTCCATCCTCTCGCCGCGCGGCGAGGAGGAGGGCAAACTCGAAAACTCCAGCGAAACCGCTCCGCTCGCCTTGCGCTGCGACCTGTGCGGCAGTCGCCGGGTGCGGCTCGTGCGCGTCGCGTCGCCGTTCGAGGCCGTGGCCTTCATCAACGGCCGGCTGGCGACGGATCGCTCCGGCGGATAATTCAAGCGATTTAGGAGAGCATCAGGCCCGGCTCGGAGCGGCCATTGCGATACGAACGCTCGGAAGCGCCGAAGCCGTGGAGTGAGCCGCTGGAGTAGAGGGCGCCGTTCTGGATGCTGCGCCCCTCGGCATCGAGGGCATACACGCCAACCCAGGTGCAGTGATCGCCGTCGTCGTCCGCCATTGCGAAGGCAAGATCGCGATCGAAGCAGACGGTTTCACTCTGGAGGAGAAGTTTCCCCTCTTCGCTTACCATCGCCATGACAAGATAGGCGTTGGGGGTGCGGCTAGATGTCATTCGCGTACCTTTCCGCCCCCGGATCGGTCCTTTTGCAATACAGAATTGGTAATTCCACACCGCGACACTAGGAACCTTACGCCTTAGACGAACGGCGCGCTACTGTTACGTTCTGGATTCGAGGAGGGTGAGGCGTTTCGAGCACATGGGATCGGTTGTCGTCTCCAATATCGTCCTTCTTGTGGTTGCGGCTCTGGTTGTGGTTGGCACGTTGTCCAGCCTGCTCGCCGCCCGCTTCGGTGCGCCGATCCTTCTCGTCTTCCTCGTCGTCGGCGTCGCCGCCGGTGAGGGGGGGCCGGGTGGCATCCATTTCGACGACTATTGGGCCACCTACATGGTGGGCTCCGCCGCGCTGGCGGTGATCCTGTTCGATGGCGGCCTCCGGATGCGCGTCGCGTCCATGCGCGGCGCCATCCTGCCCGCCGTTGGGCTCTCGACGGTGGGCGTCGCCTTCACCGCCGCTCTGGTGGCGCTGGTGGCCGCGCCGCTTCTCGGCCTCGGCTGGATGGAAGCCCTGCTGGTGGGCGCCATCGTCGCTTCCACCGACGCCGCGGCGGTGCTGTTCCTCGTGCGGGCGCAGGGGCTGCATCTCGGCCGGCGGGTGGGCTCGGTGATCGAGATCGAGTCGGCCACCAACGATCCCGCCGCGGTGTTCCTTACCGTCCTGCTGGTGGAACTGCTCACCAGCCACCTGGCCGACCCCGGCCTCATGGTGGTGTTCGGTGCGCTGCGCGAGATGGTGGTGGGCGCGGTGCTGGGCGTCGCTGGCGGCTATGCGCTCGTGGCGCTGCTCAATCGCGTGGACCTGCCGGGCGGGCTCCATCCGGTGATGGTGGTGGGCGTGGCGGTGCTGCTGTTCGCGCTCACCTCGCTGCTGCACGGCTCCGGCTTCCTCGCCGTCTATCTCGCCGGTCTGGTGGTGGGAAACCGGCCGGTGCGGGCCATCGCCTCCATCACCTCGTTTCTCGATACCATCACCTGGCTCTGCCAGATCGTGATGTTCGTGATGCTGGGCATGCTCGTCTCGCCCGAGAAGATCCTGCAATACGCCCTGCCGGCGCTGGGTGTGGCGGCCTTCCTCATCCTCGTCGGGCGGCCGGCGGCGGTGTTCGCCTGCCTCGCGCCGTTCCATTTCTCGCTGAAGGAGAAGCTGTTCGTCTCCTGGGCGGGCCTGCGCGGGGCGGTGTCCATCTTCCTGGCGACCATTCCCATGCTGGCGCACCTGCCCATGGCCGAGGTGTATTTCAACGTCGCCTTCGCGGTGGTGCTGGTCTCGCTCATCCTGCACGGCTGGACCATGGCCTATGCGGCGCGGCGGCTCGATGTGGCGCTGTCCGATCCCGATCCCGGCGTACGGCGCTTTGAGATCGACCTGCCGGGGCAGACCGACATGGAGCTGGTTGCCTATCCGGTCATGGCCGCGACGCCCGCGGTGGGGCAGGCGCAGCTTCCCCCCTGGGCGCGCCTCGTGATGGTGGTGCGGGCCAACGAGACGTTGACGCCCGAGGCGGCCGGTCCGCTGAAGGCGGGGGACTATGGCTACCTGCTGGCGCCGCCCAAGCGCGTCCACCAGCTCGACCGCATGTTCCGCCCGGAGGAGACCACGCCGCTGGACGACAGCGCCGCCTTCCCCTTCGTCGGCGAGGTGCGGCTTGGCGATCTCGCCAGCTTCTACGGCCTCGCCGTGCCGGACAGCGAACTCGGCCTCACCATCGCCGACGCCTTCGCCGACCGGTCCGACGACCAGCCCGCGCCGGGCATGCGCATCGCCTACGGGCATGCGGTGATCGAAGTGCGCGGCGTGACGGACGGGCGGGTGACCTATGCCGTGCTGCGGCTGGAGGCGGGCCGGCTCAAGCGCTCCATCGCCCGGGTCCGCCGTCTGCTCGGTTTTCCCCCGGAGCAGGATGAGGACGACGAATAGGGGGCGAAGTCGCGCCTCCGTCATGTTCATGCCGCGAGCGTGGGCGAGACAGGGCCGCCGTTGAAGTCGACCGTACACGGAGATCCACTGGATGCGACTGTTCATGCGCCGCCGCGGCGAGGCGGGCCCCGCCCTCGATGCCTCGCGGACCCTCGCGGACCTGGTGCGCACCACCCTGTCGCTGGAGGAGGAGGCCACCGTCTCCGTCTCCGAGATTTCCTGCGGTGATCCGGCCTGCGGCGGGGCCGAGACGGTGGTGTTGGTGATGCGCCCCGGCCGCCGCACCGAGGCCGCCAAGGTGCTGATGCCCATGGCGCAGGTGACGCCGGAGGCTCTGCTGGCGGCGCTCCGGCCGCTGATGCCGGGGGAGGCGGGGGTCTCCACCGGGCTTTCCGAAGGCGCCGGAAGGGTCTAAAGGGCGCTGGCCCGCTGGGCCCCGACCCCTTGCCATCGCGAATTTCCCATGTCCCATCCGCAATTTACGCCCCGTCCGCTTAATCCCATCTATGCCGGGCTGCCCACCACCATCTTCGAGGTGATGTCCGGGCTCGCCCGCACCCATGAGGCGGTGAACCTCGGCCAGGGGTTCCCGGACGATCCCGGCCCCGAGGACGTGCGCCGCAAGGCGGCCGAGGCGGTGGTGGACGGCTGGAACCAGTATCCGCCCATGATGGGCCTGCCCGAGCTGCGCCACGCCGCTGCCGCGCATTATCGCCACTGGCAGGGGCTGGAGCTCGATCCAGACGCGGAAGTCATGGTGACCTCCGGGGCCACCGAGGCGCTGGCCGGCGCGCTCTTCTCGCTCATCGAGCCGGGCGACGAGGTGGTGCTGTTCCAGCCGCTCTATGACGCCTATCTGCCGTTGGTGCAGAGGGCAGGGGGCATTCCCCGCCTCGTGCGGCTGGAGCCACCCTCCTGGGCCATGACGCCGGAGAAGCTGGACCAGGTGTTCTCCGAGCGCACCAAACTCGTCCTGTTCAACAATCCCCAGAACCCCACCGGCGTCGTCTACGACCGCGCGCAGATGCAGCTCCTCGCCGACTATTGCGTGCGCTTCAACGCCTATGCAGTGTGCGACGAGGTGTGGGAGCACGTGGTGTTCGACGGCCTCACGTTCGAGCCGCTGATGGCGCTCCCGGGGATGCGCGAGCGCACGGTGAAGATCTCCTCCGCCGGCAAGATTTTCGGCATGACCGGCTGGAAGGTGGGCCTCGTCTTCGCCGCGCCGCATCTCATGAAGGTGCTGTCCAAGGCCCACCAGTTCCTCACCTTCACCACGCCGCCGAACCTGCAGGCGGCGGTGGCCTACGGGCTCGGCAAGCCGGACGATTATTTCACCACCATGCGCGCCGGCCTCCAGCGCTCCCGCGACCGCCTCGCGGCGGGGCTGAAGGAGCTGGGCTTCGAGGTGCTGCCCTCGCGCGGCACCTATTTCCTCTCCATCGACCTCGCCGCCCAGGGAAACGCCCGCGAGCCCAACGCCTTCGACGACGAGGCCTTCTGCCTCGATCTCGTGAAGACCCGTAAGGTCGCGGCGATCCCGGTTTCCGCTTTCTACGCGGAGGATGCGGTGAAGAGCGTGGTGCGCTTCTGCTTCGCCAAGCACGACGCCACCATCGACCGGGCTCTGGCGCATCTGGCCGATCTCGCGCGCAAATCCTGACCCAAGGTCAAGTTAAGCGCGGGCTTGGCTGTTCACGAATGCGTCATTACTGTCACTTCCATCGCGCAAGGCGTGACAAAAGCTTAATTGGACCAGAGCGCTGAATTGTTGTTGCATCGCGGCGCGAACGGTTCTGACGCTGCGGAGTTTCGAGGACATTCATGCCAGCCGAGAATGCACCGGGTAGCGCGAAGAGCGGCGGATCGGCCGGCCGCAAGATGGTCCTCGCAGTCCTGTTTCTGGCCCTCCTCGGTGGCGGGGCGTGGGTCTGGGACAAGAAGCCGTGGCTCGCCGCCAGCGGGCAGAAGGCCGCGCCGCCGCCGCGCGTGGTCGCGGTGCTCGCCGGCAAGGCGGAGCGGACCTCCCTGCCGGTGCGCGTGGAGGCTTTGGGCACGGTGGAATCCATGGTCACGGTGCCGGTGCGCTCGCGCGTCGCCGCCGCCGTGGAGAAGGTGGGCTTTGCCGACGGCGCGACCGTCAAAGAGGGCGACCTCCTCTATCAGCTCGATCCGCGGGTGATCGACGCGCAGATCCTGCAGGCCGAAGCGACCCTCAACCGGGACAAGGTCCAGCTCGAAAAGAACCTGCGCGACGTGGAGCGCTATGCCGGCCTTGCCACCCGCAACGCGGTCTCGCAGGTGCAGGTTGACGATGCCCGCACCACGGCCGACGTGCAGAAGGCGGTGGTGGCGCAGGACGAGGCCAACCTTACGGCGCTCAGGGTGCAGCGCGGCTATTACGAGATCCGCTCTCCCGCCACCGGCCGCATCGGCGTGTCCTCGGTGCGTCCCGGCACGGTGATCCGCGTGGACGACACCCTCGCCACGGTGCGCCAGCTCGCGCCCATCTATGTCGCCTTCGGCCTGCCCGAGCGCTACATCGCCGGCCTCAGGGCGGCGAAGGATGCCAAGGTGTCCTTCACAATCCAGGGCACGGGTGAAACCATCTCCGGCGGGACCGTGGCGGTGATCGACAACACCATCGAGCCGCAGACCGGAACCCTCACCGCCCGCGCCATCTTCCCCAATGCCGACGAACGGCTGTGGCCGGGCGCCCTCGGTGCGGTGACGGTGACGCTGCGCATCGAGGACAACGTGGTCGCGGTGCCGAGCGAAGCGGTGCAGAACGGGCAGGACGGCCCGTTCGTCTTCATCGTCGACGACGGCATCGCCCATGTGCGGCCGGTCACCGTCACCCGCACGGTGGACGGGCGCAGCGTGATCGCCAAGGGGCTCGACGGCGGCGAGACCGTCGTCACCGATGGCCAGCTCTCCCTGCGCGAGGGCAGCCGCGTGAGCGTCCGCACCCGCACCGCTGTGCCGGCCACCGGGAGCTGAGCCCATGTTCTCCGAACTGTGCATCCGCCGCCCGGTGATGACGACGCTGATCATGCTGTCGCTCGTGGTGGCGGGCCTGTTCGCCTATCGCCAGCTTCCCGTCGCGGCGCTGCCGCGGGTGGATTTTCCCACCATCAACATCTCGGCCAGCCTGCCGGGCGCCAGCCCCGAGACTATGGCGACCTCGGTGGCCACCCCCATCGAGCGCCAGCTCGCCACTATCGCCGGCATCTCCTCGCTCACCTCCTCGTCCACCCAGGGCTCCACGTCGATCACCGTTCAGTTCGACCTGAACCGCAGCATCGACGCGGCGGCCCTCGACGTGCAGTCGGCCCTCTCCGTCGCCCAGCGCCAGCTGCCCGACGAGATGACCACCCCGCCGAGCTTCCGGAAGGTGAATCCCGCCGACGCGCCGGTGATCCTGCTCGCCATCTCCTCGGACACGCTGCCGCTGTCGGCGGTGAACGAATATGCCGACACGCTGATCGGCCAGCAGATCTCCCAGTTGCCCGGCGTGGCGCAGGTGCAGATCTACGGCTCGCAGAAATATGCCGTGCGCATCCGGGTCGATCCCGCCGCCGCCGGCGCGCGCAACATCTCGGCCGACGACATCCAGCGCGCGGTGGAGGCGGCGGCCTCCAACACGCCGCTCGGCATCGTCTCCGGTCCGAAGCAGGCGCAGACCATCGACATGGGCACGCCCAAGGCGGACGCCTCCCAGTTCCGACGGGTGGTGGTGAAGGCGCGCGACGGCTCGGTGGTGCGGCTCGAGGAGATCGCCGTCGTCTCGGACGGCGTGGAGAACGAGCGCGTCGCCAGCTGGTTCAACGACCGCCGCGCGGTGGTGCTGGCCGTGGTCCGCCAGCCCGACGCCAACACCGTGCAGGTGGTGGACGAGGTTCGCAACCGCTTGCCCCAGTTCCGCGCCCAGCTTCCGGGTTCCGTGGGCATCGAGGTGCTGAACGACCGCTCCGTCTCCGTCCGCGATGCAGTGGCGGACGTGCAGAAGACCCTGTTCGAGGCCATCGTCCTCGTGGTGCTGGTGATCTTCCTGTTCCTGCGCAACGTGCGCGCGACGATCATCCCCTCGCTGGCGCTGCCTTTGTCCATCATCGCCACCTTCGCGGCCATGTGGGGCTTCGGCTATTCCATCAACAACATGACGCTGCTGGCGCTGACGCTGTGCGTCGGCTTCGTGGTGGACGATGCCATCGTCGTGCTGGAGAACATCTATCGCCACGTGGAGGCGGGGGAGAGCCCGTTCCGCGCGGCGCTGCGCGGCTCGCGCGAGATTGGTTTCACCATCATCTCCATGACGCTGTCGCTGGTGGCGGTGTTCATCCCCGTGCTGTTCATGGGCGGCGTGGTGGGCCGGGTGTTCCGCGAGTTCGCGGTGACAATCTCGGTGGCCATCCTCGTCTCCGGCTTCGTCTCCCTCACGCTCACGCCCATGCTGTGCGCCCGCGTGATGAAGCCGGTGGACCACACCAAGAAGCCCGGTTGGTTCTTCCGCGTCACCGAACGGATGTTCGACTCTTGGCTCAACGCCTACCGGGTGAGCCTCGATTTCGTGCTGCAGCACAAGCCCTTCATGCTGGTGGTGACGTTCGCCACCATCGGCCTGTCGGTCTATCTCTACATCGTCATCCCGAAGGGCTTCTTCCCGCAGGAGGACAACGGCTTCATAACCGGCACGGTGGAGGCGGCGACCGACAGCTCCTTCGCCGCCATGGTGGAGCGCCAGAAGCAGGTGGCGGACGTGGTGCGCGCCGATCCGGCCGTGGACTATATCGTCTCCACCGCCGGCGCCACAGGCAGCAGCCGCACCACCAATACCGGCCGCCTGTTCATCGCCCTGAAGCCCAAGGGCAATGGGCCGGGCGAGCGCGTGGGCTCAGCCAACGACGTGATCCAGGGCCTGAGGAAGCGCGTTGCGCAGGTGCCCGGCGTCAACGTCTTCTTCCAGCCGGTGCAGAACATCAACGTGGGCGGCGTCGCCTCCAAGAGCCAGTATCAGTACACGCTGCAAAGCCCGGACACGGAGACCCTCTACGCCTTCGCCCAGACGATGGAGCAGCGCCTTGCGCAGCTTCCGGGCCTCAGGGACGTGACTTCCGACCTCCAGATCACCAATCCCCAGCTCACCATCGAGCTGGACAAGGACAAGGCGGCGGCCCTCGGCATCACCGAGCAGCAGCTGCGGGATGCGCTCTACACCCAGTTCGGCACCCGCCAGATTGCGACGCTCTACACGCCCACCAACCAGTTCGCGATCATCGCCGAGGTGCAGCCCATCTTCCAGCGCGACCCGAGCGACTTGGGCCGCGTCTATCTGCGCACCAGCTCCGGCAATGTGGTGCCGCTGGAGACGGTGGCGAACATCAAGCGCACGGTGGGCCCGCTCTCGATACAGCACCAGCAGCAGCAGCCGTCCGTCACCATCTCCTTCAACCTGGCGCCGGGCACCTCGCTCGGGCAGGCGGTGGAGGAGATCAATGCGGCGGCCGCCGAGGCACGCGTGCCGGACAGCGTCATCCCCGGCTTCCAGGGCACCGCGCAGGTGTTCCAGGATTCGCTCTCCAACCAGCCGCTTTTGATCCTGGCCGCGGTGGTGGTGATCTACATCGTGCTGGGCGTGCTCTATGAGAGCTTCATCCACCCCATCACCATTCTCTCGGGCCTGCCCTCCGCCGGCATCGGCGCGCTGCTGACCCTGATGGCGGCGGGGATGGAGCTGTCGGTGATCGCCATCATCGGCATCATCATGCTGGTGGGCATCGTGAAGAAGAACGCCATCATGATGATCGACGTGGCGCTGGAACGGCGGCGCGCCGGGGCGGCGGCGCAGGACGCCATCCGCGAGGCTGCGCTGCTGCGTTTCCGCCCGATCATGATGACCACGCTCGCCGCCATCTTCGGCGTGCTGCCCATCGCGATCGGCGCCGGAGCCGGCTCCGAGCTGCGCCAGCCCTTGGGCGTCGCGGTGGTGGGCGGCCTGCTGGTGTCGCAGCTGCTCACGCTGTTCATCACGCCGGTGGTCTACCTCTATCTCGACCGGCTGGACGCCATCGTTCACCACGCTGTCTCCGGCCGGCACGAGGACAAGGCCCATCCCGCGCATCCGGTCCCGCCGGTGCCGCCGGAGCGGATGGCGGCGGAGTAGGGGGCTTCTGCCACCCCGACGCGCATGCTGGTGGGTGCTACCTCCCGGTGTTGCACTCGCGCCCCATGACAAAATGATTAAGGAACCGTGACCATTCCTCGCCTTGCGAGGAATTGCCCCAACGTCGCCTCTTTGTTATCCCGCCTGTGGCGAGGTTTGCGCGCGGGCGGCTGCGCGCCTTGATCCGGGGGCGGGGCATGAATCTCAAGTATCGGCCGGATATCGATGGCTTGCGCGCCGTCGCGGTCGTGGTGGCGCTGCTGTTTCACGCCCACATTCCCCCGTTTCGCGGCGGCTTCATCGGCGTCGATATCTTCTTCGTCCTGTCTGGCTACCTGATTACCTCCATCCTGTACAACGACATGATGAAGGGCGAGTTCTCGCTCGTCGATTTCTACGACCGCCGCATCCGGCGCATCTTCCCGGCGCTGTTCGTCGTGCTGCCGGTCACCACCTTCATCGCCGCCTTCCTCCTGATGCCGCGGCAGATGGTGCTGTTCGCGCAATCCATCATTCCTTCGGCCCTGTTCTATGCCAACATCCACTTTCAGGGCCTGATGAACTATTTCGGCCCCCAGGCCGACGAGACGCCGCTGCTCCATCTGTGGTCGCTGGCGGTGGAAGAGCAGTATTACATTTTCTTCCCGCTGCTCATGTTCGCCTTCCTCAAAACCGGCGGGCGGGTCGCGCTGGGCCCGCGGCGGATGGCGATCCTCGGCTTCCTCATCATTGCCGTCGTCTCCGGCGTCTATGCGGAGCTGAGCGCGCGCACCCAGCCCACCGCCTCCTTCTTCCTGCTGCAGAGCCGCGCCTGGGAATTGCTGGTCGGCGCGCTGCTGGCGCTGGTGCACATGCCGAAGGTGTCGGAGAAGACGGCCAACTGGATCGGCGTGGCGGGGCTGCTCGCCATCGTCGTCCCGGTCTTCGCCTACAGCCATGACATGACCTTTCCGGGCCTCTCCGCCGCGCCCATCGTGTTCGGCACGGCGGCGGTGATCTATGCCGGCACCATCAACCCCGCGGGCTATGCCAACTTCCTGCTCAGCCGCCCGAAGGTGGTCTATGTGGGGCGCATCTCCTATGCGCTCTATCTCTGGCACTGGCCGCTGCTGGTGTTCGGCAAGACCTATATGGGCCGCGCGCTGACCTATTTCGAAGCCGGCGGCATGCTCATCGTCGCCTTCATCTTCGCCTCGCTGTCGCTGAAATATGTGGAGACGCCGCTGCGCCACGCCGGCTCGCTCGGCGGCAAGCGCCGGGGCCGTTTCGCAGCGGGCATCATGGCCATGGCCATGACGCTGGCCGTGGGCGTGCTGTTCGAGCGGCTGGGCGGCGGCTTCTATCCCATCTCCCCGCTGGGTGCGCGTGCCGAGGCGGCCATGGAGGACAGGAGCCCCTTCAGCCGCTCCTGCAACAACTCCCCCAAGGGCTTCAGCGCCGCCGTGCTGAACCCGGCCTCGGCCTGCTCGGTGGGCCCGGGCGCGGCCAAGGGCGAATATGACGTGGTGGTGTGGGGCGATTCCCACGCCGGCGCCTCCTTCATCGGCATCGCCGAGCAGGTCGCCGCCCTCGGCCACACCGCCCGGCTCCAGACCATGGCCGGCTGCCCGCCTTTGATCGGCGGACAGGCCCATCGCGACGACATGCCGAGCTGGACCTGCACCGCCTTCAATGCCGAAGTGCTGCAGGAAATCCGCCGCATCAAGCCCAAGGTCGCCGTGCTGGTGGGCCGCTGGGCCATGTGGACCAGCAAGGCCGGCCCGGCCTTCACCCTCACCTCCGACGAGGTGCCGGGCGGCGGCGTGCGGTCCAAGGAGGTGAGCCAGAAGGTGTTCGCCCACATGCTGGACCGCACTCTGAAGGACCTCTCCGACCTCGGCATCCACGTGGTTCTGGTGGGCCAGACGCCGGAATTCGGCCGCTCCCCCGGCCGCTGCGTGGCCGAGAAGGAGTTCTACAACCGCAGCAAGCTCGGCAATTGCCTGGAGCTGCCGAGCGCGGCGGCGGACAAGGTGCTCGGCATCAGCAACCAGATGATCGCCAAGGCGGCGACGAGCTTCCCCGGCACCACCACCTTCCTGCTGTCGGACGTGTTCTGCCGGGACGGGACCTGCCGCGCCGGCGACGGCGAGAAGTTTTTCTACTTGGATGCCGACCACCTCTCGGCCACCGGCGCCCACCACATGAGCCAGGACCCCGCGCTGCGCACGGCTCTGCTCAAGGCGCTGGGCGAGGGCGGCAACACCAGCGCCGCGCTCGCCCCGGCGACGGCCAAGGACTGACCGGGGGCGCCGGTTCCCACCTCCCCCCTGCGGCCCCGCTTTTCCTGAGCTGGAGCGTGGCCGCGCGGAACCGCAGCGAACGTTGCGTCAGCCCCGGATGGGCGGCGCGGCGGGCTTCCGCGCGATTTGCCCAAGCCGGATTTTGTCGGTAAGCGGTCCCCGCGGGGGCGTGCGCGTAGGGCGCGCCGATCAAGGACACCAGGATGAGTCTGGCCTACCGGTCCGACATCGACGGCCTTCGGGCCATCGCCGTCGGCAGCGTGGTTCTGTTCCATGCACGCATTCCGCCCTTTACCGGGGGCTATATCGGCGTCGACGTCTTCTTCGTCATCTCCGGCTTTCTCATCACGTCCATCCTCCATCAGGAGATGACGGCGGGCACCTATTCGCTGGTCGATTTCTACGATCGCCGCATCCGCCGCATCTTCCCCGCTCTGTTCCTGATGATGGCGGCGACGACGCTGTTCGCCGCGCTCATCCTGATGCCCCGGCAGATGCAGGGCTATGTGGGCACGCTGGTGCCCTCGGCCCTGTTCTTCGCCAACATCCATTTCGAGAGCCTGCTCAACTATTTCGGCCCCGCAGCCGACGAGGTGCCGCTGCTGCACCTGTGGTCGCTGGCGGTGGAGGAGCAGTTCTACATCTTCTTCCCGCTCGTCCTGTTCGTGCTGATGAAGCTGGGCGGGCGCCGGGTCGCGGTCGGGGTGCTCGCCCTCATCGCGCTCGGCTCGCTCGCTTATGCCGAGAGCATCGTGGAGACCGAGCAGTCGGCCGCCTTCTTCCTGCTGCAGAGCCGGGCTTGGGAGCTGCTGGCCGGATCGCTCCTCGCCATGGTGACGCTGCCGCGCCTGCCGGAGAAGGCCGCGTCATGGCTCGGCATCGCCGGGGCGCTGGCCATCGTCGTCCCGGTGTTCGCCTATGGCAAGGAAACCGTCTTTCCCGGCCTCTGGGCCCTGCCGCCGGTGCTGGGCGCGGCGGCGATCATCCTGTCCGGCGGATTCGCGCCGAACGGCATCGTCGCCCGCGTGCTCAGCCTGAAGGGCATGGTGTATGTGGGCCGCATCTCCTACGCGCTCTATCTGTGGCACTGGCCGATGCTGGTGCTCATCGCGATCTGGAAGGGGCGGCACACCACCTATATCGAATCCGGCATCGTCATCCTGGTGGCCGGCATCATCTCCGGCCTGTCGCTGAAATATGTGGAGGCGCCGCTCCGGCGCGGCAGCGCGCTGGGCGGGCGCCGCCTGATGCGCATCGGCGCAGGGGCCTGCGCCATTCTTCTCACCGTGGGCGTAGCCCTGGCGCTCCAGAAGGCCGGCCGGGGCGTGTTCCCCATCTCGCCGCTTGGCGCGGCGGCGGAGGCGGCGGCCGACGACCGCAGCCAATTCCAGCGCACCTGCAACAACAACGCCCGCTTCTGGACGCCGGACCAGATGCAGCCCATCGCCACCTGCGCGCTCGGGCCGGGGGCGGCGAAGGGCAGCTACGACGTGCTGGTGTGGGGTGATTCCCATGCCGGCGCGACCTTCCTCGGCATCGCCGAAATGGCAGAGAAGCTGGGACTCACGGCCCGGCTCCAGACCATGGCCGGCTGCCCGCCGCTCGTGGGGGGCATCGCGCGGCAGGATCATAACAACGGCGTCGTCTGCGCCAGCTACGTCGCCGCCGTGATGGACGAGATTCGCCGCATCAAGCCCAAGGTGGTGGTGCTGGTGGGCCGCTGGTCCATCTGGACGACGCGGTCGAGCGCCGGCTTCTCCCTCATCAGCAGCGAGATTCCGGGCGGCATGACGCGCGACCGGGCCACCAGCAAGCAGGCGTTCGCCCACATGATGGAGCGCACCGTCGCCGAACTGCGCCAGATCGGCCCGCAGGTGATCGTGCTGGGCCAGTCGCCGGAATACAAGCCGGCCCCGGCCGGCTGCGTCGCGACGCGCGAGTTCAACAGGACGGGCGGTGCCGAAGGCTGCATGAGCCAGCCGCGCGCCAGCGCGCTCGACATGGTCGGCTTCGGCAACGACGTCATCACGGCCACCGCAAGCCGGCATCCCGGCGTCTCGGCCTTCCGCATGGCGGACATCTTCTGCCGGGACGACCGCTGCACCGCGGGGGAGGGCACGCGCTTCTTCTATGTGGACGGCGACCACCTTTCCGTCACCGGCGCGCGCCATGCCGCCGAGGACAAGGCGCTGCGCCAGACGCTGATGCAGGCGCTCGCCGCCGGTGGGGCGACCACCGCGACGGCGAACGACTGAGGAGAGAATGGGTTGCGGGCCTTCTGGCCTCGGCTCAGTCCTTGTCGAGCAGGCCGGCGAGCTTCAGGGCGACGCCCTGCGAGCCTTCCACCTTCAGCCGGCCGGTGGAGAAGGCCATCATCGGCCCGATGCGGCCGGTGATGAGCTTGTCCAGCGTGTCGGTGGAGAGCTTCAGCACCGCATCGGCCTCGCCCGTGCCTTCACCCACCTCGACGCTGCCGCCGGTGGCATCGAGCAGGATCGCCTCGCCCGTGTCGCTGAGATCGAAGCGCACCTTGTAGCCGAGCTCGGAGAGGGCTTCGGCGCGATCGCGGATGGCTTCGACGAGGGAGGCGAGATCGGCCATTGGGTCTTCCTGGGCAGGCGTCCGTCCCCCGGGCTGCGGAAGCGGGAGGCGGAGGAGAAGGGAAAGCCGCCGCGGCAACATCCACCGCGGCGCGCGGTATTCAGAACATGGCCTCATCGAGCGCCATCATGGACCCCTTGCCGGCCTTGATGGAGCCCCACAGGGCGGCCACGTCTGGCAGCAGCTTCTCCATGAAGAAGCGCGCGGTGACGATCTTGGCATCGTAGAAGGCCGCGTCGTCCGGGTTGGAGACACGCTTCTCGTAGGCCACTTCCGCCATGCGCACCCACATGTAGCCCAGCGCCACGAGCCCGAACAGCCGCAGATATTCGGTGGCGGCGGCGCCGGCCTCCTCCGGGTCCTTCAGGCCCTTCTCGGCGATGTGGGCGGTGGCGAGCTGGAGCGCGCCGAACGCCTTGGAGAGGGGCGTGATGAGCGGGCCGAGATTCTCGTCGTCCAGCTTCGCATCCATGTAGTTGAGCACGGGATGGAAGAAGGAGCGCAAGTAGCGGCCCATGTGCGCCGGCAGCTTGCGGCCCACGAGGTCCAGCGCCTGCACGCCGTTGGTGCCCTCGTAGATCATGGCGATGCGGGCATCGCGCACATATTGCTCCATGCCGTGGTCGCGGATGTAGCCGTGGCCGCCATAGACCTGCATGCCCATGGAGGTGGCCTCGAAGCCGAGATCCGTGAACAGGGCCTTCACGATGGGCGTCATCAGCGCCGTGAAGTCCTCGGCGCGCTTGCGCTCCTCCGGATCTTCCGCCCGCTCCATCAGATCGAGCGCGCGGGCGATCCAGCCGGCGAGCGCCCGGCAGCCCTCATTGTAGGCCCGCATGGTCATCAGCGTGCGGCGCACGTCGGGATGGACGATGATCGGGTCGGCCGGCTTGTCCGGATGCTTGGCGCCAGAGAGGGCGCGGCCCTGCAGGCGCTCCTTGGCGTAGACCACGGCCGCCTGATAGGCAGCTTCGCCAAGGCCGAGGCCCTGCGTGCCCACGGAGAGGCGCTCCGAATTCATCATGGCAAACATGGCGCGCATGCCCTTGTGGGGCTCGCCGACCAGCCAGCCGGTGGCCTCGTCGAACGACATCTGGCAGGTGGATGAGCCGTGGATGCCCATCTTGTGCTCAATGCCGGTGCACAGCACGCCGTTGCGCGGGCCGACCGAGCCGTCTTCCTTCGGCAGGAACTTGGGCACCAGGAACAGGGAGATGCCCTTGATTCCCTTGGGCGCGTCCGGCAGGCGGGCGAGCACGAGGTGGACGATGTTCTCCGTCATGTCCTGCTCGCCGGCGGAGATGAAGATCTTGTTGCCGGTGATCTTGTAAGAGCCATCTCCTTGAGGCTCCGCCTTGGTGCGCACGAGGCCGAGGTCGGTGCCGCATTGCGGTTCGGTGAGGCACATGGAGCCGGACCACACGCCATCCACCATCTTGGGCAGGAAGCGGTCCTTCAGTTCCTCGGAGGCGTAGGCCTTGAGCGCCTGATAGGCGCCGTGGGTCAAACCGGGGCAGATGCCGAAGGCGAGGTTGCCCGAGCAGAGCATCTCCTCCACCAGCTTGTTCACGCTCGCCGGCAGGCCCTGCCCGCCATATTTGGGATCGCAGGCGATGCCGTTCCAGCCGCCTTCTCGGAAGGCGGTATAGGCCTCCTTGAAGCCCTTGGGCGTGCGCACCACGCCGTTCTCATAGGTGCAGCCCTCAAGGTCGCCCGACTGGTTGAGCGGCGCGAGCACCTCGGTGACGAACTTGCCCGCCTCCTCCAGCACCGCATCGATGAGGTCGGGCGAAAGCTCCTCCAGCCCCTTGAGCTTGCTCAGCTCCTCGCTGCCGTGCAACTCGTGGAGGACGAAGCGCATGTCGCGCAGCGGGGGGGTATAGACCTGCATGGCGTTGGCTCCCGTTTTGGTTTCTCCCCTCTCCCCTTGCGGGAGAGGGGGCGGGGGTGAGGGGGCGGCCGCCTGCTCCGGAGCGTTGTGCCCGGCGGAGCCATACCCCTCACCCTGACCCTCTCCCGCAAGCGGAGAGGGGATTCCTTCGCTCAGTTCCTGAGCGGCCGGCCCGTTTCGAGCACGTGCTCGATGCGGTCCAGGGTGGCGGTGGTGCGGATGAGCTTCATGAAGCCTTCCCGCTCCAGCTCCAGCACCCGCGCCGCCGGCACCGGGGCGATGTGGTCGGCATCCCCACCCGTGAGCACCTCGGCGAGGGCCGCGGAGACCACCTTGTCGTGCCGGGTCGCCAGGCCCTTCTTGGCAAAGCCTTCCACCGCCATGTCCATGGCCGCCTTGCCGGAGGGGCCGGGCAGGAAGAACTCCACGGGCTTGGGCGGTTGGTAGCCATCCACCATGGACAGGGCCTTCGCCTTGGCGTCGGCCAGGAGCCGATCGCGGTTCATGGTGATGCCGTCGCCCTCGCGCAGGAACTTCAGTTCCTTCGCCTCGGCGGCGGACTTGGCGACGGTGGCGGTGGAGACCGTCTCGAACACCTTCGAGGGGGCCGGCATGGGTCCCTTCGGGAATTTCGGGTCGGCCGCCCAGCGCTCCAGCATGGCGGTGCAGCCGCCCCAGGCCGGCAGAACCCCGACTCCGCACTCGACAAGCCCGATATAGCTCTCGGCATGGGCCTGAACGGCACCGACATGCAGCAGAATCTCGCACCCGCCGCCGAGGGCCAGGCCGGACGGCGCCGCCACCACGGGGAAGGGCGCGTACTTCACGTCCTGATAGGTCTTCTGTCCGGCAGCGACCAGCTTCTCGACTTCGCCGAAGGCGCCGATGTTGCAGGCAAACAGAGCGAGGCCGAGATTGGCGCCGACGGAGAAGTTCGAGCCCTCGTTATAGATGACGAGCGCCTTGTACTTGTCCTTCACCAGCTTCAGAGCCTTGGCGAGCATCGTGATGATGCCCTCGTCCAGCGAATTGCTCTTGGAGGTGAATTCCAGGCACACCACGCCGTCGCCAATATCCCACAGGGCAGCAGAGCCATTCTTGGCCAGCGGCTGGGACTTCAGCTTGATGTCGGCGAGCAGCAGCACACCTTCGGGCCGGACGATATCGCGGTAGGTGCCATCCAGAGTAAGGTATTGGCGCTGGCCGTTTTCCACCCGGTAGAAGGGCCTGTCGGCGGCGAGCGCCAGCAGCGGCGGCACCTCTCCCCCATCCGCCTTCAACAGCGCGATCAGGCGGGCCGCGCCGATCTTGTCGATCAGCTCGAACGGACCGGATTTCCAATTATATCCCAAGCGCATGGCATCATCGATGGCGACGATGTCATCGGCTGCCTCGGGCACGAGGCGCGCGGCATAGGCGAGGGTGCGCACCATGACGGAGCGGGCATAGCGCCCGCCTTCGCCGGGGGCGGAGAGGAGGGCGAAGAGATCCCGCCCGCCGCCATCCTCAAGCTCCGCCACCTGCGCCTTGGCCTGCGGGCGATAGGTGCCGGTGGAGAGGTCGATGGCCTCCTTGAGCTTCTGGCCGCCCTCGCGGTTGAGCCGGTAGAAGCCGCCCTTGCCCTTGCGGCCGGTGTAGCCGGTCGAGATCATCTTCTCGATCAGCGGCTCGTCGCGAAGCGTTGCGTGGAAAGGGTCCGTGGCGGGAAGCGCCCGCTTCAGCGAGCCCTGGACGTGGGGCATCAGATCGAGGCCCACGAGGTCGATAAGGCCGAACACGCCGGTCTTGGGAAAGCCGAACGGCCGGCCCATCACCGCGTCCGCATCCTCCACTTTCATGCCCAGCGCGAAGGCCTCGCCCACCGCCAGCTGCAGCCAGTAGGTGCCGAGCCGGTTGGCGATGAAGCCGGGTGTGTCCTTGCACATCACCACCGTCTTGCCGAGCTTCACGTCGGCGAAGCGGGCGACGGCAGCCACCGTGTCCGGGTTCGTCTCCGGGCCGGAGACGATCTCCAGAAGTCGCATGTAGCGGGGCGGATTGAAGAAATGGGTGATGAGGAAGTCGCGGCGGAAGCTCTCGGGCAGTCCCGCCGTGAGGTCCGCCAGCGGAATGGTCGAGGTGTTCGAGGACACCGCCGAGCCGGGCCGGCGCGCCGCCTCGATCTTCGCGTAAAGCGCCTGCTTGAGGTCGAGGCGCTCGATGATGGCCTCGATGATGAGGTCGCAGTCGGCGATGTCGGCGAGGTTGTCCTCGATGTTGCCGGGCTTCACCAGCTTCGCCGCAGCCTTGGACATGAAGGGCGCGGGATCGGCCTTCAGCAGCTTCTCCACCGCCTTCTCGGCGATGGTGTTGCGGTTGGCTGCACCCTCGGGAACGATGTCGAGGAGCAGCACCTCCACGCCCGCATTGGCCACATGGGCGGCGATTCCGGCGCCCATGACGCCGGCGCCGATGACGGCGACCTTCTTGATTTCAAAGGACATCCGGCCCTCCTCAGACGCGCTCGAGGACGGTGGCGATGCCCTGTCCGCCGCCGATGCACTGGGTGGCGAGGGCATACTTGCCGCCTTCGCGCTTCAGCAGCGCGGCCGCCTTGCCGACGATGCGCGCGCCGGTGGCGCCGAGGGGATGGCCGAGCGCGATGGCGCCGCCATCGAGGTTCAGAACCTCGTCCTTGATGCCGAGCTCCCGCTGGCAGGCGAGGGCCTGGGAGGCGAAGGCCTCGTTCAGCTCCACCACCTCGATCTCGGACACGTCGATGCCGGCGCGGGCCAGCGCCTTCTTGGTCGCGGCGACGGGGCCGATGCCCATGATCTCCGGCGCGCAGCCGGCCACCGCCACGCTGCGGATGCGGGCGAGGGGGGTAAGGCCGTTCTTCAGCGCGTAGTCCTCGGAGCACACCAGCACGGCGGAGGCGCCATCGGTGAGGGGAGAGGCGGTGCCGGCCGTCACCGTGCCATGCTCGTCGAAGGAGGGCTTCAGGGCGGCGAGGGCCTCGGCCGTCGCATCGCGGCGGATGCAGCCGTCCTGATCGACCGTCTTGTTGACCTTGCCGTTGGCCTTGATGGCGACGATCTCGTCCTTGAAGAGGCCTTCCGCTTCGGCCTTCGTCGCCTTCTGATGGCTCTTGAGGGCGAAGGCGTCCTGGTCAGCGCGTGTGATCTGCCACTTGGCCGCGACATTCTCGGCGGTCTCGCCCATGCCCATGTAGGCCTGCGGCATGGACTTGTAGAGCGCGGGGTTGGGCATGGGGTTGAAGCCGGTCATGGGCACGCGGCTCATGCTCTCGATGCCGGCGCAGATGAACACTTCGCCCGCGCCGAGCTGGATCTGTCCGGCCGCGTTGTGCACCGACTGCATGGAGGAGCCGCAGAAGCGGTTCAGCGTCACGCCGGCGACGCTCTCGGGCAGGCCGGCGATCATGCCGATGAGGCGGGCGATGTTGAAGCCCTGCTCGGCTTCGGGGAAGGCGCAGCCGACGATCAGATCCTCGATGTCCTCCACCTTCACGCCGGTGCGGGCCACGAGCTCGGCCACCACTTGGGCGGCAAGATCATCGGGGCGCACGCGCGCCAGATCACCCTTCTTGGCGAGGGTGAAGGGCGAGCGGGCATAGCCTGCAATCACGACGTTTCGCATCGGCGCGTTCATTGGGCTCTCCTGCCTGTCCATTGTTGTCGTCCGCCGCTTTGGTGCGGCGGGTTTTCGCGGTTGTTCGCCGCCGCTTCACGCGTCGGACGTAACGGGGCGATCCGCGCGAATGAAAAATCCGCCCGGGGAACGCCCCACGAAAAACTCAGGATGGCCTGCGCCCGGCCCGGCTGCGGCCGGGCGGCGCCGGCCTAGCCGGCGGCCTTCTGGTCGCCGGTCTCGCTGCTGGCGAGGGCAGACAGGGCCTGCTCCTCGATGTCCTTCAGCTCGATGATGGTCTCCTCGAGGGCGAGGCGCTGGTCCTCCAGCATCTCGAGGCGGTCCTGCACCTTCTTGAGCAGCAGGCGGATCTGCTCGCTCTGGCTCGGGTCGAGGTCGTAGAGGTCGAGATAGTCCTTGATCTCGCGAAGCGAGAAGCCGAGGCGCTTGCCGCGCAGGATCAGCGCCATGCGGGCGCGATCGCGCTTGGTGTAGACACGCATGGTGCCGGCGCGGCGGGGGGTGATGAGACCCTTGTCCTCGTAGAATCGGATGGTGCGCGGCGTGACCGAGAGGTCCCGCGCCAGCTGCGTGACGGTGAAGAACGTGTCGGTCAAAGCGGACGCGCCGCCACGTTTGCCAGAGGATGCCACCAGTTCACCTATACGTCACCCAGTCGCCCTGAAGATACATGCTTTGACCTTCTCCGCAAGACCCGTTTGGCAGATGACGGAACGGTTGTGCCTTCACAACCGGTCGAGCCGGCGGGTCGCCACAAGGTGGTGGATAGAAGCCCGGCCAGCGCTGGGAAATCTGGACAGCATCGCTGCCATTTCGGCACTGTTGCATCGGCGCAACGCCCGCCGAATTCCCCAGCGTCTTGGCCCGCTACGCTGCAGGAAGTCGGTTGACGGATCATCCGCGAAAGGCATGCTGGGTGACGTATAGGGCACCGATAAAACGTATAGTGCACCGCAGCGTGCCGGGCCCGGAGGAACAGCCTAGGAGGGGGTCTTCATGACGATGCACAAGTGGGCCAGAGCCAGTCGCGATTGGTCACGGCACGTGGCTCCGGTGCTTGCCATTCCCGCCATTGCGATTCCCGTCGCACTGGTGAGCAGCGCCGCCCACGCCGGCGGATTCGGGCTCCGCGAGCAGAGTTCCTACTATCAGGGCACGTCTTTCGCCGGCACGGCCGCCGGCGGCGACGGCCTTGCCTCCATGTTCTGGAACCCCGCGGCCATCAGCTTCAATCCGGGGCTGAGCGTGGAAGGCAACGTCACCTATATCGCGCCGCATGCCTCCATCGACGTGTTCTCGGCCACCGCGCCCATCACCGGCACCAGCCTGGGCAATGTCGGCGTGAGCGACATGGTGGACAACGGCACGCTGCCGACCTTCTTCGCCACCTATGCCTGGGACAGGTGGGCGATCGGCTTCGGTGTCACCTCGCCGTACGGCCTCGTGACGGATGCGCCGTGCAGCTGGTCCGGGCGCTATTACGGCTGCTACAGCAGCATCTTCGACATGAACGCCCAGCTCTCGGTGGCCTACAAGCTCACCGACTGGATGACCATCGGCGGTGGCCTGAACGTCAATTACATCAACGCCAAGCTCACCAACGCGCAGTTCGCGGGCTTCGCGCCGCCGACCAACAATCTCTATGCCCAGGTCAACGGCGACGACATCGGCTACGGCATCAATCTCGGCGTGCTGTTCACGCTGGCGCCCGGCACCACGCTCGGCATCGGCTACAAGTCGCAGATCTCGCAGACCTTGAACGGTATGCTGGACGTGTCCGTCGCCAACATCGTTCCGGTCAAGAGCGCCAACGTGACGGCCGGCCTGACGCTGCCGGACCAGATCACCGCCTCGTTCCGCTCGAAGCTCAATGCCCAGTGGACCGTGCTTGGCACCGTGGAGTGGACCAACTGGTCGACCGTCCAGGAACTGACGGTGAAAGCCTCCGGCGTGCCGGTCAGCACGCTTGACCTCCAGTGGAACGACGGCTGGTTCTTCTCCGGCGGCGTCGAGTATCAGTGGGACCCCAAGCTCGCTCTGCGCGCCGGTATTGGCTACGAGCTGACGCCCGTGCCAGATTCCACCCGCTCGCCGCGCCTGCCCGACACCAATCGTTTCTGGCTCTCGGGCGGCTTCACCTACAACTTCACGCAGCAGTTCTCGGCGGATTTCGCCTACACCCACATCTTCGGCGAGACGAGCCCCATCCTCCTCACGCCTGCCGATCCGGCCAATGCCCTGCGCGGAACGCTGGTCGGCCAGGTGAGCAACGGCTATGTGGACATCATCTCCGTGGGCCTGCGCTACAAGTTCGACGCGCCCCAGGCGGCGGCCCTCATCACCAAGTAGGGCCTTGCGCCATCCCCGGCGGCGTTCGCGCCGCCGGTTTGCGCTTTACTAGACCCGGCACAAACCGCCTTTCTGGCGCAATCGCGCGCCAGCATTCTTGAATCACGACGTTGGTGACCCAACGTCGGAGATCACGCCGCCGGCTTGCCCAAGAAAACAGAAAAGCGCCGGCGCAGGAGGGACATCATGCTCCATCGCACCGATGCGGCGGCCATCGCCATCTCGCCCGTGCCCGACCTTCTGGAGGTCAGCGTCGCCGCGCATGGCGCGAAGCCGGCCCTGAGCTTCCTCGGCCGCAAGTGGACCTATGCCGAGGTCGGCGCCACGGTGAACAAGGTGGCGGCAGGGCTTCAGGCCATGGGCGTGGGCAAGGGCACCCATGTAGGCCTGTGCCTGCCCAACACGCCCTATTCCGTCATCTTCTTCTTCGCGGTGATGAAGGCCGGCGGCACGGTGGTCAACTTCAGCCCGCTCTATGTGGAGCGCGAGCTGAGGCACCAGATCCGCGATTCCGGCACCACCATCATGGTGGTTCCCGACCTGAAGCTGATCCACTCCCGCGTCCTGGCGGTGGCGCACGAGGCGGGGCTGAAATCCATCATCGTCTGCCCCATGTCCGGCATCCTGCCGTTTCCCAAGGGGCTGCTCTTCAACCTGTTCAAGCGCAAGGAGAAGGCGGTCTACAGCACCGGCGACGGGATGCATGTGGACTATGCTTCCCTGCTGAAGCACGGCGACCGCCCCGAGCCGGTGGAGGTGGACCCGGCCAAGGACCTCGCGGTGCTCCAATATACCGGCGGCACCACGGGCGTCCCCAAGGGCGCCATGCTCACCCACGCCAACGTCTCGGCCAATGCCCGCCAGCTGGTCCAGCATGCGGAGTGCGAGCGCATCGGGGTGAAGCGGGTGCTGGGCGTGCTGCCCCTGTTCCACGTCTTCGCCATGCAGACGGTGATGCTGATCCCGATTTGCCTCGGCGCCGAGATCATCCTGGTGCCGCGCTTCAACCTCATGTCGCTGCTCGACGATATCGAGCGCGAGAAACCCACCATGTTCCCCGGCGTGCCGACCATCTATGCCGCCATCAACAATGTGGGGGGCATCGAGAAGCGCGACCTCTCCTCCCTCACGCTTTCCATCTCCGGCGGCGCGCCGCTGCCGCTCGACGTGCGCACGCGCTTCCAGGAACTCACCGGCTGCCCGCTGGTGGAGGGCTACGGCCTCTCCGAAAGCTCGCCGGTGGTGAGCGCCAACCCGCCTCTCGGCCTCGTCAAGGATGGCTCGGTGGGCACTGCTCTGCCCGAGACGGTGATCGAGATTCGCGACCTCGCCGATTCAACCCGCCTGATGCCCGTGGGCCAGAAGGGCGAGGTGTGTGTGCGTGGGCCGCAGGTGATGGCCGGCTACTGGAATCGCCCGGACGAGACGACCGCCGTCTTCGTGGACGGGGCGCTGCGCACCGGCGACGTCGGCCTTCTGGACGAGGACGGCTATCTGTTCCTCGTGGATCGCATCAAGGACGTGATTCTCTGCGGCGGGTATAACGTCTATCCCCGGATGATCGAGGAGGCGCTCTATCTCCATCCGGCGGTGGCCGAGGCCGTGGCCATCGGCATTCCCGACAGCTATCGCGGCCAGGCGCCCAAGGCCTTTGTCACCCTGCGCAAGGATGCGCAGGCGACGCCGGCCGAGCTGATGGAGTTCCTCTCCGCCCAGATTTCCAAGATCGAGATGCCCAAGGCCATCGAGATTCGCGAGAGCCTGCCCAAGAGCGTGGTGGGCAAGCTCTCCAAGAAGGAACTGGTGGAGGAGGAGCGCCAACGGGCCGCCGCGGGGTGAAAGCGGCGGTCGCAGCCCCGTATCCCGTTGCGGCCGCCGCCGTATTCCTCCGTCGTGGCCGGTTGGGTCGGAACGGTATGGCGATGGGGGAGGGCATGCCCCCGCAGGGCGCCACCCTTGCCTATCAGCCCCACCTCGTGTATGTGCCCGACCCATTCCGCACGCGGACACAGGCCAGATCGGCCATCCGGTGCCATTCGCCATTGGCGAAGGTACGTCCGCGGAGGCTCAACCGGAGAATACCAAAGTGGCTCTTCCCGACTATTCGATGCGTCAGCTCCTCGAAGCTGGCGTGCACTTCGGACATCAGTCCCACCGTTGGAACCCCAAGATGGCTCCGTACATCTTCGGCGTTCGCAACAACATCCACATTCTCGACCTGTCGCAGACCGTGCCGGCGCTCCACCGCGCCCTGCAGGCCGTGTCCGACACCGTGGCCCAGGGCGGTCGCGTGCTGTTCGTCGGCACCAAGCGCCAGGCGCAGGAGCAGGTGGCGGACGCCGCCCGCCGCTCCGCCCAGTATTATGTGAACTCCCGCTGGCTCGGCGGCATGCTCACCAACTGGAAGACCATCTCCAACTCCATCGCCCGGCTGAAGAAGCTGGAGGAGATGCTGGCCGCCCCCGAGGCGTCTTCCGGCTACACCAAGAAGGAGCGCCTGACGCTCTCCCGTGAAAAGGAGAAGCTGGACAAGGCGCTCGGCGGCATCCGCGACATGGGTGGCCTGCCGGACCTCCTGTTCGTGATCGACACGAACAAGGAAGACATCGCGGTCAAGGAAGCGCAGCGCCTCGGCATCCCGGTGGCGGCCATCCTCGACACCAATTGCGATCCCGACGGCATCGCCTATCCCGTCCCGGGCAACGATGACGCCGGCCGCGCCATCCAGCTCTACTGCGACCTCGTCGCCCGCGCCGCCATCGACGGCATCGGCCGCGGCCACAGCGACCTCGGCTACGACGTGGGCGCCGAAGAGGCCCCGCTCGTCGAGGACCTGCCGGTCGAGACCAGCGTGTGGTCGTCCTTCGAGCCCCTCTCTGGTCCCCGCGGCGTCGCCGACGACCTGAAGAAGCTCACCGGCGTGAGCCCCGAGATCGAGCAGAAGCTCAACGATCTCGGCGTGTTCCACTTCGGCCAGATCGCCGGCCTCGATGCCAACGATGCGCACCGCATCGGCGAGGAAGTGGGTCTGCCGGGCCGCGTGGACGGCTGGGTTGCCCAGGCCAAGGAGATGTCTGCCGAGGTCGAGTGACACCCGTCACCATCCTTGTCGCAGATCTGAAAACGAATCGAGAGTAATGGGGCGCGCACCGCGCCCCCACGGCCGGCTCGGGCGCACCGTGGCCGGCCGTGGCGCGAGAAGAAGGGATTGAACATGGCTGCGATCACCGCCGGGCTCGTGAAGGAACTGCGCGACAAGACCGGCGCAGGCATGATGGACTGCAAGTCCGCGCTCACCGAGACGAACGGCGACGTCGAGGCTGCCATCGACTGGCTGCGCAAGAAGGGTCTCGCCAAGGCTGCCAAGAAGGCCGGCCGCGTGGCCGCCGAGGGCCTCGTTGCGGTCGAGTCGTCCGGCCACTACGCCGCCGCCGTCGAGGTGAATGCCGAGACCGACTTCGTGGCGCGCAACCCGGACTTCCAGGCGTTCGTGCGTGAGGTGGCCAAGGTCGCCCTCAACACGGACGGCTCCCTGGAGGCCGTCGCCGCCGCCAAGTTCCCGGGCGAGGACGTCACCGTCGCCGACCGCCTCACGGCGCTCATCGCCACCATCGGCGAGAACATGACGCTGCGCCGCTCGGTGAAGCTCACGGTCTCCAAGGGCGTGATCGCCTCCTACGTCCACGGCGCCGTGGTCGAGGGCCAGGGCCGCATCGGCGTGCTCGTGGCGCTCGAGTCCGAGGGCGACGTGGAGAAGCTCTCCACCCTCGGCCGGCAGATCGCCATGCACGTGGCGGCCCTCAACCCGCTGGCGCTCGACGCCTCCGGGATCGATGAGGCCACCATCGCCCGCGAGAAGGCCATCCTGCTCGAGAAGCACCAGGGCAAGCCCGCCAACGTGCAGGACAAGATCGCCGAAAGCGGCATGAAGAGCTTCTTCAAGGAGAATACCCTCCTCGACCAGCCCTTCGTGCATGACGGCTCCAAGTCCGTGTCGCAGGTGCTGAAGGAGGCCGAGGGCCAGGTCGGCGCTCCGGTCAAGCTCACCGCGTTCGTGCGCTACGCGCTCGGCGAGGGTATTGAGAAGGAAGAGACCGACTTCGCGGCCGAGGTGGCCGCCGCCGCCGGCCAGTCCTGATCGCAGGCGGGGAGGGGGCTCCCATGACCGCCATCTCCGACGACTCGGACTATCCGGAACCCCCGGCGCCCTTCGCGGCGCCGGGACTGCCTTATCCCCGCATTCTGGTGAAGGTCTCGGGCGAGGCCCTGATGGGCGCCGAGCCCTTCGGCCTGCATCCGCCCACCGTCGCCCGCATCGCCCGTGACCTCGTCGCCGCCCGCGCGGCGGGGTGCGAGGTGGCGGTGGTCGTCGGTGGCGGCAACATCCTGCGCGGCGCGCGGGTGGCGGACGAAAATCTCGATCGCGCCACCGCGGACCACATGGGCATGCTCGCGACCGTCATGAACGGCCTCGCGCTGGAACGGGCCATCGAGGCCGCCGGCGCGCCCGCCCGCACGCTTTCCGCCATTCCCATGCCGACGGTGTGCGAGCCCTACGCCCGCCAGCCGGCCATGCGGCACCTGCGGCGCGGCCGCATCGTGGTGCTCACCGGCGGAACCGGAAACCCCTATTTCACCACCGACACCGGTGCCGTGCTCCGCGCCGCCGAGCTCGACTGCGACGCGGTGCTGAAGGCGACCAACGTGGACGGTGTCTATTCCGCCGACCCCAAGCTCGATCCCTCTGCCACCCGCTACGACCGCATCACGCACGACGAGGCGCTGTCCCGCGACCTCAAGGTGATGGATGCGGCGGCGTTCGCGCTTGCCCGCGAGGCTGCGTTGCCGATAATCGTGTTTTCCATCCGCGAGCCGGGCGCCATCGCCACGGCGGCGATGGGAGAGGGGCGCGTCACGGTCGTCGCGCCCTGATCCGGCGAGACGGACCGCGGCTTGAGGGTTTCCGGACGGACAGGGAGCGCTGTCGACGGATGAAGGCAAACGGCTCGCTCCGGGGCATCGCCTTGGGCGCGAGCCGCGTTCGGCACGGCCACTGAATTGCCGTGCCGGCCTGCCATGTCCACGCGAGCCGCGCCCTCGACCCGAACGCCACCCGCCGCACCTTTCCCGCCGGGACAACGCCGACGCATGGAATCCGAAACGTTTCCGTGCGATTGAAGCGTGCCCGCGATCTTGAAGACAGAGGATAGTCATGACCACCGGGACCTTCGACATGGCCGATCTCAAGCGCCGCATGCATGGCGCGGTCGGCGTGCTCAGGGACGAGCTTGGCGGCCTGCGCACCGGCCGCGCCTCGGCCAGCCTTCTCGAGCCGATCACCATTGAGGCCTATGGCGCGCGAATGCCGCTGAACCAGGTGGCCACCGTCTCCGTCCCCGAGGCCCGCATGCTCTCCGTGCAGGTGTGGGACCGCGGCATGGTGAACGCCGTCGAGAAGGCGATCCGCGATTCGAATCTCGGCCTCAATCCGGCGACGGAAGGCCAGGTGCTGCGCCTGCGCATCCCTGAACTCAACCAGGAGCGGCGCCAGGAACTCGTCAAGGTTGCGCACAAATATGCCGAGGCCGCCCGGGTCGCGGTACGTCATGTGCGTCGCGACGGGATGGACCTGCTGAAGAAGCTGGAAAAGGACAGCGAGATGGGTTCCGATGAACTCGACCGCCTGTCCAAGGACGTCCAGAAGGCGACCGACGAGACCATCTCCGAGATCGACCAGACGCTCGCCCAGAAGGAAAAGGAAATCCTGTCCGTCTGAGCGGGGACAGCGGCGGCGGGAGGCCAGGGACGCGGTTGACCGATGCCGGTCAGCCGCCACGGTTTGAGAGCCAACGCGGTTTGAGGACGAAGGTGTGAGCCCTGAGCAAGCCATGACCCTGCGCGCCGCGAGCGACGCCGCCGTCCCCGGCCGGCCGTCGCCGGCCACGCCCGCGTCCGCCGGTCAGCCGACGCCCGCTCCAGCCGGCCAGTGCGTTCCCGTGCATGTCGGCGTCATCATGGATGGCAACGGCCGCTGGGCCACGTCCCGCAAGCTGCCGCGCGTGGAAGGGCATCGCCGGGGCGTGGAGGCGCTGCGCCGCTGCGTGCGCGCCGCCCGCGAGATCGGCATCCGCTTCCTCACCATCTACAGCTTCTCCGCGGAGAACTGGTCGCGTCCCGTCACCGAGGTGACGGAACTGATGCGCCTGCTGAAGTTCTTCCTGCGACACGACCTCGCCGAGCTGAATTCCGCCAACGTGCGGGTGAAGGTGATCGGCGAGCGGGCGGCCCTTGCGCCCGACATCCGCCAGCTCCTGGACGATGCCGAGGCGCTGACCTGCACCAATACCGGGCTGACGCTGGTCGTTGCCTTCAACTACGGCGCGCGGCAGGAGATCGCCTCCGCCGTGGCGCGCATCGCGGCGGATGTGGCGGCCGGGCGGGTGAAGCCTGAGGACGTTGACGTGGAGATGATCTCCCAGCGGCTCGAAACCGCCGGTATCCCCGATCCCGATCTCATCGTGCGCACCTCCGGCGAGCAGCGGCTGTCCAATTTCCTGCTGTGGCAGGCCGCCTATTCAGAATTCGTGTTCCTGCCCATCTACTGGCCTGATTTCGACAAGGCCGCCCTCATCGCGGCCATCGACGAATATGCCCGGCGCGACCGGCGGTTCGGCGGCGTGACGCCTCGCCCCGGACCCTGACCCACGTGCATTTCGGCTCCGATCTCGGGCACCGGACCCTTTCCGCTCTCGTGCTGGTGCCGCTGGTGCTCGCCACCGCGTGGTATGGCGGCATCCCCTTTGCCATTCTGTGGGTAGCGGCGGGGCTCCTCGTCCTTAATGAATGGGCGGTCATCGCCCGCCTCGATCATCGCCCGGTCTATCTCGGCCTCGGCGGCCTCGGCCTCGTCGCCGGTGGCGTGCTGGCGGTGACATCGGACCCGACCTGGGCCTTCAGCGCCGTCGTGCTGGGTGCCGCTGCCTGCAGCCTCGCGGTGCCGCGGCAGAGCGCCTGGGCTATGGCCGGCGTGCTGGTGGCGGCCAGCGCGGCGCTTCCCGTGGTGGTCTTGCGCGGCAGCTCGGCGCTCGGCCTTTCCGCGGTGCTCTATCTGTGCGCCGTTGTCTGGGCGACGGACATTTTCGCCTATTTCACCGGTCGCGCGCTGGGCGGGCCGAAGCTGTGGCCGCGGGTGTCGCCGAACAAGACCTGGTCCGGCGCCATCGGCGGAACCCTGCTCGGCACCCTCTGCGGCCTCGCCGTGGCCTATGCCTCCGGAGCGCCGGCTTTGCTGCCGCTCGCCGGCCTCTCCCTCCTGCTCAGCATCGTCAGCCAGGCCGGCGACCTCGCGGAATCGGCGTTCAAGCGCCTGTTCGGCGTGAAGGATGCGAGCCGGCTCATTCCCGGCCATGGTGGCCTGCTCGACCGGCTGGACGGCTTCGCCGCCGCCGCGCTGGTGGCGGTCGTCGTCGCCGTGCTCCGCAATGCGGGCGACCCGGCGACTGGCCTGCTTTTGTGGTAGGACGCTCCCCATGAAACGTCTCTCCGTGCTCGGGGCCACGGGCTCCATCGGCCATAGCGTCCGCAAGGTTCTCGCGGATGCTCCGGACCTCTACCGGGTCGAAGCCGTCGTTGGAGGTCGCGACGCCGCAGCGCTTGCCGAGACCGCCCGCGCCCTTGGCGCCAGCTTTGCCGCAGTGGCCGACCCCGCGGCCGGCGCGGCCCTGAGGGAGGCCCTCTCTGGAACCGGCATCGAGAGCGGCGCCGGACCGGAGGCGGTACTGGAAGCCGCGCGACGCGACACCGATGTGGTGGTGAGCGCCATCGTCGGCTGCGCCGGCCTTGCCCCGACGGTCGCCGCATTCGCGCCCGGCCGGCGCATCGCGCTCGCCAACAAGGAATGCCTCGTCGCCGCCGGCGCCTTCTTCATGGCCGAGGCGGCGCGGCTCGAAACCGAACTCCTCCCGGTGGATTCCGAGCACAACGCCATCTTCCAGGCGCTGGCGGCCGGCCCGCAGCGAGCGGTGGAAAAGATCACCCTCACGGCGTCCGGTGGCCCCTTCCGCCTCAAGAGCCGGGAGGAGATCGCCCGCGCGCTGCCGCAGGACGCGCTGAAGCACCCCAACTGGAACATGGGCGCGAAGGTCACCATCGATTCCGCGACGCTCATGAACAAGGGGCTGGAGCTGATCGAGGCCCAGCACCTGTTCTCCGTCACCGCCGACCAGCTGGATGCGGTGGTGCACGCCGAGTCGGTGGTGCACGGCCTCGTCTCCTTCATCGACGGTTCGGTGACGGCGGGGCTGGCGCTGCCCGACATGTGCGTGCCCATCGCCCATTGCCTCGCCTATCCGGAGCGGGTGGCGACCTCCTGCCGCAAGCTCGACCTCGTGGCCCTCGGCCGCCTCAGCTTCGAAGCGCCGGATGTGGCCCGATTCCCGGCGCTCGCTTTGGCCCGCGAGGTGTTGAAGCAGGGCGGCGTCGCCGCCACCATTCTCAACGCGGCGAACGAGATCGCCGTCGCGGCCTATCTGGACGGGCGGATCGGCTTCTACGGCATCACGGACATCGTCGCGGCGACCCTCGACCGTATCAATGGTGGTCCGGCACCTTCGAGCGTCGCCGACGCGCTGGAGGCGGACCAGCTCGGGCGCCGTACCGCCTCCGGACTTCTGCCCAAGTTTGCCGCAAAGGCGTCTTAAGAGCAGTTTTCCGCCCGCGGCTCCGGTGCACCGAGGCTGGCGAGAGCGGGATAAGTGTGTAGGGTTGGCCCGCCCCCGGGCGCCCGGGAGATGAGGAACGGATGATGGATGTGATTTCCGGTCTCGGTGCGAACCTTGGCACGCTGTCCTCCACTCTCCTCGGCTACGTCATTCCCTTCCTGTTCGTCCTGACGCTGGTGGTGTTCTTCCACGAGCTCGGCCATTTCTGGGTGGCCCGCCGCGCCGGTGTCCGGGTGGTGACCTTCTCGCTGGGCTTCGGACCGGAGATCGCCGGCTTCAACGACAAGCACGGCACCCGCTGGCGCATCGCCGCGATACCCCTCGGCGGCTATGTGCGGTTCTTCGGCGATGAGGATGCGGCTTCCACGCCCGATTCCGCGCGTCTCTCCCAGATGACGGCCGCCGAACGCAACGAAAGCTTCTTCTACAAGCCGGTGGCGTGGCGCGCGGCCATTGTCGCGGCCGGTCCGATCGCCAACTTCCTCCTGGCCATTGCCATCTTCGCCATCGTCTTCATGGTGTTCGGCAAGCAGGTGACGGCGCCGCGTGTCGACCAGATCAATCCCGGCAGCGCGGCGGAGATGGCGGGCTTCAAGCCCGGCGACCTGGTGCTGGAGATCGACGGCGCCAAGGTGGACAGCTTCTCCGACATGCAGCGTATCGTCGGGTCCCATGCCGGCCAGCCGCTCGCCTTTACCGTCGCCCGGGGCGACCGCGAGGTTACGCTCACGGCCACGCCCGAGCTGAAGGAGGTCAAGGACCCCTTCGGCAACAGCCACCGGACCGGCCTCCTGGGAATCTCCCGCTCCCTCGCCGCCGGCGACGTGACGACTCAGCGCTTCGGCCCGGTCGAGGCCATCGGCATGGGCGTGCAGGAAACCTGGTTCGTGGTGGCCCGCACCTTCGATTACCTCGGCGGTCTCGTGGCCGGACGCGAGTCGGCGGACCAGCTGGGTGGCCCGATCCGCATCGCGCAGGTATCCGGGCAGGTCGCGACATTTGGTATCGGGGCACTTCTGTCCCTGGCCGCGGTGCTCTCCGTGTCTATCGGATTGCTTAACCTCTTTCCCATCCCGCTGTTGGATGGCGGCCACCTTCTGTTCTACGCTTTCGAGGCGATCCGTGGCCGCCCGCTGAGTGCGCGGACGCAGGACATCGGCTTTCGCATCGGCCTTGCGCTGGTGCTGATGCTGATGATCTTCGCCACCTGGAATGACGTGCTGCATATTGCTGCAATGTAAGGGATTTTGATTTGTCGCACCGGGGTCGTGGCGAGCGGGCAACGGTCTCCGGAAAAGGTCAGTCTTCAGCCGCGGCTTGGTTTGCACCTGCGGTAAAAGACTGTACAAGCGGCAGCGCAGGGTGAGAATCCGTCCCTGTGCCCTGGCCTTCGGCCGGGGAAGGGCGGCGGGTTCGAGAACAACGAAATTTCAAGGTTGCGCACCATATGACTGCTTCGCTCCGGGTTCTGAGAAATCTGGCCGCCGCCTTTGGTCTCGCCGCCTGCGTTGCGGCGGGTTCGGTGGCCGGTTCTCTCGTTGTGGCGTCCCCCGCTGCAGCCCAGTCCAGCTCCATCGTGGTCGAAGGCAACCGCCGTGTGGATGCCGACACCATCCGCTCCTATTTCGGCTCCGGTCCCTATACCGCCGCCAAGATCGACGAGGCCTGGAAGGCGCTTTACGCCACTGGCCTGTTCTCGGACGTGCAGATCAACCAGTCCGGCGGCCGCATCGTGGTGCGGGTGGCCGAGAACGAGGTGATCAACCGCGTCGTCTTCGAGGGCAACAAGAAGATCAAGGACGAGGTGCTCGAGGGCGAGGTTCAGTCCAAGCCCCGCGGGCCGTTCAACAAGACGGTCGTCCAGGCGGACACCCAGCGCATCATCGAGGTCTATCGTCGGTCGGGCCGTAGCGACGTGCGCGTCAACCCGGTCACCATCGACCGCGGCAACGGTCGCGTCGATCTGGTCTTCGAGATCAAGGAAGGCGACAAGACCGGCATCAAGGACATCAAGTTCGTCGGCAACAAGGCCTTCTCGGACTGGAAGCTGAAGGACGTCATCTCCACGACCCAGACCAACTGGCTGTCGTTCCTGAAGTCCACGGACGCCTATGATCCGGACCGAGTGAACTCCGACCAGGAGCTGCTGCGCCGCTTCTACCTGAAGAACGGCTATGCCGACTTCCGTATCATCGGCGCGACCGCTGAGCTCGATCCGGCCGGCGGCGGCTACATCCTGACCTTCACCCTCGAAGAGGGCGATCAGTACCGCTTTGGCAAGGTCGATGTGATCTCCAACATTCGCGATCTGGCTGCCGACTCCTTGAAGCGCGTGGTTCGCGCTCAGGACGGCCAGATCTATAACGCCGAGCTCGTCGAGAAGTCGGTCGAGAACCTCACCATCGAGGCGTCCAAGGCCGGCTATGCGTTCGCCCAGGTGCGTCCGCGCGGCGATCGCGACTTCCAGAGCAAGCTCATCAACGTCGCGTTCGTGATCGAGGAAGGCCCGCGGGTCTACATCGAGCGCATCGAGATCCGCGGCAACACCCGCACCCGCGACTACGTCATCCGTCGTGAGTTCGATATCGGCGAGGGCGACGCCTACAACCGCGTGCTGGTCGATCGGGCTGAGCGCCGGCTGCGCAACCTCGGCTACTTCAAGAACGTGAAGATCACCACCGAGCCGGGCTCCGCGCCTGATCGCGTGATCCTCGCGGTGGACGTGGAAGACCAGCCCACGGGCGAGTTCTCCATCTCCGGCGGCTACTCGACCGCGGACGGCGTCATCGGCGAGGTCTCGCTGGGGGAGAAGAACTTCCTCGGCCGCGGCCAGTACGTGAAGGTCTCCGGCACCCTCGGCCAGTACTCGCAGGGCGCGGAATTCTCCTTCACCGAGCCCTACTTCCTCGGCTATCGCCTCGCGGCCGGCTTCGACCTCTACTGGAAGAACACCGAGACTACGAGCTACACGCCGTACGGCACCAACATGGTTGGCGGTGGCCTGCGCTTCGGCCTGCCCATCACCGACGAGATCACGCTGGCCCTGCGCTACAACCTCTATCAGCGCACGATCAACCTGTGCGCCAACTACGGCGATGTAGGAACGCTGCCCTACAGCTACTGCGCGACGTCCATCTCGTGGGCCATTCGCGATGCGGCGGCTCAGGGTGCGACCATCACGTCGGCGCTCGGCTACACGTTGTCCTTCAACTCGCTCGACAGCAACCAGAACCCGACGCAAGGCATCTACGCCGAACTGAAGCAGGATCTGGCCGGCGTGGGCGGAGACGTGAACTTCATTCGCACCACGGGTGACTTCCGTCACTACACCCCGCTGCCGTACGACAGCGTGCTCATCCTGCGTGCTCAGGCTGGCTATGTCTCGTCTTGGGGCAATCAAGACCTCGACGTGCTGGACAACTTCTACATGGGTCCGAACTTGGTCCGCGGCTTCGCGCCGTCCGGTATCGGTCCCCGCGATATCGCGCCTTGCGCGGCATCGAACGCCGGCACGCCGCTCTCGTACAACTGCTACAACAACCAGCTGAATGCGCTGGGCGGCACCACCTACTGGGGTCTGTCTGCGGAAATCCAGTTCCCCTTCGCCTTCCTGCCTAAGGATATCGGCATGAAGGGTGCGATCTTCGCGGATGCCGGTTCGCTGTTCGACTACGGCGGCCCGACGAAGTTCCCCGGCGTGTACAACTGGGATGGCAGCAACTTCTACGGCAAGCCGAACCTGGTGAACTGCCCGAGCATCGGCAAGACGTGGGGCTACAACAACGTCTGCGTCTATGACGACGATGCCATCCGCTCCTCGGTCGGCGTCAGCTTGATCTGGCAGTCGCCGTTCGGACCCCTGCGCTTCGACTATGCCTGGGTGCTCTCGCAGGCCCAGTTTGACCAGACGCAGGCGTTCCGCTTCTCGGGCGGTACCCGCTTCTGATCGCGCTCTACGGAAAGGCTGCGGCGGCGTTCGCTTCCGAAGCTCCAACGGGATGAGATCTTCTCCCTGCCTCTCCGGTGCGTTGCATCGGGGAGGCAGTCTCGTTATGGGAGAGGCGCATTTCGACCACGCGAGCCCTTTCCTGCAGCACAGCCTCTCCGGCGAGGTCTTCCCCCTCGCGCTGTCTTCCGCGTCACGACGCCGTCGTCGTCGGCTAACGTTCCTTGCCCCGAGCGCGCCGGCCCAAGAACAATTCAATTGGGAGAACGCCGCGTTGCAGATTGGCGCCGGCAGCAGGGCACCTGCCTGGCGGGATGTCTTGCTCAGGACAGATCCCGCAGCGGTTGAGGACAACCTCCAGCTGGGAGTTGCGCGTGGTTGGGGCTTGCCCGGAGGCCCCCTTGCCGCGTACGTGAAATCTCCTGTTCCGTCCTCCGGCGTCTGGGCGTATCCGTCATGAGTCACGACCTCTTCTTCCCGCTTCCGGAGCCGCTGACCCTCGCGGAAGTGGCAGCCCTCTCCGGAGCGCGGCTTGCCGCTTCAAGTCCCGCGGAGGAGGCCGAGCTTGGCGCCCGGCGTATCAACGGCCTCGGTACGCTGGAAACCGCCGGCCCCGACGAACTTGCCTTCTGCGATTCCTTTCTCTTCGCGGAAAAGCTCGGCAGCGTGCGCGCTGGCGCACTCATCACCTCTGAGCGCTTCGCCCCGAAGGCCCCGGCCGGCCTGCCGCTGCTGATTGCCCCGCGACCTGCCGCGGCCTTCCTCGCCGTGTCGCGGCGCATGTTCCCCGCCGCGCTCCGTCCGCTGCCGATCTTCGGTCATGAGGGCGTTGCCCCCGGCGCTCAGGTCCATCCGAAGGCGCGGCTGGAGGACGGGGTAACGGTCGATCCCGGCGCCGTCATCGGGCCCGGTGCCGAGATCGGCGCGGGGACCGTCATCTGTGCGGGAGCGATCGTCGGGCCGAACGTGCGCATCGGCCGCAACTGCGCCATCGGCGCCGGCGCGAGCGTGATCCACGCTTACCTCGGCAACGGCGTCATCATCCATGCCGGCGCCCGTATCGGCTCCGACGGTTTTGGCTACCAGCCGAGCCCGGCCGGCCACGTGAAGGTGCCGCAGCTCGGCCGCGTCGTGGTCCAGGACAATGCGGAGATCGGCGCCAACACCACCATCGATCGCGGCGCCATCACCGACACGGTGATCGGCGAGGGCAGCAAGATCGACAACCTGGTTCAGATTGCCCACAACGTGGTTATCGGCCGCCATTGCATCGTCGTGTCCCAGACCGGCATTTCGGGCTCCACCACCCTCGGTGATTTCGTGATGCTCGGCGGGCAGGTGGGCGTGGTGGGCCATGTCACCATCGGCACCGGGGCGCAGATCGCTGCCTCCAGCAATGTGAAGGGCGACGTGCCCCCCGGCGTGCGCTGGGGTGGCTCGCCCGCAAAGCCCGTGCGCGAGTGGTTCCGCGAGGTCGCGACGCTCAAGCGCATCGCTGCGGCGAGCGCCCGCCGCGGCAAGGACGACGAGGAAGGGGAAGGACCGCAGGAATGAACGACACCACGCGCGCAGCCGGCGAGGCCGGCGCGGCCCAGGCCGAAGCCCCCAAGGTGCTCGGCAGCGCGGACATCCAGAGGGTGCTCGCCTGCCTGCCGCATCGCTATCCCATCCTGATGGTGGATCGCGTGGAGCAGATCGACGGCGATCTCTCCTGCATCGGCGTCAAGAACGTCACGGCCAACGAGCCGCACTTCCTCGGCCACTTCCCGGGCAATCCGGTGATGCCCGGTGTCCTCATCATCGAGGGCATGGCGCAGACCGCGGGCGTCGTCTGCGTGCTGGGCAAGGAAAACAAGGAGAAGCCCTCGCTGGTCTATTTCATGACCATCGACGAGGCGAAGTTCCGCCGTCCCGTAGTGCCGGGCGATGTGCTCGAATACCACATGACCCGCATCAGCCGCCGCCGCAACATGTGGTGGTACCGCGGCGAGGCCAAGGTGCGCGGCGAGCTGGTGGCCGAGGCCAAGGTCGGCGCGATGATCGTGGAGAACAGCTAGTGGCGAAGATCGATCCCACCGCCCGGGTGGAGAACCCGGCGGGGCTCGCGGATGATGTCGAGATCGGTCCCTATGCCATCCTCGGTCCCGATGTGGTGCTCGAAGCGGGCGTGAAGCTCCACGCCCATGTGGTCATCCAGGGCGTCACCACCATCGGTGCGCGCACGCAGGTCTTCCCCTTCGCCTCTCTAGGGTCCGCGCCCCAGTCCGTGCACTACAAGGGTGAGCCGACGAAGCTCGTCATCGGCACGGACTGCATGCTCCGTGAGCACGCGACCGCCAGCACGGGCACGGTGGGCGGCGGCGGCATCACGCGCATCGGCAATGGCGTGATGATGATGACGGGCTCCCATGTGGGCCATGATTGCACGGTCGGCAACGGCGTCATCTTCGCCAACAATGCGGTGCTCGGCGGCCATGTGAGCGTTGGTGATTTCACCTTCCTCGGCGGCCAATGCGCGGTGCACCAGTTCACCCGCATCGGCGCCCAATGCATGATTTCCGGCCTCACCGGGGTGCGCGAGGATGTGATCCCCTTCGCCAACGTGCTCGGGCAGGCCGGCAAGCTGGTCGGCCTCAATGTGGTGGGCATGAAGCGGCGCGGCTTCACCAAGTCGGACCTGCACGCGGCCCGCGCGGTCTATCGCGACCTGTTCTTCGGCGAGGGCACGTTCGACCAGCGCCTCGATAAGGTGCGGCAGATGGCGGGGGAATCGGCGTTCGCTGCGGCCGTGGTGGCCTTCATCGATGCCGATCGCAAGCGCCCCATCTGCCATCCCGCCCGGGGTGTCATCAAGGAGGATTGAGCCGTGGGCCTGCCGGGGGAAGACGGGCATGGGCGTGCCGCGGGGGCGGCATGCGGCCCGGACGCGGCCGGCTTCGGGGCGTCGCAGAAGCCGACCCCCCATGGCAAGGGCCCGCTCGGCATCGTGGCCGGCGGTGGCTCCTTTCCGGCGGCGGTCGCCGAGGCGGCGGCGGCGGACGGGCGCGAGGTGGTGCTGTTCCTCATCCAGGGCTTCGCCGATCCGGCGTTGGAGCGCTGGCCGCACCACTGGTTCCGCCTCGGCTCGCTCGGCTCCGTCACCTCATGGGCCAAGGCGCGCGGGGTGCACGAGGTGGTGATGGTGGGAGCGCTCACCCGCCCGCGTATGCGTGACCTCGGGTTCGATTTCACCATGCTGCGGCTTCTGCCGCGCATCGCCCGCCTGTTTCGGGGCGGCGACAATCACCTGCTCTCGGGCGTGCTGGGCCTCGTGTCGGAACAGGGCTTCACCCTGGTCGGCGCGCATGAGGTCGCTCCGCGCCTGCTGCTCCCGCAGGGTGTGCTTGGTGCGCTCCAGCCGAACGAGACCCAGGAGGCGGACATCGCGCGCGGCCTCGACGTCATCCGTGCTCTCGGTCCGTTCGATGTGGGGCAGGGGGTGATCGTGGTGGATGGGTTGGTCGCGGCAGTCGAGGCGGCCGAGGGCACCGATCAGATGCTGGCGCGCTATGGCGAGATGCGCCGTTCCGGACGGCTGCGCTTCGCCGCCGGCAAGGGCGTGCTGGTGAAGGCGCCGAAGCCGGGGCAGGACCGCCGGGTGGATCTGCCTTCCCTCGGGCCGCAGACCGTGACGCGTGCGGCGGAGGTGGGCTTGGCCGGCATCGCCTTCGAAGCGGGCGGCGCCATCGTGCCGGATGCGCAGGCGCTGGTGGAGGCGGCGGACGCCGCCGGCCTGTTCGTCGCCGGTATCGGAGGGCGTGGCGCGTGACCGTACAGGATGCGAGGCGTCCGCCGAAAATCTTCATCGTCGCGGGTGAGGAATCGGGGGATCAACTGGGCGGTGCGCTGATGGAAGCGCTGGCCGAGGTCGCGCCGGGTACCACCTTCCGGGGGGTCGGCGGCCGGCGCATGGGCGCGTCGGGGCTGGAAAGCCTCTATCCCATGGATGACCTGACCGCCATCGGAATCGCCGCCGTGGTCGGCAAGCTGCCCACCATCCTCAGGCGCCTCAAGGAGACGGTGGAGGCGGTGCTCGCCGACCCACCGGACGTGCTGGTGCTGGTTGATGCGCCGGATTTCACCCACCGCGTCGCGGCGCGGGTGCGGGCGCACAACCCGAACATTCCCATCGTCAAATATGTCTCGCCCACCGTCTGGATCTGGCGGTCGGGGCGGGCGGCGGCCATGCGACCCTATGTGGACGCGCTGCTCGCCCTGCTGCCGTTCGAGCCGGAGGTCCATCGCAAGCTGGGCGGGCCGCCGACCTTCTATGTAGGGCATCCCCTGCTGCAGAGGCTGGGCGAATTGCGGCCGTCGCCCGCCGAGGCCGAGCGGCGACAGGCGAAACCACCGCTGGTTCTGGTGCTGCCGGGCAGCCGGCGGCGGGAGATTTCGCGCATCGGCGCCGATTTCGGCGCGGCTTTGGCCGAGGTCGGTCGGGTCCATGAGATGGAACTGGTGCTGCCCACCCTGCCACGGCTGGAAGGGCTGGTGCGCGAGACCATCGCCAGCTGGCAGCTGAAGCCGCGCATCGTGACGAGCGAGGCGGAGAAGCTTGCTGCCTTCCGTTCCGCTCATGCCTCGCTTGCCGCCTCCGGCACGGTGACGCTGGAACTGGCGCTCGCCGGCATTCCCCACGTCGCGGCCTACCGCATCGGCTGGCTGGAGGCGCAGATCGGCCGGCGGGTGCTGAAGGGTACGACGGTGATCCTCGCCAATCTGGTGGCCGGGGAAAATGTGGTGCCGGAGTTCCTGCAGGAGTATTGCACGGTGCCGGCGCTCGTCGGCGCCCTCTCGGCCCTGCTGGAGGACAGCCCCGAGCGGCGGCGCCAGGCGGCCGCGTTCGCGCGTTTCGACGATATCTTCGGCATTGCCGGGCCGAGCCCCAGCGCGCGCGCAGCCCAGGTGGTGCTCCGCCTCGCGCGGGATGGGCGCCCGGGCGCCCTGCCGCCGCCGGCCTGAAGGTCGGCGCGGCGATACGGCTCCCCAAACGAAAAACGCGGCCCGAAGGCCGCGTTTTCCTTTTTCAGACGACCTCCAGCGCTCACTTGCGCTTGGACATGGCCACGTAGTCGCGCTGGGCGGCGCCGGTGTAGAGCTGGCGGGGACGGCCGATGCGCTGGCTCGGGTCCTCGATCATCTCCTTCCACTGGCCGATCCAGCCCACGGTGCGGGCGAGCGCGAACAGCACGGTGAACATGGTGGTGGGGAAGCCCATCGCCTTGAGGGTGATGCCCGAATAGAAGTCGATGTTCGGGTAAAGCTTCTTCTCGATGAAGTAGTCGTCGTGCAGCGCGATGCGCTCCAGCTCCACGGCCACATCGAGCAGCGGATCGTCCTTGATGCCGAGCTCGGTCAGCACTTCATGGCAGGTCTGCTGCATGATCTTGGCGCGCGGGTCGTAATTCTTGTAGACCCGGTGACCGAAGCCCATCAGGCGGAAGGGATCGTTCTTGTCCTTCGAGCGCTTGATATATTCGGGGATGCGATCCACCGAACCGATCTCGGCCAGCATCTTGAGGGCCGCCTCGTTGGCGCCGCCATGGGCGGGGCCCCACAGGCAGGCGATGCCGGCGGCGATGCAGGCGAAGGGATTGGCGCCGGAGGAGCCGGCGAGGCGCACGGTGGAGGTAGAGGCGTTCTGCTCGTGGTCGGCGTGGAGGATAAAGATCTTATCCATCGCCTTGGAGAGAACGGGGTTGACCTTGTATTCCTCGCACGGGACAGCGAAGCACATGCGCAGGAAGTTCGACGTATAGTCGATATCGTTCTTGGGATAAACAAACGGCTGGCCGATGGAATACTTGTAGGCCATGGCCGCCAGCGTCGGCATCTTCGCGATCATGCGGATCGATGCGATCAGGCGCTGGGTGGGGTCGGAAATGTCGGTGGAGTCGTGATAGAAGGCCGACAGCGCGCCGACCGAAGCCACCATGATGGCCATCGGGTGTGCGTCGCGGCGGAAGCCCTGGAAAAAGCGGGTCATCTGCTCGTGAACCATCGTGTGATTGGTCACGGACTTGTCGAACTCCGCCTTCTGCGCCGCAGTGGGGAGCTCGCCGTAGAGCAGCAGATAACAGGTCTCGAGGAAGTCACCGTTCTCGGCGAGCTGCTCGATGGGGTAGCCGCGATACAGCAGCACACCTTCGTCGCCGTCGATGTAGGTGATCTTGCTCTCGCAGGAAGCGGTCGAGGTAAAGCCGGGGTCGTAGGTGAACATCCCCGTCTGGCCGTAGAGCTTGGAGATGTCGACCACGTCGGGTCCGATGGAGCCTTCGTGGATCGGAAGGTCCCAGCTCTTCTCCCCCAAGCTTAGCTTGGCCGCTTTTGCCCCGGTGTTGGTGGTGGCGTCCATGGATCCCTCATCCTTTGGGCGGACAGACCCGTTTTCGGCAGAGGTCCGGAGGTGGCGGTCCGGTCTCCGAGCGGCAAGTCCGTCTCCGCTCCGGCATCTTCGCGAATGCGAAGCCGCCGTCCTGCAGTCCTAAACCCTCCCCAATCCTGCCGCAAGCATGACCATGCTTCATTGGCGGGCAGCGAGGCGTTTCTCTGCAATGGCAAGGTCTTCCGGCGTGTTCACGTTGAAGAATGGGTCATCCGGAAGGCCCTCCCACGACACCGTTACGGCATTGAGGGTATCGAGGAGAAGCCCGACTTTCAGCCGTCCCGCCTCAAGGCTTTGCCGCAGCGCGGTGCGAGCCGCCACGGGCCAAAGGGCGATCACGGGATGCCGCTGCCCACCCGATTCTGCGCACACCACGGTGCCGCTCTCCCGGTACCGTTCCGTCAGTCGCGCGATGAGATCATCAGGCAGGAAGGGCGTATCCGCGGCGACCGTCACGAGGCTGGCAGCTGCGCCTGTCTCGGCGAGATGGTCGAGACCCGCCAGCACGCCGGCGAGCGGTCCCGGATAGCCGGCGATGGTATCCGGAAGCACCGGGAGGCCGAATCCCTCATAGGTGCCGGCCGGGGCGTTGGCGTTGATGAAGAGGGGACCGGCCTGCGGCCTCAGGCGATCTATCACGTGTGCGATGAGGGGGCGGCCGCCCAGCGGCACCAGCGGCTTTTCCAAGGCTCCCAGCGCCGGCGCATTGATCCGCCGGCCCAGGCCACCCGCGAGGATCAGGGCCGGGGGAAGCGGGGGGAGGGGAGAGACGGTCGGCTGATCGGGCATCTCGGCTCAGGGCCACCGCCGTTGCCGGCGTAGAAGGGGAGGACAAAAAGAAACGCCCGGCGCGAGGGCCGGGCGTTCGGTTAGGTCTGGGGCCCCGCTCAGTCCGCGACGGCGGGGGGCGCATTGAGGCCGAGGCGGCGGGGCACCGCCGCGAGCTTGGCGCGGATGACCCGCCAGGTGGCGAAGTCATTGAGGCGCGAGGGCTCGAAGGCGCCGATCATCGCTGCAGCCACGAACGGTAGGCTCTGCACCAGCAGGGCGATGCCATAGAGGTTGATCTCGCGGATATGACGCCAGTCGTTGGAGGTCTTCACGATGGAAGAGCCCGGCAGATTGTTCGCCACCAGCATGTAGGCGCCCGCGGCGATCAGGAGACCGCCGATGATCGCTTCCGGCAGGGCCGGGAAGGAGCGCGCCGCGCCAGCGAGCCAGTTGTTGCCCTTGGCGGTGCGGGCGAAGGCGAGGTCCTTGTAGCGGAAGCCGTCGACCACCGCCTTCGCCACCGTGAACTGCACCGCGCTGGCCGCCACAGCCGCACCGAGCATGCGCAGCGGCGTGGTCTCCACCCTCAGGCGGTACAGGCTGATGAAGTGCAGCACGTACACCAGGAAGGTGATGAGGATCGGCAGCGTCAGCACGTGCGCCGGCACCGAGATGGAGAAGTAGGCGACGAACGGCACGAACATCAGGGAGGCGATGGCCATGAACGCGCCCACCGATTCCGAGCCGAGCCACGAAATCCAGCCGAGCACGAAGTGCCGCTTCTGGGCCGTGGTGAGGCGAGAATTGTTCGGCAGGAACCGGCGCCAGTGCTTCTTGATGATCTGGAAGCCGCCATAGGCCCAGCGGTGACGCTGCTTCTTGAACGCCTCGAACGAGTCGGGCAGCAGGCCATAGCCGTAGCGCTTGCGGGTGTAGTGGGTCTTCCAGCCGTTCTCGGCGATGGACAGGCCGAGGTCGGTGTCCTCGCAGATGGTGTCGGACGACCAGTTGCCGGCCTCCACCATGGCCGCACGGCGGATGAGGCACATGGTTCCGTGGACGACGATGGCGTCGTCCTCGTTGCGCTGCACCATGCCGATGTCGAAGAAGCCGGCATATTCGGCGTTCATCGCCTCGTGCAGGGGGCTGCGATGGCCGTCGCGGTGATCCTGCGGCGCCTGGACGAGGCCCACGGTCGGATCGTCGAAAGCGGGGACGAGGTCCTTCAGCCAGTCGGGCGTCACCACATAGTCGGCATCGATCACGCCGATGATCTCGGCATCGGGAGCCGTCGCATCGAGGGCGATGCGCAGGGCACCGGCCTTGAAGCCCGCCACCTTCTCGGCGTTGATGAACTTGATGTGGTCGCCGAGCTTGGCGCAGTGCTCGCGCACCGGCTCCACCATCGCCGGGTCCGGCGTGTTGTTGACGATGATGATCGCCTCGTAGTTGGGATACTCCAGCCGGGCGAGGGCATCGATGGTCTGGATCAGCATCTCCGGCGGCTCGCGATAGGCGGGCACGTGGATGGAGACCTTTGGGAAGCGCGTGGGCGCGGCGTGCTTCTGCTCCTCGACGAGGCGCTTGGGACCGCTGCCGAAGGCCACGGCCGCCAGTTCCTCGATACGGTAGAGCAGCACGAACACCAGCGGCACCAGCATCACCACGCTCAAAGCGAGGGTGAGGTAGTCACCGCCCGACACGTAGTGGTTGAGCCAGTAGTCCACCACCAGCGCCAGCCACGCGGCGACACCGTTGGCCGAGGCGGCCAGCACGAGGCCCTGCGTCATGGTGAGGTCACGCATGCGCAGCAGCGGCAGGGTGAAGAGCACGCCCAGCAGCAGCGCCAGGATGGCGGTCTGGTTGTAGGTCTTCTCGAAGATCGGGCCGGTCAGGGGAAACTTCAGGGTGCGGTCCGCGTCGAACACGCCCCAGTACTGGCCCACCGAGCCTTCGTTCTGCTTCTTGGGCAGGTCGAACGCCTCGATGATGTTGTACTCGATGCCCAGCGCATCGGCGCGGGCGACGAAATTGCGGATGATCTTGGCCTGCTCCATCGGGTCAGGCACGGAGGCGCCGCGGTTGTAGCCGTGCGAGGGCCAGCCGAACTCGCCGATCACGATGCGCTTGCCGGGATAGGCGGCGCGCAGGCGGTTGTAGGCGTTGATGGCGTAGTCCACCACCTGATCCGCCGGCACCTCCTCCCAGTAGGGCAGGATGTGGGCGAGGATGAAGTCCACCGAAGCCACCAGCTCCGGCGCGTCGGGCTCCAGCCAGGTGTTCCAGATCTCGCCCGTGCTCACCGGCACGTTGACCTGCCGCTTGACCTTGCGGATGACGGCGGCGAGTTCCGACTTCGACATGTCCCCGCGCAGGACGGTCTCGTTGCCGACGATCACCGCGTTCACGTTGCGGTTCTGGCGGGCGACCTTGACGACGCTGTCAAGCTCGCGGTCATTTTCTTCCTTGGCCGTGAGTGGCTCGCCGGTCTGCGGGTTGAGGACAAATTTCCCGCTCTTGTCCTTGACCTTGATGGGCTCGCCGGTCTTCTCGTTGACTTCCTTGTTGAGCCACGCGCCGGCGGTCACGCGCAGGCCCTGCTCGGCCGCGATGGGCGCGATCAGTTCCTTGCCGTTGGTGGAGGAATAGGTGCGCACGCCGCGGCTGTAGGGCGCGACCACCGCCATGTCCGAGCGCACCTGCGCTTCGGTGGTGGGTGCATCGCCCTCAGGGCTCATGTTGCGCGCGAAGGGCGCGAAGGACAGGCTTTGAAAGCGGTCCGTGATGTTCGGAGCGCTCGCCTCGGGACGCATGGAGAGCCACATCGCGGCGTGGAACGAGGTCACAACCGCAATGACCGCTGCCGCAGCAGCAAGACCGGGACGCATGGCGATGCCCACCCATAGGGGAAGTCGGAACCCAACGCTGGCTTAAGGCACAGGTTCCAGAGGACGTTTCCGGGAATTACGCGAACGGATCGGGGCACCTTTTCGACCTGCCCCCAGATCGGCATCGCAGCGTTAATGGTAAATTTACGCTGCAATGCATCGAGAGACTAACACTCTCACGCAGAGAGATAAATCCCGATCGTGGCGCCTCTTCGACGCCGCTGCGTCAGCCGGGTGTCTGCGCAATGATCTAATTATTGCGCTGCGCCAGGGGCAGCGGGGGTGGTGCCCTGGGTTGCGCCAGCTGCGGGGGCCGGTGCCGCGGCGACGTAATCCGGGTTCACCCAGCACTGCTGGGCGCGTGTGTCCACCCGATCGCGCGCCTTGGTGTCGATCTTGCCCTGCCGCACGAGGCAGCGCACCGCCACCTTCAGATGCTCGGTGGGGCAGCCGAAGCGCTCGTAGAATTCGAGATGCCGCCGCGCGGTGTCGACGTCGTCGTTCCAGATCAGTGCGGCGATCCGCCGCCCGGTGAAGACGCACTCGGGCAGGCCGGCCGCGCCGGGCAGCTTTGCGGCCTCGTTGAACTCCTCGACCGAGCGGCGCTGCTCGGCCGCGGCCTTCTGCTCGGGGGTCTGCTCCGCCGGCGGCTTCTGGTCGGCCGGCTGGGTCTGGGCCGAGGCCGGCGAGAGGCACGCGAAAACGATTGCGGCCGCGAGCAGCGGGAGGCGGTAGGGGTGCATGAGGATCATGATCTCGAGAAAATGGTCGGCGGGCGCCGCGCCCGACACCCTAGGAGAAGGAAGAGAATTTGTCAGCATGACGGCGCATCGTTCGGCACATGCCGTAGGGAAAGCGTGGCTTTCGCTTACCGTCCCCCCATAGCTGCGTGCGGAGGCTTCACACCGCCTGTCCAAGGCTCTATGTGGCGCGGGGGACACCTTCACCTCTGGAGACGAGATGCCTTCCTCCGTGCGGCTGCCTCTGGTGCTGGCGCTCCTGGTCTGCGGCCTCATCGCGGGCCTGTGGACCTATCTGGGCCGTCCGGTGTCCATGCCCCCGTCGCCGCTGGCCGCGGGCGAGAAGTTGCCCTGCGTCTCCTACGCCCCGTTCCGCGATGGCCAGTCGCCCTTCCAGAAGGGGCTGGTGATTCCCGAGGCGCAGATCGAGGAGGATTTCGTCCGCCTCGCGCAGATCACATCCTGCGTGCGCACCTATTCCATCGAGATGGGCCTCGACAAGGCCCCGGCGCTGGCCCGCAAGCACGGCCTGACCATGCTGCTCGGCATCTGGCTGGGGCCGGACGCGGACCGCAACCGCATCGAGCTCGAGACCGGCATCCGCCTCGCGAAGGAAAATCCGGACGTGGTTAAGGCCGTCGTCGTCGGCAACGAGGTGCTGCTGCGCGGCGAGATGTCGGCCACGGAACTTGCCAACGTGCTCGCCCGCGTGAAGCGGGAGGTGGGCGGCGTGCCCGTCACCTACGCCGATGTCTGGGAGTTCTGGGAGCGTAACAAGGGCCTCACCGAGAACGTGGATTTCGTCACTATCCACATCCTGCCCTATTGGGAGGACCTGCCGGTCTCCGCCGAGGATGCCGGCCCGCATGTGGACGAGATCCGCCAGCGCATGGCCGAGGCCTTTCCCGGCAAGGAGATTCTCATCGGCGAGACCGGCTGGCCCAGCGCCGGCCGCATGCGCGAGGATGCGCTGCCCTCGCCCGCCAACCAGGCGCGGGTGATGCACGACGTGGTGGCGCTGGCCAAGCGCCAGGGCTACCGGGTCAACGTCATCGAGGCCTTCGACCAGCCGTGGAAGCGGCGCAGCGAGGGCACGGTGGGTGGCCATTGGGGCGTGATCGACGCCGACACGCGCCTGCCCAAGTTCGCCTGGGGCCAGCCGGTGGAGGATTTCCCGGGCTGGCGCATGCATATCGCCGTGGGCATCCTCTCGGTCGTCGCGGTGTTCGGCTCGGCCCTCGCCGCCACCCGCCGCCGCGAGGAGCCGGTGCGGCCGCTGGAATGGTACGCGATCGCCGCCATCGCCCTGTTCGGCGGAGCGACGCTCGGTGCCGCGCTCTCGGCGCTGCCGCTGGAAAGCCTCGGCTTCGTGGGCTGGCTGCGCAACGGCCTCATCCTCGCCGCCGCCGCGCTGGCCATGGTGACCATGCCGGTCGTGATCGTGCGCGGGCAGGGGCTCGCGCCCTTCTCGGTCGCCCTCGATTCCCGCCGCTGGCCCGCGACCTCGGGCGCCGCCATCGCATCCGCGGCGGTGCTGGCCCTCGCCACGATCGCGGTGGGGTCGGTGGCGTTCGAGCTGGTGTTCGATCCGCGCTACAAGGATTTCCCGGTGTTCCCGCTCACCGCGCTGGTGGCGGCGGTCGCGGCGCCGTTGTTCGTGCGGCGGGCGGATCGCGACGGTGCCGGCCTCGCCGAGCTGATCGCCATGTGGGGCCTGTTGGTGGCCGGCATCTATGTGCCGCTCAACGAGACTCTCGCCAACTGGCAGGCGGCCTGGTTCGGCGCGCTCTGCCTCGTCATGGCCTTCACGCTGTGGCGGGTCCAGGCCGTGCAAAGGAGAGGATGAGCATCATCGCCGCCAGCGCCCCGGCGACTTCGTTGTGGAAGACGAGGGCGAAGCTCGCGAACACCATGCCCACGGAGAAGGTGGCGAGGCCCGGCGCCAGAAGCTGGATCAGGGCCACCACCAGCGCCACGGCGCCGAACACGTTCCACAGGGACAGCGCCAGCACCGCGGCGCGGCCGTAGCAGCCGGCGCTTTCCAGCCCCGCCTCGCAGGCCAGCGAAACGAGGGTCGGCTCCACCACCATGTAGCGCATGTAGAGGGCCCAGCCGACGGCGCCCATGCCCAGCGGGATCATCCAGTTGAGCGTGCGCGGCCCGGGGCGGAAGAGCGGGCGCTCCGAATAGGGCAGGGTCGTCATCTGGCGAAATCTCCGTCCGGCCGGCGGGGCGTTCATAATGACATGGAGACGGCGCGGTCCAGCGAAAAGGGCGGATTGCCGGCGGAAGGCTTCACAAACGGCGCGGGGATCACTAGACGCAGCGGGAGGCACCTGCCCCTCCGTCGCTTTGCGGAGCGGCCGACGCCGTATCCCCAGATCCCGTGCCCGCATCCTCATCGGAGGCGGGCGCCCGTACCCGTCCCACCCCCCGGGAGGAGCGCATGCGCGACGATGCTGATGAGGCCGGCGCTGAGGTGATGCCTCTGACGGTGCGCGACGAGGACGGCAATCTCTCGGACTCCTTCCGCAACCGGGTCAACGAGGCCATCGAAGCCCGCGATGTGGATGCGCTGAAGGCGCTCGTCGGCGATCTGCACGAAGCCGACATGGGCGACCTCATCGAGGAGCTGGACGCCGACGAACGGCGCCGGCTCATCGAGCTGCTTGGGCCGGCCTTCGACTTCACGGCCCTGACCGAGCTGGACGAGACGGTCCGCGTCTCCATCCTGCGCAGCCTCTCGCCGATCACCGTCGCCCGGGGGATGCGGGACCTCGATTCGGATGATGCCGTCTACATCCTCGAGGATCTCGACGAGGACGAGATGGCCGCGGTGCTGGAGCACCTGCCGGCGCCGGAGCGGGTGGCCCTGCAGCGCTCCCTCGACTACCCGGAAGAAAGCGCCGGCCGGCGCATGCAGACGGAGTTCATCGCCGTCCCGCCCTTCTGGACCGTCGGACGCACCATCGACTACATGCGCGAGACCGCCGACCTGCCGGACACTTTCTATGAGGTGTTCGTGGTGGACCCCGCCTATCGCCTCGTCGGCTCGGTGCCTCTGGACCGGCTGCTGCGCACGCGCCGCCCGGTGCTGATGAGCGCGGTGAAGGCCGAGCAGGCCAAGGTGGTGAAGGCGTCCGAGGATCAGGAGGACGTGGCGCGCATGTTCGAGCGCTACAACCTCGTCTCAGCGCCGGTGGTGGACGATGCCGGCCGGCTGGTGGGCGTCATGACCATCGACGACGTGGTGGACGTCATCCAGGAGGAGGCGGACGAAGACCTGCGCGCCCTCGGCGGCGTGCGCAGCGACGAGGAACTGTCGGACACGGTGGCCTTCACCGCCCGCAGCCGCCTGCCGTGGCTGGTGGTGAATCTCGGCACCGCCTTCGTCTCCGCCTCCATCATCAGCCTGTTCGAGGGCACCATCGAGAAGATGGTGGCGCTCGCCATCCTCATGCCCATCGTCGCCTCCATGGGCGGCAATGCGGGCACGCAGACCATGACGGTGGCAGTGCGCGCCCTCGCCACCAAGGAACTCTCCAGCCACAACGCCCGGCGCATCGTCTTGCGCGAGGTGCTGGTGGGGCTGGTGAACGGCACGACGCTCGCGTGCCTGCTCGGCGTCATCGCCGGCTTCTGGTTCGCCAACGTCCATCTTGGCGTGGTGATCTCCTCGGCGCTGATCCTGAACATGATCGCCGCCGGCCTGTTCGGAATCCTGATTCCCCTCGCCATCTCGAAGCTCAAGCTGGACCCGGCGGTGGCCTCCGGCGTGTTCGTCACCATGGTGACGGATACGGTGGGATTCTTTGCCTTCCTCGGCCTTGCCACATGGTGGTTCGCCACTTGACCGGCCCGGCTTGCATTCCCCTGCGATCTCCTCAACAAGGATGCGCCCGGCCGGTGCCGGGAAGCGGTGAAGGGTGAGCGCATGCGGACTACGGCTTGGAATTTGGCGGCGATGGCAGTGGCCGCAGGGCTCCTCTCGACGGCTCCCGCTTTTGCCGACAAGGCCGCCGCCGACCGTTGCGCAGCCAAGCTTTCCAACGATGCCCGCGCCATCTACGTGGCGAGCGCCCCCCTGCTGGTGAAGGGCGCCGACGGCCGCGCCGTGGTGACGGACCAGACCCGCTCGCTGGTGCTCTCGGGCAAGGTGAGCCACCTCACCGCCGCCGAATCGGCGCAGGCGGCCGCGGAGTGCCTGATCCTGCGCTGAGGCGTCCCAATACGGGGCGCGGCGCCGTGTTCGGTTGCCTCGCCCGCGTGGCTTCACTATAGACGAAACAGACGAAACGGGCCGCCCGGCAGGGGCCGCCCGGCATTCTGACGGGTTCGAACCATGGTCGCTCGCATCTACAAGCCGTCGCGCAACGCCATGCAGTCCGGCGTGGCGAAGACCAAGCACTGGGTGCTCGATTACGAGCCGGAGCACGCCCGCCGCGTGGAGCCCCTCATGGGCTACACCTCCTCGGCCGACATGCGCAGCCAGATCCGCCTCTCTTTCGAGACGAAGGAAGAGGCCGTGGCCTATTGCGAGAAGCGCGGCATCCCCTACCGGGTGTCCGAGCCGCACGAGGCGGGCCGCCGGCGCATGGCCTATTCCGACAATTTCGCCTTCAACCGCACCGGCCAGTGGACCCACTGAGCCGGCTGCGTTCCGATCCCGACCGGGAAAGGCGCTTCCGCTGTGCGGCCGCCCGCCGTAAAAGGCGGAACGAGGCCCCGTAGCTCAGCTGGATAGAGCAAGTGCCTTCTAAGCACTAGGTCGCAGGTTCGAGCCCTGCCGGGGTCGCCAATTGCTCGCCGTGCCCTGGCGCGCCCATTGAGCCTTCTCCATTTTCCGCCCCTGCTACCGCTGCCCTGCGTCGCGAACATCGGTGTTCTGCGCGTTGTGCAGTGCAACAATTATTCTTCCGGGGTTACGCTCCTTCTGCCGCAGTGCAGCAAGGGTTCAGGAGATGCAGACCGTCGTCGCAATCATGCTGATCGGCTCCGTGGTCATGGTCGCCATCGCCGCGCTGGATCAGCCCAACAGCTGACCGCGCAGCGGGACCGACTGGAGCCTACATGCGGCCGGCGATGGTGCCGTCCGCCGCATGGAGCGCGCGCTCGGGCACCTTCTCGGCGGCGGCGCGCAGGCGGGGAAGGATGTCTTCAGCCCGGTCCGCGGTGAGCATCTCCACCGGCGTGTCCGCGCGGATGAAGCCGGCGCCGCGCATGTGATCCACCAGCGTCACGAAAGGATCCCAGAAGCCCGCCGTGTTGAGGATCAGGATCGGCTTCTTGTGCCGGCCGAGCTGGGCCCAGGTGAGCTGCTCCACCAGTTCCTCCAGCGTGCCGACGCCGCCGGGCAGGGCCACGAAGGCATCCGCCCGTTCGAACATCAGCCGCTTGCGCTCGTGCATGTCCTCCACGACGATCATCTCCGCCTCGTGGGCGAAAGCACGCTCGCGGGTCATCAGGAAGCGCGGGATGATGCCGGTGACGGAGCCGCCGGCCAGCGCCACCGCGCTCGCCACTTCGCCCATCAGCCCGATGCCGCCGCCGCCATAGACGAGGCGCACGCCCTCCGCGGCAAGGATGCGCCCGAAATTCCGGGCTTCTTCGGCAAACACCGGATCGCCGCCGGTGGCGGAGCCGCAATACACACAGACACTGTCGATTCTGGCCATGCGCGCACTTTACCAAACTTGGCGGCCGGTAGGGCAGGCCGCCCGAGGGCGAATAGAGCGCGAATAGTGCGCACCCGCGACGACGGCGTGACGCGGGCGGGGGCAACGAGCTTGTTCCATGGTCGTTCATCGTCTATCGTCGATGAACGATGAATGCTCCCTCCTTCCCAACCCCGGACCCCGCCGCTGCCGATGAAACCGGCACCGCAAGGGCCGATCTCGCGGCAAAGCTGCGCGCGCTCGCCCATCCGGCACGGCTCGCCATGCTGGAGACGCTGGCAGGGCAGGAGCGGTGCGTGTGCGGCGAGATCGTCCGGGCGCTGCCCCTTGCGCAGTCCACCGTCTCGCAACATCTGAAGGTTCTCCTCGACGCCGGGCTGATCCGCGGCCGCACCGAGGGGCAGCGGTCCAGCTACTGCCTCGACAAGGCGGCGCTCGATGCGCTGGCTGAAGAGATCGATGCGCTGTTCAAGGCGCTCCGCCGGCCGTCGGGTTGCTGCACCCCCGGCGCACCGGAACAACGTTAGGCCATCATGTCCCAATCCCAGAAGCCCGCAGCCCGGCGGGCCGCCGTCTCTTCCGACGCCATGTTCTCCACCCTGCGCGGCCTGTGGCCCTATCTGTGGCCGGCCGACCGGGCGGACCTTCGCGCGCGTGTGGTCGTCACCTTTGTCCTGCTCTTCGCCTCCAAGGGTGCCACCATGGCGGTGCCCTTCCTGTTCAAATGGGCGACCGACGCACTGACCGCAGAGGTCGCCGCCGGCAAGGCGGCGACGCCGGATGTCGGATTCTGGGCCCTCGTCATCGGCGCCCCGGTGGCGCTGACGCTGGCCTATGGGCTCGGCCGCATCCTCATGGCCGGCGTCACCCAGCTGCGCGACGGCCTGTTCGCCAAGGTGGCGCTCAATGCCGTGCGGCGGCTCGCCATGGAGACGTTCGAGCATATGCACGCACTGTCCCTGCGCTTCCATCTGGAGCGCAAGACGGGCGGGCTGACGCGCGTTCTGGAGCGGGCGCGCTCGGGCATCGAGACCATCGTGCGGATGCTGGCGCTACAGCTGGCGCCGACCATCGTCGAACTGGTCATGGTGCTGGGCGTGCTGCTGTTCGCCTTCGACTGGCGCTATGTGGCGGTCGTGTCGGCGACGGTGGTGCTCTATTCGCTGTTCACCTATGTCGCCAGCGAGTGGCGCCTCGCCATCCGCAAGGAGATGAACGAGAGCGACACCGACGCCAACACCAAGGCCATCGACAGCCTGCTCAACTACGAGACGGTGAAGTATTTCGGCGCCGAGCGCTGGGAGACGGCCCGCTACGATCGCTCCATGGCGCGCTACGAGAAGGCGACGGTGAACACCTACACCTCGCTGGCGTGGCTGAACGCCGGGCAGGCGCTCATCTTTTCCATCGGCCTCGCGGCGGTGATGGTGATGTGCGTGCTGGACATCCGCGCCGGGCGGCAGACGGTGGGCTCGTTCGTCATGGTCAACGCCATGATGATCCAGTTCTACATCCCTTTGAATTTCCTCGGCTTCATCTATCGCGAGATCAAGCAGGCCATCGTCGACATCGAGGCCATGTTCGCCGTGCTTCAGGTGGCCCCGGAAGTCACCGATCGTCCCGGTGCGCCGGACCTCGTGGTCTCCGGTGGCACGGTGCGGTTCGAGGATGTGCGCTTCTCCTACGACGCCGGCCGGGAAATCCTGAAGGGCATTTCGTTCGAGGTGCCGGCGGGGCGCACGGTGGCCATCGTCGGGCCGTCGGGCGCGGGCAAGTCGACACTCTCCCGCCTGCTGTTCCGTTTCTATGATGTCTCGGGCGGCCGCATCACCATCGACGGGCAGGATTTGCGGGAGGTGTCGCAGGAGAGCCTGCGCGCGGCCATCGGCATGGTCCCGCAGGACACCGTGCTGTTCAACGACACCATCGCCTACAACATCCGCTACGGTCGCCCGGCGGCGTCGGAGGCCGAGGTGGAGGAGGCGGCGCGGCTCGCCCGCATCGACGGCTTCATCCGCGCCACGCCCAAGGGCTTCAAGACTGAGGTGGGCGAGCGCGGCCTCAAGCTTTCCGGCGGCGAGAAGCAGCGCGTGGCCATCGCCCGTACCCTGCTGAAGGCGCCGCCCATCCTGGTGCTGGATGAGGCGACCTCGGCGCTGGACAGCCATACGGAAAAGGAAATCCAGGACGCGCTCGACCGCGTGTCCGAGGGGCGGACCACACTGGTCATCGCTCACCGCCTCTCCACCGTGGTGAGCGCGGACGAAATCCTCGTTCTCGCCGATGGCAAGGTTGCCGAGCGCGGCTGCCACGCGGAGCTGCTGGCGAAGGGCGGGCTTTATGCCGCCCTCTGGAACCGCCAGCGGGAAGCGGAGGACGCCGCCGCGGCCCTCGCCCGTGCGCAGGCCGAGGAGGCGCTGGAGGCATTGCCCGCCCGCCACCCCGACGAGGAGGGAATGGACGAGGAGCGCGTGCGCGCGGTCGGCTGACTTTGCGCGCGCCTCGAACCGCAGTCAGCGCGGCTGGTTGAAGGCCCAGAGCACGCCGAAGGGGTCGCGCACCTGCGCATAGCGGGCGCCCCAGAACATGTCCTCCGGCGGCATCACCGGCGTTGCGCCCGCTTCCACCGCGCGGGCGAAGGCGGCATCCGTGTCGCCCACATGCAGCGAGAGGTTGAAGCCGCCGAGCTTCTCCACGGTACCGGAGCAATATTCCGGGTAGGGGTCGGCCAGCATCACCGACGAGCCGTTGATGTAGAGGTGGACGTGCATGGTCCGCCCGCTCTCGTCCGGCGGGATGGCGAAGGCGAGCTCCGCGCCGAGGGCTTGTCTGTAGAAATCGGCGGCCTTCATGGCGCCTTCCACGGTGACATAGGCTGTGACGCCGCCCTTCACCGGGGGCATGGCGGCGGGATCGATGGACGGCATGGTGGTCTCGGCAGTGTCGGACATGCTTTCCTCCTCCGGCGCCGGAGCGCGCCTTTTGTGATGACGGGCGGGCGGCGCCGATCCCGACAGCCTGCCCGCATTTTTCCTCAGGCCTGTGACTGGATGAGATCGATCTGCGCGCGGATGTGCTCTGCCTCGGCCGGTGTGTTGGCGAGCGCGATGGCCCGGTCGAAGGCGACGCGCGCCTCCTGTTGCCGGCCAAGTTCCAGCAGGAATGCGCCGCGGGCACCGAAGAAGTGGAAATAGCCGGAGAGCTGCGGCGCCAGCGGCTCGATCATGGCGAGCGCAGCCTCCGCACCCTTGACCTTGCTCACGGCGACGGCGCGGTTGAGCGTCACCACCGGGGAGGGCTGGAGAAACTCGAGCGCCGCATAGAGCGCGTCGATCTGCGCCCAGTCGGTCTCCTCCGGGGTCGCCGCGCGGGAGTGGAGGCCCGCGACCGCCGCCTGGATCTGGTAGGCGCCGGGGCGGCGGTGGCGCATGGCCTTGTCGATGAGCGCCAGCCCTTCGGCGATGCGCTCGCGATCCCATCTCGTGCGGTCCTGCCGGTCGAGCAGGATGGCCCGGCCGTCCGCATCGAAGCGGGCGGCGGCCCGGGCGTGCTGGAGCAGCATGAGCGCGAGGAGGCCCATGATCTCCGGCTCGGTGGGAAACAGCCGCAAAAGAAGCCGGCCGAGGCGGATGGCGTCGTCGCACAGGCCGGCGCGGCTGGGTTCGCCGCCGGCTGAATAGCCTTCGTTGAAGACGAGATAGACCATGGCCGCCACCGTCCCCAGCCGCTCGGCGCGCTCCACAGGTCCGGGCGCCTCGAACGGTACGTCGGCGCGCGCGATCCGCGCCTTGGCTCTCGTGATGCGCTGCTCCATGGCGGCCTCGCTGACGAGGAAGGCGCGGGCGATCTCCTTCACCGTGAGACCGGAGACGATGCGCAGGGCGAGGGCGATCTGCTGCGTTGCCGGAAGCTCGGGATGGCAGCAGATGAAGAGCAGGCGCAGCACGTCGTCGCGATAGTGGGAATTGTCCAGCCGCTCGGCCAAGGGCGCCTCGGCGTCGTCGAGGTCGGAGAGCTGGTCGTCCGGGGGCAGGGGATCGTGCTTCGCCCGCTTGCGCACGCCATCGAGGGCGGCGTTGCGGCCGACGAGGATGAGCCAGGCCGCGGGATCGCGCGGCGGGCCGTTCACCGGCCAGGTGCGCAGCGCGCGCAGGCAGGCTTCCTGAAACGCCTCCTCGGCGGTGTCGAGATCGCGGAAATAGCGCAGGAGGGCCGCCACCGCCTGCGGCCGGGCGGCGGTGAGGGTGGCGTTGATCCAGTCGGGATCGGTAATGGCGGGGGTGGTCATGTTCCGGTCTTCTGGCCCGCGCGCTGGTCGGGGAAGAAGGCGCGCACCGGCCGAATCTCATAGGTGGCGCCGGGATTGACCTCCGAGAGGTCCTTGACGATGGCGAGCACGTCGTCGAGGTCGGCGGCGTCCACGAGATAGAAGCCCAGCAGTTGCTCCTTCGTCTCGGCGAAGGGACCGTCAATGACGAGGGGTGCCTCCTGCGTCTTGCGCAAGGTCGTCGCCGCAGTGGTGGGCAGGAGGCGGAGCGAGGCGCCCATCTTGCCGGCTTTGGTGAGCCGTTCTTGAACCACGGCGATCTTGGCCATCACGGCGTCGTCCTGCTCCTGGGTCCAGGAACAGACCACATCTTCTTCGTGGTAACAGAGGATGGCGTACATCATGGCGGGGCTCCCTTGGTGCCTTCTGAAGGACGCCCGAGTATGACCATGGCCGACAATGCGGGGCAAAATCTGCGCGGGGAGAGGCGGGCGACGCACCATGCCGCCCGCTTGACGGCGCCGATGCCCGCTTATAGGCCGGACACATGACCTCGCGCGCCTTCATCGCCGGCTGTGCCGGCCCGAACCTTTCGGCCACCGAGCGCAGCTTCTTCCGCGATGCGGAGCCCTGGGGCTTCATCCTGTTCGCCCGCAACGTGGCGGACCCGGACCAGGTGCGCGCGCTGGTCGCCGACCTGCGCGAGGCGGTGGGCTGGATGGCACCGGTCCTCATCGATCAGGAAGGCGGCCGCGTGCAGCGCCTGCGCCCGCCCCACTGGACCGACGATCCCCCCGCCGAGGCCTTCGGCCAGCTCTACCTCTCCGATCCCACCGCGGCGCTTGAGGCGGTGCGGCTCAATTCGCGGGCCATCGCGGCGGACCTCTACGCCCTCGGCATCGACGTGGACTGCCTGCCCTGCGCGGACCTGCGCCACCCGGATGGCCACGGTATCATCGGCAATCGCGCCTATGGTACTGAGCCGGTCGCAGTGGCGGCTCTGGCGCGGGCGGCGGCGGTGGGGCTGATGGAGGGTGGCGTGCTACCCGTGCTGAAGCACATCCCCGGCCATGGCCGCGCGCCTGTGGACAGCCACGAGAAGCTTCCCGTCGTCACCGCCACGCGCGGCGAACTGGAAGGCATGGACTTCGCCGCCTTCCGCGACCTGTCTGATCTGCCCCTCGGCATGACCGCCCATGTGGTCTATGCCGACATCGACCCGAACCGTCCCGCCACCACCTCGCCGGTGGTGCTGTCCGAAGTGGTGCGCGGCTCCATCGGCTTCGACGGGATGCTGATGAGCGACGACCTCTCCATGGGGGCGCTCGCCGGCACCATGGAAACCCGTGGCCGCGACGCGCTGGCGGCGGGCTGCGACATGCTCCTCCACTGCAACGGCAAGATGGAGGAGATGGAGAAGGTGGCCGCCTCCGCTCCCGTTCTGACCGGCGAGGCCTATGCCCGCGCCGCCAAGGCCCTGTCGTTGCGGGTGGTGCCTGATCCGGTCGACGCCAGGCAGCTGAGGGCAGCGGTCGCGGCTCAGCTCAAGACGGTGGGCTGACCCCATGTCCGCGCCGACCTCGGGCGATTCCGGTCCGGACGCCTTCGAGCTCGGCACAGACCGCGCCCAGGTCGCCGCCGACGAGGCGTTCGTGGTGGACGTGGACGGCTTCGAGGGGCCGCTGGACCTGCTGCTCGCGCTGGCGCGGACGCAGAAGGTTGATCTGTCCAGGATCTCCATCCTCGCCCTCGCCGACCAGTATCTCGCCTTCATCGAGGAAGCCCGGCGCGGCCGTCTTGAGCTTGCGGCCGATTATCTCGTGATGGCGGCGTGGCTCGCCTATCTGAAATCGCGCCTGCTGCTGCCGGCACCGCCGCAGGAGGAGGGGCCAAGCGCGGAGGAGATGGCCGCCGCCTTCGCCCGGCGCCTGCGGCATCTGGAGCGCATCCGCCGCGCCGCCGCGCAATTGATGGCGCGCCCGCAGATGGGCCGCGACGCCTTCGCCCGTGCTTTGCCGCCGCCCTCGAAGGAGCCGCTCTATACGGTCTACACGGCCACCATCTACGACCTGCTCTCCGCCTATGCCCGCCAGCGACAGACCAAGGCGCTGTCGCATGTCACGCTCAAGACCCGCACCGTCTGGTCCCTCGCCGAGGCCCGCGCCCGGCTGGAGCGTCTGCTCGGGGCGGAGGTGGTCGGCGAATGGATGCGGCTCGACCAATTCCTGCTAGATTACATGACGACGCCCGAGCAGCGGGCGACCGCGCTCGCGTCGAGCTTCTCGGCCAGCCTCGAGATGGTGCGGGAGGGGATGCTGGATATCCGCCAGGATGCCCCCTTCGCCCCCCTGTGGCTGCGTCCGCGCCCGGCGGTGGAGCCTGAGCCGCTGCTGCCGTTCGATGCGTCCGACCCGGCGCCCGGAGAGGAGAGATGACCCGTTCCGCCCCGCGCATCGACCTGTTCGACGTGCGTCCGGAGGACGAGCGCGCCTATGCCTTCGCGCGCGATCTGAGGGCCATCGAGGCGCTGCTGTTCACCTCGCCGCTGCCGGTGGACGCCAAGGCCATGAAGCCGCACCTCTCCGCCGACGCCGATATCGGCGCGCTGATGGAGGCGCTGACCGCCGATTACGCCCGGCGCGGCGTCAACATCGTGAAGGCCGCCGGCGGCTGGATGCTGCGTACGGCGCCGGACCTCGCCCGCGTCGTCGCCGGGCCGGTGCCGGAGGCGCGCAAGCTCTCGCGCGCGGCCATTGAGGTTCTGGCCATCGTCGCCTACCACCAGCCGGTCACCCGCGCGGAGATCGAGGAGATTCGCGGCGTCTCCACTTCCAAGGGCACGCTGGACGTGCTGCTGGAGACCGGATGGGTGCGCCTGCGCGGCCGCCGCAAGGCGCCGGGACGGCCCGTGACCTATGGCACCACGCCGGCCTTCCTCGTGCAGTTCGGCCTCGATGCGGTGCAGGATCTGCCCGGCCTCGACGAGCTGAAGGGCGCCGGCCTCATCGACGGGCGCATCCCCGCCGGCTTCGCCATTCCGCTGCCGTCCGACGATCCGGGCCTGCGCGAGGACGAGGAGGCGCTGGAGCCGGACATGCTGGATTTCCACCTCTCGCCCCCGCCGGAGGACGAGGAGCCGGGCGCGAGCGCGCCCGAAGATGATGGCGACGCGTGAGGAGGCGGTTCTGGTTGACGAGATCGAGACCCTGGGGATGACCCGCAGCCGCACCCCTGCCGCTTTCGCCAAGGGCCTCTCCTTCGAGGCCGTGCAACTCTCCTATGGCGACGTCGCCGCCGTGCGCGGCGTGAGTCTCGCGGTGGAGCCGGGGGAGGTTTTGTGCCTGCTCGGCCAGTCGGGTTGCGGCAAGACCTCTCTGCTGCGCCTCGCGGCGGGCATCGAGCAGCCGGACGCCGGCCGAATCCTCATCGATGGCGAGGTGGTGGCGGGGCAGGGGGCCTTCGTGCCGCCCGAGCGGCGCGGGGTGGGGCTGGTGTTTCAGGACTATGCCCTGTTCCCGCACCTCACCAATCTTGAGAACGTGATGTTCGGCCTCAACGGCCTGAAGCGGGCCGAGGCGGCGCGGGAGGCGCGCCTCGCGCTGGCGCGGGTAGACCTCGCCGATCTCGCCGAGGTCTATCCCCACGAACTCTCCGGCGGGCAGCAGCAGCGCGTGGCGCTGGCCCGCGCCATGGCGCCGCGTCCGGGCATCCTTCTCCTCGACGAGCCCTTCTCCGGCCTCGACCGCCGCCTGCGCGACCAGGTGCGGGCGGAGACGCTGGCGGTGCTGCGGGATGCCAAAGCGACGGTCATCATCGTCACCCACGATCCCGAGGAGGCGATGCGCCTGTCCGACCGCATCGCTTTGCTGCGCAAGGGCGAGCTGGTGCAGCTCGGCCCGCCGGAGGAGCTCTACCGCCGCCCGGCGGATCTCGGCGTGGCGCGATTCTTTTGCGAGCTGAACGAGATCGATGCCGAGGTCGTCGGCGGCATGGCGGACACGCCCATCGGCCGGTTCGCGGCGCCGGGACTGCTGGACGGGCCGGCCATCGTCGCCATCCGCCCGCAGGGCATCGCGCTCGTGCCGGCCGGGCGCGGCGTCGCGGGACGGCTGCTTGAGCGGCGCTTTCTCGGCGAGCTCGATCTCGTGGAAGTGATCGTGGAAGGGGTGGAGCGCCCGCTGGTGCTGCGCCTGCGGGACGCGGGAAACGTGAAAAAGGGCGACGAAGTGGGCCTTCTGGTCGATCCCGGTGAAGTCCTTGTTTTCGCCGCGGGCCGAGCCTAGTGTCGCCGTCCGAACGGCCCTGCGGTCTGCCGCCGGGGCCACAAAGAATATCCTTGGAGGATGGTTAGATGGGTTCGTTGAGCATCTGGCACTGGATCGTAGTGCTGGCCGTGGTGCTCCTCCTGTTCGGTCGCGGCAAGATCTCCGATCTGATGGGCGACGTGGCCAAGGGCATTAAGTCCTTCAAGAAGGGCATGGCCGACGACGACGAGCCGGTGAAGGCTCCTCCGGCCGCCCCCGAGGCGCCGCGCCCGCTTCCGCACCAGACGTCGAGCGCCCCCGAAGCCGAGAAGAAGCCCGTCTGACGGACCTCTGCCCCTGAACACTTGAAGAGGGCGGCGGCACCACCGCCGGACAGACGGGCTCATGTTCGATATCGGCTGGTCCGAGCTGATGCTGATCGGCATTGTCGCGCTGATCGTCATCGGTCCCAAGGAGCTGCCTACGGTGCTGCGCACCGTGGGACGCACCGTCACGAAGCTGCGCCGGATGGCCGGCGAGTTCCAGGGCCAGTTCCAGGAGGCCCTGCGCGAGGCGGACCTTGCCGACATGCGCAAAGAAATCAGCGACGTCACCGAGACCGCCCGCTCCACCCTCGCCACCTCCGACATGTTCGATCCGCTGCGCTCCATCCGCGAGGAGATTCGCTCCACCGTGGAGGGCGCGAACCCGACCCCGCCGGCCCCCGCTCCCGAGGCTCCGATCGCGCTGCCCGATCTGCCCCCGCCCGTGGAACTGCCCGATCCCATGGCCGCCATCCGCGCCGAAATCCGCCGCTCGGTGGAGGCCGCCGTGCCCCCCGCGCCGGTTGCGCCGCCTGCCGTAGCCGTTGAGCCGGCTCCCGAGAGCCTGCCCGTCGCCGGCGAGACGAAGAGCGCGTGATGAGCGACCAGGACGAAATCGACGCCTCCAAGGCCCCGCTCATCGAGCATCTGATCGAGCTGCGTTCGCGCCTCATCAAGTCGCTGGTGGCGTTCCTCGTGGCCTTCATCGCCTGCTTCATGCTGGCGAAGCAGATCTACAACATCCTGCTGTGGCCCTATGAGTTCGCCTCCGGCTTCGGCACCGGGGTGAAGCTCATCTACACGGCGCCGCAGGAATTCCTGTTCACCCAGATCAAGCTCGGCATGTTCGGCGCCGCCTTCATCTCCTTCCCGGTGGTGGCGACGCAGGTCTACATGTTCGTGGCGCCGGGGCTCTACAAGCACGAGAAGGCGGCCTTCCGGCCCTATCTCGTCGCCACGCCCATCTGCTTCCTCATCGGCGCGGCCTTTGTCTATTTCGTCGCCATGCCGCTGGCCATGACCTACTTCCTCGGCATGCAGCAGGTGGGCGGCGACGGGAAGGCCGAGATTTCGCTGCTGCCGCGGGTCTCCGAATACCTTTCGCTCATCACGACGCTGATTCTGGCGTTCGGCATCTGCTTCCAGCTTCCCGTCATCCTCACTTTGCTCGGGCAGATCGGCGTGGTGACGCGGGAGATGCTGGTGAAGGCCCGGCGCTACGCCATCGTCGGCGTGTTCGTGCTCGCCGCGGTGCTGACCCCGCCGGATGTCATCAGCCAGCTCTCCCTTGCCCTGCCGACGCTGCTTCTCTACGAGGTGTCCGTCTATCTGGTGGGCGTCGTCGAGAAGCGCCGGCTGGTGGCGGAAGCGGCGCGCAACGCAGCCGACGCCGCGACAGCGGACTGACGGCGGGGCCTTCCCGGATTATTGGAATTTGGGCGCGGGGTGGGTCTCCTCCCGGTCCGTCATGGCCGGGCTTGACCCGGCCATCCACGTGGCGCGGCTGGGCGCGTTTTCCGACCGCTAGCGCTGTCGGCGCGACGTGGATGCCCGGCACAAGGCCGGTCATGACGGTTGTGTGGGGGGCACGCCGCGCCCTATGAGGCGGAGCTTGCCATGCACGACATCAAATGGATCCGGGACGAGCCGGCCGGCCTGATCGACGCCCTCGCGCGGCGTGGCAACCGCTCCGACGAAGCCAAGGCGGCGGCGGAAGCTCTGGTCGCCAGGCTGCGTGGCCTCGACAATCGCCGTCGTGAGCTGTTGACCAACTTGGAAAACAAGCTGGCCCGCCGTAATAGCGCTTCCAAAGAGATCGGGCAGGCAAAAGCGAAGAAGGACGCGGTCGAGGCTGAGCGCTTGATGCGCGAGGTCGCCAACCTAAAGGCTGACATCCCGACTCTGGAAGCTGAAGTGAAGGAGGTGGAGAAATCGCTTGATCGCGAACTCGCCGCTATCCCCAACGCCCCACTCGCCGATGTGCCGCAGGGCGCAGACGAGCACGACAACGTGGAAAAGAGCCGCTTCGGCACGCCCCGCACCTACGCCTTCGCCCCGAAGCAGCATTTCGAGGTGGGCGAGGGCCTAGGCCAGATGGATTTCGAAACCGCCGCCAAGCTCTCCGGCGCGCGCTTTGTTGTCAACAAAGGCCCGTTGGCGCGGCTGGAGCGCGCGTTGGGGCAGTTCTTCCTCGATGTGCATACGGGCGAGCATGGGTACCTGGAGGTCAACCCGCCGCTGTTAGTGCGGGATGAGGCAATGTTCGGCACGGCGCAACTGCCGAAGTTTGAAGAAGATCAGTTCGGTGTGATCGACGGACTGACCTTTAGCCAGATTAAACATCAGTTTGATGAAGTGTCTGGACCTGACGCTAATCAATATCCTGAAGCGACCGTGAGCCTAGCCGGTGATGCGGCGAAGAAACTGGATCGCTGGATAGATATTTCTCGTCGTTGGCTCATCCCCACCGCCGAAGTCCCGCTGACCAACCTCGTGCGCGAGTCCATCCTCTCCGAGGAAGAGCTCCCTATGCGCCTCACCGCCTGCACGCCCTGCTTCCGCGCGGAAGCTGGCGCGGCGGGGCGGGATACGCGGGGGATGATCCGCCAGCACCAGTTCACCAAGGTGGAGCTGGTCTCCATCACCACGCCGGAGAAGTCCGCCGAGGAGCACGAGCGCATGCTCGCCTGCGCCGAGGCGGTGCTGAAGAAGCTGGACCTCGCCTATCGCGTCGTCACGCTCTGCACCGGCGACATGGGCTTCGCCTCACAGAAGACCTACGACATCGAGGTCTGGCTGCCGGGGCAGAACGCCTATCGCGAAATCTCCTCCTGCTCCGTCTGCGGCGATTTCCAGGCCCGGCGCATGAATGCCCGCTACCGGCCGGCGGAAGGGAAGGGGCCGCGCTACGTCCACACACTCAACGGCTCGGGTGTGGCGGTCGGCCGCGCCCTCGTCGCGGTGCTGGAGACGTACCAGCAGGAGAACGGCTCCGTCGCGGTGCCGGAGGCGCTGCTGCCCTACATGGGCGGGCTGAAGATGATCGAGAAGCTGAAGTAGGGCGGCAAGGGCCGTCCCGGTCGCCTCCGTCCCGTGATGTTGTCATGCCCCGGCTCGTACGGGGCATCCACCCCGCCGCCGGAGCGATCTCGGCGGACCGACGCCCAGCCCAACCGTGGATCCCCCGGACGAGCCGGGGGATGACGGCCCGGGAGGCGACAGAAGCAGATACTGCCGGCCGTGTGCCGGACAAAGGGACACCCCATGCGCATTCTGGTCACCAATGACGACGGCATCCACGCGCCGGGCCTCGACAGCTGCGCGGCCATCGCGCGCACCTTCACCGATGACGTGTGGGTGGTGGCGCCGGAGTTCGACCAGTCGGGCGTCGCTCACTCGCTCTCGCTCTCGGACCCGCTGCGGCTGCGGCAGGTGGAGGAGCGCCGCTATGCGGTGAAGGGGACGCCCACGGACTGCGTCATCATGGCCGTGCGGCATCTGCTCATCGACAATCCGCCCGACCTCGTGCTCTCCGGCGTCAATCGCGGGCAGAACATCGCCGAGGACGTGAGCTATTCCGGCACCGTCGCCGGCGCCATCGAGGGCACCATCCTCGGCATCCCCTCCATCGCGCTCTCGCAGGCCTTCGGCATGCGCACGCGGGAGAATCCGAACTTCGTCACCGCCGAAACCCATGCGCCGCGCATCATCAAGATGCTGCTGGACGAGGGCATTCCCCCCGGCATCGTGATGAACGTGAACTTCCCGGACCGCCTGCCGGAGGAGATCACCGGCATCGCCGCCACCGCCCAGGGCAAGCGCGACCAGCGCCTGATGCGCATCGACGAGCGTCGCGACGGCCGTAACAACCCCTATTACTGGATCGCCTTCGAGCGCCGCATCTACGAGACCTCCCCCGGCACGGACCTGCGCGCGCTGGACGAAGGCCGCATCTCGGTCACGCCGCTGCGCCTCGACCAGACCGACGAGCCCTGGATGACCCGCCTCGCGCTGCTGTTCGACGGGAAATAGGCGACAGGGCCCCTCCCCTCGTGCGGGGGGAGGGGAGATGCCTTCCGCAGCGGCATCTTTGCAAGGTGAGTCCCGCGTCGCCGAAACCGAAGCGGCCCGGCGCCGCCCCAGTCTTTTCAACAGCTGCGTGAGCCAAGCGGCCCCGCGTTTGCATTCGACGGGGCGGCCGCTATAGTCCCGCCGCTTCGCCGGACCCCGGCGGAATGCGGATTCCCTTCACAGACGAACGAGGATCGAGATGTTCATCACGCCCGCTTTCGCCCAAGGCGCCACGGGAGCCGGCGGCGGGGCCGACATGCTCATTCAGCTCGCCCCGTTCCTGCTGATCTTCGTGGTCATGTACTTCCTGATCCTGCGTCCGCAGCAGAAGCGGGCCAAGGCGCATCAGGAACTGGTGAACTCCCTGCGTCGCGGCGACGTGGTGGTCACCGGCGGCGGCCTCGTCGGCAAGGTCACCAAGGTGATCGACGAGAACGAGGTGGAGCTGCAGATCGCCGACAACGTCCGCATCCGCCAGATTCGCGCGCAGATCGCCACCGTGCGCGCCAAGGGCGAACCGGCCAAGGACGAGGTCTCGGCCGGTTGATCCGGCCGCATCACGCTTTCTGAAAGACCGCGCGCGATATGCTGCACTTCTCCCGTCTCAAGACCACGGCGATCCTCGTCACCATCGCCATCGGGATGCTGTTCGCGGTGCCCAACGTGCTCTCCCCGGGCATGCTCGACCACCTGCCCTCGTGGCTGGCGTCGAGCCGGGTCACGCTGGGCCTCGACCTGCAGGGCGGCTCGCACATCCTGCTGGAGGTGGACGGGCCGGCGCTCCGCAAGGAGCGCACCGAGCAGCTGCGCGACGAGGTTCGCCGCGTGCTGCGCGACCAGAAGATCGGCTATTCCAACCTCGCGCTGCGCGATACCAGCGTGACGCTTCGCCTGCGTGACCCCAACGACACGCAGAAGGCCGTCACCGAGCTGAGGAAGCTCGCGGCGCCCGTCACCAACGCCCTATTCGGCAATTCCTCCGGCGAGATGGACCTGACCGTCTCGTCGGGCTCGGACGGCACCGTCACGCTGCAGCTGACCGATGCCGGCCTCACCGCCAAGATGCGCTCCGCGGTGGACCAGTCCATCGAGATCATCCGCCGCCGTATCGATCAGCTCGGCACGGTGGAGCCCAACATCCAGCGCCAGGGCCTCGACCGCATCCTGGTGCAGGTGCCCGGCCTGCAGGACCCGCAGCGCCTGAAGAACCTGCTCGGCCAGACCGCCAAGCTCTCCTTCCGCATGGTGGACCAGTCCATGTCGCCGCAGCAGGCGCAGGAAGGCCGCGCGCCGCCGGAATCGGAAGTGCTTAAGGGCCAGGACGGCCAGCCCTATCTGGTGGAGAAGCAGGTGCGCGTCTCCGGCGAGGATCTGGTGGATGCCCAGCCGGGCTTCGACCAGAACTCCCGCGAGCCCATCGTCTCCTTCCGCTTCAACAATAACGGCGCCAAGCGCTTCGCCGCCGTCTCGCAGGAATCGGTCGGCCGGCCCTTCGCCATCGTGCTCGACAACCAGGTGATCTCGGCTCCGGTGATCCGCGAGCCGATCCTCGGCGGCGCGGGCCAGATTTCCGGCGCGTTCACCGTGCAGCAGGCCAACGACCTCGCCATCCTGCTGCGCGCCGGCGCCCTGCCGGCCCCGCTGAAGGTGGTGGAGGAGCGCACGGTCGGTCCGAGCCTCGGCGCCGACTCGATCCAGGCGGGCAAGACCGCGGCCTATGTGGCCGGCGGCCTCGTCACCGTGTTCATGCTTGCCGTGTATGGCCTGTTCGGCCTGTTCGCGCTCATCGCGCTGGCCGTGCACATCATCCTGATGTTCTCGCTCCAGTCGGTGCTGGGCGCCACGCTGACCCTTCCGGGTATCGCGGGTGTCGTCCTCACCATCGGCATGGCGGTGGATTCCAACGTCGTCATATTCGAGCGCATGCGCGACGAGGCGCGGGAAGGCCGGTCTGCCATCTCGGCCATCGACAAGGGCTTCGTGAACGCGCTGGGCACCATCCTCGACGCCAACATCACCTCTCTCGCCACGGCGGTCATCCTGTTCCTCATGGGTGGGTCGGGTCCGGTGCGCGGCTTTGCCGTCACCTACATCCTCGGCCTTCTGACCACCATGTTCACCGCCTACACCCTGACGCGGCTCATGATCGCCTACTGGGTGAAGTGGCGGCGGCCGGCGAAGCTGCCCATCTGAAGGTGCGCCGCACATGCCTTTGATCGATTACATCCCGGCGCAGACCAACATCCACTTCATGCGCCTGCGGCACTGGACGTTCCCGTTCTCCGCGGCGCTGTCCATCGTGGCCTGCCTGCTGTTCGCCATCCACGGCTTCAATCTTGGCATCGACTTCAAGGGCGGCACGCTCATCGAGGCCCAGACCAGCCAGCAGCAGGCCGATATCGGCGCGCTGCGCGAGCACCTGACCGACCTCGACGTGGGCGACGTGCAGATCCAGGAGTTCGGCTCGCCCCGCGACGTGCTGATCCGCATCGGCGCCTTCGGCACTACGGACGAGGCCCAGCAGGCCATCCTCGCCAAGGTGCAGGGCGTGCTCGGCACCGACTACAGCGTCCGTCGCGTGGAGACGGTCGGCCCGAGCGTGTCCGGCGAACTGGTGCGCCAGTCCATCCTGGCGCTCGTGCTCGGCGCGGTGGCGGTGCTCGGCTATCTGTGGTTCCGCTTCGAGTGGCAGTTCGCGGTGGGCGCCATCGTGACGACGATGCACGACATCTTCGTTACGCTGATGATCTATTCGGCGTTCGGTATCGACTTCGACCTGACGTCCATCGCCGCCATCCTGACCATCATGGGCTACTCGCTCAACGATACGGTGGTGGTGTACGACCGTATCCGCGAGATGCTGCGCCGCTACAAGAAGCTGCCGCTGCCCGAACTGCTCGACATCGCGGTGAACGCGACCTTCTCGCGGACCATCATCGTCTCCACCACCACCTTCTTCGCTACCCTCGCGCTCTATTTCTTCGGTGGCGAGGTGCTGCGCGGCTTCTCGCTGGCGATGACGGTGGGCGTGGTGATCGGCACCTATTCCACCATCTTCGTCGCCGCCCCCATCCTCATCCATCTCGGCCTGCGCGCCTCCACGGTCAGCCTGCCGACGAAGGACGCGGCCGATCCGGAGGTGAAGGAGCTGGACGAGTTGGTGAAGCTGGAGGCGAAGGACGCCGCCGCCGCAATCCCGCCCGAGGCCGCGCCCGCGACCGGCGTGTCGGCCAAGGGTGGCAAGGGCAAGAACGGAAAGCCCAACGGCAAGGCTGGTCCCGCCCGCCCGGCCAAGGCCTGAGGCGCGGGTGGTGGCCGCCCCGGACGGCGCGCCCTTCCTGCCGCGGCAGGTCGCCATCGACGGTTATGGCGACACCTTCTTCCACTTTGCCGGCATGTCCCATGCCGGCTCCATCCTCGCGCTGCCCTCGGGCATCCGCGGCTGGGCGCCTGTGCGCGTGGCCGAGATCGACGCCGCCTCGCTCGCCCCCGTGGTGGCGGATGCCGCTTCCGTCGAACTGCTCCTCATCGGCACGGGCAAGGACCCGGCGCACCTCAAGGAGCCGCTCAAGCAGATCCTGCGCGAGGCCGGCATTCGTTTCGAGCTGATGCCCACGCCGTCCGCCGCCGCCACCTACAACGTGCTCCTCGCCGAGGGCCGGCGGGTGGGTGCGGCGCTGATTGCGGTCTGAGCCATGGAAAGCCCGGCGCTGGACGACAAGGCACTCGACGAGGCCTATGCCTATTGCGCCGCGCAGGTGCAGGCGCAGGATCGCGACCGCTTCCTCGCCGCCTTGTTCGCCCCGCAGGACAAGCGCATGCACCTCCTCGCGCTCTACGCCTACAATCTCGATGTCGCCCGCGTGCGGGAGGTGGTGCGCGAGGCTCTGCCCGGCGAGGTGCGCCTCGCCTGGTGGCGGGAGGTGATCGAGGGGGAGGGCAGGGGCGATGTCTCCGGCCACCCGGTGGCCGCCGCGCTGCTCGATACCGTCGCGCGCTTCCGCCTGCCGCGCGCGAGCCTGATCGCCATGGCCGACGCGCGGGTCTTCGACCTGTACGACGATCCCATGCCCACCGTGGGCGATCTCGAGGGCTATGCGGGCGAAACCGCCTCGGCGCTGCTCCAGCTTTCCGCGCTCATTCTGCTGCCGGACGTGGGCCGCTCCGGCGACCTTGCGGGGCACGGGGGGGTCACCATCGCCATGACCGGGCTGATGCGCGCCTTCCCCATCCATGCGGCGCGCGGGCAGTGCTACATCCCGGTCGATGTCCTCGCCCGCCATGGCGTCGGGCGCGAGGAAGCGGTGTCGGGCAGTGTCACGCCCGGCCTTTTGGCGGCGCTTGCGGAGCTGCGGGAGACGGCGGCCCGTCACCTGTGGGAGGCACGGGAAGCGGCCGGGCAGACCTATGCTGCCACCTCCATCGCCGCGCCCTTCCTGCCGCTGGCGCTGGTTTCCGGCGATCTCAAGGCGCTGGCCAGGGTGAGCGACCCGTTCCGCCAGCCCGCCGGCCTCTCTCCCTTCCGCCGCCAGTTCGCCTTGTGGTGGGCGGCCCAGCAGGCGGTGCGCGGACGCATCTGGTTCTGAGAGTGGGCGTGACCCCTCCAGCCGTCATACCCCGGCTTATCCGCGGCATCCACTGCACCGTTTGAGCCGTGCCCCGGAAGGAAGATTCCGCCCGGCCGCCGGGTGGATCCCCCGGACAAGCCGGGGGATGACGGTGACGCAGAGGCGGTGAGCCCGGCGAACCGAATCCCCCTCAGCCTTCCCACAGCGGCAGGTCGCCCCGCGCCCAGCCGGCTTTGGTCTCGGCCACATAGTCCGCATATCGCCCGGCCGCGATGGCGGCGCGGGCGCCGGCCATGAGCTGCTGGTAATAGTGGATGTTGGCCCACGAGATCAGCATGGCCCCCAGCATCTCCTCGCAGCGCACGAGGTGGTGGAGATAGGCGCGGGAATAGTCCCGCAGGGCCGGGCAGTCGCTCTCCTCGTCGAGGGGACGGGGGTCTTCCGCGTGCCGGGCGTTCTTCAGGTTGATGCGGCCGAAGCGGGTGAAGGCGAGCGCGTGCCGCCCGGAGCGGGTGGGCATCACGCAGTCGAACATGTCGATGCCGCGCGCGACGCTCTCCAGAAGGTCGTCCGGCGTGCCGACGCCCATGAGATAGCGCGGCTTGGTGGTGGGCAGATGCGGCGCCACCGTCTCGATCATGGCGAGCATGACCTCCTGCGGCTCGCCCACCGCAAGGCCGCCGATGGAATAGCCGGGGAAATCCATATCCGCGAGAGCGCGGGCCGACTCGACCCGCAGCGCCGGCACGGCGCCGCCCTGGACGATGCCGAAGAGCGCGCGGCCCTTGGGCTGCGTCTCGAACGCACGCTTGGAGCGCTCCGCCCAGCGAAGCGACAGGCGCATGGCGCGCTCGGCCTCCTCGTCGGTGCAGGGCAGGCGCACGCACTCGTCGAGCTGCATCTGGATGTCGGCGCCGAGCAGGCCCTGGATCTCCACCGAGCGTTCCGGGCTCATCTCGTGATAGGCGCCGTCCACATGGGAGCGGAAGGTGACGCCCTGCTCGGTCATCTTGCGCAGGCTGGACAGGCTCATCACCTGGAAGCCGCCGGAATCGGTGAGGATCGGCCCGTCCCAGCGCATGAATTTGTGCAGGCCGCCGAGCTTCGCCACCCGCTCGGCGCCGGGGCGCAGCATGAGATGGTAGGTGTTGCCGAGCACGATGTCCGCGCCGGCCGCCTTCACCTGGTCGAAATAGAGCCCCTTCACCGTCGCGACCGTGCCCACCGGCATGAAGGCCGGCGTGCGGATGCGCCCGCGCGGGGTCGAGACGAAGCCGGTGCGGGCGGCGCCGTCAGTGGCGGAGAGGGTGAAGGAGAAGGTGTCGGCAGGCGTGTCGGACGTCATGCGCCGCCTTGTGGCAGAAGCAGGCACGCATCGCCATAGGAATAGAAGCGGTAATTTTCCGCGATCGCATGGGCATAGGCCCGCTTCTGCGGCTCGTGGCCGATGAAGGCCGCCACCAGCATCACCAGCGTGGAGCGCGGCAGGTGGAAGTTGGTGAGCATTCCGTCCACTGCGCGGAAGCGGTAGCCGGGGGTGATGAAGATGTCCGTCTCGCCCACGAAGGGGCGGATCAGGCCGTCCTCTCCCGCCGCGCTCTCGATGAGGCGGGTGGAGGTGGAGCCAATGGTGAAGATGCGCCCGCCCTTCGCCTTCACGGCATTGAGGGCGTCCGCCGTCTCGCGCGTCACCTCGCCCCACTCGGCGTGCATGGTGTGGCCGGAGGTGTCCTCCGCCTTCACCGGCAGGAAGGTGCCGGGGCCGACATGCAGCGTCACCTTGTGCAGGGTCGCGCCGGTTGCAGCCATGCGGGCAAGGAGGTCGGGCGTGAAATGCAGGCTCGCGGTCGGCGCCGCCACCGAGCCGGCGACGCGGGCGAACAGGGTCTGGTAGTCGTCCTTGTCGCGGGCATCCTCGTGGCGGCGGGCGGCGATATAAGGCGGGATGGGCATATGGCCCACCGCCGCCACCGCCTCGTCGAGCACGTCTCCGGCTAAATCGAAGGCGAGGACGATGGAGCCGTCCTCCTCCTTGGCTGCCACTGTCGCATCGAGCGTGCCGAGGAGGCAGGAGCCGCCCTCGCCGCCGAAGCGGATGCGGTCGCCGACGCGCAAGCGCTTGCCGGGCTTGGCGAAGGCGCGCCAGCGGTCAGGCGCGAGGCGTTTGATGAGCGTCGCCTCCACCGCCACGTCCGAGCCGCCTTCGCGCGAGCGCGCGCCTTCCAACGCGGCCGGTATGACGCGGGTGTCGTTCACCACCACCGCATCGCCGGGGCGCAGGAAATCCGGCAGGTCGCGGACGCTGCGGTCCTCCAGCTCTGGCGCGGCGCCGGGGCGGACGACGAGCATCCGCGCCGTGTCGCGCGGCTCGGCGGGGCGCAGCGCGATGCGGTCCTCGGGGAGGTGGAAGTCGAAGGCGTCAACGCGCATGGGGCAGGGCAGACATCAGGGAGGGCAACAGCTCAGAAGATGGCGACGGCGCCCTGGTAGATGGCCCAACTCATCAGCGCTGTCACCATCAGGCCGAGGATCGTCGCGGCGAAGCCCGCGAGGATGACGAGACCGTCCCGCTCCACCAGGCCAAGGCCGAAGATGCACACGGCAAATCCCGGCGGCAGATTGCCGAGGAAGGGGATGGGCAGCAGCAGGATGAAGCCCAGCAACACCACCGTCGCGCCCACCACCCGCCGTGCCGTGGGGCCGGCGAACTTCTCGAAGCGGGGGCGGGAGACGCGCTCGAACCGCTCGATCCACGGCCGCGAGCGGGTGACGATCGATTCCAGCATGGCGCGGGAGAAGGTGCGGCGGGCGATCCACGCCGGCAGCCACAATTCCTGCCGGCCCAGCATCATCTGCAGGCCGATGAGGCCGAGGATGATGCCGCAGACCACCGGGATGCCCGGCGGCATGGGAATGCAGTTGGGGATGCCGAAGATGAGGAAGAGAATGCCGAAAGCGCGGTTTCGCAGGGCATTGACGAGATCGCCGATGGCGATCTGATCCTCTTCCTGCGCCGCGAGCACGGCGGCCAGCAACTCGGAAGTGCGTGGAGTGCGGTGGTCCAAGGCGCCCTCATGACGTGGACGCTTGAGCTACAACGGGAAAACGGCAGCGGGAGGGCACTGGCGCGCAAAAATTCCGCTAGGTCACGTTTGCGCTGGTCCGATCGCGCCACTCACGCAATAGAGCGGACATGCACGCCCCACCCCCGCGGGGACGTGCATGTCCTCACCGCCCCTTCGGAACCATAAAGACCGTTGACTGATACGGAAAGCCCCTGACGTTCCGAGACTGATCCACATCAGTTCAAAAGGAACATTCCGTCCACGGACCGCAGCTCGGCGGGCTTGATGAGGCCGGAATGGGCGACACGCACGGAATGGAGCCGCCCCTCGATCTCGCGTTGCCAGAATTCCAGAAACTTGTTCAGCTCCGGAAAGCGCGGGCACAGATCGTACTCCTGCCAGAGGAAGGTCTGGAGCAGGCCGGGATGGTCGGGCATGCGATAGAGGATCTCGGCCGTGGCGAGGCCGTAGCCTTCCATCTGCAGGACGAAGTCACGCGACACCTTGGCAGCCATGGGTCACACCTCCAATCCACGGCCCCGCCGCCAACAGGGCTGGGGAAGACGGGACCGGACACTTCATTGTCGGCTACACACTTTGCCGGCGCCAAGGCTAAAGATTGGTTTCCGTCTGCAAAAACAATGCTCTAGCAGCCATTCCCGCCGATTGCTGACAATGGCACCAACTGCCCGGTGGCCCGGGACGCCGGAGCCGCGGGGCGGGCGGCTCCAGCGCAAATCCCGCGGAATGCGGGCTGCTAGCACTCCGTTCCATCGAGTGCTAAATTTTTTGGGCCGACCCCTTGCGGCTCCAATTTGCCGCCCTTAGATCGCGGTCGGGCCGGGTGGAGGGGTTCCCGGCGCCTTCAAAACAGGCAACCCCGATGGACAACATCGAACCGGAGGTTTCCCTATGGGTTTCCGTCCCCTGCACGACCGCGTGGTCGTCAAGCGCATCGAGGCCGAGCAGAAGTCGGCCGGCGGCATCATCATCCCCGACACCGCCAAGGAAAAGCCGCAGCAGGGCGAAGTCGTCGCGGTCGGTCCCGGCGCCCGTAACGAGAAGGGCGAACTGGTGGCGCTCGACGTCAAGGCCGGCGACATCGTGCTGTTCGGCAAGTGGTCCGGCACCGAAGTGAAGATCGACGGCCAGGATCTCCTCATCATGAAGGAGAGCGACATCCTCGGCGTCATCGAGAACGCGGCCGGCGCCAAAAAGGCGGCCTGAACTTAAGCGGCCTGTTTTTCAGTCGCAGGACCGAGGCAGCCCGAGGCGCCCTGTCCCGCGGCATTCGCCATCCCATTCAATCGTCCCAATCTGAAGGAGCACGCCACATGGCTGCCAAGGACGTGAAATTCTCCGTTGACGCGCGCGACAAGGTTCTGCGCGGCGTCGACATCCTCGCCAACGCCGTGAAGGTCACGCTCGGCCCCAAGGGTCGCAACGTGGTCATCGAGAAGAGCTTCGGCGCCCCCCGCATCACCAAGGACGGTGTGTCGGTGGCCAAGGAGATCGAGCTCGAGGACAAGTTCGAGAATCTCGGCGCCCAGCTCGTGCGTGAGGTCGCCTCCAAGACCAACGACCTCGCCGGCGACGGCACCACCACCGCCACCGTTCTGGCCCAGGCCATCGTGAAGGAAGGCGCCAAGGCGGTTGCCGCCGGCATGAACCCGATGGACCTGAAGCGCGGCATCGACGTCGCCGTGGACGCCATCGTGAAGGACCTCGCCGCCAACTCGCGCAAGGTGACCTCCAACGACGAGATCGCCCAGGTCGGCACCATCTCCGCCAACGGCGACGCCGAGGTCGGCAAGTTCCTCGCCGAGGCGATGAAGAAGGTCGGCAACGAGGGTGTCATCACCGTCGAGGAAGCCAAGACCGCCGAGACCGAGCTGGATGTCGTGGAAGGCATGCAGTTCGACCGCGGCTATCTCTCTCCGTACTTCATCACCAATGCGGAGAAGATGCGCGTTGAATTCGAGGAGCCCTACATCCTCATCAACGAGAAGAAGCTCGCCGGCCTGCAGGAGCTGCTGCCCGTGCTCGAGGCGGTGGTGCAGTCGGCCCGTCCGCTGCTGATCATCGCCGAGGACGTGGAAGGCGAGGCCCTCGCCACCCTCGTGGTGAACAAGCTGCGCGGCGGCCTAAAGGTGGCTGCGGTCAAGGCCCCCGGCTTCGGCGATCGCCGCAAGGCGATGCTGCAGGACATCGCGATCCTGACCGGCGGCACCGTGATCTCCGAGGAAGTCGGCATCAAGCTCGACAGCGTGAACCTCTCCATGCTCGGCCGCGCCAAGAAGGTGGTGATCGAGAAGGAGAACACCACGATCGTCGACGGCGCCGGCGAGAAGGCCGACATCGAGGCGCGCATCGCCCAGATCCGCGCGCAGATCGAGACCACCACCTCCGACTATGACCGCGAGAAGGCCCAGGAGCGCCTCGCCAAGCTCGCCGGCGGTGTTGCCGTGGTGCGCGTCGGCGGCTCCACCGAGGTCGAGGTCAAGGAGAAGAAGGATCGCGTTGACGACGCCCTGCACGCCACCCGCGCCGCGGTGGAAGAAGGCATCGTCCCCGGCGGCGGCGTCGCCCTGCTGCGCTCCATCAAGGTGCTCGACGGCCTGAAGGTCGACAACGCCGACCAGAAGACCGGTATCGAGATCGTCCGCCGCGCCATCCAGGCCCCGGCGCGCCAGATCGTGCAGAATGCCGGCGACGACGGCTCCGTCGTGGTGGGCAAGATCCTCGAGTCCGACGATTACACCTTCGGCTACAACGCCCAGACCGGCGAATATGTGGACATGGTGAAGGCGGGCATCATCGACCCCACCAAGGTCGTGCGCACCGCTTTGCAGGACGCGGCCTCCGTGTCCGGCCTGCTCATCACCACCGAAGCCCTCATCGCCGAGCTGCCGAAGAAGGCCGGCCCGGCCGCCCCGGCCATGCCGGGCGGCGGCATGGACTTCTGAGGCAACACAAGCCTCTGACGCCGCCCGGCCTCTTCGCGGGGGTCGCAAACCGGCAAGCCGGTTTGCTGGGGCGGCGGCATGGACTTCTGAGGCAACACAAGCCTCTGACGCCGCCCGAGTTTTCGGGCGGTCCTTGAACGGGAGCGGCCGGGCATTTTGCCCGGCCGTTTTCGTTTTGACGCTGCTGACATGCATTCCCCGGCGTTACGCAGAATTCCCCTGCGCAGATTGAAATCGCTCTATGTAACAGAGCTTTGGCCACATTGTTGGCCGGCACGGGTTAGCGTCGGCGATGAATGGGGGTATAAGGGCGTCAGCCAGCAATTCCCGGTTGGAGGGATCGCCAGCCTGTCCGTTTTGACTATTGGTGATGCGCGATGCCTGTTCGCTCGATCTCGCGCACGTCTCCCGGGCGTGCTGTTTTCCGTGGTTCTTTCCTGGCGCCGAAGGGCGCTGCGATCCTTTCCCTCGGGCTTTTCCTGGCCGTGACCTCCGGGCCCGCCGCCGTTTGGGCGCAGCCGGCCGCTCCCGCCGAGACGCACCAGCACGCGGCGCCGGCTGCCGTAGCGGCTCCCACCCCCGTTGCGGCTCCCTCCACGGGCGCTCCTGCCACGACCGCCCCTTCCGCTGCCGCTCCCTCCGCTTCCGTTCCTGCCGAACCCGCGCCCGCCCCCGCGGCGCCGACGCCGGTCGAGGCCGTCCCTTCTGTGCCGGCGTCCGAGAGCGTGGCCGACGCGCGCCTGCCCCATGACCTGTCCCCCTGGGGCATGTTCATGGCCGCCGACCTGGTGGTGAAGGCGGTGATGCTGGGCCTCGCCTTCGCCTCCGTCCTCACCTGGAGCGTGTGGTTCGCGAAATCCCTCGAACTGCTGTTCGCCCGCCGCGCGGTCTCCCGCACGCTGAAGGCGCTGCGCAGCGCCGTCACCCTCTCCGATGCCGCGGCCGAGATGCCCAAGGCGAACAGCCCAGCCACCGCCACCGTGCGCGCCGCGCTCGCCGAGTGGCACGCTTCCGCCGGCCTGCCGGTGGACGGCATCAAGGAGCGGGTCGCTGTCGCCCTCTCGCGCATCGAGGCCAAAGCCGGCCGGCGCATGACAGCGGGCACCGGCGTGCTCGCGACCATCGGCGCCACGGCGCCCTTCGTGGGCCTGTTCGGCACGGTGTGGGGCATCATGAATGCGTTCATCGGCATTTCTAAAGCCCAGACCACCAACCTCGCGGTGGTCGCGCCCGGCATCGCCGAAGCGCTGCTGGCCACCGCCATCGGCCTCGTGGCCGCCATTCCGGCAGTGGTGATCTACAACGTGTTTGCCCGCGCCATCGCCGCCTACAAGGCCAACCTCGCCGACACGTCCGCCGAGGTGATGCGCCATCTCTCCCGCGACCTCGACCGCGCCGCGGCCGAGGTGGAGACCCCGCGCCTGCGCGCTGCGGAGTGACCCGGGATGGCCGCCAAGCTCGATCATGGCGGGGACGACCTCGCCGAGAACCACGAGATCAATGTCACGCCGTTCATCGACGTGATGCTGGTGCTGCTCATCATCTTCATGGTGGCGGCGCCCCTCGCCACGGTGGACGTGAAGGTGGACCTGCCGGCCTCCAACGCCCAGCCGCAGCCGCGCCCGGACAAGCCGCTGTTCCTTTCCGTCAAGAAGGACCTCACGCTGGCGCTGGGCGATGATCCCGTCTCCCGCACCGGCCTCGGCGCGATGCTGGACGGCCGCACCAACGCCGATCGCCAGCAGCGCGTGTTCGTGCGCGCCGACAAGACGGTGCCCTATGGCGACGTGATGGAGGTGATGAACCTCCTGCGCACCGCCGGCTATCTCAAGGTCGCCCTCGTCGGCCTGGAAGGCGGTGAGCCGGCCCCCGCAGCCCCCGCCGCGCTTCCTGCCGTCGCGCCTGCGCCTGCCGGAGCACCCGGAGCGCCCCGGTGAGCGCGATTCACCATCACCACCACTGGCACGACTTCGACCGCTACCATCTGCGCAACATGATCCTGCGGCTTGCCGCGGGCGTGTTGCTGGTGGTCGGGCTCCATGCCGCCGCGGTCTATGTGGCGCTGAACTGGAACAAGGAAGCGCCGGGCGAGCAGTCGCCGCCCGCCGCCATCATGATCGAGCTGGCGCCCATGGCGGTGAGCCAGCAGTCCCAGGAGGAGGTCGCGCCCGGCCCGCAGATGGTGCAGGCGCCGGAGCCGGTGCCTGACGCCAAGGATGAGCCCGAGGAAGAGGCGGAGCCCCCGCCGGTTCCCCAGGTGAACGAGATGGTCGAGAAGATGCCGGAAACCCCGCCGGCGCCGGCCGAGGCCGAGGTGGTGCTTCCCAAGCCCGAGCCGAAGAAGGTGGAGGAGGCGAAGCCACGTCCGAAGGAGCCGGAGAAGCCGAAGAAGGAGGCAAAGCCCACCCGCCGGCCGTCCGCTCCCACCACCGCCGCCGCGCCGCGCTCGGATGCGCCGACCGCCCAGACCACGGCCGCGCCCTCGCCGGGCGCCGCGGCCGCACGCTCGGCCGCGCTGGCGGACTGGAAATCGCGCGCCTTCGCCCACCTCAACCGCTTCAAGCGCCCGCAGGGCTCGAACGTGGGGCGGCCGGGAATCAACATCTCCATCTCGGGGTCGGGCGCCGTCACCGGTGTGTCGCTGGCGAGTTCCTCGGGCAATTCGGTGCTGGACCAGGAGGCGGTGGCCATGGCTCGCCGCGCCTCGCCCTTCCCCGCGCCGCCCGACGGCAAGGGCATGAGCTTCGGCGTGGCCATCAACTTCCGCAACTGAGAGAAAGCGCGGCCCTGCGTCATGGCCGAGACAAGACCGGCCATGACGCAGGGGAGGGGGACGAGGAGCGCGGCACCCCAGTAGGCCTCCTTCGTCCCGGCTCAGCCCGCTTCCGCGCGCCGCCATCCCTGGCCTTTTCCGGGGGACCGAGCCCACACGCCGCACCAGCCGGCTTTGGACTTCACCTTCGCCCTGTGATAAGCGCAGGGTCCGCTCCGGCCGGGCGCCAGCCGCCCTTGCCCGGAGCCTCCACGCCATCACCGGAGACCTGCCATGGCCTCGCAGGACGCGAACCGCTCCTCCGTCACGGAGGAAATGAACCGCTTCTTCACCGCCTCTCTCGCCGAGACCGATCCCGAGATCGCCGGCGCGGTGCAAGCGGAGCTGGGTCGCCAGCGGGACGAGATCGAGCTGATCGCCTCCGAGAACATCGTCTCGCGCGCCGTGCTCGAAGCGCAGGGCTCCGTGCTCACCAACAAGTATGCCGAGGGCTATCCGGGCAAGCGCTACTACGGCGGCTGCCAGTTCGTGGACGTGGCCGAGAATCTCGCCATCGAGCGCGCCAAGAAGCTGTTCGGCTGCGGCTTCGCCAACGTGCAGCCCAATTCGGGCAGCCAGGCGAACCAGGGCGTGTTCTTCGCGCTGCTCCAGCCCGGCGACACCTTCCTCGGCCTCAACCTCGCGGCCGGTGGGCATCTGACCCACGGCTCGCCGGTGAACATGTCCGGCAAGTGGTTCAAGCCGGTACCCTACACCGTGCGCGAGGACGACCAGCGCATCGACTATGAGGCGGTGGCCCAGCTCGCCGACCAGCACAAGCCGAAGCTCATCGTGGCCGGCGGCTCCGCCTATCCGCGCATCATCGACTTCGCGAAGATGCGCGCCATCGCCGATTCCGTCGGCGCGCTGCTGATGGTGGACATGGCGCATTTTGCAGGGTTGGTCGCCGGTGGCGCCCATCCGAGCCCCTTTCCGCACGCCCATGTGGTGACCACCACCACCCACAAGACCCTGCGCGGCCCGCGCGGCGGCATGATCCTCACCAATGACGAGGACATCGCCAAGAAGGTCAATTCGGCCATCTTCCCTGGCATCCAGGGCGGCCCGCTGATGCACGTCATCGCCGCCAAGGCGGTGGCGTTCGGCGAGGCGCTGCGGCCCGAGTTCAAGCTCTATGCGAAGAACGTGGTGGAGAATGCCAAGGCACTCGCCGAAACCCTGAAGGGCCACGGCTTCGCCATCGTCTCCGGCGGCACCGACACCCACCTCATGCTGGTGGACCTGCGCCCCAAGCGCCTCACCGGCAAGGTCTCCGAGGCTGCCCTCGGCCGCGCCCACATCACCTGCAACAAGAACGGCATCCCGTTCGATCCCGAGAAGCCGTTCGTGACCTCGGGCGTGCGCCTCGGCACGCCGGCGGGCACCACCCGCGGCTTCGGGGTGGCGGAGTTCCAGCAGGTGGGCAACCTCATCGCCGAGGTGCTCGACGTGCTCTCCCAGAAGGGCTCGGACGAGGACAGCCTGGTGGAGGCTGCCGTGCGCGAGAAGGTCTCGACGCTGCTCGCCCGCTTCCCCATCTATCCCTGAGGTTCGATCGACGGGGAAGGCGTGAAGGATGCGGTGCCCCTATTGCGGCGGCCTTGAGACGCAGGTGCGCGATTCCCGGCCGACGGAGGACAACACCGCCATCCGGCGCCGCCGCATCTGCCCGGATTGCGGCGGCCGCTTCACCACGTTCGAGCGGGTGCAGCTGCGCGAGCTGATGGTGCTCAAGCGCTCCGGCCGGCGCGTGCCGTTCGAGCGGGAGAAGCTGGAGAAGTCCGTTAGCGTCGCCCTGCGCAAGCGGCCGGTGGAGAACGAGCGCGTCGAGCGCATGATCAACGGCATCGTGCGCCAGCTGGAAAGCGTCGGCGAGGGCGACATCACCTCCGAGACCATCGGCGAGATGGTCATGGAGGGGCTGAAGCAGATCGACGACGTGGCCTATGTCCGCTTCGCCTCGGTCTATCGCAACTTCCGCGAGGCCAAGGACTTCGAGAACGCCCTCGCCGAACTCTCCCACGAAGGCGAGCCCCGTTTGGGTGAGCCGCGTTTGGCCGATGCCGAGCCGGCGGTGGAAAAGCCGCGCACCCGCCCGACGACCCCGCGGAGCGGGGAATGAGCGGCCGTCCGGTGCCATCCGCGCCCGTCCTTTCGCCGCGCGAGGACGAGCTGTTCATGGCGGAGGCGCTGAAGGTCGGCCAGACCGGCCTCGGCCGCACCTGGCCCAATCCCTCTGTTGGCGCCGTGGTGGTGCAGCATATGGACGGCGTGCCGCGCGTCGTCTCCAGCGCCGCCACCGCCGCCACCGGCCGCCCCCATGCCGAGCCGCAGGCGCTCGCCGCCGCGGGTGAGCTGGCACGCGGATCGACGCTCTATGTCACGCTGGAGCCGTGTTCCCACCACGGCCGCACGCCGCCCTGCGCCGATGCCGTCATCAATGCCGGTGTCGCCCGCGTGGTCGCCGCCATCGAGGATCCCGACCACCGGGTGAAGGGCAGGGGCGTCGCCCGCCTGCGCGCCGCCGGCATCTGGGTCACCGTGGGCGTCGGGGCCGAGCAAGCGCTGTTCGACCATGCCGGCCACATCCGCCGCGTCACCGAAGGCCGGCCCCATGTGCTGGTGAAGATGGCGGTCTCCGCCGATGGCAAGGCCGCCCATGCCGGGCCGAATCCGGCCGTCGTCACAGGTGCGGAGGCACGGGCGCGGGCGCATCTCATGCGCGCCCATACGGACGCGATCCTCGTTGGCCTCGGCACCGTGCTCGCCGACGACCCCATGCTGACCTGCCGGCTGGAGGGCTATGAAAACCGCTCGCCGGTGCGGCTTGTGCTGGATGCCGAGCTGGACATTCCGCTCACCGCGGCGCTGGTGCGCACCGCCTGCGATGTGCCCCTGTGGGTGATCGCCGCCGAGGACGCCCCCGCCCACCGGGCGGCGGCCCTCAACGAGCGGGGCGTCGAAGTGCTGCGTGCGCCGCGCGGGGCGGACGGGCACATCAATATTCCGGCCGTGGTCAAGCTGCTGGGCCTGCTCGGCCTCACCCGCCTGATGGTGGAGGGCGGGCCGACCACCGCCGCCCGCTTCCTGGATGCAGGGGTGGTGGACGAGGTGGCGGTGTTCCGGAGCCCCGTCATTCTGGGGCCGGACGCTTACCCCGCTTTGGCCGGCCGTCCGCTCATCCGGCTGACCCAGCCGGTGGGATTTGCCGAGGTGGAGCGCGCTGAACTCGGCGCCGACCACCTCGTCCGCTTGTGGAGACGCTGAGATGTTCACCGGCATCGTGACCGACATGGGTGACCTCGTGAAGGTCGAGCGCAAGGGCGAGGTGAAGACCCTCACTGTCGCCACCGACTTCGATGCGGCCGGCATCGACATCGGCGCCTCCATCGCCCATGCGGGCGTGTGCCTCACCGTCACCTCGGTGACGCCCGGCGGCCCCCGCGCCACCCTCTTCACCGTGGATGCCGCGCCCGAGACCCTGGCCATCACCACCGTGGCGGGCTGGGACGAGGGCCGGCGCATCAATCTGGAGCGCTCGCTCAAGATGGGTGACGAGCTGGGCGGGCACATGGTTTCCGGCCATGTGGACTGCACGGCGAAAGTGGTGTCGCGGGAGGATCTCGGCACCACAACGCGCTTCGTGTTCGAGGTGCCGGAGAAGCTGGCGCGCTTCGTCGCGGCCAAGGGCTCCGTGGCGCTCGACGGCACCTCGCTGACGGTCAACGAGGTGAACGGCAACACCTTCTCCTGCCTGCTCATTCCCCACACGTTGGCCGTCACCACCTGGGGCGGCGTGAAGGCGGGCGATACGGTGAATTTCGAGGCCGACCTGATGGCCCGCTATGCCGCCCGGCTTGCGGAGTTCCCCCGGGCCAGCTAGGCCTTCGGCCCAATTCCGGCGCGGTGCGCCGTCCAGATTTCGGAGAATGCCCATGGTCACGACGCGCAGGGAAACCGCCGTCGAAGCCGACTCCGCGCTTGAGGGCGCGCGTGTCGTCATCGTCGAAGGCCGCTATTACGAGGCACTGGCCGACGAACTGCTCGCCGGCGCCCGCGCCGTGCTGGAGGCCGCCGGCGTCGCGTTCGAGGTCATCACCGTGCCCGGCGCGCTGGAGATTCCCGTCGCCGCCGAGATCGCCATCGCCGCGTCCGAAGAGGGTGGCGAGCCGGTGGATGCGGTGGTCGGCCTTGGCGTCGTCATCCGCGGCGAGACATTCCATTTCGACATCGTGGCCGGCGAATCCGCGCGCGGGATTATGGAACTGGGCATGGCCCACGCTTTGCCGGTGGGCAACGGCATCCTCACCGTGGATACCGAGGCGCAGGCCTGGGAGCGCGCCCGCGTTTCCGAGGGCAACAAGGGCGGCGGTGCCGCCGAGGCCGCGCTCAGCCTGCTCAGGCTGAAACGCCGGCTGGAAGCGTGACCGTCATGAGCGACCAAGCCAAGAGCCAGGCCGAGAAGACCGCGCCGCAGAAGCCCATGAAGAAGAGCGCGGCCCGCCTCGGCGCGGTGCAGGCGCTCTACCAGATGGATATGGCCGCCACGCCCCTCAACGATGTGCTCGCCGAGTTCGAGAGCCATTGGCTCGGGCAGGAAGTGGAAGGCATCGAGTTTCCCGAAGCCGACCGCCGGCTGTTCCGCTCCGTGGTGGAAGGCGTGTTGAACGCCCAGAGGCAGATCGATCCGCTGGTGGACGGCACCCTCTCCAAGGGCTGGCCGCTGAAGCGGGTGGAGGCGGTGCTGCGCGCCGTGCTGCGCGCCGGCGCCTTCGAGCTGATGGCGAAGGACCCGCCCGCCCGCGTGGTCATCACCGAATATGTGAACGTGGCCGGCGCCTTCCTCGACCGCGACGAGACCGGCATGGTGAATGCCGTGCTCGATGCGCTGGCGCACGAGCTGCGGCCCGACGAATTCAGGGGCGCCTGAGATGGAGGGCGGCGGCTCGGGCGAGGATCGCTTCATCGCCCGCTACTTCCGCCCCATCGCCGGGTCGCAGGGCGCGCTCGGCCTTCTGGACGACGCCGCGCTCCTGTCGCCGCCCGAAGGCTGTGACCTGGTCCTGACCAAGGATGCAGTGGTGGCCGGGGTGCACTTCTTCCCCGACGATCCGCCCGCCGCCATCGCCCGCAAGGCGCTGCGGGTGAACCTCTCAGACCTCGCCGCCAAGGGTGCGGCGCCTATTGGCGCCTTGATGGCCATCGCTTTGCCCAAGGGCACGTCCGATGCGTGGATGGAAGCCTTCGCCGCCGGCCTCGGGGCCGATGCGGAGGCCTTCTCCTGTCCCATTCTCGGCGGTGACACGGTCTCCACGCCCGGCCCGGTGACCATCACCATCACGGCGCTGGGCGCGGTGCCCAAGGGCGAATTCGTGCCGCGCACCGGGGCGCAGGCGGGCATGGCCATCTTCGTGTCCGGGACCATCGGCGATGCCGCCCTCGGCCTCCGGCTGCGGCAGGACGGCGACGCGCCGGCCTTCGCCGGGCTGTCCGGCGAGCAGCGCGCGCATCTGCTGGATCGCTATCTGAACCCCCAGCCGCGGCTTGCCCTCGCCCGCGTCCTGCGCCGGCATGCGGCTTCCGCCATGGACGTGTCGGACGGGCTCGCCGGCGACCTCGCCAAGATGCTCGCCGCCTCCGGCTGCGGCGGGAAGGTGGAGGCGCGGCGCGTGCCCCTCTCGGCTGCGGCCGTAGCTGCAGTGAAGGCCGATCCAAGTCTGCTTGCGGTCGCCCTGTCGGGCGGCGACGATTACGAGATCCTCGCCTGCGTGCCCCATGCGGCCATTCCGGCTTTCACCCTCGATGCGGCGCAGGCCGGTGTGCCCGTGGCGCTGATCGGCGAGACGCGGGCGGGCTCCGGCCTCGACGTGACGGATGCGGGCGGCCATCCGCTCGACCTTGGCAGCGGCAGCTACAGCCACTTCTGACGGCTGCGCTCAGCCGAGCGCCACCAGCACCGCCCCCGCCGCGATGAGCGCGACGCCGAGGGCGGCGACCGCCGACAGCTTCTCCCCCAGGAAGATCACGCCGAACACCGCCACCAGCACGACACTGAGTTTGTCCACGGGCGCCACGCGGGCGGCATCGCCCATCTTCAGGGCGCGGAAGTAGCACAGCCACGAGGCGCCGGTGGCGAGGCCCGAGAGCAGCAGGAATAGCCACGTGCGCCCCGACACGCTGGCGATTGGCTGCCACGCGCCGTGCGCGAAGGCGATGACTGCCACCAGCGCGAGGATGACGACGGTGCGGATCAGCGTCGCGAAGTCGGAATCAACACCCGCCACGCCGACCTTGGCGAAGATGGCCGTGAGCGCGGCGAATGCGGCCGAGAGAACGGCCCAGAACACCCAGTTGGCGAGAAGCGACCGCGTCATGCCGGCTCCATCCTGTTGCTCCCGGCAGCATACGGGTCCGCCCGGCAGAGGATAGCGGGGGCATGGTCGCGGTGACCGGTGTTTGGATAACGAGCCGCTCTTCTCTGCGCGGCAATCGGGGCTACCTTAAGGGAGAACGAATCCCCGCTCTGCGAACGGTGCCCCGAGCTTCATGTCCACGGATCCCGGCTTCATCCACCTGCACGTCCATTCCTCCTATTCGCTGCTGGAGGGCGCGCTCTCCGTCGGCAAGCTGGCGGACCTGGCGAAGGCGGACTATCAGCCGGCCATCGCCCTCACCGACACCGGCAATCTCTTCGGCGCGCTGGAGTTTTCCGAGAAGATGTCGGGCTCGGGCATCCAGCCCATTCCCGGCGTGTCGCTGGCGCTCGATCTGCCTGAGCCCGCCGGGCCGCGTGGCGGCTTGCGCCCGCGGAAGCCGCGTGTGGTGCTGCTGGCCAAGGATGATGCGGGCTGGCGCAGCCTGATGCGCCTCGTCTCCCGCTCCTTCCTCGAAACCGCGAGCGAGGACGAGCCGCGCATCCTGCCCGAATGGTTGGCCGAGGCGAATGACGGCCTCATCTGCCTCACCGGCGGCCCTTCCGGCCCGCTGGACCGCGCCATCGTCGGCGGGCATCCGGAGATGGCGGCGGACCGGCTGGATCTGCTCACCTCCCTGTTCGGCGACCGCCTCTATGTGGAGGTGCAGCGCCACGGCGCCGATCCCGAGCGTCTGGCCGAGCCGGCGCTGCTCGATCTCGCTTATGCCAAGGGCGTTCCGCTGGTTGCGGCCAATGAGCCCTTCTTCGCGGCGAAATCCGACTATGAGGCCCATGACGGCCTCCTCGCCATTGCCGAGGGGCGTCTGCTCTCGGAAGGCGACCGGCGGCGGCTGACGGCGGAGCACCGCTTCAAGACCCGCGCCGAGATGCTGGACTTGTTCGCGGACCTGCCCGAGGCAACCGCCAACACGGTGGAGATCGCCAAGCGCTGCGCCTACCGCGTGCGCACGGTGAAGCCCATCCTGCCGCGCTTCACCACGGCGGACGAGAAGGCCGAGGGCTCAGATCCGCTGGAGGCGGAGGCCGCCGAGCTGAAGCGGCAGGCGGAGGAGGGGCTCGCGGCCCGCCTCGCCAAGCACGGGCCGGCGCCGGGGCTGGACGAAGCCGCCTATCACGACCGCCTCGCCTACGAGGTCTCGGTCATCACCAAGATGAAGTTCCCCGGCTACTTCCTCATCGTGTCGGACTTCATCAAGTGGGCCAAGGCGCACGACATCCCGGTGGGGCCGGGCCGTGGATCGGGCGCCGGCTCGCTGGTCGCCTATTCTCTCCAGATCACGGACCTTGATCCGCTGCGGTTCGGCCTCCTGTTCGAGCGCTTCCTGAACCCGGACCGCGTGTCCATGCCCGACTTCGACGTGGACTTCTGCCAGGAGCGCCGCGACGAGGTAATCCGCTACGTGCAGGAGCGCTACGGCCGCGCGCAGGTGGCGCAGATCATCACCTTCGGTACCCTCCAGGCGCGCGGCGTGCTGCGCGACGTGGGGCGCGTGCTGGAGATGCCCTATGGGCAGGTGGACAAGCTCTGCAAGCTCGTGCCGCAGAACCCGGCCAATCCCGTCACCCTCAAGCAGGCCATCGAGGACGAGCCGCGCCTTCAGGCGGCGCGCGATCAGGAAGAGGTGGTCAAGCGCGCCTTCGACATTGCGGTGAAGCTGGAGGGGCTGAACCGCCACGCCTCCACCCACGCCGCAGGCATCGTGATCGGCGACCGCCAGCTGCACGAGCTGGTGCCGCTCTATCGCGATCCCAAGTCCGACATGCCGGTCACCCAGTACAATATGAAGTGGGTGGAGCAGGCCGGCCTGGTGAAGTTCGACTTCCTCGGTCTCAAGACGCTCACCACCATTGAGAAGGCGGTGAAGCTGGTTCACCAGAGGGGCATCGAGCTCGATATCTCGAAGATCCCGCTGGATGATGCCAAGACCTACCACATGCTCGGCAAGGGCGAGACGGTGGGCGTGTTCCAGGTGGAAAGCGCGGGCATGCGCCGCGCGCTCGTGGACATGAAGGCCGACCGCATCGAGGACATCGTCGCCCTCGTCGCGCTTTACCGGCCGGGCCCCATGGCCAACATCCCGGTTTATTGCGACTGCAAACACGGGCGGGCGACGCCGGATTATCTCCACCCCATGCTGGAGCCGTACCTGAAGGAGACGTTCGGCGTCATCATCTATCAGGAACAGGTGATGCAGATCGCCCAGGCCATGGCGGGCTACTCGCTCGGCGAAGCCGACCTGCTGCGCCGCGCCATGGGCAAGAAGATCCGCGCCGAGATGGAGAAGCAGCGCGAGCGCTTCGTCTCCGGCGCCGCCGGGCGGGGCATCGAGAAGGCGCAGGCGGACACCATCTTCGACCTCTTGGCGAAGTTCGCCGACTACGGCTTCAACAAGTCCCACGCCGCCGCCTACGCGCTGGTGGCCTACCAGACGGCATGGCTGAAGGCGAACTACCCGACCGAGTTCCTCGCCGCCTCCATGACGCTGGATAAGGGCAACACCGACAAGCTCGCGGAATTCCGGCAGGAGGCGCAGCGCCTCGGCATCGAGGTGGTGCCGCCAAACATCAACCTGTCCGCCCGCGAGTTCGGCGTGAAGGACGGCAAGATCATCTACGCCATGGCCGCCATCAAGGGCGTGGGTGAGGCGGCGGTGGAAGCACTGGTGGCAGCGCGGGGCGACCGGCCGTTCCGCTCCTTCGCCGACTTCGCGACGCGCCTGCCGGTGAAGCTCGTGAACAAGCGCACGCTGGAAAGCCTCATGGCTGCCGGCTGCTTCGACGTACTGGAGAAGAACCGCGCCCGGGCTTTCGCCGCCATCGAGCCTATCGTGGCCGAGGCGCAGCGGGTGGAGGCCAATGCCCAGTCCGGCCAGAACGACATGTTCGGCTCTGGCCCGGCAGCGGCGGCGTCCCTCCCCATTCCAGAGGCGTCGCCCTGGCTGCCCTCCGAGCGGCTGCAGAAGGAATATGATTCCATCGGCTTCTTCCTCACCGGCCATCCGCTCGACGACTACGCCGAGGCTCTGAAGAAGATGCGGGTGCAGTCCTTCGCCGACTTCTCCCGCGCGGTGCGCTCGGGCGCTGCGGCGGGACGGCTGGCGGCGACGGTGGTCTCCAAGCAGGAGCGGCGCACCAAGTCCGGCACCCGCATGGGCATTGTCGGCCTCTCGGACCCCTCCGGCCATTACGAGGCGGTGATTTTCTCCGAAGGCCTCGCGCATTACCGCGACCTGCTGGAGCCCGGCACCCCGCTGCTCATGATGGTCGCGGCCGAGATGAACGGCGAGGATGTGCGGGTGCGCATCAATTCCTGTGAGAAGCTCGATCCCGTGACCGCCAAGCACCAGAAGGGCCTGCGCATTTTCCTGCGCTCGCCGGAGCCCATCGAGGGCATCGCGCGGCGCCTGTCGGACGGCAAGTCGGGAGAGAAGGGCGCGGGCGAGGTGAGCCTGATCCTGCTGGTCGACGACGCCCATGCCGAGGTGGAGGTAAGCTTGCCCGGCAAATATTCCGTGTCGCCTCAGATTGCCGGGGCGATCAAGGCCATTCCCGGTGTCGTGGCGGTTGAAGCGGCGTGACGGTGCGTCTATCAGACCTTCGGTAAGCGGCGGGTGCGGGCGGCCCCGTCATTCGAGGAACCACCCGTGACGACAGACAAGCGCGCCGTCCTGGTGCTGGGCATGCACCGAAGCGGCACATCGGCGCTCACCCGCATCATCAACCTGATGTGCTTCTCCGCCCCGAAGACCCTCATGGCCGCCACCGAGGCCAACGAGGCGGGTTTTTGGGAGAGCGAGGTCTTCATGGACCTCGACGAGCGGATCCTGAAAGCGTGCGGCCACAAATGGTCCTCGCGCAAGCGGCTTCAGGAGGACGCCATGGCGGTGGCCCGCCGCACCGGTCTGCTCGAAGAGGTGCGCCGGGCACTCGCCAACGAATATGGCGACGCGCCGGACATCGTCCTCAAGGACCCGCGGATCTCCCGGCTCATGGCCATCTATGGGCCGGTGCTGAAGGAGGCCGGCTACCGCATCCTGCCGTTGCTGGCCCTGCGCAATCCCGTGGAGGTCGCCGCCTCCCTCACCAAGCGCGACGGCTTCGATTTGGGCAAGGGGCTCGGCATCTGGCTGCGCTACACGCTCGATTCGGAGATCGCGACCCGCGGGATGCCGCGCACCGTCATCTCCTTCGACGGCCTGATGGGCGACTGGCGCAGCACCATGGAGCGGGCCGCGCGCCAGCTGGGCGAGCCGTGGCCGCAGCTTCCGCCGGAAAGCCTCGCGGAGATCGACGGTACGCTGAAGCCGAACTTGCGCCACCATGCGCTGCCGCCGCCGTCCCGCACCAGCTGGCGGGGCCTTCTGGCCGCCCAGACCTACGATGCCATGCAGCGCCTGATGGTCGATCCACAGGATCGCGCCGCCTGCCGCAGACTGGATCTGATCCGTGCGGTGTTTCGGCCCCTTTGACTTTCACGCGCGCGGGCCCGGCGGTTTCGCGCTATGAAGCCGCTGTTGCTTGGAACACCTGCGATCACCGCGAGCGTCTGGGGGAACCATGGTTTCGGACCGGGATGTGGCACGGCGTGTCGCCATCGCGTGCATCGTCATCGCGCTCGGCTGGCTCTCGTGGAAGATCTACGACGTCATCCTCCAGGTGTTCGCCGCGTGCCTCGTCTCGCTCGCGCTTCATGCGCTCGCCGAGCCCTTCGCCAAGTGGACGCGCTTCCCGGAGCGCTATGCGGTGATCCCGGTGGGGATCCTCGTCTTCGGCGGGCTCGGGCTCGCGCTCTATCTGTTCGGTTCGACCATTCAGACCCAGGTGACTCAGCTGGTGAACGAGCTGCCCACCGCCTGGTCGGCCTTCGAGCAGCGCTTTCATCTGGAGGGGATGAGCGATGACCTGCTGAAGCGGGCGGAAGCGGCCGCGCCCTCGGGTGAAACCGTCCTCTCCTTCGTGCAGGGCTTCACATCCAACCTGTTCCAGGTGGTGCTGGGCACCTTCCTCGTGGTGGTTGGCGGCATCTATTTCGCGGTCTCGCCGGAACTCTACCGCCGCATGTTCCTGTCCCTGTGGCGCCCTTCGGAGCGGCCGGCGGCGGCGCGGCGGCTCGCCATGGTGTCGGAGGATCTCAGGCACTTCCTCAAGGCGCAGCTGATCGCCATGGTGGTGGTGGGTGTGCTCACCTTCATCGGCCTCACGGTGGTGGGCGTGCCCTCCTCGCTAGCCTTGGCCCTCTTCGCCGGCCTCGCGGAATTCGTGCCGATGATCGGGCCGGTGATGGCGGCCGCCCCGGCGGTGCTGATCGCGCTGACCATGGGCGCGGACACCGGGCTGTGGACGCTTCTCGTCTTCGTCGGTGTCCAGCAGGCGGAGAGCAACATCATCACGCCCCTGCTGCAGCAGCGCATGGTGTCGCTGCCGCCGGCGGTGACGCTGTTCGCGGTGGTGGCGTTCGGCAGCATCTTCGGTGCGCTGGGCGTGGTGCTGGCCACGCCGCTGACCGTGGTCGCCTTCGCCGCCTTCAAGGCGCACAGCGAGCAGGTGGCCGAGGAAGACGCCGCGGCCTGAGGCCGTGTGCCCATCTCGATCAGTTCGGCAGAACCAGCCGCCCCGCCGCCCGATCATAGCGCCACATGGCGCCGGCGCAGATGCGCGTGCCGCCGAGGTGGCGCTCCACCCCGTTGTTCGCGGCATGGTCAAAGGCCCCCTTCAGCGCCGCGGCGCCGGCGGGGGTGAGGGACACCTCGGCCGCGGCATAGGCCCGATAGCTGCGCTCCGCCGCCCCGTCCTCGCCGGGCGTGAAGCTGAGGCTCGGTGCCTCGCTGGAGCGGAAGGGCAGGCCGGTGACGAGCGGCTCATGGGCGAAGGCGAGCCCGTCGAGCCGCAGGAAGAAGGGCAGGTCGGCCAGGAACTGCGCCTGATCCATGGAATGGACCGCGGCAAAGAGGTGGGCCACCTTCATTGGCCCGCCGGCCAGATGCCGCAGGATGCGCTCCTCGGTGAGCGACAGGCCGCTGTCCGGCGCCGGCAGCTCGCAGACGAGGCGGGAGAGCGCGGGCGACAGGTAAGGCAGCGCCTCGTGCGGTCGTTCGAGAAAGCTGGAGAGCAGACGCGGTGTCGGCGCGGTGAACGCCTCCCACGCCTCGCGCGCCGTCTCCATCTGAACATGGGTGACGGGGGCGCGGTGTGCTTCGAGGGCGCGCAGGTCCTCAAGCTCCATCACGGCGAGATAATGGGAGGCCTGCACCAGGCTCACCCCCATGCGCTCGGGCTCATGGGCGAGGTAGTCGAGGATCTGGATCAGCTGGAGCTGGTCATAGAGGTCGTGCTCGAACCACAGCTCCACCTCACCATAGGCCGAATGCACCTCCATCTGCGCGTCGCGATGGGCGAAATCGGCCCTCACCTCGTCGAACGGGAGGCCCAGCGCGGAGGAGAGGAAATCGGCGCGCACGTCGGAGACGTCGTCGAGCAGGGTGGCGGCGGGCACCGGGCCGTCATGCAGCATGTCCCGCCACGGGATGATGTGGCCCTTAATCCCCGCCTCGCGCAGCCGCTCGGCCGCGCTGTCGCCGTTGGTCACGATGAGCTTCGGCATCCTGATGCCCTCGGGTTGGCCCGCGCAGCGCGGCTTCCCCAGCGCGTGGCGGCGTCATTCATCCCCCCGTCGGCCGTCTCATGCGGCTGTCGGCCCCAGCTTCACCCGCGACCGCGATAGGGCGCAACCCCCGTGTCGGGCAGCCAGACGCCCTCGGGCAGCTTACCCGTTTGCCAGAACACGTCGATGGGAATGCCGCCGCGCGGATACCAATAGCCGGCAATGCGCAGGAAGCGCGGCTCCAGCAGGCTCACCAGCCGCTTGCCGACAGCGACGGTGCAATCCTCATGGAACGCGCCGTGGTTGCGGAAACTGCCCAGATAGAGCTTGAGCGACTTGGATTCCACGAGGTGTAAATCGGGCACGTAGTCGATGACGAGGTGCGCGAAATCCGGCTGGCCCGTGACCGGGCAAAGCGATGTGAATTCGGGGCAGGTGAAGCGCGCCACATAGTCGGCATCGGGGTGGGGATTGGGCACGCGGTCGAGCACCGCCTCCTCGGGGGACGGGGGCAGGGCGCTCTGGGCGCCGAGCTGCAACGGGCGGTCGGTCATCACGCTTCCTTGGGAATGGATCGGCGGCATAGCTTTCGGGCCGGCAATGTTCAACCGTCGTCGGGCGGTTTTGCGACCGATCACCTCTTTGCGATCAAGCCCCTTCGCATCCGCGAAGGTTCGCGCTAGAAGCACGGCGCTTGGAGGGCGCCTCGCCTTCCACTCCCGGGGGCGGGCGAGGTTGAAGGGTGAGGGGGTCCGTCACGGCCCCGCGGGCAGCCATCAGGCCGCCGCCGCTCGCCGCCACGGGCGCCCCCACGCGGGACACCAAGGAAGGGACCTTCATGACCGCCATCGTGGATATCATCGGCCGCGAGATTCTCGACAGCCGCGGCAATCCCACCGTCGAGGTGGACGTGGTGCTGGAAGACGGCTCCCTCGGCCGCGCCGCGGTTCCCTCGGGTGCCTCCACCGGCGCCCACGAGGCGGTGGAGCTGCGCGACGGCGACAAGAGCCGCTATCTCGGCAAGGGCGTTTCCAAGGCCGTGGACGCTGTGAATGGCGAGATCTTCGACGCCGTCGGCGGCTACGAGGCCGAGGACCAGGCCCATATCGACGCGGTGCTGCTCGGTCTGGACGGCACCCCCAACAAGGCCCGCCTCGGCGCCAACGCCATCCTCGGCGTGTCGCTGGCGGTGGCCAAGGCCGCGGCGCAGGCGAGCGGCCTGTCGCTCTACCGCTATGTGGGCGGCGTGAACGCCCGCGTGCTGCCGGTGCCGATGATGAACATCGTCAATGGCGGCGCCCATGCGGACAACCCCATCGACTTCCAGGAATTCATGATCCTGCCCGCCGGCGCCTCCTCCTTCGCCGAGGGCCTGCGCTGGGGTGCGGAGATCTTCCACACGCTGAAGAGCGGCCTGAAGAGCGCCGGCCACAACACCAATGTGGGCGACGAGGGCGGCTTCGCCCCCAACCTCGCTTCCGCCGAGGCGGCGCTGGACTTCGTGATGGGCGCCATCGACAAGGCCGGTTTCAAGCCGGGCGAGGACGTGTTCATCGGCCTCGACTGCGCCTCCACCGAGTTCTTCAAGGACGGCGCCTACCACTATGAGGGCGAGGGCAAGGTGCGCGACATCGAGGCCCAGGTGAAGTACCTGGCCCAGCTCGTCGCCGGCTATCCCATCGTCACCATCGAGGACGGCATGGCCGAGGACGACTGGGCCGGCTGGAAGCTCCTCACCGACACCATCGGCACCAAGTGCCAGCTGGTGGGCGACGACCTGTTCGTCACCAATGTCGAGCGCCTGTCGCGCGGCATCAAGGACGGCGTGGGCAACGCCATCCTCGTCAAGGTGAACCAGATCGGCTCCCTCACCGAGACGCTGGATGCGGTGGAAATGGCCCACAAGGCCGGCTATCGCGCCGTGATGTCCCACCGCTCGGGCGAGACCGAGGATTCCACCATCGCCGATCTGGCAGTGGCCACCAACTGCGGGCAGATCAAGACCGGCTCGCTGGCCCGCTCGGACCGCACCGCCAAGTACAATCAGCTGCTGCGCATCGAGCAGGAGCTGGGCGACTCCGCGCGCTACGCCGGCAAGGCCGCGATCAAGTCGCTGGCCTGATCCCTCTGCGCCGCGCTCGCGCGCGGCGTGTGATGACATAAACAGGAAAGGCCGCCGCGGGCTCGGGCTCGCGGCGGCCTTTCTTTTTCGCTCAATGCCGATGGCGGAACACGCGCCCCCTCAGTCCGGGCCGCGCACCGCGATGGGGTCGCTGTCGGGGAAGCTCTCTTCCAGCGCTTCGTCCAGCCGCGCGCTGATCTCGGCCTGCTCGTCGCTGACATCGGCGGCGTGCTTGAGGGCGACGATCTGCGTGAGCAGCGCATCGCGCCGCTGCGCCAGATCCGTCATGGAGCGGCTGGCGGCCTCGGCCTCCACGCCCGCCACCAGCGCCGCCTGAAGCTCCGGCGTCATGGTGGGGGCGCCGAGGTCGTCCCACCAGGTCTCCACCGCCGGCAGCAGGTGGTGCATGAAGTGCCCCAGCCCGCCCGCGCCGCCGCCCAGATGGAAGGTCATGTGCTGACCCATGAGGGCCCAGCGCAGGCCCGGCCCCTCGGACACCGCGGCGTCCACATCTTCCACCGAGGCCACGCCCTCCGCCACCAGATGGATCGCCTCGCGCCACAGGGCCGCCTGCAGGCGGTTCGCCACATGGCCGGGCACCTCCTTGCGGATCTCGATGGGATGCTTGCCAAGCCAGCGATAGAAGGCCATGGCCCGGGCGATCGCGTCCCGGCTCGCATGCGCGCCGCCCACCACCTCCACCAGCGGGATCAGGTGGGGCGGGTTGAAGGGATGGCCGATGAGGCAGCGCTCGCGGTGGCGGCAGCCCTCGGAAATGCGGCTCGCCAGAAGGCCGGAGGAGGACGAGGCAATCACCACCTCCGGCGGCAGCACCGCATCGAGGGCGGGAAACAGCTTCTGCTTTACCTCGTAGCGCTCGGGCGCATTCTCCTGCACGAAATCAGCGCCTTCCACCGCGGCCACCGGGTCCGGTTCGAAACGCCAGGCGGTGGGGTCGATCCAGCCCTCGCCGCCGAGCTGGGTCAGTATCGGCCAAGCCCCGGAAATCAGCGCCTGCGTCGCCTCGCATGCGCCGGGGGCGGGATCGCTCACCACCACCTCCAGCCCGCGCGAGAGGAAGAGCGCGGCCCAGCTGGCCCCGATGGTGCCGGCTCCTATCACGGCGACGCGGCGGATGGGGGGCGACAGGTGGGACATGGTCCAGCTCCGGATCGGCAGTCAGGGAGGCACCGTTCTAGCAGCCGGATACGTCAGGCTGCACGGCCTGCGAAGGTATGACAGGATTGCGCGGGCCTCCGCCCTCAGCGCGGCAGCTGGATGATGAGCGCTTCCACGCCCAGCCAGATGATCTGCACGCCGATGGCGAACAGGATGAAGGCAAACAGGCGCACCAGCACATTGGTGCCGGTCTTGCCCAGCACCCGTTCCAGCGTGGGCGCCTCGCGGAACGAGAAATAGACCGTCAGCGACACCGCCAGCAGCCCCGCCAGCGCGCCTAGGACGGAGGAGAGCTGGAACAGTGGGTCCGTCTTCCAGGTGGGCGTATGGCCGGCCGCGAGTGCCACGGTCGCGGCGATGGAGCCGGGTCCGACCGTCAGGGGGAGGGTGAGGGGATAGAAGGCCTCGTCCTGCGCGCGCGCCTCGTCTAGTTCCACGCCCTGCGCCTTGTCGGGGGCGTTCTCATCCTCGTGCAGGATGTTCCAGCCCACCACCGCCACCACCAGTCCGCCCGCGACCCGCAGAATGGGAAGCGAAATGCCGAAGAACAGGAGGATCTGCGCGCCGATGGCCAGCGAGCCGAACAGCAGCAGGAAGCCGTAGATCGCGACGCTGCGGGCGATGCGCTCGCGCACCTGCGGCGAGCAGCGGCGCACGAAGGTCAGGAAGATGGGCGCCGTCCCGAGCGGGTTCACGATAGGGAAGAGCGCCGCGAAGACGGTGATGAAGATGTTGACCGCGTTGGTCAGATGCATCCGGCTCCCCCTGCGCGGTGCCTTGCTCCGGCTCTATTCGTCGATGCGCTCCCAGCCGTGGGGCGAGAGGCGTTCCTGCGGCAGGAAGCGCCGCTTGTAGTCCATCTTCCGCGACCCGTGCACCCAATAGCCGAGATAGACGTAGGGCAGGCCCATCTGCCGCGCCCGCGTCACATGGTCGAGGATCAGGTAGGTGCCCAGCGAGCGGTCCTGCGCCAGCGGATTGTAGAAGGAATAGACCATGGAGAGGCCGTCGGAGAGGATGTCGGTGAGGGCCACCGCCATCAGGTCTCCGGTGCCATAGCCGAGGATGCGGCTGTCCGGTCCGCGCTTGCGGTATTCGACGAGGCGGGTGTGGACGTGGGTGTCCTCCACCATCATCGCGTAGTCGAGCACGCTCATGTCCGCCATGCCGCCGGTGCCGTGGCGGGAGGTCACGTAGGTGCGGAACAGGCTGTATTGCTCGGAGGTGGGCGTGGGCGGCTTCACCTGGCCCACGATGTCTTCGTTGTGCGCCTTCACCCGCCGGAAGCTGCGGCTCTCCTCGAAGTCCGCCACGCAGATGCGCACGGAGACGCAGGCCTTGCAGCCCTCGCAGGCGGGGCGATAGGCGATGGACTGGCTGCGCCGGAAGCCACCTTGCGTCAGCACATCGTTGAGCGCGGCCGCGCGGTCGCCGACGAGGTGGGTAAACACCTTCCGCTCCTCCCTGCCCGGTAGGTAGGGGCAGGGGGAGGGCGCCGTCAGATAGAATTGTGGTGTGTCGCGGGGGTGCTCACTCACGGGGATCTGGCCTCTGAACCAGGATCATCGCGCCTGCGTGCAGGCAGGTCAAAGGCGCAGTCGCCGGGCGGGTGAAATTTCAGCGGATGCGGCGCAGCGCCTCGGCCCGCTCGGCGCTGTTGATGACCACGGTGCCGCAGAGAAAATCGTGCAGCAGCCGGCGCCGGTCGTTGAACAGGCCCACCAGCAGCACGAACGGGGTCAGCACCGAGACCGACACCCAGAAGCACACCGCGCGCACGCCGCCCAGCAGCGCGTAGCAGGGCGCGCCGTACCAGGTGCGCAGCTCGATCTCCATGAGTCGCATCCCGAGGGTGGCGGAGGCGGGCGAGCCGAGGGTGAAGGCGTAATAGGCGACGGCCCACAGGATGAAGACCGGCCCGATCAGCCAGAACAGCAGCCAGCCAAGGCCCAGGGTCACGATACCGAACACGAAGACGAACACGCCGAACAGCACCACCGGCCCGATGACCATCAGCGCATCCACGAGGAACGCGATGATACGGCGGGAGAGGACGCCCTCGAACAGTTCCGGCTGCGTCACCGGATCAAACGCGTGCGGCCGATACGCGATATCGGTGTCGGCAGGCTCGCGGGACGTGTCGCCGGTGTAGCTCATGGCAATGCAACTCCTTCAGCACGCAAACGTGGTGACGCAGCGCGGGCGACGCAAGGGGACGCAATGACCGGGAGAGGCACGGGAGAGGATAGGCTGGCCGGCGGGGAACGGGCGGGGAGGCCTCCCGCGACGCTCACCCACCGGCCAAACCCCACGGACCCAGGAGATGCGGCGGACCTGAGCACTCCGTAGGGTTGTCTGGCGGCGAAAGGACCTCTTGACCGGCATGGCCGGCCGCGCACCTTCCGCCTCGCATCTGGAAGCCACGAAGACTAGCACAACGGGGCGAAAGGAAAAGCCGGTGATTCGGCCGTCCCCACCTCAGCCGCCGGTATACTGGCGCACCGTCTCGAGGAATCGCGCCACCGAAATGGGCTTGGAGAGATAGGCCTCGCAGCCGCCGGCGCGGATGCGCTCCTCATCGCCCTTCATGGCGAAGGCGGTGACGGCCACCACCGGGATGGCGCGCAGTTCGGGATCGGCCTTCAGCTTGCGGGTGACGTCGAGGCCGGAAATCTCCGGCAGCTGGATGTCCATGATGATGAGGTCCGGCCGGTTGGCGCGGGCGAGCTCCACCGCCTCCACGCCGGAGCGCGTCTCCACCGTGCGATAGCCGTGCGCCTCCAGGAGATCGTGGAAGAGCTTCATGTTGAGCTCGTTGTCCTCCACGATCATCACCGTCTTGGTCATCGCGTCCCCCGAACCCGGCCCGACTTCGCCGCATCCTGCCACCCTTCGCAGCACGCGGCGAACGTGCTGGAATGCCGCCGACAGCTAGACCTCAATCCTTGCGGAAGCGCAAATGCCCATTCAGGACAAACCAAGGGGCCTCAAGGCCCAGCGTGACGCGGCGCAGGAGGTGGCGGTATCCGCCCTCTCCTTCATCGCCGCCGATGGCGAGCGCCTCGTGCGATTCCTTGCCGAGACCGGCCTCACCCCCGCCAGCCTGCGCGAGGCTGCGAGCCGGCGCGATTTCGGTGCCGGCGTGCTCGCCTTCGTCATCGCCGACGAGCCTCTTCTTCTTGCCTTCGCCGCCGAAAAGGGGCTCGATCCGCGCCATGTGGTTGCTGCCCACGAGATCCTGTCGCCGCCCATCGATCCGGACGCCATCGTCCGCCGTCCCATGTAGCCGGCGGCGCCGCCCCCTGAAGCCATGACCGCGCCCGGCCTCTGCCGCGACTGCCTCTCGGACGTTCCCGCGCTGGATGGGCCCCGGGGTGCGCGGTGCCCTGCGTGTGGCAGCCCGCGGGTGGTGCGGCATGGCGAGCTGCACAGCCTCAGCGTCGCCCATGTGGATTGCGACGCCTTCTATGCGGCGGTGGAAAAACGGGACAATCCGGACCTCGCGCATGTCCCGCTCATCATCGGCGGCGGCAAGCGCGGGGTGGTTTCCACCGCCTGCTACATCGCCCGCATCCACGGGGTGCGCTCGGCCATGCCCATGTTCAAGGCGCTGGCCCTGTGCCCGGATGCGGTGGTGTTGAAGCCCAACATGGAGAAATACGTGAAGGTCGGCCGGGAGGTCCGCGCCCGCATGAAGGCGCTGACCCCACTGGTGGAGCCGCTCTCCATCGACGAGGCCTTCCTTGATCTCTCGGGCACCGAAGCCCTGCATCTGGCCAGCCCCGCGCGGACGCTCGCGCGTTTCGCCCGGGATGTGGAGCGGGAGGTGGGCATCACCGTCTCGGTGGGGCTCGCGGCCAATAAGTTCCTCGCCAAGATCGCCTCGGACCTCGACAAGCCGCGCGGCTTCTCGGTCATCGGCCAGAGCGAAGCGGCGGAATTCCTGGCGCCCCGCCCCGTCACCTTCATCTGGGGGGTGGGGGCGGCCTTCGGCGGCAAGCTGGCGCGGGATGGATTCTCCACCATCGGCGATCTGCAGCGCGCCGAACCGGCCGACCTCGCCCGCCGCTACGGCGCGGAGGGCTTGCGGCTGTCGCGCCTCGCCTTCGGCCTCGACACGCGCAAGGTGGAGCCGGAGCGGGAGGCGAAGAGCGTGTCCGCTGAGACCACCTTCGATCGCGACATCGGCGCGCTGCGCCCGCTGGAGCAGACGCTCTATGCGCTGTCTGAGGAAGTGAGCGACAGGCTCAAGCGCGCCGGCATCGCCGGGCGCTCCGTGACCCTGAAGCTGAAGAGCGCGGATTTCCGCCTGCGCACCCGCTCGCGTACGCTGGATGCCCCGACCTGCCTCGCCGCCCGCATCAACGCGGCGGCCCATGAGCTGCTGGTGAAGGAGACGGACGGAACCCTCTTCCGGCTGATCGGCATCGGCGTCTCCGACCTCGGCCCCATCGCCGATGCCGACCCGGCCGATCTCGTGGACACCACCAGCCAGCGCCTCAAGGCCACGGAGACGGCCATGGACGCCCTGCGCGCCAAGTTCGGCCGGGGCGCCGTCTCCCGCGGCATCCTGCTCGACGCCACCACCGATCGCCGCAACCGCAAGAAGTGACGGCTCTCACGCCGCGGGCCGCTCGCAGGCGGAACGCGGAAGGCTCCCCTGCGCTTTTCTCCTTCAGGAGGACGCGCCATGAACCATGTGATCGGCATCATCCGAGAGGAAGAAAGCGGGCTTCGTCTGAGTTTCCCGGATTTTCCCGGGCTTCAGGCGGATGGCGAGACGCTCGCCGCAGCCGTGGGCCGGGCCGCCGAGATGGTGGCAGCGGAGATTTCAGACGGAAAGGCCCCGTTCCCCGCTCCGGCAAACATGGACATGCTGGATACGGGACAGCCGGACTGGATGGGGCGGGGCATCGCCGTGCTGGTCCCGTTGCCGCTCCAGGCGGCCACAGCGCAAGAAGATGAGGTGGGGAGGCCTTCGCCGGGCGATGCGCCACCGGCCGAAGGTCAGGTGCCCCTCAGCGGACGGGTATCACCGGAAGAAGTGCCGACCGACAAGGCAAGGTCTGCGGCGCGCCAAATGACGGACGGTGGAGCGGCGGCGGTTCAGCGGTCCACCGACGACTTGTAGACCCAGCCGCGCTTGTCGCCGGTCGAGACCTCGCACCAGCTCTTGCACGAATAAAGCTTCACCTTCGTGCCACCCTCCAGCGTGCCAATGGCCGAGGCGGAGCGGCGTGGGCCGGAGCGGAGCGTGACCGCCGAGCGGATGCGGGCGGATGTGGCGGAGTCGTCGTCGGAGGCTGCGGTGTCGGCGGACGCCATTTTCACAGGACGGGGCACGGGCAGCGGCGCGGCGGCGTCGGGCGGGGTGCGTTCGGCCACCGTCTCCACGGCGCTCGCCGGGAGGGTTTCCTCGTCCGTATCGTTGAGAGGCTCAAGGAAGGCGGGCCGGGAAAAGTCGGCGGCCGTCGGCCCGGCTTCGGCCGTAAGGGGGGCCGCAGTCTCCCCGCCAGCGCCGAGAATGGAGGCCACTTTCATGGCGGACTGGCCGTGCCCTGCGTCGGCGATGCGCTTGGGTTGAGCTGGCGTCGCGGGTTTCGGCGCCGTGGTTGCGGCTGCGGTGGCAGGGGCGGCGACGGGGGCGGTTGGAGTCGGCTGGGTGGGAGCGGCTGCGGTCTGTGATGTGTCGGAGCACGGAGAAACAAGATTGTAAGCCAGCAAACCACCCATCCCGAGGATGAGCACCGCCGCAGATGCGCCGAGCACCCGCCAGAGCATGAGCCCGTCGCGGCGCTTGGAACTGCGGCGGGGGCGGCTTCCGGCACCTATGCGGGCCGGAACAGTGGGGCGCTGGTTCTGCGCGGTCTCTGTGCGATAGCGCATCGGGTATTCGGGGCGGGTGGCCTCGAATTCATCCCGGCCGTGCGCCGCAAGTCCAGGGCGAGCCATCGAATTCACCTCCCAACGGAGCCCCTCTTGCCAGAACTGGCGGAGGCCGGCGTTGAAGACACTCACGGACGAACCATCCCCTGACCCGATGGTCCCTGCCGAACTCCTTGTATTCACCGCGTTTTTGGATTTCGCGGCGGTTGCCGGCGCATTCGGCGCCAAGCGGCGTGCATCCTCACGCCATTTCGTAGTTGCGACCAAGTACAGCGGACCAAGTATTGCCGCAAGGTACTACCGCAATCAGCGCGTCGGAGCTTCTTCGCCAATTGCGGCCGATATTTGCCCTTGCGGCATAACGTGCTGCGTTGCGATGGCGCTGTCCAGCCCAAGCCGGATGTATTTGCGCGCCTCCAAACTGGCTGCCGAAGCATGCCGAGCCGCAAAGACGGGGCGTGCGGAAAGCTTGACGCTGCGGCATCATGATCCAGCACAGCGAGGGGGCAGACATGTTCGACCCGACCACACTCACCGGCCTGCACACCTGGATCAGCCTGATCGCCATCGTTCTCGGGATTCCGGTCACGCTCGCCTTGATGCGGGGCGAGCGGGCAGGGGCGGGGATCACCGCCGCCTTTCTGGCTCTCGCCTTCCTCACGAGCGCGACCGGCTTTCTCTTTCCCTTCTCGGGGGTGAAGCCATCGCACGTGGTGGGCGCCATCGCGCTTGTGGTGGTGTTGGGGGCCGCCTATGCGCTCTACGGTGCCGGCCGTGTGGGCGTGTGGCGCCCGGTCTATGCGGCTGCTGCCGTGGCGAGCCTTTATTTCCTGGTGTTCGTCGCCGTCGCGCAGGCATTCGCCAAGGTGCCGGCGCTGGCGGCGCTGGCGCCCACCCAGTCGGAGCCGCCGTTCGCCATCGCTCAGGGCGTGGTGCTGCTGGCTTTCGTGATCGTTGGGACGTTGGCCGCGCGGGCCCGGCCCGCCTCCGTGCCGGCCTGACGGCTCATTTGCCCGGCACCCGCCACCACGTTTCCGGCAGGGTGCCATAGAGCGAGGCCCGTTCGGGCCGGGCGATGCGTGTCCAGCGCGCGAGCCATTGCCCGGGCGTGTGGAACAGCGGCACCGCATAGGCGCCGGAGATCAGCACCCGGTCCAGCGCCCGCGCGGCGGCGACATACGCCTCCTCGTCCCGCGCGGCGATGAGGGCAGCGATGGTGGCGTCGATGGCCGGCGCCTTCGCGCCCATATAGTTGCGGCTGCCCGGCGTGTCGGCGGCGGCGGCGCCGAAATAGAAGGCCTGCTCGTTGCCCGGCGACAGGGATTGCGACCAAGCATAGGGCATCATATCGAAATCATAGGCCTGCCGGCGGGTGTCGAACTGCACCGCATCCACGCTGCGCACGTTGAGGGTGATGCCCGCCCGCTTCAACTGCGCCTGCCAGGCGAGGGCGAGGCGCTCCTGATCGCGTGTGACCACCATGAGTTCCAGCGCGAACGGCCGTCCGTTCCCCGCATCCACCAGCGCGCCCTTGCGCAGCACGAATCCCGCCTGTTCCAGAAGGTCGAGCGCCGTCTTGAGCCGGATGCGGTCGCGGCCTGTTCCGTCTGAGACCGGCGGGTGATAGGTGCCGGCGAGCACGTCCGGCACCACGGAGCCGGGGAAGGGCGCCAGCAGCGCGCGTTCGCGGGCATCTGCCGGCCGATCGATGCTGGAGAGTGCCGAGCCTTCGAAGAAGCTGCCCGTCCGGCGGTAGAGGCCGTGATAGAAGCTGCGGTCCAGCCATTCGAAATCGAACAGCTCGATCAGGGCCTGCCGCACCCGGATGTCTGCCAGCAGCGGGCGGCGCGTGTTGAAGACGAAGGCGGAATAGGGCTTCGGGATGCCGGTGGGGATGGTCTCCTTCACCACCTCGCCGCTGCGGACGGCGGGGAAATCGTAGGCCGTCTCCCATCTGCCGGGGTCGTTCTCGAACCGGGCGTCGATCAGACCTTTGCGGAACGCCTCGAATTCGCTGTTGGCATCGCGGAAATAAACGGTGTCGAGCCGGTCGAAATTATAGAGGCCGCGATTGAAGGCGACGTTCCGGCCCCAATAGTCCGGATTGCGCTCCAGCGTGAGCGCCGCGCCGGCATTGACGTTGGTGACCCTGTAAGGGCCGGAGCCGAGGAGGGGGGTGAGGGTCGTCTCCTCGAACCGCGCCCGGTCGGTCGCCTGCGCGCTGAAGACCGGCATCAGCCCCATGATGAGCGGCAGCTCGGGGTCCGGCTCGGCGAAGGTGAAGCGCACTGTGTGCGCGTCCGGCGCCTCCGCCTTGGTGATCTTGCCGTAATAGAGCCGGTGGTTCGGCCGGCCCATGTCCCGCATGAGGGCGAAGGAGAACAGCACGTCCGCGCTGGTCAGCGCACTGCCGTCGGAGAAGCGGGCGGCCGGGTCGAGGGCGAACTCGACGAAGGAGCGCTTTTCGTCGGTGGAAACGGTGCGGGCGATCAGCGGATAGAGGGTGAAGGGCTCGTCCAGCGAGCGGGCCATCAGGCTCTCTGTCACCGTGCCGCGCAGGACGCCGGGGGAGGTGCCCTTCACGATGAACGGGTTGAGGCTGTCGAAGGTGCCGAGCAAAGAGAGCGTGAGCCGCCCGCCCTTGGGCGCGTTGGAATTGGCATAAGCGAGAGAAGTGAAGCCGGGGGGCAGGGCCGGCTTGCCCCGCATCGTGATGGCTGAAGCCTTGTCAAGCGCCTGGGCGACCGCCGGTTTGGTGGCGCCGAAAACCAGCAGCAGAAGCACGAGGACCGCAGGAGCCGTCCTCGTCAGGCGCGCGGCGTTTCCGCAGCCGGTCATCATGGCGCCTCCGATGCTGCATCGCGTCACACGAAGCCAAGCCTGGCAAAGGCGGCCTCATGATTCGTGTGCCATGATAGGGGCTCGCGGGCGGCCGCCTATCAGCATTTCCCATGGGTTGCAGAATGCGCCGTCAGTTGGCCGCATTCCTCCGCAATCTAGCGCCCGCCGCCAGATGTGAAGATGACGGCCGGTTTGTCACCTTCTCGCCTTAATTGGGCCGGAGAGAGCCGGTGTCCGAGAGGGGGCGCGGGGTGCTCCGGCGTGCGCGTGCGCCTGCGCATGCGGGAGCCCGGCGGCAGAGACCACAGGAAAGGCCACAATGACGAAGACCCATTCCACCGCGCGGCTCACGGCGTTCATCGCCGCCACGCTGCTCACTGTGGCGCTCGCCGGTCCGGCCTTTGCCCAGACCCAGCCCTCCACGACCCAGCCGGCGAAGCCCGCGGCGCCCGCCAAGCCTGCGGCGCCCGCCGCGGCCAAGCCTGCCGCTCCCGCCGCCGCTGCCCCGGCCCCGGCCGGTGCCCCCCAGCAGGGCCAGGCGCCGCAGGGCGAGCCTGACGTGAAGTTCTCCGCCTCGCCGTGGCAGAAGATCTGCCAGGAAGTGCCTGAGCGGAAGAAGCAGGTCTGCGTGCTGACCCAGGTGCTCGGCGTCGAGAGCCAGGCGATCGCCAAGGTCGACATCATCGAGATGCAGGATGAGCCCAAGAAGCACATCAACATCTCCGTGCCGCTCGGCATGCGCCTGCAGCCCGGCCTGCGCATCACCCTCGACAAGGATCCCGTGAACATCCCGTTCGTGCTGTGCCAGCCCATCCAGGGCGGCGGCGCGACCTGCATCGGCGACCTCGAGGTCGACGGCACCTTCGTCGCCAAGCTGCGCAAGGCCAATGCGGTCTATCTGCAGATGGTGAATGGCACCGGCCGCACCCTCAGCCTGCCCATCTCCAACACCGACTTCGGCAAGGCCTATGACGGCCCCGGCATGGACGCGAAGGTCGCCATGGAGCTTGAGCGCAAGCGCATGGAAGAAGCCCGCGCCGCCGCCCAGCAGCAGGAAGAGCAGAGCAAGGCCGCCCTCCTCAAGAAGGGCCAGGAGCTCGAGAAGGCCAAGACGGGCCAGTGAGGTCCTGCCAGTGATTTCCGGCCGGCGATCTCCGGCCGGTGTCTGGCTGAAACGAAAAACCCCCGGCAGTGCCGGGGGTTTTTGTTTGCCGGCCCTCTTGTGCAAAGGGCCGGGTCTCACGTCGGGGCAGACGGATCAGGTCACTGCGGCTCCAGCACAGGCTCGGTCGCAGCGGGAAGGAACATGTCGAGCAGGCGGCCGGTTGCTAGGCGCTGGGCCTGGAGCACGGCGCCCGCCATGCCCTGGGCGTCCGCCGCCGCTTCCTGCGCCAGAGACAGCGCAGTGGGGAAGGGCGCGACCAGCTCGGCCGTGACCTCGTCGTGCTCGAACTTCAGCTCGGCGTCATACTTGCGCGCGATCTGCTGCATGCGCCGATTGTGGGCGAGGCAGCTCATGAACAGCGAGCGGATGCCGCGATTGCGCGCGGACAGGATCACCCGGTCGAGCAGCAGCGTGCCGAGGCCATGGTTCTGGTATTCGGTCTCGACGCTGAAGGCGGCTTCCGCCTCGCCGGGCAGCACGTCGCCCATGGGATAGAGCTCGGCGGCGGCACGCAGCTCGCCGTCGACGAAGCAGCCATGCACGATGGCTCCCGTGCGGAACACCCGCGACGCATAGCGCTCGATGAATTCAGGGGATACTGCGGAGCCGAACCTGAACCGGCGGCTCTCCGTATCGAGCCTCAGGAGATGGTCCCGGAACCGTCCGGTCTCTCCGCTCCAAAGCTTCCGGATGATCCCCGGTGCGACCTCATCGGTCATTGTGGTCTCCAGACTGGCGTCTAAAACCCCGGTTTCCTCCCGGTCGCCCCCCGGTTTGTTCGTGCCTCAAACTATGTGCAGCGCAGCAAAGGTCAATAGGGTTTACCTTGACCAATACGGCAAAGCGATGCCGATTTGGTGGCCAGACCGCTCAGCGTTTTGATATCGCTCAATTTAATTGAGCCATGCGCCCGCTGCAGCTCTGCTGCGCTGCAACAGGCGCGTGCAGGCATACGCCCGCCGCAATCGGCTCTGCTGGTGTCAGCGCACCAGAATCGCGCGGAAGTCGTTGACGTTGGTCAGCGTCGGGCCGGTCATCACCAGTCGGTCGAGGGCCGAGAAGAAGCTGTAGCCGTCATTGTTGGCAAGGTAGTCGTCGGGCTTCAGCCCACGGCTCGCGGCATCGGCGAGCAGCGCGGCGTCGAACCAGGCGCCGGCATTGTCTTCCGTGCCGTCCACGCCGTCCGTGTCGCAGGAGATGGCGGAGACGCCCTCCCGGCCCTTGAGCGCGATGGCCAGCGCGAGGAGGAATTCCACGCTTCGGCCCCCGCGTCCCTTGCCCCGCACCGTCACCGTGGTCTCGCCGCCGGAGAGCAGCACGCAGGGCGCGGCCGCCGGCAGGCCGTGCTCGGAGGCGGAGCGGGCGATGCCGGCGAAGACATTGCCGGCCTCCCGCGCCTCTCCCTCTATGGCGTCGCCGAGGATGAGCGGGGTCAGGCCGAGCGTCTTCGCCTTTGCCTCGGCCGCCTTCAGCGCCATGAGCGGGGTCGCGATCATGTGCACCTCCTGGCCGGGAATGGCCTCGCCCGCCACCGTGTTGGCGCGGATGACCTGCTCCAGCTTGTCGGTGATCTCGATGCCCCAGGTGCGCATCAGGCCGAGCACGGCCTCCGGATCGGACGCCTCGGGAATGGTGGGGCCGGAGCCGATGGCGGCGGGGTCGTCGCCCGGCACGTCGGAGATGAGGTAGGTGACGGCCCGTGCCGGCGCGATGGCGGCGGCAAGGCGGCCGCCCTTGATGGCGGACATGGACTTGCGCACCCGGTTCATCACCCCGATGGGCGCGCCGGACTTGAGCAGAGCGGAGTTGAGCGCCTGCTTGTCGGCGAGCGTCAGCCCCTCGGCCGGGAGGGTGAGCAGCGAGGAGGCGCCGCCGGACATAAGGCACACCACGAGATCGTCCGGCCCGGCGCTGCGCGCCAGTTCCAGGATGCGGCGGGCGGCATCGAGCCCCGCTTGGTCCGGCACCGGATGGGCGGCCTCGACGATCTCGATGTGCTTCGTCTCGCAGCCATGGCCGTAGCGGGTGACGATGAGGCCCTCGCAGGGGCGGCCCCATTCCTCCTCGAAGGCGCGCGCCATGCGGGCGGAGGCCTTGCCGGCGCCGATCACGATGGTGCGGCCGCCCTTGGCCGCATCGGGCGGGGCGGGGAGGCTGTCCTTGAACTTGCCTTCCGGTAGAGCGGCGGCAAGGGCGGCATCGAAAAGCGCGAGCAGGATCTCCCTGTCGGAGGCCGTGTTCGTGCCGTTTGCCTTGTCCATGGCCGCTCTCCCGTGCCCTTGTGCGAAAGTCTTATGGGTCCCGTGGCCTGTAGCGGCTCCCCGGGCGCCGATCAATAAGCGCAGCCGGAAAGGCATCTTTCCCGCGACGGGGGGAAACGGCGGGCGCGTGCATCCGGCACGGCAAGCGCTTATATGCGCGCCATGAGCCCTGCCTCCGAAACCGCGCCCCACCTCGTCTTCGATCGCGACCTGCTGCGCCGGCGGCTTGCCCGTGCGGCTGCGCTCGGGCCGGAGACATTCCTGCTGGAGCGCGCGGCGGAGGATGTGGCGGACCGGCTCTTGGCCGTGAAGCGGACCTTTTCGACCGCCGTGGATCTCGGCACCCCGACCGGGGCGCTCGCTACCGCCCTGTCCGGGCACCCGGCCGTGGAGCGCCTGATCCGTGCCGCGCCTTTGGCGGGCGATCTCGTCCCACCCGCCGTGGTCGCCGACGAGGAGGCGCTGCCATTCGCTGCCGGCAGCCTGGATCTGGTGGTTTCGGCGCTGGCGCTGCAATCGGTCAACGACCTGCCGGGGGTGCTGGCTCAGGTGCGCCGGGCGCTGAAGCCGGACGGGCTGTTCATGGGCGCGCTGCTCGGCGGCGGCAGCCTCACCGAACTGCGGCAGGCCTTCGCCATTGCCGAGAGCGAGACCACGGGCGGCCTCTCGCCCCGCGTGGCGCCATTCGCCGATGTGCGCGATCTCGGCGCCCTGCTGCAGCGGGCGGGGTTCGCCCTGCCGGTGACGGACGTGGATCGCGTGGTGGTGCGCTATTCCTCGCCCTTCACCCTGTTTGCGGACCTGAGGCGGATGGGCGGGGCCAATGCGCTCAATGAACGCCGCCGCGTGCCGCTGCGCCGGGCGACATTGCTGCGCGCGGCGGAAGTCTATGCCGAGCGGTTCGCGGACCCGGACGGCAAGGTGCGGGCGACGTTCGAGATCGTCTTCCTCTCCGGCTGGGCGCCCCATGAGAGCCAGCAGAAGCCGCTGCGCCCCGGCACCGCGCGCATGCGCCTCGCCGACGCCCTCAAGGTGCCCGAGCAGCCGCTGCCGCCCGGCGACGAGCCCGGCTGAAGCTCCGGCCCGCATTGCTTCGCGGCTCGCCCTTGGCCTCGCCCGTCCGTTCCCTCTAAATGGCGGCGGATGCGATAGGGAGGCTGGAATGAGCGGTGGGGCAGGGACGGGCGCAGGTGGGGGCACGGCGCGCGAGGAGCCCGTGACGATCGACGGCTTCAAGCATATGCTGCCGATCACGACCCGATGGATGGACGTGGACGTCTACGGGCACGTGAACAACGTCGTCTATTATTCCTACTTCGACACGGTGGTGAACGAGCAACTGGTCTCGGCCGGGCTGCTGGACCCGCAGACGAGCCCTGTCATCGGTCTCGTGGTGGAAACGCGCTGCACCTATTTCCGCAGCCTCACCTATCCGGCCCCGGTCAAGGCGGCCATGCGGGTGACGAAGCTCGGCTCGTCCTCGGTGCGCTACCAGATTGCCCTGTTCCAGGGCGACGACCCGAGCGCGGCGGCGCAGGGGCATTTCGTCCATGTCTATGTGGAGCGGGCGACCCAGCGGCCGGTGCCGATTCCCGAGCCGGTGCGGGCCCTGCTGCAGACGCTGGTGGTCTGAGACGGGCCTATGGCCTGAAACGCAAACGGCCCGCGTCCAGAGGGGACGCGGGCCGTCTTGTGTCGCCGGATGGCGCGATCAGCAGATGTACTGCGCGCCGTTGACGGTCATGGTCGAACCGGTGACGAAGCCGGCGTCGTCGGAGGTGAGGAACACCACCGCGCGGGCGATATCCTCCGGCTCGCCGAGGCGGCCGACCGGGATGGTCGCCACGATCTTGGCCAGCGCGTCCGCCGGCACCGCCTTCACCATCTCGGTGGCGATGTAGCCCGGGGCGATGGCGTTCACGGTGATGCCGAGCTTCGCGCTTTCCTGCGCGAGGGCCTTCACGAAGCCGATCTCGCCGGCCTTGGCAGCCGAATAGTTGGTCTGGCCGAACTGGCCCTTCTGGCCGTTGATCGACGAGATGCAGACGATGCGGCCGAACTTGCGGTCACGCATGCCCTCGATGACGTTGCGCGTCATGTTGAAGGCGGAGTTGAGGTTGGTGTTGATCACCGCGTTCCACTGCTCAAGCGACATCTTGTGCAGCTGGCCGTCGCGGGTGATGCCGGCGTTGTTGACGAGAATTTCGATCGGGCCGACTTCGGCCTCCACCTTGGCGATCCCCGCCTTGCAGGCCTCGAAATCGGACACGTCCCACTTGTAGGCGGGAATGCCGGTCTTTTCGGTGAAGGCCTTGGCGGCCTCTTCATTGCCCGCGAAATTGGCGACGACGGTCTTTCCGGCGGCCTTCAGCGCCACCGAGATTGCCTCGCCGATTCCCCGCGTGCCGCCCGTGACCAATGCGACGCGTCCCATGGTTTCCCTCCTTCACTTCACTCTATTGGCTCGACCTGGAGACTCCCCCACCCAGCCCTAGCGGGTCGAGCCACGCTCGGGCGGTGTGTAGCAAGTCGGTATTTCCGTTCGGAAACGGAGGGCCGCGATTGAAGGTCGCGGCCCTGATCTGGAGGGATCGGCCCGGGGCGAGGCCTTCCGTCCGGTTGCCTGAAACGACGCGCTCAGTCGCGCGCGAGGCACATGGCGATGCCCATGCCGCCGCCGATGCAGAGGGTGGCGAGGCCCTTCTTGGCATCGCGCTTCTGCATTTCGTGCAGCAGGGTCACGAGGATGCGGGTGCCCGAGGCGCCGATCGGATGGCCGATGGCGATGGCGCCGCCGTTCACGTTGACCTTGGAGGTATCCCAGCCCAGGCCCTTGTTGACGGCGATGGCCTGCGCGGCGAACGCCTCGTTGGCCTCGATGAGGTCGAGGTCGTCCTTGGACCAGCCGGCCTTCTCCAGCGCCAGCTTGGACGCCGGGATCGGGCCCGTGCCCATCACCGACGGATCGACGCCGGCCTGCGCCCAGGAGACGATGCGGGCGAGAGGGGTCTTGCCCTCGGCCTTGGCGCGGGCGGCGCTCATGAGCACAACGGCGGCGGCGCCGTCATTGATGCCGGACGCGTTGCCGGCGGTCACGGTGCCGTCCTTCGCGAAGGCGGGCTTCAGCTTCTGCATCGCGTCGAGGCTGGAGCCGTGGCGGATGTACTCGTCCTGGTCCACCACCACGTCGCCCTTGCGGGTGGAGATGATGACGGGGACGATCTCGTCCTTGAACTTGCCGCCCTTCTGGGCCGCCTCGGCCTTGTTCTGGGAGGCGACGGCGAACTCGTCCTGCTCGATGCGGGTGATCTGGAATTCCTTGGCCACGTTCTCGGCGGTCACGCCCATGTGGTAGCCGTTGAAGGCATCCCACAGGCCGTCCTTGATCATGGTGTCGGCGAAGTCGGCATTGCCCATGCGCACGCCGTTGCGCAGGTGCGCGGCGTGGGTGGACTGGCTCATGGATTCCTGGCCGCCGGCCACCACGACCTCGCTGTCGCCGTTGGCGATGGCCTGGGCGCCGAGCGCGACGGAGCGCAGGCCCGAGCCGCACACCATCTGCACTTCATAAGCGGGCGCCTCAATGGGCACGCCGGCCTTGATGGAGGCCTGGCGGGCGGGGTTCTGGCCCTGGGCGGCGGTGAGCACCTGGCCCAGAATCACTTCGCTCACGGCAGCCGGCGCGACGCCGGCGCGCTCGAGGGCGGCCTTGATGGCGATGGCACCGAGCTCATGCGCGGGCAGCGTGCCGAGCGCGCCGTTGAACGACCCGACAGGGGTGCGCGCGGCGGCGACGATGACGACCTCGTCCTTCATGGAAGTCTCTCCTGGGAAGATCGGGCGGGTGGCTCCGCGCCTCTTTGCCGAATGGCGAGTGGGAAGGCTTGACCTCTATCGTGTCCGGGCCGGACCATGTGTCAATGACCCATCGCATGGCAAGGGGGCCGGTCAAAAGCAGCTATTCAACCTTGGTCGGCCGCAGGCCCGGCGCGCTTCGCCAAAGGGCGGAGTCTGCGCTGCGAAAGGATGGATGGGCAGCGCACACAAAGTGGTAGCTCTGCACTTGGAAACGCCTTAACCTACCGTTCCGCCCAAGGAAACGGATGACCGGACGATGGCAAAAACGCAAGAGCCAGTCACCATCAAGAAATACGCGAACCGCCGTCTCTACAACACGGGGACGAGCACCTATGTAACCCTCGAAGACCTCGCCAACATGGTGAAGGAAGGCGAGGACTTCGTGGTGTACGACGCCAAGAACGGCGAGGACATCACGCATTCGGTGCTGACGCAGATTATCTTCGAGCAGGAAAACAAGGGGCAGAACCTTCTCCCCATCGCTTTCCTGCGCCAGATTATCCGCTTCTACGGAGACAGCATGCAGATGCTGGTTCCGCGGTACCTGGAAGCGTCCATCGACAGCTTCACCAAGGATCAGGGCAAGTTCCGCGATCACCTGTCCCAGACGCTCGCGGGGACGCCCTTTCCGGTGCCGGGCGCTCCGTTCGCCGGCCTGGACGAGACGGTGCGTCGCAACATGGAAGTGTTCGAGCGCGCCTTCCACATGTTCCTGCCCTTCCCTAAGGGGGACGAGCCGGCCACGGCCGCCACCACCACTCCGGCCGCTGCACCTGCGCAGCCTGCGCCGCAGCCCGAGCGGGTGGACGAGCTTGACGCTCTGAAGCGCCAGATGGCCGACATGCAGGCGAAGCTGGAGCAACTCGTTCCCAAGCCCGAGCCCAAGCTCGTCGCCAAGAACGATGCGCCGAGCGAGACCCGCAGCCCAAAGGAAGGCAGCGGCAGCTGAAACGCCGACGCCGGCCACCCGATGCGGGGCCGGCGTCTTGATCCCAAGAGAAGCGCGATAGAGATGCGCGATGGCCGGGCTCAGCCCGGCCGCGGCGCGTGGAGCAGTCCTTTACTGCTGCGCGCGCGGATCGACCGAGAAGTCGCGCTGGGCGACGCGGATCGAAACCGAGAAGCCGGCCACCACATCCAGCAGCATGATGCACAGCAGGATGGCGAATACCGAGTTGCCGGCCGGGCGCACCAGCAGGAACTCGGCGAGACCCGCCGCGAACACCAGCATCGACAGCATGTGATCGATGATCGAGCGCGAGCTGATGCGCGTCGACTTCAGAATCTCGAAAAACAGGAAGAACAGGCTGAGAACGATGAACCCTTCCGCAAGGGTGATCGTCCAATGGGCCCCTGACATCATCTCGACCGTGGTGAGCACGGTGGTCCATTCCGTGCCGGGCATCAGAAAGACCATGATGTTGTAGAGGGCGAGGGGGACGATCAGCAACGGGACGGGCGTCAGCATTGGTGCTCCTCGGGGCCGCTCAGCCGGGAAAATGCCCAGGGCCTTCGCCCATGGCGCCGCCCCGGCTCCGCCGATGCGATGACACATCGGGCGCCGAATGTCACGAATGCGGAGGCATCAGGGGATTGCACGCGCCAGCCGATCGCCTCGGGCCGATCCCGGGAGAATCAAGCGCTGGGCAGGGCCGCAACCGGATGGCCGCATGGCGCACGCAGCGGCACGGGCGCGATGTCGCGCGCTGGTCAGCGTTAATGAATGATGGTGGGATCGGGTCGCCCCGCCCGCAGGGAAGAGCGAATCGCTCAGCGGTTGCGGGAGCGAGAATCACCCTCAGAGAGGGTGGGTGCGCCGGCGGCGAGCGCCGGCGCTGCAGCGGGCGGCCGTGAGGGCCGCCGCGACGTGAAGCTCAGGCCTCGGCCTTGGGCTTCAGAATCTGCCGGCCGCGATACATGCCGGTCTTCAGGTCGACGTGGTGCGGACGGCGCAGCTCGCCCGAATCCTTGTCTTCCACATAGGTGGGCTGCTTCAGCGCGTCGGCCGAACGGCGCATGCCGCGACGGGACGGCGAGGTCTTTCTCTTCGGGACAGCCATTGTCCAAACTCCTGAACGGCGTAACGAGCCAGGTGACTCGCCAACTGGCGCAACATGCGAGCGCGCCGGCTGGCGCCCTTGCGGCTTTCGAACTTGTGATCGGTGCGCGCCGAACCCGAAGACGGATGACGAAGCCTGTGCGCGTTCGTCTCGAGCCCGGTTGCGAACTGCGTGAGGGCAGTGCGCGGGGCTCGCCCGTGGGCCAGCATTCCCGATTGAAGGCGCGCCTTATACAGGCTCGCGCGTGGGAACGAAAGCCCCGCCGTGCGTTTTCCGGTCGCGGGTATGCCGCAACAATGCCCTCTTGTCAGCGGAGGACACGTGAGCAAGGTTGCGCGCGCATCGGCGCATCCGACGACACATATCCGAGGAAAACGGCCCTATGAAGCGTTCCGCTCAGCTTTCCCTCTTCGCCGCCCTGCTCGCGGCCTCGGTTTCCGCGGCCTCCATGGGGGCGGCGTTGGCGCAGGGAGCCCCGGCACCCGCGGCCGCTCCTGCTGCGGCCCCCGCGGCAGCCCCCGGCGCCGATCCGGTCCTCGTCACCGTCAACGGGACGCCGATCCGCCAGAGCGAGCTGAACATCGCCATCGAGGACATCGGCTCCGGCCTGCCGCCCGAGGTCCGCGGTCCCGCCCGCGATGAATACGTCCTGTCGTTCCTGACCGACATGACCCTCATCGCCAAGGCCGCCGAGGCGCAGAAGGTCGACCAGACCCCCGAGTTTCAGAATCGTCTCGCCTACGCCCGCATGAAGGCGCTGATGGAAGCGCTCATGATGCAGGAGGCCAAGAAGGCCGTTTCTGCCGAGCTCAAGCGCAAGACCTACGACGAGCTGGTGAAGTCGGCGCCTGCCGACATGGAAGTCCACGCCCGCCATATCCTGGTGGACGACGAGGCCAAGGCCAAGGAAATCGCCAAGAAGGCCAAGGCCGGCGAGGATTTCGCCAAGCTCGCCAAGGAGAATTCCAAGGACAGCGCCGAGGACGGCGGCGACCTCGGCTATTTCACCAAGGACCAGATGGTGCCGGAATTCGCCGAGGCGGCGTTCAAGCTGGAGAAGGGCCAGGTCTCAGACCCGGTGAAGACCCAGTTCGGCTGGCACGTCATCAAGGTCGAGGACAAGCGCCAGAAGGCGGTGCCGTCCTATGAGCAGGTCGAGGACCAGGTGGAGCAGTATCTCGTCCGCAAGGCCCAGGCCGACATGGTGACGAAGCTGCGCGCCGACGCGAAGATCGAGAAGACCGCCGCGCCTGCCAAGCCTGCCGCTCCCGCCCCGGCGGCGCCCGCTCCGGCAGCGCCTGCCGCTGATCCGGCGAAAAAGTGAGCCGGCGGCACCTGCCGTCGCCTTCTCTCCAAAAGAAAAAACCCCCGGCTTATGGCCGGGGGTTTTTTATTAATTCCGGTGCTGCGTGAACCGCTCGTCAGTTCACGAGATCAGGCCGCACCCGCCAGCCGCCGGCGCCATCCTCGGACAGGGCCTCGGTGACCTTGGGGTGGCGCACCGGCTCCTCGGAGGGGTCGCGCTCCAGATTCTGCTCGGAGACGTAGGCGACGTATTCGCTGTCCGCATTCTCGGCGAGCAGGTGGTAAAACGGCTGGTCTTTGTGGGGGCGGATGTCCTCGGGAATCGACAGCCACCATTCCTCGGTATTGTCGAACACCGGGTCCACGTCGAACACCACGCCCCGGAAGGGGAAGTGTTTGTGGCGCACCACCTCGCCGATGCGGAACTTCGCCTGACGCATGCCTGCGCCGAGTTCTGACCCAACGTAATGCGCGGGGTCTTCGGGGATGCCGTCGCCAATGGGAGCAACGATTGCGGGCTTTGCGCGCGCTTTGTCCTGGCTGGCCATATCCCGCCTCTTCCTGACTTTTCCGCTCCGCCCGAATTCGGGCGGGAGAGCCGCGGCGACCTTCGCCGCGGCCGTTGGTTAATCAATTCTCTCACAATCCGTAGGCTTTGCCCATTTCCGGGTCCTTGGCTGCGACAATCCGGGCAAGGTCGACGATCACCTTGGCCTGCTTCCAGGTGGCGTCGTCCTGCATCTTGCCGTCGATCATCACCGCGCCGGCACCGTCCGGCATGGCTTCTAGGATCTTGAGCGCGAACGCCACCTCGCCCGGATCGGGCGAGAAGACGCGCTTGGCGATCTCGATCTGCGTGGGATGCAACGACCAGGCGCCGACGCAGCCCTGGAGGAAGGCATTGCGGAACTGGCTCTCGCACGCGGCGAGGTCCGCGAAATCGCCGAACGGGCCGTAGAAGGGCTTGATGCCGTTGGCGGCGCAGGCATCCACCATCTTCCCGACGGTATAATGCCACAGGTCCTGCTGGTAGCCGACGCGCGGCTTGTCGCCGTCCGGATCGGCCAGCACCTTGTAGTCCGGGTGGCCACCGCCGACGCGGGTGGTCTTCATGGCGCGCGAGGCGGCAAGGTCGGCCGGGCCGAGGCTCATGCCGTGCATGCGGGGAGATGCGGCGGCGATCTCCTCCACATTCTTCACGCCCTCGGCCGTCTCCAGAATGGCGTGGATGAGGATGGGCTTCTCGATGGAATGGCGCGCCTCGAGCTGGGCGAGGAGCTGGTCGAGATAGTGGATGTCCCAGGCGCCCTCGACCTTGGGCAGCATGATGACGTCCAGCTTGTTGCCGATCTCGCTGACGATCTCGATGATGTCGTCCAGCACCCACGGGCTGTTGAGGCAGTTGATGCGGGTCCACAGGCCGGTGGAGCCGAAATCGGTGGCCTTGGCCATCTCGATGAAGCCCTTGCGGGCGGCTTCCTTGGCATCGGAGGGAATCGCATCCTCCAGATTGCCGAGAACCACGTCCACCTGCTTGGCGATATCCGGCACCTTGGCGCGCATCTTCTCCAGATGCGGCGGCACGAAATGGATCATGCGCTCGAGCCGCACCGGCAGCTCGCGATATGGTGCGGGCGCGCCGATGGCGAGCGGCTTGAAGAATTGGCGCGGCAGCTTCATGAGTCCCCCCGTGTGGATGCGGCAGGGGGTGCATAACCCCCCGCAGAACCTGTTGATTGCAATGCAGCATAGGTCGCCGGCCTGCGCAACACGACTTCAGGGCGACCAAGCGGGCGCCCATCGGGCAGGGGGAAACAGGGCATGACGATTACGCGGCGCGGTGTGCTCGGCGGTCTCGCCGGGCTGGCGGCTTCTTCAACCCTGCCAGCGGCGGCTAAGGATTTCTGGGGCCAGCGCCTCGCCAATGCCCCGCGAGAGTTCCTGTTCGGATACGGCTCGCTCATCAGCGGACCGTCCCGGACCGCAACGTCCGGGCGGCCGGTGCCGGCCATCGCCGCCCGAATCTCCGGCAGCTTCGGCTATGTGCGCTCGTGGGCATCGCGGTTCACCCCGCGCGAAGGCACCGCGGGCTTCACCGCCCTCGGCATCCGGCCGCGCATGCCGGGCGAGGAGCCGGGCAGCATCAACGGCGTCATCTTCCCCGTGAAGGACGAAGCCGAGCTTGCCGCCTTCGATGCCCGCGAGGGCGGCTATGACCGGGTGGAGCTGGACCAGGCCCATGTGGAGGCCATCGACTGGGAGGGCCTGCCCCGCGTCGGCAAGATCTGGGTCTATGTGCCCAAGGAGTCCGCCGGCAAGGGGCCGGCTGATCTTCAGCAGCCGGACGTGAACTTCCCGCTGCTCCAGTCCTATATCGACGTGGTGATGCAGGGCTCGCTGGACGAGGGGCCGGACTTCGCGCGCGAGCTCATCGAGACGACGCTCGACTGGAGCCCCTTCTGGCTCGATGACCGGCCCATCGCCCGCCGTGCCTGGGCCGACACGCCCCGTTCCGGCGCCATCGACCGGCTGCTTGCGACGGTGGAGCCGGCGGCGAGCCAGTTCCGCAACCGGCTCTATCCGGAGCTCTATGCCGTGCGGCATCTGATGGGCAAGGCCGCGACGCCGCCGCGCTGATCGGCGCTCGCGCTTTTCATCTGTCGCCGGGATTTGTAGGAAGGGGGCACCCCGTTGCCTCCCTCCTCCGCCTTCCGGCCAGCTTCCGGCGATCATGAGCGACCTCTTCGGCCTCGCCTTTCCCTTCTTCGGCCTGATCCTCCTCGGCTATTTCTGCGGCCGCAGGGTGAAGCTGCCCGAGGCGGGCCTCGCCTGGCTTTCCTTCTTCATCATCTATGTGGCGCTGCCGGCGCTGTTCTATCGCATCGTTGCGCAGACGCCGTTCCACGAGCTGGCGAATCCCGCCTTCATCTTGGCCGTGCTGGCCTCCACCGCCACCATGTCCCTGCTGGCGCTGGGCGTCGGCCTCTGGTTCCGAAAGGGCAATATCGGCGAGGCGGCCATCGCGCTCACGGCCGGTGCCTATGCCAATGTGGGCTATATGGGCCCGGGCCTGACGCTCGCCGCCTTCGGACAGGCCGCCGCAAGCCCGGCCGCGCTCATCTTCGCCACCGACAGCGTGTTCTTCTTCACGGTCGTGCCGCTGCTGATGGCGACGCGCGGGCGGGGAGAGAGCCTCGGCCACACCTTCGTGCTCATCGCCAAGAGAGTGCTCACCCACCCCTTCAACATCGCCACGCTACTGGGCGTGCTGGCGGCGGCGCTCGAATTCAAGGAGCCGGACGCCCTCTCGCGGATGCTGGACTATCTGAAGAACGCGGCCGCGCCCTGCGCCCTGTTCACCCTCGGCGTGACCGTGGCGCTGCGGCCGCTGAAGCGCGTGCCGGTGGAACTCGCGCCGCTCCTGAGCCTGAAGCTGTTCGTCCACCCGTTCGTGGCTCTGGTCTCGCTCTCGGTGTTCGGGCCGTTCTCGCCGGTGTGGGAGCATACGCTTCTGCTCATGGCCGCGCTGCCGCCCGCGCTGAACGTGTTCGTGCTGGCGCGGCAATACCATGTGTTCGTGGAGGAGGCGTCCACCGCCGTCCTCCTCGGAACCCTATCGTCGGTCGTGACGGTGACGCTGATGCTCTATTTGCTGCGCGAGAACCTCATCCCGCTCAGCCTTTTTTGAGGCTTACGCGGCAAACCTCATGCCGCCTTGTCGCCGATGCCGAGGCGCATCAGCCTCCGCCGCAGCGGGCCGACGCGATCAAGCAGATAGAGGCCGAAGCCGCGCACGCTCTGCACCGGCACAAGATCGGACAGGAGCGAGCGGTTGAGCAGGTCCACGGCGGTCATGCGGCCGCTGATGTCGCGCTGGCGCTTGTCCGCATAGCGGGCGAGCACCTCCCGGCTGCCGGGATCGCGGCCCGTCGCGACCGCATCCGCTGCGAGACTGACCAAGGCCGCCGCATCCCTGAGGCCGAGATTCAGCCCCTGCGCGCCGATGGGCGGCATGATGTGGGCGGCTTCGCTCAGCAGAGCCACACGGTCGCCGACGAGGCTTTCCGCCGTCTCCGCCGCCAGCGGGAAGGCGCCGCGGCCGCCTTCCATCTCGAACCGGCCGAGCACGGAGGAGGCGCGCGCCTCCAGCTCCCGTGCCAGCACTTCGTCGCTGAGGCCGAGCAGGCGGATCGCCTCGCGCTCGGTGACCACGCAGACGATGGAGGAGCGGTCGCCCGTGAGCGGCACCAGGGTGAAGGGGCCGCTCTCGGTGTGGAATTCGGTGGAGGTGTCCTCGTGGGGCCGCGTGTGTTGCACGGTGGCGGTGAAGGCCACCTGCGGATAGGCGCGGTTGCGCATCTTGATGCCGGCGGCGGCCCGCACCGTGGACTGGCGCCCGTCCGCCCCGGCGACCAGACGGGCGGCGAGGCTCGTTCCATCCGCCAGCTTCAGAGTGACGGCATCCGGCCCGAAATCGATGCGCTCCACGGAGGTGCGGGCGATGTGGAGGTTGGGCATCTCCATCGCCGCGGCGAGGAGGCCGTTGCGCAGGGCGTCGTTCTCGATGTTGTAGCCGAAGGCGTCGAGGCCGATCTCGGCGGAGCGGAAGGTCACTTCCGGCGCGCGGACGAGCCGGCGCGTGGCGTCCGCGATGCGCATGTCGCGCAGCGGCGCGGCACGGGGCGCGATCTGCTCCCACACGCCGAACTCTTCCAGGATGCGCACCGAGCCTTCCAGCAGCGCCGTGGTGCGGTGGTCCGCGCCGCGATCGGGGCCGGTGACGAGCGCGGTCGAGACGCCCCGCGCGGCGAGGCCGATGGCGGTGGCAAGTCCGGCGGGACCCGCGCCGACGACGACCACCTCGTGCATCACGTCGTGTTCCATCGCTGCCTCCTCATGGTCGGATCCCGGGACACTAGAGCCGACTTTGCCGCGGCGAAAGCTGCGGAGATGCCGCGGATACGTGCGGGACGCGGCCGCGGACCAGCGCGTGCGCGCCTGGTGTTGCTGTGCTTCGCACTTGCAGTCGCGCCGCGTTCCGATCAGCCTTCGCGAATCTGGGGCAGGGGAGCGCGCCGATGTTGGACTGGATCACGTCGCCGGAAGCCTGGGCGGCGCTGGTAACGCTGACGGCCATGGAGATCGTGCTCGGCATCGACAATGTCGTGTTCATCTCGCTGGTGGTGCAGCGCCTGCCGCCGGCCGAGGCGTTGAGGGCGAGGCAGATCGGCCTTTCCGCCGCGCTCCTGTTGCGCATCGGCCTGCTGTTCGCCCTCTCCTGGCTCATCGGCCTCAGAGAATCCCTGTTCACCGCGTTCGGGCATGAGTTCTCCTGGCGCGACATCATCCTCATCGGCGGCGGCGCATTCCTGATCGCCAAGGCGACGTCCGAGATGCACGGCGCCCTCGAAGGCGAGGACGAGCCGAGCGAGGAGAGCGTGGCCGGCGCCGCCAAGCGGGCCTTTGCCGGGATTGTCGTGCAGGTGATCCTGCTCGATCTGGTCTTCTCGGTGGATTCCATTCTCACCGCCATCGGCATGGCCGAGCACCTCGCCATCATGGTGCTGGCCGTCATCATCGCGGTCGGCATCATGTTCGTGGCCTCCGGCCCGCTCTCCGCCTTCATCGCCACCCATCCCACCACCAAGATGCTGGCGCTCGCCTTCCTGGTGCTGATCGGCGTGACGCTGGTTGCCGACGGCTTCGGCGCCCACATCTCCAAGGGCTACATCTATGCGGCCATGGCCTTCTCGGTGATGGTGGAGGTGCTGAACGTCGCCGCCGCCGGTAGGCGCAAGCGGCGGATCGTGGTGCACAGGGGAGGCGAGCAATGAACGCGGACAAGGTTCTGCTGGTCACGGGCGGCAGCCGGGGCATCGGCGCGGCCTGCGTGCGGCGCGCGGCCGAAGCCGGCTACGGGCGCATTGCCATCAACTACACCCGCGACGCGGCAGCGGCGGACGATGTGGCCGCCGAGGCGCGGGCGCTCGGGGCGCAGGTGCTGGTCGTCAAGGGCGACATGGCCCGGCCGAAGGACATCTCGCGTCTCTATGAGGAGGTGGACGCCAATCTCGGTGCCGTCACCGACCTCGTGAACAATGCCGGCATCACCGGCCGCGCTGGCCCCTTCGCCGATGCCGACCCGGCCGAGATGGCCCGCGTCATCGATCTCAACGTGACGGGGGCGATCCTCGTGGCGCAGCAGGCGGTGCGGCGCATGTCCACCGCGCGGGGCGGCAAGGGCGGCGCCATCGTCAACATCTCCTCCATGGCGGCGACGCTCGGCTCGGCGGGCGAATATGTCTGGTACGCCGCCAGCAAGGGCGCCATCGACAGCTTCACGCTGGGGCTCGGGCGTGAGGTGGCGCGCGAGGGCATCCGGGTGAATGCCATCGCCCCGGGCCTCATCGCCACCGACATCCACGACACGAGCGGTGTCGTCGGGCGCCTGGAGCGACTCGCGCCCTCCGTCCCGATCGGCCGGCCCGGCACGGCCGAGGAGGTGGCCGAGGCGGTGCTGTTCCTGCTGTCGGAGGCGGCGAGCTATACCACGGGCGCGGTGCTCAAGATTTCGGGAGGCCGCTGACCGCGCTTGCGGCCCACTCGGCCCGCCCTATGATCCGGGCAATCTCGGGAGGATAGGGGTTGGTGGTCATGGTCCATGCGGTTCAGGTGCATCAGACGGGCGGTCCCGAGGTGCTCACCTATGAAGAGGTGGTGGTTCCCCCGCCGGGGCCGGGCCAGGTGCAGGTGCGCCACACCGCCATCGGCCTCAATTTCATCGACGTCTATTTCCGCACCGGCCTCTACAAGGCCGCGACGATGCCCTTCATTCCCGGCAATGAGGGCGCCGGTGTCGTCGAGGCGGTCGGTCCCGACGTGACCGATTTTCACCCCGGCGACCGCGTGGCCTATGCCATGACCATCGGTGCCTATGCGGAGCTGCGGAACGTTCCCGCCGCGGCGCTGGTCCACCTGCCCGCCGCCATCGACGACCGCACCGCCGCGGCCATGATGCTCAAGGGCATGACGGCGCAGTATCTCGTGCGCCGCACCCACCACATCAAGCCGGGCGACGTGATTCTCGTGCAGGCGGCCGCCGGCGGCGTTGGCCTCATCCTGTGCCAGTGGGCCAAGCACCTCGGCGCCACCGTGATCGGCACCGTCGGCTCGAAGGACAAGGGCGAGCTTGCCCTCGCCAATGGCTGCGACGAGGTGATTCTGTACCGGGACGAGGACTTCGTTCACCGGGTGAAGGAGATCACCTCCGGCAAGCTGTGCGACGTGGTCTATGACGGCGTCGGTCAGGCGACCTATCCCGCCTCCCTCGACTGCCTGAAGCCGCTCGGCCTGTTCGTCAGCTTCGGCAACGCCTCGGGCGCCATCAAGAACTTCGACCTGCTGCACCTGTCGGCCAAGGGCTCGCTGTTCGCCACCCGCCCGACGCTCGGCACCTTCGTCGCCAAGCGGGCCGACCTCATCGCCACCGCCAACGACCTGTTCGAGGCGGTGCTGACCGGCGCGGTGAAGATCCCGATCCACCAGACCTATGCGCTGAAGGATGTGCAGAAGGCGCACCGCGACCTGGAAGGCCGCAACACCACCGGGGCGACGCTGCTTCTGCCGTGAGATTGGCGCCTCCCTCTTCCGCATGGGGAGGGGGAGGCAGGCGGATCAAGGCATGCGCGACATTCCCACACCCATGCAGTGACAATGGCTTGCGCATCCCGCCCCTCCTCATGATATCTACGGTTCAACAAGGATGGGGCGGTCGCGCTGACCCGCTCCGCCGTGCTGCGACGGATCGTTCCGGCCATGATGCGCCAATACGAACTCGTCGAGCGCGTTCGACGGTATAATCCCAACACCGACGAGGCGCTGCTCGACCGCGCCTATGTCTACGCCATGAGGGCGCACGGCAGTCAGCTGCGTGCGTCCGGCGATCCCTATTTCTCCCATCCGCTCGAAGTCGCGGCGATCCTCACCGATCTCAAGCTGGACGACGCCACCATCGTCTCGGCCCTGCTGCACGACACCATCGAGGACACCAGCGCCACCAAGGCGGAGATCGAGCGGCTGTTCGGCCACCAGATCGCGACGCTGGTGGAGGGGCTGACCAAGATCAAGAAGCTCGACCTCGTCTCCAAGCAGGCGAAGCAGGCCGAGAATCTCCGCAAGCTGCTGCTCGCCATCGCCGACGACGTGCGGGTGCTCCTCGTGAAGCTCGCCGACCGCCTCCACAACATGCGCACCCTGAAATGGGTGCCGCCGGAGAAGCGGGACCGGGTGGCGCAGGAGACGCTGGACATCTACGCGCCGCTGGCTGCCCGCATGGGTATGCAGGACATGCGCGAGGAGCTGGAGGATCTCGCCTTCCGCCAGCTCTCCCCGGAAGCCTATGAGAGCATCACCACCCGCGTCTCCGAACTGCGGCAGTTCAACGGCCCGGTGGTGCAGGAGATCGAGCGCGAGCTGAAGGACGAACTCGCCCGGCGTGGCATCGTGGCCGAGGTCAAGGGACGCGAGAAGCGGCCCTTTTCCATCTGGGGCAAGATGGAGCGCAAGGCCATCGGCTTCGAGCAATTGTCGGATCTCTACGGCTTCCGCGTGCTCGTCTCCTCGGTGGAGGACTGCTACCGGGCGCTGGGCGTCGTCCACACCAAGTGGGCCATCGTGCCCGGCCGGTTCAAGGACTACATCTCCACCCCCAAGCCGAACGACTACCGTTCGCTGCACACGACGGTTGTCGGCCCGCGCCGCCAGCGCGTCGAAATGCAGATCCGCACCAAGGACATGGAGGAGATCGCCGAATACGGCATCGCCGCCCATGCCCTCTACAAGGATGCCTCGGGCGCGCCGGGGGAGATGCTCTCCCACGAGAGCCGCGCCTATGCCTGGCTGCGCAAGACCATCGAGAACCTGTCGCAGGGGCTCTCGCCCGAGGAATTCCTTGAGCACACCAAGCTCGAGCTGTTCCACGACCAGGTGTTCTGCTTCACCCCCAAGGGCCGACTCATCGCCTTGCCGCGCAAGGCGACGCCCATCGATTTCGCCTATGCGGTGCATACCGACGTGGGCAACACGGCGGTGGGGTGCAAGATCAACGGCACCATCGCGCCGCTGGTGTCGGAACTGAAGAACGGCGACGAGGTGGAGATCATCACCTCCAAGGCGCAGACGCCGCCGGGGGCGTGGGAAACCATCGCCGTCACCGGCAAGGCGCGCGCCGCGGTGCGCCGTGCCACCCGTGCCGCCGTGCGCGCCCAATATGCCGGCCTCGGCCGCAAGATCACCGAGCGGGCCTTCACCCGCGTCGGCAAGCCCTTCACCGAAGATGCCGTGGCCAAGGCGACGCCCCGGCTCGCCCGCGCCTCGGCGGAGGACGTGTTCGCTGCCATCGGCCGGGGCGAGATCAAGACCGACGATGTGATCCGCGCCGTCTATCCCGACTGGGTGCCGCCCCGCCCCGAGGAGCGGGCGGAGCGCGCCGCCAGCGGCGAGGGCTGGTTCGAGCTGAAGCGCGGGCACAACCTCAAGTTCAAGATTCCCGAGGGCACCACGTCGGAACGGCTGGACGCCATCCCCATCCGCGGTATCAATGGCGACCTGCCCGTGCGCTTCGCACCGGATGGGGGCGCTGTGCCCGGGGACCGTATCGTCGGCATCCTCACGCCCGGCGAGGGCATCACCATCTATCCGATCCAGTCGGCGTCGCTGCAGGGCTTCGAGGACGCGCCCGAGCGCTGGCTGGACGTGCGGTGGGACGTGGACGAATTGTCCGACGGGCGCTTCCCCGCCCGCATCATCGTCACCGCCCGCAACGAGCCCGGCTCGCTGGCGCAGATCGCCGGCGCCATCGGCGACCGGGGCGGCAATATCGACGGGCTGCAGATGCATGCGCGCTCGGCCGATTTCCACGAGATGGTGATCGACGTGGAGGTGTTCGATCTCAGGCACCTCAACGCCATCATCGCCGACCTCAAGGCCCGCGAGGTGGTCTCGCAGGTGGAGCGCGTGAACGGCTGAGGCCGGCGCGGACGGGAGCAAGCGAAATGGCGGTGCTGAAGCCGGTGCGGCTCGGGGTGAACGTCGACCACGTGGCGACCGTGCGCAACGCGCGGGGCGGCCTCCTGCCGGATCCGGTGCGCGCCGCTCTTCTCGCCGCCGCTGCGGGGGCAGATGGAATCACCGCCCATCTGCGCGAGGACCGGCGCCATATCCGCGATGCCGACATGGCGCGGCTGAAGGCCGAGATCGACCTGCCGCTGAATTTCGAGATGGCCGCCACGGAGGAGATGGTGGGCATCGCCGTCTCCGTCCGCCCCAATGCCTGCTGCCTCGTGCCGGAGCGGCGGGAGGAGCGCACCACCGAGGGCGGGCTCGACGCGGCAGGGCTCGCCGCCGAGCTTGGTCCGCGCATCGCGCGGCTGAAGGCGGTCGGCATCCGCGTCTCCCTCTTCATAGCGGCGGAGGAGCGGCAGATCGCAGCGGCGGCCACCCTCGGCGCCGATATCGTGGAACTGCATACCGGCGGCTGGTGTGACGCGGTGGCGGAAGGCCGCACGGCGGAGGCCGAGGCCGAGTTCGCGCGGCTGAAGGCCGGGGCGCGGCAGGCCCACGCCCTCGGACTGGAGGTCCATGCCGGCCACGGACTCGACTACGCGACGGCCGAACGCATCGCGGCGTTTCCCGAGATCGTGGAGCTGAACATCGGCCATTTCCTCATCGGCGAGGCCATCTTCGTCGGGCTGGAGGCGGCCATCCGCACCATGCGGGCGGCCATTGCCGCCGGGCGGGCGGCCGCACAGGGCGAGGCGGCATGATCCTCGGCATCGGCTCCGACTTCTCGGACGCGCGCCGCATCGCCAAATCCATCGAGCGGTTCGGCGACCGGTTCCTGAACCGCGTCTTCACGCCCGTCGAGCGGGCGAAGGCAGATCGACGCAAGCTGAGGGCGGAGACCTATGCCAAGCGCTTCGCGGCCAAGGAAGCCTGCGCCAAGGCGCTGGGTACCGGGCTGAGCCGGGGGGTGTTCTGGCGCGACATGGGGGTCGTCAACCTGCCCTCTGGCCAGCCGACGCTGGTGCTGACCGGCGGCGCGGCGCGGCGGCTCGCGCAGATGGTGCCGGACGGGTACGAGCCGCATATCCACCTCTCCCTCACCGACGAGGGACCGCTCACCGCCGCCTATGTCATCATCTCGGCGGTGCCCCGCTCCGGCGCCTGACGCTGGAGGAGGTCGAGGGCGTGCGTTGCCGGGAGGCCGGGAAGCCTCTATAGGGGCGGTCTTGCCTGTCGAGACCGGCGCGCATCTGCCGGTATCTCCTCAGTTTCGGCGCAGTTTGTCGTACCCTGCGCCTCATTTGGGAAACCTTGGACACCCGATGACCGCGACCAGCGATTCCAAGAAGGACGGCGGCTTTCTCGAAACCGTCCGGGTGATTGTCCACGCGCTGCTGATCGCGCTGGTGATCCGGACCTTCCTCTTCCAGCCGTTCAACATCCCCTCCGGGTCGATGAAGGACACGCTGCTGATCGGCGACTACCTGTTCGTCTCCAAGTACAGCTACGGCTATTCCCACTTCTCGATTCCCTTCTCGCCCAACCTGTTCTCCGGCCGCATCTTCGGGTCCGAGCCGACCCGCGGTGACGTGGTGGTGTTCAAGCTGCCGAAGGACAACGAGACCGACTACATCAAGCGCGTGGTCGGCATGCCCGGCGACAAGATCCAGATGATCAACGGTCTCCTGCACATCAACGGCGTGCCGGTGCAGCGCGAGCGCCTGTCGGACGTGAGCGAGGACGACGGCTCCGGCCGCAAGGTGCCGGTGAAGCGCTGGCGCGAGACGCTGCCGAACGGCGTCTCCTACGAGACGCTGGACCTGGTGGACAACGGCTTCTACGACAACACGCCCGTCTATGAGGTGCCGCTCGGGCACTTCTTCATGATGGGCGACAACCGGGACAATTCCGCCGACAGCCGCGTGCTGAGCCAGGTGGGCTATGTTCCGTTCGAGAATCTCATCGGCAAGGCGCAGCTGATCTTCTTCTCGATCGACGAGGGCGCTTCTGCGTGGCAGGTTTGGACATGGCCTTGGACGGTGCGATGGGATCGGCTGTTCACACGGGTACACTGAACGGGGCAGGGCGGGATCTCGCCCATCTCGAGGAGCGGATCGGCTACCGCTTCCGCGATCGCTCCATCCTTGAGCTGGCCCTGTCCCACATCAGCGCCGTGAAGGGCGAGGCGCCGCGCCTGCGCTCCTACCAGCGGGTGGAATTCCTGGGCGACCACGTGCTCGGCTCGGTGGTGTCGCACATGCTCTATCTCGCCTTCCCGGAAGGCGAGGAGGGGGAATTGTCGCGCCGGCTCGCCGAGCTGGTGCGCGAGGAGGCCTGCGCGGAGGTCGCCGAGGACATGGACCTCGGCCCGTTCATCCGCCTCGGCCCCGGCGAAAGCCAATCCGGTGCGCACAAGCGCCGCGCCATCCTCGCCGACGTCGCCGAGGGCGTGGTGGCGGCGGTGTTCCTCGATGGCGGGTATGAGGCGGCCCACGCTTTGGTGGAGCGCTTCTGGCGTCCGCGCCTGGAGGCCCCGCGCCGGCCGCTGCGCGATGCCAAGACCGTGCTGCAGGAATGGGCGCAGGCTCGCGGCCTGCCGCCGCCCGTCTATCGCGAGGTGATGCGCTCCGGCCCGGACCACGCACCCCGCTTCACCGTGGCGGTGGACCTGCCCGGCCTCGTCTCGGCGCAGGCGGATGGCGCCTCCAAGCAGAATGCACAGAAGGCGGCCGCTGCCGCCTTCCTCGTCCGTGAGGGCGTTTGGGAGAAGGACGAGGCCTGATGGCACCGAGGAAGAAGGCGGGCGCCGACACGGCCGCCCTGGATCAAAACCCTGCCGTTGCGGAAGAGGAAGCCCTCGCCGCCGCCGCGTCGCAGGAGGATGTCGCCGAAGAGGATATCGCGGAGGATGAACTCCTCGATGATGATCTTCCGGAGGACGATCTTCCTGAGGACGACGAGGAGGTCGATTTCGACGACGAGCTGGACCGGGAGGAGCGTGGCCCCCTCGCGCCGCTCGAAGGTCCGACCCGCTGTGGCTTCGTCGCTTTGCTCGGCGCGCCCAATGCCGGCAAGTCCACGCTGACCAACGCGCTGGTGGGCACCAAGGTGTCCATCGTCTCGCACAAGGTGCAGACGACGCGCTCCATCGTGCGCGGTATCGCGCTGGACGGCGCGGCGCAGGTGGTGCTGGTGGACACCCCCGGCATCTTCGCGCCCAAGCGCCGGCTGGAGCGGGCCATGGTGTCGAGCGCCTGGACCCATGCCGCCGACGCCGACGTAATCGCGCTGCTGGTGGATGCCAACCGCGGCCTCGATGAGGATATCGAGGCGCTGCTCGGCCAGCTGAAGGACATCCGCAAGCCACGTGCCCTCATCCTCAACAAGATCGACCTGATCCGCCGCGACAGCCTGCTGGCGTTGGCCGCCGCAATCACCGAGCGGGTGCCGTTCGACCGGGTGTTCATGGTCTCCGCGCTCACGGGCGATGGCGTGGTGGATGTGCGCCGCTGGTTCGCCGAGACGGTGCCGCCCGGCCCCTGGCTCTATCCCGAGGATCAGGTTTCGGATGCGCCCATGCGCATGCTCGCAGCCGAGATCACCCGCGAGAAGATGTTCCTGCGCCTGCACGATGAACTGCCTTACCGCTCCACGGTGGAAACCGAGAGCTGGAAGGAATTGCGCAACGGCTCCGTCCGCATCGAGCAGACGATCTTCGTGGAGCGCGAAAGCCAGCGGAAGATCGTGCTCGGCAAGGGTGGAAACACCATCAAGACCATCTCGACCGAATCCCGGAAGGAGATCTCCGAGATCATCGAACAGCCCGTGCATCTCTTCCTGTTCGTGAAGGTGCGCGAAAGCTGGGCGGATGATCCCGAGCGCTACCGCGAGATGGGGCTGGAATTCCCCAAGGGCGCCTGAGCACGCTGTCGTGCGTTTGCGAAAGCGCAAGGCTGGATTGCGATCTTACGGCTGGATGTGGGCATCCATGCACGGCATAACCGGTGGCGAACCCAACGGGGAGACGTGTCATGTCCAAGCCAGTCGTCGCGATCGTGTATCACTCGGGCTACGGCCACACCAAGGCGGTGGCTGAATCCGTGCTCGCCGGCATCAAGGAAGTCGATGCGGTCGAGGGCGTCCTCGTCTCCGTGGACGAAGTGGACGAGAAGTGGGACGTGCTGGACGGCGCCGCCGCCATCATCTTCGGGGCGCCGATCTACATGGGCAACGTCTCCGCCGGCTTCCAGGCGTTCGCCGAGAAGTCCTCCAAGCGCTGGTTCGAGATGAAGTGGAAGGACAAGCTGGCCGCCGGCTTCGTCAATTCCGGCGCGCAGAACGGTGACAAGCACCAGGGCATCCATGCGATGTTCGGCCTGTCGCAGCAGCACGGCATGGTCTGGGTGGGCCTTGGCCTGCATCCCGGCAACAACAATTCCAAGGGCTCGCTGGAAGACCTGAACCGCCTCGGCGGCTTCGCCGGCGCCTATGCCCAGTCCAACATCGATGAAGGCCCGGACGTGGTGCCGCCCGCCACCGACCGCCGCACCGCCGCCCATCTCGGCCGCCGCGTCGCCGAGGCGACCCTGCGCTGGACCCGCGGCGCCTGAGAATCGCCATCTGCGGCGCGCTTGCGTCTCGCCTTCTCCCCGCTTCCGCTTGCTGCGGCGGCGGGGTAATGGGGGGCGGAACGCTAGCGCCGCGGAGGAATCGCGATGAGTGACCGGAGCCTGCTCGTGGTGGTGCTCGCCGCCGGGGAAGGGACGCGCATGAAGTCGCGCCTCCCCAAGGTGCTCCACAAGGTCGCCGGCCGCACCATGCTTCATCATGTGCTGGCGGCGACCCGCGCCGCCGGCGCCACGCGCACCGCCGGCGCCACGCGCACCGCCGTGGTGGTCGGCCCCGGCCGCGAGGATGTCGCCGCAGAGGCGACTCGCATCGTGCCGGACGCGCAGGTGTTCGTGCAGACCGAACGGCTCGGCACAGCCCACGCCGTGCTCGCCGCCCGCGCCGCGCTGGAGCAGGGCGCCGACGATGTGCTCGTGCTCTATGCCGACACCCCGCTGGTGCGCCCCGAAACGCTGGCCCGCCTGCGCGCGCCGCTGGCCGAGGGCGCTGCGGTCGCCGCGCTTGGCTTCGAGCCGGAAGATCCCACCGGCTACGGCCGCCTCGTCACCTCCGGCGACGAACTCGTCGCCATCCGCGAGGAGAAGGACGCGACCGCCGCCGAGAAGGCGGTTCGCTTCTGCAATGCCGGGCTGATGGCGCTCTCGGGCAAGGAGGCCCTCTCCATCCTTGACCGGATCGGCAACGCCAATTCCAAGGGCGAATATTATCTCACCGACGCCGTGGAAATCGCCCGTGCAGACGGGCGCTCCGCCGTTGCGGCGAAGGCGGACGTGGACGAGGTGGCCGGCGTCAACAGCCGCATCCAGCTCGCCGAGGCCGAGGCCATCCTGCAAAAGCGCCTGCGCCTGTCCGCCATGGCCGAGGGCGTCACGCTGATCGCGCCGGAGACGGTGTTCTTCTCTGCCGACACCGTGCTCGGCCGCGATGTCATCGTTGAGCCCCACGTGGTGTTCGGGCCGGGCGTCACGGTCGGCGACGATGTGGTGATCCACGCCTTCTGCCATCTTGAAGGCGCGCAGCTTGCGCCCGGCGTCTCCATCGGCCCCTATGCGCGGCTGCGGCCGGGCACGCGGCTGGATGAGGGCGTGCGCATCGGCAATTTCGTGGAGACCAAGGCCGCCCATATCGAGAGCGGGGCCAAGGTGAACCACCTGTCCTATGTGGGCGATGCCCATGTGGGCGCGGGAGCCAATCTCGGCGCCGGCACCATCACCTGCAATTATGACGGCTTCTTCAAGTATCGCACCGAGATCGGCGCGGGGGCCTTCATCGGCGTCAATTCCGCCTTGGTGGCTCCGGTGACGATCGGCGCGGGGGCCTATGTGGGGACGGGTGCCGTCATCACCTCCGACGTGCCGGAAGATGCGCTCGCCATCGCCCGCAGCCGGCAGGTGGTGAAAGAGGGCTGGGCCAAGGATTTCCGCGCCGCGCGGGCCGACGCGAAGAAGAAGGGCTAGCCTTCGCCTGACACCAACGGAAAGGCGATGTGATTCCGGCCTTGGCTCCTTGCGGGTTAGGAACGGTCCATTCAGTTTTTGCAGTGCACCTTGGGCGCGACTGTCAGCCGGGCCCAATCAGGGCGCCACCAACATCGGAGCTAGATCGCATGTGCGGGATCGTCGGCATTCTGGGCAAGAGCGCCGTCGCGGACAAGGTGGTCGAATCCCTCCGGCGCCTGGAATACCGCGGCTATGATTCCGCCGGCATCGCGACACTGGAGAACGGGCACCTCGAGATCTGCCGCGCCGAAGGCAAGCTGCGCAATCTCGAGAACAAGCTCGACAAGCACCCGCTCAAGGGCCACGCCGGCATCGGGCACACCCGCTGGGCGACCCACGGCAAGCCCTCCGAGCGCAACGCCCATCCCCACGGCACCAAGCGCGTGGCGGTGGTCCACAACGGCATTATCGAGAATTTCCGCGAGCTGAAGGAAGACCTCAAGGCCGCCGGCGTCGTCTTCAGGAGCGACACGGACACCGAGGTCGTCGCCCAGCTGGTGGACCGCGAACTGCTCTCCGGCAAGGAGCCGGTTGCGGCTGTTGCGGCGGTACTGCCGCGCCTCAAGGGCGCCTTTGCGCTCGCCTTCCTGTTCGACGGCAAGACCGACCTGATGATCGCCGCCCGCCGCGGCTCCCCGCTCGCCATCGGCTACGGCAATGGCGAGATGTTCCTCGGCTCGGACGCCATCGCCCTCGGCCCGTTCACCGATCGGATCGCCTATCTGGAAGAAGGCGACTGGGCCGTGCTCACCCGCGAGGGCGCGGAAATCCGCGACGAGACGGGGCGCATCGTCGAGCGCGCCGTGCAGAAGGTGCCGGCCGGTGCCCTCCTCGTGGACAAGGGCAACCATCGCCACTTCATGGCGAAGGAGATCTACGAGCAGCCGGAGGTCATCTCCCACACCTTCGGCCACTATCTCGACCTCGCCGACGAGACCGTCTCGCTGCCCGAGCTGCCGTTCGACGCCAAGGAGGTGCAGCACATCTCCATCACCGCCTGCGGCACGGCGCTCTATGCCGGCGCGGTGGCGGAATACTGGCTGGAGCGTTTCGGCCGCGTGCCGGTCTCCACCGACATCGCATCCGAGTTCCGCTATCGCGAGACGCCGCTGGCACCGGGGGGCGTCACCATCGTCATCTCCCAGTCGGGCGAGACGGCGGATACGCTCGCTTCGCTGCGCTACGCCAAGGAGTGCGGGCAGAAGGTGGTGGCCGTGGTGAACGTGCCCACCTCCACCATCGCCCGCGAGGCGGACGTGGTGCTGCCGATCCTCGCCGGTCCGGAAATCGGCGTCGCCTCCACCAAGGCCTTCACCTGCCAGCTGGCGACCCTCGCCTGCCTGTCCGTCGCGTTCGGCCGCGCCAAGGGGGTGCTGTCGGCGGAGGATGAGCACAAGCTGGTCCGTGCCTTCATGGAAGTGCCCCGCCTGATGACCGAGGCGCTGAAGCTCTCGCCCGAGATCGAGGTGCTGGCCCGCACGCTGGCAAAGGCGCGGGACGTGCTCTATCTCGGCCGCGGCACCAATTATCCGCTGGCACTGGAAGGCGCGCTGAAGCTCAAGGAAATCTCCTACATCCACGCCGAGGGCTATGCCGGCGGTGAGCTGAAGCACGGCCCCATCGCGCTCATCGACGAGAAGATGCCCGTGGTGGTCATCGCCCCCCATGACCGCATCTTCGACAAGACCGTCTCCAACATGGAGGAGGTGGCGGCGCGCGGCGGCAAGATCATCCTCGTGACCGACCCCAAGGGGGCGGAGGCCGCGCCGGTGAATGCGGTTCAGAAGCTGATCCTGCCGGAGATGCCGGCGACCGTGTGCCCCATGGTCTATTCCATCCCGGTGCAGCTGATCGCCTACCATACGGCCGTCATCATGGGCACGGACGTGGACCAGCCGCGCAACCTCGCCAAATCCGTAACGGTGGAATAGGCGGTGACGTTGCGCAATCCGCCCGCAGGCGTCTGAAAAGTGTTGCGCCGGACCTCGATTCGGCGCCTTGATTCTCTGAGTTTAGCCAACGCTTGAGCTTGGGTCCGGACGCCGGTCGATGCCTGCTGCGACCTTCCCGATCGTCATGAATGCCGTAGTGGCGGCGCTGTTCGCTGCGAGCTACCTCGCGCTGGCGCTGCTGCACCGTGGCAATACGGCCCCCCTGTGGTTCGCCGCCAGCTTCGGCGCCATCGTCATCACGCCGCTCGCGTTGCTGGCGCAGTCCTACACCGGCTGGGTGGTCTTGTTCGCGCCGGTGATCTACCTGTCCTTCGCCGCCTGCCTTATCCTGATGGTGCCGGGACTGGCGGTGCTCTATCGCAAGCCCATCCCGTGGGGGCTGGTGACGGTGCTGGGCATCGTCACCGTCGTGAGCGCCGCGCTGGCGCTGCAACTGCCGGTCAACACGCTCGTGCGGGTGGTGAGCTACCAGACGCCGTTCGTGCTCGCGACGGCGGCGAGCTGCTGGGTGGTGCTGCGCGACAGCCCCCGCCGGCTGCGTGATCTTCTCCTCGCCGGCCTGTTCGCGCTGCTGTGCATGCACGTGCCCCTCAAGGCCGCGCTGGCGATCAGCCTGCACACGGGGCCGCACCAGATCAATTACATGGATACGCCGTTCGCGGTAGTGGCCCAGATCAGCACCGGCATCCTGATGGTCGCCACCGGGCTGCTGATTCTGGTGATCTCGGTGCTCGAACTGGTGCGGGAGACGCTGGAGGTGGCGGATACGGATGCCCTGTCCGGTCTCCTCAACCGCCGCGGGTTCGAGCAGCGCGCCTCGGACCTCGTGCACGGGCGGACCGGGGCGGCGCCGTTCGCTCTGCTCCTCATCGACATCGACCACTTCAAGGCCATCAACGACACGTTCGGCCACGGCGTGGGCGACCAGACCATCCGCGGCTTCGGCGACATGCTCCAGCACACGCTGCCGCAGTCCGCGCTCATCGGCCGGGTGGGCGGCGAGGAGTTCGCCATCCTGCTGGAGCGCGCTTCGCCCGAGATGGCGCGGCTGCAGGCGGAATCTGTGCGCCTCGCCATCATCGGCCATGACGATCCGGACGTGCCGCCCTTCACCGTCAGCATCGGCGTTGCGCTGGCCTCGCGGGAAGAGCCGCTGCTCGCCACGCTGGAGCGGGCGGATGCGGCCCTCTACGAGGCGAAGCGCTCCGGTCGCAACCGGGTCTGCTGCGCGGAGGAGGAAACACTCCCCCACAACGTGGTCCCGCTGCGCCGCTGAGGGAGCCGCGCGCTACCGGTTCGGCCGCGTCGCGATGAACACCGCAAGCACCGTGAACAGCACGCCGAGAAAGGCGAGCACGAAGGTCGGCGCGCCCAAATACCAGCTGCCGGTGAAGGTGCCGATGAAGCTCGACAGGGCGAACAGCTTCACCATGGGCGGGATCGCCCCGGTTTCCCGCCAGCGCACGACGCCGGGGCCGAGCCAGCGGTGATTGAGGAGCCAGACCTCGAATTTCGGCGACGAGCGGGTGAAGCACCAGGCGGCGAGGATCAGGAACACCGTGCCCGGCAGCATGGGCACCACCATGCCGATGGCGCCGATGACGAGGAAGACGAAGCCGGCCGCGAACAGGAGCTTGCGGTAGATCGCGTCGCGGCTCCAGCGCCCGGCGGCCAGTGTCTCGCTCTGCGTCAGCCGGGTGTCCTGCGGGGGCGGGGGAGGGGCATCGTCGTCGGCGGCCATGGCCGGACCATGGCGCCTCATCCGGCGGAGAGCAAGCGCACCGCCGCATCCCGCTCTTGCAGGTGCAGCAGCGTGTGCAGCACCCGCGCGGACGGCAAAGCGAGATCGGGATCGGCCCGCACCTGCGTCGCCGCGGCGTTGCGCGCAGCCTCAACCTCGCCGCCGTGCCATTCCATGCGCGCGAGCCGGAAGCCGGGCAGGCCGCTCTGCCGCGTGCCCAGCACGTCGCCCTCACCGCGCAGGCGCAGATCCTCTTCCGCGAGGCGGAACCCGTCCTGGCTCTCGCGCAGGATGGCGAGGCGCGCCTTCGCCGTCTCGCCCAGCGGGTGACGGTAGAGCAGCAGGCACACGGACGGCTTGTCCCCGCGCCCGACGCGGCCGCGCAGCTGGTGCAGCTGGGCGAGGCCGAAGCGCTCGGCGTGCTCGATGACCATCACGGTCGCCTCGGGCACGTTCACGCCCACCTCGATCACGGTCGTGGCCACCAGCAGCCGCGTCTCGCCGCGGGCAAAGCGGCCCATGGCCTCGTCCTTGGCGGCGCCGGACATGCGGCCATGCACCAGCCCGACCGATGCGCCGAAGATGGATTGCAGCGTCTCGTAGCGTTCCGTCGCTGCGGCGAGGTCGGAGGTGTCGGTCTCTTCCACCAGCGGGCAGATCCAGTAGGCGCGGGCACCGGAGGCCAATGCCCGGCCGACCCCGGCCACCACCTCGTCCAGCCGGTCGAGGGGCAAGGCGCGGGTGTCGATGGCCTGCCGGCCCGGAGGCTTCTCGCGCAGCTCGCTGGAGTCCATGTCGCCGAACAGGGTGAGGACGAGGGTGCGGGGGATGGGCGTCGCCGTCATCACCAGCATGTCGACCGCCTCACCCTTGCGCGCCAGCGTCAGGCGCTGCTCGACGCCGAAGCGGTGCTGCTCGTCCACCACCGCAAGGGCGAGGTCGTTGAACACCACGTCGTCCTGAATCAGGGCATGGGTGCCGATCACGAGATCGGTGCGGCCGAAGGCGAGTTCCGTGAGGATGGCCTCGCGGGCGCGGCCCTTTTCCCGGCCGGTGAGGATGGCGGTGGAGAGCCCTGCGGCCGCGGCCAACGGGGCGATGGTTTCCAGATGCTGGCGGGCGAGGATCTCGGTGGGCGCCATCAGCGCCGTCTGCCGGCCGGCCTCGGCCACCGTGGCGGCGGCCATCAAGGCGACAACCGTCTTGCCGGAGCCGACATCGCCCTGAAGCAGCCGCAGCATCCGCGTGTCGGCGGCGAGGTCCGCCCGGATGGCGGCGATGGCCTGCTCCTGCGCGCCGGTCAGCCTGAAGGGCAGGGCATCCGCGAGGCGGGTGGCGATGTGTCCGTCGCCCACCGTGGAGCGCCCGCCGGCCTTCTCCTCCTGCGCCCGCACGAGGGCCAATGTGAGCTGGTGCGCCAGCAACTCGTCGAACGCGAGCCGTCGCCATGGCCCGCCGGCCGGCGTCGCCTCATGCGGCGAGGCTGGCTTGTGGATGCGCATCAGCGCGTCGCGGAAGGAGGGCCAGCCGCGCGCGGCGCGCAGTTCGTCCGGGATCCACTCGGGCAGATCCGGCACGCGCTGGAGGGCGGCCTCGATGGCCCGGCGCAGATGGCCGGAGGCGAGGCCCTCCACCAGCGGATAGACCTGTTCCACCGCCGGCAGCCGCTCGACCCCAGCGGCATCGAGGATGCGGTCGGGATGGGTCATCTGCCGCATCCCGTCATAGAGGGAGATGCGGCCACACAGCCAGCGCTTTGACCCCACGGGCAGCATCCGCTCGATGCGCGCGGGCTCAATCTTGAAATGCACCACGACCATGTCGCCGCTGGCATCGGAGACATAGGTGCGGTGCGGCGCCCGGCTGCCGGGCGGGGGCGGCTGGTGGGCATCCACCGTCACTTCCACCGTCACGTCGGTCTCGGGAATGGCTTCCGCGAGCAGGGGGCGGGCGCGGCGGTCCACGAAGCCGGACGGCATGTGGAACAGAAGGTCGATCACCCGCGGCATGTCCCGACCCAGCAGGCGCGCATACGGCTTCATCAGCTTGGGGCCGATGCCGGAGAGGCTGTCGAGCGGCGCGAAGAGGGGGGACAGGACATCGGGGCGCATGGCGGCGCGAGGGTGTCCGATCGGCCGTTGCGGCGCAAGCCGGGGCAGGGCGCGCCGGATGGGAAGATGGTGGAAAGGCACCGGCTGGAGATCGGCGGCAATCTGCTATAGGTTTCAACAGTTAGGCGGAGATGGACACCGGAATGAGTACCGGCGAGGGCGACGGCGAGCAGGCGGAACGTGCGGCCTTCATCCTCCGGCTGCGCCAGCGTGGGATCAGGGATCTCGCGGTGCTGCGCGCCATCGAGCTTGTGCCGCGGCCGCTGTTCGTGGATCCCATGATGCGCCGCCACGCCTATGACGACGTGGCGCTGCCCATCGCCTGCGGCCAGACCATGTCGCAGCCGAGCCTCGTCGCCGCCATGACGGAAGCCCTCGGCGTCACCGCCGACCAGACCGTGCTGGAGGTGGGCACCGGCTCCGGCTACCAGGCCGCCGTGCTCTCCCATCTCGCCGCCCGCGTGGTGACGGTGGACCGCTATCGTTCCCTCGTCAGCGAGGCGCAGACGCGGTTCGAGGTGCTCGGCCTGCGCAACGTCACCGCCTATGTGGGAGACGGCATGAACGGCATGCCCGCCCGGGCGCCGTTCGATCGCATCCTCGTCACCGCAGCGGCAACCGACATTCCCGCGGCACTGATGGACCAGCTCAAGCTCGGCGGCGTCATCGTCGCGCCCCTCGGTGCGCCGGAGGAGGTGCAGACGCTGGTTCGCATCGTCAAGGAGCAGTCCGGCCGCAGCCGCACCGACCTGATGAAGGTGCGCTTTGTACCGCTCGTTCCGGGCGCGGCGGCCACACTCTGAGCGAAAGCAGCGCTTTCACGGTGTCGTGGTGCCGACGCCCGTTGCGGGGGCGCGAGCCCTCGTCTATCGGATCGGGAGTTGCGTTCCGGGGGATCAAGAATTGAAGGTCGTTTCCGGCCGTGGGCGGCATGTTCTGGCGTGTGCGCTGCTGTTCGGCCTGCTGACAGGCTGCGCCGGGCGCCCTGATGGCGCGCTCATTCCCGTGCCCGATGCGGTTCCCGGCACGTCCCGCGTGGACATGGTCGTCGCTACCGTCCGTGAGCGGTCCGATGGCCCGGACATCTTCAACGGCGAGCGCGCCCGCACGCCGAGCTATGCCGAGATCGAGGTCTCCATTCCGCCCGCCGGCGCCCGCAAGATCGGCGACGTGCAGTGGCCACGGAGCATTCCCGGTAACCCAGCGACGGACTTCGTCACCACCAAGCTCGACGACCTGACGCAGGATCAGGCGATCACGTGGTTCCACAACCGCATCAACCGCACACCCGGCCGGCAAGCGCTGGTGTTCGTGCACGGCTACAACCAGCGCTTCGACGATGCGGTGTTCCGCTTCGCCCAGATCATCCACGATTCCGGGGCGCCGGTGACGCCGGTGCTGTTCACCTGGCCCTCGCGCGGCAGCCTGCTCGCCTACGGCTATGACCGCGAAAGCACGTCCTTCTCGCGGGATGCCCTCGAGCGGCTGCTCACCTTCATGGCCAAGGACCCGAACGTCGGCGAGATTTCGATCCTCGCCCACTCCATGGGCAACGTCGTGACGCTGGAGGCGCTCAGGCAGATGGCGATCCGCAATGGCCGCATCCTGCCCAAGATCAAGTATGTGATGCTGGCGGCGCCGGACGTGGACGTCGACGTCTTCTCCACCTTCTTCAACGAGATCGGCAAGACCAGCCAGCGTCCGGATTTCACCCTCTTCGTCTCGCAGGATGACAGGGCACTCGCCGTGTCCCGCCGGGTTTGGGGCGACGTGCCGCGTGTCGGCGCCGTGGATCCGGAGCAGGAGCCGTTCCGCACCGAGTTCGAGAAGAACAACATCAACGTGGTGGACCTGACCAAGCTCAGGACCAACGATCCCCTGGCCCACGGCAAGTTCGCCGCGAGCCCGAAGGTTGTGCAGGCCATCGGCGCCCGCCTTGCGGAGGGCCAGACCATGACCGACTCCCGCGTCGGCGTCGGCGAGCACATCATCAAGGCCACCTCGGACGCCGCCGCAACCGTCGGCACCGCCGCCGGCCTCGTCATCGCCGCGCCCGTTGCAGTGGTGGACGAGAACACCCGCTCCCACTACGGCCAGCATGTGAACCAGCTGGGCCGCTCGGTGTCGGACACCGCCGAGAGCGGCGCCAGCGTGGTCACCGCCCCCAAGGGCAACTGACGAAACGGCAGGTCGGGGTCTCCGACCTGTTGCAGGTTTGTCACGGGGGAGTCGAAAGTTCGGCAGGACGACGCCGAAGATGCGCCATTTAAGCCGCCGTTTACGCATGGGCCCCTTAACTGCGGGCCGTAATGTTTGCGTGCGAGTTCGGTCACATGCGTACTTCCTGCGGGACTCACGGGCGTAACGTCTTCGCGCGGCTGGCACTGATCGGGCTCGTGTCCGGAACGGTCGCAGGCTGTAGTTCGGATACGCTTCGCTTTTCTGCCGACTCTCCCCAGCCGCCGGCCGGGACCCCCGTCGCGGGCTATCAGGGCCAGCCTGGGGGCTATCCGCCTGCAGGCAGCGGGGATGTCACCGGCTCCCTCGGCTCCGGCCGTGTGGAAGCCATGCCGGCGCCCCCGCCGGGTCAGGCCGCCGCGCCCGGCTACCAGCCCTCCTCCTACGCCTCGACCGGCCCGGGCCAGCCGCTCTACGGCGCGCCCGGCTACGCGGCTGCGCCCGCCGCGGCTCCGGCCGCCCGCGGCCCCACGGCCGGCACCCATGTGGTGGTGGCCGGCGAGACGCTCGGCTCCATTTCGCGCATGTACAACGTCTCGGTGGCGTCGCTGACCATCGCCAACAACATCCCGGCCGGCGGCACCGTCCGCACCGGGCAGACGCTCATCATTCCGCCCGGCGGCAATGGCGCGTCCCAGGCCAAGGCCGCGCAGGCTGCTGCCCAGACCACCGCCGCCGCCAAGCCGCCGCAGCTTGCCGCTGCGGCTCCGGTCGCCAGCACGCTGCAGGTTCCCGGCTCGACGAAGCCTGCCACGGTCGCCGCCGCGCCGGCTCCGGCGCTGACTGCCGCTCCTGCCGCCAAGCCGACCCCGGCCACCGCTGCCGCCAAGCCCGCCGGCTCTGCCCCGACGCAGGCGGTCGCCAAGTCCGCCGCGCCCGAGCCCAAGGTCGAGACGGCCGCCAAGGTGACCCCGGTGGAGGATGCGGACGATGGCCCGCGGGCTTCCGGCTCCGGTCCCCAGTTCCGCGCTCCGGTGCGCGGACGCGTCATCGCCTCCTTCGGTCCCAAGCCCGGCGGCGCCCACAATGACGGCGTGAACTTCGCCGTGCCGGAAGGCACTGCGGTGCGCGCTGCGGAGGACGGCACCGTGGCCTATGCCGGCAACGAGCTGAAGGGCTACGGCAACCTCGTGCTCATCAAGCACGCGGATGGCTACGTGACCGCCTATGCCAACAACAGCGAACTGACGGTGAAGCGCGGCGACACCGTGCGGCGCGGCCAGATCGTGGCCAAGGCCGGCCAGAGCGGCAATGTGGGTTCGCCCCAGCTACACTTCGAAATCCGCAAGGGTTCGACCCCGGTGGACCCGAGCCGCTACGTCGCCGGTCTCTGACGCGGGCTTCATCCCAAAACGAGACGGCCGGGCATCTGCCCGGCCGTTTTGCATTTGGGGGATGCGCTTCAGGCTGCTGCCGAATGCTCCATGTCGCCGCCATAGCGCCGGCGCAGGTGAGCCTTGAACACCGAGGCATCGAGCGGGCGCCCGGTGGCGCGGGTGAGCAGTTCGTCCGTCTCCAGCAGCGAGGCCTGACCATGCACGTTCACGCGCAGCCACGCCAGCAGGGGCGCGAAATCCCCCTTGGCGATGCCGGGCAAAATGCCGGGATCGGCGCGGCAGGCGGCATCGAACAGCTGCGCGGCGGTCATTGCGCCGAGCGTGTAGGTGGGGAAATAGCCCCAGCCGCCGCCCGGCCAGTGGATGTCCTGGAGGCAGCCCAGCCGGTCGTCGGGCGGCGTCACGCCGAGCAGGGACTTCATCCCGTCGGCCCACGCGCCGGGCAGGTCGGCGAGCTTCATCTCGCCGCCGATCAGCGCCTTCTCCAGCCGGTAGCGCAGGATGACGTGGGCGGGGTAGGTCACCTCGTCCGCATCCACCCGGATGAAGCCGCGCTCCACCTTGGTGTAGAGCCGCCACAGGGCATCCGCCTCCCAGGCCGGGCCGGAGCCGTTGAAGGCGGCGCGCATGCGCGGGGCGGCGAAGGTGAGGAATTCCCGGCTGCGGCAGGCCTGCATCTCCATGAGCAGCGACTGGCTCTCATGGATGCTCATGGAGCGCGCCTGCCCCACCGGCTGGTGGATGTAGTCCTGCGGGCGGCCCTGCTCATAGAGCGCGTGGCCGGTCTCGTGCAGCACGCCCATGAGGGCGCGGGAGAAGTCGCTCTCGTCGTAGCGGGTGGTGATGCGTACGTCGTTGTCGGCGCCGCCGCAGAAGGGATGGGCGGAGACATCCAGCCGGCCGCGCTCGAAATCGAAGCCCACCGTCTTCATCAGCTCCAGCCCAAGCTGGCGCTGCGCCTCCACGGCGAAAGGGCCCTCCAGCGCGGGCGTCGCCGGCCGGCGAGCCTGGATCTCCAGCACTTCCTCGGTGAAGCCGGGCAGGAACTGGGCGAGGTCGTCGAACAGCGCATCGATGCGCGCCGAGCGGCCACCGGGCTCGTAGCCGTTGAGCAGGGCATCGTAGGGGGAGAGGCCGAGCTTCTCGCCTTTCACCCGGCCGATCTCGCGCTGGAGCCGAAGCACCTCCTCCAGATAGGGCAGGAGGGCCGGGAAGTCGGCGTCCGCCCGCGCCTTGCGCCAGGCCATCTCGCAGCGGGATGAGGCGCGGCTGGAGGCCTCCACCAGGTCGGCGGGCACGGCCGTGTCCACGGTGAAGCTGCGGGTGATCTCGCGCACATTGGCGCGCTCCCACGGGCCGAGGTCTTCGCTCTCCGACGCGGCGATCCAGTCGCCGATGCGCGGGTCGGTCGCCATGTTGTGGTGGAGCACGCGCAGCAAGGCGAGGCTCTCCGCGCGGGTGGAGGCGGCCCCCTTGGGCATCATGGTGTCGCTGTCCCACTGGAGGATGCCGATGCCGTTGGCGAGCGCCGCGGCACGGTCGAAATGGGCTGCGAGGTCGGAATAGGCCGTCATGGCGCGATCCTGTTGGCTCTGGGGCCGGGAAAAGGGCCAAGACGGTAGCCAAGCGGAGCCGGCAAGGAAAGGCCGGACGCTGAGCCCCATTTGTCCGGACAATCCTCCCCTCTCCTCCTGCCGCGAAACCCGGCAAAAGAAACCCGGCGCGGACATTCGGTCCGGCCGGGCTGGAGGTAACACCGTGGTTCGGGTCGGTGGGCCCTCAGGCCGCCTTCTCGCCGGGGGTGAGCGAGAGCACCGACTCAAATCCTTCAAACTCCGGACCGCCGATATAGTTCACGCGGTTGGATGACGCACCCGCGTCGCGGTGGGCGAGGCGGAAGGCCTCGGACTTGGTCCAGGCCTCGAAATCGGCCTTCCCGGCCCAGACGGTGTGGGAGATGTAAAGGGTATATTCCTCCTTCTCCGGCCCGCGGCACAGGTCGAAGGCAACGAAGCCGGGCACGGCGGCAATGTAGGTGTCGCGCTCGCGCCAGACCCGCTCGAACTCGGCCTCGGACCCGTGCTTCACCTTGAACCTGTTAGTGGCAATGAACATTTCGACACTCCGTGTTGCAATGGGATGGGCTGGTGGCCGCCTATTTCACCGGATAGGGCGTCGCCGCCGCGATGGTGTCGGCGCCGATCTTGAACTTGAGGCCGGCCTTCGCGGTGATGCCAGCGCTCGGCAGGAACTGCTGGTACTGAACGTACTGCTCGTTGAAGAGGTTCTCAACGGAGAGCTGGGCGAGCACGTTCGGATCCTGCTGGTAGCCGAGATAGACGTTCACGAGGTTGAAGCTCGGCGTCGGCTCGTAGGGGGAATCGGCGGGCAGGTCAGCCGCGGTCTTGGCCGCCACCCACTGCCAGCGCACCGAGACGGTGAGCTTGTTGTCGAAGAAGCGCGCGCCCAGCGTGGTGGCGATGGTGTTGGGCATCACGTTGGCGAGGGGCTGGCCGTTGTTGGTGTTCTCGCCCTCGGACACGGTGGCGTTGAAGCCCGCGAACCAGACGCCGGCGTCGTAATTGCTCTCGAACTCGAAGCCGCGCAGGCGGGCGTTGGCGATGTTCTGGTACTGGTAGTTGGCATAGGTGCCGAACGGCGTCTTGTCGTAGCCGACCAGCTCGATGTAATCCTCCACATCGTTCTGGTAGACGTTGGCCTTGGCGCGGAACTTGTCGCCCTTGGTGAAGATGTCGTCGAACCGGAGATTGAGACCGATTTCCTTGTTCTTGCCAATTTCCGGCTTGAGATAGGGGTTCGGCACGAAGCAGAACACGCCGAAGCTGCCATCCGGGCAGAAGACCAGCGGGATGTTCGGCGGGTGCGCGCCGTTCACCAGCGTCTCGGTGACGGCGGGCGCGCGATATCCTTCCGCGAAGGTGCCGTAGAGCGTCACCCACTGCCACGGCGTCAGGCCCACCGTGATCTTGGGCGAGAGGTGGTCGCCGCTGGTGGAAACGCCGTCGCCGCTCAGATTGTAGGTGTCGTAGCGCAGCGCGCCGATGGCCTCGAACCAGGTGGAATAATTGGCCTTCCACTGGATGAAGGCGCCGCCCACGCCACGCTCGCCGGACGGGTTGTAGCCGTCGCCGAAGCCGTAATTGTCCACGTTGTCCACGTCATCGTGGAAATAGTCGCCACCGATGGTGATGGCGTTGCGGATGTCGGCGAAGGTGAAGCGCGAGGTGTTGTTGATGTCGAAGCCCAGGGTGTCGATGGTGAAATAGCGGGGATCGCCGACCGAGCCGGTGATGGAGCTGGGCGTGCCCGCCACCTTCAGCTGATCCTGCTTCACCCGGTTCCAGTAGATCTGGCTGCGCCAGTCGAAAATGTTGTCGTCGGGGTTGGTGTAGTTCCAGCTCGCCGTCAGGGTCTGGTTGAGAACGGTTGTGCCGTACTGGGTGGAGCCGGAGGGAATCTCGTTGTTCACCAGCGCGGCGTTGTAGGTGGTGTAATCGGCGCTGTAATTGATGCCGGTGATCTTCACCTCGTGATGGTCCGCCGGCCGGAAGGTCAGCTTGGCGACGCCGGTCCAGATGTCGGAGCCGGTGCCGGGCACCACGTTGCCGTCGCCGTCCGTATAGTCGCCCTGCGAGCGGTAGGTGCCGCCGAAGAACAGGTCGATGTTCGGGTTCACTTTCGCCGCCGCGAACAGGGCGCCGTAGCCCATCGGCCCGTTGGAGCCGAACTCACCGGCGGATTCCACACCCCAGGTCTGGCTGGGCTTGATGATGTCGTTGGCGTCCTTGGTGCGGAAGGTCACCACGCCGCCGATGGCGCCGGAGCCGTAGATGTTGGCCACCGGGCCGCGCACCACGTCCACGTCCGCCAGAAGTCCGGGCTCCAGGAAGAAGGAACCGGCGCCGGTGCCGTGGCCCAGCTGGGTGAAGTTCTGCCGCGCGCCGTCGATGAACACCGCAACGCGGCCGTAATCCTCCATGCCGCGGATATTGATGGAAGCCTGCGTGGAATTGCCGTTCTGGATGACGGTGGTGCCCGGCATGCCGAAGAACACGTCCTGCGTGCGCGACGGCATCAGCTGTTCGAGATCGTCCGGCCGCACCACGCTGATCGCGGCGAGCGCGTCGATGGCGCGCTCTTCCGTGAGGCTGGCGGCCACCGTGATGGTGTCGAGGGAGATGGCAGTCGTGTCGTCGGTCGGGCCGGCATCCGGCGCGCTCTGGGCGCGCAGCGGCGTGGCCATCAGGACGGCACAGAGAGCCACGCCCGCGAGCAGCGCCTCTTTCCCGCGGCGATGTCCTTCGCCCTTGAACACGGCCATGCGCTGCGGTTCTCCCGCCATGATCTTCTCCCCGGCTGATGTTCGGAGGCTGGCTGGCGTCGATCCGGAAGCCGGGGACGTGGCGGGCCGCAGGCGTGTTGCCTGACACGATTTGGCTACCGTTGCGCCACGGGAGCGTCAAGAAGAATACATCCAACTTGCCAATGAACTGAAATAACGTCAGAGACTGTTGCGTGTCCGGCACGTAAAGGCGTGATCGATCGATATTGGAATAAATAAAAGAAAGGCGAATCGTCCTCGTGAAGACTCGCCATTCGAAAATGGAGTTGCTCTAATTCCATGTTGTTCCGGCCTCAGAAAGCTATCCGCGCGTGCCGCCGTGCGGCGCGTCTTGCCGTCCTTGGTGCGGCCGTCGCTGTCCTTGTTGCCGTAACCGGCTTGGTGCCACGGGGCGCGGCGGCCCAGCCGCAAGGGGCAACGCAGCCGCGGATCGTCTCCATCGGCGGCGCGGTGACCGAGATCCTGTTTGCGCTCGGCCTCGGCGATCGCGTGGTGGCGGTGGACCAGACCAGCCGCTATCCGGCCGCCGCCCGCCGCCTGCCGGATGTGGGCTATGCGCGCGCATTGTCGCCGGAGGGCGTGCTCTCGGTGGGACCGACGCTGATCCTCGCCATGGAAGGCGCCGGGCCGCCCTCCACCATGGAGGTGCTGAAGCAGGCTTCTGTGCCGGTGGTCGTCATCCCGGACGGGCACGACAGGGAGGCCGTGCTGCGCAAGATCGCGGCGGTGGCGAAGGCGGTGGGCGCGGAGGAAAAGGGCAGGGCGCTCGCAGCCGAGGTGTCGGACGATTTCGCCGCGCTCGATGCCATGGTGAAGGCGCTGCCGGAGCGACCTCGCGCGGTGTTCGTGCTGTCCGCCTCGGGCGGGGCGGCGGTGGTGGGCGGCTCGGATACCAGTGCCGATGCCATCCTGAAGCTCGCGGGCCTCACCAACGCCATGGCGCAGATCAAGGGCTTCAAGCCGGCGCTGGACGAGGCCGCCATGTCGGCGGAGCCGGAGGCGGTGGTGGTGATGCGCGGCGGCGGGCAGGTGCTCGACGCCGCCACCGTCTTCGCTCTGCCCGCCTTCGCCGGAACGCCCGCCGCGCGGGACAAGCGCCTCGTGGCGCTGCCCGGCTCCTATCTGCTCGGCTTCGGCCCCCGCACGCCGCGCGCGGCGCGCGATCTCGCGGCGGCGCTGCACCCGGGCGCGAAGCTGCCGGAGCTGCCGGCCCGGTCCTGGAGCGCGGAGCCGGACCAATGAGCATGGATGGCGTTGCCATGGCCACGGCGGAGGCGGGAACGCGCGGGCGTCCGGTGACGGCGGGGCTCACCCTGTTCGCGGTGCTGGCGGTTGCGGCCTTCGTCGGCGCGCTCGCCATCGGCCCGTTCACCATCGCCCCCGGCCGGGTGTTCGCCGTGCTGTGGGACTGGATCACCGGCGCGGCGCCGGCCGGTTCATTGCGCGAGCGCATCGTGGTTCTGGATGTGCGCCTGCCCCGCGCTATCGTCGGTGCGCTGGCCGGCTCGGGCATGGCCGTGGCGGGGGCGCTGATGCAGGGCGTGTTCCGCAATCCGCTCGCCGATCCCAGCCTTGTCGGCGTGGCGCCGGGGGCGGCGCTGGCGGCGGTGGCCTTCGTCGTGTTCGGCGCGCCGCTCCTCGCATTGTTGCCGCAGCCGCTGCAGGTGGTGGGGCTGCCGCTCGCCGCCTTCGCGGGCGGGCTGGTGACCACCCTCGTCATCGCGCGGCTCGCGGAGCATGACGGGCGCACCTCCGTGGCGACGCTTCTCTTCGCCGGCCTGGCCCTCGGGGCGCTGGCCAGCGCCGGCACGGGGGTGATGGTGTTCCTCGCCTCCGAACAGCAGACGCGGGATTTCCTGTTCTGGACCCTCGGCAGTCTCGGCGGCGCCACCTGGATGAAGGCGGCGCTCGCCGCGCCCTTCGTGCTGGGCCTTCTCGCCATCGCCGTCGGCCTTGCGCGGGGGCTCGATGCGCTGGCGCTGGGCGAGGCGGAGGCGTTTCACGCCGGCGTCTCGGTGGAGCGGCTGAAGCGCACCGCCGTTGTCGCCGTCGCGGCGGGGGTGGGGGCGGCCGTGGCGGCGACGGGTGTCGTCGGTTTCGTCGGGCTGGTGGTGCCGCATCTCGCGCGGCTGGTGATCGGGCCATCCCACCGCGCGCTGGTGCCGGCCTCGGCCTTGCTCGGGGCGGCGGTGCTGCTCGGCGCAGATATTCTCGCCCGCATGATCGCCGCTCCGGCCGAACTGCCGCTGGGCGTCGTGACTGCACTGGTCGGCGCGCCCTTCTTCCTGTGGCTGCTGCTGAAGCGCCGGGCGTTCGTGGGGTGAACATGTATCGCGCAGAGACTGTCACCGTCACCGCCTCCAGCCGCCGCCTCGTGGATGGCGCGAGCATCACCGTGCGGCCGGGGCGCGTCACAGTGCTGGTGGGGCCGAACGGCGCCGGCAAGTCGACCCTGCTCAAGGCCATGTCCGGCGAGCACCGGCTCGCCACCGGGCAGGTGACGCTGGACGGCGTTTCCATCCACGACATGCGACCGCTGGAGCTGGCGCGGCGCCGGGCGGTGCTGCCGCAGGCGGCGGAGGTGGCCTTTCCGTTCACCGCCGCCGAGGTCATCACCGCCGGCCTCATGGCCGGGGAGGGGCATGATCGCGCCCGCATCCTGCGCCTGCTGGCGCGGGTGGACCTGCCCGGCTTCGCCGACCGGCGCTATGACAGCCTGTCAGGGGGCGAGCGGCAGCGGGTGCAACTCGCCCGCATCCTCGCCCAGCTGGACGCAGGCAAGCCCGACGCGCCGGGCTATCTCTTCCTCGACGAGCCCACCGCCAGCCTCGACCTCGCCCACCAGCTCACCGTGCTGAACATCGCCCGCGCCCATGCAGATGCGGGCGGGGGCGTGCTGGCGGTGCTGCATGACCTCAACCTCGCCGCCATGGTGGCCAACGAGATCGTGGTGCTGGCGGGAGGGCGGGTCCGTGCGGCGGGTCCGGTGGCGGAGGTGCTGACCGAGCCGGTGCTGGCGGACGCCTTCGGCATCCGCCTGCGAATCGGGGTGGCCCCGCCCGGCCCCTTCATCCTGCCGCAGAACGTGCAGGCGGCGCAGTAGGGGCAGGCCCGGCGGGCTCCTTGCTCTGAGCCAGGCTCAGCCCAGCTCTTGGGCGGCCTTCAGGACATCGGCGGCGTGGCCGTCCACCTTCACCTTGGGCCAGGTCTTCGCCACCTTGCCGTCGCGGCCGATGAGGATCGTGGCGCGCTCGATGCCCATGTACTTGCGCCCGTACATGCTTTTTTCCACCCACACGCCATAGGCCTCGAGCATGGCCTTGTCGGGGTCGGAGCCCAGCGCGAAGCCCAGGCTGTACTTGTCGCGGAACTTGTCCTGCGCCTTCACCTGGTCGGCGGAGACGCCGAGGATGTCGGTGTCGGCCGCGGCGAACTCCGCCTTCAGGCCGTTGAAGGCAATGGCTTCCTTGGTGCAGCCGGGCGTGTCAGCCTTGGGGTAGAAATAGACCACCAGCTTGCGGCCCTTGAAATCCTTCAAAGAAACGGTACCGCCCCCATCACGGGTGAGCGAGAAAGCAGGCGCCTTGGCGCCAACCTCCGGGAAACTGGACATTCCGCCTTCCTTTCGACGTGTTCGGCGCCATACGGGGCTGCTCAAATGCAAGCCCACAAGATGGCCGCCTTCTTGGGCCAGATGGTATCATCGAGGGAGTTGATCCACCTCATCTTTACGAGACGAGAGCAGGTTAGGGTCATTTCTTGCGGGCCGGAGGCGAATCGAAGCGCAATCCGGAGGGCACCGCGGGACCATCACCGGGTTGCGGACGAACGGCCGGGAACGGCCGAAGCGGTAGAGGGAAGGTCCAGACGGAATGGAGTTTCGGCAGGAGAGGCCGGCGGGGGCGCGGCGCGAGCCTAAGCGGTCCCGCTTCCGGGGCATTGTCGGTGCGCTGACCCCGCGCAGCCGTGCCGCGCGCCTGTTTACCGGCCTGTGCCTCGTCCTGATCGCCCTCGGCGGCGTCGCCGCCGTCACCCTCTACGTGCTCATTGCCACCGGCATGGTCACCGCCAACCTCGCCACGCCCTATATTGAGCGGGCGCTGGAAGAGCGTATCGGCGGCGGCCACAAGGTGAGCATCGGCGCGACAACCATGGAGACGGTCGGCCACGGTGCGACCGTCGTGGTGGTACACGATATTCGCGTCACCGGCCCCGACGGCCAGCTGGTCGCCAGCGCGCCGAGCGCCGAGGTGGAGCTGGAAGGCTCCATCCTGTCGCTCATGCCGAAGGCACGGCGCATCGATCTGGTGGGCGCGGAAATGACCGTGCGCATCGCCCCCACCGGACAGGTGGCGGTGGCCACCGGCCGAGGCGCGAAAGCCATTCCGGCCGGCCCATCCCCCCGCACCGGGGCAAATCCCGCCGCTACGCCTTCCGCCACTCCGGCCGCCGCGCCCGAGCAGACGGCACCGGCTGCGGCCGATGCGGCCTCCGCCGGCGATATCGATCCGCTGAAGCCTGTCGCGCTCACCCGTTGGATGGCGGACCTCGAAACCGCTGGTTTCGATGGCGGTGCCCTGGCGGACGTGGGCCTCAAGGACGGCACGGTGATCGTAGAGAACGAGGGGGCCGGCCGCCGTATCGTCTTCCAGCACATGAGCGTCCGGCTGGCGCGTCCGCGCGGGGGCGGCGCGGAGCTGACCTTCACCACCCAGTCGCCGCAGGGCGTCGCGACCGCCGTCGCCCGCGTCAGCCCCGCCCAGGATGGCCAACGCGGCATCGACGTGTCCATCCGGAACGTCTCGACCCGCGATCTGCTGCACGCCTTCGTGCAGGACCAGCGACGCTTCTATATCGACACCCCGCTCAACGCCTCCTTCTCCGCGCGCGTTGCCCTCGACGGCGCGCTCACGTCCGCGGATGCGAGCCTCGACCTCGGCGCCGGCGCGCTGGGCAGCGGCGAGGACCCGGAAGAGCGCTTCGTCATCGACCGCGCCCGCATTGTGGCCAAGCTGGATGTGGCGCGCCGGGTGATCGTGGTCGCCCCCATCGAGGCGGTGAAGAGCCAGAATCTCATCGAATTGGCGGGCGAAATCCACGTGCCGGCCAAGGCGCAGGAGCCCTGGCCGTTCCAGATGGGGCCGAAGCAGATCGTGTTTCAGGGCCCGGAGATGCCCGAGCCCCCGCTCGTCATCACCAAGGTGGACGTGTCCGGCCGGTTCGATCCGCCGAGCCGCCAGATCGTGGTGGACCAGGGCCTGCTGGGCGCCTCCACCGCGAGCTTCAGCTTCACCGCCTTGTTCGATTTCGGCGTGCCCATTCCCTACCTGAAGTTCGATGGCGTCGCCTCGTCCATGCCGGTGGCGACGGTTAAGCGATTCTGGCCGGTGAACATCGCGCCGCCCGCCCGCCAGTTCGCGGTGGAGAACGTCTCCGGCGGCACGGCGGAAGGCATCTCGGTCGCGGTGAAACTGCCGCTCGACCTCATCGGCCAGAAGCAGGTGCCGCTCCCCGAGGACGGCGTGCGCTTCACCATCACCGGCAAGGGCGTGACGATCCGGCCGGTGAAGGGCCTGCCGCCCATCACCAATTCCAGCCTCGCCATCCTCGTCACCGGCCGCTCGGTGCGCATCACCATGCCCGACGGCACGGTGGTGACGCCGCAGAACCGCAAGATTGCGGTGAGCGACGGGGTGATGCTGATTCCCGATTATTTCCCGCGCGAGCCCTCCGCGCAGATCCGGGTGAATTTCAACGGCCCCGCCGACGCTGGCATCGAGGTGCTGGGCATGGAGCCGCTGAAGGGGCCCCAGGGCACCGCCTTCGATCCCTCCACCACGCGCGGCCGGCTCTCGGCGCTGCTGCAGGTGAACATGATCTTCCGCAAGGTGCCGCTGCCGGAGGATCTCGACTATTCGCTGGAGGCGAACCTCACCGACTTCGGCGTGGACAAGGTGTTCCGCGGCCAAAGGCTGGAGGGCGCGACGGTGAAGGCCTTCGCCTCGCCCGCCGGCATCGTCCTGCGCGGCGAGGGCAAGCTCGCCGGAGCGCCGCTCGCCTTCGAGTACGAGAAGAAGAAGGACGCGGCCGATTCGGACATCCGCGTCTCCGCCACCCTCGACGATGCCGCCCGCGGCAAGCTGGGCGTGGACATTCCCGGCGTCAGCGGTCCCGTGACCGTTCGGCTGGTGGGCACCACCAACAACAAGGACACCCGGGCGAGCATCGAAGGCGACCTGACCCAGGCGCGGATCGCCGATCTCATTCCCGGCCTCAGCAAGCCCGCCGGCAAGCCGCTCAAGGCCCGCTTCACGGTGAACGACAAGGGCAACTCCGTCCGCCTCGACGACATGGTGATCGACGGCTCGGGCACCCTGCTCAAGGGCAACATCGAACTGTCCGACAACGGCGAGCTTTTGGGCGCGGCCTTCCCGACCTTCCAGCTCTCCGACGGCGACAAGGCGTCGGCCAAGGCGGAGCGCGTCGGCTCGGTGTTGAAGATCCGCATCACCGGCGAGGTGATGGACGCCCGCGGCATCATGAAGAGCCTCGTCAGCGGCCCGCCCACGGACAAGCGCAAGTCGCAGGACGTGGACGTGGAGGCCCGCATCGGCGCGCTCACCGGCAATAATGGCGAGGTGCTGCGCCAGTTCGACCTCTCCACCACGCGGCGCGGCGTCGAGATGCGGGATTTCACCCTCACCGCCAAGACGGGCCGGGACGGCACGGTGGCCGGCGAGATGCGCACCTGGCAGGGGCGCGAGCGGGCGCTGCAGGTCACCACCTCGGATGCCGGCGCGCTGTTCCGCTTCCTGGACATCTACGCCAAGATGCAGGGCGGTGAGGCGTGGCTGGTGGTTGATCCCCCGCGCAGCGACAACACGCCGCAGGAAGGCGTGCTGCACCTCAGCGACTTCTCCATCAAGGGCGAGCCCGGCCTCGAACGCCTCTCCAGCGCTGCCCGCGACAGCTCCGGCCGCATCGAGAACGGCACCGCCGCCTTCGAGAAGGCGCAGGCCCAGTTCTCCCGCTCGACCGGCAAGATCGTCTTCAAGGAAGGCGCCATCTGGGGCCCCTCGGTGGGTGCCACCTTCGACGGCTCGCTGGATTTCGCCGCCGACCGCATCAACATGCGCGGCACCTTCGTGCCGGCCTACGCGCTCAACAACATATTCTCCAAGCTGCCGGTCATCGGCCTGTTCCTCGGCGGGGGACCCAATGAGGGCCTGGTGGGCGTGACCTTCGAGGTCGTCGGCCCGCTGTCCACGGGACCGACTCTGCGCATCAACCCCATCTCGGCCGTGGCGCCGGGCTTCCTGCGCAAGATCTTCGAATTCCGCGATTCGACCGGAACCCCGCCCACTCGGTGAGGGTCGCGTTCCCCGGACCAGCGACGGCAGGCCGGAGCGCCGATCCGGGGTACAGGGGAAATGACGGCGAAGCCGGCAAGGCCTGAAGGTCTCCCCGCTGGAGCCGCCTTCGGCGAAGCTTTGCGCGGGGTCCCGGATCACATTCCGCTGCGCTCCATGCGTCCGGGGCAATTGTGCGACGGTCTCATGAAACCGCCCCAAGGTGCGACGCTTTGCCCAAACGCCCCTTGCGATGGCCCACGGCACCCCTCACACTCCGCCCATAAACATAATTGGCAGGAAACGTAGTGAGGGTGGGATAGATGCTGGCTCTGGTGCTCATCATCGTCTGCGGCCTCTTGGCCGTGGCGTACGGCGTATGGACGATCAAAGGGTTGATGGAGGCGGACCCGGGAACCGCCAGGATGCAGGAGATCGCGTCCGCCATCGCTGAAGGCGCGCAGGCCTATTTGCGCCGGCAATACGCCACCATCGGCGTCGTCGGTGCGGTCATCTTCGTCCTCGTGGGCGTGTTCCTCGGCTGGCTGGTGGCCATCGGCTTCGCGCTGGGCGCCATTCTCTCCGGCCTTGCCGGCTTCATCGGCATGAACGTCTCGGTACGCGCCAACGTGCGCACCGCGCAGGCTGCGACGCTCTCGCTGGCCGGCGGCCTCGACCTCGCCTTCAAGGCGGGCGCGGTCACCGGCCTTCTGGTGGCCGGCCTCGCGCTGCTCGGCGTCAGCGTCTACTTCCTCGTCCTCACCGGCTTCCTCGGCTTCGCGCCGAACAGCCGCACGGTGGTGGACGCGCTGGTGGCGCTGGGCTTCGGTGCCTCGCTCATCTCCATCTTCGCCCGTCTCGGCGGCGGCATCTTCACCAAGGGCGCGGACGTGGGCGGCGACCTCGTCGGCAAGGTGGAAGCCGGCATTCCCGAGGACGACCCGCGCAACCCGGCCACCATCGCCGACAACGTGGGCGACAATGTCGGCGACTGCGCCGGCATGGCGGCCGACCTGTTCGAGACCTATGCGGTGACGGTGGTCGCCACCATGGTGCTCGCGGCCATCTTCTTCGCCGCGAACCCGGCGACGCTCGCCACCATGATCGTCTATCCGCTGGCCATCGGCGGCGCGTGCATCCTCACCTCCATCGCCGGCACCTATTTCGTGCGGCTGGGGGCGAACTCCTCCATCATGGGCGCGCTCTACAAGGGCCTCATGGCGACGGCGGGCTTCTCCGTCATCGCGCTGGCGGTGGTGACCTGGCTGCTGCCCGGGTTCGGGCCGATCCAGGGGGCCGGCTATACCGGCACGGCGCTGTTCCTCAGCGGCCTCGTCGGCCTCGCGGTGACCGGCGCCATCGTCGTCATCACCGAATACTACACCGGCACCGGCTATCGCCCGGTCGTGTCCATCGCCCAGGCCTCGGTCACCGGGCACGGCACCAACATCATCCAGGGCCTCGCCGTCTCGCTGGAATCGACGGCGCTCCCGACCCTCGTCATCATCGCCGGCATCCTGTGCGCCTACGGCCTTGCCGGCCTGTTCGGCATCGCCATCGCCGCCACCACCATGCTCGGCGTCGCTGGCATGATCGTGGCCCTCGATGCCTTCGGCCCGGTGACGGACAATGCCGGCGGCATCGCCGAGATGGCGGGCCTGCCCAAGGAGGTGCGCCAGTCCACCGACGCCCTCGACGCGGTGGGCAACACCACCAAGGCGGTGACGAAGGGCTACGCCATCGGCTCCGCCGGCCTCGGCGCGCTGGTGCTGTTCGCCGCCTACAACCAGGACCTCAAGTTCTTCATCTCGCAGGCGGCGCCGGGCTCCTACTTCGCGGGGGTCGCGCCCAACTTCTCGCTGGAGAACCCCTATGTGGTGGTCGGCCTGCTGTTCGGCGGCCTGCTGCCCTATCTCTTCGGCGCCATGGGCATGACAGCCGTGGGCCGCGCGGCCGGCGCCATCGTGGAAGAGGTGCGCCGGCAGTTCCGCGAGAAGCCGGGCATCATGGCCGGCACTGAGAAGCCGGACTATTCCCGCGCCGTGGACATGCTGACCAAGGCAGCGATCAAGGAGATGATCATCCCCTCGCTGCTACCGGTGCTCTCGCCCATCGTCGTCTATTTCGTCATCTACTTCGTGGCGGGCGGCGGCGTGGCGGGCAAGTCGGCGGCCTTCTCGGCGGTGGGCGCGATGCTGCTCGGTGTCATCGTCACCGGCCTGTTCGTCGCCATCTCCATGACCTCGGGCGGCGGCGCCTGGGACAATGCCAAGAAGTCGTTCGAGGACGGCTTCGTGGACAAGGATGGCGTGCGCCACATGAAGGGCTCTGAAGCCCACAAGGCCTCCGTCACCGGCGACACCGTGGGCGATCCCTACAAGGACACGGCGGGACCCGCCGTGAACCCGATGATCAAGATCACCAACATCGTCGCGCTGCTGCTGCTGGCGGTGCTGGGGCACTGAACCGCCCCGGTTCGCCGGGGACGACACCAAGGCTGCCGCCTGTCCCTGCCGGGGCAGGCGGCGTTTTTGCGCGGGGGCCGATCCTGAATTCGTACATCTCGCCGCAGACCCTGCTCCACATCCTCTATCTCGTCGCCATCGTGGCCGAGGCCATGACGGCGGCGCTCGCCGCCGGGCGGCGGGAGATGGACTGGGTGGGCGTGTTCCTGCTCGGCTGCGTCACCGCGCTGGGCGGCGGCTCGGTGCGGGACGTGCTGCTCGGCAACTACCCGCTGTCATGGGTCGCGCACCCCTCCTACCTCATCGTCACCGGCGGGGCGGCGCTGGGCACGGTCTTCCTCGCCCGCGTCATGGACCATCTGCGGCAGGTGTTCCTCTTCCTCGATGCGGTGGGGCTCGTGGTGTTCACCGTCATCGGCTGCAACGTGGCCATCGGGCTGGGCTTGCCGGTGATCGTGGTGATCGCGGCGGGCATGATCACGGGCTGCGTCGGCGGCGTGCTGCGGGACGTGCTGTGCAACGAGGTGCCGCTGCTGTTCCGCGCCGAGCTCTACGCGACGGTGTCGATTCTCACGGGGCTGCTCTACGTGGCCGGGCCGCTGGCCGGGCTGCCGCAGCCCCTCACCATGGCCATCGCCATGGCCGCGGGCCTGACCCTGCGCCTGCTGGCGCTGCGCTTCGGCTGGAGCATGCCGAAATTCGTCTACACGAAGGACCTGCATTAGCGCCTGCACCGCGCGAACGTTGCTGCTAGCCTCTGCCCGGATACGGGCAGGGCGGCTTCACATGCGCGGACTGATCGAGCGCGTCTTCCAGCTGGAAGCGCATGGCACCACCATTCCGACCGAGGTGGTGGCGGGCATCACCACCTTCCTCACCATGGCCTATATCGTGGTGGTGAACCCGCAGATCATGGCGCAGGCCGGCATCGATGCCGGGGCGGCCTTTACCGCAACCTGCCTCTCGGCAGCGTTCGGCTCGGCCATGATGGGCATCATCGCCAACTACCCCATCGCCGTGGCGCCGGCCATGGGCATCAACGCCTATTTCACCTTCACCGTGGTGCTGGGCATGGGCGTGCCGTGGCAGCAGGCGCTGGGGGCGGTGTTCGTCTCCGGCGTGCTGTTTCTCGCGCTCAGCCTGTTCAAGGTGCGGGAATGGCTGCTCAATTCCATTCCCATGTCGCTCAAGCTCGGCATGGGCACGGGCATCGGCCTGTTTCTCGCGCTGCTCGGCCTGAAGGGTATGGGCGTGGTAGTGGCAAGCCCGGTGACGCTTGTGGCGCTCGGCAACCTTGCCGCTCCGCCCACCTTCATCGCCTGCGGCGGCTTCCTGCTCATGAGCGGCCTTGCGGCGCGGGGCGTGCCGGGGGCGATCCTCATCGGCATTGCGGCAGCGACACTGGCCGGCGTGCCGTTCGGCCTCGTCTCCTTCTCCGGCATCGTCTCGGCCCCGCCCTCGCTCGCACCGACGCTGCTCCAGCTCGACATTGCAGGCGTGCTGCGTCTCTCCATGACCGGGGTGATCGCGGCGCTGTTCCTGCTCGTGCTGCTGGACAATATGGGCACGCTGATCGCCACCCTCTACAAGGGCGGGCTGATGCGGGAGGACGGCTCCGTGCCGCGCCTCGGCCGGGTGCTGATCGCCGATTCGGGCGGCGCCATCGTCGGCTCGGCGCTTGGCACCTCTACGCTCACCTCCTACATCGAAAGCGCTGCCGGCATCGAGGCGGGCGGGCGCACCGGGCTCACCGCCGTGGTGGTGGCGCTCATGTTCCTCGCTTGCCTGCTGTTCGCGCCCCTGGCGCTCGCGGTGCCGGGCTACGCGACTGCGCCGGCGCTGCTGGTGGTCGCCCTCGCCATGATCGGCGCCATGGGCGACCTGCCGTGGGATGACGCCGCCGAAGCCTTCCCCGCTGCCGCGACGGCGCTGGCGGTGGTCTTCACCTTCTCCATCGCCACGGGAATCGGCCTCGGCTTCATCACCTACGTGGCGGTGAACCTCATCGCCGGCCGCTGGCGGCGGATCAGCGGTGCGGTGTGGGTGATCGCGATCGCGTCGGCGGTGTTGCTGGTGATCGAGTAGGGGCGAGAGAGGGAAGGGCGGACCATGACGGGGGAGGGCATCCATCGCTGCCGTTTCGTCGTCATGCTACGGGCCTACTCGTCGCCGGAAGGGTCCCCCGCCCGGCCGGCGGCCCGCCGGGTGAAGGCCAATATGCCCAATCTTTCGTCACGCCTGCAGACGCGGCTGATGACGGGAGTCGAGCATAAGCAATAGCGGGGCCGGGTTGCGCGCATCGCAGGCATCGCGCCGCTCCCGCTCTTCCCTCCCGGCGTCCGATCGTGTAGGGAACCCGCGACCTGCGCGCCGGGGCACCGCTCTGGCGCGAACGTGATGGATTCCATGCAGACGGTTCTCATCGTAATTCACCTGATGGTGGTGCTCGCCCTGATCGGCGTGGTGCTCATCCAGCGCTCGGAAGGCGGCGGCCTTGGCATCGGCGGGGGCGGCGGCGGTTCGGGCGGCGGCTTCTTCACCGCGCGTGGCACGGCCAACGTGCTCACCCGCGCCACCGCGATTCTCGCGCTGATCTTCTTCATCACCTCCCTGTCGCTGACCATCGTGGCCGGCTGGGGGCGCTCTCCGCGCTCCATCCTGCCGCCGGCGCAGCAGAATCAGGGTGGGCCGCAGGTGCCGCAGAGCGGTGGTTCGATTCTCGACCAACTGCGCCAGCAGGCTCCGGCTGCTCCGCAGGGTACCGCTGCCCCTCAGGGTGAGGCCGCTCCGGCTGCGCCCGCAGCGCCGTCCGGCCCGCAGGTTCCGCAGTCCAAGTGATCCGTTCCAGGTGATGTCGCGGCTTCGGCCGCGACATTCCTTCTCCACAGGCGAGGCGAGGCCGGACCCGGTTTCGCCCTCGCCGAATCGCGTTTGCACGAGGTAAGGTCGAGGCCCATGGCGCGCTACATCTTCATCACCGGCGGCGTCGTGTCTTCCCTGGGCAAGGGCCTCGCCTCCGCAGCACTCGGCGCTCTTCTCCAGGCGCGCGGATACACTGTCCGCCTTCGCAAGCTCGACCCCTATCTGAACGTCGATCCGGGCACGATGAGCCCGTATCAGCATGGCGAGGTGTTCGTGACCGATGACGGGGCCGAAACGGACCTCGATCTCGGCCACTACGAGCGGTTCACCGGGCATCCGGCGACCAAGCAGGACAACATCACCACCGGCCGCATCTACCAGGACATCCTGGCCAAGGAGCGCCGTGGCGACTATCTCGGCGCCACCATCCAGGTGATTCCCCACGTCACCAACGCGATCAAGGACTTCGTGCTGGAAGGCAACGAAGGCTTCGACTTCGTGCTGATCGAGGTGGGCGGCACGGTAGGCGACATCGAGGGCCTGCCCTTCTTCGAGGCCACCCGCCAGCTCAAGAACGAGTTGCCCCGCGGCCACGCCATCTTCATCCACCTCACCCTGATGCCGTACATCCCCTCGGCCGGTGAGCTGAAGACCAAGCCGACGCAGCATTCGGTGAAGGAGCTGCGCTCCATCGGCATCCAGCCGGACATCCTGCTCTGCCGCACCGACCGCGAGATCCCGCGCGAGGAGCGCCGCAAGCTCTCGCTGTTCTGTAATGTGCGCGAGACGGCGGTGATCGAGGCGCGGGACGTCGACAACATCTACGCCGTGCCCTCCGCCTACCATGCGGAAGGCCTCGACAAGGAAGTGCTGGCCGCCTTCAACATCGAGCCGGCCCCCGCGCCGAATCTCAAGCGCTGGACCGACATCGAGACCCGCGTGCGCAACCCCGAGGGCGAGGTCACCATCGCCATCGTCGGCAAGTACACGGGCCTGAAGGACGCCTACAAGTCGCTGATCGAGGCCCTCGCCCACGGCGGCATCGCCAACAAGGTGAAGGTCAATCTCGACTGGATCGAGAGCGAGACCTTCGAGCGCGAGGACCCCGCGCCCTTCCTGGAGCACGTCCACGGCATCCTCGTGCCCGGCGGCTTCGGCCAGCGCGGCGCCGAGGGCAAGATTCGCGCGGCCCAGTTCGCCCGCGAGCGGCAGGTGCCCTATTTCGGCATCTGCTTCGGCATGCAGATGGCGGTGATCGAGGCGGCGCGGAACCTCGCCGGCATCGAGAAGGCCAATTCCACCGAGTTCGGCGCCACCCCCGAGCCGGTGGTGGGCCTGCTCACCGAATGGCTGCGCGGCAACGAGCTGGAGCGGCGCAACGCCGCCGGGGACCTCGGCGGCACCATGCGGCTCGGCGCCTACCATGCGGTGCTGGAGCCCGAGACCAAGGTGGAAGGCGTCTATGGCCGGCGCGACATCTCCGAGCGCCACCGTCACCGCTACGAGGTGAACACCGCCTATCGCGAGCGTCTGGAGCAGCACGGGCTGAAGTTCTCCGGCATGTCGCCGGACGGGCTGCTGCCGGAGATCGTGGAATATCCGGAGCATCCGTGGTTCATCGGCGTGCAGTTCCATCCGGAGCTGAAGTCGCGGCCGTTCGAGCCGCACCCGCTGTTCGCGTCCTTCATTCGCGCCGCCAAGGATCAGAGCCGGCTCGTCTGAGCCGTTTCTTTGCAATGGCTTAGGGCGCCGTCCCGGGTTTTCTTCCTCCGGGCGGTAGCCACGTCGCGGCAATTCGCACTAAGCTCCGGCCGGGCCGTCGGGGGGATGCGCCCGCCAACCAGGCGACGCGCGGCCCCTTGCCGTAGCGTTCCTTCCCATGATTCTGCCGTTGCGGAATGCGCGCCCGATGGGGTCGCAGCATCGGCCCGATGAGAGGAGAAGCCATGCGACGCGGCCTCGACCACGTTGTGCACCTCGTCCGCGATCTCGACGCAGCTGGCGAAATCTACGACCTCCTGGGCTTCACCGTGGGTGCCCGCAACCGCCACCCGTGGGGCACGGAAAACCGCATCATTCAGACGCCCGGCTTCTTCATCGAGCTGTTGCAGATCGTCGAGCCGGAGAAGATCCCCGCCGCGCAGGGCAGCGCCTTTTCCTTCGGCGCTTTCAACCAGGATTTCCTCGCCCGCCTCGGGGAGGGCCTCTCCATGCTGGTGCTGGAGGGCTCGGACGCGACGCACGAGAAGGCCGCCTTCGATGCGGACGGCTTCGGCGGGTTCGACATCTTCGATTTCGGCCGCAAGGCGCGTCGACCGGACGGGCAGGAGGTGGAGGTGGGCTTCCGCCTCGCCTTCGCCCGCGATCCCGCGAGCCCGGATTTCGGCGCCTTCACCTGCACCCAGCTCAATCCCGAGAATTTCTGGTCGCCCGACCTCCAGCGCCATTCCAACCAGGTGACGAGTGTCGCCGGCGTGGTGCTGGTGGCCGATGCGCCGGCCGAGCACCAGGCGTTTCTCGAAACCTTCTCCGGCTGTTCGGTACAGCGCGCGCTCGATGCCTGGTACGTGGCGCAGACGCCGCGCGGCTCCATCGACGTGATGTCCCGCGAGATGTTCACCGAGCGCTACGGCGTGCCCGCCCCGGGGGGACCCGGCCTGCGCCTCGCCGCCATCCGCTTTTCCACCCCCGGAGCGCCGGAGCTGCGCCGCTCGCTTGCCGCGCGCCGCATGGTGGAAGAGGCCATCGACGGCATCGTCGTCGTGCCGCCGCGTGCCGCTCTGGGGGCTACCCTGGTTTTCGAGCTGACGCCGGCCTGAGGGTATCGGTTTCACTATCAGGAAAATCATATTACGTCGGACCGGGCGGAGGCCTCCGCCCCCGGGCACGGACGACCGTGACCCTCCTTTGTCGCGCGGCGGGGACGACCCCGCCTCTCGTGGTGTCTGCCCATGGCATGGGTCTATCTGTTCATCGCCGGCCTCACCGAAATCGCGTGGGCCATCGGAATGAAGCAATCGGAAGGGTTTACCCGGCTCTGGCCGAGCTTGTTCACGCTCGGCGCCATCGGGGTGAGCCTGCTGCTTTTGTCCCTCGCGCTCCGGGGCATCCCCATCGGCACGGCCTATGCCGTGTGGGCGGGAATCGGCACGGTGGGCACGGCGGTCGCCGGCATCCTGTTCTTCTCCGAATCGACCGACCTGCTGCGCCTCGCTTCCATCGGCCTCATCGCCGCCGGTATCGTCGGCCTCAAGCTGGTCACGCACTGAACGGCCTTCCCGATCGGCCTTTGCGCGGTCCGGCCTGCTCGCAGCGCCGGACCGCGCGCATTCGCGATTTAGCGAAATGGGGAAAATGCTCTATCAAGGGCGCGCTCCGGCCGCGTCGCCCCGTGCAGCGGCCGGAAAGCTGAATTTATTCTGAGGCTTAAGGACGCTTCCGGTCTGCTGGCGGCGTTCCATGAGCCGTTGAGGGATCGCCCATGACCGTCGCCCCGCCGCCCGTCGCCCCGCAGAGCATCGTCGAGGCCGGCCCCGTGCGCTTCGGCAATGTCCTGCCGCTGACGCTCATCGCCGGCCCCTGCCAGATGGAAAGCCGCGCCCACGCGCTGGAGGTCGCCGCCGCGCTCAAGGAGATCGCGACGCGCCGCAACATCGGCCTCGTCTTCAAGACCTCCTTCGACAAGGCGAACCGCACCTCCCTCTCGGCTGCCCGTGGCCTCGGCCTTCAGGCGGCGCTGCCGGTGTTCGGCGAGATCAAGGAGAGCCTCGGCCTGCCGGTGCTTACCGACGTGCACGAGATCGACCAATGCGCCGCCGCCGCCGAGGTGGTGGACGTGCTGCAGATTCCCGCCTTCCTCTGCCGCCAGACCGACCTTCTCGTTGCCGCCGCCCGCACGGGCCGGGTGGTGAACGTGAAGAAGGGCCAGTTCCTCGCACCGTGGGACATGGCCAACGTGGTCAACAAGCTGACCGGCGCCGGCAATGGCCGCGTGCTGGTGACGGAGCGGGGCGTCTCCTTCGGCTACAACACTCTCGTTTCCGACATGCGCGGCCTACCGATCCTCGCCAAGACCACCGGCGCGCCGGTGGTGTTCGACGCCACCCATTCCGTGCAGCAGCCGGGCGGGCAGGGTACTTCCTCCGGCGGGCAGCGCGAGTTCGTGCCAGTTCTGGCCCGCGCAGCCGTTGCCGTGGGCGTCGCGGCCGTGTTCATCGAGACCCATCCAGACCCGGACAAGGCGCCCTCCGATGGGCCGAACATGGTGCCCCTGGCGAAACTGGAGGAATTGATTACCACCCTTCAGGCCTTCGACGCGGTTGCGAAAGCAAATCCCGTCACCATCTGAGCGGAACCTTGGCCTTCCTTCCGTGCGGTGCGGCGCGCGGACGAGGGCCGGTCCCGCTTGTTCGCCTGTCTGAAGTCCCTGCCGTTCCAGTCCCCGCCTTTCCCGCCCCCGTCGGCCCCGACCCCACGCGCTTGCCTTGACCGAGGTGCCGTGTATGGTCTCGCGCCCCTCCGCTTGAAGAGCTTCCTGATGGCCCGCGACACGCTCGACGCGACCCCGATTTCCGACCGCGGCGAACTCGTCGCCTGGATGGAAGGGGGCTCGAAGCCGGAGCGGTCCTTCCGGATCGGCACGGAGCACGAGAAGATCCCCTTCACCATGGGCCGCCACGAGCCCGTGCCCTATGAGGGGCCGAAGGGTATTCGCAAGCTGCTGGAGGGGATGCGCTCCTTGCTCGGCTGGGAGCCGATCATGGAGGGCGAGACCATCATCGGCCTCGCCGATGTCACCGGCGGCGGGGCCATCTCGCTGGAGCCCGGCGGGCAATTCGAGCTGTCCGGGGCGCCGCTGCGCACCATCCACGAGACCTGCTCGGAGCTGAACGCCCACCTCGCCCAGGTGCGAGAAGTGGCGACGCCGCTCGGCATCGGCTTCCTCGCCATCGGCATGAGCCCCAAGTGGTCGCGCTCCGAGACGCCGGTGATGCCCAAGGGCCGCTACAAGATCATGTCCAACTACATGCCGAAGGTCGGCACGCTCGGCCTCGACATGATGTTCCGCACCTGCACCGTGCAGGTGAACCTCGACTTCTCCTCCGAAGCCGACATGGTGAAGAAGATGCGCGTGGGCCTGGCGCTCCAGCCGGTGGCCACCGCCCTGTTCGCCAACTCGCCCTTCACCGAGGGCAAGCCCAATGGCTTCCTCTCCTTCCGCTCCGAGATCTGGCGCGACACCGACAATGCCCGCTCCGGCATGCTGCCCTTCGCCTTCGAGGAGGGATTCGGCTTCGAGCGCTATGTGGACTACGCTCTCGACGTGCCCATGTATTTCGTGAAGCGCGGCGACCATTACGTGGACGTTGCGGGCACCTCGTTCCGTGATCTTCTCGCCGGCCGGCATCCCCTGCTGCCGGGAGAGACGGCGACGCTCTCCGACTGGATCAACCACCTCTCCACCATCTTCCCCGAGGTGCGCCTGAAGCGCTTCCTGGAGATGCGCGGCGCCGACGCCGGCCCCTCCATCAATCTCTGCGCGCTGCCGGCCTTCTGGGTGGGCCTGCTCTATGACCAGCAGAGCCTCGATGCGGCTTGGGATCTGGTGAAGGACTGGACCGCCGAGGATCGCCAGACGCTTCGGGACGACGTTCCCCGCCTCGCCCTCAAGGCCGAGATCCGCGGCCGGCCGCTGCGCGAGATCGCGCGCGAGGTCCTCAAGCTGTCGCAGGCCGGCCTCAAGCGGCGCGGCTTCCATGACCGGCTGGGGCGCGACGAGACGCGATTCCTGGAGCCGCTGGAACAGGCGGTGCTCACCGGCCGCGCCCCGGCGGAGGAACTGCTGGAGCTGTACCACGGGCCGTGGAACGGCTCGGTGGAGCCGGCATTCGACGCGCTCGCCTACTGATCCAAGCTCCCTGCATCCTGGCGACGCACTGCGCGGGGCTGCCATGCGCTCAGGTCATGGCTGGGAATCGTCTAGCGCCGGGCCGCTCAGGCGCTGATCTTCCGCCCCTCACCGTGGCTCAGCTCAGGCTGGTCGCGCGCCCGCCGCGCGTTGCCGGGGGCAGGGTGACCGCATAGGGTGCACCACCCTCCGGATTCCACTCCATGCATGCCCCACCGCCCCGTACCGACGGACCGCTCGGCCCGCGCGAGCTTCTGCTTTACGCGGTCTGCGTGCTCATTTTCGGCACGGGCTGGCTGCCGCTGAAGCTGCAGCTCGGCGTGGTCGCGCCGGAGGTCTCCGGCGTCTGGCGCTTCGCCGTGGCTGGCTCGGTGATGCTGGGCTTCGTGCTCGTCACGGGCGGGCGGCTCGCCTTCGGCTGGCGCGACCATGTGCTGTTCGCGGGGCTGGGCGCGACGCTGTTCTCGCTCAATTTCGTCAGCTTCTACTATGCCGGCTACCACCTGCCCTCGGGGCTGATGTCCGTCATCTTCGCTCTGTCGGCCATCATCATCCCCGTCCTCTCCGCGCTGTTCCTGCGCGTGCCGCTGCGCCGGCAGATCCTCGGCGGCGCGGTGGCGGGCGTGGTCGGGCTTGCGCTGGTGTTCGGCCCGAGCCTTTCGGAAGGCAAGGGCATCGACGGGGCCGGGGAGGGGCTGGCGCTGGGCCTTGCCGGCACCTTCTTTTTCTCGGTCGGCAGCCTGCTCACCGGCGTCGCCGGGCGGCGGCAATATCCCATCGCCTCGCTGACCACCTGGGGCTTCTTCTACGGCATGCTCGTGTTGCTGGGGATCGCCCTCGTCCACGGCGTGCCGTTCCGGTTCGACTGGAGCCCCGTCTATGTGGGCTCCCTTGCATGCCTCATCATCGTCCAGACGCTGGCGGGCTTTGCCGCCTACAACATGCTGGTGCGGCGCATCGGGGCTAACCGGGCCGGCTACGGCACAGTGGTGTTCCCGCTGGTGGCGCTCGCCATCTCAACCGTGTTCGAGGGCTACCACTGGACGCTGATCTCCGCCGGCGGCATCGCGCTGGTGCTCGCCGGCGTGCTGCTGGTGCTGCGACCCAACCCGGCCCCGCCGGTGGTGTGAGGGCGTCAGCCCTTCACGATCACCGGCATGCGCGTGGCGGGCGGCGTGTTGCGCGAGCGCTGGGTGCGCACGATGCCGTCGATGATGGTCATGCACACGCCGGGCAGGTCGCCGAGGCGCACGCTGTCGAGCAAGGTGGTGCCGGGTGAGTGCTGCGCCTTGTCCATCAGCACGAAATCCGCCGCGCGCCCCACCTCGATCAGGCCGGAATCGAGCGCCCGCATCCGTGCCGTGTTGCCGGTGGCGAGGCAGAAGGCCTCTTCGGCGGGTAGTTCGCCGAGGGAGGAGAGCATGGACACCATGCGCAGGATGCCGAGCGGCTGCACGCCGGAGCCGGCAGGCCCATCCGTGCCGAGGATGACGCGCTGCAGTTCGCCCAGCTCGCGGGCGAGGCGCAGCGTGTAGAGGGCCGAGCGTTCGTTGCCGTTATGGACGATCTCGAGGCCGCGCTTGCAACCCTCGCAGATGCAGCGGATCTGGTTGTCCGGCAGCGCGGTGTGGCCGCCATTGATGTGGCCCACCACATCGGTGTCCGCCTCCAGCACCACGTCCTTGTCGATGAGGCCGGAGCCGGGGATGGAGGGGCCGCCGGTGTGGATGGTGGACTGGATGCCGTACTTGCGCGCCCATCCTACCATCTTGCGGGCGGTGGGGCCGTCCTTCACGCCGCCGAGGCCGACCTCGCCGAGCAGCTTCACGCCGGCGGCGGCCAGTTCCTTGAAATCGTCCTCCACCATCTCGTTCTCGATGACCGGCGCGCCGGCATGCACCTTCACGCCGGACGGGCGGAAGGCCGAGAAGGCGCGCTGGGCGGTGATGGCGAGGGCCTTCACTCCCACCACGTCCCGCGCGCGGCCGGGATAATGCACCTCGCCGGCCGAGATCATGGTGGTGACGCCGCCATGGAGCGAGGAATCGATCCAGTTGATCTGGCTCTGGCGCGGCGTCCAGTCGCCGGCCACGGGGTGGACATGGCTGTCGATGAGGCCGGGGGTCAGCGTGGTGCCGTTGGCGTCGATGAGGGTGGTCGCGCCCTCGGTGTCCACGTCCTTCTCGCGGCCAATGGCGGTGATGCGCCCGTCCAGCGCCACCACCGTGTCGGCGTCCAGAATGGGCTTTGCCAGGTCGCCGCTGAGGAGAAGGCCGATGTTGCGGATCACCAACTTGGTGGGGCCGGCGGGACCCTGGGGCGCGTCGTGGGCCATGCTCTCGTCTCCGGAGGGGGCGCGGCGACGCGCGCCTTTCTGTTTGTAGGCATATGAAGTTTACGCCCGCGCCGGGCCGCTGAAAACCGGGCGCGGGGCGGATTTCACCGCTCGGCGAAAGCCTTTTCGATGACGAAATGCCCCGGCTCGCTGCCCGAGCCTTCGGCAAAGCCGCGGGATTCCAGCAGGGTCTTCAGGTCCACCATCATGGCCGGCGAGCCGCAGATCATTACGCGGTCAGTAGCGGCATCGAGCGGCGGGAGGCCCACGTCCGCGCAGAGCTTGCCACTCTCCAGCAGGGTGGAGATGCGGCCCGTGTTGCGGAAGGGCTCGCGGGTCACGGTGGGGTAATAGAGCAGCTTGGCGGCGATCTCCTCGCCAAGGAATTCGTGGGCCGGCAGCTCCTGTGTGATGAGGTCCTCATAGGCAAGGTCGGCCACGTTCCGGCAGCCGTGCACCAGCACCACCTTCTCGAAGCGCTCGTAGGTCTCGGGATCGCGGATCACCGAGAGGAAGGGGGCTAGGCCCGTGCCCGTGCCGAGCAGATAGAGGTTCTTGCCGGGTAGGAGATTGTCCATCACCAGCGTGCCGGTGGCCTTGCGGCCGACCGTGATCGCGTCGCCCACCTGGATGTGCTGCAGGCGGGAGGTGAGGGGGCCGTTCGGCACCTTGATGGAGAAGAACTCCAGCGTCTCCGCCCAGGCCGGGCTCACCACCGAATAGGCGCGCAGCAGCGGACGGCCGTCCACCTTCAGGCCGATCATGGTGAATTCGCCGGTGCGGAAGCGGAAGCCGGGATCGCGGGTGGTGGTGAAGCTGAACAGGCGGTCGGTCCAGTGATGGACGCTGAGCACCTGCTCCTCAAAGAAATTGCTCATGGTGGTCTCGGGGAGGTTCTAGAGGCTGGCAGGATCGGCGGAGAGGAGGGCGCGCTTGTCCGGCGTGTCCTTCCAGGCATCGGCATCGGCCGGCGGCGCGCCCTTTTCGGTGATGTTGGGCCACACCGCCGCATATTCGGCATTGAGCGCAGTCCATTCGGCGGCGCGCGGGTCGCTGTCCGGGAAGATGGCGGCTGCCGGGCATTCCGGCTCGCAGACGCCGCAGTCGATGCACTCGTCGGGATGGATCACCAGCATGTTCGCGCCGGCATAGAAGCAATCCACCGGGCACACCGCGACGCAATCCATGTAGGTGCAGCGGATGCAGCCTTCGGTCACCACATAGGCCATGGGAATGCCCTCGGCATATTGTTTGTGTACAAATGAAAATAGAGTCGGGTTGCGAAGACTGTCAACGGCTTGCCGGACGCCGGATGCGGCTCTTTTGGGCAGCGGGGCGGGATATTTTGGGCAGGGCGGGACGCTCTTCCATTCACCTCCCGTCATCCCCCGGCTTGTCCGGGGGATCCACGGTGTGGCGGGGCCGGCTGCTGGGCATCATGCAGTCGGCAGGCGGCAAGTGGATGCCCCGGACAAGCCGGGGCATGACGGCAGTGAAAAGCAAAGGCCGGGAGCGTTCGTTTCAATGCGTCGGCGCCGCCCGCAATCTCGCCACCGTCCCCTCCAGCCCCTCCCACGCCGGTGCATCCGGCGCGAATTTGGCGCGCATGTAGCGCACGAGGTCGGCCACCTGCGCGTTATCGAGGCTGTCGCGGAAGGCGGGCATGTCGCCCAGCTCCGGCGCGGCGGGCTTGGGGATGCCTTCGAGAATGACGCGGATGAGATTGTCCGGCCGGGCCGCATGGACATTGGTGTTCAGTGCCAGCGCCGGGCGCGCGCCGAACAGGGTCGGCCCCTCCGGCGCATGGCAGGCGGCGCAAGCGCCGGCGAACAGGCGGCCGCCCACCGTGTCCATGGGGCGGAGCGAGGCTTCGGCCTTCGCCTCCAGCGTCGCCGCCGTGACGGGATCGGCGATGGTGGGGCCGGAGAGCGAGGAGAGATAGACCGCCATGGCGCGCACGTCGGCGTCCGGCACTTCGGACAGCGCATGTACCACCGGCGCCATGGGGCCGGCCGCGGTGCCGTGGAAGCGGGAGAACCCGGTGCGCAGATAGGTGAAGAGCTCGTCCTCTGTCCAAGGAATGGGCGCCTTGGACAGCTCCGTGAGCGCCGGTGCCTCCCATCCGTCCGCGACGCCGCCGGCAAGGTAGGCCGCGCCGCCCTTTTCCGCCCCAAGCGCATTGCGCGGCGTATGGCAGGCACCGCAATGGCCGAGGCCTTCCACGAGATAGCGCCCCCGGTTCCATTGCGGCGAGCGCGCCGGTTCCGCCTGAAGCTGGCCAGGGCGGTGGAACAGGAAATTCCAGCCGGCCATCAGCGGGCGGATGTTGAAGGGAAAGGTCATCCGGTTTTCCGGCGGGGCCGCCGTCACCGCCGGTTGGGACATGAGGAAAGCGTAGAGCGCCTGCATGTCGGCATCGCTGATGCGGCTGAAGGCTGTGTAGGGGAAGGCGGGATAGAGGTGGCGTCCGTCCCGCCCTACGCCCTCGCGCATGGCACGCTCGAAGGCGGCATAGGACCATGCGCCGATGCCCGTCGTCACATCCGGCGTCAGATTGGTGGAATAGACCGTGCCGAAGGGCGTGTGCAGCGGCCGCCCGCCGGCATTGGCGATGCCGCCTTCCGCCGTGTGGCAGACCGCGCAATCCCCCAGCGCCGCCAGCACCTTGCCGCGCGCGATCATGTCCGCCGAGAAGGCGGCTGGATCGGGCGGGGCGATGGGGGCGATGGCGCCGCGAATGGGCAGCGCCAGCGTCGCCATGCCCAGAGCGCCGGCGAGCGCCGCGCCGGCCATGGCGAACCAGGGACGGCGCTTCCTCTCCTTCACCGGGCGGGGCGGGGCCTCGCCGGCCAGGGCCGCGCGCACGCGGTCCGGCGTGAAGGGCGGTTCGCGCAGGCGCACGCCGGTGGCGTCGAAAATGGCGTTGGCGATGGCCGCAGCGCTCGGCACAGAGGCGGATTCGCCGGAGCCCAAAGGCGGGTCGTCCGGCCGGGGCATAAGCACCACGTTGATGACCGGCACTTCCGGGAAGGTGAGGATGGGATAGGCACCCCACTCCCGGCTGGTCACCGCCTGCTCGTCGAAGGTCACCTGCTCCTTCAGCGCGCGCGAGGTGGACTGGATGACGTTGCCGTGGATCTGGTGCTCGATGCCCGCCGGGTTGATCATCAGCCCGGAATCCTGGCCCACGGTGACGCGCTTCACCGCCACGTCCCCGGTCGCCGTATTCACTTCCACATCCGCCACCCAGGCGGACCATGCGGCGCCGTAGCCGGGGAATTTGGAGTGGACATAGAGGGCATAGGCGAAGCCCTGCCCGCGCACGATGTCGCCCTCCACCACCTCCTGCCGCGGCCCGGTGCGCTTCTGCCAGCCGGCGCGCTCGGCGGTGGCTTTCACCAGGTCCACCGCGCGCGGATCGTGGAGGTGGCGCAGGCGATAATCCACCGGATCGACGCCGGCCGCCGCGGCCAGCTCGTCCACATAGCTCTCGTGGGCGAAGCTGTTGGGCAGGGCGGAGACGCCGCGCAGCCAAGAGGCGCGCACGATGGGCGCCACGTCGTCCACCGCCACGCGCATCACGTCATAGGCATAGGGCGGGATCGCGGTACGGTCGCCCATCTCGTAGACGGGATTGTCCGCCGGCACCCGGCCAGTCAGCAGCAGCGCGAGGGTGACGGCGGCGTTGGAGGGGTAGCGGGTGAGGAAATCGTAGAAGGCGGGTGTGCCGTCCGCGTTGATGCCGCCCTTCACCTCCATGAGCTGGCCGGCGCCCTTGGGCTCCCAGGCGTGCTCCTGCTCGCGGGTGAGCTGCACCCGCACCGGCCGGCCCACGGCGCGGGAGAGCAAGGCGGCATCGGCGGCCACGTCGTCCGCACAATTGCGGCCATAGCAGCCCGCCGCCTCGAAGCGGATGATCTCGATGTCCTCCTCGGGTAGCCCGAGCAGGAGGGAGATGTCGGTGCGCAGCCAATAGGGGTTCTGCGTGCCCGCCCAGATGGTCGCGCTGTCCTCGCGCACGTCGGCGACGGCGCAGGAGGGGCCGATGGAGGCGTGCATCTGGTAGGGCCAGACGTAAGTCGCCTCAAGCACCTGCGCGGCATCCGCGCGGGCGGTGTCCAGGTTGCCCTGTTCGTGGAGAAGGCGCGTCTTCGCCTTCTCGGCTCCGCGCAGGGCCTCCTCGGTGCGGGAGAGGTCGGGGAGGGCAGGGGTGTCCCGCCATTCGGCCTTCAGCACGCGGGCGGCCTCGGCGGCCTGTTCCTCGCGCTCGGCGACGACGCCGATGAAGTCGCCCATGGTGACGACCGCCACCACCCCCGGAACATGGGCGACGGAGTGCTCGTCCACCCGGATCAGGCTCTTGCCCACGAACGGCCCGGCATCGATGCCGGCATAAGGCGGGCGAACCACGCGGCCGTGCAGCATGCCCGGCACGCGCACGTCGTGGACATAGGTGAAGGTGCCCGTCGCCTTGGCCGGAATATCCACCCGCGGCACGCGGCGGCCGACGATGCGGTGCTCGCTCGCCGGCTTCACCGCCGTTTCCTGGTGGAGCATCAGCCGGTCGGCGCGGCCCTTGAGCAGGTCGGCATAGGAGAGGCCCGTGTTGCGCCCATCCTTTGGACGGACGATGCCCTCCTCCACCGCCAGCTTGTCGGCGGGAATGCTCAATGCCTCCGCCGCGAGCGTCACCAGATGGGCGCGGGCCTGCGCCGCCGCGTGGCGCAGCGGGCGGGCGGAGACCTGGATGGAATCGGAGGCGATGGTGCCGCCCTGGTTCGGCGCGACGCCGGTATGGCCGAGCACCATGGTGACGCGATCGAGCACCACATCCAGCTCCTCGGCGACGATCTGGGCCAGCGCCGTGCGGATGCCGGTGCCGAGGTCCACATGGCCGTTGAAGGCGGTGACGGTGCCGGTGTCGTCCACCAGCAGGAACAGGTCGAGGGCGCCGTCCTTCGGCGCTGCGCTCGGCACGAGGCCGTGCACCACCTGCGCCGGCCGCAGGATGGCGAGATTACCGGTGGCGGCGAGCAGCGCCGCGGGATCGGGCCGCGGCTCGCTCACGGCTGGGCCTCCACGCTCTCGCTGGAACCGGCAGCCGCGCGCAGGACCGCGCGCAGGATCTCAACATGCGTCCCGCAACGGCACAGGTTGTAGCGCAGCGCCGCGCGGGCCTCGGCCTCGGTGGGGGAGGGATTGCGCGCGAGGAAAGCGACCGTGGTCATGATCATGCCGTTGAGACAATAGCCGCACTGGGCCGCCTGCTCGGCGATGAAGGCGGCCTGCACAGGGTGCAGCGTGCCCTGTGTCGCGAGCCCCTCCAGCGTCGTCACTGCGCGCCCCTCGGCCGTGCCCAGCGTGGTGACGCAGGAGCGCGTGGCGCGGCCATCCATCAGCACCGTGCAGGCGCCGCATTCCCCGAGGCCGCAGCCGAACTTGGGGCCGTTCAGCCCGAGGTCGTTGCGCAGCACGTAGATCAGCGGCGTCTCGCGCGGCAACGCGAAGGCGTGGGTTTCGCCGTTGACCTGGAGTAGGATGGGGGCGGACATCTCGAAGGAACCGCTCAGCCTTTGCCGCAAGAAACCGGGACCGGGACCGGCCCGCCACAGAGTGGATTGTTTCTATACTAATGATCGAGCGTCAAGCGCGCGGGACGCTCAAAACGCAGGCTCCCGGCGGCCGCCCGAAGCGCGGGGGCGGCGGAAAAATGCTGCAAGCGCAAAAGAATGACAGCAGTGCTGCCTCTTCGTGCGGCCTGCCCGTTCCTTGTGCTTGACACTCGGGGCCGACGCGATTTTCATTAGTGTACATATGAAATCGGATGCCCCCGACGCGGGGCCGGAGCCGGGGTCCCATGGCCGAAGAGTCCACCATCACCGCCCGCGCCGAGGATGACAAGATCCGCTGCGATGCGTGCCCGGTCATGTGTTACATCCGGCCCGGCCTCACTGGCGCCTGCGACCGCTACGCCAACCGCGACGGCGAACTGATCCGCGTCGATCCCCACATCGTCCTCGACCGCACCCTGGCGCAGGGCGGGAAGGTTGTGCCTTTCGATCGCGGCGGCGACTGGGACGGGCGGCTCGTGGCGGGCGGTGAGTCCTTCGTCACCGCCGTGGGCTCCGGCACCACCTATCCCGACTACAAGCCCGCGCCCTTCATCGTCTCCGCCGAAGTGAACGGCGTGGACATGGTGACCGTCGTCACCGAAGGCATCTTCAGCTATGCCGGCGCGAAGGTGAAGATCGACACGGATCGCTTCCTCGGCCCCGAGCAGTCGGCGGTCCGGGTGGACGGCGAGGCGGTGGGCCATGTCACCACCAGCGAATACGGCTCGCAGATGCTGTCGCTCGGCGGTGTGCATCACCTCACCGGCGGCTCCAAGAAGGAAGGCCGCGTCACTTGCGAGGCGCTGCTGGAGCTGTGCAACGGCAAGGCCGTGGAACTCGCCATCGACGGCGGCGCCACCCTCGTGGTGCAGGCCGGCAAGCCGCCCATCGTGAACGGCGCCGAGGAGGCGCGCATGCGGGTGGGCTGCGGCTCCGCCACCATCGGCATGTTCGCCAAGCAGTGGCACGGGAAGGTGGACGAGGTGGTGGTGGTGGACGACCACATCACCGGCGTCCTCTCCGAGCATCAGGCCGGCAAGCTCCTGGGCATTCGTGATACCGGCATCCGCATGAAGGGCCGCCGGTCCACGCCCGGCCGCTACTTCCAGGTGGCCGAGCCGGGTCTCGGCTGGGGCGGCACCAACATTTCCGATCCGCTCTCCATCCTCGGCGCGTTCGACGCCAAGCTGGCGTGGCCGGGCCTGCGCCTGCTGCTCGTCTCCACCACCGGCGAGCACTACGGCTATTACGTGCTCGACGAGCATCTGGTGCCCGTTGAAACCGAAGTCCCCGCCGATCTCTATCCCTCCGTGGAGCGCATCCGCGAGAATTGCGAGCCGGCGCTCGCCTCCGTGCTGTTCATGGCCGGTGCCGGCGGCTCGCTGCGCGCGGGGGTGACGGAAAATCCGGTGCGGCTGACCCGCTCGGTGAAGGATTCCATCACCCGCGTCACCTGCGGCGGCGCGCCTGTCTATGTCTGGCCGGGCGGCGGCATCACCTTCATGGTGGATGTGACCCACGTGCCGGAGAACGGCTTCGGCTATGTGCCGACCCCGGCGCTGGTGGCGCCCATCGAATTCACGCTGCCGCTCGCCGCCTATGCGGCGCTGGGCGGGCATATGGACCATGTGCGCCCGGCAACCTCGGTGATCGAGCGCGAGGCGGTGCGCGAGATGGCGCCCTTCTCCGATATTCCGTGGCCGCTGGCGGCCCGGTCGCAGGGCTGAGGCCATGCTGCGCCCCGCCGACATCCCCGCTCAAGCGCCCCGGGCCGCGATTCCTGCCGCGACGCCCGCGATGCCGGTGCAGCGGCGCCTGCCGCAGGCGGGGCTGCTGGCGGACGGGCGTCGGCTGCATCTCAATGACGGCCCCATCGACCTCGTGATCGAGGCCGATGGCCCGGCGGATGTGGTGGCCTCCGCCTATCGCGCGGCGACCGAACGTCTCGCGGGCCTTCTCGATACGCTGTGCGGAGAACTCTCCTTGCTTCGCCGGCCTGCCCATCCCGGGCCTTGCCCCCTTCAGGGCCCGGTGGCGCGACGCATGTGGGCGGCGGTGTCGCCCCATGCGCGCGCCGTTTTCATCACCCCCATGGCGGCCGTCGCCGGGGCGGTGGCGGAAGAGGTGCTCGCCGCCATGGTGCGGCCGGGCCTCACCCGCGCCTTCGTCAACAATGGCGGCGACATCGCGCTTTATCTTTCGCCCGGCACCGAGCTGGTGGCGGGTATCGTGGATCGGCCGGACCGCCCGCGCGTGGTCGGCTCTGCCCGCATCACGGCGGATGGCCCGGTGCGCGGCATCGCCACCTCGGGCTGGCGCGGGCGTAGCTTCTCTCTCGGCATCGCCGATGCCGTGACCGTGCTGGCGCCCACCGCCGCGGCGGCGGATGCGGCGGCCACCGTCATCGCCAATGCGGTGAACCTGCCCGCCCATCCCGGCATCGTCCGCGTGCCGGCGCGCGAGGTGCTGCCCGACAGCGATCTCGGCCTGCTGAAAGTGACGCGCCACGTGCCGGAACTGACGCCCGCCGAGCGGGACGAGGCGCTGGCCGAAGGCCTCGCGGTTGCCGGCGCGCTGGTGGCGCGCGGCCTCATCACCGCCGCTGCGCTGCACCTGCAGGGTGCCAGCGTCTCCACCTGTCCGGTGGGGGATGCCGCAGTGTCATCCCGTCCCATTACCCTTTCTCCAGTTACCTTTGCCGCAGAACAAGAAAGAGGCGTCGCCCATGCCTGAGGTCAAGATCCGCAAGCAGGTCCGCATCCTGGAGGAGATCTTCCACGAGGGCGGCCCCGCCGCCGCCACCCCGCGCAAGCGCGGCGCCATCGTGACGGTGATCGAGAACCCGTTCGCCGGCCGCTATGTGGAAGACATCGCCGGCTTCATGGAAGACCTGAAGCCGCTGGGCGCCGCCATGGCCAAGGAACTCCTTGCCGCGCTTGGCGGTGATGCCAAGGCCATCGACGGCTACGGCAAGGGCGCCATCGTCGGCGCCGCCGGCGAGATCGAGCACGGCGCGCTCTGGCACGTGCCGGGCGGCTACGCCATGCGTGAGGCGCTGGGCGATGCAAAGGCCATCGTGCCTTCCACCAAGAAGGTGGGCGGACCGGGCACAAGGCTCGATGTGCCGGTGACCCATGTGAACGCCTCCTACGTGCGCTCGCATTTCGACGCCATGGAAGTGGGCGTGTCCGACGCCCCCAAGGCCGACGAGATCGCGCTTGTGTTGGTCATGACCTGCGGCCCGCGCGTCCATGCCCGCGTCGGTGGCCTCGCGGCGGAAGCCATCAAGGGCGAGGACGGCCTGCGATGAGCGCGAACATCCGCAAGATCGTCACCATCGTCGAGGAGACGCGGACCGAGATGGGCCGCCCCGTCTCCCCGCCCACCCGTCGCGCGGCGGCCATTGCGGTGATCGAGAACCCGTTCGCCGGCCGCTATGTGGAAGACCTCGCCGACCTCATCGCCATGGGCGACGAGCTGGGCGGCCTCCTCGCCCGGAAGGCGGTGGAGGCGCTCGGCATCGAGGGGCCAGCGGCCGAGAGCTACGGCAAGGCGGCGCTGGTGGGCGAGAATGGCGAGCTGGAGCACGCCGCCGCTTTGCTGCACCCCAAGATGGGCGCGCCGGTGCGCGCTGTGCTGGGCAAGGGCGCGGCGCTCATCCCCTCGTCCAAGCGGCGCGGCGGCCTCGGGGCTGAACTGGACATCCCGCTCGGCCACAAGGATGCGGCCTTCGTGCGCAGCCATTTCGACGGCATGATCGTCAGCGTGTCGGATGCGCCGCGGGCGAACGAGATCGTGGTCGCCGTGGCGGTCACGGATTCCGGCCGGCCGCTGCCGCGCGTCGGCGGACTGAAGAAGGACGAGATCAAGGGCGAGGACGGGCTGAGATAGGCCACGTCCCGCACGCGGACGGTTCATGGGAAATCATAAAAGGGGAATGGACATGAAGAAGCTGGTCGCGGCATCCCTCGCCGCTCTCCTCCTCGCCGCAGGCGGGGCGCGGGCGCAGCAGGGCGAGATCAAGGTAGGCGAGATCAATTCCTATTCGGCGCTGCCCGCCTTTCTCGATCCCTATCGCAAGGGGATGGATCTGGCGCTGAAGGAAGTGAACGATGCCGGTGGCATCAAGGGCAAGAAGCTCGTCATCATCTCCAAGGACGACGGCGGCAAGCCGGCCGATGCGCTCACTGCCGCCAACGAGCTGGTCTCGCGCGACGGCGTGGTGATGATCGCCGGCGGCTTCCTCTCCAATGTCGGCCTCGCGCTCGCCGACTTCGCCAAGCAGAAGCAGGTGATGTACCTGGCCGCCGAGCCGCTCACCGACGCGCTCGTCTGGTCGAAGGGCAACGACTACACCTTCCGCCTGCGCACCTCGAACTACATGCAGGCCGCCATGCTGGCGGAAGAGGCGGCGAAGCTCCCGGCCAAGCGCTGGGCCACCATCGCCCCCAACTACGAGTTCGGCCAGTCCTTCGTCGCGGTGTTCAAGGAGCTTCTGAAGAAGCGCAAGCCGGACGTGGAGTTCGTCGCCGAGCAGTGGCCGCCGCTGAACAAGATCGACGCTGGCCCTGTGCTCCAGGCCATCGACGCCGCCAATCCCGAGGCCATCCTCAACGCCACCTTCGCCGGCGACCTCGTGAAGCTGGTGCGTGAGGGCAATACCCGCGGCATCTTCAAGAACCGCGTCGTGGTCAGCTATCTCACCGGCGAGCCGGAATATCTCGACCCGCTGAAGACCGAGACCCCCGAGGGCTGGATCGTCACCGGCTATCCCTGGTACGGCATCAAGACCGCCGAGCACCAGGCGTTCCTCGACGCCTACCAGCAGCTCCACAAGGACTATCCGCGCCTCGGCTCCATCGTTGGCTACTCGACCGTGAAGTCCATCGCCGCGGCGCTGAAGGCGACCGACGACTACTCCACCGCCGGCCTCGTCAAGGCGATGAAGAACCTCAAGGTCTCCACCCCCTTCGGCGATGTCGTCTACCGGGCGGCCGACCACCAGTCGACCATGGGCGCCTATATCGGCACGACCTCGCAGAAGGACGGGCAGGGCATCATGGTGAACTTCCAGTTCAAGCCCGGTGCCGACTATCTGCCGAGCGAAGCCGAAGCCGCGAAGCTGCGCCCGGCGAACTGAGGGCGGCCTTCGTCGGTCGTCACGATGCGAACCCTCTCCCCTCGCGGGAGAGGGCAGGGTGAGGGGGAGGGGCATCGGAATTCCGGTGCCGCCCTTCTTGCCCGGCGCCTGACCCCCTCACCCCGATCCCTCTCCCGCAAGGGGAGAGGGGGGGCAAACACGGCGCGGGCGGCGCCAGTCAGCCGCCCCCGCATAATCGGCCCCGGCCCTCGACGGCAGGTGGTCCAAAAAGACCAAAACTCCCAGCAGGTGAACGAGAGGCTGAAGCCGTGGAATTTCTTCTGGTCCAGGCCCTGAGCGGGCTCGCCAGCGCCGCGTCGCTGTTTCTGGTGGCGTCGGGACTGTCGATCATCTTCGGCGTCACGCGCATCGTGAACTTCGCCCATGGCGCCTTCTATATGCTGGGCGCCTATGTGGCCTACACGCTGACGACGCGCTTTGCCGGGCCGCTCGGCTTCTGGGGCGCTATCGTCGCGGCGGCGATCATCGTCGCGATCCTCGGCGCGCTGATGGAGATGGTGCTGCTGCGGCGCATCTATCAGGCGCCGGAACTCTTCCAGCTCCTCGCCACCTTCGGCGTGACGCTGATGGTGCAGGACCTCGTTGTGGTGATCTGGGGGCCGGAAGACCTGCTCGGCCCGCGCGCCCCCGGCTTCACCGGCGCCATAAGCCTGTTCGGCCGCATGGTGCCCACCTACGATCTCTTCATGATGACCCTCGGCCCGGTGGTGCTCGGCATCCTCTGGCTGCTGTTCCACAAGACCCGCTGGGGCGTGCTGGTGCGCGCAGCGACGCAGGACCGTGAGATGGTCGCGGCGCTGGGCGTGAACCAGAAATGGCTGTTCACCGGCGTGTTCGCGCTGGGCGTCTTCCTCGCCGCCCTCGGCGGCGCGTTGCAGATCCCGCGCACCACGGTCACCCATGCCATGGACCTCTCCATCATCGTGGAGGTGTTCGTGGTGGTGGTGATCGGCGGCCTCGGCTCGGTGACGGGCGCGTTCGTCGCCGCCATCATCGTCGCCGAGCTGAACGCCTTCGGCATTCTCATCCTGCCCCAGATCTCGCTCATCACCGTCTTCCTGGTGATGGCGGTGGTGCTGGTGGTGCGGCCCTGGGGCCTGTTCGGCAAGCCGGAGACCGCGCCCCGCACTGCCGCGGGCCTCACCATCCGTCCCTGGCGCCCCTTCACGCAGATGGAGCGGGCCGGCGTGGCGCTGGTGGTGGTCGCCGTGGCTGCGCTGCCCTTCTTCCTCGGCAACTATGCCCTCACGGTGGGCGCGGAAATCCTCATCTACGTGCTGTTCGCGGCCAGCCTGCATTTCATGATGACGGTGGGCGGTCTCGCCTCCTTCGGCCACGCCGCCTATTTCGGCCTCGGCGCCTATGGCGCGGCCTTCCTGGTGAAATACATGGGCGCGCCCATGGAAGCGGCGCTGATCGTCGGCCCGCTGCTGGGCCTCGCCGGGGCGGTGCTGTTCGGCTGGTTCTGCGTGCGGCTCTCGGGCGTCTATTTCGCCATGCTGACGCTGGCCTTCGCGCAGATCGCCTGGTCCATCGCCTTCCAGTGGGTGGACGTGACCGGCGGCGACAACGGCCTGCTCGGCATCTGGCCGGCGAGCTGGGCGTCGCGGCCGGCCGGCTTCTTCTGGCTGGCGCTGGGCATCGCGGTGGTGGGTGTCGCCGTGCTCAGGATGCTCGTGTTCTCGCCGTTCGGCTATGGGCTGAGAGCGGTGCGCGACAGCGCGCTGCGCTCCGAGGCCATCGGCCTCAACCGGCAGCGGATGCAATGGGCGGCCTTCATCGTCGCCGGCACCTTCGCCGGGCTGGCGGGCGCGCTGTTCGCCTTCCTCAAGGGCTCTGTCTTCCCCGATTACATGGCCATCCCCACCTCGGTGGACGGCCTCGTGATGGTGCTGCTCGGCGGTGTCGAGACGGTCTCCGGCGCGGTGGTGGGCGCGGTACTCTACAAGGCGCTCGCCATCTGGCTGATGAGCCAGACCGACCTCTCCAAGCTGGTGCTGGGCGGCGTCATCGTTGTCATCGTGCTCGCCTTCCCCAAGGGGGTCGTGGGCTTCATCGAGGACCTGCGCCATCGCTGGCCCCGCAAGGGCAACGGCGCCGGTGCGCCGGTTGGCGCCACCAAAGCGGAGGCCGCGTGATGAGCCCGCTACTCGAAGTCAAAGACCTGATGAAGTCCTATGGCGGCGTCCATGCCGTGCGGGGCGTGTCCTTCACGGTGGAGGCGGGCCAGATGCTCGCCCTCATCGGCCCCAACGGCGCCGGCAAGAGCACCTGCTTCAACATGCTCAACGGCCAGATCCCGCCCGATGCCGGCACCGTGCGCATCGAGGGCAAGGACATCAAGGGCCTGCCGCCGCGCGCCGTGTGGCGGCTCGGCGTCGGCCGCACCTTCCAGATCACCGCCACCTTCGCCTCCATGACGGTGCGCGAGAACGTGCAGGTGGCGCTCATCTCCTTCCACGGGCTCATCTCCCGCGTGTTCGGCTTCGCCGGTGCGGCCTGCCGGGAGGAGGCGGATGCGCTGCTCGCCCTCGTCGGCCTCACCACCCAGGCGGAGCGGCCGTGCGGGGAACTCGCCTATGGCGACCTGAAGCGGCTTGAACTGGCGGTGGCGCTGGCCAACCAGCCGCGCCTCCTCCTCATGGACGAGCCCACCGCCGGCATGGCGCCGCGCGAGCGCGTGGAGCTGATGCGCCTGACCGCCGAGATCGCCCGCGCCAAGGGCATCGGTGTGCTCTTCACCGAGCACGACATGGACGTGGTGTTCGAGCATGCCGACGAGGTGATGGTGCTCAATCGCGGCCAGCTCATCGCCCGCGGCACTCCGGCCGAGGTGCGGCGCGACCCGCAGGTGCGCGCCATCTATCTCGGCGAAGGACTGCTCTACGACGCACGGCACCGCGAGGGGACTGCGGCATGAAACTTCAGGTCTCGAACCTCAACAGCCATTACGGCCCCGCCCACATCCTCTATGACGTGGGCCTCGAGATCGGTGCCGGCGAGGTGGTGGCGCTGCTCGGCCGCAACGGGGCAGGCAAGAGCACGACCTTCCGCTCCATCGTTGGCCTCGTGCCCCAGCGCGAGGGCACGGTGATGTTCGACGGCGCGGACGTCTCGCGCCTGCCGACCTACGAGATCGTGCGGCGCGGCCTCGGCTACGTGCCGGAGGACCGGCGCATTTTCAGCCATCTGACGGTGGAGGAGAATTTCGAGGTGGGCCGGCAGGCGCCGCGCCCGGGCGTCGCCACCTGGACGCCGGACATGCTCTACAAGCTCTTCCCCAACCTCGGCGAGATGCGGAAGCGGCCCGGCGGGCAGATGAGTGGCGGCGAGCAGCAGATGCTCACCATCGGCCGCACCTTGATGGGCAACCCCTCCCTCGTGCTGCTGGATGAGCCATCCGAGGGCCTCGCGCCCAAGATCGTGGAGCAGATGGCCGACGCCATCCTTGCCATGAAGGGGGAGGGGCTCTCGGTGGTCATCTCCGAGCAGAACCTGCATTTCGCCAAGCTGATCTCGGATCGCGCCTACATCATCGAGAAGGGCCGCATCCGCTTTTCCGGTACCATCGCGGATCTGGAGGCAAATCCGGAAATCCGCGACGCCTATCTGGCGGTCTGAGCCATGGCGTCCGAAGTCAAGCCTGTGCGAACCCCGCGCGCCCGCAAGGCCCTGCCGGCGCCGGTGAACAGCCCGGCACATGATGCCGCCCCCCTGCAGGTCCGCCGGCCCGTGCGGCGCACGCGGACCAATGCGCCCTACGTGCTGGACGAACAGGTGGGCTTCATGCTGCGCCAGGTGGGCCAGCGCCACGCCGCCATCTTCGCCGCGCGCATCGGCGACGATCTGACCATGACCCAGTGGGCGGCCCTGTCGAAGCTCGCCGAGACCGGCCCCTGCTCGCAGAACCTCCTCGGGCGACTCACCGCCATGGATGCCGCCACCATCAAGGGCGTGGTGGACCGCCTCGTGCGCCGCGGCTTCGTGGAGACCCGGCCGGACACCGAGGACGGCCGCTTGCTGGTGGTGGTGCTCACCTCCGCCGGTGAGGAGGCCGTGGCGCGCGCCAGCGTGAACGCCTTCGCCATCACCGAGGAAACGCTTGCGCCGCTGGATGCCGCCGAGCGCGCCATGCTTCTGAAGCTGCTGGACCGGCTGCGCTAGGCGCCGCGTCCATCATCCCGAGAGAGGGATTCGTGCCGCGCGCCTCTGCGCGGCTCGGACGGCTGCGCGCGACCTTCCCGATGGTAAAATGCGCGCTTCTGTCGCAGCGCGTCAACGTCAGCCAAGCCATGGGCTGAACCCTCGCCAACCTCTTGTTTCGCGCGCGAAATCAGGCGTATGGCTGCCCAATTGATAGATTGAAGCTATCGATATCGCGAAACTTATCTATTTCACTTATGGCATCGGCCCCCATATGTTGCACTGCGATGGCTTCGGCCCGTCGTAGCGCAAACACCCCATCGAGGAATTGCCATGTCGCTCGTCAATACTAAGATCAAGCCTTTCACGACGCAGGCTTTCAAGGATGGCAAGTTCATCCAGGTTTCGGACACCGATCTTGCCGGCAAGTGGGCCGTCTTCTTCTTCTACCCGGCCGACTTCACCTTCGTCTGCCCGACCGAGCTGGGCGATCTTGCCGATCACTATGGCGAGTTCCAGAAGCTCGGCGTCGAGATCTACTCGGTCTCCACCGACACACACTTCACTCACAAGGCGTGGCACGATTCCTCCGAGACCATCGGCAAGGTGAAGTACACCATGCTCGGTGACCCGGCCGGCGTGATCACCAACAACTTCGGCGTGATGCGCGAAGGCCAAGGCCTCGCCGACCGCGGCACCTTCGTGGTGGACCCGAACGGCGTCATCCAGGCCGTGGAAGTCACCGCCGAGGGCATCGGCCGTGACGCCGCCGACCTGTTGCGGAAGATCAAGGCTGCCCAGTACGTCGCCTCCCATCCTGGCGAGGTCTGCCCTGCCAAGTGGCAGGAAGGCGAGAAGACGCTGGCGCCCTCCCTCGATCTCGTCGGCAAGATCTGAGGTTTTACGACCCGATCCGGCCTTGAGGCTTTTGCCTTGAGGCCCCACCGGCTCCCGAAAGGGAGGCGCCCCGACCGTCCGCCGCGGCCTTGAGCCTGCGGCGGACGTGGCCCGTTTGTTTCCCGTCGGACCGAAGGTTCGGCGCGCATTGCCTGCCGGAGGATTGCCATGCTCGACTCTGCCATGAAGACCCAGCTCAAGGCCTATCTGGAGCGCGTGGTCCGCCCCGTCGAAATCACCGCCGCGGTGGATGGCGGGCCGAAGTCGAAGGAAATGAGCGAGCTTCTGGCCGATATCGCCGAGCTGTCCGACAAGATCACCGTGCGGGAGCACCAGGAGCCGGGCGCGCGCGTGCCGTCCTTCTCCCTGTCGAGCCCCGGCCACGACATTTCCCTCACCTTCGCCGGCCTGCCCATGGGCCACGAATTCACCTCCCTCGTGCTGGCGCTGCTGCAGGTGGGCGGCTATCCGCCCAAGGTGGAGGAGGCGGTCATCGAGCAGGTGAAGGCGCTCGACGGCGACTTCGTGTTCGAGACCTATTTCTCCCAGTCCTGCCAGAACTGCCCGGACGTGGTGCAGGCGCTGAACCTGATGGCCGTGCTGAACCCGCGGGTGAAGCATGTGGCCGTCGACGGCGCGCTGTTTCAGGCTGAGGTCGATGCGCGGCAGGTGATGAGTGTGCCCACCGTCTATCTCAACGGCGAGGTCTTCGGACAGGGCCGCATGGGCATCGAGGAGATCGTCGCTAAGCTCGACACCGGCGCGGCCGCCCGCGACGCCAAGCGCATGGGTGAGATGAACCGCTTCGACGTGCTGGTGGTGGGCGGTGGCCCGGCCGGCGCCACGGCGGCGGTCTATGCCGCCCGCAAGGGCATCCGCACCGGCGTCGCCGCCGAGCGCTTCGGCGGGCAGGTGCTGGACACCATGGCCATCGAGAATTTCATCTCCGTTCCCTACACCGAGGGGCCGAAGCTCGCCGCCGCGCTGGAGCAGCACGTGCGCGAGTATGAGGTGGAGATCCTGAACCTCCAGCGCGCCGTCAAGCTCGTTCCGGGCAAGGACGTGGTGGAGGTGGAGTTTGCCAACGGAGCCAGCCTGCGCTCGCGCACCGTCATCCTCGCCACCGGCGCCCGCTGGCGGCAGATGAACGTGCCCGGCGAGGACGCCTATCGCAACAAGGGCGTGGCCTACTGCCCCCATTGCGACGGTCCGCTGTTCAAGGGCAAGCGCGTGGCGGTCATCGGCGGCGGCAATTCCGGCGTGGAAGCGGCCATCGACCTCGCCGGCATCGTCGCCCACGTCACGCTGATCGAGTTCGACAGCGCGCTGCGCGCCGATGACGTGCTCCAGCGCAAGCTCAAGAGCCTGTCCAACGTCACCATCCTGACCTCCGCCCGCACCACCGAGGTGCTGGGCGACGGCCAGAAGGTGAGCGGCCTTACCTACGAGAACCGCAACACCGGCGACATCCACAAGGTGGAGCTGGAAGGCATCTTCGTGCAGATCGGCCTCCTGCCCAACACCGAGTGGCTCAAGGGCGTGGTGGACCTCTCTCCGCGCGGCGAGATCGTCGTGGACGCCCACGGCCAGACCTCGGTGCCCGGCGTGTTCGCGGCCGGCGACTGCACCACGGTGCCCTACAAGCAGATCGTGATCGCGCTGGGCGAAGGAGCGAAGGCCTCGCTCTCCGCCTTCGATCACCTCATCCGCACCAGCGCCCCCGCAGAGGACAAGGAGGCGGCCGTCAGGGCCGCCTGACCGGGCCGGCGGCGGGGCGGACATCATGACCCTGCGCGAGCTGCAATATCTTCTCGCCCTTGCCGACACCCGCAGCTTCCGCCGGGCGGCGGAGCTATGCAGCGTCAGCCAGCCCACCCTCTCCACCCAGATCCGCAAGCTGGAGGAGGAACTGGGCGTGGCCCTCATCGAGCGCACGCCACGCAAGGCCATGCTCACCCCCGCCGGCCGCGACGCGGTGGAGCGGGCGCGGCGTATCCTCACCGAGGTCGACCAGCTGAAGGAGGCGGCCCACCGCAGCCGCTTCGCCGAGGGCGGGGCGCTGAAGCTCGGCGTGTTCCCCACCCTCGGGCCCTATCTCCTGCCGCATGTGGTGCCGCTGATCCGCCAGCGGTTTCCCGAGCTGGAACTGCTGCTGTTCGAGGAGAAGAGCGCCAACCTGATCCAGCGGCTGAATCTCGGCACGCTGGACGCCGCCTTCCTCGCGCTGCCGGTGCATGACAGCCATTTCCACAGCGAGTTCCTGTTCGAGGAACCCTTCCTCCTCGCCGTCCCCGGCACCCACAGCCTGGCCCGGCGGGATACGCTGGGGGTGGCGGAGCTGGCCGGGCAGAACCTGATGCTGCTGGAGGAGGGGCATTGCCTGCGCGACCAGGCGCTGGACGTGTGCCACCAGTCCGGCGCGCGGGAGAAGTCCGAGTTCCGCGCCACCAGCCTCGAAACCCTGCGCCAGATGGTGGCGGCGGGCGTCGGTATCACGCTCCTGCCCATGCTGGCGACCCGCAATCCGGTGCCTCCGGCACAGAATATCCATCTGCTCGCGTTCTCGGATTCCCGCCCCAGCCGGCAGATCGCGCTGCTCTGGCGCAAGACTTCGGCGCTGGGGCAACTGCTGCATCAGGTGGCCGATATCTGCCGCGGGCTACCGGAAGACCTGCTGACGTTGCGCCACTGAGCGGCCCTCCATTGTGCCGTTGCGGTAGCCCTTGCCGCGCGCGTTGAATTTTGCGCGCGCACGCTTTTCGTCGATTTTCGCGCCCCTCAACCGGTGCTAGAAGGCTGGAGTCCGAGCCGGCAAATCAGCCCCCAGGGGAGGGAGGTCGAAGCAGTGATCCGGCGTACCTTCGCCTTCAGGTCCGTCGCTGCTCTCCTTTTGGTCTGGGTCGGTCTCGTCGCGGTTTTCGCGATGCTGATGATCCGGAACAACCTCTCGCGTGCCGATGCGGAGGTCGAGGCCGAGGGTGTCGCCCTGCACCGGCTTCTGTCCCAGCGCGTCGCCCAGCACGATGCCCATCTCACCAGCCTTGCCGCCCTCGTTCAGGCGAGCGATCCGCCGCCTGCCGAGACGGTCCGGCAGGTGGCGACGGGCATCATGCGCTATTACCGCCGCATCCTCTCCATAAGGGTGCTGGAGATGACCCCCGATCAGGTCATTGAGACGCTGGTCGCGGTGCCGGGCGAGATGGAGGGCACGGTGATGCCCCGGTTCGCCCAGCTGGTCTTCGGCCAGAGGGCGGGGGAGGCGCGCTATTATGTGGAAGCCGATCGCCCCGAGCACTATTTCCTCGGCAAGCGCGCGGGCAGCGACCGGCGCCTCGCCATCATCCTGGAGATCGATCCCAACGGCCTGCTGACGCCGGAGGAACGGCTTTCCAGCGACCGCATCAGCCTGAGCCTCGGGCCCTTCGCGCTGACCGGGAGCGCGCCCGCAGTGGAGCCCGGCGCCTTCGCGACGCTCACCTTCTTCCGACCGGCTGACAGCACCACCCAGCCGGTCAATCTCGGCATCGAGCGGCCGGTCTCCTTCTACAAAGCCGTCGCACCGGTGCCGGTCGCGGCCTTTGCCCTGTTCTCGCTCCTCGCCTTGTTTGCCGGGCGCTACACGCTGATCCAGCGGCACGAGGCGCGCCATTCCCAGCAGCTCGCCGCGCTGGCGGAGGAGCGCAGCCGCCTGCTGGAACGCGAGACGCAGCTCGCCCATGCCGCGCGGGTCAATTCGCTGGGCGAGCTCGCCTCCGGCATCGCCCACGAGCTCACCCAGCCGCTCACCGCCCTGTTGAGCCAGAGCCAGGCGGCGCTGCGCCTGACCGGTCCCGATGGCGATCCCGCCCGGCTCTCCGAGGCGCTGGATGCCAATGTGCGGGAGGCGCGCCGGGCGGGCGAGATCCTGCGCCGGATGCGGGACTACATCGCCCGCCGTGCCAGCGAGCGCACGCCCATCGACATCACCGACGTGGTGGACGACGCCGCGACCCTCGCGCGCGCTGACCTTTCCCGCCGGGGCATCACGCTGGAGCTGGATCTGGAACGCCCCATGCCCCGGGCCAATGCGGACCCGGTGGAGTTGGAGCAGGTGCTGCACAACCTCATCCGCAACGCGGCGGACAGCCTTGAGGAGCGAGACGGGCCGGACAAGCGTATCCTCATCCGCACCTTCGATGCTGGTGAGACGGTGGCGATCCGCGTCAGCGATACCGGCAAGGGCATTTCGGCGGACGTGCTGCCCCGGCTGTTCGAGCCCTTCTTCACCACCAAGAATGAGGGCATGGGGCTGGGACTCTCGCTGTGCGCCACCCTGGTGGAGCGCGCGGGCGGCACCATCGAGGCCGAGGCCCGGCCGGGGCAGGGGGCATCGTTCCTCATCAGCCTTCCCGCCCTGGCGGAACGCCGGCTGGCGGCGCAGTGAGCGCTCCCCGCATCTATCTCGTCGATGACGATGCCGCCGTGCGGCAGGCCCTCACGCTGCTCCTCTCCACCTACGGCATGACGGTGGAAGCCTTCGCCGATCCCGAGACCTTCCTCGCCCATGTGGACCCGGAACGCCCCGGCTGCCTGCTGCTCGACCTCAGGATGCCCATGATCTCCGGCATCCAACTGAAGGAAAAGCTCGCCGCCCGCGGCATCGACTGGCCGGCGGTGATGATTACCGGCCATGGCGACGTCAATGCCTGTCGTCGCGCCTTCCGGGCCGGGGTGGTGGATTTCCTCACCAAGCCGGTGGACGAGCAGGTTCTGCTCGATGCCCTCGGCACCGCCGCCCGCGCCCTCGACGCCCTCATGGAGCGGCGCGAGGCGGCGTCCCTCCTCGCCAGCCTGACGGAGCGCGAGCGCGAGGTTCTGGACATGGTATGCCGCGGCTGGGCGACGAAGGAGATCGCCGCGGCGCTCAGCGTTTCCCCCCGCACCATCGACGCCCACCGGGCGAACATCGCCGAGAAGCTCGGCACCTCCTCCGTGGCGGATTTCGTGCGGATGACGCTCAACTCCCGCGTGCTCGGTAGTTCTACCGATTCCGCCCGGTGAGGCGACGGATTCAGCTGGGAGCTAGGCCGGCCTAGAGAAGCTCTGCGCCATCGCCCGGCGCAGAAGAATCTCCGGTCGCTTACGCGGCCGCCAAGAAAGGGCCGATGATGAAACGCCTTCTCCTCGCCGCCGCCGTCTCCGCCTCCTTCGCCACGCTTGCCGGCCCCGTCGCGGCCCAGGCGCTGCAGGAACGGAACATGCCGCTGGCGATCGCCCTCGACATCGCCCGCGAGGGCGTCGCGGCCTGCGCGGCGCAGGGCTACAACGTGTCGGTGGCGGTGGTTGACCGCGCCGGCGTCCTGAGGGCCTTCGCCCGCGCCGACAATGCCGGCCCGCATACGGTCGAGGCGGCGCGCCGCAAGGCCTTCACCTCCGCCTCCACCCGCACCCCGACCACGGTGATTGTCGAGAACGTGCAGAAAAACCCCGCCTCTGCGCAGCTCGTGGCCATCGACGGCTTCCTGGTGCTGGGTGGAGGCGTGCCGGTGAAGGTGGGCAACGAGACCATCGGCGCGGTGGGCATCGGCGGCGCCCCCGGCGGCAACCTGGACGAGGCCTGCGCCATCGCCGCCATCGCCAAGGTCGAATCCCAGCTCAAGTGAGATGGGCCACCGGCCGTCGCGCGGCGGCCGGTTGCAAGCTTGATCCCGGATGCTTAGGTCAATGGTCCTCCTGACTTTGGGGGACGATGCCTCAAGCTCCGGGATTTGCTTTTGAATGTCCGTCGCCTTCACGCGTGAAACCGACCTCGAAGCCACCGCCGCCGACCTTCCGGACCGGCCCATCTCGCCGCACCCGAATCTCGTGACGGCGAGCGGCCTTGCCGCGCTCGATGCCGCGCTGGCCGAGGCGCGCGCCGCCTATTCCGAGGCGCAGATGGGCGATGTGCAGGCCGACCGCATGGCCATGGCGCGGGCGACGCGCGACCTGCGCTATTACGGCGCCCGCCGCGCCAGCGCCCAGCTCATCGAGACGCCCGCCCATCCCGAGACCGTCCAGTTCGGCACCACCGTGATCCTCGATCGCGAGGACGGTCGGCGCCAGACCTTCCGTATCGTCGGCGAGGACGAGGCCGACCCGGCCAAGGGCTCGGTGTCCTATGTCTCGCCCATCGCCGCCGCCGTGATGGGCAAGGCCGTGGGCGATGTGGCGCTGGTGGCGGGGCGCGAGGTCGAGGTCGTCGCCATCGCCTGATACCCGCGGCGATGCCGGCTCGCGTGCCCGGAGCGTTGCGGCGCAGCATTTAGATCGATCTAAATTTTCGTTGACCACACCCTGCGCCTTCTCCTAGACAAAGGCCGTCGAGAGGTCCGCCAAGGACCCGGAACTGCCGGGGAGGCTGCGCGTGGAGGGTGCCAAGGGGCCGCAGGGCCGCCGCTTGCCGGCCGCCCGCGATGCTGCCGAACCGGCCGATCTGCCTGATGAGGCGCCGCTCGCCGGCGTCCTGCGGGTGCGGCTGAAGGACGTGGCGGCCCATGCCGGCGTCTCCCGCGCCACGGTCTCCCTCGTCCTGCGCAAGAGCCCGCTGGTGAAGGCGGAGACCCGCGCCAAGGTCGAGGAGGCCATGGCCGGCCTCGGCTATGTCTACAATCGCAGCGCCGCCAACCTGCGCTCCGGCGCCTCGCGCACGGTGGGCCTCGTCCTGTGCGAGATCACCACCCCCAACTTCGCCCAGCTCACCGCCGGCATCGACGAGGTACTGGGCACCGAAGGCTACATGGCCTTCATCGGCAACGCCGCCGAGGACGCCGCTCGCCAGCGCGAGGTGCTGGTGCGGATGCAGGAGCACGGCGTCGACGGGCTGGTGGTGGTCGCGTCCGAGAACACCCGCGCCGATGCGCTGGAGGAGGGGGCCTGCGCGCGCATGCCCTGTGTCCTCGCGCAGCGCCGCGTAGAGGGCTTTCCCGCCGATTATGTCGGTCCGGACTACGGCGCCGGCATGGAGCTCATCACCGAGCATCTGATCGGGCTGGGCCACAGGAACATCGCCTTTATCGGCGGCGTGCGCCGCATCGCGCCGCTGGCCGAGCGCATGGCCGGCTTCCACCGCGCCCTGCGCCGCCACAAGCTGAAGAGCGGCGCCGTGGTGCCCTGCGCGGTCATCGACCGCTCGTCGGGCTATACCGCGGCGCGCGAGCTGCTGGCCAAGGGCGACATTCCCTCGGCCATCGTCTGCTACAACGACGTGGTGGCCTTCGGCGTCATGCTCGCCCTCGACGAGCGCGGCCTGGTGCCGGGCCGCGACGTGGCCGTCGTGGGCTGCGATGACGTGGACGAGGCGGGCCTGCACCGCCCCGCGCTCACCACCTTCACCACCGATCCCCGCGTCGTCGGGCGCGAGGCCGCGCGGCTGCTGCTGCGCCGCATCGCCCATCCCGATCGCCCGCGGGAAGAGATCATCGTGCCGCCGCGCCTTGTCATCCGCCAGTCGTGCGGCGCGGCCAATCGCCCGACAGGAGGCGCAAGATGAACTACGTCTTCCAGTTCGGAGACGTCTTCAACGCATGGCCCGAGCTGCTGCTCGGCGCGTGGCTGACGATCCGTCTCTCGGGCCTTGCCATGATGCTCGGGCTCGCCGTGGCGGTGCTCTGCGCGCTGGGCAAGACGCAGGGGCCGCGGCCTGTGCGCTGGCTGGTGGACGTCTATGTGGAGGTGATCCGCAACACGCCCTTCCTGGTGCAAATCTTCCTCATCTTCTTCGGCCTGCCGCGCGCCGGCATCCGGCTCGACGCCAACGAGGCGGCGCTGCTCGCCATGGTCGTCAATGCCGGCGCCTATTGCACCGAGATCGTGCGCGCGGGCATCGAGACCATCCACAAGGGGCAGATCGAGGCGGGGCTGGCGCTGGGCCTCAAGCGGCTGCAGATCTTCCTCTATGTGGTGCTGTTCCCGGCGCTGAAGGCGATCTATCCCTCGCTCACCAGCCAGTTCATCCTGCTGATGCTGACCTCCTCCGTCGTTTCCGCCATCTCGGCAGAGGAACTGACCGCGGTCGCCAACAACCTGCAATCGCAGACCTTCCGCTCGTTCGAGATCTATATCGTCGTGACGGGCATGTATTTCGCCATGTCGCTGATGTTCGCCGGCGCATTCGCCCTCATCTACCGCGCGGTGTTCGCGCGGACAGATGCCGCACGCTGAGGAGGGGAGCGACATGATCCGCCAGTTCACCTCCGCCGAATTCCTCTTCCTCGTCTCCGCCGTGCGCTGGACGCTGCTGCTCTCGGCCATCGCCTTCGTCGGCGGGGCGACGCTGGGGCTCGTCGTGGCGCTGGCGCGCACCTCACCGTGGCAGTGGCTGCGGGCGACGGCCGGGGCCTACATCCTCGTCTTCCAGGGCACGCCGCTGCTGATGCAGCTCTTCCTCGTCTTCTTCGGCGCCACCATGGTCGGTGCCTCGGTGGACCCGCTGGCGGCGGCTGCGATCGGCCTCACGCTGAATGCCGCCGCCTTCCTCGGCGAGATCTGGCGGGGCTGCATCCAGGCCATTCCCAAGGGCCAGTGGGAGGCCTCCACCGCCCTCGGCCTGCATTATGTGACGCGGATGCGCGAGATCATCCTGCCCCAGGCGGCGAAGATCGCGGTGGCGCCCACGGTCGGCTTCCTCGTGCTGCTGGTGAAGAGCACGTCGCTCGCCTCCATCATCGGCTTCGTGGAACTGACCCGCGCCGGGCAGATCGTGAACAACGCGACCTTCCGGCCGTTCCTGGTGTTCGGCATCGTCGCGGCCATCTACTTCGCCCTGTGCTGGCCGCTCTCGCTCTATGCCCGCCACCTCGAAAAGCGTTTCGGCACCGTGTCGCGGTGACGGTTCAGGTTGACCCTCAAGACAAAGGCCGCCCCGGACGCGGCGCAGACGGAGGAATAAGACGATGACTTTCGGCACCATTCTGAAGAGCGCGCGCGGCGCCGTCGCGGCGCTGGGCCTTGCGGCGCTCGCCGCCACCGGCCTCTCCCACGGCGCCTCGGCGCAGAGCATCGACGACATCCTGTCGAAGAAGAAGCTCACCGTCGGCATGCTGGTGGACGTGGCGCCCTTCGGCCTGCTCGACACCCAGGGCAAGCCGGAAGGCTATGATGCCGATGTCGCCCGCCTCATGGGCAAGTATCTCGGCGTCGAGGTGGAACTGGTGCCGGTGACCGGGCCGAACCGCATCCCCTATCTGCTCACCAACAAGGTGGACGTGCTCATCGCCGTGTTCGGCATCACCCCCGAGCGCGCCAAGCAGGTGATGTTCTCCATCCCCTATTCCACCATCGAGATCCAGCTGATCGGTCCCAAGAAGACCGAGATCAAGAGCATGGACCAGACGGTGGGCAAGAAGATCGCCGTGGCCCGCGCTTCCACCCAGGACACCGCGCTGACCGCCGCCGTGCCGAAGGGCGCCACCATCATGCGCTTCGACGACGACGCCACCGCCGCCCAGGCCTTCATCTCCGGCCAGGTGGACCTGCTCGGCGCCAACAACCTCATCGGCACCCAGCTCGCCGAGGCGAACCCGGACATGGGCATCGAGAAGAAGATCACGCTTCGCAGCCAGTATAACGGCATCACCGTGCGCCGCGGCTCCACCGATTTCCTGCAGTGGATCAACACCTTCCTCTACTTCGTGAAGAACAATGGCGAGCTCGACGCCATCAATCAGAAGTGGTTCAAGGTTCCCCTGCCCACCATGCCGACGTTCTGAGGAATGTGCCCTGTTCCCCGGACCAGCGACACCGCAGGTGGAGCGCCGATCCGGGGAACAGGGAAAAGTTCGGCGCAGCCGGCGATACGTTCGGCTGTCGCCGCCATTGCCGCCTGCGGCGAACCGTTGCGCCGGGCCCCGGCTCTCCTTCCGCTGATCGCTCCAGTCGGCCGGGGCGCGAGAGCGGTGCGATGGACGCGGGCGTCAGGGCATACCGGAATAGACACGAGAAGGGCTTTGCCATGCTCACTCCCGCCCCTGCTGACAGCACGCCCGCCGGCGAGCGCCCCGTCATGATCCGCATGGCGGGCGTGGAGAAATATTACGGCACCTACCACGCTCTGAAGGCCGTGAACCTCGATGTGCACCAGGGCGAGCGCATCGTGATCTGCGGGCCGTCGGGCTCCGGCAAGTCCACCCTCATCCGCTGCATCAACGCGCTGGAGCATCACCAGGGCGGCGAGATCGTGGTGGATGGCACGCAGGTCGGCAAATCCTCGCGCGGGCTCGACAAGGTGCGCGCTGAGGTGGGCATGGTGTTCCAGAGCTTCAACCTGTTCCCGCACCTCACCGTGCTTCAGAACTGCACGCTGGCGCCCCGCAAGGTGCGCGGCCTCTCGCCCAAGGAGGCCGAGGCCATCGCCATGAAGTATCTGGAGCGCGTGCGCATTCCCGAGCAGGCGAACAAGTATCCAGGCCAGCTTTCCGGCGGCCAGCAGCAGCGCGTGGCCATCGCCCGCGCCCTGTGCATGGCGCCCAAGGTGATGCTGTTCGATGAGCCCACCTCCGCCCTCGATCCCGAGATGGTGAAGGAGGTGCTGGACACCATGATTTCCCTCGCCCATGACGGCATGACCATGATCTGCGTGACCCACGAGATGGGCTTTGCGCGGCAGGTGGCCGACCGGGTGATCTTCATGGACAAGGGCGAGATCGTGGAGGAGGGGCCGCCCGCCACCTTCTTCGCCAACCCGAAGAGCGAACGCACGCGCACCTTCCTCGGCCAGATCCTGCATCACTGAGCCCATGACGCCCGCGCTCATCCGTCCCGCGCTCATCACCTGCGATTGGGGAACCTCCTCGCTCCGCGCCTATCTCATGGCGGCGGACGGACAGGTGCTGGCCACCAGCGCGAGCGGGCAGGGCATCATGGCGCTCGGCGGCGCGACCTTCCCCGAGGTTCTGGCGGCCATCGCCGGCGACTGGGCGCGCGACCATGGCCCGCTGCCGGTGCTGCTCTCCGGCATGGTGGGCAGCCGGCAGGGCTGGGTGGAAGCGCCCTATGCGCGCTGTCCCGCCGGCCTGCCGGATCTCTCTGCCGCCCTCGCCGAGGTGCCGGCCCAGCCCGGCTTCGGCCGCATCGCCATCGTGCCCGGCGTGCTCAAGGATGACGACACCGCGCCGGACGTAATCCGCGGCGAGGAGGTGGAGGTGCTCGGCGCCCTCGCACGCCTCGGCGTCGCGGACGGTCTGTTCGTGCTGCCGGGCACCCATTCCAAATGGGTGCGGGTCGAGGCGGGCCGCATCGCCACCTTCGCCACCTACATGACCGGCGAGGTGTTCGCCGCGCTCAAGGGCCATACCATCCTCGGCCGCATGATGGAGGAGGGCGCCTTCTCCGCCGAAGGCTTCCGCCGGGGTGTGGAAGCGGCGGCGGAACTCGAAGGGCCGGGGGCGTTGCTCGGCCGCCTGTTCTCGCTGCGCGCGCTGGGCCTCACCGGGCGGCTGGCGGGGGCGGACAGCGCGGACATGCTCTCCGGCCTCCTCATCGGCGCCGAACTGCGCGACGCCTCGGCCGGCGAGCCCTTCACGCTGGTGGCCAACCCCGCCCTCGCCGCGCGCTATGCGGAAGCTGCAACCATCCTCGGCCTGCCCCACGCCCGCGCGCCGGAGGGCTGCGGCCCGGCCGGACAGCACGCGGTGGCGAAGGCGGCTGGCTTCATCTGATTTCAGGAGTGCGATCCATGCCCACCTTCAAGGACGCCCTTGCCGCCTGTCCTCTCGTCGCCATTCTGCGCGGGCTGAAGCCGGACGAGGCTCTGGACATAGGCGCGGCGCTGGTGGGGGCGGGCTTCACCATCATCGAGGTGCCGCTTAACTCGCCGCAGCCGCTGGACTCGATCCGCATCCTCGCCGACGCCTTCGGCGACCGGGCGCTGATCGGCGCAGGGACAGTGCTGACGCCAGAAGACGTGGCGGCGGTGAAGGCGGCGGGCGGTCAGCTCATCGTCATGCCCCATGCGGACCTCGCCGTGATCCGCGCCGCCAAGGCGGCCGGCCTCGTCTGCACGCCGGGCGTCGCCACCCCCACCGAAGCCTTCGCCGCCCGCGCCGCTGGCGCCGACGCCCTGAAGCTGTTCCCGGCCGAGGGCATCCCGCCTCACCTCGTAAAGGCGTGGCGCGCGGTGCTCACCGACATTCCCCTCCTGCCCGTTGGTGGCATCGACACCACCAACATGGCCGCCTACCGCGCGGCCGGGGCGGAGGGCTTTGGCATCGGCTCGGCCTTGTTCAAGCCGGGCAAGGCGGTGGAAGCCATCGCGGCGGACGCGCACGCGCTTGTGGCGGCGGCGCGGGACGTGTTCGGTCGCTAGATCCGCGCGGTGCGGCGCAGGGAGTCCGCGCGCTCGCGGCGGGCGCGCTCCTCGTCGATGGTGCGGATGGTCTGGGCGACGAAGGCCAGATGATCGTCGGAGGCCCGGCGGGCGGCATCGGCATCGCCGGCGGCGATGGTGTCCATCAGCGTCTGGTGCTGGGCGGAGAGCCGCTCATAGGTGCGGGGCACGATATAGAGCTTGTCGAGGCTCTCGGAGATGCTGCTCTGCAAAAGCCCGAACATGCTCGACATGACCGAGCGCAGCACCGCATTGTGCGAGGCATCGGCGATGGCAAGGTGGAAGGCGGCGTCCGCACGGGCCTCGGCCACCGCGTCGCCCTTCTCGTGATAGGCCGAGAGCTGGTCGATGCAGCGCCGGATGGCGTCGAGATCGTCCGGCGTCGCCCTAAGCGCGGCGTGGTAGGCGGCCTGGCCCTCCAGCCCGCGCCGCACTTCCAGAACGTCATGGCCGAAGCCGGGATTGCCCGCCACCACTGACGCCAGCGGATCGGCGATGGTGGCGGCTGTCCAGCGCGCCTCGGCCGGCTCGGCGATGATGTTGCCGCCCTTGCGGATGGTGATCCGCCCCCGCGCGCCGAGTCGCATCAGGGCTTCGCGCAGGGTGTTGCGCGAGGCACCCAGCATTTCGGAGAGGGCGCGCTCGGAGGGAAGCCGGTCCCCCACGGCAAGGCCGCGCGCCTCGATCAGCGCCTCGATCGCGAGCTCGACCCGGTCAGCCACGCGCTGGGCGGAGGAAGGGGAGGGGGACGGCGCCATCGATGAGAGCCCTGTCTGGGTCCGAGCCGGAGGAGATCGGGCCGGACAAGCCGGCTATGCGGGCTCCACTATGTCGGGCTGCCGCACCGACTTCCAGCCCGCAACGCGCATTGTCCCGGTGCTGCGGGGCACCGGGACAATGGTCCAGTCAGTCGGAGTCTTGCGCGCCTCGCCGTTAGGGGATCATCCACGGCGTCAGGTAGGCCTGAATGGTGGTCATGATGCCGACGATGGCTGCCAGCGCGAGGCTGTGCTTGACGGTGAAGCGGAACAGGTCCGACTCCCGGCCGATCAGCCCGGCCGCCGCGCAGGCGATGGCGATGGACTGGGGCGAGATCATCTTGCCGGTGACGCCGCCGGTAGTGTTGACCGCCACGAGGAGCACGTCGCTCACCCCGATCTGGTGCGCGGTGGTGGCCTGCAGCGAGGCAAACAGCGCGTTGGCCGAGGTGTCCGAGCCGGTGAGGAACACACCGAGCCAGCCGAGGAAGGGCGAGAAGAAGGTGAAGCTCGGCCCGGTCTCGGACAGCGCGAGGCCGAGGGTGGACGAGAGGCCCGAGTAATTGGCGATGAAGGCGAAGGCCAGCACCATGCCGATGGAGTAGATCGGGATCAGCAGGCCCTTGATGGTCGAGACGAAGGTGGAAACGGCGCGCGACGGCTTCATGCCGAGGAAGACGACCGACACGATGGCGGCGAGGAAGATCGCCGTGCCCGTGGCGGAGAGCCAGTCGAACTTGTAGTCGGCGGCGAAGGGCTTCGCGGCGGTGACGATGGGCGGCAGCTTCACGACCATGTTGTGCAGGAACGGCACGCTGAAATGCGCGACCATTCCCTCCAGGGCGCCGCCCGCCGCGAACAGGGCTTTGAAGGGCGGGATGCTCCAGATGGTCACGAACACCGTGAGGATCAGGAACGGCGACCAGGCGCGGACGATCTGGCCGGCAGTGTAGGTGACGGCCGGCTCGACGGCGGCGACGGCGGGCGCCGGGGCGGCACCGTGGTCCAGACCGCTCTTGGTGTTCGCCTCGGTCTCGAAGCGGAAGATGCGGCGGGGCTGCCAGAAGCGCAGGAACAGCGGCAGGGTGATGAGGGTGGCGAGCGCCGCGGTGATATCGGGTAGCTCGGGGCCGACGAAGTTGGCGGTCAGGAACTGAACGGTGGCGAAGGAGCCGCCGGCGACGAGGATCGCGGGCCACGTCTCACGCACGCCGCGCGTGCCGTCCATGATGAGGATGAGCCAGAAGGGCACCAGCACCGAGAGGAAGGGCAGCTGGCGGCCGGCCATCTGGCCGATGTGGAAGGGGTCGAGCCCCGTGACCTGCCCGGCGACGATGATCGGGATGCCCATGGCGCCGAAGGCGACCGGCGCGGTGTTGGCGATCAGGCAGAGGCCGGCGGCATAGAGCGGCTTGAAGCCGAGGCCCACGAGCAGGGCGGCGGTGATGGCCACCGGCGCTCCGAACCCCGCCGCGCCTTCAAGGAAGGCGCCGAATGCGAAGCCCACGAGGAGCAGTTGCAGGCGCTGGTCTTCCGTAACGGAGAGGATGGAGCGCCGGATGATCTCGAACTGGCCTGTCTCAACGGAAACTTTGTAGAGAAAGACCGCGCCGATGATGATCCAGGCGATCGGCCACAATCCGTAGAAGAAACCGAACACGCCCGCGGCCAGCGCCATCTGCACCGGCATGCCGTAAAGCAGGATCGCGACGCCGAGCGCAAGAAGAACCGTGATGGTCCCGGCCACATAACCTTTCAGCTTGAGCCGGGTCAGGGCGACAAAAAAGAAGATGATCGGGATCGCGGCGCCGAGGCTCGACAGCCACATGTTCGCCATCGGGTTATAAATCTGGTTCCAGACCCCCACGTTATCCCCCTCTTGTTATTTGGTACTACCAAAATTGCCGATAGTTTGAATTGGTACTGCCTAATTCAGAAAACGATGTCAAACAGAATTGCAATCAATCAATTTGGTCCAACCAAATGGGGGGACTGACGGGAGGTTCCCGGGTGCGGCGGGCGCGCGGAGTGGATCGCCGAATGGGGCGCTACTTCAGGAAGTTGGAGGGGTGGATCGCGAGCGGAGGCATTCCCCTGGGCTGGGACGCGCGGCGGCCTCGGCTCGGCCCTGTTCAGACGCTCATGGCAGGGCCGGGCCGTCTCGCGGCCCCGTATGCGCCCACGACGGCGCGGAAGGAGCGGTGAAGGATCAGACCCTCACCGGAGCCATGCCCCCGTCTTCACCGCCGTAAGGATGGTCGCCGCGTAGACGATCGGCGCCAGGGAAAGCGCCGCGAAATAGAGCGCGAGCCTGTGCAGAGAGGCGCTGCCGGTGGCGACCATGTCCGCGCCCGTCTTGGGCACCTCACCCCTGCCGATGGCGCGGCCATAGAGGAAGAGGTGCGCGACGCACTCAAGGGTGCAGCCGATGCTTCTTGAGATCGAGCGCCGCGCCCGCGCTGCCCTTCTCCCACCGCCCCGCCTGCCGCTCTCGGACTGGATCGAGCAGCATGTCGTGTTGCCTCCGGACGTGTCGGCACTTCCCGGCCCCGTCCGGCTGTACCCCTTTCAGCGCGGCATTGCCGACGCCATGACCGATCCCACGGTGGAGCGAGTCACGCTGGTGAAGTCTGTCCGCCTCGGGTTCACCACGGTGCCGCGGCAGGCCCGCGTTATCCCCCCTTCATTCCCGAGGAGATGAGACCATGACTGCAATCACGTTGAAGCGCCCCGTTGAGTTCGAGGGCCGCACCTATTCCACCCTCGATATCGAGGAGCCCACCGTGGGCGGCATCGAAGCCTATGAGAAGGCGCAGGCCTCCGGAGCGACCGAGACCGCCGCCCTTGTCGCCATGCTCGTGGTGGAAACCGGATGGCCGGAAGGTGCCCTGCGCAAGGTGCGCTCCAGCGACTTCAAGGTTATTGCGGGCGCCCTGTTCCCTTTGGCCGAACCCGCTGGAGACACTGGCGCCTGATGGCCGCGGACGTGATGCACGTCCTGCATATCCCCCTCGATACGCTCCGCCGGGAAAGGTGGAGCGACTTCGTCGCCTGGCATCAGGAGACAGCCCGCCTTGTGAAGGCGACACACAGACAGAGGTGAGCCCCGATGGCCCGCACCGAAACCGCTGCCCTCATTCTCCAGCTCGTGGACCAGATCAGCGGCCCCGCGAAGACGGCGGCCAAAGCCCTTACGGGACTGGAGAAGGAGCTTGCCGACCTCCGGGCCAAGGCCTCCAAGATTGATGAGTTCAAGAACGCGAGCCGCGCCCTCGATCAGGCGTCGCTCGCATTCAAGCGCTCGAAAGACGAGGTGGCGCGCCTCAAGGCGGAGATGGCGAACGTCGCCAGCCCGACGCGGCAAATGCAACAGGCGCTGTCACAGGCCCAGCGTGCGGCCGACCGGGCCAAGCAATCGTTCATGGAACAGGGGCGGGCGGCCCGTCAGGCGGCCAAGGATCTGTCCGCAGCCGGCATCGCGAAAAACCAGATCGCCGCGACCGAGGCCACCCTTGCCCGCCAGCTTGACGCCACCACCGCCGCCATGCGGCGGCAGGCGGCAGAGGCGAAGAAAAACCACACCGCCAGCATGCAGCGCGCCCGCGAGGCATCCCGTTCCGGGGGTATGGGCGTTGGGCAAGCTGGCCTGATCGGTGGGTTCGTGGGCGGTGCTGTAGGGGCCGGCGTCGCCATGGTGGGGCATCAGGTGGTTCGCGCGGGCGAAGCCACGGCGGAACGAGCTGATGAAATCGCCACTGCGCGGAACGCTTTCCGTGCCTCGGGTGCATCTCCTGCCGAAATCGCACGCGCCGACCGTCTCGCGGCGGAGGTTGCCACCCGCAATCCCGGCGTTAGCCGCGGGAAGGTGCTGGAGTGGCTCCGGGAAAATCGAGGGTATACGGGCGGGGATGCCGGAAAGGAGCGCGACCTTGCCCACACCCTCGCGCGCGGCGACATGGCGCTTCGGGCTTCGGGCCTGAAGGACGGCCTTTCGCCCTTCGATGCCCTGAACGTCGCCAAGACGGTAGAGGGCACGGGCCGGGCCGGTGATCCCGAGGCCATGCGCAAATGGCTCGACTTCTTCGTCAAGGCCAAGCAGACGTTCGGAACGCAGTTCGACAGCTCCGCCATGCGCGATTTTGTCGCGAACGCCAAGTCCGCCGGCCTCGCGCTATCGGACGATGAGCTTCAGAAGCGCTTCATCCGCACCACGACCGGCAACGCCTCGCGAGTCGGTAATGAGACAGCCCAGACGCTGAACAGCATCGGCGGCGGCAAGATGACGCCGCAGTCCGCGAACTGGCTGGCGAACCAAGGCATCATCCGCCGCGAACAGATCAAGAAGGGCGCGGGCGGCAAGTTCTTCCTGGATGGCTCGGTTCGCGGGGCCGACCTCCTGGCGACGGACCCGACCGAATGGGCCATGTCCGTCCTGAAACCGGCTCTCGATAAGAACGGCGCCGTTTCCCATGAGCGGGTGAAGGCCCGAATGGAGGAGTTCCGCGCCTCCACCCTCCGGACGGACCCGAATGCGAAGATCGATGAGCACGCCCTTGAGGAGCGGGCTCTACACTCCCTGTATGCGCAGGCCCTCCAGAACAGCGGCTTCCGTTCCACTGTGGTGGACGACCTCGCGCACTCCCTCGCCAACTCCAGCCTGATCGAGCGCGATCAGCGGAACCTCAACAACGCCGCGGGCTTGAACGCAGCGGCCACCGTGGGACAGGCGCCCGGTGCCGCCTTGGCGGAGTTCACCAACGCCGTCACGGAATTTGCTGGTGTGGTCGCCTCTCCAGCCGTGGCGAAGGCTGGAGAGGCCCTGCATTCCCTCGCGGGGAGCATCGCAGGCGCGACCGCGTGGCTGGAGGGCTGGCGCAACGGCAAGAGCGAAGATCCGACCAAGCCCGGCTCAAACGCCGTGACCGTGCCCCGCACGGGCGCTGCGCGCCTCGGCTTCCGGAACACGGGGGCGACGGATACCATCCTACCTCAGACTGGCGCCGCCCGGCTTGGCTGGCGTCCGCAGGGACAGGCGGCAGGACAAGAGGCCGGCGCGGCGACAGGCCAAGGAATGGCCAAAGGCCTCGCTGGTGAGGCTCCCGCGGTCCAGTCCGAGATGCAGCAGATCATGAACATCCTGAGGCAACAGGGAGCGCAAGGCGTGTGGGTGCCGGTTCATCCCCAGGCGGCGCCGTCCGGCCCTTCAGAGGCGGCTCCGGTTGAGAAGCCCTTAGGTGAAGGGGGGATCGGCCACCGCGCCGCAGGCGGCCCAGTGGACGCCTATTCGCCCTACTATGTGGGGGAGCGCGGCCCTGAACTGTTCGTTCCCGATCAGGCTGGGAAGATTATCCCGAACCACCAGCTCGGGGGCGATGCCCCTCCAGTCGGCCGCACCGTGACCATGAGCCCAACGTTTCACGTCAGGGGCGGTAACACGGACGAGGTGGTGCAGAAGGTGGTGGCCCACCTTGAGCGCATGTACCAAGAGGCATCGCGGGGCCTTCTGGGTGACTACGGCCTCGACACCGCATGATCGCAGCTTAGAGCTAGCCTTCCTGCTCTTGCAAATGCATCTGCGACAACGAGAAGCGCATGCCCCACGCCAATGGAAAATCACAGCCGATTAAAGATCGGCACTAGCCCTTGTCCTCAAGCCCTTGCAAACTCCAAGAGAAAGGGGAGTGCGAGTCGCTGCATTTTGCAGGCCGATGGCATCGCTTGCACGTAAGGGTTCATTTACTCAACCGATGAATGTTGCTACCCCGCATCGGGCTCCGTTGAAGCGGGACCTCCGGTAGGATGGTTATCATGGCTGAGGACAACTGGCTGAACCCCAACGCGGCCCCTCCCGACCAGGAGGTGGCGTTCGATTACGTCAAGTCCTCCGACTTCCGCGTCATCTGGGCGGATGGGGTAATCGGCTCGATAACGCCCCACGGGTTGATCCACTTCGCGCTCTATGCTGAACGCCACTCCATCCCCCGTCGTCAAGTTTTCTCCGTAGAAAAAATTGATGATGAGTCCGGACGACTTGGCGCCGAAATTCTTGAAAAACAGATTTCTCGTGGATCTATCGTCAGGGATATGGCTTGCGATGTTTTTATAAGCGAGCACGCAGCCGAAAACTTGGCAAATTGGCTTCTATCCCGCGTTGAAGAGCTAAGAAAAATCCGAGGGGAAGATAAATGACTTATGCATATAAGTTGCCGTCGTCCAGCGATTGGCCTGACAATATAGCTCTGCGTCGTAGTCCAACGTCATCTGATACAACTGGTCGGTATAAGCCGACTGAGAGGGATTTTTTATCCTCTTTTTATTCGGTTTTGAGGCGCTGGGAAAGTGAGACTAAATTTGTGTCGGACCCATTCCAGATAACTGATCATCCATCCTACAAGGCTTTAGTCCAAAATGCTCATCTCGTCCTGCCATTCATAATCGAAGAGCTGAAGCTGAAGCCATCTCAATTGGTGTGGGTTTTGGATGACGCTATTGGAAGTAGTCCGTACCCAGAAGACGCGGTTGGGAATATTCCTGAAATGGCAGAGGCATGGATAGTATGGGCAGAGCAAAATGGACGCGCTCTATAGATCCGATTTTCCAAGTCTCAAAGATGTGGCTTCCAAGCAAACTAGTAACAAGGATAATAACTACAATTGTATAGCTTGGGCGTTCAAGGATAATCGCAGGTTTTGGTGGCCTCACCGTCGCGCTTACTGGCCGCTAAGCTTTGAGGGGCTTAGCGTTAAGGAGGCGTTCGCCGCCCTTTTTGCTGCTGGTCGGTGGGAGGAGACTGAACTAGCGACGCATGAGGAGGGTTTCGAGAAAGTTGCGCTGTATGAACGGAATGGGGAGCCGACCCACGCCGCTCGGCTCCTCCCCAATGGAAAGTGGACAAGTAAGCTGGGGAGAGACATTGATATATCACATGATTTCAATGACCTAGATGGCCCGGCCTATGGCGCGGTGGCGAAAGTATATAAAAGGCCAATTGCTCCGAGCGAGAGCTGACGCGAGGCGATGGGGCATTCCGCGACATCTAGGGCATGGATTCTTGCCTGTGCTGAAGCGTTTCATTCATGCGGCCCGCGGCTGGCGAGGTTGCGTTTCCAAGAAGTCTGCCCATAGCACCATTAGATCCCGCCGCTTCTCCAGAGCATCGCCCCTCCGATATGCCGCCTCGGTCGCATCGCCGACGGCGTGGGCCAGCGCCGCCTCTATAACCTCACGTGGGAACGGGGTGTGATCGCCTGCCCAATCACGGAACGCAGAGCGGAAGCCGTGCGTAGTGAAGCCTTCCCCGCCATTCCGTTGCAACGTCATCGCCAGTGCCATGTCGGATAGCGCCGAGCCCTTGCGGGCTCCAGGGAAGACAAGCCCCTCAGGCTCCTTGCGCAATTGTTCCATGACCTTGAGGATTTCAATAGTTCGGTCGGGGAGGGGAACCCGATGCGCCCGTCCGCCCTTCATTCGACCGGCTGGGATCGTCCATAGACGCCTCTCCAGATCCATTTCGGACCATGTGGCGCCGCGGACCTCGCCGCTTCGCGCCGCGGTCAAGATGGTGAACTCAAGGGCGTAGCTTCCGATGCCGCGGACAAGCCGCAGCTTCTTGATGAAGGCGGGCACGTCCTTGTAGGGCATGGCCGCATGGTGGCCGCGTTGGAGTTTCTGGCGCTTTGGGAGGAGGTGGGAGAGATGCCCCCGCCACTGTGCCGGATTGTCTCCGGTTCTAAGCCCCCGCACCTTGGCGGCATCCAACACCATCTCAATACGGCCCCGCACTCTCGCTGCCGTTTCCGCTTTGGTGCTCCAGATGGGCTGAAGGATCGCAAGCACCTCATCTGTGCCAATGTCCGATACCGGCTTGTCGCGAAGGCTGGCACAATACCCGCCATCAATCCACGCGCCTTCGCTGTCCTTTTGGACGGAAAGGGTCATGCGCCATTGGTCGAGGTGCTTCGGGTTTCGCCATGAGGCGGCGTGCGCATTGATGTAGTCGGATGCCACCTCGCCGAAGGTGGGCGCCTCCGCCTTCTTGCGGCTCTCCAGCGGATCGCGGCCATCGCGCAACATTGCGCGCATCGCCTCCGCCTTGCGGCGAGCCTCCGCAAGGGACACCTCGGAGGCCGGGCCTAGTCCGGCCTCCCGCTGGCGCTTGTTCAGGGAATAGAGGAACACCCATCGCTTGCGTGTTCCAGTCGGATCAATGGTGAGATACAGCCCGCCACCATCGGCGTGGCGCCCTGGTTTCTTGAGGGTTTGCACCTCACGCGCGGACAGCCGAAATAGGGCCCGTGCCATGCCATCCTCCCGGCCCTAATTAGGGCCCCAATCTTGATGGCTTGCTTGTGCCATACGCGGCTGAACGTGAAAACCCAGGCATGAACGCTAAGGCATTGCTAAAAGGCGGATTTTTGAACGGTACTGAACGGCAAAAGACGTGAAAAAACAATGATCTGGCGGAAGAGGTGGGATTCGAACCCACGGTGGAGTTGCCCCCACGGCGGTTTTCAAGACCGCTGCCTTAAACCACTCGGCCACCCTTCCGGGCCCCGCGTCGGGGCGGGGCTGTTGTGCCGTTCCATCTAGAACAGGTGCGCGGGCGCGTCGAGAGGGGCGGGCACGGGGAGGCGGTTACAGGGAGTGCGGGCGGGGTTCGGGTCGTCCGGATGCTGTCGTTTATGGTATCCTGATGGGCGGCAAGATTGCCGTTTGTTAACCATGGCCGCAGCTGCGCCCCATTTTCGCCGTCATTGGACCCCCTGTTGGCGGAATCTGCCGGGGTCCATGCCGATCACGGCGTGTGCGTTCTGTCTCTGCCGGCGGCAGCAAAAGCGGGGAACCGGGCACGGATGATGATGGGATCGGCGAGGACGCAGCGGAACAGGATCGGTCACCTCATGCGCGCCGTCACCGGCGTGGGGGCAGCGCCATCCATCCGGGGCGTGCGGACCGTGGCGGTCCTGTCGTCGCTCATCGCCATCGCCGGCTGCGGCTCGGTCGAATCCCTCGGCAGCAAGATCGATCCCATCTGGGGCGTTTCCACCAGCCCGCGCGTGATCGCGGAGGGCGAGCAGGTGCCGCGCGGCGGTGGCAGCTACAAGGTGGGCAAGCCATACACCATCGGTGGGCGCACCTATGTGCCGGCCGAGAATCCCAATTACATGGCCGAGGGCACGGCCTCCTGGTACGGCAAGGATTTCCACGGCCGCAAGACCGCCAATGGCGAGATCTTCGACATGGGCTCCATCTCCGCCGCCCACAAGACGCTGCCCATGCCGTCCTACGTGCGGGTGACGAACCTCTCCAACGACCGCTCCATCGTGGTGCGCATCAACAATCGCGGGCCCTATGTGGGCGACCGGCTGATCGACGTCTCCTACAAGACGGCGGAGCTGCTCGGCTTTGCCCAGCGCGGCATGACCAAGGTGCGCGTGGAATATCTCGGCCGCGCGCCGCTGGACGACGACGACGACATCAAGCTCGCCTCCACCCTGCGCACCGATGGCCGCCCGGCCGACCTGATCGAGGGCTCGCCGGTGCGCGTCGCCTCGGCCAAGCCTTTCGTGCCGGAAGGCCCGCCCCTGCGCCGGGTCGCGGCCTCCGCACCGCCGTCGGACGAGGCCCCGGTGCCGCCGTCGCGGCCTTATGATCTTGGCCAGACGAGCGGTTCGGGCCAGGTGGTGGCCAGCGCGGGCTGGTCGCAGGGGGCCGCGCCCGTGTCCGGCCTCGGCTTTGCGGGCGTACCCGGCGAACGCTGAGCCGGCCCGGCTCACCCCCAAGCCGAAGATATCCCCCCAACTCGATTCCCCGAGGGCTTTACCCGGAGCCGGCGCTTCGCGATGATCCCGCCGAATGGGACGTCGAGACCCCAAGCCGCGCTGCGGCCGGGACCGGCGCTGCCCGCGTGCCGTATCCCGGTGGAGCCAGATGTCCGTGTCCTCCCGCTTCGCCCCCCGTCTTGCCGCCGCTCTTGCCCTTCCCGCCGTCGCGCTGGCGCTGATTGGCGCGCTGACCGCGACCCGGCCCGCCGCTGCCCAACAGGCGCAGGGCTTCCAGACCTCGGTTCCCGCCGCCGCGTTGATCGATTTCGAGACCGGCACGATTCTCTACGAGAAGGACGCGGACAAGCGCTTCGCCCCCGGCACGCTGGTGAAGGTGATGACGGCGGATGTCGTCTTCTCCCAGCTCAAGGCCGGCAAGATCGCCCTCGACACCCCCTTCGTCGTGAGCGTGAACGCCTGGAAGCGGGGTGGCGGCCCCTCCGGCGGGGCGGCCATGTTCGCTGAGGTGAACAAGCCGGCCCCTGTGGGTGAGTTGCTCGCCGGCGCGCTGGTGGTCTCGGGCAATGACGCGGCCATCGCGCTGGCCGAGGGCGTCGCCAACACCGAGAGCGAGTTTTCCCAGATGATGAATGCCGAGGCGAAGGCCATCGGCATGGCGAATTCCGAGTTCCACAACGCCACGGGCTTCGCCGATCCCGGCCAGGTCTCCACGGCCCGCGACCTCGGCCTGCTCGCCGCCCACATCATCCGCACCTATCCCACCTACTACCCCGTCTTTGCCCGCCCCAACATCGAGTGGAGCCGCATCAAGCAGCGCAATCGGAACGTGCTGCTGGACGCCGGCATCGGGGCGGATGGCCTTCAGGTGGGCTGGGTGAAGGATGTGGGCTACCACGCCCTCGGCTCTGCGGTGCAGAACGGCCAGCGCCTCATCGTCGCCACCCTCGGCGCCAAGAGCGAGAAGGAGCGGCTGGAGGAGACGCGCAAGCTGCTGGAATGGGGCTTCCAGTCCTTCCGCCAGCGGCAGATCTTCACGGCGGATCAGGAGATCGGCCGTGCGCAGGTGTTCGGCGGCACGCAGGGCTCGGTCGGGCTCGTGGCGAAGGGGGCGGTTTCCATCCTCACGCCGCGCTCGGGCAACGAGCGCATCACCGCCAAGGTGGTCTACACCGGGCCGCTGCGCGCACCGGTGGCGAAGGGCACGGAGGTTGGCCGCATGCAGGTCACGCGCGGGCAGGTGAAGGCGTTGGAAATTCCGCTCTACACCGCCGAGGACGTGCCCGTGGGCTCTCTGACGGATCGCGCCCTCGACGGCGGCATGACGCTGATGGGCGACGGCGTGCGCGATCTCTTCAAGAAGGTGCTGGCGAAGGTCGGCAAATGAGCGGACGTTTCATCACCCTCGAAGGCGGGGAAGGCACGGGCAAGTCCACCCAGGCGCGGCGTCTGGCGCAGCATCTGCGCGCCCTTGGCCGCGAGGTGGTGGAGACGCGCGAGCCCGGCGGCACGCCCGGGGCGGAGGCGCTGCGCCATGTCATCCTCTCCGGGGCGGCCGAGCCTCTCGGGCCTGCAGCGGAGGCGCTGTTGTTCGCCGCCGCGCGGGCGGACCATGTGGCCGGGCTGATCGCTCCGGCACTGGCGGCGGGCAAGATCGTCGTGTGTGACCGCTTCATCGATTCTACCCGCGTCTATCAGGGCGCGGTCGGTGCCGTGGACGCGAGCCTTCTCGATTCGCTCGAAGGTCTATCCGTGGGAACCGTGCGGCCGGACCTCACCCTTGTGCTGGACGTGCCGCCCGAGATCGGCCTTGCCCGTGCCGCCCGTCGCGCGGCGGGCGCGGCGGCCGACCGGTTCGAGAAAGAGGGCGGCGATTATCACGCCGCGGTGCGCGCCGCCTTCCTCGCGCGGGCGGCGGCGGAGCCGGCGCGCTGCGCCCTCATCGATGCTTCGGCGGATGCGGATGCGGTCGCGGCCGCCATCGCCGATGTGGTGGCGGCCCGCCTCGGGCTGGGCGCCTACGAAATCTCGAGCGCGGGCGCATGAGCACGGAGATCGCTGGCGACGTGCTGCCGGGTGCGCCGCATCCGCGCGAGCAGGACCGCCTGTTCGGCCATGCGGCGGTGGAAGCGGACCTGCTGGGCGACTTCCGCGCCGGGCGCCTGCCCCATGCCCTACTCATCGGCGGGCCGGAGGGCATCGGCAAGGCGACATTGGCCTATCGCCTCGCCCGCGTGGTGCTGGCCGGCGGGCCGGAGCCGGGCGCCCATGATCTGAGCCTGTCACCGAGCCATCCGGTGTTCCGGCAGGTGGCCTCCATGAGCCATCCCGACATGCTCGTGCTGCGCCGGGCGCCGGAGGCGGGGGAGGAGAAGATCCCCACCATCATCCCGGCCGAGATGGTGCGCCGGGTGCGCAGCTTCTTCGGTGCCACGGCGGCGGCTGGCGGCTGGCGGGTGTGCATCGTCGATGCGGTGGACGAGCTAAACGCCTTCGGTGCCAATGCCTTGCTGAAGACGCTGGAGGAACCGCCGCCGCGCGCGTTGTTCCTGCTCATCACCCACGCCCCCGGCAAGGTGCTGGCCACCATCCGCTCGCGCTCGCGCCTGCTGCGGCTGCGGGCGCTGGGGGAGGGCGACGTGCTGGCGGCGCTGGATCATCTCTCCACCGAGATCGGCGACCTCAACGCCGCCGAGCTTCCGGCCGCCGCGCAGGCTTCCGGCGGCAGCGTGCGCCGCGCTTTGACGCTGGCGCGGGGGGAGGGGATGGAGGTGCGCCTCGCCACCCTCAAGGCGCTGGACCAGCTGCCGCGCCCCCGGCCGGAGGACCTGCACGCGCTGGGCACCCGGCTCCAGGGCGACCGGGCGGACGGGCTCGACCTATTCGTGGAGGCGGTGAGCGACTATGTGGCGGCGCAGGCCACGCACGCGGACGTGCCCCGTCATCGCCTTGTCCGCCTCGGCGAGGTGTGGGAGAAGGTGCGGCGCAGCGCGACCGAGGCGGATGTCTTCAATCTCGATCGCAAGGCGCTGGTGTTCCGCATCTTTGCCGATCTGGCCGAAGCCGTGCGCTGAAGCCGTCCCGCCACGGGGATCGGGGAAATCGTCCGAGCCTTTCGATGTCCGTCAAGCCGCCGTTCTACATCACCACCGCCATCGCCTATCCCAATGGCGTGCCCCATATGGGCCACGCCTACGAGGCCATCGCGACCGACTGCATCGCGCGGTTCAAGCGGCTGGACGGCTATGACGTGCGCTTCCTCACCGGTACGGACGAGCACGGCATCAAGATGCTGCAGACGGCCCAGAAGGCCGGCCTGACCCCGCGCGAGCTGCTGGAGCGCAACGTCCCCCGCTTCCAGGCGATGGTGGAGACATTCAACCTCTCCAACGACGACTTCATCCGCACCACCGAGGCGCGGCACAAGATTTCCACGCAGGCCATCTGGGAAAAAATGGCGGCGAACGGTGATATCTATAAATCCACGTATGCCGGCTGGTATTCGGTGCGGGATGAAGCCTATTACGCGGAAGACGAGACAACGCTGAACGACGCCGGTGTTCGGCTCGGCCCACAGGGTACGCCCGTGGAATGGGTGGAGGAGGAGAGCTACTTCTTCCGGCTCTCGGCCTATCAGGACCGACTCCTCACTTACTATGCCGAAAACCCGGGGTTTATAGGCCCTGACACCCGCCGAAACGAGGTTGTCAGCTTCGTGTCAGGTGGCCTTCAGGACCTCTCCATCTCCCGCACCACCTTCGACTGGGGCATTCCGGTGCCCGGCGACGACAAGCACATCATGTATGTGTGGGTGGATGCGCTGACGAACTATATCACCGCGCTCGGGTATCCGAACGTGGACGGCGACTTCGCGAAGTACTGGCCGGCGGACGTGCATGTCATCGGCAAGGACATCATTCGTTTCCACGCAGTGTACTGGCCGGCATTTCTCTGGTCCGCGGGGCTGGAAGCGCCGAAACGCGTGTTCGGACATGGCTTTCTCTTCAATCGCGGAGAGAAGATGTCCAAGTCGGTGGGCAACGTCATCGACCCGTTCGACCTTGCCGCCACCTATGGCGTTGATGCCATTCGATATTTCTTCCTGCGGGAGGTCGCGTTCGGCCAGGATGGCTCCTACAGCCACGAGGCCATCGTCAACCGCATGAATGCCGACCTCGCCAACGATCTGGGCAACCTCGCCCAGCGGTCACTGTCGATGATTTCCAAGAATCTCAATGGCTTGGTGCCGACCCCCGGTCCGCTCTCGCCGGAGGACGAGGCCATGCTCGCCCTCGCCGACGGGATGCTCGCAAAGAGCCGCGAGGCCATGGAGGCGCAGGCTATCCATTTGTATCTTAACGCAGTTTGGGCCGTGGTCGCGGAAGCCAACCGCTACTTCGCTGCCCAGGCCCCCTGGGCCCTGCGCAAGACCGATCCCGCCCGCATGGAGACGGTGCTCTGGGTGACCGCCGAGGTGATCCGGCAGGTAGGCATCCTGGTCCAGCCGGTGATGCCGGAGAGTGCCGCCAAGTTGTTGGATCTGGTGGCGATTCCAGCCGGGGAGCGGGGTTTCGACCGGCTCGATCCGGCCTTCCGCCTGCCCGCCGGGTTCGAGCTTCCGACCCCCGCCGGCGTGTTCCCGCGCTATGTGGAGCCGGAAGCCGCCACCTGAGGGCAAACATGGGTTGGCACCGGAAATTTCTTAACCTTGCTAGGGTTTTGTAGTTTACAGCACGCGGGGCTGGGGGAACTGGAGCGGTGGGAATGACGGGCGTGAGATGGGTTTCGGCGGCCGCGGTGGCGCTGGCACTGGCCGGCTGCTCCAGCAGCTACGACCGCGCTCCGGCGCCTTCTCCCAACTATGATCCCGTCCCCCCGGCCATGCCCACGGAGATGCCGCCGCCGGTGCCGGAAGGCCCCGCCGTTCCGCGCATCGAGGTGAAGCTCGCCGGCGCCGACGCCACCCTGGTGCGCGCCCGCATCGCCACCTCCCGCCGCGCCCGGCAATACACCATCACGGTGGACCAGCCGGCCCAACTCATTGCCGAAAAACGCCTTCCTCCGGATGAGGCGATGAAGCGCACCAACGGCCAGAGCCAGGATGCGGCCTTCCGACTGGACTACATCTTCAACACCTCGGGCGGCAACGTCACGGTGTCGCTGGAGGCGTCCATCGTCACCAATCCCGGCCGCCCCGGCGAGCGCGTGCAGCCCATCACCATGCCCGCCCCCGACGCGGACGCGCTGAAGGAAGAGATCAGCTCGGCCCAGTAGCCGCGCTTTTCAACGCTGGCGCGGGGTTCCGGCGAGACGCTCCACGGCGATGACGGTCGCGAGTGCCGCAATGGTCTTCACTGCGGCGCCCGGCAGGAAGGGCAGGAAGCCCTTCTCGAGCGCGAAGACCGGCCCCATCTTCGTCGCGAGCCAGCCGGCCCCCATGACCATCAGCACGAGATGGCCGAGGGCGAGAACGCCGAACAGCGGCAGCGGGCGCAGCCGCGCCCAGGTCTCCTGAAGCCAGCCCACCAGCAGCGTCGTCACCAGAAATCCGACGATGAAGCCACCGGAGGTGCCGGTGAGCATGGCGAGCCCGCTCCGACCGCCCGAGAACACCGGCAGTCCCATCAATCCGGCGAGGAGATAGATCCCGACGGTGAGCCCGCCGAATTGCCAGCCCATGAGGGCCGCCAGCGAGATGAGCACATAGCTCTGCAGCGTGATCGGCACGGGCTGGATGGGGATGGACAGCTGGGCGCTCCAGGCCAGCAGGGCCACGCCCACGACGAGCAAGGCAATCGCCCAGACGTTGGACGCATCAGCGAGCCGAGCCAAAGCGGGGCGGAACGGGGACTGGGTCTTGAACATGAAAAGTCTCGCCATGGGACGAGCCGGCCCGGCCCGCGTCGGCCCCCGCGATACCTTTGCCGGAGCCGTCCGGCAAGGCCCGGCCGCGCGTGCGACGCATGGCCCGGCGCCTCGACGGGGAGGGCCGATGCGCTTATGTGAAGCGCGGAACGTCCGTAGGATCATCATGCTCGTCGACAGCCACTGCCATCTCGATTTCCCCGATTTCGCCGCCGAGCTGCCGGACGTGGTGGCCCGCGCCGAGGCGGCTGGCGTCTCCCATCTCGTCACCATTTCCACGCGGGTGCGGCGCTTCAACGAGATCGCCGCCATCGCGGAGCGGTTCGACAGCGTGAGCTGCTCGGTGGGCACCCACCCCCATCAGGCGGGCGAGGAAACCGACGTCACGGTGAAGGACCTGGTGGACCTCTCCCGCCATCCCAAGGTGGTGGCCATCGGCGAGGTGGGGCTGGACTATCACTACGACCTCGGCCCGCGCGAGGCGCAGGAGCATGGCTTCCGCACGCACATTGCAGCGTCGCGCGAGACCGGCCTGCCGCTGGTGATCCACGCCCGCGAGGCGGACGAGGATGTCGCCGCCATTCTGGAAGAAGAGAGCGCCAAAGGCGCCTTTCCCTTCCTGCTCCACTGCTTCACCGCCGGCCCCGATCTCGCCCGCCGGGCGCTGGCGCTGGGGGGCTACATCTCCTTCTCCGGCGTCGTGACCTTCAAGAAGAGCGAGGATCTGCGCGCCATCGCCTGCGACGTGCCGGCGGACCGCATCCTGGTGGAAACCGATTCCCCGTTCCTCGCGCCCACGCCCCATCGCGGCAAGCGCAACGAGCCCTCCTTCGTGCGCGAGACGGCGAAGGTGCTGGCCGAGGCGCGGGGCGAGCCCTTCGAGACCTTCGCCGCCGCAACCACCCGGAATTTCTACACCTTGTTTTCCAAGGCCGGGCGCTGAACGAGGGAGGAGACGCGGTGAACCACGATCGCTACGACGACGCCTATATCCGCTCCCTCCTCTCCGAGGTGAAGACGATCGCCATCGTCGGCGCCAGCGCCAATGCGGCGCGGCCGTCCTATTTCGTGATGAAGTATCTGTCCGAGCGGGGCTATCGCGTCTATCCGGTCAATCCGGGGCAGGCGGGCAAGACCGTGGTGGGACTCACCTTCGTCGCGTCGCTGAAGGATGTGCCTGAGGCCATCGACATGGTGGATGTGTTCCGCGCGCCCGAGCATGTGCCCGCCGTTCTCGACGAGGTGCTGGCGCTCGATCCCCTGCCCAAGGTGCTGTGGACGCAGCTCGGCGTGCGCAACGACGAGGCCGCCGCCCGCGCCGAGGCCGCCGGGCTCAAGGTAGTGATGAACCGCTGCCCCAAGATCGAGTATGGCCGCCTTTCCGGCGAGATCGGATGGACCGGCGTCAATTCCCGCACCATCTCGTCCCGCCGTCCGCAGCGGCTGGGCAGCGGGGTGCAGCGGCTTTCCATCGCACCGCGTGGACCGAAATCAATCTAATCGGTAGAAGTACGGAATTATCTATCGAAGCCCGCCGGCATAGAAGGTTGGCACTGACGGAGAAAGCGCCCATGTCCGACGACAAAACCCCCGCAGCCCCCCGCGAGCCGGGCTTCGCGACCCTCGCGATCCACGCCGGTGCCCAGCCCGATCCCACGACCGGCGCGCGGGCGACGCCGATCTACCAGACCACCTCGTTCGTCTTCGACGACGTGGACCATGCGGCCTCCCTGTTTGGCCTGCAGGCATTCGGCAACATCTATACCCGCATCACCAACCCCACCAATGCGGTGCTGGAAGAGCGCGTCGCGGCGCTGGAGGGCGGCACGGCGGCCCTTGCGGTCGCGTCCGGCCATGCGGCCCAGCATCTGGTGTTCCACACGCTGCTGACGCCGGGTGACGAGTTCATCGCCTCGCGCAAGCTCTACGGCGGCTCCATCAACCAGTTCTCCCACGCCTTCAAGAGCTTCGGCTGGAACGTAGTGTGGGCGGACCCGGACGATGTGTCCTCGTTCGAGCGGGCGGTGACGCCGAAGACCAAGGCGATCTTCATCGAATCCATCGCCAATCCGGGCGGCGTAGTGACCGATGTCGCCGCCATCTCCGCCATCGCCAAGAAGGCGGGTGTGCCGCTCATCGTCGACAATACGCTGGCGACGCCCTACCTCTGGCAGCCCATCAAGGACGGCGCGGACATCGTCGTGCATTCGGCCACCAAGTTCCTGGGTGGCCACGGCAATTCCATTGGCGGCGTGATCGTGGACGCGGGAACGTTCGACTGGTCGGCCTCGGGCCGCTACCCGTTCCTGAGCGAGCCGCGGCCGGAATATTCCGGCATGGTGCTGCACGAGACCTTCGGCAATTTCGCCTTCGCGATCGCCGCCCGCGTGCTCGGCCTGCGCGACCTCGGGCCGGCGCTCTCGCCCTTCAACGCCTTCCTGATCCTCACCGGCATCGAGACGCTGGCCCTGCGCATGCAGCGGCACAGCGAGAATGCGCTGAAGGTGGCGCAGTGGCTTGCCGCGCACCCCAAGGTGTCCTGGGTGAGCTATCCGGGCCTCGCGACCGACAAGTATCACGCTCTGGCGCAGAAATACCTGCCCAAGGGCGCTGGCGCGGTGTTCACCTTCGGCCTCAAGGGCGGCTATGAGGCCGGCGTGAAGCTGGTGTCGAACGTCGAGCTGTTCTCGCACCTCGCCAATATCGGCGACACGCGCTCGCTCATCATCCATCCCGCCTCCACGACCCATCGCCAGCTGACCGACGAGGGCAAGACGGCGGCGGGTGCCGGGCCGGAAGTGGTGCGCCTGTCCATCGGCATCGAGGACGCGGCGGATATCATCGGCGACCTCGATCAGGCGCTGGCGAAGATCTGATCTTCCATCCGCGCGGGCTCCCTAGAGCCCGCGCGGCTTTCATAGGGCGATGAGGTTCAGCCGGACGGACTTCCGCCGTCGCCATAGACTTCCCGCGTCAGCTCCAGCCAGGCGCGGGCGGCGTGGGAGAGATAGCTGCCCTTTCGCCAGACGATGGCCATGTGCCACTCGGTGCCCGGCTCGGCGAGTTCCGACAGGCGCACCGCCGGCGTCCGGCGCTGGTACGCGATGGTCTTGGGCAGGAAGGCGACGCCCAGCCCCGCGCCCGCAATCTCCACGATGAAGTCGATCTGCCCGCTGCGCGCCGCCACCTGAGGCGAGAAGCCGTTGCGGGCGCAGGCGTCCTCCAGAACCTGGTTCAGCGCGAAACCGCCCTCGAACAGGATGAAGGGGAAGTCGGCGAGGTCGGCGATCGTCACCCGGTCCCGTCCCGCCAGCGGATGGCTCACCGGCAGAACGGCCATAAGCGGCTCGCAGCGCACGGCCTGTCCGTCGAAGCCATCCTTGGCGGGCAGCAGGGAGCCGGCCAGCTCCACTTCGCCCTCCAGCAGCATCTCCTCCAGCCGCTTCGAGCCATGCTCGGTGAGGCGGATTTCGATGCCCGGATAGCGGGAGCGGAAGACCGCGAACAAGGGCGCAAACAGCGTGCTCGCGCCGAGCGGCGGCAGGCCGAGCCGCAGGCTCCCGCGCCTGAGGCCCCTGAGATCCTCCAACTCGGCGACGACACCCTCGCGCTCGGCCAGCAAAGTCAAAGCGCGGCGGTAGACGATCTCGCCCGCGGCCGTGAGTTGGCTGCGATGGCCGATGCGATCGAGCAGCGGCACGCCGAGTTCGTCTTCCAGCTGCTTCACGGCCTTGGAGACCGTGGGTTGGGTGGCATTGAGGACCTTGGCGGCCGGCGAGAAGCCGCCCTGCCGCACCACCTCGACGAAAGCCCTGAGCGTACGAAGTTCCATATCATGCCTATATGGAATGGTCTTTATGCATTCAATTCATTTTCATCATGTTGCGATGCATACTATCTTACTGGCATCGGCACTGGAGGTGCCAGCCATGACCCAGAATCGCTCTGCCCTCAATCACTTGCTCCGTACCGCCCGCCTCGCGCTGCACCGCAGCATGCTGGTTCAGCTCGGCGTGCTCGCCGGCTTCTGGATGGCGGGCGAAGGCGTGGTGCGGCTGGTGAAGCTGCCGGTGCCCGGTGGCATCGTCGGCATGGTGGTCGTGCTCGCCCTCCTGGCGAGCGGCTGGCTGCGTCCGGCCAGCGTGCGGCGCGGGGCGTCCTGGCTGCTGGCGGAAATGCTGCTGTTCTTCGTGCCCGCCGTCATGGCCGTGCTCGATCACAAGGAACTCATCGGCCTTGATGGCCTGAAGATCGCGGCGGTGATCCTGCTCGGCACGGTCACCGTAATGGGCGGCACCGCGCTCGCCGTCGATCTGTGCTGGCGCTGGACCCAGCGCCTGTCGCGGGAGGCGCGCCATGTGGATGCATAATCCACTGTTCGCGACGCTGTTCTGGTCGACCGTTACCATCGGCTCCTATCTCGCCGCGCGGGCCATCGGCCGGCGCTGGCGGTTCTGGTGGACCTCGCCGCTTCTGCTGACGCCCATCGGCGTCGGTGCCGTGGCGCTCAGCCTGCACGCCGGATATGGCGAGTACATCGCCGGCACCCGCTGGCTGCTGCTGATGATGGGGCCGGCGACGGTGGCCTTCGCCATTCCCATCTATGAGCAGCGCGCGCTCATCCGCCGCTACTGGCCGGTGCTGCTGGTCGGCGTCGCGGTGGGCAGCACCCTCGCCATGGGGACGGCGCTGGCCCTCGCGCATCTTCTGGGACTGAGCGATTCCATCGGCCTCAGTCTGATGCCGCGGTCGACCTCCACCCCCTTCGCGATGGCGGTTTCCAGCGACATCGGCGGCGTGCCGGACCTCACCGCCGTGTTCGTCATCCTCACCGGCATCTGCGGTGCGGCGCTGGGCGAGGTGGTGCTGAAGGTGATGCCGCTGCGCTCTTCGCTGGCCCGCGGCGCCCTGTTCGGCATGGGCGCCCACGGAGCCGGCGTTGCCCGGGCGCACCAGATCGGCGGGGAGGAAGGCTCCATCGCCGGTCTCGTGATGGTGCTGGCGGGCCTGTTCAACGTGATGATCGCGCCGCTCGTGGCGGCGCTGGTCTAGGCGGCCGCGGTCACGGCCTTGGCGGCCTTGGGAGCACCGAGGCCGCTCACATGCACCACGGCGAAGATCAGGACGATGGTCGCCCCGAACTGATGGGCCAGGGCGATGTCGATGGGCACCTGATGGATCAGCGTCAGGATGCCCAGCGTCGCCTGCGCCGTCACCAGAGCGAACAGAACCCACGCCCGCTTCGCCGCCCGCCCGCCGCCACGCATGCAATCGAGCGCGTGGACGAGCGCCAGCGCCCAGAGGGCGTAGGCCACCATGCGGTGATCGAACTGCACCGTCAGCGCATTCTCGAACAGGTTGCGCCAGAAGGGCGACATGGCGCCGAGCTGCTCGGCGGCGGGGATGAAGTGGCCGTCCATGAGCGGCCAGGTGTTGTAGGCCATGCCGGCGTCGAGCCCGGCCACCAGTCCGCCGGCGAAGATCTGCACCAGCACGAGAGCGACCAGCATGCGTGCCGTCAGCCGTACCCGGCCGTTCACCGTCTGCCGCCCCTCGCCGGCGAGCGATCGCGCAACGGCGACGATGGCGGCGAGGATCACGCAGGCGAGGGTGAGATGGACCGCAAGGCGATACTGGCTGACGGAGACCCGCTCCGTGAGGCCCGACGCCACCATCCACCAGCCGACGGCGCCCTGCAGCCCGCCGAGGGCGAACAGGCCGAGGCACTTGGCCAGTAGCGATCCGCGCAGCACGCCGCGGAAGGCGAAATAGAGGAAGGGCAGGAAGAAGGCGAAGCCGATGACCCGGCCGAGCAGCCGGTGGCCCCATTCCCACCAATAGATGCGCTTGAACGCCTCCAGCCCCATGCCCTTGTTCAGGATCTCGTACTGGGGAATGGCCTTGTAGCGGTCGAACTCCGCCTGCCAGTCGCCCTGTGACATAGGTGGCAGGGCGCCGGTGACAGGCTTCCATTCGGTGATGGAGAGGCCGGATTCGGTGAGGCGCGTCGCGCCGCCCACGACGACCATGGCCACGATCAGCGCCGCGACGAAATAGAGCCAGAGGCGGACGGCCTTGATCCCGGGGCGGGGACGGTCGGCGATCAGGGTAACGGCTTCGGCGTGCGACATGAGATTCCGGCTCCGCGTGCGCGGTCTTGCTGCGTGGCCCCTCCGGATCGATCCGTTATAGAGAGCCTGTGTGCCGCGCAAGGGAGCGGGTGCCGCATGCCGCTTCGGCATGCAGGCCTCCGCGCGGCAAGGGAGTGATCGCGAATGCCACAACGCCTGCGCAAGCTTGTCGGTACCGTCCTGATGCTGGTGCTGGTCGTGTTCTGGGCGCTGATGGCCATGGCGCTGGCGCAGGGCCGGGTAACCGAACTGCACTGGGCGTTGCAGACGGTGTGCTACGTGCTCCTTGGCAGCCTGTGGGTGCTGCCGGCCGCGCTCATCATTCGCTGGATGGAAAGACCGGATAAAAAGGCCTGATGGCACATCATATTGGCCGGATATCCTCATTCTTCACACGAGCTGTGATCGATGCGTGATCGAGTCCGGAACGCAAAAAAGCCCGGCTGGGGCCGGGCCTTTTCGGGCAATCGTTAGGGTGAGATCAGGCGGCGCCGGCGAGCCGTTCCGGCAGCAGGGGCGGTTCCATTTCCTGGGGCTCCAGGGAGGGCACGGCGAGGTGATCCTCGCTCTCCGGCGCCTCTTCCTCGGCCCGGCCGGAGGCAAGGCAGAGCATCACCACCCGGCCGAATTTCTTGTCCGCGAGAGCGTCGAACGTTTCGACGGCGGCTGTCGGCGGGGCATCGTCGGCATTGAGGCAGACGACAAGCGGATCAAGCCCGGCGATGCGCCGGCCGCCACGGGCAGCCGACAGGCTGGGGGCGGCGACCACCACATAGTCATAAGTCCGCTTGAGGGCTTCCAGCACCAAAGCGAGCCGTTCGGCGCCCACCACGGCGGAGCCGGACAGCACGTCCCGGCCGGGCGGGATCACGTGGGCCCGCGAGCGGGCGTCGCGATGGATGGTCTCGCCAAAGCCCGCGACCCCGAACAACAGCTCGCTCATTCCCGGCGCCCATGGGTCAGAAACGAGGGCGGCAAGGCTCTCGGCGCTGCCGTCCAATGCCACCAGAGCGACCCCGGCATCCTCGGACAGGCGACGGGCCAGGGAGACCGCGCAGGTGGCGGACGCCTCGGGCAAATCGTCGGAGGTGAGAAGAATCAGGCGCGCCTTGCCGCAGGGGGATGCCAGGTGCGCGGCCAGGCGGTCGACCGCCGCATCGGCATCGAGACCGGCGCCTTCGGGACCGCCGATCCAGGTGATGCGATGGCTGTCGTTCAGCTCAACTGGGAGAACGGCGCCATCCACCACGCCTTCCGCTTCGGCGGGGCGGTTGACCGTGCGCCGCGCGATGATGAGCAGGGCGGCCGCAGCCGCGAGCAGCCCGAGGGCGAGCGGGCCGGGAGGCTCGGGGATGAACGAGGCCCGTCCGGGTTCGCCCCGGCGCGGTGTCGGCAGCATGGAAGGTTCGTCCTGCCCCTCGCGCGTTGCGCGATCTAGGGAGAGGAAGGCGGAAACATAGGCGTCGGCCACCCGAACGGCGAGGCCGGGTGTCGCGGCGGAGACGGTGAGGCGCAGCGCACGCCCGCCCTGGGTCGGGGCGACTTCAAGATTTTCCATGAGGCGCCAGGCTGCGGCAACGCTGTCGGATCGCCCTTCGGTTCCTGCGCGGGTGATGCCCAGCCATCCCGTCAGCCCGCCGGCGGCGATGCGGCGCACGTCGTCGTCCGGCAATTGGCGCACGGCGTCATAGGCCAGTTCCCGGGAGCCCAGCATCTGCGCCACGCCGCGCATGGCGCCAGCGGGCGGCTGGGTGCCGACCTCAAAGGCGAGGGTGGTGGTGGCGGAAAAGCGCAGCGGCAGGAAACTGGCGAGCGCAATGAGCGCGAAGAGGATCCACGCGGCCTGCCAGATGCCCGGCCGCCACGCCAGCCGCGCACGCTGGAGCCCGACATCGGGACCCGCCGTGTCGGCCTGCGTCATTCCAAGGTGCGTCGTCTCCAGCTGAGACATGCGCGGCCCTCCCGCGACTCGGACGCAAGACGCGCCAGTCTCATCCAGAGAGCCAGATCATGGTTTATGGAGTGTAAATGCCGGTCACAGGCCGAGGCGCCGGCGTCGTTCTCCCCTGAGGCTGGGTGCGACGAACCCGACATCCGTAACGCCTTTGGCGATGGTGCGGGCCGAGAGGCCAAGCGACAAGGCGAGCATGACGGCCGCCCCGAGCGTCGGCAGGAGACCGGCGTGGCTGCAGAGTGCTGCAATCGCCGGGGCACGGCCGGGCGTCGCGCAGATCGGCTGCGCAAGCCGATCGAGGCCGGCGAACATGGCCGCGGAGTTGAGCAATGCGAGCATCGCCGCTGCGATTGCCAGTCCGTGCTGGCGCATCAGGACGAGATCGATCGCTTTTGCGAAGAGAACCACGGCCAGAAGGACGATGCCCGCGGCCAGCGCACAGGCCCCCGGCGTGGCCGGCAGTGACGATGCAAACAGGGCCGCGCTCGTAGGTGCGACGACAGCCAGAATCATCACGTTGAGCTTGAGCCCCTCGGGGAACTTGCAGGCGAAGACCCGCGCATTGGCCCGCTCGACCAGATCGATGAGGGCGCAGGCAATCAGTCCGCCGGTGAACCCGCCGAGATGCGCGCCCCAGTCGATTCCCCGCGTGCTTAACGACAAGGTTATGTTGAGGCCGATGTTGATGAGGAAGAAGCTCGCCGAAAGCTCGATTTTTCCGAGAATCCAGAGGCAGAACAGCGCTCCGAGCACCCCCGACACCGCTCCCGATGCTCCAACGGATAGATAGGGACCGTGGTGCGTGGCGAGGCTGACAAGCCCGCCCGCGAGCAGTGCGATGGTGTAGATCACCAAGAAATACGTGGCGCCCACCCGACGTTCGAGATGGCCGCCCCAAAGGGCAAGGCACAGCATGTTCGTGAAGAGATGCATGGGGTTCGCGTGGAGGAAGCCATGTGCGACCAGCCGCCAGTACTCGCTGCGAAGCAGTACCAAGGGATAGAGCGCCCCAGCCTGCCACAAGTCCCGCCCGCCCGGTGCCGCGGCACCGGTCCGAAGAGCCATCATGCCGAAGATGGCGATGTTCACGGTGATCAGCAGATAGGTGGCGGCGTGAGGCTGTTCGAAAAAGCCTTGCTTCTGCCCGTGCATATGGGCCCTCCGCTTTGGAACGTGCGTCGCCGAAGCGTAGCCGCAGCAGGTGTCTACCTGTCTTCCCACACGGCTGCACGCTTGGCGAGTACCGCCGAGATGCCTTCGTCCGCATCGCGGGCCAGCATGTTCTCCGCCATGACGCGGGAGGCGTAGGCGTAGGCATCGTCGAGGCCCATCTCGACCTGCGCATAGAAGGCGGCCTTGCCGAGCTTCACCGGCACCTGCGACTTGTCCGCGATCTTGCGGGCGAGGGCCTGCGCGCTTGCTAGCGCTTCGCCGGCCGGCACGACGCGGTTGACGAGGCCCATGCGCAAAGCGTCGTCCGCCTCGGTCCAGTCGCCGAGCAGCAGCATTTCCATGGCGTGCTTGCGCGAGAGGTTGCGCGACAGCGCCACCATGGGCGTGTGGCAGAACAGGCCGATATTGACGCCGGGCGTGCAGAACCGGGCCTTTTCGCCGGCGACGGCGAGGTCGCAGCTCGCCACCAACTGGCAACCGGCAGCCGTGGCCATGCCCTCGACGGCGGCGATCACCGGCTGGGGCAGGCGGACGATGGCCGTCATCAGCGTGGCGCAGCGCTTCAGCACATCCTCGAAATAGGTGCGGCCGCGGTCCGGGTCGGCACGATGGGACTGGATTTCCTTCAGGTCATGCCCGGCGGAATAGACCGGCCCCTCCGCCGCGAGCACCACGGCGCGGGCGGACGAATCTGCCGCCACCTCACCCAGCGCCGCCGTGAGCGCCGCCATCATCGCCTCGGAGAGGGAATTGCGCTGGGCCGGCCGCGACAGGGTGAGCGTCACCACGCCCGCATCATCTGAGCGGCTGACCGGGGCGGGGAGCGAGGCGTTCACGGCGGCAGTTGCGGGCACGGTGTTTCCCTTGGTGTTTCCGGATTTGACGTTCCGGCCGCTATCCTATTCACAAGCGGCGGCCGGCGCGAGCCGGGGCAGGGAAGGGGAACAGACGGGATGACTGTGGCGCGCGATGCGGTGATGACGGTGAAGGAGCTGGAGACCTTCCTCGCGGCCGAGTTCCCGCAGGCCTTCGGGCCGGGCCGCGCGCACCATGTGGAGCGCGTCGGGCTGAAAACCGCGACGGTGCGCCTCGATGCCGACGAGAGCCATCTGCGGCCGGGCGGCACCATCTCCGGGCCCGCCATGATGGCGCTGGCGGATGTAGCAGTTTATGTGGCGCTGCTCGCGCAGATCGGGCCGGTGGCGCTGGCCGTTACGACGAACCTCTCCATCAACTTCCTGCGCAAGCCCGCGCCGGGTCCGCTCTTCGGCGATGCCCGCATCATCAAGCTGGGCAAGCGCCTCGCTGTGGGCGAAGTGGGTATTCGTGGGCCGGGGGACGATGAACTGGTGGCCCATTGCGTCGCGACCTATTCGATCCCGGACCGGCCGAAGGCCTGATCGCCGCCAAGGCAATGCGAAAACGTATGAATTTTAGTGGTGTTATCGCACCATTTTTATAAACGACTGTTTTTGCTATAGTTTTTGCGCCATCGGTGCGTTGACGTGCGGGCGATGCTCCTCTAGAAGCACGCCATCGTCGGACGCCGCTCGGTCCTCATGGGCTGGGCCGTCCGACTTCTCATTCGGAACGAACCCATGAAGACGTATTCGGCCAAACCCGCCGAAATCGAGAAGAAGTGGGTGGTGATCGACGCCAGCGGCCTCGTTGTCGGCCGTCTCGCGACCATCATCGCCATGCGCCTGAAGGGCAAGCACCTGCCCATCTACACCCCCCACGTGGATTGCGGCGACAATGTCGTCGTGGTCAACGCCGAGAAGGCGGTGTTCACGGGCCGCAAGAAGGACCAGAAGGTCTACTACCATCACACCGGCTATGCGGGCGGCATCAAGGAGCGCACCGCGAAGTTCATTCTCGAGGGGCGCTTCCCGGAGCGCGTCATCGAGAAGGCGGTGGAGCGCATGCTCGCCCGCGGCCCGCTCGGCCGCAAGATCATGGGCAACCTGCGCGTCTACAAGGGCCCTGCCCACCCGCACGAGGCCCAGCAGCCGGTCGCCCTCGACGTGGCGGCTCTCAACCGCAAGAACGTGAGGAACTGACATGGCCGAGGTTCTCCAGTCCCTCGACGCTCTCGGCGCAGCGACCGTCTCGGCCCAGCCCGAAGCCCCCGTGCATGTCCAGAAGCTGGACAAGTTCGGCCGCGCCTATGCCACCGGCAAGCGCAAGGACGCCGTGGCCCGCGTGTGGGTTCGCCCCGGCACCGGCAAGATCACCGTCAATGACCGGGACATCGAGGTGTATTTCGCCCGTCCCGTGCTGCGCCTGATGATCAACCAGCCGTTCCAGGTCGCCGCTCGCGAAGGCCAGTACGACGTGGTCGCCACCGTTTCCGGCGGCGGTCTGTCCGGCCAGGCCGGCGCCCTGCGTCACGGCCTCTCCAAGGCGCTCACCTATTACGAGCCCGAGCTGCGCAGCCCCCTCAAGAAGGGCGGCTTCCTGACCCGCGACAGCCGCGTCGTCGAGCGCAAGAAGTACGGCCGCGCCAAGGCCCGCCGTTCGTTCCAGTTCTCGAAGCGCTGATCGCTTCAAGACACGGTTCGAGGATTTTCGAGAGCGGCGGGGCCAGTCCCCGCCGCTTTCTTTTTGGCCTTGCGGTCCAGCTCAGTCGAACCATTCGTCGTCGGGGTCGAAGGCCGGGATGGGAATGTTCAGGATCCGCATGCGGCCGATGGCGCGGTGCCGGCATCCGGGCTTGATGAAGATGGACGTGAGCGGCGAGACCGGCACGCGCGCGCCATCGAGCTCCATCTCCCCTTCGCCTTCGAGGATCACGTAAATCTCGGTCATGTGCTTGTGGTAGTGCACCCGCGCATCCTCGGTGATGTCGGTGAGGTGCACGGTCGCCAGCTTGTTGTCGTCCGTCCCGAATGCGCGGCGTGCGAAGCCGCAGGGGCAGGGCACGGCGGGAAGCTCGTCGAGGCGCGAGATCATGTAGTTGGGCCCGGCGGTCATGGGCGGCTCCCTGAAGCACATGCCGTGCGGCTTGAGTTGCCGCCGGAGGCTGCCGATGCAGCCTTCTGCCTCAGGGATACGTGGCGCCGTCCCTCGTCGTCAAACCCGGCGGCCGACGAGCCGCTCTGGCCGCGCAAACGGAAATGGCCGGGTTGAGGCCCGGCCATCGTCTCAAAAATCGCAATCCGCGTCAGAAGCTCGGAGTGTCGCCATCCAGCGGGCTCCACTGACCATTGTTGGTCGGGTCGCCGGGAGGGCCGGAGCCGTAGCCGCCGGTGAGGTCGGGCGGGAACACGTAGTCGTCGTTGCGATCGTCGCCGATCTTGACGTCGGGACGAATGGCAGGGCCGGGGCCGGGATCGAGATAATTGCCCTGGGGGATGACAGGCAGCTGGATGACGCGGGGCGTCACCACGATGCGCTGCTGGGAGCTCTGGGCCACCGCCTGGACGCCGGCCATGGCGATGAGCGCGAGCAACACGCCGCCCGCCAGCCCATTCGTCCCCAAGCTCATCTCTGCCATTGCAGCGCCCCGCATCCCGCCGGACCCCAAAATCTCCCGGCTGCCGCCTTGAAGCATGTTCGAGGCGGCGTGTGAAGGGGCTCGAACTGGGCTTGTGGCGCGCAGGGTCCGGCACCCCGTCGCATTGGCGAACAGCAGGGGACTCGGCTAGCTTCGCCGTAATGGGAGAGGCGGTGATGCGGACGATCAATTCCCTCAAACGGACGGTCTTGGCTGGCAGCCTCGCGCTCGCGGCCGTGTTTTCCACGAGCCTTCTGACGGCGCTGCCTGCGGCCGCTGTTCCGGCGCGGGTCATTCTCCTGCGGCACGGAGAGAAGGGCGGGCCGCTCCAGCTCTGCAGCATCGGCCAGGAGCGTGCCCGCGCCTTGGTGGATTACTACCTCGGAAAGAACGCCAAGAAGTCGCTCCTGCAGCCCGGGCAAGCGCCGACCGCGATCCTCGGCCTCTCGCTGCACACGCTGGAAACTATCTATCCGGTCGCCGATTCGTGGCAGCAACCGGTCATCTTCTATTCGGTGATGCCGGAGATGGTGGACGGCAAGCTCATCATCCGCCAGGACAAGCTCGCGGAGCGCAATCGGCAGGCTGTCCACGACGTGTTCACCAAGCCTGAATGGGCGGGCGGCACGCTCATCATGGACTGGGAGCATGACCATATCGCCCGCCGTCGCCTCGACATCGAGCTGACGCCGAAGCAGCGGGCGAAGATGCAGGAGAAGCATCCGGGCATGGTGATCCCGACCAAGGAGACCACCCTCTTCGACCTCATGGACCTCGCCGGCATCAAGGTGCCGGACGATTGGCCCGGCGACACCTACGACTATTTCTGGATCATCGATTTCGACCAGGAGAGCGAGCTGCCGTCCGCCTTCACCATGATCAAGCAGGAGTTCGGCCCGCCCTATGAGAACCTGCCCCAGAACGATTGGGGCACGCCCGAGAACATTTCCGCGTCCGCCGGCTGCACCAAGTGAAGCCGGCGGATTGCACGCTCGCGCCCCGACAGGCTGTGTGAACCGCGACAGCCCTGTCGCCTTCGAGCCAAGCCGGGCGTCGGCTTGTCGTCGTCGGAAGGTCCTACTTCTTGACCTTCCGCAGCATCATCTCGATGGCAGTGACGGATTCCGACACGTTGAGCCAGTTCTCCGCCTGCTCGTCGTTCTTGAACTCCCGCCCGAGATTGATGGGTTCGTCGTGTCCTTCCACGTGAAGAAAACACGCCCATTTGCCGCTCGGCAGTTGCTCGACCGTGACCTTGTGGTCGGACATGCTGTGTCCTCGCCTTATCCTTGTTGCTTCAGGGGCTACGGCCAAAACAGGCAGGCCGTGACCCGGAGCGCACGATGCAATCGTCCTGCCATGCGGGAGCGGCCATCCGCCTGACCCCATGCCCTTCCGCGACACCCACGGGCAAATGCCGGCTGGATGCCGTTGCAAGCCTGGCGCATAAGGGGTTCTCTCAAGGTAGGTTGGAGTGGGTTCTGTGGCAGGGAGAGTCCATCCGGACGGGATCATGGAACGACCCCACGAGAGGCGTCAGGACCGGCCCCCGATCCGGGACGGCAGCGAAACGTTCGGCCCCGTACTTCAGCTGGCGCTGCGGTTCGGCACGCTGGCATTGCTGTTCGGCTGGTGCTTCACCATCGTCCAGCCGTTCCTGACCTCCATTCTCTGGGGGCTCATCATCGCCATCGCCTCCCACCCGCTGTTCATCCGCCTGTGCGCGGCGCTCAACGGACGGACGGCGACGGCGGCGACGCTTTTCGTGGTTCTGGCGCTGACACTGCTGGTGCTGCCGGCGATGCTGCTGGCCGATACCCTCGTCAACAGCCTGAAGCTTCTGGCTCACCACATGGCCGACGGCACGCTACGCCTGCCGCCCCCGCCGGACGCCGTCCGCGGCTGGTTTTTGGTCGGGGAACCGCTCTACAGCTTCTGGATGCTCGCCTCGACCAACCTTGACCAGGCGATCAGCTCGGTCGCGTCCGAGCTGACATGGGCCGGCAAGTGGATGCTGGGGTCGGCGACCGGCGTGCTGCTCGGGATACTCGAATTCGTCGTCGCCATCTTCGTGGCCGCGGTCCTGATGGCCAATGCGACCAGCGGCCAGCGCATCGCCGGCGATGTGGTTACCCGCCTCGCCGGCTCGGGAGGGCTGGGCTACGCCGACCTCGCGGTGCGCACCATCCGGAGTGTCAGCAAGGGCATCATCGGCGTCGCGCTGATCCAGTCGCTCCTGGCGGGGCTCGGATTCCTCGCTGCGGACATTCCGGCGGCGGGCCTGTTGGCCCTGCTCTGCCTCATCATCGCCATCGTGCAGCTGCCGCTGGCCATCGTCCTGGTACCGGTGGCGATCTATGCCTTCACCCTGCTCGATCCGATGCCCGCGGTGATCTTCGCCGTGTGGTGCGCCGGCGTCTCGCTCATCGAGCACGTTCTGCGTCCCATCATGCTCGGGCGGGGCGTGGACGTGCCCATGCTGGTGGTCTTCATCGGCGCGATCGGCGGGCTTCTGTCCTCCGGGGTATTGGGCCTGTTCGTCGGCCCGGTGGTGCTGGCGCTGGGCTACACGCTCATCCTGCACTGGCTGGAAGCGGAACCCGCGCGCGCCCTCGATGTGGAGGAGCGCCGGACCGAGAGGCCCGCGGCGGAATAAAAATCGCGAAATTTTGATTCCGGCTAATAACGCGATGCCTTTGATGGTATAGCTAAGGCCTAGGTAAGGCCGATGGACAAGGTTCTCAGACACCTCTCCTCTGGCCGTCTGCTCCGGTTTGTCACGAGTGCACTGATCCTCGCCATTGTGGGGATGCAGTCCTTTGCATTGTGGCGCTCCTATCAGGAAACCTGGCGCGACGGCGAGCGCTATACGGCGAACACAATCTCTGTGCTCGCGGGAGCGATAGAGCGCGACTTCCTTCTGGTTGAATCGAGCCTGACCGGGTTGGCTGAGGCGCTGCGCGAGTCCACGTTGATGGAGCTTCCTGCGGGGCTGCGTCAACGCGTGCTGTTTCGTCGAGCGGGTGATGCCAATGACTTCGGCGTCATGCTGGTGCTGGACGCGCAGGGCAATGTCCTCTTCGACGATGCTGAAGATGACCTGAGTGCACGCAACTTCGCCGATCGAGACTACTTCCGCGTGCATCAGGAGAGCTCGAACGCCGGAGTCTATGTCAGCCGGCCGTTCGTCTCCCGGCTCGCGAGCGCGGCCCCCGCAATCGGGATCAGCCAAAGGCTGAATGCCCCGGACGGCTCATTCGCCGGCGTCGCGGTCGCCTCCATTCGCCTGATCTATTTTCGACAGCTGTTTGAGCGGGTGAAGCTGCCGCCGGGTGGGATCATCCGCCTGACCCTGTCCGACGGCACCGTCGTTCTGCGCTATCCCTCCACGGACGGAAGGGGCAATGTGGGGGACAGCGTTCCCCCCGATCCAAGCCCCCCGGAGAGGGCAGGTACTGCTGATGGCTGGTGGGTGGAAACATCCCGGCTCGATGGCGAACGGCGTTTCCTGCGGACCGCCTATGTCGGGGGATACCCGTTGTCGGTGACAGTGGGTCTTTCCGAGCGCAGGCAGTTCGGAGGCTGGTATCTGCGTGCGGCCATCACCCTTGCGCTCACAGTAACCGTGTCTCTCCTGCTCGCACTGACGGTCTCGGCGCTCGCCACCTCGCTGCGCCGCAGCCGGGAGATGGAGCGCCAGCTGGAACGCATGGCGATCACAGATTCTCTCACCGGCCTGCCCAACCGGCGGGCGCTCGATCTGACGCTGGACGTGGAAATGCAGCGTTCCCGGCGGGAGCGGCGTGAGCTGGCGGTGCTGATGATCGACATCGATCACTTCAAGCGGGTGAACGACACGTATGGCCACGCGGTGGGAGACGCCGTGCTCGCCGAGGTGGCCCACCGGGTCCAGCGCGCGGCATGCCGGCCGGGGGATTTCGTCTGCCGCTATGGCGGGGAGGAATTTGTCGTCGTCCTGCCGGAGACGCCGGCGGCGGGGGCGGAACTGGTGGGCGAGCGCATTCGGGCGGGCGTCGCCGCGACCGCCGTCATGACCCATGGTTTGGCCATCGAAATCACGGTCAGCGTCGGCATCGCCGTCCAGAGGGCGGACGATGGACCCGGGGAGTTGATCGCTCGGAGCGATACGGCCCTCTATACGGCGAAGCGGGCCGGGAGAAACCGCGTGGCGCGGCTTGAGACGTTTGCCGCCTGAGGTCCGTCTGGCCCGTCAGTCTTCCGCGCCAAGTCCCCGCCGCGCCCGCTCTAGCTCCGCCGCATAGCGCTTAAGGACGTGGGATTCGCCCAAGAGGCCCAGCAGATGGCGATTGTCGCGGTCGTCCACCACCGCGAGGTCCTCGGCCTTTGCGGCATCGAAGGCGAGGGCCGCTTCCTTGACGTTCATTGCAGGCAGCAGCACGTGGTCGCGCTGTGTTGCGAGCACGGACACCGCCGTCTCGCCCGGCTCCAGGCTGGCATAGGCCTCGGACAGGCGGAGCAGCCCGCCATAGCCGCCGGCCGCGTCCACCAGCACGACGATACGGGTCGAGCCCAGCGCGTAGCGGGCCCGCAGGGCATCCAGTGTGCCGTCCTGCGGGAAGGTGGGGAAGTCGGTGCGCATCATCTTGGCGACCGTCAAATCGCGCATCCAGCCCACGTCCTGCGCGCCGCGGATGGTCTCGCCGCGCAGGTGCAGGCGCCAGGTGGAGAAGGAGTAGCCGAAGGTTTCCCGAACCGTCAGGGAGGTGACGACCGCCGCCGCCATCACGAAGCCGGAGAGGGAGATGTCCCGCGTCATCTCCAGCACGAGGAAGCTCATGGTGAGCGGCCCGCCGATGACGCCCACCGCCAACGCGCCCATGCCCACAACCGCAGCAACCGATGGATCGAGGTGGAAGCCCGGGAAGGCGATGGCCAGAAGCCCGCCATAGAGCTTGCCCATCAGCGCGCCGAGGAACAGCGAGGCGAAGAAGAGGCCGCCGCGAAAGCCGGAGCCGATTGAGAGGGCGGAGGCGAGAATCTTCAGGCCGAACACGATGGCGACGGAGGCCGTCACCGCGCTGCCCACCTGGGTATGAAGCGCGCCATGGCCATCGGAGAGCACCTGCGGGCTGTAGAGTGCCAGCGCACCGATGCCGATGCCGGCCACCATGGGCCGCAGTGGCGCGGGAATGCGGCTCATGCCGAACAGCGTCTCCACCGTCGTCACGAGGCGCATGATGACGATGGCGACCGCCGCCGCGGCGAGGCCGAGGAACAGGATGGGGAGAATGTCCACCGGCCCGAGGTTCGGGTCGAGCGGCATGTGCAGCGGCTCCACATGGGCACCGAGCAGCCGCGCGGTCATCACCGCCGACACCGTTCCGGCGAGCACCGGGGCCGCCGCGGGAATGGAATAAGAGCCGATGACAATCTCGAAGCCGTAGAAGGCGCCCATCAGCGGCGCATCGAACGCCGCGCCTATGCCCGCCGCCGCGCCCGCGCCGACGAGGATGCGCAGGTCATTGCGCCGGAGCTTGAAGGTCAGTCCCAGCCGGGAGGCGATGCCCGAGCCGATCTGCGAATAGCCGGCCTCAAGCCCGAGCGACGCGCCGAAGCCGTTGGACACCATGGTCTGCAGGGCGACGATGATGCTGTCCGTGAGGGACATCCGCCCGCCATGCAGCGCATTCGCCTCGATGGGATCGACGAAAGGGTGCCGGCGCCAGCGTTTCAGCGCCAGTGCGATCACGCCCATCGCCGCGCCGCCCACAACGGGAACGAGGATCAGCCAGGGTGAGGCGAGGGCAGGGGAGGAGGACAGGCGCTCGCCCGGTGCCAGCCAGTAGAGCACCTCGTGCATCCACTGGGTAGTGGCGCTCATGATGCTGGCCGCAACTCCGGCCAGCACGCCCATGATCGCGGCGATGAGGACGAGCGAGGTCTCCCGTGCCCGGACGATGGACTGCGCCTGATCGACGAGGCGCCGGAGCGCCGCCCGCTCGGCGGGGGCCGGTGCGCGCCCGGTCTCGGGGGAGGGCGCGTCCATGCCTCAGCCGAACGTATTGGTGCGGGGGAACCCCTTGGGCGGCAAACGGCCCGCCGAGGCGCGTTCGCCCTGCCATTCGATGAGATCGGTCACCGTCCAGGTCCGGCCAGAGGTATCCTCCCAAGTCAGGCCGGTGGCCATCGGGAACACCTTGAGGTCGCTGAGGCCCCCGTCCTTGTAGCGCTGGAGGCGCACGCCGCGGCCGCGCGACATTTCGGGGATCTGGTTCAGCGGGAACACCAGCATCTTGCGGTTCTCGCCGATCACCGCCACCCAGTCGCCATCGACGAAACGCACCGCAAGCGCGGCGTCCGGCGGGTCGGTGACGAGCACCTGCTTGCCCTTGCGGGTATTGGCGAGGCAGTCGTCCTCCGGCACCACGAAGCCGCGGCCCTGCTTCGACGCCACCAGGAGCTTGCGGCCGGCCTGGTAGGCGAAGACGGAGACGATCTCCGCCTCCTGCTCCAGGTCGATCATCAGGCGCACGGGCTCGCCGTGGCCACGACCGCCGGGGAGCTTGGAGGCGTCCAGCGTGTAGAAGCGGCCGTTGGAGGCGAACACCATGACCTTGGAGGTGGTCTCCGCGAAAAAGGCGTGGCCGTGGCTGTCGTCGCCCTTGAACTGGAGGTTCGAGACATCCGCCACATGGCCCTTCAGCGCGCGGATCCAGCCCTTTGCGGAGACGACGACGGTGATGGGCTCGCGCTCCACCAGCGCCTCGGTGAAGGCGTCCTCGTGCACGGTCGGCGCGGCGGCGAAGGTGGTGCGGCGCCGGCCGAGCGCGGTCTCGGGGCCATAGGTCTTGCGGGTCTCGCGGATTTCCTTGGAAATCGCCTTCCACTGGGCCGTCTCGGAGGAGACGAGGCGGTTGAGCCCGTCTTGCTCCTTGGAAAGGGCGTCGTGCTCCTTGCGGATTTCCATCTCTTCCAGGCGGCGCAGGGAGCGCAGTCGCATGTTGAGGATGGCTTCCGCCTGCACGTCCGTCAGCTCGAAGGTCTGCATCAGCGAGACCTTCGGCTCGTCCTCCTCGCGGATGATGCGGATCACCTCGTCGAGGTTGAGATAGGCGATGAGGTAGCCGCCCAGCACCTCGAGCCGGTGGGCGATCTGGTCGAGCCGGTAGCGCGAGCGCCGCAGCAGCACGTCGCGGCGGTGGTCCAGCCACTCGCGCAGCGCCTCGGCCAGCGACAGCACCTTGGGGATCTGGCCCTTGACGAGCACGTTCATGTTGAGCGGGATGCGTGCCTCAAGCTCGGTGAGCTTGAACAGGCTCTCCATCAGCACCTCGGCATCCACGGTCCGGGTGCGCGGCTCCAGCACCAGGCGGATGTCCTCGGCGCTCTCGTCGCGGACGTCGGCGAGCAGCGGCAGCTTCTTGTCTGTGAGCAGCTCGGCGATCTTCTCCACGAGGCGGGACTTGGCGACGCCGTAGGGGATCTCCGTCACCACCACCACATAGCCGCCCCGGCCGGTGTCCTCCTTCTCCCAGCGCGCACGGACGCGGAACGAACCGCGGCCCGTCGCATAGGCCTCCGCCACGCCGACCGGATCCTCCACCAGCACGCCGCCGGTGGGGAAGTCCGGGCCGGGCACGAACTTCAGCAGATCGAAGGCGAGCGCTTCCGGATGGTCGATGAGGTGGAGCGCGGCGTCCAGCAGCTCCGCCGCATTGTGGGGCGGGATGGAGGTCGCCATGCCCACGGCGATGCCCTGCGAGCCGTTCGCCAGCAGGTTCGGGAAGGCGGCGGGCAGAACTGCCGGCTCTTCTTCCGATCCGTCATAGGTCGGGCGGAAATCCACCGCGTCCTCGTCGATGCCATCCAGCAGCAACCGGGCGGTCTCGGTGAGGCGGGCCTCCGTGTATCGCATGGCGGCGGCGTTATCGCCGTCGACATTGCCGAAATTGCCCTGGCCATCCACCAGCGGATACCGCTGGGCGAAGTCCTGGGCGAGGCGCACCAGCGCGTCATAGACCGACTGGTCGCCGTGCGGGTGGAACTTGCCGATCACGTCGCCGACCACGCGGGCGGACTTCTTGAAGCCCTGCCCGGGATCGAGCCGCAACTGCCGCATGGCGTGGAGGATGCGCCGGTGGACAGGCTTCAATCCGTCGCGCGCGTCGGGCAGCGCGCGGTGCATGATGGTCGAGAGAGCATAGGCGAGGTAGCGCTCTTCCAGCGCCTCCTTCAGCGTGACTTTCTCGATGTTCCCGTCGCCGGGCGGAAGTGTGCGGGTGGCCATGCCCCGCAGTACCTCGCGCGCAAGCGCGCGACAAGCCCGCGCCACCGGCCCGGCCGCCTCCGGTCCCCCGCGTTCCGCTGCCTTCCGAGCCGCGATCTCGCCGCAAGACTGAACGGATCGTCAAGTCTGGGGCATGCCGCTGCGTCATACGGCACGAATGTACCGGAGAAGGCCACAATCTGCGGCGAAGCACACGCTTAAGATGTCACTCCCGGAACAAAATCCCGCCCCTGCGACGTTTCAGCATTGATCTGCGAGCGCTTCTCTACGTTCGCATCAAGAGGAGAAGGGTCCATGAAGGTTGCAACTCTTGCGGCGGGGGGAGTCGTTGCGTTGGCGCTTCTTGGTGCGGCGCCTTCTGCATCGGCGGGATCACTTGCCGGCAGCGCGGGAAGTTTTGCCGGTGCCGTCCATGAACAGGCGAAGGTCGAGGATGTGCGCTGGGTGCGGCGCTGCTGGCAGGTGCGCCGTTGGTGGAACGGGCGCCCGCATTGGGTGACGCGCTGCCGCAACGTCTGGGTCGCGCCCCGTTACAATCGCTGGTGATCGGCGCTTCGCCGCCACGATGCGATGAACGCCGCGCGGGCTTCTGAAAAGCCCAGCCCGCGCGGCTCCAGCGCCCGCACCAGCAGGAAATGCCCGGTGATCGCCAGCGCCGATTCCACATCATCCATGGCGGGTGGTGCGCCGGTCCGGAGAAAGGGCGGCAGAGGAAACAGGCGATCCTTGTAGGGCGCCCCGGCTTCGCGGCACACCGCCCGTCCGCTCTTCGGAGAGACATAGATGAGATCATCGCGCTGGCCGGTCGCAGCGCACGTCTCCAATTCCAATCCGAATCCCAGCTCCGACAGCATGGCCAGCTCGAACCGCGCGACCAGCATGCCGGCGGAGTCTGCCTCCCCAAACGCATCGAGAATGGCCCCGAGGGTGACGAACAGCTCCTCGTGGGGATCGCGCTCCGGCAGCAGGTGCAGCAGCTGCGCCATATGGGTGAAGCCGAAAGCCGCGTGGGGGGCTTCCATCAGGAGCCCGGCACGGACCACCGAAGCTTCCAGCGCATAATTGCCCATGTGCTCATCGAGTCGGGCGCGCCACGTGGCGCTCACCGAATTGCCGGGCTGGAGGACGGGCGCCAGCCGGCGCGAGCCACCGCCGCGCACCATGCCGAGATGGCGGCCCCGCTGGCGCGTCAACAATTCGACGATGGCATTGCCTTCGCCGTGCCGCCTGACCCCAAGCACGATGCCCTCGTCCGTCCACTCCAACGACTTCCGCTCCCGTGTGGTGCTTCCTCCCCCAGTTGATGCGCGGATGGCGCCGGGTGCAACTCCAGCGCTCCGAAGCGTCAGCCTTAACAGGGCGGAAACCTAAAAACGGCAGGATGCGCCCATGCAAAGCCGCTCGCGCCTCCAGACCATCCTTGCGACGCTCGCCCTCCATGTGGGGGCTGCGGCGCTCATTGGCTATTTCGCCTATCATGCCTATATCGGCGATCACGGCCTCCTCGCCCGTCGCAATTACGAGCAGGAGATGAAGGCGCTCGAATCCGACCTCGCCGCACTCAAGGCGCAGCGGCAGGCGATGGAGAACAAGGTGTCTCTTCTCGCCCCTAGCCAGCTCGATCCGGACTTGCTGGACGAGGAGGCGCGGCGGCAGTTGAACTTCATAAACACCAAGGATCTTGTGCTGCTACGCACCAAATGAACTATAAAGTGGTTCATACACCATTTGAACCATATTCGAGTTCAATCCTTGATCCACAAGAGTTTGCAACGTGTTGCGTTGCAGCATCGAAAATTTCCCGCTTTCAGGCGGCTCGGCTGTGCGTTAGAGAGGCGCAGTTCCAGAGCTTCCTGAGGATGCCGATGGCCGCCAAGAAGACTTCCCCCCGGACCGCCGTGCCGTCCGGCCCGGTACCCTTCACCAAGGATCAGGACCTCGAAGCCTATCGCGAGATGCTGCTCATCCGCCGCTTCGAGGAGAAGGCCGGCCAGATGTACGGCATGGGCCTCATCGGCGGCTTCTGCCACCTCTATATCGGCCAGGAAGCGGTCGTCGTCGGCATGCAGATGGCGATGAAGCCGGGCGACCAGGTCATCACCGGCTACCGTGACCACGGGCACATGCTGTCCACCGGCATGGACGCCAAGGGCGTTATGGCCGAGCTGACGGGCCGCCGCGGCGGCCTCTCCAAGGGCAAGGGCGGCTCGATGCACATGTTCAGCATCGAGAAGCAGTTCTTCGGCGGCCACGGCATCGTCGGCGCGCAGGTGTCGCTCGGCACCGGCCTCGCCTTCGCGGACCGCTACCGGGAGAACGGCAACGTCTCCGTCACCTATTTCGGCGACGGTGCGGCCAACCAGGGCCAGGTCTACGAGAGCTTCAACATGGCCGAGCTGTGGAAGCTGCCGGTCGTGTATGTGATCGAGAACAACAAGTACGCCATGGGCACCGCGGTCTCCCGCGCCTCCGCCCAGCAGGACTTCTCCAAGCGCGGCACCTCCTTCAATATTCCCGGCGAGCAGGTGGATGGCATGGACGTGCAGGCGGTGAAGGCCGCCGGCGAGCGGGCCCTGGCCTTCGCCCGCGAGGGCAACGGCCCCTACATCCTCGAGATGCAGACCTACCGTTATCGCGGCCACTCCATGTCGGACCCGGCGAAGTACCGGTCCAAGGAGGAGGTCCAGAAGATGCGCACCGAGCATGATCCCATCGAGCAGGTGCGCACCCGTCTCCTCGACGGCCACAAGGTGACCGAGGACGATCTGAAGAAGATCGACGCCGACGTCCGCGAGATCGTCAATGCGGCGGCGGATTTCGCCAGCAGCGATCCGGAGCCGGATGTCGCCGAGCTCTACACGGACATCCTGCGCTGAGGCCCGGCCCGTGGCCGAACTCTTCCATGTAATCGCCGGGGCGGCGCTCATCGCCGCCATCGGTGCCTGGGTCGTCGCGGTGCGCGGCGGCCGCGCCGCCCTCGCCGCCGAGCGGGCGACCGGGCGCCCCGTGGGCGTGGGGAGCTACCTCCTGCTCGCCTTCTGGCCGTTCGCCGTCGGCCGCTCCGGCGCCGCCGAGGATGTGGACCGGGTGCGCTCCGGCAAGGCGGCCATCGCCTTCTTCGTTTCCCTGACCGTCGCGATCGCGGCCATCTCCGCCTACACCAACCTCACCTTCAAGCGCGATCATGCGGCCCCGGCCGGCGCCACGCCGTCCGTCCCCGCTCCCGCGCCGAGCAAGAGCTGACAGCCATGGCCATCGAAGTCCTCATGCCGGCCCTGTCTCCCACCATGGAGAAGGGCAACCTCACCAAGTGGGTGAAAAAGGAAGGTGACACGGTCAAGTCCGGCGACGTGCTCGCCGAGATCGAGACCGACAAGGCCACCATGGAGGTGGAGGCCGTCGACGAGGGCATCCTCGGCAAGATCCTGGTGCCGGAAGGCGCGCAGGACGTGGCGGTGAACACGCCCATCGCCACCATCCTGGCCGACGGTGAGGATGCGAATGCCGCGCCCGCCCCCGCGGCCAAGGCCGCTGAGAGCGCGCCGTCCCCGGTCGCCGCTGCGGCGCCTGTCACCCCTGTCTCTCCGGCCCCCTCGGCTGTTGCGGCCCCGCCGCAGGTAACCGTGCAGCCCGATCCGGAAGTGCCTGCCGGCACCGAGTTCGTCACCCAGACTGTCCGCGAGGCCCTGCGCGACGCCATGGCCGAGGAGATGCGCCGCGACGGCGATGTCTTCGTCATGGGCGAGGAAGTGGCCGAGTATCAGGGTGCCTACAAGATCACCCAGGGCCTGCTGCAGGAATTTGGCGCCCGCCGCGTGATCGATACCCCGATCACCGAGCACGGCTTTGCCGGTGTCGGCGTCGGCGCCGCCATGGCGGGACTGAAGCCCATCGTGGAGTTCATGACCTTCAACTTCGCCATGCAGGCGATCGACCAGATCATCAACTCCGCCGCCAAGACGCTCTATATGTCCGGCGGTCAGGTCCACTGCTCCATCGTGTTCCGCGGCCCCAACGGCGCTGCCGCCCGCGTCGCCGCCCAGCACAGCCAGGACTACACTGCCTGGTATTCCAACGTGCCAGGCCTCAAGGTCATCGCGCCTTATTCGGCGGCTGACGCCAAGGGCCTGCTCAAGGCCGCCATCCGCGACCCCAACCCGATCATCTTCCTCGAGAACGAGATCCTCTACGGTCACTCGTTCGAGGTGCCGAAGCTCGACGATTACGTGCTGCCCATCGGCAAGGCGCGGATCGCGCGGTCGGGCAAGGACGTGACGATCGTCTCCTTCTCCATCGGCATGACCTATGCGCTCAAGGCCGCCGAGGAACTGGCGAAGCAGGGCATCGAGGCGGAGGTCATCGACCTGCGCACCATCCGCCCCATGGACGTGGAGGCCATCGTTACCTCGGTGAAGAAGACCGGCCGCTGCGTCACGGTGGAAGAGGGCTGGCCGCAGTCGGGCATCGGCGCTGAGATCGCCGCCCAGCTCATGGACAAGGCCTTTGATTTCCTTGACGCTCCGGTCCTGCGCGTCACCGGCAAGGATGTGCCGATGCCGTATGCCGCCAACCTCGAAAAGCTTGCGCTGCCGTCGGTTGCGGAGGTGATCGAGGCGGTCAAGGCGGTGACCTACAAATGACCGCCGGAAAGCGGTCGGAAACCGCTCCGACCACCTATTACGACCTCGATCACGTGGCGCGCCACGTGCAGCAGGGACAGCACCGCGAAGTCATCGGCGGCCTCTGGGAAGAGGTCGGCCGGCTGCAGCGGGATTTCCTTGTGAAGCAGGGGCTTAAGCCGCACCACCGGCTGGTGGACATCGGCTGCGGCAGCCTGCGCGGCGGGGTCAAGTTCGTCGCCTATCTCGATGCCGACCGGTACTACGGTATCGACCTCAGCGGCGATCTGCTGGAGGCCGGATACGCCCAGGAGATCGTCCCGGCGGGGCTCGATGCCAAGCTGCCGCGCGACCACCTGAGTGTGTCTGACAGCTTCGATATCGGTGGGTTCGGTGTGCAGTTTGACATGGGAATCGCCCAGTCAGTCTTCAGTCACCTGCCGATGCCGTATCTGGTCGACTGCCTCGCCCGGGTCGCCCCCCATTTCGTGCCCGGAGGTATCTTCTTCGTGACCTGCTTCCTCGTGCCCGACCGCAAGTTCGGGCAGCAGGTGAAGCAGGGCAAGGGTGGGGTGGTGACGTTCCCGGACAAGGACCCGTACCACTATACCCAGGCACAGCTTTCCACGGCGCTCGCCGGCGATCCCAATTGGGAGATGAAGATCATCGGCGACTGGTCCCATCCCCGCCAGCAGCAGATGCTCGCCTTCGTCCGGCGTCGCTGAGGGTTTTTGCTTTTTTCGAAAGGCCAAGAAGATGCCCATCGAAATCCTGATGCCGGCCCTGTCTCCCACCATGGAGAAGGGCAACCTCGCCAAGTGGCTCAAGAAGGAAGGCGACACGGTCAAGTCCGGCGACGTGCTGGCCGAGATCGAGACCGACAAGGCCACCATGGAAGTCGAGTCCATCGACGAAGGTGTGCTCGCCAAGATCCTCGTGCCGGAAGGCTCGCAGGACGTGCCGGTGAACCAGCTCATCGCCATCCTCGCCGCCGAGGGTGAGGACGTGGCGACCGCTGCCGCCGGCAAGGGCGCTCCGGCCCCGGCCGCTGCTCCCGCGCCTGCCGCGGCTGCTCCTGCTGCGAGCCCGGCTCCTGCGGCCGCTCCCGCCCCTGCGGCGGCGGCGCCGGCTCCGGCATCGAACGGGCAGGGTGGGCGTGTGTTCGCCTCGCCGCTCGCCCGCCGGATCGCCAAGGACAAGGGCATCGACCTCGCCAGCCTGTCGGGTTCCGGCCCGCACGGCCGCATCGTCGCCCGCGACCTCGAAGGCGCCCAGCCCGGCGCGAAGCCGGCGGCGGCGCCCGCTCAGGCGGCTGCTGTGGCTCCGGCCCCTGCGGCTGCGGGTCCCGCCCCCAAGGCGACGGCCGCGCTCACCGGTCCCACGGCGGATCAGGTGAAGGCCATGTTCGAGGCCGGCACCTACGAGGAAGTGCAGCTCGACGGCATGCGCAAGACCATCGCGCGCCGTCTGGTGGAGAGCGAGCAGCTCACCCCGCACTTCTACCTGACGGTGGATTGCGACCTCGACGACCTCATGGCCCTGCGCGAGCAGGTCAATGCCAATGCGTCGAAGGACAAGGACGGCAAGCCGTCCTACCGCGTCTCGGTCAACGACTTCATCATCAAGGCGCTGGCGCTCGCGCTCCAGAAGGTGCCGGCGGCCAACGCCGTGTGGGCCGAGGACCGCATCCTGCGCATGAAGCATTCGGACGTGGGCGTCGCGGTCGCCATCGATGGTGGCCTCTATGCGCCCATCGTGAAGAAGGCCGAGCAGAAGACCCTCTCCACCATCTCCAACGAGATGCGTGATCTGGCCGCCCGCGCCCGCACCAAGAAGCTCAAGCCGGAGGAATATTCCGGCGGCTCCACCTCCGTGTCGAACCTCGGCATGATGGGGATGCGCAACTTCACCGCGATCATCAACGCGCCGCAGTCCTCCATCCTCGCGGTGGGCGCTTCGGAGCAGCGGGCGGTGGTGAAGGGCGGCGAGGTGAAGGTCGTCACCCAGATGACCGTCACCATGACCTGCGACCACCGGGTGATGGACGGCGCGCTCGGCGCAGAACTCCTCAGCGCGTTCAAGGGCTTCATCGAGAAGCCCATGGCGATGCTGGTCTGAGGTCGCAGCTGACGCGACTTCGCCGGCGCGAGGCCAGCGCCTCCGCCGGCGGGACCGGGCTGCGGCAGATCAAATCCTGCCGCAGCGGAGCAGTGTAGCTGCGGGGCAGCGGCGCCCGCGCCGTTCGACCCGAGAAAGGAACAACAATGAGCCACACGCCGCACGAGCTCGCCGCCGACTTCCCGGAATATGCCGAGAAGATCCAGGCCCTGAAGCTCTCAGACGCTCATTTCGCCAAGCTCCACGAGGCCTATCACGAGGTGAACCGGAAGGTGCACCGGGCCGAGACCGACGTGGAGCCCACCGGCGACGAAGAGATGGAAGCCATGCGCCGCGAGCGCATGCGCCTCAAGGATGAGCTTTACGCCATCCTCGCCAAGTGAGGCTCGCCAAGTGAGGTGATGACGGGGCTGGATTCCCGCCCCGGTGCAGCCTGACCCCTCTCCCGCCCGCGGGGGAGGGATCGAACGGGGAACGGAAGGACACGCCCACCCGATGAAGCTCTATCTCGCCGGCCCGGAGGTGTTCCTCGACGATGCGCGCGAGATCGGCCGGCGCAAGGTGGAGCTGTGCGCCCGCCACGGTTTCACGGGCCTGTTTCCCCTCGATGGCGAGATCGCCCTCGATGCGGCGGGCGGGGTTTCCGCCTCCGCGATCTTCGCCGCCAATGTGAGCATGATGCGGACCGCCGACGCGGTGCTCGCCAACCTCACGCCGTTTCGCGGCATCAGCGCCGATCCCGGCACCGCCTTCGAGGTGGGATTCGCCTTCGCCCTCGGCAAGCCGGTGGCGGCCTATTCCAATCATCCCGGCGAGCTGAAGCACCGCGCCCGCGCCACTATCGGTCCCGCGCCGGAGGGGCCGGACAGCCTCATGGCGGACGGCCTCCATGTTGAGGACTTCGGCCATTTCGACAATCTCATGCTGGCCGAGGCGCTGCATGCCTTCTGCCTGCCGGTAATCCAGGCCGAAGCTCCGGCCGAGGATCCCTTCCGCGACCTTTCCCTGTTCGAGGAGGCGCTTTTGCGCCTCGCCGAAGCCCACGCTGGCGGCCGCCTCGGGACGCCCCGATCCCCATCACGACCAGAGCCCGCCGCAACAGCGCGCGGCGAGGAGACCTTCCATGGCTGATACCTACGACATCATCGTCATCGGCGGCGGGCCGGGCGGCTATGTGGCCGCCATCCGCGCGGCGCAGCTCGGCTTCAAGACCGCGGTGGTGGAGAAGAGCCACCTCGGCGGCATCTGCCTGAACTGGGGCTGCATCCCCACCAAGGCGCTGCTGCGCTCCGCCGAGATCTACCACTACATGGAGCACGCCAAGGATTACGGTCTCTCCGCCGAGAAGATCGGCTTCGATGCGGCTGCCGTGGTCAAGCGCTCGCGCGGCGTCTCCTCCCAGCTCGCCACCGGCGTGGGCTTCCTGCTCAACAAGAACAAGGTGGACGTGATCTGGGGCAAGGCCGCCTTCACCGCCCCTGGCAAGCTGAAGGTCGAGGCGGCGCAGAACCCGCCCAAGAATGCCAAGGGCGGCGGCGACTACACCGCCAAGCACATCATCGTCGCCACCGGCGCCCGCCCGCGCGCCCTGCCCGGTCTTGAGCCCGACAAGAAGCTGATCTGGACCTATTTCGAGGCCATGGTGCCGGAAAAGATGCCCAAGAGCCTGCTGGTCATGGGCTCCGGCGCCATCGGCATCGAGTTCGCCTCCTTCTACCGCACCATGGGCGTGGACGTGACCGTGGTTGAGGTGCTGCCGCAGATCCTCCCCGTGGAGGACGAGGAAATCGCCGCCATCGCCCGCAAGCGCTTCGAGAAGCAGGGCATGAAGATCATGTCCGGCGCCAAGGTCACGGGCGTGACCAAGCACGCGGACAGTCTCACGGCGCATATCGAGGATGCGAAGGGCACCAAGCACGACATCACCGTGGACCGGATGATCTCGGCCGTGGGCGTGGTGGGCAATGTGGAGGGCCTCGGGCTCGAGGCCATCGGCGTGAAGATCGAGCGCGGCATCGTGGTGACCGACGGCCTCGGCCGCACCAACGTGCCCGGCGTCTATGCCATCGGCGACATCGCCGGCCCACCCATGCTGGCGCACAAGGCCGAGCATGAAGGCGTGATCTGCGTGGAGACCATCAAGGGCCTCCACACCCACCCCATGGACAAGAACAAGATCCCCGGCTGCACCTATTGCACGCCGCAGATCGCCTCCGTGGGCCTCACCGAGAAAAAGGCGAAGGAAGCCGGCCGCGAGATCAAGGTCGGCCGCTTCCCCTTCATCGGCAATGGCAAGGCCATCGCCCTCGGCGAGCCGGACGGCCTCGTGAAGACCATCTTCGACGCCAAGACCGGCGAGTTGCTGGGCGCCCACATGGTGGGTGCGGAAGTGACCGAACTGATCCAGGGCTTCGTGGTGGCCATGAATCTGGAGACCACCGAGGAAGACCTGATCCACGCCGTCTTCCCGCACCCGACCCTGTCCGAAATGATGCACGAGAGCGTCATGGCGGCCTACGGGCGCGCGATCCACGTGTGAGGTTGGGCGGCGCGGATCGGCTGCGTGGTGACCCCTCTCCCGCTTGCGGGGGAGGGCGGGATAAGGCAGAAGTCATTGCAACCTCACCTTGCGAGAAGTTGCTATGGCAGAAGAGCGCTTTGAAGAATCGAAGACCCGATCTGCCGTGAGGCGCATGCTTGAAAATTCCTCCGCCGAGGAGAGGGAAAATCTCAGGCTGTGGTCAAAGGCGATTATTGAGATATACAAATCAGACGCATCTGCCTTTCAAAAATCTAAAAAGGCAATGACTGTCACCTATTCATCTAAGACTATTCTTCCATTACTGAGGGCTCTGGGATCTTATGCGCGGCGTCATGCCTGGGATGGCCGCGGGCCGGCGATGAAGCTGGGTCTAGGTGGGGCAGCCGCTGGTGTGTTGTTTTTTGGCTTCCAGGGTGCCGGGATCGCCGCATTTGGCACCGCCGTTGGCGTGCCATTATTCTTTCTCACTGGTGCTGTCTTTGCCGTTGCCGGTGTCGTTTGGCAAGAAATCGCGGGCAAGGACGGGACGGGGAAGTAGAGCCGGATCAAGGGGACCATCATGGACCAGCAGACCTATGCCTTCCTGAGCCAGCCGGGGGTCGGCTTCTTCTCGCTCATCATCATCGGCGTCATCGCCGGATGGGTGGCGGAGCGGGTGACCGCGAGCAATCACGGCCTGCTGACGAACCTCATCGTCGGCGTGGCCGGCGCCTTCATCGGCGACAAGCTGGCCGGTGTGCTGAACGTGCCGGTGCATGGCTTCTTCCGCACGCTGATCGCCGCCATCGTCGGTGCCATCATCCTGCTCTGGGTGTGGCGGGCGATCAGGTCGCGCTGACGGAAGGTCCGCGCTGGGGTATGCCGGCCCTGCGGCGCCGTCCCTTCCGGGCGGCGGCGCGGGGCACTATGTTGCAAGGATGCAGGCGCCGAAACGGCGCGCTGCCGGGTATGGAAGTTCGCACATGGTCACGGTGATCGACACGCGGGAACGGCCCCGCCATCCGGAGAAGGCGCATCGGCCGGAAACCGAGGTGCTGCGCAAGCCGGACTGGATCCGGGTGAAGGCGCCGGGCTCGGCCGGCTGGTCCAAGACCGCTGGTATCGTGAAGGAGCACGGGCTCGTCACCGTGTGCGAGGAGGCGGGCTGCCCCAATATCGGTGAGTGCTGGGAGAAGAAGCACGCCACCTTCATGATCATGGGCGACACCTGCACCCGCGCCTGCGCCTTCTGCAACGTGCGCACCGGCCTGCCCGACGCCCTCGACCGGGACGAGCCGCAGAAGGTGGCGGATTCCATCGCCAAGCTCGGCCTCTCCCACGCCGTCATCACCTCGGTGGACCGCGACGACCTCGCCGATGGCGGTGCCGAGCACTTCGCCCGCACGATCGCCGCCATCCGCAAGGCGAGCCCGTCCACCACCATCGAGATCCTGACCCCCGACTTCCTGCGCAAGGACGGGGCGTTGGAAGTGGTGGTCGCGGCCCGGCCCGACGTGTTCAACCACAATCTGGAGACGGTGCCCTCGCGCTATCTCTCGGTGCGCCCGGGCGCCCGCTATTTCCATTCGCTGCGCCTGCTGCAGAAGGTGAAGGAGCTGGACCCGTCCATCTTCACCAAGTCCGGCATCATGGTCGGCCTCGGCGAGGAACGCCCCGAGGTGCTCCAACTCATGGACGACCTGCGTTCGGCGGACGTGGACTTCATCACCATCGGCCAGTATCTCCAGCCCACCCGCAAGCACCACAAGGTGGAGCGCTTCGTGACGCCGGACGAGTTCAAGGCCTATGAGACGGTCGCCTACGCCAAGGGCTTCCTGATGGTCTCGGCGAGCCCGCTCACCCGCTCGTCCCACCATGCGGGCGACGATTTCGAGAAGCTGCGCGCGAACCGCGCGGCGCGGCTCGGACGGGCCTGACGTGCCCTCCTTCTCCAACAGCCGGCGCGTCAGGCACTCCGCCCCCGACATGTTCGACCTGGTGGCGGACGTCGAGCACTATCCCGAGTTCGTGCCGCTCTGCCAGGCGCTCCGTGTGAAGCGCCGCACCAAGTCCGACGAGGGCGTGGAAATCCTCGTGGCGGACATGACGGTCGCCTACAAGCTCATCCGCGAGACCTTCACGTCTCGGGTGACGCTGGATCGGCCCCGCCTCACCATCCACGTGGAATATCTCGACGGCCCGTTCAGCCGGCTCGATAACCGCTGGGAGTTCATCCCCCAGGGCGACGCGGCGTGCGACGTGAAGTTCTTCATCTCCTACGAATTCCGCTCGCGCACGCTGGGCATGCTCATGGGCGCCATGTTCGACGCCGCCTTCCGCCGTTTCGCCGATGCCTTCGAGAAGCGGGCGGACGAGGTCTACAGGACGGTCGGGTAGGCGGACGGCACCTCCACCGGCGCGCCGGCCTCGCGCAGCGCCTTGAAGCCACCTTCCACATGGGCCACCGGATTCAGCCCCATGTCCTGCGCCGTCGCGGCCGAAAGCGCGGAGCGCCAGCCGCCGGCGCAGAAGAAGACGAAGGCCCGGTCCTCGCCGAACACCGGCTTGAAATAGGGGCTTTCCGGGTCGATCCAGAATTCCAGCATGCCGCGCGGGCAATGGAACGCGCCGGGCACGCGGCCATCGCGCTCCAGTTCGCGCGGGTCGCGCAGGTCCACCAGCAGCGCACCCTCGCCGGCGCGGCGCAGCGCCTCCTGCGGCGTCACGGTTTCGATCTTAGCGTTCGCCTCGGCGAGGAGGGCCTTGTAGCCGCGGGTGATGGTCTGGGGCATGGGCGTCCTCCGTTATGGCTCAGGGCCTTTTCTCCCCGCTCCCGCGAGGGGAGAAGGAAACAGGGCGCCTACAGCTCGCTGTAGGCGCCGTCCTTCCACTCATAGACCACGAAGTCGGGCTTGGTGATGTCGCCCTTCTTGTCGAAGGAGAGCGGGCCGAGCACCGTCTGGAAGGTCATGCCGGAATGGATCTGCGCGGCGACCTTCTTGGGGTCGAGGGATTTCGCCGCCTCGGCCGCCTGCTTGATGACCTGCACGCCGGCATAGGAATAGAGCACGTAGCCCTCGGCATCGATCCCCTTGGCGGTCATGGCCTCCACGATGCCCTTGGCCGCCGGATTCTTGCGCGGGTCGGGGCCGAAGGTCATCAGCGTGCCGGTGCCGCCGGTGCCGGCGATGTTCCAGTATTCCTTGTCGGCCAGCGCGTCGCCGCCCATGAGCACGGTCTTCAGGCCCTGGTCGCGCATCTGCCGCACGATCAGGCCGGCCTCGGGGTGCAGGCCGCCGAAATAGATCACGTCGACGCCGGCCGCCTTCATCTTGGAGACGAGGGCCGAATAATCCTTCTCGCCGGGGTTGATGCCCTCATACATCACTTCCTTCACGCCGGCCTTGTTGAGGGCCTTCTGCGTCTCGTCGGCGAGGCCCTTTCCGTAGGGCGACTTGTCGTGGACGATGGCGATCTTGCCGTCCTTGAACTTCTCGGCGAGGAAGGCGCCCGCCACCGGCCCCTGCTGGTCGTCGCGGCCGGCGGTGCGGAAGGTGTTCCAGAGCTTGCGCTCGGTATAAGCGGGGTTGGTGGAAGCGGGGCTGATCTGCAGCACGCCGGCCTCGGCATAGTCCGACGAGGCGGCGATAGAGATGCCGGAATTGACGTGGCCGATGACGAAGGTCGCGCCGTCGGTGATCAGCTTGTTGGCCGCCGCCACGCCCTGCTCGGGCTTGCCGCCGTCGTCGGCCACCAGCAGCACGATCTTCTGGCCGTTGATGCCGCCGGCGGCGTTGATGTCGGCCACCGCCTGCTCGACACCGGTCTTCATCTGCGTGCCGAAGGCGGCGATGGAGCCGGTGAGCGGCCCGGCAGCCCCGAGCTTCACATCCGCGTGGGCGGGCGGCGCGAGGACGAGGCCGGCGCAGACGGCGAGCGCGGCGAAGGAAAGCCTGTTCATCCCGATCCCCTCGAAATGATTGAAAGGGTCTGGCGTGGGGCCGTTGGTCCGGCCTTCGCACGCCGGGCTTCGGGCGCATGGGACGCGCCTTGCCCTTGTGGCAGCATGATTGCCAAACCGCGGTCCGAAGACAAGCGTGGCACCGGGGCGCCTGAAGCCGAAAATTGGCTCAAACGAAAAAGCCTGCGCCGGGGGGCGCAGGCTTCGGATGTGTCAGATGTCGATTGAACGGTGAGGCATCACAGCTCGCTGTAGGTGCCGTCCTTCCAGACGTAGACCACGTAGTCGAGCTTGGTGATGTCGCCCTTCTTGTCGAAGGTGAGCGGGCCGAGCACGGTGTCGAACTTCATACCCGAGTGGATCTTCTCGGCCACCTTCTTGGGGTCGAGGGACTTGGCCGCCTCGGCCGCCTGCTTGATGACCTGCACGCCGGCATAGGAATAGAGCACGTAGCCCTCGGGATCGACGCCCTTGGCCTTGAACTTGTCCACGATGGCCTTGGCGGCGGGGTTCTTGCGCGGGTCGGGACCGAAGGTGGTCAGGGTGCCGGTGGCGCCGTCGCCGGCGATGGACCAGAACTCCTTGTCGATCATGCCGTCGCCGCCCATGAGGACGGTCTTGAGGCCCTGGTCACGCATCTGGCGCACGATCAGGCCGGCTTCCGGATAGAGGCCGCCGAAATAGACGAGGTCGGCGCCGGACGCCTTGATCTTGGAGACGAGCGCCGAATAGTCCTTCTCCTTCGGGTTGATGCCCTCGTAGAGAACTTCCTTCATGCCGCCCTTGTTGAGGGTCTTCTGGGTTTCGTCGGCGAGGCCCTTGCCGTAGGGCGTCTTGTCGTGGACGACGGCGATCTTCTTGCCCTTGAAGTTCTTCAGGATGTATGCGCCGGCCACCGCGCCCTGCTGGTCGTCACGACCGCAGGTGCGGAAGGTGTTCCACATCTTGCGCTCGGTGAAGGTCGGGTTGGTGGAGGCGGGGCTGATCTGCAGCACGCCTGCCTCTTCATAGTCCTGCGAGGTCGGGATCGACACGCCGGAGTTGTAGTGGCCGATGACGAACTTGGCGCCGTCGGTAATCAGCTTGTTGGCCGCCGACTTGCCCTGCTCGGGCTTGCCGCCGTCGTCACCCACCAGAAATTCGATCTTCTGGCCGAGGATGCCGCCGGAGGCGTTGATGTCGGCGATGGCCTGCTCGGTGCCGTTCTTCAGCTGGGCGCCCACGGCGGCGAGATCGCCGGTGATGGGGCCGGCAACGGCGATCTTCACCTGCGCCTGGGCCTGCGCCGCCAGGACGAGGCCGGCGCCGAGCGCCAGCGACGCCATCAAAAGCTTCTTCATGCCTTGTCTCCCCTTCTGCACCCCGCCGCCGTCACGGCCGGCGAGGTTGAATCCGTTGGCGGCGCATTGTGCCGCAATCACGAGTCGTGTCGATCCCTCTCATGAGGAGATCGGCGGGCCACTTCTCAGCTGCTGCCAAGCTTGCGCGGACGCCACGCGACGCTGCCGTGCCGCTCGTACATCCAGCCATATTGCACCGTCATCTGCCGCTGCCGCATCGCACGGAAGCCGAGGGTCGCGATGGAGGCGAGCAGCACGAATTCCACCGCCAGAGGCTCGGGATCGAACAGCGTCGCCTGGAACAGCGCGAAGTGGCAGAAGCGCACCGCGCAGGCGAGCAACCCACAATAAACCAGAAGATGGAGGTAGGGGTCCCACGATCGGGCGACAGCCTTGCCGGTAAGCCACGCCGCGCCGCCACCGAGGAACAGCGTCACCAGCAGGAAGTCGGCAAGCGAAGCGCCGATCAGTTCCTCCGGCCACACGAAGAGCGTCGCCACCAGCACCGCCAGCGCAATGGCGGGGCCGAGGAGCATGGGGGAGGTGATGCGGCCGGGATCGCGCGCGGGATGGATTGCGGTCACGTCAGCGCCCTCCTTCCAGATAGGCGGCGCGCACTTCCGGCCGGGCGAGCAGTTCCGCACCCGTGCCGGACATGGTGACGAGGCCGTTCACCATCACATAGCCGCGGTGGGCGAGCTTCAGCGCGTGGAAGGCGTTCTGCTCCACCAGGAACACTGTGAGCCCCTCGGTGCGGTTGAGCATGCGGATGGCGTCGAAGATCTGCCGCACCACCAGAGGCGCGAGGCCGAGGGAGGGTTCGTCCAGCAGCAGCAGGCGCGGGCGGCTCATGAGCGCGCGGGCGATGGCCAGCATCTGCTGCTCGCCGCCGGAGAGCGTGCCGCCGCGCTGGGCGATGCGCTCCTTCAGCCGCGGGAACAGGGTGAACATGCGCTCCAGATCCTCGGCGAAATGGGCGTTGCCGTCGATGGCGGCGCCCATCTGCAGATTCTCGTAGACCGTCATGCGTGGGAAGATGCGCCGGCCTTCCGGAGACTGCGCGATCCTGAGGCGCATGATCTCGTGGGTGGGCAGGGCCGTGATGTCCCGTCCGGCATAGATGATGCGGCCGTCGCGGGCGCGGGGACTGCCGCAGATGGTCATCATCAAGGTGGACTTGCCGGCCCCGTTGGCACCGATGAGGGTGACGATCTCGCCCTCATTCACCTCGATGTCCACGCCCTTGAGCGCGATGATGTTGCCGTAATAGGCGGTGACGCCCGAGACGGAGAGCAGCGGCGCCTTGCGCGCGGCGGGAGCGGGAGAGGTCACGGCCTTGGTGTCCGGCTGGATGCTCATGCCCCGGCCTCCACCACCGCGACGGCCTCTTCCTCGTCCTCGACGCCGAGATAGGAGGCGATGACGCGTGGGTCGTTGCGCACCTCGTCGGGCGTGCCGTCGGCGATCTTGGAGCCGTATTCCAGCACGACCACGTGGTCCGAGATTTCCATCACCACCGACATGTCGTGCTCGATAAGCAGGATGGAGGCCTGATGCTCGCGCCGGATGGACAGCAGCAGCTCGTTCAGCGCCGCGGATTCGCGCGGGTTGAGGCCGGCGGCGGGCTCATCGAGACAGAGGAGCACGGGGTCCGTGCACATGGCGCGGGCGATCTCGAGCCGGCGCTGGTCGCCATAGGGCAGGTCGCCTGCCGGATCGTCGGCGCGGTCCACGAGGCCGATCTTGTTGAGCCAGTAGAGCGCGCGGTCCACGGCACCCTTCTGCTTCCGCTGCCAGGACGGCAGGTTGAGGATTGCGGCCGGGTTGAGCAGGCCCGAGGTGGTCAGCGACATGTGCTGCGCCACAAGCAGGTTTTCCAGGATGGTCATTCCCGAGAACAGGCGGATGTTCTGGAAGGTCCGCGCCACCCGCGCCCAGGAGGCGACCTTGTGGTCGGGCAGGCGCTCCAGCAAATAGAGCGCGCCGGCCTCCGACTTGCCCCAGGCGAGGCCCGAGGCGGTGACGCCGTCCACTTCCGCGTCCGTCGCCGGGCCGCCGTGGAACAGGGCGAGGCGGCCGGTACTGGGCTTGTAGAAGCCGGTGATGCAGTTGAAGACCGTGGTCTTGCCCGCGCCGTTCGGCCCGATCACCGCCGTCACCTCGCCCCGCCCGGCGACGAAGGAGACGTCATTGACGGCGACGAGGCCGCCGAAACGCATGGAGAGGTGATCGACCTTCAGGATCGGATTGCGGTCCCAGGCCCGGCTCTCGCAGGCGGGGCTTGCGCTCTCGCCCGCCATCAGCCGTGCCCTTCCTTCACCAGCGACCCGGACACCGCCTTGCGCTCCTTCAGGAAGATGGTGGGCATGCGGCTGGAGACGAGGCCGCGCGGGCGCCACACCATCACCGCCACCATGGCGAAGCCGAAGATGAGCATGCGGTAGAGGGAGGGGTCGAAGTCCGAGCCGAACAGGAAATCGGCTTTCAGGAAGGAGAGGTTGCGCAGCAGCTCCATGCCGCCGATGAGCAGGATCGCCGCGCCCGCGACGCCCATCTGCGATCCCATGCCGCCGAGCACAACGATAGCGAGAATCACCGCCGATTCCATGAAGGTGAAGCTCTCGGGCGAGACGAAGCGGATGCGCACGGCGAAGAAGGCGCCGGCAAAGCCACCGAACATGGCGCCCGTAGCGAAGGCCGTGAGCTTGGTCAGCGTGGTGTTGATGCCCAGCGACCGACAGGCGATCTCATCCTCGCGCAACGCTTCCCACGCCCTGCCCACCGGCATCTTCCTCAGGCGGATGGTGACGACGGCGGTCAGCGCAGCGAGGCCCAGGATGACGAAATAGAGGAAGAACATGCGGTGCATGGAGTTGAACTCCAGCCCGAAGATGCTCGCGAAGCCGGTTTCGGAGGAATCGAACGGCACGCCGAAGAAGGTGATGGGCGGGATAGAGGAGATGCCCGCGCCGCCATTGGTCAGCGACACCCAGTTGATGAGCACGAGGCGGATGATCTCGCCGAAGGCCAGGGTGACGATGGCGAGATAGTCGCCGCGCAGCCGCAGCACCGGGAAGCCGAGGATGACGCCCCACATGGCGGCGAGGATGCCGGAGAGCGGCAGGCAGATCCAGAATGCCCAGGCGGTCCAGAAGTCGTCGCCCAGCGTGCCGGCGAAGAAGTCGTTGATGGGCACGCTGGTGGAGAGCAAAGCGAAGGTGTAGGCGCCCACCGCGTAGAAAGCGACGTAGCCGAGATCCAGCAGGCCCGCGAGGCCCACCACGATGTTGAGGCCCCATCCCAGCATCACATAGGTGAGCACGTAGATGCCGAGGTCCACCCAGTAGCGGCTCGGGCTCAGCCCGCCGGCGAGCAGGATGGACAGGAACGGGTAGAGGATGGCGAAGCTGAAGAACAACGGCTTCACCGCCGGCGAGGCCAGCGCGCCGAGGCGGGCCATGACGCCGGGCGTGGTCGAGACGCGGCGCGGCGGCCGGTTCGGGTTCCACACCGTGACCATGAGCAGGAAACGGCCCACCATCACGATGCCGGCGAAGATGGCGACCAGCCCGAAGCGATAGGTGAGGACCAGCGAGCCGGTGCTCGATTCGCTGGCGCGGAAGCCGACGAGGGGCAGGAAGAGCAGGGCGGTCAGCAGGCCGCTGACGAGGGCGTCCTTGAAGGCCCCCGCCACGGCGGAGGTCCGCTCCGGCCCACGGGGCTTTTCCGGAACCGGTGAGGGCACATCGGCGAGATCGGAACCGGAGACCGGAGCCATCACACCTTCTCCACTTCCGGCCGGCCGAGCAGGCCCTGCGGCAGGAAGATGAGCGTTACCACAAGGATGGAGAACGCCGCCACATCCTTGTATTCAATGGAGAAATAGGCCGACCAGAAGGTCTCGATGAGGCCGATGAGGATGCCCCCCAGCACCGCGCCCGGCAGCGAGCCGATGCCGCCCAGCACGGCCGCGGTGAAGGCCTTCACGCCCGGCACGAAGCCGTCGGCGAAGTTCACGACGCCGTAGTACATCAGATACATGACGCCCGCGACGGCAGCGAGAGCAGCGCCGATGACGAAGGTGAGGGCGATGGTCTGGTCCACGTTCACGCCCAGCAACGCCGCCATCTTGCGGTCCTGCTCGCACGCCCTCTGGGCGCGGCCGAGGGGCGTCTTCTTGACGAGATACCAGAAGCCCGCGAGCAGCACCGCCGTCACCACCATGATGATGATCTGCTTGTACGCGAGCGTCACCTCGTAGCCGTTGGTCTCGCGGATGACGATCACCTCCGTCACCATGGGCGGCAGCGGCTTGTTGCGCGGGCCCTGCGCCACCTGCACGAAGTTCGAAAGCAGGATGGACATGCCGATGGCAGAGATCATCGGCGCCAGGCGGAAGGAGCCTCGCAGGGGCCGGTAGGCCACGCGCTCGATGGTCCAGCTCACGAGGCCCGTGAACAGCATCGCCACCACCAGCGTGATGGCGAGGATGAGGAAGATGGAGCTGAGGCCGACCACCGTCGTCAGCAGCAGCACGCATATGAGCGCGATGAAGGCGCTGACCATGAACACGTCGCCGTGGGCGAAGTTCACCATTCCGATGATGCCGAAGACCATCGTGTAGCCGATGGCGATCAGTCCGTAGATCGACCCGAGGGTCAATCCGTTGATGAGCTGCTGGAGGAAGACATCCATCCGCCGCTTGAACCCCTCTGTTCGGGCGCCTCTTATCTCATCGTGCCCGATGATTGTGCGCTGCCGTATTTAAGAGTCATAACCCGGCCCCTCGGCCGACACAATTGCGTCGCGAACCCCGTCAACGGGAGCTTTCGGCCAAGCTTCGACTGCCTTTATTTCGGCCTTGCAGGGGGGGGCGCAGGTGGATACCTTCCTGGTATATTGTCGACACCAAGATCGGCACAGCCGTGGCCGGGCATCTCAGATGCCGGGTGGCGGAAGAAGCGGAGCCTTTCCGCGCCTCAGGCGCAGCAAGCTTCGATGGGGACGGGAAGCGGCCGCGGGGAGGGGACATCATCCCCACGCCTCGTCACACGGCTCATGTTGTCACGACTGAAGCTCGATCCCTTTCTCGTCGCCCTCGCCACCACCGTCGTCCTTGCCCTCGCCTGGCCAAAACCCGGCGTCACCGGCGGTATCCTCCACGCCGACAAAGCGGCGACGTGGGGCGTGGCGGTCATCTTCCTGCTCTACGGCGTCTCGCTGTCTCCACGGCGGCTGATCGAGAGCGCCGCGCGCTGGGATCTGCACCTCGTGGTGCAGGCTACAACCTTCCTCGTCTTCCCGGCGGTAGTCGTGGGGGCGCTGGCGCTGGCCGGCGGGCTCTTCCCGGAGCCGCTCGCCATCGGCTTCTTCTTCCTCGCGGCGCTGCCCTCCACCGTTTCGTCCTCGGTGGCGATGACCTCGCTGGCGCGGGGCAACGTGCCCGTCGCCATCTTCAACGCCTCCATCTCCAGCCTCATCGGCGTGTTCGCCACCCCGGCTTTGATGGCGTGGTATCTCCACGCGGTGGGCGGCGGGATGGATCTCGGCGCGGTCATCCTCAAGCTGGTGACGCTGGTGGTGCTGCCGCTGGCCCTCGGCCAGGCGCTGCGGCCACTCCTGCTCAAGACCGTGGAGCGGCACCGCGCGTTCGTGAAGGCGGCGGACCGCGTGGTGATCCTCGCCATCGTCTACAATTCGTTCTGCGACAGCGTGGTTTCCGGCGTGTGGAAGGGCCTGAGCCCGCTGCTGCTCGCTGAAGTGATCGTCGCCGTCGTCGGCCTGTTCGCGGTGGTCTACGCGCTGACGCGCGGCGTGTGCCGGCTGATGGGTTTTTCCGCGCCGGACACGGTGGCGGTGGCCTTCTGCGGCTCCAAGAAGTCGCTGGCGACGGGTCTGCCCATGGCCCACGTGATGTTCGGCGCGGCGCCGGCGTTGTCGCTCATCATCACGCCCATCATGCTCTACCACTTCCTCCAGTTGGTCATCGTGGGCGTCATCGCCAACCGCTTCGCCTCCCGGGCCGATGCGCTGGCGATGATCGATGCGGAGGAGACAGAGCCCTCGCTGATCGCCGAGGACGACACCTTGCCCCTGCCGGAGCCCGCGCGCACGAGAGCGTGACGGGTTCCCCATCGGGGCACCCCCGTCTTGACCGCGTCACCGGCGCCGTCCCACATTGGAGGAATGAAAAACGGCCGGCCGCCGTGAGTGCCGGACGCGGGGACGAACCCCGCGCCGGAAGACTGCCCGGGCAACCGGGGGCCGGCTCAGGGAGGTGAGGCATGTCCGAGGCGACGACCATCGTTCGCGTCCCCGTCCGTCTGACCGTGAACGGCAAGTCCGTCTCAGCCGAGATCGATCCGCGCACTCTCCTGGTGCAGTTCCTGCGCGAGACGCTGGACCTGACCGGAACGCATGTGGGCTGCGACACCAGCCAATGCGGGGCCTGCGTCGTCCATCTCGACGGGGTGGCCGTGAAGTCCTGCACGGTGCTCGCCGCGCAGGCGGACGGCGCGTCCGTCACCACCATCGAGGGGCTGGCGACCGGCGGCAAGCTGCACCCCATGCAGGAAGCCTTCCGCGAGAACCACGGCCTGCAGTGCGGCTTCTGCACGCCGGGCATGATCATGAGCGCGGTAGATCTCGTGGCCCGCTTCGGCCCCGACCTCGACGAGGCGACCATCCGCGAGAACCTCGACGGCAACATCTGCCGCTGCACGGGCTATCACAACATCGTCAAGTCGGTGGCTGCGGGCGCCGCCGCCATGGGCTCCGCCGAGGCGCCGCGCGCCGCCGAATAGGCGGCTGCCGCACCCCGTCCGCCACGCATCTCGCAGACATAGCCCGCCCGCAAAGGGCGGCGCCGGGAGGATCCCGATGAACGCCAGCGTTTCTAGCTCCGTCACGCCCATCGGCGCCGCGGTCCGGCGCAAGGAAGACCACCGCTTCATCACCGGCAAGGGCCGCTACACGGACGATCTCGACCGTCCCGGACAGGCCTACGCCTATTTCGTCCGCTCGCCCTATGCCCACGCCCGCATCCGCCACATCGACCCCACCGCGGCCAAGGCCATGCCGGGCGTGGTGGACGTGCTCACCGGCGCGGACATCGGCGCCGACGGTCTCGGCGACCTCATCTGCGGCTGGATGATCCATTCCAAGGACGGCAGCCCCATGAAGATGGGCTCCCATCCGGCGCTGGCGAAGGAGAAGGTGCGCTATGTGGGCGACCACGTGGCCGTCGTCATCGCCGAGACGCTGAACGAGGCGAAGGACGCCGCGCTGGCGGTGGAGGTGGAATACGAGCTTCTCCCCGCCGTCGCGGACCTCGCCACGGCGACGGACGGCGAGCAGATCCACGACTGCGCCCCTCGCAACACCGCCTTCGAGTGGGAGCTGGGCGACAAGGCCGCCACCGAGGCCGCGTTTGCCCGCGCGGCGAAGGTGACGAGCATCGACATCGTCAACAACCGCCTCGCCCCCAACGCCATCGAGCCGCGCGCGGCCATCGGCGAATATGATTCCGGCGACGAGGCCTTCACCCTCTGGACCACCAGCCAGAACCCGCACGTTGCCCGCCTCGTGCTCTCCGCCTTCGTCGGCATCGCGCCGGAGAACAAGCTGCGCGTCATAGCCCCGGACGTGGGCGGCGGCTTCGGCTCCAAGATCTTCATCTATGCGGAGGAGACGGTCTGCACCTGGGCGTCGAAGAAGGTGGGCCGGCCGGTGAAGTGGACGGCGGACCGCTCCGAGGCGTTCCTGTCCGACGCCCATGGCCGCGACCACATCACCCATGCCGAGCTGGCGATGGACGAGGCCGGCCACATCATCGGCTTCCGGATCAAGACGCGCGCCAACATGGGCGCCTATCTCTCCACCTTCGCCTCCTCCATCCCGACCTATCTCTACGCCACGCTGCTGTCGGGCCAGTACGCTATCCCCGCCATCTATTGCGAGGTGGATGCCATCTACACCACCACCGCCCCGGTGGACGCCTATCGCGGCGCCGGCCGGCCGGAGGCGACGTTCCTGCTGGAGCGCATCGTGGAGAAGGCGGCGCGCGAGCGCGGCGAGGACCCGGCGGAGTTCCGCCGGCGCAACTTCATCAAGTCCTTCCCGCACCAGACGCCCGTCATCATGTGCTACGACGCGGGCGATTACGTCGCCTCCCTCGACAAGGCGCTGGAGGTGGCGGACTACAAGGGCTTCCCGGCTCGCCGCGCCGAGTCCGAGCGCAACGGCAAGCTCAGGGGCATCGGCCTCTCCGCCTATATCGAGGCCTGCGGCATCGCCCCCTCGGCGGCGGTGGGCTCGCTCGGTGCCGGCGTCGGCCTATGGGAAAGCGCGGAAGTGCGCGTGAACCCCACCGGCAACGTGGAGGTGCTCACCGGCTCCCACAGCCACGGGCAGGGGCACGAGACCACCTTCGCCCAGCTCGTCTCCGCCCGCCTCGGCATTCCCATCGATCAGGTGACCGTAGTGCACGGCGACACCGACAAGGTGCAGTTCGGCATGGGCACCTACGGTTCGCGCTCCGGCGCCGTGGGCATGTCAGCCATCGTGAAGGCGCTCGACAAGGTGGAGGCCAAGGCGAAGAAGATCGCCGCCCACATGCTGGAAGCTTCGGAAGGGGACATCGAGTTCAAGGACGGCAAGTTCACCGTTGCCGGCACCGACCGCTCGCTCGCTTTCGCCGAGGTGGCGCTCAACGCCTATGTGGCGCACAAATTCCCCACCTCCGAGATCGAGCCGGGGCTGAAGGAGGGGGCGTTCTACGACCCCACCAACTTCACCTTCCCCGCCGGCTGCCACATCTGCGAGCTGGAGGTGGACCCGGAGACCGGCGTCGTCGAGATCAAGTCGTTCGTCGCCATCGACGATTTCGGCGAGATCATCAATCCGATGATCGTGGAAGGGCAGGTGCACGGCGGCATCGGCCAGGGCATCGGCCAGGCGCTGATGGAAGGCGTCACCTATGACGAGGACGGCCAGCTCGTGACCGGGTCCTACATGGACTACACCATGCCCCGCGCCGGCGACCTGCCCTCCTTCACCGTGGGCATGACTCAGACCCGCTGCCCCTCAAACCCGCTCGGCATCAAGGGTTGCGGCGAGGCCGGGGCCATCGGCGCGCCGCCCGCCGTCATCAACGCGCTCACCAACGCCCTCGGTACCGAGGACGTGCCCATGCCCGCCACGCCCTCCAGGGTGTGGGCCATCGCGCAGGCGCGCGCTTCCCGTCTTGCTGCGGAATAGGAGGACGCCGTGTACGCCTTCGACTATCAGCGTCCCGACGCCATCGCCGCCGCTGCCGCGATCCTCTCCGCCGATCCCGAGGCCAAGGCGCTGGCCGGCGGGCAGACCCTGCTGCCGACCCTGAAGCAGCGCCTCGCCCAGCCGACCGCGCTGGTGGACCTCTCCCGCATCCCGGAACTTTCCGGTATCTGCGCCACGACGGAGGGCGTCTCCATCGGCGCCATGACGCGCCATGCGGAGGTGGCCGCCTCGGATGTGGTTCGCGCCGCTATCCCGGCCCTCTCCGATCTCGCCGGCATGATCGGCGACGTGGCGGTGCGCAACCGGGGCACCATCGGCGGGTCGCTGGCCAATGACGACCCGACCGCCGACTACCCGGCCGCCGTGCTCGCGCTGAACGCGACCGTGGTCACCGACCGCCGCTCCATCGGCGCGTCCGACTACTTCCGCGGCCTGTTCGAGACGGCGCTGGAGGAGGGGGAGATCATCACCCGCGTGGACTTCCCCAGGGTGGAGAAGGCCGGCTACGCCAAGTTCCGAAACCCGGCCTCGCGCTACGCCATGGCTGGCGTGTTCGTGGCGAAGACGGCGGCCGAGGTGCGGGTGGCGGTGACGGGCGCAGGGCAGTCCGGCGTGTTCCTGTGGACCGAGGCGGGGGACATCCTCTCCTCCGATTTCACGGTCCAGGCCATCTCCGGCCTCGCGCTCGATCCCTCCAATCTCATGAGCGACCTGCACGGCAGTGCCGAATACCGGGCGCAGCTGGCGAAGGTGATGCTGAAGCGGGCGCTCGCCTCGATCACGGGGTGAGAGCGGCCGGCCCTATCGGCGTCTGGCTGTCCAGAAGACGAGGAATGCCGAGGCCGGAAGGGCCTTCGAGTAAAGCCAGCCTTGGGCGAAGCTCACGCCCTGGGTGAGCAGGTATTCGGCCTGGTTCTCGGTTTCCACACCCTCGGCGATGATCTGCAGTTTCAGTTCGTGTCCCATGGCGATGATGTAGGGGGTCACGTCGCGCGTGGGGGCCTCCGTATTGACCGCTGTGATGAAGGATCGGTCGATCTTCAGAAGATCGATGGGCAGGTTCTGGATGTAGTTGAGGCCGGAATATCCCGTTCCGAAATCGTCGATGGCGGTCCTGTGGCCGCGGCGGCGCAGTTCGAGGAGCGTGGCGCGCGCACCGTCCACATCGATGAAGCTGCGCTCCGTCGCTTCGAGCCATATCTGCCGCGGCTGGATGCCGGAGCCGTCCAGCACACGCTCCAGCACCGGCAGGATGCGGCCGGTGGTGATGTCGACGGCGCTGAGGTTGATGCTGACATGCGCCTGCGGGTCATCGCGCAGCAGATCTCCGAGATCCTCGATGACGGCGGACAGCATCTGGTCGGTCAGGCGCCCGATCAGGCCGGTTTCCTCGGCGAGGGGGATGAACATATCAGGCGGAGTCTGGCTGCCGTCCGCACGCGGCCAGCGCACGAGCGCCTCGGCGCCGATGCAGCGCCCCGTAGCCAGCTCGATGATCGGCTGGTAGTGCGCGACCAGTTCGCCCTTCTTCAGTGCCTTCGCCAGTTCGGTGCGGGGCGAGCTTTGCCGGCGCAGCACCAGCAGCCCCGACGCGGCCGACAGCAGCGCGATCGCGGCCGAAAGGGGCAGGAGGACCGCCCGATTGGCCTGCAGATGCTCCTTGAATGTGATGCGCGGCTGACGGACGGTCACGGCCCAGTTGCGCGAGACCTTCTCGACGCTCGCATCCGATGCGTCGGGCGGCGTGGGTCGGTCCCGGTCAAGATAGCTCGCATAGATGGGCAGCGCGCCGCGGGTGCGGACTTCCGAGATCGTGAATGGGTTGGAGGTCTCCCACTCATTGAAGAATTGTCTCTGGTCGACGAGGACGCTGTACTCGCGCAGGCGCAGGATGAGGATCGCCCGGTCAGTGCCGAAATTGGTCGGCCGCCAGTTCAGGATGAGGCCGATGCCATCCGGCTGCTCGATCTGGACCGGGGCTCGCACCAGTTTGTAGTTCAGCATGCCCCACGAATTGCACTCGACCACGTCCCCCGCGCCATAGCCGATGTTGACAACAGACAACGCCTCTTCGGTGATCTGCAACATCGCGCGAATATGCTGTGGCGAGCAGGGCGGAAAGGGCATCGCTGCAATGGTGCGCAGCGCCGACACCGCATCGGCGTAGACCGCGTCGGTATGATCAAGAACTCGCAATGCATAGGCATTGAGTTGTTCTTGCTGCGTGGAAAGAGCAAACCGCCATGACACATAAAGGGTCGGCGCCAGCGGCACCATCGTGCCGATAACGGTTGCAAGAACGACCAATGCCCAGGTCAATCCCCGGCTCATGTCGGATGCCCAAAAGGTGCAGCAATCATGTCCGACAGAGAATGTCGGCCGGTATTGTGCTACACGCTCGCATGATCTATACGCTAATTATCTTGCTTCAGCGGGTCGTGATTATTTCATTAATGGCAAAAAGCCATTGGCGCAAATGAAGGTGACGTGCGCAGTTCGCGTCCGTCGAGGGGCGTTGCGGCGGGCGAGACGCCCGATGGCGACTGACCCGCCCGGCCGGGCTGTCGCATGCGTCGTGCCCGCGGCACGGAGCGCGTAGGATGCAATCCAGCGGCAGGAGCCTCTTTCCCAAGGCGCGTGTGGACGCCCTGAGCGACGGTATTTTCGCCTTCGCGATGACGCTGCTGGTGTTGGACATCCGCCTGCCGGACGACCTTCCGCTCACCTCGGCAGCGGAACTGACGGCGCATCTGGTCTCGCTGTCTCACCAGATGCTGACCTATGTGATTTCCTTCTTCGTACTCGGCGCCTTCTGGCGCAGCGGCATCGAGATCCGGCCCACGAGCGAGAGGGTGGACCGGCACACGGTGCGCCTTGCGCTGTTGTTCCTGTTCTTCGTCACCACCGTGCCGTTCTCGTCGGGGCTGGTGGGGCGCTATGGCGGGTTGGCGCCGGCGGTGGTGGTCTATGCCGGCAACATGACCATGCTGGCCGTGCTGACCATCGCCATCCGATATCTGGATGTGGAGCCGAAGCATCGGTCGCTGCGCGGCCGGCGGCGTGCTGCCGCTGTTCATCGCGACCGCGATTCTCTCGGTGCTCATCAGCGCCGTGGCGCCGCGGCAGGCCATGTACGCCTACCTGCTGACCGGGCTGGCGCGTCTGCCCTTCTGGCCGCGCGGCGGCTACGGCGCAGCGGACTGACCAAAAGGAAAGGCCGGCGCAGGGGTGCCCCGCGCCGGCCTTTCACTCAATCACGTGGCGATCACTTCACGCCCGGTCACTTCACGCCGATGACGCCGCCCACGGCACCACCGACCGCACCGACCGCGCCACCGACCACCGCGCCCACGGGGCCGGCGGCCTTCTCGCCTTCCTTGGCGCCCTTCTCGGCGCCGGTGCCGGTGCCCTTGACGCCGCCGGCGACACCGCCCGCGACCGCACCGCCCACACCGCCGACCGTGCCGCCGACGCCGGCGCCGACCGGGCCGGCCGCCTTGTCACCGGCCGAAGCGCCGGCATTGGCGCCCTGCTCGGCACCCTTCACCACGCCCTGCGCGAACGCGGCGGCGGGGGCCAGAGCCAGAGAGAGAGCGGTAGCGGCCAGAATGATCTTCTTCATGGCATTCCATCCTTCGGTTCGTCACTTCGACAGGCGACGGGAGCCGTTGCTTCCGCCGCCGAGCGCGCGACCGTGGGGCGTCGTGGTGCGCAGACCCGCCCCTACGATAATCCGCCGGTCGACCTCCCGCCAGACACGCTGACGGGAGCTTCGCCGCAGCGGTGGTATCAGGCGGTCTTGTCGAAAAGCTGGCGGCCGATGAGCATCCGCCGGATTTCGCTGGTGCCGGCGCCGATCTCATAGAGCTTGGCGTCGCGCAGCAGGCGGCCGGTGGGATAATCGTTGATGTAGCCGTTACCGCCGAGGGTCTGGATGGCCTCGAGTGCCATCCAGGTGGCCTTTTCCGCCGCATAGAGGATGGCGCCGGCCGCGTCCTCGCGGGTGGTGGCGCCGCGGTCGCAAGCCTTGGCCACGGCATAGACGTAGGCCTTGGTGGCGTTCATGGTCACGTACATGTCGGCGATCTTGCCCTGCATCAGCTGGAAGGTGCCGATGGGCTGGCCGAACTGCTTGCGCTCGTGGACATAGGGCATCACCACGTCCATGCACGCCTGCATGATGCCGGTGGGGCCGCCTGCCAGCACCGCGCGCTCATAGTCCAGCCCGCTCATGAGCACGTTGACGCCCTTGCCCACCGCGCCCAGCACGTTCTCCTCCGGCACCTCGCAATCCTCGAACACCAGTTCGCCGGTGTCGGAGCCGCGCATGCCCAGCTTGTCCAGCTTTTGGGCGGTGGAGAAACCCTTGAAGCCCTTCTCCACGAGGAAGGCCGTCATGCCCTTGGGGCCGGCAGCGGGGTCGGTCTTGGCATAGACCACCAGCGTCTCGGCGATGGGACCGTTGGTGATCCACATCTTGGAGCCGTTGAGGACGTAGCGGTCGCCCTTCTTCTCCGCGCGCGTGCGCATGGAGACCACATCCGAGCCCGCGCCCGGCTCGGACATGGCAAGCGCGCCCACATGCTCGCCGGAGATGAGCTTGGGCAGGTACTTCGCCTTCTGCTCCGGCGTGCCGTTGCGGCTGATCTGGTTCACGCAGAGATTGGAGTGCGCGCCATAGGACAGGCCCACCGAAGCGGAGGCGCGGGAAATCTCCTCCATGGCGATGACGTGCTCGAGATAGCCGAGGCCGGAGCCGCCATATTCCTCCTCCGCCGTCACGCCGAGCAGGCCCAGCGCGCCCAGCTTGGGCCACAGGTCGCGGGGGAACTGGTTGGTCTTGTCGATCTCGGCGGCGCGCGGGGCGATCTCGGCCTGGGAGAAATCGCGCACGGTGTCGCGCAGCATGTCGGCTGTTTCGCCGAGGTCGAAATCGAAACCCCCGGGGGCGTTCGGCAGCATGGTCACATCCTCCCTCGCTCCCCGGATTCTCATGCGCGGTCGTGGCCGCCGCCAGGAAGCGGGGCCTAGAATAAAACGGTTGTCCGTTTAATCAATGGGCCGTGCACGGCCCGCGCCGCACAACTTTCGTCAGGCGGCGGGGCGGGTGATGCGATCGGTGAGGTTGAGCCGGCCACGGGCGATCTCCGCCACCTGAAGCCGCACGGCCTCCGAGCCGGAGAGCTGGTCCAGCATCTCGATCTGGTTGCGGGCGATGAGCAGCAGCAGATCATCGCGCACCGCGCCGTCCGGCCCCTTGGGCAGGGCGGCGACGACCTGGAGGTGATCAAGGTGCGGCCGCTCGGGCAGGGCGGCCGCGAGATGGGCGCGCAGGGCATCCGTCGTCACCGGCGCGGACGGCGCGACGAAGGCGTAGAGGCCCACTTTCCCGCCCAGCGTCTGGAAGTCCGACATATGCACCTCCGCCACGGCGGGATGGCTGGCGAGGGCGTCGGCGATGCGGGGACCCACCTGCGTCACCCGCGGGCCGCGGCCCTCGGTGTCGGAATAGGACATCAGCCGCCGGGTGACGAAGCGGTAGACCTTCTTGCCGGTGGCCATCCACACGCGGGTGGGCAGGCTCTTCGTGGCCAGCACCTTCTTTTCGCGCGGCGTGAGACGGTCGGGGCAATAGGTGCGCTTGTGCTTGAGAAGGTGGCGCAGATCCTCATAGGCCAGCACGCGGCCGAGCTTGGATCGCCGGCTGAACGGCAAAGCCAGCTGGAAGTCCATCAGCCACGCCTCGCCATCCGCCCCGCGCAGCCAATTCTGCTGCTTGGCGAGGTCGTTATGGACGTAGCCGGCGCGATGCAGGGTCAGCAGCGCGGCGCGGGCGGAGTGGAAGAAGTGCATGTCGCCGGCCGGCCGGGCGATCTGCAGCGGCGCGCCGTCGATCCAGCCGCGAACGAGGAAGCGCTTGCCCACGGCGAGCAGCGGCGTGGTCACGCCGGTGCGCGTCACCTTCTCCAGCGCATGGATCTCGTGAGCGGCGAGCTGATAGGCGATGGGCGCGAACCAGAGCGACACGTCGTTCCAGCGCCGGCGCACGGCGGGCCATTCCCGGCCATGGCGGTCGGTCCAGGTGCCGCGCTCCACGGTGGAGAAGACATCGCGCTTCAGCACCGTGTCCACGGCAAAGCGGGCCGGGTCGGCATCATATTCCAAAGGCGGCGGCGTGATGGACTGGCGCGGCATCTGGGCCTCTTAAGCCGCCTGTTGCGGGCTGTCGAGCCAGGTGAGGATGTCAGCCAGGGCCCGCGCAGCGAGCGCCTTCTTCTTGGCGAGCGTCTTCTCGGCGCCGCGCAGGCGCTTGCCGCCCTCGCCCTTGGGGGCCTCGGCGAGCGGGGGAAACAGGCCGAAATTCACGTTCATGGGCTGGAAGGAGCGGGGACCGCCTTCCGCTTCCGCTTCGATATGCCCGCCGGTGATGTGGGCGAGCAGCGCACCGTGCGCCGTGGTGAGCGGCGGCAGCGGCACGTCCAGCCCCAGGCGCTCGGCGGCGGCGAAGCGCCCGGCCATGAGACCGACCGCCGCGCTCTCCACATAGCCCTCGCAACCGGTGATCTGGCCGGCGAAGCGCAGGCGCGGATCGGCCTTCAGGCGCAGCGTGCCATCCAGAAGGCGCGGGGAATTGAGATAGGTGTTGCGGTGGAGGCCGCCGAGCCGGGCGAACTCCGCATTCTCTAGCCCCGGTATGGTGCGGAACACGCGGGCCTGCTCGCCATGGCGCAGCTTCGTCTGGAAGCCCACCATGTTGTAGAGCGTGCCCAGGTTGTTGTCCTGCCGCAGCTGGACGATGGCATAGGCCTTCACATCAGGCGCATGGGGATTGGTGAGGCCCACCGGCTTCATGGGGCCGAAGCGCAGCGTCTCGCGGCCCCGCTCGGCCATCACCTCGATGGGCAGGCAGCCGTCGAAATAGGGGGTCTTGGCCTCGAAGTCCCGCACCGGCGCCTTGTCGCCGGAGATCAGCGCATCGACGAAGGCGTTGTACTGCGCCTCGTCCATGGGGCAGTTGATGTAGTCCGCGCCCGTGCCGCCCGGCCCCGCTTTGTCATAGCGCGACTGGAACCAGGCCTTGCCCATGTCGATGCTGTCGAAATGCACGATGGGCGCGATAGCATCGAAGAAGGCGAGGGCGCTTTCACCGGTGAGGCCGAGGATGGCCTCGGCCAGCGCCGGGGAGGTGAGGGGCCCGGTAGCGAGGATCACATTGTCCCACTCGGCCGGGGGCAGGCCGGTGATCTCCTCGCGACGGATCTCGATGAGCGGGTGCCCCTCCAGCGCGGCGGTCACGGCGCGGGAGAAGCCCTCCCGGTCCACCGCGAGCGCGCCGCCCGCCGGCACCTGATTGGCATCCGCCGCCTTGAGGATCAGCGAGCCGGCGCGGCGCATCTCCGCATGGAGCACGCCCACGGCATTGCCCTGCGGATCGTCCGAGCGGAAGGAATTGGAGCAGACGAGTTCGGCGAGACCGTCGGTGAGGTGGGCTTCGGTGCCGCGCACGGGCCGCATCTCGTGAAGCACCACGGGAATGCCCCGCGTGGCCAGCTGCCAGCTCGCCTCCGAGCCCGCGAGCCCTCCGCCGACCACATGGACGGGTGCGACATTATCGCCATTCGGACGGTTGGGCCAAAAAGTGTCAGGCATCGCGGCTCCAGTGTGCCGCCGGCAATCGGGGGCACCCGGCGGGACAAGGGGTGTGCCACACGCGCCGCAGGGACTTCAACCCTCAGGGCCATTGGGAGCCATGGAGGGGGCCCAAAAACGAAAATGGTCCCCTCAGGGGACCATTCTCCGGTGCCGGCCCGAAGGCCGGCTCAGCCATGGCGGCGGCGCCTGAAATCAGGCGACGGCCGAAGCGTGGCGGGCCACGGCCCGGATTTCGCTGCGCGACACGTTGATGTCGGCGAGGGAGCGATCATCAAGGCTGGACAGCTCCGCAACCGTGCGGTTGTAGACCTGCCACCGGCGGAACTGGCGAGCCAGGAAACCCCAGAGCAACATGTTACTTCTCCTCTTGTGGACCGCCTCGCGGCGATTCCACTTGCTGAGACCAAACATATGCCCACATGCTGCATCGCCATAGGACCGCTGACGCATTGCAGCAATGCAACGCGTGCATGGTGGGCGCCATAGGTCTTTAACCTATCGGAATCTTGCAATGCTGCATTGCATCCCGCTGATGGAGACCACCTTTAGGGCGGTACTTTTGTGCCTCCCTGGTGCTATAAATAGCTTGAGCGGGGCGGGGGCCCTCTCGACATGCCATCGCCATCGGGGATGGCATGACGCAAATGCGTAAGCCGCATGGGGGCATGTGATGAATGTGGCGAGCGCCACCGGTCTTGCCGGGGCCGCGGTCTATACGGCTCAGGAAGAACGTGGACTGACGTCCCGCTTCCTTGGTCCGTCAGGGGTTTTCGTGGAGGTGGGGGCCTACGATCCGGTTTTCCAGAGCCAGACGCTGCATCTCGAGCTGACCGGCTGGAGAGGGCTTCTGGTGGAGCCGGTGCCGGAATTCGCAGAAAATCTGCGGCGCGCGCGGCAGGCTCAGGTGGTCCAGTGCGCCTGTGTCGCGCCCGAAGCTGCGACGGCGGGTCGCGTCGCCCTGCTGGAGCGCCGCGGCAGCAGCACCATCGTCTTCAATCCGCGCAAGGTGCGGCCGGAGGACATGGTGATCGAGGTGCCGGCCGCGACCCTGGACTCCGTTCTTGAGGGCGCCGGTGTCTCGACCATCGACTTCCTCTCGGTGGATGTGGAAGGCGCCGAGCCCGACGTCCTCAAGGGTGTGACGCTCAGCCGTTTCCAGCCGAAGCTGGTGGTGGTGGACGACCGCGAGCGGTTCGGCGAGACCTGTGCCGTGCTCCGCAGCGGCAACTACCATCTCGTCCGGCGCACGGGCCACAATGCGTGGTTCGTGCCGCAGGACACCGCCCGGCACCTGAGCCTGCGGGCGCGCGCCCAGCTCATGTGGACCTACGGGCCCGGCCGCCTGCTCCGCCGTCGCATGCGCATCGGTAACGCCCGCATGGCCTGAGCCTGCGGGCGCAAGACACGGGAGGCCGCCTTACTCGGCGGCCTGTCGACGCCGACGGCCGCGCGCCACACGCGGCGCTTCGGGGGCCTCCGCCGAGGCGGCCTCTTCCGACACGACGGCAGCAGCCTCCACCCCAGGGGCGGGCGCGCCAGCCTCGACATCTTCCACAGCCGGACGCCGCGCGGCCTTGCCGCGACCGGCTGCCGCCGGCTTGGCGTCCGTCCCGGCGCCGCCCTTCCGGTCGTCGGCGAACGGCCGCCGGGCCAGCACCTCGGCGAGGAAGCGGCCGGTGTGGGAGCGCTTGCTGGCCGCCACCGTCTCCGGCGTGCCGGCCACCACGATCTCGCCGCCGCCGTCGCCACCCTCGGGGCCGAGATCGAGGATCCAGTCGGCGGTCTTGATGACCTCCAGATTGTGCTCGATCACCACCACCGAATTGCCCTGCTCCACGAGCTCGTGCAGCACCTCCAGCAGCTTCTTCACATCATGGAAGTGCAGGCCGGTGGTTGGCTCGTCGAGGATATAGAGCGTGCGCCCGGTGGCGCGGCGCGACAGCTCCTTGGAGAGCTTCACCCGCTGCGCCTCGCCGCCCGAGAGCGTTGTCGCCTGCTGGCCGACCTTGACGTAATCGAGGCCGACGCGGTGCAGCGTCTCCAGCTTCTCGCGCACCGAGGGCACGGCCTTGAAGAATTGCGCGCCCTCTTCCACCGTCATGTCCAGCACGTCGGCGATGGACTTGTTCTTGAAGGTGACTTCCAGCGTCTCGCGATTGTAGCGCTTGCCCTTGCAGACGTCGCAGGTGACGTACACGTCCGGCAGGAAGTGCATCTCGATCTTGATGACGCCGTCGCCCTGGCAGGCCTCGCAGCGCCCGCCCTTCACGTTGAAGGAGAAGCGCCCGGCGCCGTAGCCCCGCGCCTTGGCCTCTGGCAGGCCGGCGAACCATTCGCGGATGGGCGTGAAGGCGCCGGTATAAGTTGCCGGATTGGACCGCGGCGTGCGGCCGATGGGCGACTGGTCGATGTCGATCACCTTGTCGAGGTGCTCCAGCCCCTCGAGCTTATCGAACGGGGCAGGGGCCTCGGAGGCGCCGTTGAGCCGGCGGGCCACCGCCTTGTAGAGCGTGTCGATCAGCAGGGTGGATTTGCCGCCGCCTGACACGCCGGTAATGCAGGTGAACAGGCCGAGCGGGATTTCCGCCGTCACGTTCTTCAGGTTGTTGCCGCGCGCGCCCGAGAGCTTGAGCATGCGCTTGGGGTTCGGCTTGCGCCGCGCCGGCACGCCGACGCTCAATTCGCCGGTGAGATAACGGCCGGTGAGGGAGGCCGGATTGGCGAGGATTTCCGCCGGCGTGCCCTGCGCCACGATCTCCCCGCCGTGAATGCCCGCGCCCGGGCCCACGTCCACCACATGGTCGGCGGCGAGGATGGCGTCCTCGTCGTGCTCCACCACGATCACTGTGTTGCCGAGGTCGCGCAGGTGCTTCAGCGTGCCGAGCAGCCGCTCGTTGTCGCGCTGGTGTAGGCCGATGGAGGGCTCGTCCAGCACGTAGAGCACGCCGGTGAGACCGGAGCCGATCTGCGATGCCAAGCGGATGCGCTGGCTCTCGCCGCCCGAGAGCGTGCCCGAGGAGCGGGCCAGCGTGAGGTACTCCAGCCCCACGTCCAGCAGGAAGCGCAGCCGCTCGCGGATCTCCTTCAGGATGCGCCCGGCGATCTCGTTCTGCTTGTCGGTGAGCTGGGCCGGCAGGTTCTCGAACCATCCGGCCGCAGCGCGCACCGACAGTTCGCCGATCTCGCCAATGTGCCGCCCGGCGATCTTCACCGCCAGCGCCTCCGGCTTCAGCCGGTAGCCGTTGCAGACCTTGCAGGGGACGGTGGAGAAGTATTTGGAAATCTCCTCCCGCGCCCAGTCGCTGTCGGTCTCCTTCCAGCGCCGATCGAGGTTGCGCACCACACCCTCGAAGGTCTTCGAGGTCTCGTAGGCACGCATGCCGTCGTCATAGTGGAAGGTGATCTTCTCGCTGCCCGAGCCGAAGAGCAGCACCTCGCGCGCCTGCTCCGGCAGATCGGCGAAGGGCACGTTCAGCTTGAAGTGGTAGTGCTTGGCCAGCGCATCCAGCGTCTGCCCGTAATATGGCGAGGTGGACTTGGCCCAGGGTGCGATGGCGCCCTGCTTCAGCGAGCGCGCCTTGTCCGGCACCACGAGGTCCGGGTCGATGGTCTGCTCCACGCCGAGGCCGTCGCAGGCCGGGCAGGCGCCGAAGGGATTGTTGAAGGAGAACAGCCGCGGCTCGATCTCCGGAATGGTGAAGCCGGAGACGGGGCAGGCGAACTTCTCCGAGAAGATGATGCGGCGGGGCGCGCCGGCCTCATCCTTCTCGTCGGCGAACTCGGCCACTGCGATGCCGTCCGCGAGGCCGAGGGCGGTCTCGAAGCTGTCGGCAAGCCGCTGGGCAAGGTCCGCGCGCACCACGATGCGGTCCACCACCACGTCGATGTCGTGCTTGAACTTCTTGTCGAGGGTCGGCGCTTCGGCGATCTCGTGGAAGGCGCCGTTGACCTTGACCCGCTGGAAGCCCTTCTTCATCCAGTCGGCCAGCTCCTTGCGGTACTCGCCCTTGCGCCCGCGCACCACCGGCGCGAGCAGATAGAGCCGCGTGCCCTCTGGCAAGGCGAGGGTGCGGTCCACCATCTGCGAGACGGTCTGGCTCTCGATGGGCAGGCCCGTGGCCGGGGAATAAGGCACGCCGGTGCGCGCCCACAGAAGGCGCATGTAGTCGTAGATCTCGGTAACGGTGCCGACCGTGGAGCGCGGATTCCTCGAGGTGGTCTTCTGCTCGATGGAGATGGCCGGCGAGAGACCGTCGATCTGGTCCACGTCCGGCTTCTGCATCATCTCCAGGAACTGGCGGGCATAGGCCGAGAGGCTTTCCACATAGCGCCGCTGGCCTTCCGCATAGATGGTGTCGAAGGCGAGCGAGCTTTTGCCCGAGCCCGACAGGCCGGTGAACACCACCAGGCTGTCGCGGGGGATTTCGAGGTCCACGTTCTTGAGATTGTGCTCGCGCGCGCCGCGCACTGAAAGCGTGCGGGCATCGCGGCGGGGCACCTCGCGAACGGGGGCTTCGGCCGGGTTGGAACGCGGGGAGGCTGCGCGATCAGACATGGACATCCGCTGGCGCCTGCGGCGCAAAAAGGGGTCGGGGCCTGAGAAACGATCGTGCCGCCCTTGCAGCGGCGGGCACGCGAGCGGCCGGAAAGCCGCGCAGCGCACCGGGGAACGTGCTCATGAACTCTCGGAAATGTAGTGAACCTTGTGCAATGCGGAAGAGAACATAATCAGAACTCCGGAGGGCGCCACCCAAAAAGAGCCGACGACTCGCATCGGGCGCGCCCGATGCCCTTGCCAGTCTGGGGGAAGTCGGTTAGGAACACAACGTGAACATTGAGATCCTGAGCTGTTACGTGCGGCAGCGCGCGTCGGTTCATCGGTTCATCATGGGGATAAAACCGCGCCGGGGGTCGCATGGCCCGGCGGGGACGGTAGGGTGCGGGATTCGCGGCGCGCCGAGATGGCGGCCTGCGGTAGTGTGGAACACGGCACGAGGGAGAGCGGGATGGCCGGCAGCGTCAACAAGGTGATCCTGGTCGGCAATCTGGGCCGCGACCCGGAGGTCAAGTCGTTCCAGAACGGCGGCCGCGTCTGCAACCTGTCCATCGCCACATCCGAGAACTGGCGGGACAAGGCCTCCGGCGAGCGCCGCGAGCGCACCGAGTGGCACCGCGTGGTGATCTTCAACGAGAACCTGGTGGGCGTTGCCGAGCGCTTCCTGAAGAAGGGCTCCAAGGTCTACATCGAGGGCCAGCTCGAGACCCGCAAGTATGAGAAGGACGGCCGCGAGACCTACACCACCGAGGTGGTGCTGCGTCCCTATCGCGGCGAGCTGACCCTGCTCGACGGTCGCGAGGGTGGCGGCGCTGGCGCCGACGAGTTCGGCGGCGGCTCCGACTTCGGCTCTGCCAGCCCCATGGGCGGCGGAGGCGGCAGCTTCGGCGGCTATAGCGGCGGCGGCGCCTCGGGCGGCGGGCGCCGTCCGGCCCCGGCTGGCGGCGGAATGGGCGGCGGTTCGGGTGGTGGCCGCCCCGCAGCCGATCTCGACGACGAAATCCCGTTCTGAGGCGCGCTTTCGGCTTTGAGGGCGGGGCAAGGCGGGCAGCTTCGGTGCTGACCGCCCCCGTTTTGTGCTGATCGGCTCACAGAAAGTCACCGCCTGCGCCTGACGCAGGCGGGCTTTTGCCATGCCGTCGCAGCCCCCTTTTCGAGCCGCTTCGGACGGCGTTCGCGGGCCCATCTGACGCAAAACGGACAAATTGTCCGGCGACCGGCAAGGTGGTCCGCATAACCCATTGATTTATATGGTATAAATTTACGTCCGCCAGAGGGGTTTTGCTGGCGTCGGAGGGGTGAATCGGCTAGAAGGAAGCACCTCACCAATCCATGCGAGTATTGACTTTTGGCCGATTCCGAAACGCCGAAGACAGGTGGCGAGCCGCCGTCCGACATCCGGCCCGTTTCCATCACGGAGGAGCTGTCCCGCTCCTATCTCGACTATGCCATGAGCGTCATCGTCGCCCGGGCCCTGCCCGACGTGCGCGACGGCCTCAAGCCCGTGCATCGGCGCATCCTGTTCTCCATGCACGAGAACGGGTACGAGTGGAACAAGCAGTACCGCAAGTCGGCCCGCGTGGTCGGCGACGTGATCGGTAAATACCATCCCCACGGTGATCAGTCGGTCTATGACGCGCTGGTGCGCATGGCTCAGACCTTCGCCATGCGGGTGCCGCTGGTGGACGGCCAGGGCAATTTCGGCTCGGTGGACGGTGATGCCCCGGCAGCCATGCGCTACACCGAGGTCCGTCTGGAGAAGGTGACGAACACCCTCCTCGACGACCTGGACAAGGAAACCGTCGACTTTCAGGACAATTACGACAATTCGGAACATGAGCCGACCGTCCTGCCGGCCAAGTTTCCCAACCTGCTCGTCAATGGCGCCGGCGGCATCGCGGTGGGAATGGCCACCAACATCCCGCCGCACAATCTCGGCGAGATCATCGACGTCACCGTCGCGCTGCTGGACGACCCGCTGCTGGAGCCCGAGGCGCTACTCGACCTGCTGCCCGGCCCGGATTTCCCCACCGGCGCGCTGATCCTTGGCCGCACCGGCATCCGCCAGGCCTATCTCACCGGTCGCGGCTCGATCCTGATGCGCGCGAAGGTCGCCATCGAGCATATCCGCAAGGACCGCGAGGCCCTCATCGTCACCGAGATTCCCTATCAGGTGAACAAGGCGACGATGATCGAGAAGATCGCCGAGCTGGTGCGCGACAAGCGGGTGGAGGGTATCTCCGAAATCCGAGACGAGAGCGATCGCGACGGCATGCGCGTGGTCATCGAGATCAAGCGCGACGCCCAAGCCGACGTGGTGCTGAACAACCTCTACCGGCTCACGCTGCTGCAGACGTCCTTCGGCGTGAACATGGTGGCGCTCTCCGGCGGCAAGCCGGGCATCCTTACCCTGCACGACGTGCTGACCGCCTTCATCGCCTTCCGCGAGGAGGTCATCAGCCGGCGCACCAAATTCCTGCTGCGCAAGGCGCGCGACCGCGCCCACGTGTTGGTGGGCCTCGCTATCGCCGTCGCCAATATCGACGAGGTGATCCGCCTCATCCGCACCGCGCCGGACCCGGCGACTGCGCGTGAGTCGCTGATGGGCCGCGACTGGCCGGCCAAGGACATGGCGCCGCTGATCGCCCTCATCGCCGATCCGCGCCACAAGCTGAAGGAAGACGGCACCTATCGCCTCTCCGAGGTGCAGGCCCGCGCCATCCTCGACCTGCGGCTCCAGCGCCTTACTGCCCTCGGCCGCGACGAGATCGCCGAGGAGCTGGACAAGCTCGCCGCCGAGATCGCCGATTATCTCGAAATCCTCGCCAGCCGGCCGCGCATGCGGGCGATCATCCGGGACGAGCTTCTCGCCATCAAGGCGGAGTTCGGCACCCCGCGGCGGACCGAGATCGTCGAAGGCTTCGGTGATCTGGAAGACGAGGATCTCATCCAGCGCGAGGAGATGGTCGTCACCGTCTCCCACGCCGGCTACATCAAGCGCGTGCCGCTCTCCACCTATCGGGCGCAGCGGCGCGGCGGCAAGGGCCGCTCGGCCATGCAGACGCGGGACGAGGATTTCGTCACCCGCCTGTTCGTCGCCTCGACGCACGCGCCGGTATTGTTCTTCTCCTCCAAGGGGCAGGTCTACAAGATGAAGGTGTGGCGCCTGCCGCTGGCGGCGCCCCAGGCCCGTGGCAAGGCCCTCATCAACATCCTGCCGCTGGAGCAGGACGAGCGCATCACCTCCGTGGTACTGCTGCCGGAGGACGAGGGCGAGAACCAGCGCCTGCAGATCATGTTCGCCACCACCGGCGGCACCGTGCGGCGCAATGCGCTCACCGATTTCCAGCAGGTGAACCGCAACGGCAAGATCGCCATGAAGCTCGCCGAAGGCGAGGCCATCGCGGATGTCGGCCTGTGCACGGAGGAGGACGACGTGCTCCTCACCACGGCGGCCGGCGCCTGCATCCGCTTCCCGGTCACCGAGGTGCGCCTGTTCAAGGGCCGCGACAGCGTGGGCGTGCGCGGCATCCGGCTGGAGGAGAGCGACAGCGTCATTTCCATGGCCATCATCCGCCATGTGGATGCCGACGCCGAGCAGCGGCTCGCTTACATCAAGATGCGCCGTGCCCTGCGCGGCGAGGCGGGCGAGAGCGCCGAGGTGGAGCAGGAGGAGGGCGCGAGCGGCTCCGGCCAGCTCAGCCAGGAGCGCTACGCCGAGATGGGCGCGAAGGAGCAGTTCATCCTCACCGTGTCCGAAAACGGCTACGGCAAGCGCACCTCGTCCTACGAATATCGCGTCACCGGCCGCGGCGGTAAGGGCATCGTCGCCATGGCGGTGAACGAGCGCAACGGGCGCCTCGTCGCCTCCTTCCCGGTGGAGGATGCCGACCAGATCATGCTCGTCACCGACGGCGGCCAGCTCATCCGCTGCCCCGTGGATGGCATCCGCATCGTCGGCCGCGCCAGCCAGGGCGTCATCGTGTTCGACACGGCGGAAGGCGAGCGCGTGGTCTCGGTTGAGCACATCAGCGAGGACACCGGTGCCGAGGGTGAGGCGGGCGAAGGCGGCGTGGAAGCTGCCGGAGACGATACGCCGGAGGCCTGATCCGCGAGCGGGGGCCTTCGGCCGGAGGAGCGCAAGTGATGATCTCGGCTGAAAGCCTCGCCTTGTTCGTGCTCGCCTGCATCGCGTTGGGAGCAACGCCGGGGCCGAACGTGGCGCTCATCGTAGGCACCAGCCTCAAGCACGGGCGGCAGGCGGGCATTCTTACCGCCATGGGCGTCAATGTGGGCCTGATTGCCCAATTGGCGCTGGTGGCGGGAGGCCTTGCCTATGTGGTGGAGGCCTTCTCCCGCCACTTCGATCTCGTGCGTTATGCCGGCGCGGCCTACCTCGTGTGGCTCGCCGTGATGCAGTGGCGCAGCGCCGGCAAGGCGGTCGAGGCGCCCGCGCCCTCCGCCCATGCCGCCTTCGGGCGGGGGCTCGCTGTGGCGTTCGCCAATCCGAAGACCCTGCTGTTCCACGCGGCCTTCCTGCCGCAATTCGTCACCAACACCGCCGATCCGGTGCCGCAGATCGCGCTTCTGGCCGCGATCTTCGCGGTCATCGCGCTGGCGGGCGACATGCTGTGGGCGGTGGTGGCGGACAAGGCGCGCGCCGCGCTGAAGGGCCGCTTCACGCTCGTGGCGGACCGCGTCTCCGCCGGCATCCTCGTCGGCGGCGCGGCCCTGCTGCTGGCGGCAGGACGGCGATAGGCCGTCCGCGGCGCCACCCCGCATTGCCCCGCGGGGGGAGGGGGCTATAAGGCCCCATGTCTGCCCTTCTGGATGATTCCGCCCCGCTTGAGGTCCTGCGCCACGTCTTCGGCTACGAGACGTTTCGCGGGCGGCAGCGGGAGATCGTGGAGCATGTGGTCGCCGGGGGCGATGCCCTCGTGCTCATGCCCACCGGCGGGGGAAAATCCCTGTGCTATCAGGTGCCGGCGCTGGTGCGGCCCGGCACGGGCATCGTGGTTTCGCCACTCATCGCGCTGATGCACGATCAGGTGCAGGCGCTGCGGCAGCTCGGCGTGAAGGCGGCGATGCTCAATTCTTCCCTCGCCCCCGGCGAGGGGCGACAGGTGGAGCGGGCGCTCGCCATGGGCGACCTCGATCTCCTTTATGTGGCCCCCGAGCGGCTGCTGACCGACGGCTTCCTGAACCTGCTGGACGGCGCGCGCATCTCGCTGTTCGCCATCGATGAGGCCCATTGCGTTTCCCAGTGGGGGCATGATTTTCGGCCCGAGTATCGCCAGCTCACCATCCTGCACGAGCGCTATCCCGGCGTGCCGCGCATGGCGCTCACCGCCACTGCGGACGGGCCGACGCGCCGGGAGATCGTGGAGCGGCTCAATCTGGAGGAGGGACAGGTGTTCCTGTCCTCCTTCGACCGGCCGAACATCCGCTACCGCATCGCGCCGAAGGCCAATCCGCGCGTGCAGCTGAAGGCCTTCCTCGACGCCCATGATGGCGAGGCGGGCATCATCTATTGCATGAGCCGGGCGAAGGTGGAGGCGACCGCCGAGATGCTCTCCACCGAGGGCCGCACGGCGCTGCCCTATCACGCCGGGCTCGACGCCGACACGCGCGCGCGGCATCAGGACCGCTTCCTGAAGGAGGAGGGCGTGGTGATGGTGGCCACCATCGCCTTCGGCATGGGCATCGACAAGCCGGACGTGCGCTTCGTCGTCCATCTCGATCTACCCAAGAGCATCGAGGCCTATTATCAGGAAACCGGCCGCGCCGGCCGCGACGGCCTGCCCTCCGAGACGCTGCTGCTGTACGGCGTGGAGGATGTGGCCAAGCTCATCCAGTTCGTGGATGGCTCGGATGCGCCCGAGGCGAGGAAGCGCGTGGAGCGCAGCAAGCTCGATGCGCTGCTGGGCCTCGCCGAGACCGCCTCCTGCCGGCGGCAGGTGCTGCTGAAATATTTCGAGGAAGACCTGCCGCAGCCCTGCGGCAATTGCGATACGTGCCTCGATCCGCCGCGCACCTTCGATGGAACCGAGGCGGCGCAGAAGCTGCTCTCCTGCGTCTACCGCACCGGGGAGCGGTTCGGCGCCGGTCATGTCATCGACGTTCTGCGCGGCGACGCCAACGACAAGGTGACCAAGTTCGGCCACGACAAGCTCTCCACCTTCGGCATTGGCGGCAACTTCTCGCGCGATGAATGGCGGGCCGTGGTGCGCCAGCTGGTGGCCATGGGCTATCTGTGGGTGGACGTGGAGGGCCACGGCAGCCTTGGCCTCACCGAAAAATGCCGGCCGGTGCTGCGCGGCGAGGAGCGGGTGGAGCTGAAGGCTGAGGCCCGCCCCCGCGCCGCCCGTGTCACCGGCGGCGGGCGCGGCCCCTCCGCGGCCCTGGCCGATCCGGCCGACGAGGCGCTGTTCCAGAAATTGAAGAAGCTCAGGCTGGAGCTGGCGCGGGCGCAGGGGGTGCCGCCCTACGTCATCTTCCACGACACCACCTTGATGGCCATCGCCGAGCTGAAGCCCACCTCCATGAAGGCGCTGGGCATGATCTCCGGCATCGGCGAGGCCAAGCTGATGCGCTACGGTCAGCAATTCCTGGCGGTGATCGCCGAGGGATGAGGCGATCCGGGGCACGCTCTTGCGCCCCGGACCCAGGGATCGACAGCAAATGCGTCCGGGGTGCGCCCGTCACGCCGCCTTCAGCGCCACCCCCAGCCGGCCGGCGAGATCCTGCACGAACTGGTAGGCGGTGCGGCCCGAGCGGGCGCCGCGGGTGGTGGCCCATTCGAGCGCCTTCGGCCGCCACTCTTCCTCCGTCGCCGGAATGCCGTGGTGGTCCACATAGGCGGCGACCATGGCGAGATATTCGTCCTGGCTGCACTTGTGGAAGCCGAGCCACAGGCCGAAGCGGTCGGAGAGGGAAACCTTCTCCTCCACGGCCTCGCCGGGATTGATGGCGGTTGAGCGCTCATTGTCCATCATGTCGCGCGGCAGCAGGTGGCGACGGTTGGACGTGGCGTAGAAGATCACGTTGTCCGGCCGCCCCTCGATGCCGCCTTCCAGCACCGCCTTCAGCGACTTGTAGGACGTATCGTCGGAATCGAACGAGAGATCGTCGCAGAAGACGATGAAGCGGTGATGGGATCCGCGCGCCAGCCCCATCAGCGCCGGCAGGGTCTCGATGTCCTCGCGGTGAATCTCCACCAGCTTCAGGCGCGCGCCATCTTCGGCCAGAGACCGGTTGATGGCGGCGTGAGAGGCCTTCACCAGCGAGCTTTTCCCCATGCCGCGCGCGCCCCAGAGCAGCGCATTGTTGGCCGGCAGGCCGCGGGCGAAGCGCTCGGTGTTCTCCACGAGCTGGTCGCGCACCCGGTCGATGCCCTGCAGCAGGTCCATCTCCACCCGATTGACCCGCGGCACCGGCTCGAAACGGATCGGGTCCGTGTGCCAGACGAAGGCGTCGGCCGCCTCGAAATCGGGGGTAGGCACTGCGGGCGGGGCCAGGCGCTCCAGTGCCCCGGCAATGCGGGTGAGCAGATCGAGGGTCGCGCTCGAAAGTTCGGGCTGTGTCATTATCATCCTCCCGCGCGGGGATTAGGACGCGGCCGGCCCGGCGGCAAGGCGGCCCGGCGCGCGTGTGGCGCAAAAGCCATGCGGCGCGCGCATGATGGGGACGACGCTGCAGCGCAACAATTCCGCCTTAACTTCTCCCCATCCATCCTCGACCAAGCAAGCCGAGAGGAATGGTAGCCGCGTGCTCGGCCACCGTTCAGGTGCCCACCCTCTGCCCCGGGAGGTCGAGACCCATGGCGATCCGCCGCCCCCTCACGCGCTCCGCGCTTCTGCCCGCGCTGCTGTCTCCGCTCTTTGCCGCCGCGCCGGCCCTTGCCGACGGGACGGAGGCGAAGACGGCCCTGAAGGCCGACGGCTCGACCTCGCTGACCTATTCGACGCCTGTGCAGGACTATGGCGCCGTGGTTGGCCTCGACCTTTCGGCCACCGGATCGAGCGTGGCACCCACGGTCGGTCAGAGCGCGGACGGCCTCGGCGGCACCGCCTATGCGAAGGTCACCGTCGCCCGCCTGCCGGACTGGATGGTGTGGGAGAAGGGCACGGTGAACGTCTCCGTCGATCCCAACGATGCGGCGAGCAAGCTCGCCACCACTTTCGAGCGCACCATTCCCCTGACCAGCGGCCTCGCGGCGACGCTGGCGGATACCTATCAGGTGAAGGCCGGTTCGCAGGCGTGGGAGACCGACAAGTCGCTCAGTCTCAAGCTGACGGACGTCGGCACCACCTTCGCCGTGTCGACCAAGGCGACCAGCAATTCGCCCCAGCTTCTGCCCACAGTGAGCGCCCAGCAGCAGCTCGCGCCGGACTTCACCGTCACCACCTCCGTGGCCGATACCGGCTCGACCCTGAACAAGAGCATCACCGCCGGCTTCACCCACCGCTGGTGAGGCGCCGCCTCATCCGTGGATGATGGCGACGAGGAACCGCGCACCGATCAGCAGCAGGAACAGGCCGAAGCCGATCTCCAGATGGCGGCGGCTCAGCCGGTGTGCGAGCCGCGCCCCATAAGGCGCCACCAGCGTCGCCACAGGGGCGATGCACAGGAAGCCGATCACCGACACATAGCCGATGGATAGGGGCGGCAATTCCGACAAATGCGGCCAGCCGGCGATGGCATAGCCGATCACCCCCGGGATGGGGATGATGACGCCGATGCCCGCCGAAGTAGCGACGGCGGCGTGGATCGGCACGCCGTAGAGCAGCAGGATGTTGGTGGAGATGCCTCCGCCGGAGATGCCGACCAGCGACGACGCGAGGCCGATGAAGAAGCCGTAGAACCGCATCATGGCGGACGACGGCAGGTGATCGGCGATGCGGATGTCGTTGCGGCCGATGAGGCTCTTCAGCCCCAGCAGCGACACCACCGCCACGAACACCGCTTGCAGCACCCACCCCGCCGCCACCGCCGCGATGGCGCTGCCGGTGATGATGCCGATGATGGCCGGGATGCGCCACTTCGCCAGCACGCCGGGCAGCGATGCGCCCTTGGCCATGTGGGTGCGATGGGAGGCCATCGCGGTGGGGATGATGATGGCGAGCGAGGTGCCGACGCACAATTGCATCCGCACGCTGTCGTCCACCCCGAGGAAGCCGAACACCTCGTAAAGCACCGGCACGATGACGCCGCCGCCGCCGATGCCGAAGAGGCCGGCGAGCAGGCCGGTCAGTACCCCGCCGGCCAGCATGGCGGCGACGAGCAGGACAAGCTCCTGCACGGGAACGTTGGAAAACATGAGCGGAACCGAAGGCTTGCAGGCGGATGGGGGAGGAGGAGTGGCCCGGAATCCGGCATATGTCCACTGTGCCGGCCGCATGACGCCGCCGACAGCTGCGCTATTCACGCAACTCCGCGGGAATTGCCGCTCGGTCAGGCCGCCTGCAAGTCGCGGCGGCGCACCTCGTCCACCGCGCCGCGCAGCACCTCGAGCCCGGCGCCGGGGATGATGGCCTCGGTGGAGAGGCGGCGGCGGAAGATGCGCGCGCCCTTTTTGCCGCCGAACAGGCCGAGCATGTGGCGGGTGATGTCGGAGAGCCGGCCGCCGGCTTCGAGATGGCGTGCGATATAGGGCTCGAACGCCTCGATGGCCGCGAAGGTGTCCTCGTGCGGGGCCGGGACGCCGTGGAGGGTGGGGTCCACCTTCGCCAGCAGCTCCGGCGTGTGATAGGCGGCGCGGCCGAACATGATGCCGTCGAGCCCTTCCGCCTCGGCAAGCCCCTGCGCGAGGCTTTCGAGGCCGCCGTTGAGCGCCACCGGCACGTGGGGCAGGCGGGCCTTGAGGCGCCGCACGCGGTCATAGTCGAGGGGCGGGATGTCCCGGTTCTCGCGGGGGGAAAGGCCGTTCAGCCACGCCTTGCGGGCATGGACGATGAGCCCGTCGCAACCGGCCGCCAGCACCGCGTCGGCGAGGGTGTCGAGGGCTTCTTCCGGGTCCTGGTCGTCCACGCCGATGCGACATTTCACGGTGACGGGGAGGGCGACGGCCCCCTTCATGGCGGCGACGCAGTCAGCCACTACAAGTGGCTCGCGCATGAGGCAGGCACCGAAATTGCCGCCCTGCACTCGGTCGGAGGGGCAGCCGACATTCAGGTTGATCTCGTCATAGCCGAAATCGGCGCAGATGACCGCCGCCTGCGCCAGAAGCGCCGGATCACTGCCGCCCAACTGCACCGCGACGGGATGCTCCGCGTCCGAAAAGCCGAGCAGCCGCGCCCGATCGCCATGGATCACCGCCGGCGCGGTGACCATCTCCGTGTAGAGCAGCGCATGGCGCGAGAAGGTGCGATGGAAGGCCCGGCAATGGCGGTCCGTCCAATCCATCATAGGCGCCACGGAAAAGCGAAACGAATGATTTTCCGACATTATTTCTAAGACATCACCCAGCTGGGCCACATCGTGTGCACGCGGTTTTCGCCACGATACGCCCCAATCTCCGATTTTTCGACGCGCGCGTGCACACGGAGCGCACACGGATTGGCTGACCCTACTAAACTAAAATCCGGCTCCTGGAGAACCCAGATCCATCGGAAGGGGCCGCACGTCAACGAGACGTTCCTGCGCCGCATTGATCGCCAGGAGCCGCCGTCACGCGCAGGTCGAGCGATGCGAAACGCTTCCACGATCTCGTCGCGCTCGACCGCCAGGCCATGGCCGAAATGGAGATCAGGATCAGCCGTCCAAGGACTTCTGCCAGGGCCCTCGGCTAGATCCGCGCGACCGAGACGGGACGGAATGCGGCTTACCCGTCCATTCTTCTGGGGGCGATGAATGCGCCGAAACAATGCCGCGCGCGCACTGGAGAAGACTGATGCGCGATTTTTCAGTCCATAAGATGTGAGATCTCACTCGCAACGTCTGCGGCGGTTTGCCTGAGGCGCTTCAACGTCTGCACGGTTCTCCGCGCACCATTTTCACCAAGGAAGAACATGTGGTTGCCCGGGAGCGTCGCGCTCAGTCGGTGGGCGGCGTGCCCGACATGCTCCACAAGCAACGCCCATTTCTCGCCAGGAAGCGCGGCAAGTTTGTCTGGTTGCGAGAAAACGAGACCTTCGCAAAGCTGCTGGGTGATGTAGACGCCCCATGTGAAGCGGTCCGTGAGAGCGTGCCGGGCGTCGAGCGCGGAGGCGTGCGTCATCAAGGCGAGCGGCGGAAAGGCGCGATACCGCGCGGTGCCGACCTCAATCGCGTCTCCGGCCGGGTCGGGAACGAAAGCGCCGTCTCTGTAGCGCATGGCCGATGCGGCCAGCCCGACCGGGAAATCGCCGGTCATCTCACGTGTGAATGCCTCGGCATCGAGCACCACGTGGCCGGCCGCCCCGTTCTGATCCGCGAGGCAGTGGAGCAGCCAGTCGAGGTAGGCGCCCCTGATCGCGGCGAGGCCGCTTGCGGCTGGCTTCAAGTGATCGAGGCCGGGCAAGGTATGGGGAAGCGCTGATGCGGCCGCCACCGCGACGAAAAGCTCTATGCCCTTTCCCTTTCGTCGGAGCGCGGCATGAAGCGGCTCCGCAATGCGCCCCGCCATGCTCCAACCGAGCACGATGGCGTTGGCCGGCAGGCCATTGCGGTCCATGAAGCGGGCGATGATCTCGGCGCTCTGCTCCGCCCAGTCCGTGATGGAAAATTGCGGGAATGCGGCGTCGAACACACCCCTGCTGTCGATGGGATAGGACAGGGCCAGTGATGGGAAGCCGTCCTCATGCAACCAGTGGCAAAGGAAATCGGCAGCCCTTCCTTCGGGCGGTCCGTAGGCGATGCGACCGAGCACCCCTCCTCCTGTGACGAACACCACGACGGGAAGCCCCGGTCGCCCGGGTTCGAACCGCACCAGAGCCGGATAGCCGGCCGCCTCGGTCAATTCCTCGCCCGGATAGAGCATGGGGGATCTCTTCTGTGCTTGCGCCGGAGCGCGCCATGTCGCGGACAAGCCAACACCGAGCATCGCGACTTCACGACGATTAAAGTCCCGGATCACCACCCTTGAACGCCTCCGTGTTGCATCCGGCCATCAGCGCCCATCAGCCGACGTTGCGACGCGCAGCATAGCCCGGGGGCAGATCCTCCGGTGCGCAGGCGATGACACTTTCGTCGTCGCGCCCGCAATCCTCCACGAAGGTGATGTCGGCGAATTCGTCGACGAGAAGGGTCGGATAGGTCGGCCCCGCGTCGCGATACTGGCGCATCAGGTCGATCTTCTCGTTCTGGAAGCCGATGATCTTCCTGGGCTCCTCCTCGATCCAGCGCGGGAAGAAGGTCGCACCGTGGGCGCGGTTCTCATTGAGATTGTAGGCGACGCTCACGCAGGTGCCAGTCGGCTCGTGCCAGGAGACCTTGTACACGCCATCGGCCAGGCGGACGATGTGAACCTGCTGGCCCTTGACCCAGCGCCCGCCCACCATGCCGCCATGGACGCGATAGTCGATGGTGCGGTCGTTCTTGAAATACATCTCGTACTGCCAGCCATTGGCATAAGTATAGATGATGTGCTTGCCCACGAAGACGGCGATCTCCGCCGGATGGGTGGATTCAAATGAATCGGACATGATCTTCCTCTCTCCGGCGCCGAGTGATGCCCGGACCGCCAGCGGTTGACGTGTGGTGGGGTGGGGACGCTTACGTGAACCCGTCCTCGCTCCAGCGGAGACGCAAGCGGTCGACGATCTCCGCCGGGCAGCCATGGCGGGCATCCCGTCCCGGTTCGAATGGACGCAGCCTAGCCAGGCGGTCCCGGCGCCTCATCGTCAGAACTGGCTATGCGGGACGCGGGCCGCCGGGCCGGTCGAAGACGCTTCAGCGCAGCTGCGGCACGAGCGCCCCGAGGGTCGCCATGGTGCGCTCGAAGTCGCGCAGGTTGTCCGCTTCCGACTTGCCCAGGATCGAGCGGATCTGGCTGCGGACGGTCATGAGAGAGACCCCGCGTCCGCGCGCCACATCCTCGGCGCTGGCGCCGCCGGTGAGTGCGAGAGCGACTTCCGCCTCGGCCCGGCTGAAGCCGAACATCTCGCACAGCATGTCCGCCTGCGGCACGGCCTTGCGATTGAGCGGCCGCAGGATGATGAGGGCAAGCGATTCCCTGTTGCCACCGGCTTGTGATCCGCTCACGTCGTCGGCTAGGCGCTGCGGCGCGGGGGCGACCATCAGCGCCACGATTGCGCCGTTGGGCGAGGTCACGCGCATTCCGCCTCCGGAGCCCCCCGATGTGGCGGAGGCCACGAGCCTGCGGAGCACGACGGCTTCTTCGCGGGACATGGCCGCCATGTAGACGCCGCTGCCGGTATAGGGACCGGAGCGCAGGGAAAATAGGCCGGAATTGGGCCCGGCCAGATACTTGCGGGCGAGATCGTTGATGAAGCGGATCTTTAGCCCCGCATCGACGATGCTCACGCCTACGGGAAGCGCATCTAGGGCGGCTCGCGTCAGGGCGACCGCTTCGTCATCCCGCCCCAGCCGTGCGCGCAGCTCGATGGCACGTTGCACGTGCGGCATCAGGGTCTTGAGCAGGCGGACATGGGTTTCGTCGAATGCTCCCGTGTCGTCGCCCCGGGACACCAATATGGGAGTCGCTTCCGTGAGGCCGGCCATGCCGCCGATCACATGGCGGCGCTCGTGATGCCGGGCGAAGTCACAATAGAATTCACTGTGCAGGAAGTCGTTTTCGGCGACCAGCTCGGCGCCGAGCTTCGCGTTGCCGAGGTGGTAGGCCCGCGCTGTCGCAAAGTCGTAGCGGGCCTTGGCCGCATAGGGGTCTCGGGCGTGGAAATAGTCCGAATATGCGGTCTCGCTGCCGTCGGCAGGCATCAGCAAGTTGCGAGGTCCCCCGGGGCCTCCGAGGATCAGCAAAGCGCGCCGGGCGTCCATGACCCGGCAGATGCGGGCGCCGACGTCGAACCAACTGCCATCCCCGGCGCCGGCCTGATAGATGGCGCCGACGCAATCGGCAAGTTCGCGCTCCGTATCTTTCACGCTGGGGCAGCCTCGAAAGTCACCGGAAGATGGCAGAGAATTTCAACCCATTCAACGCATCGCGACCTGATGGGTGACGTCCGGCGCTGGCCTGCGAGGTCCGATTGCCCGCCCGCGATTTGCGACCGCCCTCAATCGCCGAATTTCAGGAATTGGTCGTGATCCGGCGCAGCCCCGTAACGTGCAGCGGATGTCGATGCCACCAAGCAATGGGTGAGCGGATGACTGGTACGGCGGTGCCGATACGGCGGCTTCGGCCGTCAAGGCGTTGGGTGCGGCCGGCAACGCCCTACCCCGGTGCAGAACGAGACGCGCAGGGAAGAACCGGAACGAGAGACACGGCGCTTCACCACTTCTGTTGATGTGGCGTCCAATGCCGTTGCGTTAGGCTGACATCTCATCAAGCCCACGCCGGGCGGCCCATCGGCCCCCGACGGATCTGTTTCAGAGGCGATCACCAGATCAGGCCGTTGTTCGCATGCGGCGGAAAGCAAAAGGTGATGTTTGGAAGAGCTGTCGCTATGAATGCTGCATTTCTCGACTTGAGCGTCCCAACACGCGACGCTGCAGCCGAAAGACAGTCGCGGAGGAAGCGGACCTCGTCGCGGTCCTGCAAGAGACCGTCGGTCGATCCCTGCAACACGTTCAATCCGGGGATCGGCCGCACCACCAAATGCGCGCACTGGATGCCGCGCGGACAGAACGTTGGACCAAGCCACATCCGATGCGCCGGCTGACAGTATCGCATGCCAATCGCGGCGTGAGCCGCGCGGGATGCTTCGGCAAGATCATTTGGGGGGGAGAACATGACGACACGGACCGGCGGAGAGCTCATCCAGGACTTTCTTGAGACTTATGAAGTTCCATTCGTTTTCGGCAATCCCGGAACCACGGAGACCACCTTCCTTGCGGCGGTGGCGGCCTCGAAGGCCACCTATGTCCTGTCGCTGCATGAATCGAGCGCGGTCGGCATCGCCGCGGGGTATGCGCTGATCACCGGCAAGCCGTCCATCGTCAGCCTGCACACCTATCCGGGCCTCGCCAACGGCATGTTCAACATGCGCAACGCACTCATGTCCGGGGTGCCGCTGCTGGTCATCAACGGGCAGCAGGATTCCCGCTTCCTCATCCACAATCCGGTGCTGGGCGCGCCCAATGTCCAGCTGGCGGAGACCGCCACCAAATACGCTTACGAGGTGACCCGCACGGACGATCTCGCCGTCGCCCTGCAGCGCTGCTACCTACACGCGCGGCTCCAGCCGACGGGTCCCGTTTTCCTCTCCATCCCCATGAATTTCATGCTGGAAGAGACCGGGCATACGACGTTCAAGAAAACGCGCATCATCGAGGATGTGGTGCCCCGCGCCATCGGCGAGGTCTCGGGCGCACTCAAGGCGGTGCCGGCAGGCAGGCTCGCCATCGTCGCCGACTATGCGGTGGGCGCGGCGCACGGCATCGACGCCGTAAGCCGCATCGCAAGCGCGCTCGGCGCCGACATCTATGCCGCCCCCTTCCATGTGCAGGGCACGGTTGATCCGCTGCATCCGAACTTCCGGGGCCAGCTTCCGCCCACCACGAAGAAGATCAACGAGACGCTCGGCCGCTACCACACCATGCTGCTGATCGGCGAGAAGGTGGACAGTTTCACCTATGACGGCCTCCAGGCGCTGCCGCCGGAATTGCAGGTCATTCAGATCGCCCCCGCCGCAAGCCAGCTGGGGTTCGACTTTCCCTGCGATATGGCCGTGCTCGGCGACATCCATGCGACCCTGGACGCGCTGGCGACGGCGCTGGGTGCTCCGAGCGCGCCAGCCGGTGGGCGGGCGATCAGCGAGGCCGCTCTGGACGCGAAATATCCCGCCTCGGGACCACACGCGAGCGATGCGCTGATCCTGGCGGTCCTGCGCCATCTCGACCGATCCACGCACGTCATTACGGAAGGCTCCTCCGAGGACGCCATCGTGCAGGACATGGCGGTGAGCCTCGGCTTCCGGAGCGTGCATTTCTCGCCCCGCGGCGGCGGGCTGGGCTGGGCCCTGCCGCTGGGTGTTGGCATCGGGCTGGCGACCGGCAAGCACGCCGCCTGCTTCGTCGGCGATGGGGGCAGCCTGTTCTCCATCCACGCACTCTGGACGGCGGCGAAATATTCCATCCCGTCCATCTTCATCTGTTTCGTGAACCACGAATACCGGCTGCTGAAGGACCTGTGGTGCAATGTGATGGGCACGAGCATCGCGACCACCCACTTCGTCGGCCTCGACTTCAGCGATCCCGATGTGGACATTGAGAAGATCGCCGAGGGCTTCGGTGCCCGCGTCGAGACGATCGACGCTGTCGAGAGCGTCGGCGACGTGCTCGCCCGCGCGCTCGCGCATCAAGGTCCGAGCTTCCTGATCATCAATCGCGAGCCGTGAACCGGTGGCGCGGCGCTGCCCCGCCGTATCCCATCGAAGCGGGAACAAGGGAGACATCCGTGTCCGGAGATTTCGAGAAGGAGCTGACGCGGCGCGTGTGGACCGACGATGCGTTCGCCGCGCAGGTGGAGAGCGACCCCGTCGAGGCGCTCAAGTCCATGGGCGTGGAGGTGCCGGGCGGGGTCAAGGTGAAGGTGGTGGTGCAGCGGCGCGACCGGGTCTACTTCACCATCCCGCCCGCCCGCGCGCCACAATCGTCCCCGCCGCCGGGGCCGCTCAACCAGATGGACCTGTGGTCCAGCCAGGGCCTGTTCATCTGGCTCGTGCCCGTAGCCGCCAAATTCAAGCTGCTGGCCCTGCGCAACGCGGCCCGCACCGGGGGAGATCAGCCGTGAGCAATGCCGATTTCGTCGAGAAGAATTACGAGCGCATCACCACCGATCCCGATTACCGCGCGAAGCTCCTCGCCGACCCGGTCGGGGTGGTGTGCGCGGAGTTCGGCTACTCGCCGGGCCCGGATTTCAAGATCGAGATCGTTGAGCAGGCGAAAGACACCATCGTCATCATGGTGCCCCCGAAGCCCCAGGCCGGCGAGGACATGGAGCTGGCGCTCACCGCGGTGACCGAGCGGGTCTTCGACCTGCTCTTTTCGTCCGGCATCGGCGGCTTTTTCATTCCCGATGACAAGCAGAAATGGGTGGTGCGAGAGCTGCGCCTGGCCGCGCAGAAGAAGACCGGCCTCGACATCTCGCAATTGTAGGGCGCCCTAGCGCCAAGATCTGGCGCGGCGCCCCTGAGACCGGGGGGAATGCACATGACGGCCAAGAACGGGAAGCCGGGCTTCTGGGACAATCTTATCGCGCCGAAGGGCGGTCTGTTCGGCCCGCAGCTCGCCGGCTGGACGCCGGGGCCGACCGCGAAGTCGGGCCTCGGCTGCCGCATCCTCGCGGACCAGATGGTCGAGGTGGCTCCCTCCATCGCGCTCGCCGCCGATGTCTATGTGCCCAAGGCACCGGGCCGCTATCCGGCTATCATCGCCTTCGCCGCCTATTCCAAGGAATTGCAGGCCGCCGGCGCCCCGGCCGGCAACAACGAGACCGGCAGCCCGCCGGTCTTTACCGATCGCGGTTATGCCCATGTCATCGTCACCCGCCGTGGCATGGGCCGTTCGGGCGGAGACGATGCCGTCTACCTCAATGACACAGACGTGGAGGACCACGCCAAAGTCATTCAGTGGGCGGCGGCCCAGCCCTGGTGCGACGGGCAGGTGGTGCTGTTCGGCACCTCCTATTACGGGCTGACCCAGCCGCAGGTGGCGCGGCTTCGCCCGCCGGCCCTGAAGGGCTTCTTCACCAACGAGATGTGCACGGACTACTTCCGCCACATCGCCATGTTCGGCGGCGCGCCACAGCCCGATTTCTTCGCGCTCTGGATGGGGGCGAACTTCACGCCCCTGCAGTTCCGGCTGCATCTGCCGCCGCTGCTGCGCGCGGTGGTGAGCCACATCACCAACTCGCCCCTGAAGCACGTGTGGTGGCCGCAGCTGAAGAAGCGCATGGCGCGCATCATGAAAGCCTTCCAAAGGCAGGTGCCGACGCCGCAGACGCGTCGGCTGTTCGCCGGCCTGATGCTCGACGGCAAGACCCGGGCGACGAGCGTGCTGCCGGCCGGCCCGTCCGGCGCGCTGGGTGACATCAAGGTGCCGTTCGTGGTGGTGCAGAATGCCGGCTATCTCAACCTGCATCAGTTCGGCGCCTACGATCTGTTCGAGAATGCCGGCACGCCGAAGGATCAACGCTGGCTGATCGTCGGCCCTGCGACCTATGACCTGCCGGTCTATGCCTGGCAGCTGGAGGCGCTCGCCTTCTTCGATCATCTCGTCTACGGCGCGGACAACGGCTATGCCTCCCAGCCGCGGGTGCGATATTGGACCGAAGGGGCGAAGGACTATCGCAGTGCGCCGGACTGGCCGCTACCCGGCAGCACAGCCCTGCGCCTTTACCCGGCCTCCAATGGTGCTGACGCGGCACCCCATCGCCTCGACAGCGCGCCGGGCGCAGGCGGGACGAACCGATGGGCGGCGGTGCCGCTCGGCGCCATCGTGACGGCGGGCTTCGACGAGGTGGAAAACCAGCGCCTCACCTTCGAGCTTCCGATCGAGGAGGAGATGGAGCTGACCGGCCCGGTGACCGTGAGCCTCTCCTTCAGCACCAACGAGATCGATTCCTACGTGGTGGCCCGCACCGGCCTCGTCTCGGCGGACGGCGGCTACCAGATCCTCTCCATGGGCGCGATCCGACCTGCCTGCCGCAGGATCGATGTGGCGCGCTCCACCATGACCGAGATCGCCATCGACATCGACACGCCCGCGCCCCTGACACCCGGCGTGCCGGTCACGCTGCGCTTCAGCCTCACGCCCCAGCCCGTGGTGCTGAAGCCGGGCGAGCGGCTGCGCCTCGACGTCGCCAGCCGCACCGATCTCCTGCGCAGCGACGTGAGCCACGGGCACGCCCAGTTCGACATGCAGGTGCCGCCCTATTACGCGCGCAACACCCTGCATTACGGGCCGGACACCTTCATCGAGCTCAAGCGCGCCGGTCAACGGTAGAAGAGATTTCCGGGGGAAGCTCGGAGCGATCGGTGCCCGCGCTACCCGGCGAGCCGCGCTATCTCCCCGACGATGCGCACACGGACCCGACGCGCATTGCCGGGGAGATAGGCGATGGGGATGTCCTCCACGTCGAGCGTCTGCACGCTGCCCGGCTCCGCGCCGGCCTCGATCGCGCGCCGGGTCGCCTCCCGGGTCGCTTCATCGAGCGCCGCATCGCGCTCGACACCGGAGAAGATGCGGTCCACCTCACCGCTGACCTGCGCGATGGCCGCGCCCACGGCATTGGCCACCGCATGATGTTCGATGCGCACCACCTCCGAGACACCCTCCATGCGATCAGGCACCAGAAAGCTGCCGCCGCCTACCGCGATGAGGGGGATCGGCGCGGCATCCGTCTTCATGCGGTCCACCACCTCCGCAACCATGCGTTCCATGTGGAGGAGGCTATCGGCCACCAGAGGGCCGGGAAGCCTGCTCACCAATCCCGGCTGTCCCAGCGCGATCCGTCCGGCCGCGACGGCGATGTCCGTGGCGGTCAGCGTATCGCCGCCGAAGCAGAGCGCCTTTTCCGGCAGCCGGAAGCCGACGCTGCCCGGACCGATCCGGCGCCCGTCATCGGCAATCTCCGTGCCGCCGCCGAGACCGATGGAGATCAGGTCCGGCATGCGAAACAGCGTGCGCACGCCGCCGATTTCGACCATCGCATTGGCCTGGCGCGGAAAGCCGCCCTTGAGGCAGCCCACGTCGGTGGTCGTGCCGCCCACATCCACCACCAGTGCGTCGGTCAGGCCGGAAAGGAACGCCGCGCCGCGCATGCTGTTGGTGGGGCCGGAGGCGAAACAATAGACGGGATGGCGCTCCGCCACCGCCCCCTGCACGATGGTGCCGTCATTCTGCGTGAGATAGAGCGGTGCCGCGATGCCGCTGTCGCGCAGCGCCCGCACGAAAGCCGCCGTGGTGCGCTGCGCGAGGCCCTGCAGCGCGGCATTCAGCAGCGCCGCATTCTCCCGTTCGAGCAGGCCGATGCGGCCGATTTCGTGGGAGAGCGTGATGCGCGCCGCGGGCATCACCTCCCGCAAGATCTCCGCGGCCTCGCGCTCGCATTCATCCGTGAGCGGCGAGAACACGCTGGTTATGGCGACAGAACTGATGCCACTGTCGGCGATGCGCTGCGCCTCGCGCCGCACGGCCGCACGATCCAGCGGCACCAGGACCCGCCCGTCATATTCGTGACCGCCGCCCACCATGTGGATGCTTCCCCGCATGGCGGCCGCGAGGTCCTTGGGCCAGCCGATGAAGGGCGGCAGGCCGGCATTGGCGGGCAGGCCGATGCGCAGCGCCGCGACGCGGTCCAGATGGCGGCGTTCCACCACGGCATTGGTGAAATGCGTTGTGCCGATCATCACCGCTTCAATCCGCCCCAGCGCCGGATGGCCGGCGGCCGCGGCGACCAGATCAACCAGCGCCTGGCGGACGCCGTCCGCGACATCGACGGTGGTGGGCCGCTTCAGCGCGGCGAGCACTTTGCCGCCCTCCAGCAGAACGGCATCGGTATTGGTGCCGCCGACATCAATTCCAATGCGGCTCATGCCGGCTCCTCCCCGAAGACGCTGTGGAACTCCACGTCATGGCCGAAGGCGCGCGGGCCGACATGGCGCAGCCCCTCCGCGCTCCGATGGATCGGCTGCGACGGTAGGGCGATCACCGTGACCCTCTGGCCGTAACGCAGGCTCTCCGTGCCGATGGCCTCGCCCGAGATGCTGTCGAGCACGCAGATCAAGTCGGGCGTGGTGACAATCACCGCGCCGTCGCGCCGGCCGATGGTGAACTCGTTCTGAAAGGCGATGTCGAAAGACGCGCCGGCATCCGCGCCAAGGCCCGCCAGGTTGAGGGATCCGCGCAGGAAGCCCTCGGTCGTGCGCCGCTGGACATCCACCACCTTGCCCGTGAACAGCCGCTTGCCACCGCCGGCGGCCACGGTCGCCTCGACGGGGTCCTCATGGGCCATCTTCGCGCGGCGCACCTCGCGCCCCAGCGCGATGGCCTGCGAGAGGCTGCGCAGAACGGCGTGATGCTTCACCTCGTCCCCCGTGCGCGGCGCCTGGCAGGTGGTCGCGACCGATCCATATTCCGTGCAGACCTTGCGCCGCACGCGCTCCATCTCATGCCAGCCGGAAGCGGTGGGGATGATCACGTCATTGTCGCGGATGTCGGAGACGACATGTGGAACCATCTGCAGCCCGGCGATGGAAAAGGTCTGCATCTGGGCCTCCGGATAGGCCCGGCCCATGGCGTCCGCATCCACCACCGGGAGCCCCGATGCGGCGGCGACCAGCAGGGGCTGAAAGGCGTTGCAGCCGCCGATCTCCACCGTCATCACCGCCCGGAACGGCCGGCCCCTGAAGACCTCCATGATCCGCACTGGCTTGAGGGCGAAGGCGGCGTCGGTTATGCGCTCCTGGAACACCAGCGGCGCACCCATGGTCGAGACCACGGCGACGACATCGTCGTCGGCGAGCTCGTCCGGGTCGAGAAGGGCGATCCGGCCGCCCTCCTCATAGAATTGGCGGACGACGAGGTGGGCGGCATAGGGCGATCCGCCGCCTCCGGTCCCGAGAATCCAGGCGCCGATCGCCAGCAGATCAAGCTCTTCCGCATCCAGGAAGCGAGGCATCGCAGGTCCTTCAGCTTTGAAGCGGGTGGGGGGGCGCCCGCCATTGGCCGCACCCGCGCCCCCGCCGGGCGGGCTGTCCCCGCTTCAGTCCGTGGGCTGGTCATTCTTGTTCACCGGCGGCCCGAGGAACTCCACGTGCCACTTAAGCCCGAAGGCATTGAGCGCAGCCTGGTCAGGAATGCCGTCGTGCATCACGCCGGCCAGTTCCGTGAAGAAGGCCGCCGCATCGAGCGCCGGAGCCATCAGGATGTACTGGCGTGCGGGCTTGTCGGTGACGTTGCAGAAGCCGTGTTCGACCCCGCCGGGAATGCTGACCACGTCGCCGGCCTCGGCATAGAAGCGCCGGCCGTCCGCCTCATAGAGATATCGGCCCTCGATGACGCGGAAGATCTCCGCTTCGCGGTGACGATGGCGGGGTGGACCGGCGCCCGGAGCATTGATGGTCTCGATAAAGCAGAATTCGCCGGAACTCGCCGCCGGCGGCATGCGCACGAACAGGTCGAGCCCGATGGCCGGGATCTTGATGGGCGCTTCGGTTCCCTTGGAATGCAGGAAGGATATGGACATGGGAGCCTCCTTGAGACCCGAGTTGGTGAGATATATTGAATTGGCGTCAGTTTTCTTCCTCGAACCGCCAGATCTCGGCGGTGGGCTGGGGCAGGCCGAGGAAGGCGGGAATGCGCCGCTGCTGCTCCGGCGTGAGGGACGCGACGAGAGGCTTCAACGCGGCCGTCACCGTCTTCAGGTCCTGCGCACGCAGCGCCTCGGCATTGGCGATGCGGTCCAGGAGGTCCACGAAACCGGCAACGCTGCCAGCGTGCCAAGCCACAGGCCTGAAAGCAGTCGGAAGATGTTTCGCATGGGATCACTCGCAGAGAGACATCCCGGGCCTTGAGACCGCAGCCCGCACCAAGGACCCCTTTGCGGACCCGAGTGCCGAGGAGTTATCTCCACCGCCTTGGAGGCGCATCGACAGAACTGGTGATGCGCCAAGCTGTCTATCGGCTCTCCCACATCGAAACGGTGGTCAGCTTAATGAACAGGGGATCACTGGCGCCGCCATCGCTCCGGCCGACAACTTGCCACGCCGCTGCCGGACGTGCTGGGCAATCTTGACCTCGGGTTGCAGGCGGTCACCCGCGACAATCTGGAGATCAAGGTGGAGTACGGCCTTAACGTCGGTCAGGATTTCCTGTCCCAGCGCGGCATGGCGCGCTTCGCCGTCCACTTCTGAGGGCGGCGGCGCCGGATGACTTTCTCCGCCGGGCGGTTAACATGCCGGCCGGTGATCGAGGTCCGGGAGCAGCGGGTGACGAGGTGGCGTGAGGCAGGATGGGGGCGCGGCGCGTTTTGCGTCTGGCTTGCCTATGCCTTCGTGCTGCAATTGTTCGTCGCGGGCATGGCATTCGAGCGCTCCGGCGGCGTGGCCATGGCCAATGCGGCCGATGGGCGTGTCCTGTGCGCCGGCAATACCGGCACTCCGGACGACAGGCCAATGTCGCCGCAACCGGATCACTCCGTCTGCTGCGCCCTCTGCGCCTTCCATTCTCTGGCGCCGATCCTCCCTGTTGCCGCCGATGCCGGGCGTCCCGTCGCAACGCCCGCGATTTCCGAGCGGGCGGCCGTTGCCGCCGCAGAGGGAACCGGCCGCGTGCGCCGCGAGCCGCGATCCTCACAGGGGCCTCCCCTCCGCGCCTGACCCCTGACGCCTTTTGAAGGCCGAATCCGCCCCGCCCGCGCGGCCGCGCCATCGCGTGTCCGGCTCGGGTGGCGAGCATGTCATCCAATCCAACCAAGCAGGTTCATTCCGCCAGGGGGCAGGAGCCCCATTGGCGCAACCAAGGAGCACCCATGTCCATTTTCCATCTCACCCGCCGTGCGGTGATGGCCGCAGCCGTCGCAACCGTCGCTTTGACCGGCGCCGCCATGGCGCACGACTACAAGGCCGGGACGCTGCAGATCGACCATCCCTGGTCGCGGGCCACGCCGGGCGGCGCCAGCGTCGCCGCTGGCTATCTGGTGGTGAAGAACACCGGCGCCGCGCCCGATCGCCTGATCTCCGCCACTGTGCCGTTCGCCGGCCGGGTCGAGATCCACGAGATGTCCATGAAGGACGGCGTCATGGTGATGCGGCCCATCCCGGACGGTCTCACCATCCCGGCGGGCGGAAGCGTCGAGCTGAAGCCCGGCGGCTACCACATCATGTTCCTGGACCTGAAGTCCCCGCTCAAGGAGGGCACCTCCGTGGACGGCACGCTGACCTTCGAGAAGGCCGGCAGTGTGCCCGTGAAGTTCACGGTGGAGGGCCTCGGCGCCTCCGGCAGCGCCCATCCCGGCCACTGAGGCCAGAAACGCACACGCAGGATGCGCCGGTCCGGAAGGGGCCGGCGCGTTTCGCCTCCGGGATTGCTTGACAGCACGGAGGTGTTCGGTGCCTGCTGCGCATGCGAACGGTGCTCCGGTTGCCACGGCATCCGGAGTGAAACGGGAATGGGGTAGGGCCTGAACCTGCGCGGAAATCCGCCGGGGTGGCGCAAAGCCCCAACCGCCCCCGCGACTGTGAGCGGCGAGCGATCTTCCAGCATGCCACTGGCCAAAGCCCCTCGGGCCGGCCGGGAAGGCGGGGGTGAGCGTAGACCCGCGAGTCAGGAGACCGGCCGGTCGCATGATGACAACCCTCGGGCCGTCGGGTGAGACGGCAACGGAGACCTGCATGCATATCGAACCCGGACTCGTGGACGGGGCCAAGATCGGCCTCAGCTATGTCACGGCGGCCGCCGCCGGCGGCTATGCCCTGAAGCTTGCCTATGAGGCGGCGCGCGAGCGCGGCGTCCTCTCGCTGGCGGGCCGCACCCTCGCCACCACCGCTCTCGTGTTCAGCTTCTTCGAGGTGCTGCCGCACTATCCGGTGGGCGTCTCGGAAGTGCACCTCATCCTCGGCTCGACCCTGTTCCTGATGTTCGGCGCGGCCCCGGCCGCCCTCGGCCTCGCCTTCGGCCTGCTCATCCAGGGCCTGTTCTTCGCACCATTCGACCTGCCCCAGTACGGGATGAACGTGACCACGCTGCTGGTGCCGCTGTTCGGCGTCGCCGCCGTCGCGCGCCGCATCGTGGCGCCGGGCACGCCCTATGTGGAGCTGAAGTACGGTCAGGCGCTCGCCCTCTCCACCACCTATCAGGCCGGCATCGTCGGCTGGGTGGCGTTCTGGGCGGTCTATGGCCAGGGCTTTGCCTCCGAGAACATCGCCTCGGTGGCGACCTTCGGCGGCGCCTACATGCTCGTCATCATCGTCGAGCCGCTGGTGGACCTCGCGGTGCTCGCTGCCGCGAAGGCGCTGCATGGCGCGTTCAAGGGCGGCAACCCGCTGCTGGAGCGCCGGCTCTACGACGCGGCCTGATCGCGCGCCCACCCCTCAAATAAGCGAACGCCGGCGGTGCTCCCGCCGGCGTTCTGCGTTTCAGGGGGCCTCGACGGGCGGGGGCAGGGCGGCCGGGGTCTCCGGGTCCGGCACCAGATGGAGGAGCGGATCGAAGCCGCCCACATGGTTCGCCCAGGCGAGGCCGATGGCGAGGCCCTTGGCGCGGGGAAGCACATGGAAGGCGGCGGCCACGGCCACCAGCTCACTGGCCGCAAGCTCAAGCGCCAGCGGGAGGTCGCTGAGCAGCTCCAGGACACCGCCCACCAACGATCCGGCGAGCAGCGCGAGGGGGATTGCGAGGACCGGTACGGCATTGGTGACGCGGGCATGGCCCAGCGCCTCGCCGCAATGGGCGCAGGCTTCCGAAACCTGCATCCAGCGCCCGAACAGGGCGCCCTCGCCGCAGGCCGGGCAACGTCCGGACCAGCCGCGCCGCGCCGCATCCTCGATGGGGCGCGGCGGGTTGAAGCCGTTGGTGTGATAGAGCCGCCGCGGCGCGCGGCGCACCGGATCGAACGCGGTGCGGGTGGCGGTGCCGAATTCCGCCGACATGGCGGCGCGGGCGCGCGCGAGCGCCTCCGAAGGCGCGTGAGATTGCGTGTCTGACATGGACGAAAACCCGAAAGGCCGCAGGGGCGGCAGGGACCGGAGGCGTCGGGAGGCTCCCGCGCCGGTTCAGCTTTGGGTCACGTCACAGGAGGGCCACGGGCTTGGGCGCCGCGGGCTTCCTCCGCCGGCCGGCGTTCGCTGCGCGCGGCGAGGTGCGCGATGCGACGGCCATCGGGCGCCGCCAGCGCGGGTTGCGGCCCGACGGCAAGGCCGGGCGCAGAGGTCAGCACGCAGGCGTCGCAGGGATAGGTCTTGAGAACCGTCCCCGGATCTCCGCCATTGAGGCAGAGGTCCGGCAACGTGCCGTCCGGCAGCGCATAGGCCGCAAGATCGACCGGCGCTTCGGAGGAGGGCAGGGCGACAGGCTGGTGGGCAAACCCCAGCGTCAGCTGCGCCAGCACGAAAAGTGCAGCAGCGGCCGCCCGCAAGCCCTTGTATCCCAACCCGATGCCCATGCTCCGCTTGTGTGCAACGCGGCAGAAGGGGTCAAGCACGTGAATCTACGCAGCGTCCCCCTGCCGCAGGCCGGCTCTGGACCTCCCCGAAGCAGGCGTTATGGTCGCCCGCAACCAGCCAGCGGAACGAAGCCCGAGGGAGCGCCCATGACCAAGACCGTGACCCTTCCCAATGGCGAGACGGTGCCCGCCCTCGGCCAGGGCACCTGGTACATGGGTGAGCGCTCCACCACCCGCGCCACCGAGGCGAAGGCCTTGCAGCGCGGCATCGACCTCGGCCTCACCCTCATCGATACGGCGGAGATGTATGCCGACGGCGGCGCCGAGGAGGTGGTGGGCGAGGCCATTACCGGGCGTCGGGACGAGGTGTTCCTTGTCAGCAAGGTGTATCCCCACAATGCCAGCCGGGCCGGCGTCGCGGCTGCCTGCGAGCGCAGCCTGAAGCGGATGAAGACCGACGTGATCGACCTCTATCTCCTTCACTGGCGCGGCAACCATCCCCTCTCGGAGACCGTCGCGGGATTCGAGGCGCTGCAGAAGGCGGGCAAGATCCGCCTCTGGGGCGTGAGCAACCTCGACACGGACGACATGGAGGAACTGCTCGCGACCAAGGGCGGCGCCGCCTGCGCGGCCAACCAGGTGCTCTACAACCCGAGCCGCCGCGGGCCGGAGTTCGACCTGTTCCCGGAGCTGCGCTCTGCCCACATCCCGGTCATGGCCTACAGCCCCATCGAGCAGGCCCGCCTGCCGCGCGGCGGGGCGCTGGGCGCCGTGGCGAAGAAGCACGGCGTCGACCCGTTCCAGGTGGCGCTCGCGTGGGTGATGCGCAGCGGCGACGTCATCGCCATCCCCAAGGCGAGCCGCATCGAGCATGTGGAGATGAACGCCGCCGCGCGCGATCTGGTGTTGGACGCCGAAGACCTCGCCGCCATCGACAAGGCCTTCCCCCCGCCGCGCCGCAAGGTCGGGCTGGAAATGCTCTAGGCGGACCGCGTTTCGGGATCATAGGGCGCGGCGATCACCACGACGTCGGCATCGGGGATGGCGGCGGTCAGCGTCTGGCGCAGGGCGTCCGTGACCGAGCTGACGTCGGCAATGGTGCGGCCGGGGGCGAACCCCACCGTGATCTCCACATGGGCGATGGTGCCGGACTTGCGGGTCCGCACGCTGATGAGCTGCTCGTAGCGATCAAAATAGGCGGCGAGCGCAGCGTTCACCTTCATCTGCAGCGGCTCCGCCAGGGCGCGATCCAGCAGGTCCGGCAGGGCTTCCGAGATCATGGCGCCGCCGATCACCAGCATGAAGGCGGCGCCGATAAGTCCGCCGATATCGTCGGCGGCCAGCCCCACCTCGGTGTGCGGAAACAGCACGTCGAGGGCGACGCACACCACCACCGTCACCGAGGCCACCGCCTTGGCGATGCGGGCGCGGAACTGGCTGAGCACGATGATGGAGGTGCCCGCGCGCGTCGCCCGCCACAGCGGAACCAGCGGCGCCAGATTCGTGAACAGGTTGTAGATGACGAGCCCAAGGGCCGCCGCCACCCAGAACGGCGGCAGGGGCTCGGATTCCGACGAATCCATCACCTTGATGAGGATGAACACCGCCGCGAGCAGCAGCAGCACGCCGATGGCGGCCGCAAACATGCGCTCGAGCTTGCCGATGCCGAAATCGTAGAAATGCATGCGGCCACGATGGGCGGCGCGCAGCGTCAGCAGGGCGAGGCCTTCCACCAGCAGCAGCAGGCCGCCGCGCAGCAGCTCCGCCAGCATGGCGAGCGAGCCGATGCGCCACACCGTGACGAGGTAGGGCACGAAGACGCTGAAATCGAGAAGGATCGCGAACAGGATCGCCCGTTCCTTCTGGAGATCGGTCAATGTGGGGACGCGCATCGCGCTTCGCTGCTCAGGCCTGAGGATTGCCAGCGACCCTAACCGGGACGGGCAGGGGGCGGAAATACAATCATTTCCCGCCGCGCATGACGAGCTTGTCGCCGCGGAATTCGAAGGCGTCGAGCCGCGACAGGAAGCTCATGCCGAGCAGGCTGGTGCGCAGCGCGCCGGCGGGCGAGACGAGGGCGGGCACGTGCCGTTCGACGATGCTGCCGATGGTTATGGTGTCCAGCACCACGGCTGCCGCCCGGGTGCGGCCGGCGGCGGTGTCCACGGGCACATCGTATTTCAGGAAATCCACCGGCAGGCCCACCGCCTTCGCCGCCTCGTGGGTCAGCACCACGGACGAGGCGCCGGTGTCCACCAGCATGCTCACGCCCGAGCCGTTGATCCCGGCGCGCACCGCGAAATCGCCGCCGGACCCGCGCGTGACCTCCACCATGCTGGTGCCCGTCTGCGCGAGGTTCACCGCATAGCCGGGCGCCACCTCGGCCAGCACCTTGCGGCCGACCTGGGTGAGGGGATCGCGATAGGTGTAGCCGAGGGCCAGCAGCGCCGCGAGCACCAGCCAGAAGGCAGCGGCCATGAGCGATTCGGCGATTCGGCCACGAAAGATGGACCAGGCGGCCGCACCGACGAAGACGGCGATGGAGAGCTGCCCCACCAGCGCCCCGAACTTGTTGATGTCGATGCCCGCCACTTCGCCCTGCTCGTGGTTCACCGCGAGGATGACGCCGCCGGCGAACAGGCCGATGAGGAGAAGCCAGAGGAGACGGTCGCTGCGCATGGCGGCCTATTCCATGAAGGCGTCCGGCGCCGTCTGCTTGAGACGCGCCAGCCGGTCGGGAAGGACGGCCATGATCCGGTCGCGGGCATCCGGGGAGAAGGAGGCCCATCCGCCGATCTCGCGCAGCGTCCGCCCGCAGCCGATGCACAGCCCGCTCAAAGGCTCCACCACGCACACCTTGATGCAGGGCGTGACGATGGCGTTCGCCGCGGGAATGGTCCGGGGTGCTGACGGGTCGGTCATGGCTGCGCGGGCGCGCGCTCGGCTCCTTCGGGCTGGTGGGGCGGGAATCGCCGCTCGCCTACCGTCCCCCGAAGATAAGCACGCCGAGGAGGAACACAATCACCGCCACCTGCTGGGTGGCGCCGGCCACGTCGCCGGTCTGCCCGCCGATAAGCCGGCTCGACAGGCGCATCATCACCAGCAGCACCAGCACCGGGCCGATCAGGCCGGCAAAGGCCGCACCGATGCCGAAGGCCGCCACCATGAGCACGCAGACGATGAGGGCGGCGACCAGCGCACAGGACATCGCCGCCGCTTCCGAGGGCCGGCCGACGGACGCGCCGGCGCCGTCGGTGCGGGCCGGGGGCAGGGCGGCGATGAGCAGCACCCCGGCGGCGCGCGAGGCCGCTTCGCCGGCAATGAGGGCAAGGCCGGCGCGCAGCGGGCCGACCGATAAAGCGAGCGCCTCTAGCGCGCCGATCCGCAGCAGCAGCCCCAGCAGGAGCGCGGTCCCGCCATAGGTGCCGATGCGGCTGTCGCGCATGATGGTGAGCTTGTGCGCACGGTCGCGGCCGCCGCCCAGCCCATCAGCGGTGTCGGCCAGCCCGTCCTCGTGGAAGCATCCCGTGGCCAGCGCCAGCACCGCCACCGTCAGCACGGCCGCAAGGAAGGCCGGCAGCTTCACGGCCATGGCGAGGATGAGGGCCAGCGCCCCGATCAGGCCGAGCACCGCGCCGGCGACGGGGATCGCATAGGCGATGCGGTTGATGTCGGGCGGCGCGAAGGCGGTGTCATCCCGGGCCGGCAGCGGCAGGCGGGAATAGAAGCGCAGCGCGGCGGCGAGGTCCTGTCCGAGTGTTCTGGCCATCGGTTCGGGCTCGTCGCTCCGGGCGTTGCGCAGGGGTGGGGCCGTTCGGGCGCCACACCGCCCTTGGGAGCGCCATTCATGGCGCAGGTCAAGGCCCGGCGCGCGGTCCACGCGGCCGGCCTGCCCTGGTCTACGGTCAGAAGGTGATGAGGCCGATCATCTGGCGGATGAGACTCAGCTCCTCGCCGCTGGTCGGCGTGGTCTGCGACACGAAGTCGAACACCTTGCCGTCCTTGAGGCCGTACTGGGCCACGCGGGTCACCCGCTTGTTCTTGTCGAAATAGATCGCGAGCACCTTCTGCTCGGTGATTTCCGGCTTGAGGAAGGCGACGCGCTGCTGGGTCTGAGAGATGTAGAAGAAGGCGTCGCCGTTCAGGGTCGCGACGGTGGACGGCGTGCCCAGCACGAGCAGCACCTGTTCCTGGCTCGAGCCGACGGGCACCTGATCCAGCGCGCCTTCCGCCAGCACGTAACCGCGCTGATAGGTGCGAACCACGCCGGTCAGCTGGCCGCCCGTGCCGTTCACGACCACCTGGTCGCAACCCGTGAGCGCCATCCCGGCGAGCAGGAGGGCGGCGGTCCCCGCAAGGCCAAGCCTCCGGTTGGTGGTATTCCGCCCGTTCCCCGTGCGCTCCTGCCTCTTGTCTAGTGACGCCACACGCATCCCCATCATTGTGCTGTGAACGGCGCCCCGGCGCGCCGCCTCGGCTACCGCCCCTTGCCATGCGGGCGAGGGCGCGTTACGCCGCTTGCCCGTTCAACTCCTCGCCGGACCTTGGCCCGGAATACGAAATGCTCAACCTGTTCCGCTCGTCAAAGCGTGCCAAGTCCCGCGAGACCATCGAGCGCCTGTATGGCGTGATCGTGGCACAGTCGCGGCGGGCGGAGTTCTACACCGACTTCGGCGTTCCCGATACGCTGGAGGGACGCTTCGAGATGGTGGTGCTCCACACCGTGCTCGTCTGCCACCGCCTGAAGGGCGGCGACGATACGGCGCGCGCCATGTCGCAGGAGATTTTCGACGCCTTCGCCGCCGACATGGACGCCACCATGCGCGAACTCGGCGTCGGCGACCTCACCGTGCCGAAGAAGATGAAGAAGATCGGCGAAGCCTTCTACGGCCGCGCTGCGGCATATGATACCGCGTTGGCTGACGCGGGCAATGCGCTGCTGGCGCAGGCCATCGCCCGCAATATTCTCGGCACGGAGGAGCCGGTGCCCACCGCCGCCCCGTTCGCGGCCTATGTCCGCGCCGCCGCGGACAGCCTTGCGGCAACGCCCTTTGAAACCTTCGCCCGCGGCGCGCTCGTGCTGCCGGCGCCCCAACTCAGGCCTGCTCCGGAGGCGGGACAATGAGCGACCTTCGTTATTCCCACATGATCTCGATCGCGGACCTCCCGCCGCTCGGCCTTCACCTGAAGCTCGCGCCCGATGAAGCCGCCACGGTAGCGCTTGCGCGATATGCGGGCGTTCTCCACGCCGAGGGGATCCTGGCGACGCTTCACCTTGTTCCGGAAGGCAGGGAGGGCGTGCACGTGTCGGGCCGACTCACGGCCACCGTGCGCCAGACGTGCGGGGTGACGCTGGAGGCGTTCGACGCGCCGCTCGAGGAGGAAATCGACGTCCACTTCGCCCCCGCCGGCACCTATAAGCCCTCCGAAGAGGACGAGGAGAACGGGATCGACCCGCCCGACGAGATCGTGGACGGGCGTATCGACGTGGGCGCGCTGGTGTGCGAGTTCCTGGCCCTCGGCGTCGATCCCTATCCCCGCAAGCCCGACGCGGTGTTCGAGCCGCCGGCGGAGGATCCCGCCATTTCGCCCTTCTCCGCGCTCGCCCGCCTGAAGGACAAGGAGTAAGCGCGCCTCGCAGCCCCGGAGCAGTTGCGATGGCGCCGCGACACGCTATTGTCCGCCCGCCGCAACGGCGACGGTAACGACGGGACATGATGGCCGGGATTTTCTGATCCCTCACTTTTTCCCGCCAGGGCAGAGCCCGCCGCCATTCGATCGAAGCAGGGATTTACGCCGGAGATGACCGTACCCGTCCGCATCGCCGTCGACGCCATGGGCGGCGACCATGGACCCGAGACGGTCCTTGCCGGAGCGGAAATCTCCCTCGGTCGCCACCCGGACACCGCCTTCGTGCTCTATGGTGACGAGGCGCGCGTCCGCGAGGTCCTGAAGAGCCATCCAAAGCTCGCCGCGGCCTCCCGCATCGTCCACACCGACGTGGTGGTGGGCATGGACGACAAGCCGAGCCAGGCGCTGCGCCGTGGCCGCTACAAATCGTCCATGTGGAAGGCCATCGACGCGGTGAAGGTCCATGAGGCCGACGTCGCCATCTCCGCCGGCAATACCGGCGCCCTGATGGCCATGGCCAATTTCAACCTGCGCACCATGCCCGGCATCAGCCGCCCCGCCATCGCTGCCATCTGGCCGACGCTGCGCGGCGAGACGGTGGTGCTGGACGTGGGCGCCTCCATCGGCGCCACCGCCAAGAGCCTCGTCGAGATGGCGCTCATGGGCTCGGCCATGGCGCGGGTGCTGTTCGACATCGAGAAGCCCACCGTCGGCCTGCTCAATGTGGGTGTCGAGGAGATCAAGGGCGTCGAGGAAGTGAAGGAAGCCGCGCGCATCCTCCGGGAGGAGACGGTGGCGGTGAACTATCACGGCTTCGTCGAGGGCAACGATATCGGCGCCGGCACGGTGGACGTGGTCGTCACCGAGGGCTTTTCCGGCAATATTGCCCTCAAGACCGCCGAGGGCACGGCCAAGCAGCTCGCCTCCTACCTGCGCTCGGCCATGAGCCGCACCCTGAGGGCGAGGATCGGCTATCTCTTCGCGCGCGATGCGTTTCGCGTGCTGAAGGAGAAGATGGATCCGCGCCGGGCCAATGGCGGCGTGTTCCTCGGCCTCAACGGCATCGTCATCAAGAGCCACGGCGGCACCGACGCGGAGGGCTTCGCCGCCGCCGTCGACCTCGCCTATGACATGGTGCGCCACGAGTTGCTGGCGCGCATCGAACAAAGCCTAACCAGCCGCAGGCCTCAGGAGATTTCCGAGCGCCGGCCGGAGGCAGCAGGGGCGGAAGGACAATCGTGAGCGGTATCAGGTCCGTCGCCCGGGGCACCGGGTCCTATCTCCCCGAGCGGGTGCTCAGCAACGCCGACCTCGCGGCACGCATGGACACGTCCGACGAGTGGATCGTCCAGCGCACCGGCATCCGCCAGCGGCACATCGCTGCGGAAGGTGAATTCACCTCCCACCTCGCCATCAAGGCGGCCCAGCGCGCCCTCGATGCGTCCGGCCTCACCGCCGCCGACATCGACCTGATCGTTCTGGGCACGGCGACTCCGGACCAGACCTTCCCCGCCACCTCCGTGACGGTGCAGGCCGAGCTGGGCATCACCCGCGGCGCCGCCTTCGACGTGCAGGCGGTGTGCTCGGGCTTCGTGTTCGCGCTCGCCACGGCCGACGCCTATCTGAAGACCGGCGCCTTCAAGCGGGCGCTGGTGATCGGCGCCGAGACCTTCTCGCGCATCCTCGATTGGGAGGACCGCGGCACCTGCGTGCTGTTCGGCGACGGCGCCGGGGCGCTCGTGCTCGAAGGCGTGGACGCCGCAACGGCCGGCAATTCCGGTCTGCTGACCTCCCACCTGCGCTCGGACGGCCGCCATCGCGCCAAGCTCTATGTGGACGGCGGGCCGTCCACCACGGGCACCGCCGGCCATCTGCGCATGGAAGGCAAGGAAGTGTTCAAGCACGCGGTGGGCATGATCACCGACGTGATCGAGGACGCCTTCGCCGCCACCGGCGAGAGCGCGGACAGCATCGACTGGTTCGTGCCCCATCAGGCGAACCGCCGCATCATCGACGCCAGCGCGCTGAAGCTGGGCATCGCGCCGGAAAAGGTGGTGACGACCGTGGATCTCCACGGCAACACCTCCGCCGCGTCCATCCCCCTGGCACTCGATGTCGCAGTGCGGGATGGCCGGATTACCAAAGGTGATCTGGTGTTGCTTGAGGCAATGGGGGGCGGATTCACCTGGGGGTCGGCACTGATCCGCTGGTAGACCACATAATGCGTTGACCTTGCTCGGCTGGCGCGGCTAGTTTGCCGGACGCCGTTGCCCACAGGCGCTGGGGCTCGTGGGCGGTGCGTCGTCGTATCCGTCACATTCGTGCAGCCTCAACTGTTAAGAATTGCTGCGTTTGCATGGCTGGGCGGTCGCAGGGCGTTGGCGGCCGGTTCGAGCGCGCTTTCAGGGGTCGGGGAGACATATGGCTGGTCGGACCGTAACGCGGGCGGATCTGTGTGAGGCCGTCTATCAGCAGGTGGGACTTTCTCGCACCGAGTCTGCCCAACTCGTCGAGATGGTTCTGAAGGAGATTGCGGACTGCCTCGCCCGTGGCGAGACGGTCAAGCTGTCGTCGTTCGGCTCCTTCGTCGTGCGCGACAAGGGCGAGCGTATCGGGCGCAACCCCAAGACCGGCCAGGAAGTGCCCATCGAGCCCCGCCGGGTCATGGTGTTCAAGCCGTCCAGCATCCTGAAGCACCGCATCAACGGCACCGAGCCGGACGGGACGGACGAGGACTGAACCTCGACATCCGCCCCGCGGACAGGATTTCGTAACCGATCGCGCGAACACCCGGGGACAAGCCCTTGCCGTGGCTTGCCCGCCTTTCCGCATGCGCCAATCGCACCTATGATTCCGGCACGGGCTCTGGGCGATTCGGTCGAACGAGGCGGGAGAGAAGGTGGGCGACGCGCGCGAGACGGAGAAAGCTCCGGACGCCTTCCGGACCATCAGCGAGGTCGCGGACGAGCTTGAGCTCCCGCAGCACGTCCTGCGCTTCTGGGAAAGCCGCTTCACCCAGATCAAGCCGGTGAAGCGCGCCGGCGGCCGGCGATTCTACCGGCCGGAGGACGTGGACCTCCTGCGCGGCATCCGCCACCTGCTCTACACCGACGGCTTCACCATCAAGGGCGCCCAGCGCGTGCTGAAGGACCAGGGCGTGCGCTACGTCCAGGATCTCGGTATCGAGCGCGAGGTGGCGTCCATGCGCTCCGCGCGTCCGGCCCGCGCCGCCGGCGGGGAGGGCGTCACATTCGGCGGCCTGCTCGGCCTGCTGCCGCGCCGGCGCGGCAAGGGGCGGGGAGGGGAGGAGGATGTCCTTCCCGAGCTGCCCGAAAGCGCCGAGCTGCCACTGCCCTTCCCCGATGCCGAGGCCGACCGGGATCTGGCCTCCGAACCGACCGCCCCCCCGAGGCCGCTGCGTGAAGGCAGCGGCCGTGGCGGCCGGGCGGAGCGACTCGATCCCGCCTTCGATGCCCCGCAGCGGGAAATGCCCCTTCGCCATCAGCCGCTTCGCGACGAACCCGGCATCGCCGCCTCAAGCCGCCCCGTTGACCGCGGCGAAGCGGAGACGGAGCGCCGTCGCCCCGACGAGACCGACCGCCGTGGACCGGGCGCCGGCCGTCGCGAGCCGTCCTTCGGGACCGCCCGGGACGACATGGACGAGCTTCCGCCCCGGCGCCCGGCACAGCGACCCGAGGCGGATCTCGATCACGACACCGCGCCGCTGCGCCGCCGCGATCCGGGACTGGAGCCGAGGCTGGACCCGCGCGCTGCCGATCTGACGGCGCGCGCCGACGCTTCCCATGCGGACCTGGATGTGGATGAGGGCAGGGGCCGCCGGGCGGAGCTGGCTCCGCCGCGACGGGCCGCGCCGGAGGGTCGCCCTGGCGAGCGGCTGGAACCTCAGCTGCGCCCCCTGCAGCGACCGAGCCGCGGGCCGGCGTCGCGCCTTGCCATGCCGGCCGACGATCAGGCGCCCCACTCGCCCGAGCTCGACGACCCGCTGCTGCCCTTCCTGGACGATTTCCCCCCGTCGCCGCAGGTGTCCGAGCCCATTGAGGACCGCATCCGCCGCCTGAAGGCGCAGGACCGGCGTCCGCCCCGGCCGCACGAGCTGCCCGAGCACGAAGCCCGGCATGCTGTCCCGCACGCGCCGGAGCCGGGCAGGGCCGAACGCGCCGCCCCCGCGCGCCACGAGCCGGAGGATGAGGCGGGTCCGCCCGAGGACTTCATTCCGCGCCGCGCCCGCCGCGCCCCTGCCGAAAGCCGGGACTGGCTGGAAGCCGAGCCGCAACACCCGCGCGAGCGGGACGCGCGCGACGGCCGGCTGCTGCGTGATGGCGACTGGCGCCAGACCGATTGGGTGGAAAGCACCACCGGCGAGTCGGAAGCCGAGGAAGCGGGCTGGGACGAGCGCGAGCGCGGCGGGCGCGTCGACGCCCGGCGGGATGCCGGCTGGCAGGATGAGGACTGGCGGGACGAAGGACGCTGGGCAGACGACGCCCCGCCCGAACCGCCGCATGAACCCTATGCCCCCTCGGGCCGCCCGGCGGATGAGCCATGGCCTCAGGCCGCGCCGCTGCCGGCGGACATGCCTGCCCCTTACCGACCGGCCCCGAGGGCCGCCGAGCCGGAGTATTCCATGAACGATCAGGATCGGCCCCAAGATCGGTCCGAAGATCGGCCCTACGATCGTTTCGGCGATCGGCCATCGGACCGGCGCGCCTTCGAGCGCCCCGCAGATCGTCCGCGCCGGCCGGACCCCCGCGCAGGCGAGGCGCGGCGCGAGCCGCCCATGGGGGTCGCCCCGTCCCATGCGCTGCGCGGAGAGGCGGAACGCCCCGCGCAGCGTGAGCCCTACCCGGCGGAAACCTATGGTCCCGGCGAAGTCTCGGCCCGCCTGCCCCGGTCACCGGGAAGCTGGCAGGGCGAGGCCATGCGCCGCGCGATCGATGAGGAATGGGGCGAGGGCGCCCCGCAGGCCCTTCCCCGCGCCACGCGCGTCGGACCGCTCATTGGCCCGATCAGCGAGGAAGGCGAGAGCGGTTTTCCGATGCCGGAGGCTGAGCAGCGGCTTCTGGCCGAGCGCATGGCCAGCCGTGGCCTGGCGCCCCAGCCGGCCGCAGCCGCGCCGGCCCATGCGGCCCCCGTTCAGCCGGCGCGACCGGCAGCTGAGCGGACCTGGGCAGGGCCGAGCGTGCCGGCGGAGGAAGCTGCCGCCCGCCCGCAGGCGGAGCCGAGCCAGCGGCTGCCGCGTGAGCCTTTGCGTCCCGGCCCGCCGGAGCAATATCTGCCGCCGCATCTGCGGTCGGAGCCGCGTGTGGTGGGCCAGCCGCCCATGGCGGCCCCGGTGCTCTCACGCGACGACGTGCACCGCATGCAGTCCGCACTCTATGAGCTGGGCGAATGCCGTCGACTGATGGAAGGCCTGACCGGCCGGCGTGGCGAAGCCAGGACCGCCGACTGAGCAGCGCATCGCTGCCTGATTAGGGAGCGCCGGGCGCAAGCCGATCCCGGCGCACGCCCAGCCTCTTTTATCGCGCTCGCCCGATCAGTCGATGACGGCGAGGGAGACGCGGGTTACGCCCGAGCCGGTAAAGCCGAGCTCCGACGCTGCGGCCTTGGACACGTCGATCACCCGGCCACGGACGAACGGTCCGCGATCATTGATGCGGACGACGACGGTCTTTCCATTACGGAGATTGGTGACACGCACCTTGGTGCCGAAGGGCAGGGAACGATGGGCGGCCGTGTAGGCCGTCGGGTTGAAACGTTCACCACTCGCGGTGCTGCGGCCTTGCCAATAGTAGGAGGCGATGCCGGTGGAGGTGTCCGCGTTCGCCAGGCTCGGAGCGGCCATGGCGGCCGACAGGGACAGGGCGGCGCAGGACAGGACCACGCGTATCTTCATCCGTTCAATCTTCCGTGTTGTTGAGGAAGATCGCCGAATGACCGCGCAATCCGGCCACATTGACACCATTCGCCGGCGAAAGAGTGACGATTCGTTCTCCTTTGCCACAATCTTGCCGCGATACGACGCCGAAAAGCGCAGCCTAAGGTGGTATCTTTGTCCCGCTCGAATGATCCCTGGGGAGAGCGGCGTGCGCTTTGCACATTCGGTTCCGGAGGGGCTTGTCGGGGCCCCGGTGATGGTCTAAGCCTCCCCTCCACGTCGGAGCGTAGCGCAGCCCGGTTAGCGCACTAGTCTGGGGGACTAGGGGTCGGAGGTTCAAATCCTCTCGCTCCGACCATTCCATCCCGGCATCCGCAACAGCCCTTCCTTTGCTCGATCGGTGCGGTGCTTGGCCTATGCCGCCTTCAGGCGCGGCTTCATTCTTCCCATCGTCAATCCTACGCTTTGCCGGAGGCGGACCGTCGCTGTGTGCGGCGGATGCTTGCGGCTGCCCTCTGGCCGTACGCCCCGACGCTCATCTGATGCATCACGCGAATCGCGATTCGCATCCCCCTGCGCTTGCAGAATTTTTTAGCCGCGTCTCGCCTGATGCATGAGGGCCGTTGAGTGGCCCGACCGGAAGGCGTGGCGCTTCAAGCCCCTTTCAGTCGCGATGAATGGGTTGTCGATGACGGCCCGCCGGTGTGACTCCAGGCGCGAATTGGAGCACCCTGCGGCGGATTCTGCGGCGGGGCGTCCCGACCGCACGGAGAGCGACGATGCCCCCCTCCACCGAGTCCGCCACACTCACCTTCACCATTCTCGGCTGCGGCTCGTCGGGCGGCGTTCCGCGGGTGGGGCAGGGGTGGGGCGCCTGCGATCCCGCCAATCCGCGCAATCGCCGCCGCCGGTGCTCCATGCTGGTGGAGCGAGTCGGGCCGAACGGGAAAACCAGCGTCCTCGTCGATGCTTCGCCGGACCTGCGGGAGCAGTTGCTCGGCGTGAACGTCACCCATCTCGACGCTGTCCTGTTCACCCACGAGCACGCCGACCACACCCACGGCATCGATGATCTGCGGCCGCTCGCCATCCACAACCGCAAGCGCGTCGAGATCTATGCGGATGAAGATACCGCCTGCATCCTGCATCAACGCTTCGGCTATTGCTTCGCCACGCCGCCGGGCAGCGCTTATCCACCCATCCTGAACGACCACCGGTTCAGGGAGGGCCGTGAGATCGTCATCGATGGCGCCGGCGGCCCGATCACGGCGCTGCCGTTCCGCCAGCGGCATGGCGATATCGACGCCTTCGGCTTCCGGTTCGACGGCGTCGCCTACTCAAGCGACGTGAACGGGTTTCCCGAGAACAGCCTTGGGCATCTGCACAATCTCGACATCTGGATCATCGACGCCCTGCGCGAGGCGCCTCATCCCTCGCATTTCACGGTTCAGGAAGCGCTGGACCATGTGGCACTGCTCAAGCCCAATCTCGCGATCCTGACCAACCTGCACACGGACCTCGATTATTCCGCCTTGGCGGCGCGCCTGCCGGAGGGGGTGATTCCTGCCTATGACGGCATGCAGTTCACGTCAGACATCCGGAGCGGCGCAGCCCTCCATGAGCAGACCGGAGCGGCGGGCTAGCTCTCGGGGCGATTCGGGTTTCGCTTTTGAAGTCTCACCTAAGCTGCTGTCGTAGATAGATAAATTTGTGAATTTTGGCGCTACCGAATCCTGGTGCGCGGCGGAGCGAGTGTTGCCCCTCCTTCTCTTAATTCCATAATATCTCTTCTGCGATTCACTCGTGCAGGGCTCCATCAGCACCCGCCTCACGCGTGCTGCACCTTCAGATCGACCAGCGGCGTGCCGTCGAGGCAGTCGAGGCCGCGCACCATCACCTTGAGCCCCTCCACGCCCACGAGCGTCACCACCGAGGATGCGATGGGGTTCGGCCGCACGGGAGAGCGCAGCGCAAAGGTGCCGCGGGTGGCGCCCTCGCGTGGGCTCTGGAGCACGAGGTCGCGGCGCGCCCGGTCCATCCAGTAGAGCACCTGAAGGCGCGGACACTCGGCGACGCCCGTCAGGGCATCCGCCCAGCGCGCATCGATCTCCAGGGTGCAGACCGGCCCCTCCTCCGGGTCACCCCGGCGCGGACAGGTGCCGCGCACCGTCCAGGGCGTGCGGATGCGGCCGATGAAATAGAGGCCCGCGTCGAAACGCTCCGGCAGCGCGACGCTAGTCTCGCCGGGCCGGATGTCGTCGTCGATGGGGCCGGCGGGGGCGATCTCGATCATGGGCGGGAATCCGTTTGGACGCCGATAACATAGGCGTCGCGGTCCCGTGCTCAAAGGCGGCATCGGGCGCAGTCGCGCGCGGCGTGCCCGCGCATTAGGATGGCCGCCCATCCCTCCGGAGCCCCCCCATGCAGCCCTCCCGCGACATTGCGCGCCTCATCGAGATCATGGCGGCCCTGCGCACGCCGGGCACCGGTTGCCCGTGGGATCTGGAGCAGACCTTCGCGACCATTGCGCCCTATACGCTGGAAGAGGCCTATGAGGTGGCCGATGCCATCGCCCGCGCCGATTTGCCGGACCTGAAGGAGGAACTGGGCGACCTGCTGCTGCAGGTTGTCTTCCACGCCCGTCTGGCGGAGGAGGAAGGCGCCTTCGCATTCCCCGATGTGGTGGAGGCCATCACCACCAAGCTGGTTCGGCGGCACCCCCATGTGTTCGGCGATGCCCGCGATCTGTCGCCGGAGGCGGTGAAGGGGATGTGGGCCGAGATCAAGGCGCAGGAAAAGGCCGAGCGCGCCGCCGCCCGCGCGGTTGCCGGGCTGGCGCCGGAGGAGGGAGGAAAGGGCACCCTCTCGGGCGTCGCCCTGCCCCTCCCTGCCCTCACCCGCGCGTTGAAGCTTCAGGAGAAAGCAAGCCGCGTGGGCTTCGACTGGAATGATGCGCGGCAGGTGCTGGCCAAGATCCGCGAGGAGACGGAGGAAGTCTCGCAGGCCCTCGACGTCGGCGGTACCGAGGCCATACGCGACGAGATCGGCGACCTGCTGTTCGCCGTGGTGAACCTCGCCCGCCATGCGGACGTCGATCCCGAGACAGCGCTGCGCGGCACCAATGAAAAGTTCACCCGGCGCTTCGGCCATGTGGAGATGCAACTCGCGGCGGACGGCCGCCGGCCGAACGATGCCAGCCTCGACGAGATGGAAGCCCTCTGGCAGGACGCCAAGCGCCTCGAAAAGCGGAGCGAGCGCGCGGCCGAATAGGCGCCGCGCGCCGCCCTACATCGTGTGAACCCGCCGGACGCCGAAGCGGCGGGTGACAAGGCCGGCGCGCTCCGGCGGGATGCGCAGGGCGACCTGCAGCACGCCGTCCTCGCCTGTGGTGCGCTCCAGCACTTCGCCGTGGCGGTAGAGCCAGCCGAGCCCTTCGCCATCCTCCGCCGCGAGCGTGACGGAGAGAGTCACGCGCCCGGAGGTGATGCGGCGCTCGATGACGCCCAGCAGGTCGTCCGTCCCCTCCCCGGTCAGGGCCGAAACGGCTACGGGCGCCCCGGCACCGGCGCGGAGCGTCTGGTTCTGCACCTGCTCGCGCGCCTCGGGCGAAAGCCGGTCGATCTTGTTCCACACCTCGATGACCCGGCCGCCATCCTTGACCTCGACGCCGAGGTCTTCGAGCACATCGGCCACATCCGCTGCCTGCGCTTCGGTGTCGGGGTGGGAGATGTCGCGCACGTGCAGGATCAGGTCCGCCTCCAGCACCTCTTCCAGCGTGGCGCGGAAGGCGGCGACCAGTTGGGTCGGCAGTTCGGAGATGAAGCCCACCGTGTCGGAGAGGATGATGCGGGTGCCATGCGGCAGGTCCACCGCCCGAAGGGTCGGATCCAGCGTGGCGAACAGCAGGTCCTTGGCCATCACCTCGGCGCGGGTGAGCCGGTTGAACAGCGTTGACTTGCCGGCGTTGGTGTAGCCCACCAGCGCAACGATGGGATAGGGCACCCTCTTGCGGCTCGCCCGGTGCAGGCCGCGGGTGCGCTTCACCTGCTCCAGCTCCTTCTCGATACGCACGATGCGCTCGCCGATGAGCCGGCGATCCGCCTCGATCTGCGTCTCGCCGGGGCCGCCAAGGAAGCCGAAGCCGCCGCGCTGGCGTTCGAGATGGGTCCAGGAGCGCACCAGCCGGGAGCGCTGGTAGTTGAGGTGGGCAAGCTCCACCTGCAGCGCGCCTTCCTTGGTGCGGGCGCGCATACCGAAGATTTCGAGGATCAGCGCAGTGCGGTCGACCACCTTGGTGGACCAGGCCTTCTCCAGATTGCGCTGCTGCACGGGGGACAAAGCGGCATCGAAGAAGACCAGATCCACATGCTCGGCCTTCACCACGTCCGCCAGCTCTTCCACCTTGCCGGTGCCGAGATAGGTCGCGGGGCGAATTTCCGAGAGGGAGACAAGGCCGGAGAAGACGACGTCCAACTCGATGGCGGCGGCAAGGCCCACGGCCTCGTCCAGCCGCGCCTCGGGACTGCGCCGTTCCGGCGCGCCTCCCCTGCCCCGCCGGCTGACCACCGGAGTGACGACAGCACAACGCACGGCCGGCGCGCGGCGGTCGATGCCGCCGCGCGTAGGCTGTTGCGTCATGTCGGATGTGGGGCTGTCGGGATCCATGCCCGATTCGGGCAGCAGCGCCTCGTCCTCACCGGGGATCACAATGTCCTCCCCGGAGTCGATGGCGCCTTCAACCTTGCGGCCTGCGAGCTTCGACGCCGCAGTCTTCGACTTTGCGCGTCCGCCCGCTTTCTTCCCGCTTTGATGCTCCACGCTTACGCCTTTTCTCCCCCATCGTCCGTGGGATCGAACAACTGGACCGGGTGACCCGGCATGATGGTGGAAATGGCGTGCTTGTAAACCAGCTGGGAATGCCCGTCCCGGCGCAGGAGCACGCAGAAATTATCGAACCAGGTAACGACGCCCTGCAATTTCACCCCGTTCACCAGGAAAATCGTGAGGGGAGTCTTGTTCTTGCGGACGTGATTGAGAAAAGTGTCTTGGAGATTTTGTGTCCGTTCCGCCGCCATTTTCGTATCCATTGTTTCGGCGTTGAGGCCCACGGGCAAGCGCACGTATGGAGTGTACACCCCCGTGAGAGTTGGGCTGCTAGAATGGCACAGCCCCATGGCGGCGCAATATTATTTTGCTCCGCAACATGATCCGCTCTGGGGCAAACTCACGCGACTTCCGAAAAGTCGTGGAATTTCAATCGCAAAGCCGTGGCAACGGGGCCGGGGACACCGGTTCCCACAGGTGTGCCGTCGATTATCACGACCGGCATGATGACCGTGGTCGCGGCCGAGATGAAGGCCTCGTCGGCCGCGTGGGCCTCCGCCACCGTGAACGGTCGCTCCTCGATCTTATAGCCAAGGTCCGCCGCCACCTCGAACGCCACGGTGCGGGTGATTCCCCTGAGGATGCCGCTGTCTGCCGGGCGCGTGACGATGGTGCGGTCGGCGGTCACGATCCAGGCGTTGGTGGAGGCGCCCTCGGTTACATAACCGTCGGCATCGACGAACCATGCCTCGCGCGCGCCGGCCTCCTTCGCCATCTGCTTGGCGAGCACGTTCGGCAGCAGGGAAACGCTCTTGATGTCGACGCGCGGCCAGCGATTCTCCGGCACGGTGATGACGGCAACCCCCTTGCGCGCCAGCGCCTCCTGCGCCTCCCGGTCCGTGCGGCGGGCGGTGACGACCACGGAAGGGACGGTGTCCAGCGCCGGAAAGGCGTGGTCCCGCCGCGCGACGCCGCGCGTCACCTGCAGATAGACCATGCCGTTGCGCACGCCGTTGCGCCGCACCACCTCGCGGAGCACGGCGGATAGCGCCGCCCGTGACATGGGCGCTGCAATGAACAGCTCCCGCAGGGAGCGATCCAGCCGGTCGAGATGGCGGCGTTCATCCACCAGCCGGCCGCCGAGCACTTCGCAGACCTCATAGACGCCATCGGCGAATTGATAGCCGCGATCCTCCACATGCACGCTGGCGTCGCGGTGGGGGAGATAGCGTCCGTTGACGTAGGCGATGCGCGACATGACTGCGTCGGCCCTCAGGTGCGCCAGATGGCGAGATGGATGAAGACGAAAAGCCCGATAATCTCCAGCCGCCCCGCGACCATGCCGATGCCGGCGACCAGCACCGAGCCCCACGGCAGGGAGGAGATCGCGGGCCAGCCGCCGCCGGCGGCGTCGTAGACCGGGCCGGTATTGGTGACGACAGCGGCGGCCGCCGCCAGCGCGGCATCGAGCGAGGGCAAACCGGGGCTCAGCGCGATCACGCACAGGCCATACAGGAAAGCGAGGCTCGCCGCCCCCGCCCAGACGCCCCGCATGGCCGAGCCGACACCGCCCTCCAGAGCCGAGGGCAGGACGATGTGCGGATAGACGAGGCGCAGGAGATCGCCCCGCGTCCGCAGCAGGATGGCGCGCAGCCGCAGCATCTTCAGCCCGCCCGCCACCGACAGCGCCCCGCCGCCCAGCAGCACCACAAGGATGACGAGGCCGAGCGGCAGGTTGGCATAGGTGCCTTCGTGCGGGCCGATGCCGCTGGTGGAGATCAACGAGGCGGCGGTGAACAGGCCGTCGCGCACCGCGTCCACCGACGACATCTCGTCGGTCCGGAACAGCAGGGCTCCGAGGATGATGCCGAGTACCACCCACCAGCCAATGATGACGAGGCTTTCCACCTGCTCCGGCGCGGCATTGATGCGGCGGGTGATCAGCGCCCGGTGCCAGCGCACGCTGGTGGCGCTGAAGATGAGGAAGGGCAGCAGCAGCCACTTGGGCGTCTCGTCCAGCGCCAGCGCCAGCTGGGCCTCCGGCGGCAGGTGCGCGCCGGCCGAGACCACGGCGGTCGCAAGCGTGAAGGCCACATAGATGGTTTCGCCCGAGGCCAGCAGCACGAGCATGGCCAGCGCGGTCGCCCCGAGATAGGTGGGGGCGATCTCGCGCAGCACCCGCACCAGGTCCACCACATCGAGCGCGGAGCCGCCCCGCGGGGTACGGTCGGGCAGGCCGCCAAGGCCCGCCGGCGCCAGCACGGCGACCGCGGTGACTACGGTCAAGAGACCGCCGGCCCATTGCAGCAGGCCGAGGAAGACGTAGAGGCTCGCCGGCCCCTGATGGAGCGCGGTGAGGCCGGTGGCGGTGAAGGCGGAGAGCGCCTCGAACCAGGCCTGAAGCGGCGACAGGCCGGAGACGACGGCCACCGCCGGCGTCGCCATCAGCGGCAGCACCAGCCACATGCAGGCCACCAAAGCCACGGCGCCTGACCGCGTCAGGCGCATCTCCAGCCCGTGGGTGGTGAAGCGGAGCAGGCCGGCGAGGAACAGGCAGAAGCCGGACGTGGCGAGCCAAACGGCCACCGGCCCCGTGCCGGTGCGCGCGGCAACCGCCATCGGCAGGAGCGCGAACGCCCCGATGGCGGCGATGCCGGCGGCAAGCGGGCGGGCGGCGTTGGCCATGGGTCGGGAACCTTGAGGTCGGTTCAGAAGAATTCGAGGGCCACGCGGAACAGCTGCTCCACGCGCTTGATGCGATCGGCGAGGGCGAACAGCACCACCCGGTCGTGGGCGCGGACGACGAAATCGCCGCGCGGCAGCAGCACCTGCCCGTTGCGCACCACGGCACCGATGCGCAGCCCGTCCAGCAGGCCGAGATCGCGCAGAGGCTTACCCACCAGCGGCGAGGTTTCCAGCGCCTCCGCCTCGATCATCTCGCCCGAACCGTCGAGCAGCGCATGGACGCCGCGGATGCGCCCGCGCCGCACGTGCTGGAGCACCTTGGAGACGGTGATCTGGCGCGGATTCACATGGGCGTCGATGCCGAGGCCGCGGGCGAAGGTGGCGTAGCCCTGCTCGTTGAGCAGCGCCAAAATGCGCTTCGCCCCCACCTGCTTGGAGAGCAGGCACGAGAGGATGTTGATCCGATCGTCATTGGTGAGGGCGATCATGGTGTCCGCCTCCCCCACGCCCGCCTCGTCGAGGATGGCCCGTTCCAGCGCGTCGCCATTCAGCACGACGGTGCGGCGCAGTTCCTCGGCGATGGCCTGAGAGCGCTCGCGCGAGGACTCGATCAGCTTCACGCGGGCGGCCGCGTTGCGCTTCTCCAGCTCGTTCGCGACGTAGTAGCCGATGTTGCCGCCGCCGGCGATGACGATGCGCTGGGCCGGCACCTCGTCGTGGCCGAACAGGGAGAGCGTGCGCTGCACGTGGTCGGCCTGGGCGACGAAATAGACGAGGTCACCGGTGAGAAGCTGGTCGTTGGAGCGCGGCACGAAGCTGCGCCCGCCCCGGCTCACCGCGACGATGGTCGCCTGGATGTCCGGGAAAAGCTCGGTCAGCTGCTTCAGCGGCGTGTCCACCACCGGGCAATCCTCGGTGCAGGAGACGCCGACGATCACCACCGCCCCGTCCGAGAAGCTCACCGTATCGGAAGCACCGGGCAAGGAGAGGCGGCGCAGCACCATCTCGCCCACCTCCACCTCGGGGGAGATGATGACGTCGATGGGCAGTTGGTCACGGGAGAACAGGTCGCGCCATTCGGGGGCGAGATAGGTCTGGGCGCGGATGCGGGCGAGCTTGGTCGGCACGTTGAACAGCGCGTGGCCCACCTGGCAGGCCACCATGTTCACCTCGTCGTGGAGGGTCACGGCGATGAGCATGTCCGCCTGCTCGATGCCCGCGCGGGCGAGCACGTCCGGATGGGACCCCTGCCCCACCACGCCGCGCACGTCGAGCTGTTCCGTCACCATCTGGATGCGGCGCGGGGACGTGTCGATGATGGACACGTCGTTCTGCTCACCGGCGAGGCGCTCGGCAATGCCGAACCCCACCTGGCCCGCGCCGCAGATCACGACCTTCATGAACCCTCCCCCCGGCGCCCGGCCACCTCGGATCAGCGGACCGAACGCACCGATGCAGCCCCCTTTTCGGGCACCCCGTCAACCCGCCCCGGTCACGTCCGGGGACCTTCACCCTACGCCGAGAGCCTTAAGCTTTCGATGAAGGGCCGAGCGCTCCATGCCGACGAATTCGGCAGTCCGCGAGATGTTGCCGCCGAAACGGTTGATCTGGGCGGCGAGATATTCACGCTCGAACACCTCGCGCGCCTCGCGCAGCGGCAGGCCCATGAGATGCTCGCCGCCATTGCCGTTGGGAAGCGTGGGCACCAGCGCGCCCACGTCCGGCGGCAGCATGGCGGCGGTGATGGTCGCCTCCGGGTCGCCACCGGCGAGAATGAGCAGCCGCTCCACGTTGTTGCGCAGCTGGCGCACGTTGCCCGGCCAGTCGTGGGATTGCAGCACCGCCATGGCGTCCTCGCCGATGGGCCGGCGCGGCAGGCCGGTGGTCTGGGAGATGCTGTCGAGGAAGAAGTCCACGAGGTCGGGAATGTCCTCGCGCCGCTCGGCCAGCGGAGGCACGCGGATCGGCACCACCGACAGGCGGTGGTAGAGGTCCTCGCGGAAGCGCCCCTTGGCGATCTCCTCCTCCAGGTTGCGCCCGGTGGAGGAGATGATGCGCACGTCCACGGTCACCTTGTCGTTGGAGCCGACGCGGGTGAAGGTCTGCTCCACGAGCACGCGCAACACGCGGTTCTGCGTCTCGCGCGGCATGTCGGCGATCTCGTCGAGGAACAGCGTGCCGCCGTGCGCCTCTTCGAGCGCTCCGCGCTTCTGCTCCCGCCCCTCCCCTTCCGCGACGCCGAACAGCTCGAACTCCAGCCGCTCCGGCGTCATGGCGGCGGAATTGAGCACCACGAACGGGCCCTGCGCGCGACCGGACACGCTGTGGATGAGGCGGGCGGTGAGTTCCTTGCCCGAGCCGGAGGGGCCGACGATGAGAATGCGGCTGTTGGTGGGCCCGACGCGCTCGATGGTCCCCTTCAGCTGCTGGATCGCGCTGGAGCGGCCGATGAGGATGCGTCCATGCGGCGTAAGCTGCTTCAGCTCCTTCAGCTCGCGCTTGAGGCGCAGGGTCTCCAGCGCCCGCTCGGTGACCATCACCAGGCGGTCGGCGTTGAACGGCTTCTCGATGAAGTCGTAGGCGCCGCGCTTGATGGCGGCGACTGCGGTCTCGATGTTGCCGTGGCCGGAGATCATCACCACCGGCAGGTCCGGATGCTGCGACTTGATCTCGTTGAGCAGTTCCAGGCCATCAAGGCGGCTGCCCTGCAGCCAGATGTCGAGGAACACAAGATTCGGCCTGCGCGTGGCGATGGCGCCGAGCGCGCCGTCGGCATCCCGGGCGGTTCGGGCGGAATAGCCCTCGTCTTCCAGAATGCCGGCGACCAGCTCGCCGATATCGGCTTCATCGTCGACAATGAGGATGTCCATGGCCATGGATCAGGCCCTCCCTGCTTGAGGGACCGGTTGCGCCCCGCCCGCGCCGGCCGGTGGTAGACCATCCGCCCGCATGCGGAGCCTGATCCAGGCGCCGCGACCCTCGGGCGAATCGTTGAGTTCAATGCCGCCGCCGTGCTCTTCCATGATCTTGCCGACGATGGCGAGGCCGAGCCCCGTCCCCTTCTCGCGCGTGGTCACATAGGGCTCCAGCAGGCGGCTGCGTTTCTCGCGCGGCAGGCCCGCGCCGTTGTCGATGACGTCGATCAGGAGATCCTCCCCCGCCGCGGTGACGCGGACGCGGATGCGGCCCTTGCCGCGCTCGGCATCCGGGACGGCCTCGATGGCTTCCGCGGCGTTCTTGAGAATGTTGGTGAGTGCCTGGCTGATGAGCCGGCGGTCGAAGCGGGCCGGCTGCGCGGCGGGCAGCTCGGCCTCGAAGGTGACGTCGGGGTGTCCGACCCGCATGAGGAACACCGCCTGCCGGACGGTCTCGGCAAGATCCTGGGCATCCACCACGGGCTTGGGCATCCGGGCGAAGGAGGAAAATTCGTCGACCATGCGGCCGATGTCGCCCACCTGCCGGATGATGGTGTCCGTGCACTGGTCGAACACATCGCGATCCTGGGTGATGTGGCGGCCATACTTGCGCTTCAGCCGCTCGGCCGAGAGCTGGATGGGGGTGAGCGGGTTCTTGATCTCGTGGGCGATGCGCCGCGCCACGTCCGCCCATGCGGAGGTGCGCTGCGCGGTGATGAGGGCGGTGATGTCGTCGAGGGTCACCACCCAGCCATGGGCCTCGGCCCCCGACTGCTCGGTGGTGACGCGCATGGCGAAGACTCGCTCGCGGCCGTCGCGCTGGACGGTGATGTTGCCCTGCACCGCCCGCTGTCCGGCGCCGCGGGCCTCTTCAAGCAAGGCCGCGGTCTCGGGCACCACCTCGGCGAGCGGCCGGCCGAGCCCCTCGGCCTCGGTCACGCCGAGAAGACGCTCGGCCGAGAGGTTGAGGATGGTGACGCGCGCATCGGCATCGATGCCGATCACGCCCGCGCCGACGCCGGAGAGCACCGCCTCGGTGAAGCGGCGGCGGCTGTCCATCTGGTCGCGGGCGCTGACGAGGGCGTTGCGCTGGGTCTTCAACTCGCCGGTCATCTTGTTGAAGGTCTCGCCGAGGGTGGCGAGATCGCCCTCGGCGCGGTTCACCGGCACCTGGATGTCGAGATTGCCCTTGGCCACGCGATCCGCCGCCCACATCAGCCGGCGGATGGGCGCCACCAGCCATTTGGAGAAGGTGACGCCGAGCCACACCGCCGACAGCAGGACGATCAGCGTGACGATAGAATACATGGCGGCGAAGGCCAGCTGCACGCTGAAGCGCCGCTGCTCCAGCGCGCGATAGTCGGCCAGCGTGTCGCTCGTCACCTTCAGGTAGCCCAGCACGCGCGGATCGATGGGGCGGGCCACATAGAGGAAGAGATCGTCGAAGCCGGTGAGCGGGACCACGGCGCCCACATAGTCGGCATCCACATAGATGATGGGCTGCTCGGCGGTGGCCTCGTTGATGGCGATGTTGGCGGGGACGAGGAATTCCCGCCCCGTGCGCAGGTTCGCCCGCTCCACCACGGAGAGGTCGCGGTGGATGATCTGGGCGCCCGGCACGTTGCGCAGGGCCGCCTGGGCGGTCAGCACCTGGCGGAACTTGTCGATGTCCGTGTCATAGAGGTTTTTCTGCTGCGACAAATCGTTGGCCATGGCCAACGCGTCGCCGCGGATCGACAGCGCGTGCTCCCGCACATAGGTCTGCGCCACCGAGGAGGCCGAGCCGACGATTTCCTGCGTGCGCTCGGAGAAATAGCGGTCGAGGGTCCGGTCGAGGGTGAAGCTCGCCACCAGCGCCACCACCACGGCCGGCACCACGGCGACGATGGCAAACAGGCCGATGATGCGCACATGGAGGCGCGAGGCTGCACGTCCGCGCGCCCGCGCCTGCCAGATGCGCCAGACCTCACGCCCGATAATGCCGAGCAGCGCGACCGCGGCAACCGCCGATGACGCGAGGGCCGCAATCGTCACCGTCGGCGTCGGAACGATGGAGGTGAGCCCCATGATGACGGCGAAGGTGGCAATCGCCAAAACCAGCGAGAGCACCACCACGACGGGCGCGAACAGGCGGGCGAACAGACTGCGCCGCGGCCTCACGTCTCTTGCGGCGTACCCGACCGGCTCATCGTTCATGTGTGCCTGACCGTCCCAGCGCTACCGGCCGCGCGACGACTCGCGCAGTCCAGAGTGATGCAGTGGAACGACACTGGTGCAAAAATGTGACAGACGCATCCCCCATCCACGGTATTTGTGGCGAGGGCGCAAAAGGCCGGTAGCCGGGTCAGCGAATTCGCCGACCCGTCCGCTCTGTTTGTGGGCCAAGGCGCCGAAGGCGCCCTTCCCTTAAGTGGGCCGGCGAAACGTCACGATCGAATCAGCGCGCGGCGGGCAGCGTGACCGGAATGAAGCCAAAATCCGACAGGGTCTTCTGGCCGGCCGGCGAGAGGATGTACATGGCGAAGTCGGCGGCCGGCAGGGATGCCGTATTGGCGAGCGTCAGCCCGTATTCCGGCCCGACCGCGAGATCACGCGGCAGCGCCACCACCTTGTACCGGCCGGGCTCTGCCTTGCTCATCTCCTGGGTGCCCGAGCAGTAGTAGATCGCCACGTCCGCGCTCTTGTCACCGAGAGCCACGGCCAGCCGGTGGCGGCCGTTGAGCGGCCCGGTGGTCGCCGCGCCGCCGAACACCTGCTGGGCCTTTCCGCTCAAGGTCGCGAAGGCGCCGGGGCGCCGCTTGTCGATCAGCGCGAACAGCTCCCACGTATAGTCGCCGCCCGGATCGGCCTTGGGCGTCGACGTGGCCAAGCGGATGTCCGGCTTCAGCAGGGTCTCGACCAGGGTGCCGGAGGCGAGCGCCGGGCCATCGGCCAGGGCGATAGCGCACAAAGCGTTGCGTGCGAACAGGACACTGTCGCTGGCAAGGCCCTTGTCCGTCAGCGCCTGCGCGTGGGGCAGCGCGGCGGAGGCGAAGATGTCGAAGGCGCCGCCGTTTTCCAGCTCGGTCCTGAGCACCCCGGACGGTCCCCATTTGGGGGAGACGTGATCCTTGGGGTGGCTCCGCCCATAGTCCGCGATCATCGCGTTGAAGGCGCCCGTGAGGCTGCCCGCCGCGACAAGGCGGATATCCTCCGCACGGGAGGTGGCGGCGGAAAGGCAAAGAAAAACAACGGCGCAAATGCGGGCGCGCATGGCAGGGCTCCGAAATGAACAGGCGTATAAGCTATATTCATTCGGATATACCGTGGCCGTCAATAAACCCCGCGGATGGGACACCCGCGGGGCGTGTGCGTCGCCTCAAGACGTGGGGATCACCGCGAGGTGCGGATCACCTGGATATCGAGGTCGCGAATCTTCTTGCGCAACGTGTTGCGGTTCAGCCCGAGCAGTTCCGCCGCCTTGATCTGGTTGCCGCGGGTGGCGGCGAGCGCAGCCGACAGGAGCGGATATTCCACGTCCTTCAAGATGCGGTGATAGAGGCCGGGCGGGGGCAGGTTCTCGCCGAAGCCGGAGAAGTAGGTGTTGAGGTGCCGCTCCACCGAGGCGGCGAGCGTCGCATCCACCGGGCCTTCTTCCGACAGCATGTTCGGCATGGGCTCGGAGAGCTCGGCCTCGATGATGGCAGGGGTGATGACCTCCTGCGGATAGAGCGCGGCGAGGCGGCGGACGAGGTTTTCCAGCTCGCGCACGTTGCCCGGCCAGCGATAGCGCTTGAGCCGGTCTAGGGCGGCGGAATCGATCTGCTTGGCCGGCAGACCTTCACGCTCGGCCTGCAGGAAGAAGTGCCGCACGAGGTCCGGCACGTCCTCGGAGCGCTCGCGCAGGGGCGGCAGGCGCAGGGGCACCACATTCAGGCGGAAGAACAGGTCTTCTCGGAACAGGCCCTGCTGGATGAGCGTGCGCAGATCCTTGTTGGTGGCGGCGATGATGCGCACGTCGGTCTTGATGGGCGTGCGCCCGCCAACCGTCGTGTATTCGCCCTGCTGGAGCACGCGCAGCAGGCGGGTCTGCGCCTCCATCGGCATGTCGCCGATCTCGTCGAGGAACAGCGTGCCGCCCTCGGCCTGCTCGAAGCGGCCGGGGTTGCGGGTGGTGGCGCCGGTGAACGAGCCCTTCTCGTGGCCGAACAGCTCGCTCTCGATGAGGTCGCGCGGGATGGCGGCCATATTGATGGCGACGAACGGCCCGGTGCGGCGCTTGCCGTAATCGTGCAGCGCGCGGGCCACCAGTTCCTTGCCGGTGCCGCTCTCGCCCGCGATCATCACGGTGAGGTCGGTCTGCATCAGGCGGGCGAGGAGGCGATAGATCTCCTGCATGGCGGGCGAGCGGCCCACCAGCGGGATGTTATCCTGCTCCTCGGGGGCGTGGTGGTGGCCGTCGCCCTTCTTCGGCTCGGCCAGCGCCCGGCCCACGATGGAGATCAGCTCCTTCAGGTCGAAGGGCTTCGGCAGATATTCATAGGCCCCGCGCTCGGAGGCGCGGATGGCGGTCATGAAGGTGTTCTGCGCGCTCATGACGATGACCGGCAGATCCGGCCGCGCCTTCTTGATGCGCGGCAGGAGGTCGAAGGCGTTCTCGTCGGGCATCACCACGTCGGTGATGACGAGATCGCCATCGCCCTGGCTCACCCAGCGCCACAGCGTGGCGGCGTTGCCGCAGGAACGCACCTCATATCCCGCGCGCGAGAGCGCCTGGTTGAGCACGGTGCGGATCGCGGCATCGTCGTCGGCGACCAGGATGCTTCCGGATGGCATCGACACCTCAATTGTCCTCTCGAACAGGGCTCTTGCCGCGATACATGGGCAGGAGCACGCGGAACGTGGTGCGGCGGGGCTGGCTATCGCATTCGACGATGCCGCCGTGGTCACCGATGATCTTCGCCACCAAAGCAAGACCGAGGCCAGAGCCGGTGGGCTTGGTGGTCACGAACGGGTCGAACAGGTGGGGCACGAGGTCTTCCGGCACGCCCTTGCCGTTGTCCCTCACGCAGAACTCAAGCGGCAGGCTGACGCGCGTGGAGGCGCCCGGAACCATCAGGCGCACGCCGGGGCGGAAGGCGGTGGTGAGCTGGATCTCGCCGTCCTGATCGCTGTCGATGGCTTCCGCCGCATTCTTCACCAGGTTCAGGAACACCTGGATGAGCTGGTCGCGATTGGCGAGCACTGGCGGCAAGGAGGGATCGTATTCCTCCACGAAGCGGATGTGGCGGGCAAAGCCCGAGGACGCCAGCGTGCGCACATGCTCCAGCACCGCATGGATGTTGACCGGCTCGCGCTCCACGGGACGCTCGTCGGAGAACACCTCCATCCGGTCCACCAGCTTCACGATGCGGTCGGCCTCGTCGCAGATCAGGCGGGTGAGCGCCCGGTCCTCGTCGTCGGCGGACTGTTCCAGAAGCTGCGCCGCGCCACGGATGCCGGAGAGCGGATTCTTGATCTCGTGGGCCAGCATGGAGGCAAGCGCGCTCACCGAGCGGGCGGCGCCGCGGTGGGTGAGCTGGCGGTCCATCTTGTCGGCGATGGTGCGCTCCTGGAGCATCACCACCACATTGTCCGGCTGCTCGTTCACCGGCGCCACGTGAATGTCCACGATGCGCTCGCCGCCGTTGCGCGGCGTGCCGAGGTCCACGCGATATTCGTTCACCGGCGCGCCGCGCTGGCGCACCTGATCGATGAGGCCGAGGAGCGGCGTGCCGAAGGGCACGAACTCGGTCAGGGGACGCCGGCGCAGCAGCGGCGCGCTGACCTCGAAGAAGGCTTCGGCCGCGACATTGGCCTCCACCACATGGCCGTTGCCTGCGATGGTGAACAGCGGGTGCGGCACGGCATCGAGAATGGCGCGCGTCATGCCGGGCTCGGCGCCGCCGGCCTTAGCGACGTCGGCCTTGGCGACGTCCGGCGTCACCTCCTTGCCCGCAGCCTTGGGCGCATCCTTCGGCGCGTCCTTCCGCGGGTTCGAACTGCCCTTGCGCTTTTGATCCATCTTCCGTGTGTCTTGCTTTCTGGCTTCGGCCGTCATGCCGCCGCCCTCCACATGAGTTCGTCGTAGGCCGCCATGATCCCGGTCTTCACGCGGCCCGGCTCGTCGAGCACCAGCAACCCCTTGCGCCAGCGCTCCACGAAGGCGGCGCGTGCGTTCCCCTGCCCTTTTGCCGCCGCATCCAGCGCCCAGCCGATATGCTTGCGCGCCTGGCGGACACCGAGGGCCGTGCCATAGAGCGACAGCCAACCCTCATAGAGCTCCAGCAGGATGTCCCGCTGCAGATCGAGCGGCGGATCCTCCTCGACCACGCGGCCGGCGAGCGCCTGCGCCACCCGGCCGGGAAACCATGGCCTTCCCTGCGCGCCCCGGCCGATCATCACCCCATCGGCTCCGGATGCCGCGAGAATGGCGGGGCCATCCGCGAGACTCACCACGTCGCCATTGGCTATCACCGGGATCGATACGGCATTCTTCACCGCCCGGATGGCGCTCCAGTCGGCGCGGCCGGTGTAAAACTGGCAGCGGGTGCGGCCGTGGATGGTCACCATGGACAGTCCGCACGCCTCAGCCATCTCGGCGAGGGCCACGGCAGTGGGCGAGCCATCATCCCAGCCGAGGCGGGTCTTCACGGTCACCGGAACGCTGACCGCCCCACGCACAGCCTCGAAGATCGCCCGCGCCAGAGGCAGATCCCGCAGCAGCGCCGCGCCGGCGGCGCCGGTGGTCACGCGCTTGGCGGGGCAGCCCATATTGATGTCGATGAGCCCGGCGCCGGCGGCTTCCGCCACGCGCGCAGCCTCGCCCATGAGTCGCGGGTCGTTGCCGGCGATCTGAACGGCGTGAAACGATACCCCTTCCCCTTCAGCGCGCAGCAGCATCTCTGGATGACCCTCGAGAAGCGCCTCGCTCGCCAGCATTTCTGATATGACGAGCCCCGCGCCATGGCGGACAGCCATCCGCCGCACCGGCGCATCGGTGATTCCCGCCATGGGGGCGAGGATGACCGGATTGGGCAGGGTCGCGGCGCCGATGCGCAACGCCGGAATGGACAATGGGACAGTCTCTTGCACAGATTTTAGGCCAGCTGCGTTCTGCCTACATCTTAGACAAATGTGCGCAGCACGCAAGGGCAGTGTGCGCGCCGCTGCACCGCAGCATGTGCGACCCCACCTTCCGCTACCAGCCTGACCTGCCGCCTTCGGTGAAAAAGGAGGATCGGCCGTGACCGGAACGTCGGCCGCGAACTGCGTGGCGATCGTCGTGGCTGCCGGGCGCGGAAGCCGCGCGGGCGGACCTTTGCCGAAGCAGTACCAGCAACTGGGCGGCGAGCCGGTGCTGCGCCGCACGCTGCGCCTTTTTTGCGAGCATCCGGCCGTCACGGCCGTGCTTGCGGTCATCCATAGCGATGATTCAGGCCTCTTTGCGGACGCCGCAGAAGGCCTGCCCAAGATTCTGGCACCGGTTTCCGGTGGCGCGACGCGGCAGGACTCGGTGCGCGCCGGCCTTGAGGCACTGGCGGGTTCCGGCGCGCCGACGGTCGTGCTGGTGCACGATGCCGCCCGCCCCTACGCCACACCCGATCTCATCGCCCGCGCCATCGCCGCGGCCGGTGAAGCCGATGCCGCCATCCCGGTGCTGGCGGTGACCGACACGGTGAAGCGCGTTGACGCCGCCGGGCTGGTTCAGGAGACGGTGGATCGCGCGGCTCTGCGCGCCGTGCAGACGCCGCAGGCGTTCCGCTATGCCCCGCTCGTGGCCGCCCATCGAGCGGCGGCCGAGAGCGGTGTCACGACACTGACCGACGATGCCTCGGTGATGGAATGGGCCGGCCACAGGGTCGCGACCTTCGCCGGCGAGACAGGGAACATCAAATTGACCACAGCCGAAGACATGACCCGCGCCGCCGCTTCCACGCTCGCCGACCTGCCGGATGTGCGCACCGGCACCGGCTTCGACGTCCATGCCTTCGGTCCCGGCGACCATGTGATGCTCGGCGGCGTGGCGGTGCCCCACGGCTTCGGGCTGGTCGGCCATTCGGATGCGGATGTGGGCCTGCACGCCCTCACCGACGCCCTGCTGGGCGCGCTCTGCGACGGCGATATCGGCGCCCATTTCCCGCCCTCGGACCCGCAGTGGAAGGGCGCGTCCTCCGACCGCTTCCTCGCCCATGCGGTGGACAAGGTGAAGGCACGCGGCGGGCGCATCGCGCATCTCGATCTCACCCTCATCTGCGAGGCTCCGAATGTCGGGCCCCATCGCGACGCCATCCGCGCCGAGATCGCGCGCATCACCGGCGTTCCGGCCGCCCGCATCTCGGTGAAGGCCACCACCACGGAGAAGCTTGGCTTCACCGGCCGGCGCGAAGGCATCGCCGCCATGGCCAGCGCCACCATCCGCCTGCCGGCGGGCGAGGAGATCTGACGATGGACGAGGACACCTATGCCCGCGCCGTCGCCGTCCTCGACGCCTTCCGCGGCCGCGGCTGGACGCTGGCAACGGCGGAATCCTGCACCGGCGGGCTCGTGGCCGGCGCACTCACCGAGGTGCCGGGATCGTCTGATGTGGTGGACCGCGGCTTCGTCACCTATTCCAATGCCGCCAAGATGGCGATGATCGGCGTGCCCGAAGCGACTCTTGCCGCCCATGGCGCCGTGAGCGAGGCAACCGCACGCGCCATGGCCGAGGGCGCCCTGAAAGCGGCCGGCGTGGATGTGGCGGTGGCCATCACGGGCGTCGCCGGGCCCGGCGGAGGTTCGGAGACGAAACCCGTTGGTCTCGTCCAATTCGCCTGTGCCCGCCGCGACGGCACGACCGTCCATCAGGAGAGGCGATTCGGCGAAATCGGCCGCGCCGAGGTGCGCCGGCTCTCGGTTCTCCAGGCACTCGATCTGCTGCGCAGCGCGGCATCCTGAAAACGAAAAAGCCGCCCGAGGGCGGCTTTTCAGCTTTGGGGCAGCGAACCGCCCGTCAGAGCTTGGTCACGACGCAGTCGCCGCCCTGGGCGCGCAGAGACTGGCAGAGGTCGTTGGCTTGGTCGCGGCTGGCGAAGGGGCCGACCTGGGCGCGGTAATAGATGCCCTTGTCGCCGAGATCCGCCTTCTTGACCGTCGCCTTGTAGCTGCCAAGCAGGTTCGGATACTTGGCCTGCAGCGCCTTCCACGAGCCGAGTGCATCGCTTTCCGACCGCTGGGACGCCACCTGCACCACATAGGTGCCGGCCGCCGTGGGCGCGGGGGACGTGCTGGCGGTGGCGTCCGCCGGGGCGGAGGCGGGAACGGTGGTGACGGGGTTGGGCTGCGGCAGCCCCACCGGGATCGGGTTCTGGCTCGGCGCATAGGCCGAGACGGCGCTGGACGGCACGCCGGGCGTCACGCTGCCGTCGGCGCGCACGGTCATGGTGCGCACGCGCTTGGGCTCGGTGAGGTTCTGCGTCGCCTGCATGGGCTGCTGGGTCGGTGCCGGGGCGCTGTCCGCGGGCGGACGGGCGGCGGAGGTCACATCCACCGGCTGCTCCTCGCGCGGCACCATCTTCTCGTTTCCGGCCGTCACGGGACCGCCCATGCGGTCATAGATGGATTTCTGCGCGTCGGCCGTTGTCGCCGGCGTCGTGGTCTTGGCCGGGGCGGAATCGGCTTTGATGACCGGAGGCCCGCCGGACGTAGACATCAGTCCCGAGCGGCCCACGGCCATGTTGTAGGCGAACACGCCGGCAACGCCCGCAACCACGAGACCCACCAGCGAAACGCCGAGCAGGAGCGCCGTGCGACCGCGACGGCGGCGCGGTTCCGGCTCGTACATCTCGTCGCCGTGGGGCGGCATGTAGCCGTCATCGGCATATTCCGGATCGTAGCGGTCGTCGTAGTCGTCGTAATCGTAGTCCTCGTCACGACGCGCGGCGGAATAGGCGTAGCCCGCTTCGTCCGTCTCATCGTCGTAACGCGCCGCCTGCTGGCCGGAGGCTGGGCGGCGGTCGTCCTGATAGCGCGTGTCCTGATACCGGGCGTCTTGAGAGCGCGGATCTTGAGAGCGCGCGTCCTGACGATACCCCTGGGCATCCGCCCGGCCGTAAGCCTGCTGCGACTGCGGGGCCTGACCCTGGCCGTAGCCGGCGGCCCGCGCGCGGGGATCGGCGCTGCGGGGATCGGGCTGCCGCGGATCGTCTACGCCGTCATCATAGTCGTCGTCGTAATCGTCATAGTCCTGCGCCGGCTGTTGCTGCGGCGGCACGGCGCGGGCAGCGGCGGCGTCGCGGGCGAGGGAGCCGTAACCCAGGCGAACGTCGGCCGTGCGCGTATCCACCGGGCGGGGTGTGGGAGCGTAGGACGGAGCAGGCTGGGCATAGCCGGACTGGCCATAGCCCTGCGGAGCGCGGGACTGAGGCTCCGGCGCGTAAGAGGGCGCGGTGCGCGCCGGGACGGCCGGCTGACGCGCGGGGGCGGTGTTCCACGCCTCGGCGTCGTCGTCCTCGTCATATTCGGGTTCGACAACAGCCGCGCGGGACGGTGGCTGGAGCGCGGCGCGAGGCGGCTGAGGGGGCGCCAGACGCTGAGCAGGCGCGGGAGCTGCCGGCGGCGCAAAGCGCTGCGCAGGCGCCCGGCGGGCATCCAATTGCTGGGCTGCGCTCTGCTGGGGCGCGGCCGAACGGGACTGCTGGTCGGGCGGGAGCCCGTCAAAATCGTCGAAAGGATCGTGATCCATGAGCCGAGCAAGCTCGGCGAGGGGATCACGACCACCCGCGCGATCGCCACTGGCGGCCTGCGCCGGCCGGGAGCCGGGGCCGCTTCCCGTGGCAGCATCGTCACGCCGGTAGCGGTACCTGCTTTCGTCGCCCATGTCGCCTCGATGTGTTGCGCCGCCCACCCGGCCGGATCCTCGCGAAACGGATCTTCGCGAACCGGCCAACAAGCCCCGCCCGCACCTCGGCCAGCATATGCCAGGCCGCAACCGGACGAGCGATTATTTCATCTCGTCAACGGCCTCCACCCCGAGCACCTTGAGACCGGAAGCGAGTACCGTGGCCACGCCATGCACCAAAGCCAAGCGAGCCGAGGTCAAATCTCGATCATTCTCGATAATGAAGCGTAAATGTGGCAAGTCTTTTCCCCGGTTCCACTGGGCGTGGAACTCGCTTGCCAGATCATGCAGGAAGAAGGAGACGCGGTGCGGCTCGCGCGCTGCCGCCGCCTGCTCCACGAGGCGCGGCCATGAGGCGATGCGGCGCAGCAGCGTGAGCTCGCCCTCATCATCGAGTCGGGCGAGGACCGCCCCGGCGAAGCCGGCGGGCTCGGCCGGCAGGTCCGCGAACTGCTCGTTGGCATTGCGCAGGATCGACTTGGCCCGGGCGTGGGCATACTGCACGTAGAAGACCGGGTTCTCGCGCGACTGCTCGATCACCTTGCCGAGATCGAAGTCGAGCGGCGCGTCGTTCTTGCGGAAGAGCATCATGAAGCGCACCGCATCGCGGCCCACCTCGTCCACCACCTCGCGCAGCGTGACGAACGAGCCTGCGCGCTTCGACATACGTACCGGCTCGCCATTGCGGAACAGGCGCACGAGCTGGATCAGCTCCACGTCGAGGCTGGCCTTGCCGCCCGACACCGCCTTCACCGCCGCCTGCATGCGCTTGACGTAGCCGCCATGATCGGCGCCCCAGACGTCGATCATCTTGAGGAAGCCGCGCTCCACCTTGTCCTTGTGGTAGGCGATGTCGCCGGCGAAATAGGTGTAGCTGCCGTCCGACTTCTTCAGCGGCCGGTCCACGTCGTCGCCGAAATCGGTGGAGCGGAACAGGGTCTGCTCGCGATCCTCCCAATCCTCGATGGGTGCGCCCTTGGGCGGCGGCAGGCGGCCCTCATAGACCTCGCCCGACGCGCGCAGCGCCTCGATGGTCGCGCCCACCTTGTCCACCGCGCCGAAGGCCAGCGAGCGCTCGGAGAAGAACACGTCGAACTCGATGCCGAGGGCGGTGAGGTCGTCGCGGATCATCTCCATCATGCAGCCGATGGCGAAGGAGCGGAAAACGGGCAGCCATTCGCTCTCCGGCGCGGCCATGTATTCGCCGCCGTGCATCTCGGCGAGCTGCTGGCCGACGGCGACGAGATAGTCGCCGGGATAAAGGCCGTCCGGAATGTCCGCTTTCTCGCCCGTCACCGCCTCACGGTAGCGCAGGAAGGCGGAGCGGCCGAGCACATCCACCTGGGCGCCGGCGTCGTTGATGTAATACTCCTTGGTCACGGCAAAGCCGGCGAATGCCAGCAGGCGCGCCATGGCATCGCCGAACACCGCGCCCCGGCAATGGCCCACATGCATGGGGCCGGTGGGGTTGGCGGAGACGTACTCCACATTCACCTTCTCGCCCGCGCCGAATGCCGAGCGGCCGAAGTCGAGGCCCTGGGTGAGCGCGGCGGCGAGCACCTTGGGCCAGAAGGCGGCGTCGAGGGCGATGTTGATGAAGCCGGGACCGGCCACGTCCACCCGCGCCACGCCCGGCACCGCCTGCAGCTTGCCCGCGATCTTCTCGGCGAGGTCGCGCGGCTTCAGGCCGGCGTCCTTGGACAGCACCATGGCCGCGTTGGTGGCGAGGTCGCCGTGGCTCGCATCGCGCGGCGGCTCCACCACCACGCGGGCGAGGTCGAGGCCGGCTTTGATGACGCCCTCGGCGGAAAGGGCGGCGACGGCTTCGCGGACGTGATCGGCGAAGATCGCGTAGACGTTCATGGAATGGGGTCCAATCGGGTTCGGTTGCCGGCGCGCCTAACGCAAGTCCGGTGTCGAGTCAAAGAAACGGGCGTGCTGGTCGAGGGCGTAGCGGTCGGTCATGCCCGCGATGTAGTCGCAGACGCGGCGGGCGAGGCGCTCGCCTTCCAGCGTCTCGATACCGTCCTGCCAGGAGGGCGGCAGGTCCTTCGGGCGGTTGATGAAATAGGCGAACAGGTCGCGGATGACCCCCTGCGCCTCGGCCATGATGCGGTTGACCCGCTCGTGCCGGTACATGCGCGGAAAGAGGAAGCCCTTCAGCGCCTTCTCCTTCTGCCGCATGGCATCCGAGAAGGCGACGATGGGCGCGCCGAGGGCCCGGACATCCTCCGCCGAGGCCACGCCGGCAGCCTGCGCGCGGCGGGTGCTTTCGGCCACCACATCCTCGATGAGCAGGGTGATGACCAGCCTGAGCACCTCGTTCACCGTGCGCGGCACGTCGAGGCCGGGATAGCGCCCGCGCACGCTGGCCAGCGCCTCGCCCACCAGCGGCAGGCCGGCGATGTCGTCCAGGGTGAACATGCGGGCGCGCAAGCCGTCGTCCAGATCGTGCACATCATAGGCGATGTCGTCGGAAATGGCGGCGACCTGCGCCTCCGCCGAGGCGTGACTCCACAATTCGAGATCCTGCTGGGCGGAATGCACGCGGATGGCGTGGGGCAGGCCGTCGCGATAGCGGCCGATGCCGTTGCCTTCGCGGTCGGTCAGCGGGCCGTTGTGCTTGGCGATGCCCTCCAGCGTCTCCCACGTCAGGTTGAGACCATCGAAGGCGGCATAGCGGCCTTCGATGCGGGTGACCACGCGCAACGACTGGGCGTTGTGGTCGAAGCCCCCCTGCCCCGCCATGCAGGCGTCCAGCGCCCGCTCGCCGGCATGGGCGAAGGGCGGGTGGCCGAGATCATGCGCCAGCGCCAGCGCCTCGGCGAGATCCTCGTCCAGCCCCAGCGCGCGGGCGATGGAGCGGGCCACCTGCACCACCTCCAGCGTGTGGGTGAGGCGGGTGCGGTAGTGGTCGCCCTCGTTGAAGACGAAGACCTGCGTTTTCTGCTTCAGACGGCGGAAGGCAGTGGAATGGATGATGCGGTCGCAATCGCGCCGGAACGGGCTGCGCGGCGGCATCTCGGGTTCCGGGACAAGCCGGCCGCGGGAGCGCTCGGCTTCGCAGGCCCAGGCCACGCGGGGCGTCGCGCCGCTCACCGCCATGACCGCCCCTCCCCCATTCCAGCCGGCGCGGTACAAGCCCCTGCGGCGACGCACAAAACCCTTTTGCACCGCCCTCCCTTTAAATCGGGGGCGGATGGACTTACCTTAGAAGCCATTGCCAGCTTCAATTCGTAAAGTCGATACCATGGAAACCTCCCTCGCCCCGACGACCGCTCCCGCCGATGCTCCGGTGACGGAAGTGGACTTCACCGTGACCGACGCGGCCGCGCGCCGCATCTGCCAGATTCTTTCCCCCGAGCCTGCCGGCACGTTCCTGCGCATCAGCGTGGAAGGCGGCGGCTGCTCCGGCTTTTCCTACAAGTATGATGTGACGCAGGAACAGTCGGACGACGACCTCGTCATCGAGAAGGAAGGCGCCAAGATCGTGGTCGATCGCATGTCGCTCGACTATTTCAAGGGCTCCCAGCTCGACTACAAGGCCGACCTGATGGGCTCCGCCTTCAAGATCTCGAACCCCATGGCCACCGCCAAATGCGGCTGCGGCTCCAGCTTCGCCGTCTGAGCCTTCCTCGGGCGCAGCCGCGCGCGAGCTGACCGATCCGGCACCTGCGAGTGCGGCTGCACCGTGCGCGCGCAAGCCCGCTACGGCGCCACGTTGCGCGGCACGGCGCTGCGCCACGGGCGCGGCAGACCCTTGGGCCAGTCGTCGCCGTAGCAGGGGAAGAAGCGCTCCGTGCGGGCATAGATGATGAGGTCCGGCGCGTAGCGCTTCACGTCGTCGAAGCTGAAGTCGCAATTGCCGGTCACCCGCGCGGAGGCATGCATCCAGGCCACTTCCTTCACCGGCGCGTTGGCGAACAGGCGCGGCCAGGACATGGCGGTGAAGGAATCGCCCATGATCAGGACCTTGAGCCCCTCCGGCGCATAGTCCCGCACCACCGACCTGAAGGCGATGTGCTCGTTGAGGCTGCGCAGCACAGGGTCCAAGCGCGGCTTTGACGCCTTGGCGGGCAGGTTGAGGCGATAGTCCTCCTCCTTCACCTCGGGCGGCATGCGCATGGCGCGCAGCAGATCGCCGCGCGGCGCCGGCTCCAGCTGGCCGACCACCTGCGCCGGGTCCACCTGCCAGTCGGGATGGCCGGCGGCGACCATCACGGCATTGAAGGCAAGAATGCTCGAGCGGGCGTTCCAGTGGGTGTCGGTGAGGAGATAGCGCGGCGCGGGGCTGGCCTTCAGCACCGGGCGCAAATCCACCGTGGTGACGCCCCGGGCCTTCAGGCCGGCCAAAGCGAGATCATATTCCGTCGTGGGGTAGGTGAGCGCATCGTTCCACAGCGGCAGCGCCTCCACCTCCACAGATTGGGCGTTGGGCGGCAGGGCGACCACGATCTTGGTACCGAGCGGCGCGAGGATGCGCTGCATCTCCCCGAGCATGTCGACGAAGCGCTCCACGTTCGCCGTCCGCACCAGCGCACCGGCGGATTGCGCCGGCGTCTGCTCGCGGCCCCAGAACAGCTGGCCGTCGCGGCCGGCGTAGAAGGGCTTGCTGTCGGGCGAGTTCAGCTCTGCCCGAAGTTCCCGGCGCAGCACCGGCAGGGTGGCGCGGAAGCCGAAATTGTCCTGGATGAAGATGCCGATGTTGCGGAACCACAGGTCCAGCTTGCGGCTGAACTCCCATTCAGGCGCCACCTTCACGCGCCACTGCATGCTCGCGAGCGGATCGGGAATGAGGTTGGACAGCAGCAGGAAGCCGAACAGGCCGGCGACCATGGCGCCCAGGTAGCGGCGATGCCGGGAGAGCAGTGTCATCGGGCGCTCCTCAGAACCGGTAATAGAGGAAGGGCGTGCCATTGGTGCCGCCCACCCAGGCGACGCTCGCCAGCATCAGCACCGCGACCAGCGCGAAATCCGCTACCCGTGCCATGGCCCCCTCCCCCGACAGGAGCCGCCAGCGCGGCCAGCGGAAGAAGCCGATCAGCCCGCCCACGACGAGGGCGATGATGGCGAGCGGCGTCAGCCCGAAGCCCAGCGCCATGGAGGCACGGCTGAAGCCGTTGAGTCCCGCGAGCCCGTGGAACATGTCGATGGCGCCGGGCAGGCTGTCAGCGCGGAACCACACCCAGCCGATCATCACCACCAGTACCGTGTAGAGGTGGCTCACCGGACCGGGCATCCGCTTCAGCCAGCGGCCGAGGAAGGCCCGCTCGATGATGAGGAAGGCGCCGTGGTGCGCGCCCCAGATCACGAAGGTCCAGCTCGCCCCGTGCCAGAGGCCGCAGAGCAGGAAGACGACGGAGAGATTGATGTAGGTGCGCATCTCCCCGTGCCGGTTTCCGCCCAGCGGGATGTAGAGGTAATCGCGCAGGAAGGCGGACAGGCTCATGTGCCAGCGCCGCCAGAAGTCGGTGATGGAGTGGGCGGTGTAGGGCAGCCGGAAGTTCCGCGGCAGCACGAACCCCACCATCACGCCGAGGCCCACGGCCATGGTGGAATAGCCGGCGAAGTCGAAATAGATCTGCACCGTATAGGCGTAGAGGCCGAGCCAGGCCTCCACGAAGGTCGGGTGGGTGGTGGTGTCGAACACCCCGTCCACGAGCCGCGCCACCTCATCCGCGATCAGCACCTTCCAGGCGAGGCCGATGACGAACAGCCGCGCGCCTGCCGAGAAGCGCCCCAGCGTGACCCGCCGCTGCGACAGCTGCCGCGCCACAGTGGCATAGCGCACGATGGGGCCCGCCACGAGCTGCGGGAACATGCACATGTAGAGGGCGAACTGCGCCGGATCGCGGTTGGCGTGGACCTTCTTCTTGTAGATGTCGGCGAGGTAGGAAATGGCGTGGAACGAATAGAAGGAGATGCCCAGCGGCAGCGAAATCTGCGGCACCGGCAGCGCCACGCCCATGGGCTCGATGACGGCGTTCAGGTTCTCCGCCAGGAAGCCCGTATACTTGAACAGCCCAAGCAGCAGGAGGTTCAGCGTCACGCCCAGCGCCAGCACGCGCTTGCGCTCTGCGCCTTCGCGCACCTCGATGGCCTTGGCGAGAAAGAAGTTCGCCGCAACGGACGCGAGCAGGATGAGGATGTGCGGCGTATAGCCCGCCGAATAGAAGACGAGTGAGAAGGCAAGAAAGATGTAATTCCGCGTGGTGATGGTCTTCGCGGAGAAATAGGCGACCAGAAAGAGCGGGAAAAAATAGAACAGGAATTCGATGGACGCGAAGGTCATGCCGCCCGGCCGCCAGAGATTGTCATCCGGCGTTCCTGCCACTCTTTTCCCGATGCCGCAACCCTTTGGCGGATGTCGACAGGCGTGGCGATAGGTAAGGCGCTCCGCCCCATTGCCTCCCCGGCGGGCCGGCGTATCCTCCGCCGCGAAGGAGCCGCCACCCCATGCGCATCGCCACCTGGAACGTGAATTCCATCCGCCAGCGTCTCGACCACGCGGTCCGCTGGCTCGGCGAGAGCCGGCCGGACGTGGTCTGCATCCAGGAGATCAAGTGCCAGACGGAGGCCTTCCCGAAGGAGCCGTTCGAGGCGCTGGGCTATAATGTCAGCGTCCACGGCCAGAAGGGCTTCAACGGCGTCGCCCTCCTCTCCCGCCTGCCGCTGGAGGACGTGACCCACGGCCTCGCGGGGGACGACGGGGACGAGCAGGCGCGCTTCATCGAGGCGGTGGTGTCGGTGAAGGGCGGCGTGGTGCGTGTCGCCTGCATCTACCTACCCAACGGCAACCCGCCTGATACCGAGAAATACCCCTACAAGCTCGGCTTCATGGAGCGCCTCTCCGCTTTTGCCGCCGACCGGCTGAAGCTGGAGGAGCCCCTGGTGCTCGCCGGCGACTTCAACGTGATTCCCGAGTCCCGCGACGCCGCTGACCCCGCCGCCTGGACGAGCGACGCCCTGTTCCTGCCGCGCACCCGGCAGGCGTTCCGCTCCCTCCTCAATCTCGGCTTCACGGACGCCCTGCGCGCCACCTCCGACGCTGGCCGGCTGTTCACCTTCTGGGATTACCAGGCCGGTGCCTGGCAGCGGGACAACGGCATCCGCATCGACCATCTCCTGCTATCGCCGCAGGCGGCCGACCGGCTGATTGCCACGGGTGTCGACAAGCATGTCCGCGCCTGGGAGAAGCCCTCAGACCATGTGCCGGTCTGGGCCGACTTCTCCATCGCGGCGTGACGCAGATGGCGGGAAATGCGACGCGCTTTGAGGGCGGCTGCCTGTGCGGCCGCCTGCGCTATCGGCTCGAGCGGGTGAAAAGCGCCTATTGGTGCCACTGCACCATGTGCCGCCGGGCCTCCGGCTCCGCCGCCCTGCCCTGGGTCTCCGTGGCGCGGGAGGATGTCACCTTCGTCTCCGGCACGCCGGCCGTGTTCGAATCGAGCCCCGGCGTCGCCAGGCGCTTCTGCGGCAATTGCGGCAGCCCGATCGTGTTCGACATGGCGCGGGAGAGCGATGTGGACGTGACTGTCGGCACGCTGGACGATCCCGACCGCGTACGGCCCACCCATCACATCTGGGTCAGCTCGGTGCTTCACATGGCCCGTGATCTCGGAGCAGGATTGCCGCACTACGACGGCGAACGACCCTCGGACTTGTAGACCTCAGCGCTTCGCCGTCTTCAGCCACACTTCCAGATAGCCGAGCGCCTTCTCGCGCTCGTCCGGCGTCGCCTCGGCGAAAGCCTGCTCGTGGGCGTTCACCACCCACTTGTCCTCGGGACGGACGGCGGAATCGCGGGCCAGAGTCAACCACATGAGGCCGCGGGCCCGCTGGCGGGGCACGCCCTCGTCACCGCGGAAGAGGAGCACGCCAAGGGTGGCCTGCGCCTCATACTGGCCCTTCTGCGAGGCAAGCGTCAGCCAGCGGCCGGCATTGCGCGCGTCGCGGGGGCCGCCGACGCCTTCGAGATAGAGCTTGCCGAGCTGGTACTGCCCGTCCGCGTCGCCGAAATAGGAGGCGGCGTAGGAGAACATGTCCCGCGCCCGGGAGGGATCCCGCTTCACCCCGGCGGAGGGGATGCCGATGAGGTAATAGGAGCCGAGCGCCACGAAGGCATTGGCCACGAACCGCGACTGCGCCGTCCCGGGATAGTCCTCGGCGTGGCTGCTGGCGATCTTCTGGAAATACTCGAACGCCTTGGCGTCGTCGCGCTTCACGCCGTCGCCGTCCATATAGATGCGGCCGAGCTTCCACTGGGCCATGGCGTGGCCCTGTGCGGCGGCATACCCGAGGGCGTCGATGCCCTTGGCGGTCTGGCCGGCGCGAAGCGCCTGCGCCCCGGTGCGGAAGGCCTCATCCACGGGGCGGACCTGCGGCGCCAGCGGCACGTTGGCCGGCGGCGTCAGCGGCTGCATCTCGTAGGGTTGAAGGGTCTGCGCGGTGCCGTCGAAGGCATGGGCGCGTCCGGCCGCAAGACCAGCCACGGCGAGGAAGAAAATGCTCGCGACGGCGGCCTGGGTGCGCACGCGGCGGGGGCGGCGCATCGCGCTCCCGGCCGGCACGCTCACCTTGCCCCCCAATGTCCCGTGTGTCGCAACCGCAATCATGATGGAGGGAAGATGACCGGACGCAACGGCAATATCGGGGCCGAGGAAAGGCCGAGCAGCGGCACCTCTGGGGCGACCTTTCGAGCGAAGCCCGGCGCCGCCCGCCGGGGCATCCTCTCGCCATGTGCAACGACCGTCCATCAGGACCCATCCCAGGCGCGGCGTCCGGAAACACTTTCCGGGCTACGCTCACCGCCGCGCGTTGAGGTTCGATTTCATGTCGTTTTGTGGCGAGTTCGCGGCGTAAGGCCCTTACGGGAACCCAGCACGTTCAAAGGATCGGGAGTGTGTCTTCTCTGTCACAATAAAAGGTGCCAAGACCCTGCAAGAAGGCGGCCGGAAAGTTCAAGTCTTAACCATGATCAAGACGGTCGGCAAAAACTGAGGCGCGGTGGCAACACTTGCCCCCGCGCCTCAGCCACTAGCCGGTGACGTTTCGGAAAACGGCGCCCTCAGGCACCAGCGGAGAGCTGGCCGATGGCGGCGCGGACCTTCTCCTTGCGCAGGATGTACTCCTCACGCTTCTCGCGCTCGGCTTCCACCACTTCCTCGGGCGCGCGGGCGACGAAACTCTCGTTGGAGAGCTTGGCGTCGATGCGGGCGACCTCTTGGTCGAGCTTGCCCTCTTCCTTGCGCAGGCGGGCAAGCTCGGCGCCGAGGTCCACCACGCCGGCGAGCGGCAGGGCCACCACTTCGCCGCGGACCACCATCTGGACCGAGCTGGCGGGCACCTGATCGGACACCGAGACGTCGGACAGGCGGGCGAGGCGACGGACGGCGTCGTCCCAGGCGGCCACGCGGGCGGTCGTCTCCGCGCCGGGCTGCACGAGCACGAGGGGCACCTGCGCGCCGGCCGGCACGTTCATCTCCGCGCGCACGGAGCGGATCTCGGTCACGAGGTCCACCACCCAGCCCACCTCGGCCTCGGCATCGGGCGCCTCGAGGCCGGTCAGGTCCGGCCACGGCGCCAGCGCGAGCAGGCTGGTGCGCGCCGGCCCTTCCTTGCCCGTCTCCGCCCACAATTCCTCGGTGAGGAAGGGCATGAACGGATGCAGAAGGCCCATGGCCACGTCCAGCACATAGGCGGTGGCGGCGCGGGTCTCGTCCTTGGCCGCGCCGTCGGGGCCGGAGAGCACCGGCTTCGCCAGCTCCAGGTGCCAGTCGCACACCACGTTCCAGATGAAGCGGTAGACCGCGCCCGCCGCCTCATTGAAGCGATAGGCGAGGATCGCCTCGCAGACCTCCGAGGACGCACGCGCCGCCTCGCCGATGATCCAGCGGTTGAGGGTGCCCTCCACCTTCGCCGGATCGAAGCCCTCGGTGCGCACGCAGCCGTTCATCTGGGCGAAGCGCACGGCGTTCCAGAGCTTGGTCGCGAAGTTGCGGTAGCCCTCGACGCGAGAGGTGGCGAGCTTGATGTCGCGCCCCTGCGCCGCCATGGCGGCGAGGGTGAAGCGCAGGGCATCCGCCCCGTACTTCTCCACGAGGTCGAGGGGATCGATGACATTGCCCTTGGACTTCGACATCTTCGCCCCCTTCTCGTCGCGGACGAGGGCGTGGATGTAGACGTCCTTGAACGGCACTTCGCCATCCATGAAGTGCAGGCCCATCATCATCATCCGGGCGACCCAGAAGAATATGATGTCGAAGCCCGTCACCAGCACGCTGGTCGGGTAGAACTTCTTCAGCTCGGCCGTCTCGTCCGGCCAACCCATCGTGGAGAAGGGCCAGAGGGCGGACGAGAACCACGTGTCCAGCACATCCTCGTCGCGGGTGAGGAACTGGGCGCGCTTGCTTGCATCGTCGATCAGCGCTTGTGCGACTTCGGGCGAGAGGCTCTCATTGCCCACATTGTGGACAATGGCCTGCTCAAATGCTTCGTCCTCGTCTTCCGCGACGAAGACGTTGCCGAAGGGATCGTACCACGCCGGGATCTGATGGCCCCACCACAGCTGGCGCGAGATGCACCAGGGTTGGATGTTGTCCAGCCACTCGAAATAGGTCTTCTCCCAGTTCTTCGGCACGAAGGTGGTGCGCCCCTCGCGCACCGCCGCCAGCGCCGGCTGGGCGAGGGTCTTGGCGTCCACATACCACTGGTCGGTCAGCCACGGTTCGATGACCACGTTGGAGCGGTCGCCGTGCGGCACCATATGTGTGTGCGGCTCGATCTTCTCTATAAGCTCAAGGGCAGTCAGCACCTGAACGATCTGCTTGCGAGCAATAAAGCGGTCAAGCCCGTTGAACTGAACGATATCGCTCTTGGGCGTTAGAGGTTCAACGTAAGCGTTCGGCCTATCTGAGCAGTCATCAATGATCCCAAAGAGATCGATCCGCGCCTCGGCGTCGAGCACGTTGATCATCGGCAGGTCGTGCCGGCGACCCACGTCGAAGTCGTTGAAGTCGTGCGCCGGGGTGATCTTCACCGCGCCGGAGCCCTTTTCCGGGTCGGAATATTCGTCGGCAACGATGGGAATGCGCCGGCCCACCAACGGCAGGATGACGTGCTTGCCGATGAGGTCGCGGTAGCGCTCGTCGTCCGGGTGCACCGCAACCGCGGTGTCGCCGAGCATGGTCTCGGGCCGGGTGGTGGCGACGACGATGAAGCGGTCCTTCTCGCCCTCGATGGGATAGCGCAAATGCCAGAGATTGCCCTTCACCTCCACCTGCAGCACCTCGAGATCCGAGATGGCGGTGATGAGCTTGGGGTCCCAGTTGACGAGGCGCTTGTCCTTGTAGATCAGCCCCTCGCGATAAAGCTGCACGAACACCTTGAGGACGGCGCGGGACAGCCCCTCGTCCATGGTGAAGCGCTCGCGCGACCAGTCGCAGGAGGCGCCGAGCTTCTTCAACTGGTTGACGATGGTGCCGCCCGATTCGGCCTTCCACGCCCACACCTTCTCGATGAAGGCCTCGCGGCCGAGGTCCCGGCGGCCGGGCAGCTTCTGGGCGGCGAGCTGGCGCTCCACCACCATCTGGGTGGCGATGCCGGCATGGTCGGTGCCCGGCTGCCAAAGCACGTCCTTGCCGCGCATGCGCTCGAACCGAGCCAGCACGTCCTGCAGCGTGTTGTTGAGCGCGTGGCCCATGTGAAGGGAGCCGGTGACGTTCGGCGGCGGGATGACGATGGAGAAGCCTTCCGCGTCCTTGCGCTCGGGGCGGCCGCAGCGAAATGCGCCGGCATTTTCCCAGCGATCGGCGATGCGCTCTTCAACGGCGGCGGGATCGAAGACTTTTTCCAGCATGAACGGGACTCCGCGGCGCCGCTCGGCCGTCACCGGCGCACCGCGCCGGGCCGGCTCCGCGTCCGCTGTGGTCGGAACGGGTCAGCCGGCGTTTAAGCCGGACGCACGGTCCGGCGTCAACACGCCGGCCGCACGGGAATGGAAAGAGAGGTGGGTGGAGAGGCCCGCGCCTAGCGCTGGCGGCGGGCGACGCGCTCGATCTCGGCCCGCACAAGATCCTCGACGATGGTCGGCAAGTTGGCGTCCAGCCAGTCCTTGAGCATGGGGCGGAGAATCTCCTTCACGAGATCTTCCACCGTGCGCTCCTTCTGCGGCAGCAGCACATCGCCGAGATTGCGGAAGGCGGCCATCACGGCAGCATCCGCATTGGCGGAGAGTAGATCGCGGCGGCGCACCGTCTCCGCAGGATGGCCATCGCCGGCGGGCTGCGCCGGATGATCCTCGAACGCGGACGAGGCCGGCTGCGGGCGCATGGGGCGCGGCTGGGGGGCGGCGGCCTCGTGGCGGTCTTCCATCTCCTCGCCCCCGTGGTCGGGATAGGTCGGCTGCGGAACCGGGCGCAGCGGACGCGGCTCTGCGCGCTGCGGCTCGGGATGGGGTTCATGGCGCGCTTGGCGAAGCGCAGCGGCGGCCTCGGCGAAGGCCGCCTCATCCTGGTCTTCGAGCCAGGGACGCTGCGGCCTTGCAGCTGGTTCTGCCGCGGGACGCTCGCCGACGGGACGCGGCGGCGGGGCCGGACGGAGGGCGGGCCTCTGCGGCGGCGCATAGGCGGCGGAGGGCGCTGCCTCCCGCTGGGGGGCCGGACGGCGCGGAACGGGCGGCGGCTCAGTGGGCGCCTGCCGCTGCGCGACCACGCGGGCTTCCGGCGGACGGCGCGGGCGACCATCGCTGGACGGCGGAGCTTCGGGGCGACGCGCAGCCTCCGCATGCGGGGCCGGCTGCTCGTCATCCGCCATGATGCGGCGAATGGAAGCCAGAATTTCCTCCATCGACGGTTCCTGCACCTTGGGGCTCGCAGCCATGTCCCGACCTCGGCCGAAGACGAGCCGTCGGACATCCGTAAGCGGCAATTATGCGCGCCTACAGGCCGACGGCGAGAATCGCCAGTTGTAGAGGGAGTATGGCACCGCCTCAGTTGGCAGCAACAACTGTCGCAGGGGCGGTCTGGGGATTATTTTCCGTCAGGTGTGCGAACACCGGCCCAGCTGTCGCGCACCTGATTGTAGTGCACGCGCGGGTCGTAATAATTCACCTTCAGGCCCAGCGAGAGCGCATCCAGCCGACCGATGGTGGAGACCAGCGCGTAGGCCGCGACCACCCGGTCGCGCTGGGCGACGACGAGGGACGACTGGGAGTTCGTCAGGTCGCGCTGGGCGTTCAGCACGTCGGTGGTGGTGCGCTGGCCGACCCGCCATTCCTCGCGGACACCCTCGAGGGCCAGCGTGTTGGCGGCGACGGAGGCCTGCGCCGCCTGGATCTGCGCCTTCGCGGCCTCGAGCGCACCCCAATACTGCACGGCCTGGGCACGGATGGTGTCGCGGTTGACGTCCACCTCGATGCGCGCCTGCGTCAGCAATTCCTTGGCCTGGCGGATGTTCGCGTACTCGACGCCGCCCTGGTAGATCGGCACCGAGAGATTGAGCGTCATCGCCGCGCCGGATTGGGAGTCGACCGAGAAGTTCTGGTCGTAGGACTGCGAGAGCTGGCCCTGCAGCGAGAGGTTCGGCATCAGGCCACCCTCGGCGACCTTCACCTGGAACATCGCCGCGTCCACGGCGAATTCGGACGCCTTGACGGCCGGGTGGCTGCTGAGGCCAGTGGAAATCACCTTGTCCACCGACACCGGCAGCGTGCCCTCGATGGAGCGCGGGGTGGTGAGCTTGCCCGGCTCGACGCCGATCACCTGCCGATAGTTCGCCTTCGCCGTGGAGAGGTTCGCGACGGCCTGGCTCACCTGATACTGCGCGTCCGCGACCCGGGCTTCAGCCTGGGCCACGTCCGTACGGGTCACCTCACCCACGTTGAAGCGGTCGCGCGTGGCGCGCAGTTCCTGCTGGAACGCTGCGAGGCTCTTGTTCTGCAATTCCAGGAGGGCGATCGCCTGGATGACGTTCATGTACGCCGTGACACCGTTCAGAAGCACCGACTGCTCGGTGTTGCGGAGCGTCTCGCGCGATCCGCGCACCTGCGATTCGGCGTTGCGGGTCTGGTTGGCGGTGACGAAGCCGTTGAACAGCGTGTAGGCGGCATTGAGCGCGAACGCGCGCGGCCAGAGCCACCCGTTGGTCTTGACGCCGGACGCCTGCTGCTTGGCGAATTCCGGCCCGGCCTGCGCGGTGGCGTTCAGGGTCGGGCGATAGCCGGACAGCGCCTGCGGCACGGTCTCATCCGTGGCGCGGGTTCCGGCGCGCTGGGCGTTCAGCGTGGGGTTGTTCGTGTAGGCCATTGCCAGCGCCTGATCCAGCGACTGGGCAGACGCGACACCCGATGCACCCAGGACCAAAGCAAAGACACTGACGCCCGCCAAACATGCAACACCGCTTCGGCGAATGCGCTTTGCAACCGACATCCCAATCTCCCGATCCGACACGGCCATGCAGACTCGCCGCACCGACTCTGCCGCGCGGTAACTTTTCGGTAAGATATCGGTCCCGCTCCCGATCCGAAACCGATCGGTTCGATGGAAGCGGCGTTTTCGGCCTACCGCGGCAAACGCGCCACAGTGGTCAGAAAGTGAAGCGGGGCGCGGCTTTGAAGCCGGGAAGCGCGGGAACGGCCGCGTTGAAGGCGACCCGTTCGCTCACGGAACCTGCCACCTTGGTAAACACGCAGGCCTTGCCTGCCCCGCCGTGACCGACAACGGCGACGAGGCGCCCGCCTTCCTTGACCTGATCGAACAGGGCGGCCGGCACCTCGTCCACCGAGCCGTTGAGGAGGACGAGGTCGTAAGGCGCTTCCGCCTTCCAACCCGCGTTCAGCGGCCCCTGCATCACCGCGACGTTGGCGACGCCGATCTCGGCGAGCGTGGCGGTGGCGGTGGCCGCGAGGCCGGCATCTTCTTCCACGGCCACGACCTGCTGGGCGAGGCGGGAGAGAACGGCGGCCGAATAGCCGGTGCCGCCGCCGATATCGAGCACGTGGTCATGCTGCTGGACGTCCGCCTCCTGAATGAGGCGCGCGAGGATCATGGGCTCGATGAGGTAGCGGGTCGGGCTGCCGGAGGTCAGAGCGAGGTCGTCGTCGATATAAGCGAGCGACTTGAGCTGGGCCGGAACGAAAAGCTCGCGGGGGATTTCGAGCATCGCACCGACGATGCCCGGGTCGGTGACGTTGTTGGTGCGCACCTGGCTATCCACCATGCCGCGGCGCAGCTCGACGTAATCGATCATTTTCCCGTCTCCGGCCATCCCCTTGGCCCGGGGCGCTCAGCGGAGGCGTGTCCCGTGCCGTCGGGCTCAAGAGCCATATTGCCGCCCCTTTTGCAAGGCGCCCCTCGGGAACGGCGACAGCGCGGACGGGCTCATGTGGCCGCAAGTCGCATGGTTCCGGGCCGGCAGCGGCGAGAGTGTCCTACACCCTGAAAAGGCGCGGGTCGATCCCCGCGCCGGCCGCTGCCGAGGAGGCGCGACGCATGACGGCAACCGACATCCCCTCCCCTCCCGCATCGCAGGATCCGCGACCCGAGGGCCTCGACGAAGCCGCGGTCCATCGTCTGGTCCACACCTTCTACGCGCGCGTGCAGAAGGACGCCCTGCTCGGCCCCATCTTCGGCGGTCGCATCGCCGACGAGGCCTGGCCGGTCCATCTCGCCAAGATGTGCGACTTCTGGTCCTCGGTGCTGCTGAAGTCCGGCCGCTATGAGGGCCGCCCCCTGCCGCCGCACCTCGCGCTCGGCAGCGATGCGGGCGAACCGCAGTTCGCCCGCTGGCTCGCATTGTTCCGCCCGACCGCCCTCGAGGTGCTGCCGCCCGACGCGGCCCAGCAGGCCATCGCCCATGCCGAGCGGATGGCCTATTCCTTCCGGCTCGCCATCGGCTTCCACAAGGGCGAGGACACCACGCGGATTCTCCCCTAAGGCAACGGCTGAGCGGAAGGCGGAGCGGCGGGCGAACCCGCTTCCCGCCTTCCGGGCGCGCATCAGAGCTGCTTGTCGGTGGTGCTGATGAACTTCATGCCGCTCGTGGCTTCGAGGTTGGAAAGCGCCGCGTCGATGACCGAGAAGATGGTCGCCCGGGCCGACGCCTTGCTCAGGTCAAGCTTGGCCGAGCTTGCAACCTTGAGCTTGGTCATTGCCGACGAGAACGCAGCGCTGGCCTGCGCTGCGGTGTAGAACTGCGCAGGGTTCGTGCCGTTGGAATAGGACAGGGTCTGGGCAACCCGCGAGAAAACGTTGGCCAGCGCGCTCATGTTGAAGACGACGCTGTTGGTCGGCGTCATCTTCAGGGACGGGCTCGTGGTGGGGATCGGGTTGTTGTAGAGCTGGTCCAGATAATAATGCACCTGATACGGGTACTGAACGTAGGTATCCGAGCTTCCCCAGGCCGAAGTGTAGCTGTTCACCGATGTCACGGTGGCAGCCGTCGCCGTGGCGCCGAGAGTGCTGTAGCGGGACACAAGCGGCCCGTAGAAGCCCTGATTGTAGGCGACGTTCAGGATCACATCGAGGAAGCTGTTCGGCAGCGTCGTGAAGTTCTTCAGCGCCGTATCGAAGGCCGGCTCCCACGGGGTGGTCCAGCCCCCCTCGCCCTTTCCGGTGACGTTCAGCGCGACAAGGTCGTTGTAGTGGAAGTACGCGACCAGGGCCGGGCCGTAATATTTGTTATTGAAGGAGGCCGGCGTCGCCTTGGTGTATTGTGTGGCCGCATTGGCCATGGTGAAGCCGATGTTCTTCTGGATCGCCACATAATTTATGAGCGAATGGCCTTTGGGCTGGTAGCTGCCAGAAACCATGTCGGCGGCATAGTTGTTGATCTGGTAGGGACCACCCTGGCCGACGCCCATGACCGCCTGCTGGTTTGCATTCGGATCAATGAGGTCGCTGCTCGACTTGTAGTATTGAGTCGCGATATTTTCCTGCAGCAGCTGCGCGAAGATGGATCCGTAGAGATAATCCTTGTTGTACTGGATGCCAGGAAAGCCCTCATCGATGAGGTGGCCCAGCAGGACGCCGGCGACGATATTCGACATGATCAGGTCGTCGTAATTCCCACCCGTGAGGGTGAGCGAGTCCTGGGCGGTACCGACACCCAGCAGCAGATGGAAATTGATCGTCCCGGTGCTGGCCGTGCTGGGCGGCGGGCCACTGAGGGTGGTGACGGTGACCGGCGCCGATTTGGCCGAAGCGCCGACCGAATCCACGGCTGCAACGGCAAAGCTGTAGGAGGTAAGCGGCGTCAGGCCCGACACCGTCACGCTGGCGCCGGCCGAGGTCGTCGTCAGGCCGCCATTCATGTAAATCTGGTAGCCGGATATGGTGCAGTTCGACACCGTCACCGGGGTCCATGTCAGCGTCGTCGCGTTGCCGGTGGTGCCGGATGCGGCGAGGCCCTTGGGGACCGGCGGCACGGCGGTGCAATTAGAGCAGGATCCGGACTGCGTCCACGGCTGCCCGGTGCCTGGTCCACCGTTGTTGGTGGCGGGGTCCTGATTCTGGGTCCACCAATTGGCGCGATAGATGATGCCGTTTTCGCTGGCCTGCGCGCCGGCCGTGTAGACCGATGACGAGTTCCAGGCTGCGGGGCAGGACTGGGCCCATGCCGATCCTGCAAGCCATGGGGTGAAGGCGGACACCAGTGCGATGGACGTGGCGTGAAGAATCCTCATGGCAGCCCCCAATTTGACAGCCCTTTGGGCGGTACCGGTATAGGGCACTCCACGCTTGTGTCGATAGCTGAAAATGATGCGGCTTAGTAACGCCCGGCGCGACGAAGAGATCTCGCCTTGGATTTATGGCCCATGGCCGCCATTTGCCATTTCGATACCTTCGGACGCTGCAATCTATATGTGCAGCGAGGATCTGGTTGCATTCATGGCCTCGCCGCAACCGTCTTGAGGGTGATTCCACTTTACAATGGCACGCACCTCTGCCGGGGAGCGCTGGAGTTCGTTTTAAACCAGATGAATCCGGCCGATGAGGTACTCAGAACCACCCGCCCCCTCGACGCACATTCTTCCCTTGGGTAAAAGGGGACTAGGGGCAAAAGGCTCACCGTTGTGAGCGCTGACGAGGAAGCCGCCGATTGTCGATTACGATTGCTGCGGTCATTCCACTCTATAATGGAGAGCCGTTCATCGGAGCGGCGCTCCACAGCGTACTGGCCCAGACCCGACCGGCTGATGAAGTGATCGTCGTCAACGACGGCTCCACCGACGAGGGCCCCGCCATCGTCGAGGAGATCGCGCGTCATCATCCCGTGCGCCTGATGCACAAGCCGAACGGCGGGCAGTCATCCGCGCGCAATCTGGCAATCCGCTCGACCACGTGTTCCCACATCGCGCTGCTGGATCAGGACGACGTCTGGTACGAGGATCATCTGGCGGCGCTTCACCAGCCGTTCGTCGACGCCGAGATTCGTCGGCTCGGGCTGGTCTACGGCAACCTCGACCAGATCGACCGCAACGGCCGGCTCATTACCGAGCATTGTCTGGATCAGGTCCCCACGCCGCATCCCAAGCGGTCCCTGATGCAGTGCCTGCAACACGACATGTTCATCCTGCCCGGCGCGTCGCTGGTGGACCGGCAGGCCATGCTCGACGCTGGCCTGTTCGATGAGCGCCTGTCCGGCTACGAGGACGACGACCTGTTCGTCCGCCTCTACTCCATGGGCGTGAAGAGCTGCTATCTCGACAAGTCTGTCACCATGTGGCGCATCTATCCGGAATCCACCTCCTTCAGCGCCCGCATGGCCCGCTCGCGGATGATCTATTTCCATAAGCTCATCGAGGCGCATCCGGATGAACCCCGACTCGGGCTGTTCTGGCGCCGGGACGTGATTGCCCCCCGCTTCACCAGCATCCTGCGCAGCGAGTTCCTGCAGGCCTCCAAGGCCGCCGACTTCGACCGCGCCCTCCGCGCCTGGGACGACCTGAAAACGGTAGCGCCCTACATGAAGAAGAGGGTGCAGATGCGGATCAGGCTTGTGGGTCCCCTGATCGAGGCCACGCTGGCCGGGCCGTTGACCAGCGTCGCCCGCCGGCTGCTGCGGCACGCCCTGCGCTGATCCGCTGCGTTCGCGAAGACGGGGGACAATCCGAAGCGACGCTTGCGTGGTTCAGGCGAACGCCTTAAGAACACGCGCTCGTGAGGCCACGTGGCGGAGTGGTTACGCAGCGGACTGCAAATCCGTGCACCCCGGTTCGATTCCGGGCGTGGCCTCCAGTTTCCCTGAAAGCCAAGTCAGATAGCCAGCTTCCGCCCGGTTCGCGGCGGTGCGCTGCAGCATGCTTTCGGGCCGGAAAGTTGACTTAGCCTCTTGCTGGCAGTTCATGGGGACACCGAAGCGGTCCCGCATCCGGACGCCGCCGGAGATGTACATGAACGCGAAAGCCGCCCAGCGCCACGGGCCTCCTCCCACTTCGGACGAGACCAATGCCGTCCTGCGGCGCCTCCTCCTGTCCGACGGCCGCAAGCACTGGAAGGGCTATGTGCTGGCCTTCGTCTTCATGGGCACCATGGCCGCCTGCACGGCGGGCCTCGCCTATCTGATGAACGATGCCGTCAACGCCATCTTCGTGCACCCCACCCCTGCGGCGGTGTGGGCGGTGTCGGGCATCGTGATGGTGCTTTCCATCATCAAGGGCGCCTCGGCCTACGGGCAGAGCATCACCATGGCCCGCATCGGCAACCGGGTGGTGGCCGACAACCAGAAGCGCGCCTTCGACCGGCTGATGCTTCAGGACGCCGCCTATTTCGGCCATCGCCATACGGCAGAAATCACGACCCGCTTCACCGCAGGCGCCGCGGGCGCGCGTGGCGCGCTGGACCTGATCGTCACCAGCATCGGCCGCGATGCTCTGTCCTTGGTGATGCTGGCCGGCGTCGCCTTCGTGCAGGATCCCTTCCTGGCCGTCATCGCCCTGGTCGTCATGCCGGCGGCGGTGCTGGGCACGCGCAAGCTCATCAAGAAGGCCAAGACCATCTTCACCACCGGCTTCACCTCGGGCGTGAAGCTGTCCTCCATCGTCATGGAGGTGTTCCAGGGCATCCGCACGGTGAAGGCCTACACGCTTGAGCCGGTGATGCGGGAGCGCACCCACAAGTTCATCGATGACGTGGAGATCAACGCCAACCGCCTGGTGCGCACCCAGGCCAAGTCCAGCCCCCTCATGGAGACGCTGGGCGGCCTCGCCATCGGCGGCGTGATTCTCTACGCGGGATATAATGTGATCGAGCTCGGCCGCTCGCCGGGCCAGTTCTTCTCTGTGCTCACCGCCCTGCTGCTGGCCTATGAGCCGGCCAAGCGGCTCTCGCGTCTGCATGTGGAGCTGGTCAGCCACGTCATGGGCGCGCGCATGCTGTTCGACCTGCTCGACGCGCCCGCCCCCGACGCCGACTCCCCCGGCGTCGGTGCCCTGCCCCGCCCCCGCGGACGGGTGGAGTTCAAGGACGTGGTGTTCGCCTATCGCCCCGGCGAGAACGTGTTGCGCAGCCTCGACCTGGTTGCGGAGCCCGGCCGGACGACAGCGCTGGTCGGCCAGTCCGGCGGCGGCAAGACCACCATCATCAACCTGATCGAGCGCTTCTACGATCCCCAGTCCGGCGCCGTGCTGATCGACGACGTGGACACCCGCACCGTCTCGCGCACGTCCGTACGGGCCTCGGTGGCACTGGTGAGCCAGGACGTCTACCTGTTCTCGGGCACCATCCGTGAGAATATCGGCTTCGGCCGGCCGGGCGCCTCGGAAGAGGAGATCGTCGCGGCGGCCAAGGCGGCCCACGCCCATCCCTTCATCATGGGCTTCGAGACCGGCTACGACACGTTCGTGGGCGAGCACGGGGCGCAGCTGTCCGGCGGGCAGCGCCAGCGCATCGCCATCGCCCGCGCCTTCCTGAAGAACGCACCCATCCTGCTCCTCGACGAGGCCACCGCTGCGCTCGACTCCGAATCGGAGGCCGAGGTGCAGAAGGCGCTGGCGGAACTGGCGCACGAGCGCACCACCATCGTCATCGCCCACCGGCTCCAGACCGTGGTGCGCGCCGACCGCATCTGCGTGATCGAGGGCGGCCGCGTGGTGGAGAGCGGCACCCACGACGAGCTGATCGCCCGTCGCGGCCGCTATTATGGATTCTATTTCGCCCAGTTTGCCCACGAGAGCGGAAATGCCGACTTAAGCGTGGACAGCGCGGTGGAGTCCGGCCCGGACGGCGATTTGTTGAGGGCTTGAGAATCCAGCACCGGCGGCACTTTGCGCGCCGGTGCGGCAACTTCCCCCGGAAAAGCGCGTCTTACGGCTTCACAAGCGGCGATGTGGTTGCTATATCGCCGGCCTCGGTCGCGAGACCCACGGTCCCTGATAGCTCAGTTGGTAGAGCGTTCGACTGTTAATCGAATGGTCGCAGGTTCGAGTCCTGCTCAGGGAGCCACTTTTACCTCCACCTCGCCGCCCCTTTCCTGCCAGCCCTTGGCGACTCACGCGCCAGAAGCGCACGAACCGTCGCGCTCTGGCGACCGCGCTCGAAGGCTGTCTTGTGTGGATCGACGGCAGAGGCGTTTCATTCACCCTCTCGGGTGGCCGGCGGGCCCTTGCGCCCCCCGTCCCGAAAATGTAGCAACGAAGCCGTTCGGCGGAATGTCGGAGCATAGCGCAGCCTGGTAGCGCATCTGCTTTGGGAGCAGAGGGTCGCAGGTTCAAATCCTGCTGCTCCGACCACCCTCCGCCGCGGCCTGAGCATCGGCGCTTCACCGCCCGGGCGGATCCACCTTCACGCCGTTGGGGCCGATCTCGATCTGCATGGTGTTCCGGTCGCGCTCATAGGCCTGATAGGCGAACACCCCGCCGACCACGACGAGAATCACGATCACGCCGTAGAGGACATTGCGCGGCATCTTTCTGCTCCTGTTGCTGCTTCGCTGACTGGAGCGGCAACGCCCCCGCTTTCCCGATTGTTCCGCTCGAGCCGGGTCGAGGCTAATCTTCCCGGCCGGTGAGACGACGCCGGTTGAAGGCGACTCACCCGGTTTCCGGGATCGTCTCGGGTATCAGGCTCAGGCGGCAGGGATTGCGCCGCCGGGCGGGATTTTGGGAAAGGATGATTGCGATGGCTTCGGATACGGAGCTCGCCGAGTGGCTCGGCTCGATGCTCAAGGCGGTGGGCACCACGCAGGCCCACACCATGGTGCAGCATTACATCCTGCGGGACATCGTCACCCAGCTCGCCGGGCATCAGGATCGCCCGGACGGCTTCATTGCCGACATGTTCGAGCGCGTGAGCGGGCTCGTCGACCAGTGCGAACTGGCGGGCAAGCCGGACATCGAAGCCGAGATGCGCTGGTACGCGGAGACGTTCTTCACCTCCATCGGCAAGACGCTCGAACCCAAATAGGCACCGGGACCCAGTGAAGCACAAGCGCGGCCCCGCCTCCGCGCGCGAGGGCTCGCCGACCATTCTGCGACGAAGGGGGTCGGCGTTTCGCGTCACGGAGGCGGATCGGCCGCGCCGGCCATGGATGGAGGCCCGGCCTCGCGCAGGGCCAGACCTCCCTTGTGAGGAAGTCTGGCCGCTTCACGCGCTTTATTTGTGCAGCAGCGCGGTCTGCTGGGTCGCTGCAGGCGGGTTCCAGAGCGGAACGATGATGCGGCCCCACAGGCGGGTGTCGTTGCCGCCGTAGTTCTGCTCATAGACGTCGGTGGTCAGATAAGCCTGCAAGATCACAGGGCCAAAGTCATAACCGACGAGGCCGCCGATCGCGAACTGGCTCTGCTTCTGGTAGAAGGGGGTCGGATTGTTCAGGTCGGTGGAGTAATAAGCCACCGGGCCGATTTCGAACTTGCCGAACTTCTTGGTGGCGGTCAGATCGACGTTCAGGAAGTTTGGGTTGATCGTATTGCTCACGCCATTCGCCTGGATGCCCCAGATGGCGTTCGCCGTCAGATTCCAGCCATCCGCCGTATAGCTCAGGGCAAAGCGCTGGTTGAACGAGGTTGAATCGAAGGCCACCCCGGTATTCACGCCCAGATAGAAGCCAGCCATGTAGCTGAAGCCGAAGCCGTTTCCGAGATCCCAGGCGACCTGAGCGGCGAAGAACGGATTGTAGAATCCCGAGGTATAGTCTCCGTTCTGCACACCGACACCGACCACCGGAACAGCAGTCAGAAGCTGAAGCCGTCCGCCGAACAGGAATACGGGCGTCGCCCAGGCCAGAACCGGAATATCCACGCCGACACACGTGCTGTCGGGCGAAGTATTGCGGCAGCCATAATCTGCCGTGTTCACGGCATATACGCCTTCCGGCAACGGTGCGCCGGCCGCCAGACCCACCGTTTCACCTGGCTGGGTCACGGAACCGGCGTGCGCGGGCAGGGATTCGGGCAGCAGAGCCACCGCAGACAAAGCGGCTACGGCCGCCATTCTTGCGAATGTCGTCATTTTTTCCTCCGAAAGGCGGAGCCCATCACCGCCGTCCCAACGGCTGGGCTCTTCGCTGGCGCTTCCTCAGGCGCTAATGCGCCGCTCTCTTTTCGGTCCAAGGCGTCGAGGCCCTGGACGACATCACGGCCCGGCCCGCGAACGGGATCGAGCGTTGTGGACACTTCGGGCAAATGCTCGGAGTGCAGAGGCATCAACTGGGGAATGCTAACGGCAGCGTGTCACGACCTTAGCGGCGCGGGGATGACGCCCAGGCGCCGCTCGGGACCTTCGAGGATGACCGGTATCCCTTGTCCGGGTCCTTGAAGCCGAAGCGGTATCAACGTTAGCCCAATTTAAGGGCATGCAATACTGTTCCGGCGATCCATCCGCCCAAATCAAGCGCAAACGCGTGCGATGTGACGTTCGCGCAACAGTTTTGAACGTTCGCCGGTGCCCGGTTGCGGGCAGGACCTGGCGAGGCAGTAGACATCCGGTCGCAGGCGACGGAAGGTGTGCGCCTCATCGGATTCTGGGGTCCGAACGAATCCGGCATTACGCAAGGTGAGCACGACGCCATGCTCGACATCCACTACCGTGAATACAAGATTCTGCTCCGCCCGCAGCAATTCTACTCGCCCAAGCGTTTTGAGGATTACTGGAACGAAGTGAAGGCGGTTGCCAAGAAGCACGGGGTGGGGGTCGTCACCAACAAGGACGCTTTTCACCGCCAAGTCCGCGAAGTGCTGTTCTATGATACCCCTGATTTCGACCTCTATCGCAATTCCTTCATTCTGAGGAAGCGGACGTTCTACGACGACGGCTGGCCGCGTCCGGAGCATGAACTAGCCCTGAAATACCGCAGCCCGGACCGCCAGAAGGCAACGGCGGTGGAGATGGCCCCGCGCATCACCGGCGCCGTCCAGGTGAAGTTCAAGGAAGAAATTCTTCCCCTCAAGGAAGAACTCGGCGGCATCCGCTCGCTCTATTCGCACAATTGCATCATTACCTCGCTCGGTGCCGTCCTCAGCCCGGCATTGAAGAACATCATGTCCATCTTCCCCTCCATGTCGGCGGTGGATGCGGACGGGGATTCCCAGATCGACCTCGTGAACAGCATGGCGGTGGAAGAAATCCAGGTGGACCCCGGCCACTTCGACTTCGGCCACGGCTATGAGGCGAAGGCGACCATCGCCATCTGGCGCAACCGCGCGTCCGAGCAGTCTTTGGTGGGCGAATTCGCCTTCCAGGCCAAGTTCGACCACTACAGCGAGGTCAACGACAAGGCGAAGCGCCTCTCCGAGGACTTCTTCCGCGACGTGCAGAACATGGCGCCCGAATGGGTGCAGCTCGGCACCACCAAGACCGCGATGGTCTACGGCATCGGCGCCAAGGAAGTCGCCCACTCCGAATAGGGATCACGGCGGGCCCCACCGGCCCGCTCATCTTCACCCTCCCGGCGAAAATCCATGAGCGTCACCAAGCCGCCGATCCCTGCACCATCTCCCGCGCCCGGCGCCCCGCAGGGCGCGCCCGCAACGCAGGTTTCCCTTCTGGAAATCTTCATCACCTTCCTCATCATCGGCGGCATCAGCTTCGGCGGCGGCGTGGTCGCCTATCTGCGCAACGCGCTGGTGGTGGAGAAGGGCTGGCTGGACGAGGAGGAATTCCTCACCGCGCTGGAAATCTCGCAGGCCCTCCCCGGCCTCAACGCCACCAATATGAGCGTCATCGTCGGCGACCGACTGCGTGGCCCGGTGGGCGCGATCGTCGGCTTCCTCGGCATGACGCTGCCGGGCGGCCTGCTCGTGTTCGCGCTCGGCATCTTCTACGTGTCGAACCACGGCAATCCCGCCATGCACGCGATCCTCGCCGGCATCGGCGCTGCCGCCGTGGGGCTGCTGGCGGCGGTGACGGTGCAGATCGGCCACAAGCAGCTGGAGCACCTGCGCGAGATCCTGCTCATCCTCATCACCGTGGTGCTGGTGAGCTTCCTCCACGTCTCGCTGGTTCTGGTGCTGCTGACCGTGCTGCCCCTGGCCCTCTTCATCTACCGTCCGGGCCGTGGAGAGGTGGACGAGCCATGAACAATCCGCACACCGACCTCAGCGTCCTCGGCGTCTTCTCGCTCCTGTCGCTCCTCGCCATCGGCGGCGGCACGGCGGTGCTGCCGGAGATGAAGGCGCTGACCATCGATGCCCACCACTGGCTCACCGATAGCCAGTTCCGCGACATCTACAGCCTCGGGCAGGTGGCGCCGGGCCCCAACATGCTGATGGTGATCGTCATCGGCTATCACGTCGCCGGCACGCCGGGGGCGCTCCTCGCCTTCACCGGCTTCTTCCTGCCGGCGTCGGTGCTGGCGCTCGGCTCGTCCCGCCTGTGGAATCATTTCGACGGCTCGCCCTGGCGGCTCGCCTTGCAGATGGCTCTGGCGCCCATCGTCGTCGGACTGATGGCCGCCGGCACCGTCGCCGTGGCACGAACGGCCATTACCGGAACCGAGACGACGCTGATCGCCGTCGCCGTGTTCGTCCTCGTCTATTTCGGCCCGAAGATCATCGGGGCGAAGGTCAACCCGGCCTTCTACATCTTCGCCGGCGGGCTGCTAGGCTACCTGACGCTGACCTAGGGGCGCAGCCCTATTTCGCCGGGAACATGGGGTGGGCGATCCGGTCGCCCGCCTTGATGCCGAGCCGCCGGGCCTCGCCGCCGCCGATCTCCAGCACCGCCCGCACCGGCTCGCCGGAGGAAATGGTCTCGGTGGAGAGCGGGGTGGTCATGGCGGCGATGCGGGCGATGCTGCCATCGGCGCGGATGAACACCATGTCCAGCGGGATGAGCGTGTTCTTCATCCACATATAGACCGGCTGGTCCACCTTGAAATCGAACAGCATCCCGCCCTGCTCGGGCAGCGACTTGCGGCACATGAGGCCCTGGGTGCGCTGATCGTTGGTGCGCGCGACCTCCACCTGGAAGGCCAGCACGCCCTTGGCGGTGACGATCTCCAGCGGGTCGAGCACCGGCTTGGGATCGATCTTGATCTGCGCGCACTCGGCCTCAGCCGCATGGGCGACACCCGGAAGCCCGACCAGAGGAAGCGCGAGCGCGAGCGCAAACTTGGCCGCCAGGGCGGCCCGCGACGGAATGTGACGCATCAGTTGTTCCCGCTGGGGCCGTCGGCCTTCACTTCCGCGGCCATCAGGCCCTTGGAGCCGTCGCCATACCGCACCAGCACACTCTGGCCAGGGCGCAATTCGGTGAGGCCGTGACGGCGGAGGGTTTCCATATGAACGAAGATGTCGGGCGTGCCGTCGCCCTGGGTGAGGAAGCCGAAGCCTCGCAGCCGATTGAACCATTTCACCGTCGCCCGCTCGAAACCGCTGGTCGGCTCCACCACGGTGCGAGTGCGGGGCTCGGGCGGCGTGGTGTGGACGGCGGTGGACAGATCGAGGGAGAGCACGCGGAAGGCCTGCCGCCCCTTGGCGCGCTGGATGGCCTCGCACACCACGCGGGCGCCTTCCATGGCGGTCTGGAAGCCGTCGCGGCGCAGGCATGTCACATGAACGAGGACGTCGGGGCCTCCGTCGTCCGGCACGATGAATCCGTAGCCTTTCGACGCATCGAACCATTTGATGGAGCCGGTGACTTCGACGAGCCCGGCGGGCTCCTCGGTCCCCTCCTCCGAGCCGGCGGTCCGTGGCCCCAGCCCCAGTGCGTCAGACCCCATGACCACCCCGAAACTAACGCGCGGCGGCGCACCCGTTGCCGCGGAGATGGTAGGATAGCAACTGAATGGCGCAACGCCCACCCTCTTCGCGCGCCTTCGTCACCCGTCACCGGCAAAGGGCGCGAGGACGTCCCCGATCTCGGCGCGGACCACCAGATCGGCCACCTCGTCGAATTCCGTGGGCTCCCGGTTGAGGATGATGAGCCGAGCCCCCTTCTGCCGCGCCTTGAGCGGAAATCCCGCCGCCGGAAACACCACCAGCGATGAGCCGATGACGATGAACAGGTCGCTCACCTTGGTCAGCGCATCGGCCCGCGCCATCTCCCGCTCGGGCATAGCCTGGCCGAAGGAGATGGTCGCCGCCTTCACCGGCCCGTCGCAGGCCGGGCAATCGGGCGCGATGCCCCCGGCGGCATCGAAGCGATCCTTCACCCAGGCGAGCTCGTAGCGCGCGCCGCAATCGAGGCAGGTGGCATAGGTGCCGTTGCCGTGCAGTTCCACCAGCGCGTCATCAGGCACCCCGGAGGCCTGGTGCAGGCCGTCGATGTTCTGGGTGATGACGCCGGCGAGCCTTCCGTGCCCCAGAAGCCGGGCGAGCGCCCTGTGGCCGCGGCCGGGCTGCGCGCCGGCGAACGCCTCCTCCATGGCGAACTTGCGCCGCCACGCCTCGTTACGCGCAGCCTTGTGGGCCACGAACACGTCGAAGGGGATGGGCTTGTTCTGCGTCCACAATCCGCCAGGCGAACGGAAATCCGGGATGCCGCATTCGGTGGAGATGCCCGCTCCGGTAAAGGCGACCGCGCGCGCCGACCCGTCCAGAAGTTCGCGGAGGCGCTGCTGCGCCCCCTTGAGATCGCCTTCATAGATCATACGTCACCTGCTACTTCACTCCGGCCGGCCCGCCGGCTTGCGCCCCACATACGGACGAGATCCCCGATGCGCTTTCTGCACACCATGGTCCGCGTGACCGACATCGACCAGTCGCTGGACTTCTACTGCAACAAGCTGGGGCTCAAGGAGGTGCGCCGCAAGGAGGTGCCGCAGGGCCGCTACACCCTCGTCTTCCTCGCCCCTCCCGGCCAGGAGAACGTGGCCGAGATCGAGCTGACCTACAATTGGGACAAGGAGCCCTATGGCGAGGGCCGCAATTTTGGCCACCTCGCCTTCGAGGTCGAGGATATCTACGGCCTGTGCGAGCGCCTGATGGCCTCCGGCGTCACCATCAATCGCCCGCCCCGCGACGGCTACATGGCGTTCGTGCGCTCCCCCGACAATGTCTCCGTGGAGCTGCTGCAGAAGGGCGGCCCCAAGCCCCCGGCCGAGCCGTGGGCCTCCATGCCCAACACCGGCAAATGGTGAGCGCCTGACGCACCCCGGGTGAGCCGCCGCAACCTCCCGCCGGCGGCCACCTGCCCCCAGGCCGCGCCTTTCGCCCATGGGGCGGGAGCGCGCGGCTTTGGATAATTCCGTCACAGGCTTGCAGCCACGCCGCCCGCCCCCTATAAGGGCGCCCACTCCGGTGGCCAACACCCCGGAGCGGCCGCGCGCCCTTCGTCTATCGGTTAGGACGCCACCCTTTCACGGTGGAGAGAGGGGTTCGACTCCCCTAGGGCGCGCCAGCTTCGTACTCCCGGCGAACGCTATCCCTCAGTCCTGATCCCCACGACTCAGCTTTGATCCTCAGCATCCCTTGCCGGTCGCTGCTTCGCGCCTTGCGTTTCGGACATGACGCAAGGTGTCCCCCATTTGCGGTATGCGGATGATCCCGCGCGGGGTGACAGTCAAGACAGATCAGAGAGCGCCCGTTCGTTCAAAAGGGTCTTTTGGACAAGAGCGGTTTGCCTGTCTGCTTCCTCTTGCAAGCAGTGCTCCGGATTCGCGCCCGAAATGGCAGCGAGGGATGTGATCCATGTTATCCAAATCGATCCAGATCACGGCGACAGCAACCTCGATACTTCTGGTCCTCCTCATTGGGTGTCCCAGGGCGGATGCTCAGGTGGGCGAAAACTGTCGGAATACCTCCGAAGGTCGCGTCTGCGAGATCACCCAGCCCCTCGTGAACGGCGACCCGCTCGATGAGGCGACCCGCAAGGCGCGGGGGCTCGTGATCGTCAACGGCGGATGCAGCGGCATTCTGCTGAACCGCTACTGGGTTCTCACCGCTCGCCACTGCATTACAAACGAGCCAGCCGGTGCGACCGCTGGCGTCGATATCGGCTCGCCGGCCTTTCCAGCCAATCAGGTCACGATTACGGCCGCCTGGGATCCAACGCTGAGCGCGCAGGCGTCCGACTATTACGAGTTCGCCGCCAACCGGAACCTGGCCACCGGCGCCCTGCCCGCCCGCGACATCGTGATGGTCTATCTCGGCCTCGGCGATCTCGGCCCGGTGGCAGGAATACTGCCCTATATCGCTGAGCCGGACGGCACGGCGCCGGATCGCTGGACAGGCGTCCGACTTCAGACAACGGACCACATCATCCAGAACGGACAGGGCTTCGGCACATTTGCGAGCGGCGCCTTTCTCTCCAATGGGCAAGCGGACCCGCGCAATCCGCCGCAGCAGGCAACCGGCCTTGGAACGTACCGCAGCGGCCAGTTCACCCCCTCCGACATCAGCGCGAACGGATACACGCTGACCCTGAACTCGGCCGCTCAGGTCGGACAGGGCGGCGACAGCGGCGGCCCCACCCTGGTCGGGCGGCGCGACGGTCGCGGGCTTGCGGTGGCCGGCGTGCAGTCCACCTGCAGCGCGACGGGCTACGTGCCGAACGCACCACTCCCGGCCGGCGCGTCCAATCCGGGCTGGGCCTGGGCGACGGGCATCTCCGGCTGCCAATACGTCTCGGTGGAGCCGCTGGTGCGCGAAATTGGCGAGGCCATGATGCGCGCGCCCGTCTGCAAGACTGACGCGGAATGCGCGTCCACGACCCTGCCGCTCATCCTCGACTACGTCCTCGCCGATGCCGCGCCGGCGGCCACCGCGAGCCTGACCTCCATCACCCGCTATCTCACCAGCGACGAGTAATCCTGAACCAGGGAGAAACCGAAATGACGACCCATGCAAACGTCTGGGGCTGCGCGATTGTGCTCGCCTGCAGCTTCGGCCTCGGCCAGTCCGCGGGCGCTCAACAACTGACCGTGACGGCAGGAACTGTTCTCAATGTCTTCGCGGACCCGTCCGATTTCGTCGTGGAAATGGACAAAGCCGGCCGTTGCGGCTCGAAGTATTTCCATATCCAACGCGCCAAGGCCAATTTCAAGGAAGTCACCGCGGTGATGCTGACGGCCTTCACCGCGGGCAAGACCTTCACGGGTTTCATCGAAGGCTGCGCCGGTGACCGAAACATCCTAAGCCACGGCGAGGTCTCGCGCTGACCACGGATCGCGAGACGCTTCAGGCCGGAGCGTGGCTCCGGCCTTCCCTCACACCTTCACCCGAAACGGCGTGAAGTCCGTGCCCACGTCATAGACGTCCACCCCCTCGCGCCGCTTCATGAAGCCGACGATCTTGTAGGTGACGGGAGTGAGCACGGCTTCCCAGCCCACCTTGAGCAGGTAGTTCGAGACCATCACCGTCAGCACGAGGTGGGTGTCCCACACGCCGAGGAAGGCGAGCGGGTAGAATATGAGGCTGTCCACTGCCTGCCCGACGATGGTGGAGCCGATGGTGCGGGTCCACAGCATCCGGCCGCGGGTGAGCACCTTCATCCAGGCCAGCACGAAGGCGTTGGCGAACTCGCCGCACCAGAAGGCGAGGATGGAGGCGAAGAAGATGCGGGGAGTCTGGCCGAACACGCTGGTGATGGCGTCCTGCCCCGTCCAGCCCGGCGCGGGCGGGATGGCGACGACGATGGCCGTCATCAGCGCCGCATAGACGGACGCGGCGAAGCCCACCCACACGATGCGCCGCGCGCGGGCATAGCCGTAGACCTCCGTCAGCACGTCGCCGAGCACGTAGGACAGGGGAAAGAACAGCACCGCCGAGCCGAACACGAACGGCCCGATGAAAGGCAGTTCCACCACCGACACCTTGGCGGCGCCGACGAGGTTCGAGCAGATCAGGATGACCGCGAAGGCAACCATGCAATAATCGTAATAGCGCAGGCGCTTGCCTTCGAGGGCGCGCGCCTCCACCGGCGTGATGCCGGCGCGGGTCTCGACGCCATCGACGCCGAAGGGGGTGTTGTCGGAAAGCATGTGGGGCAGCCTCGATGCTGCACCGCATTAAACCGCAAAGCGCCGCGCAAGCCCAGCTCCCGCTTGGGAAGGCCCACCGCGACGGCTCAGCGCGAGAAGGTCGCCACCAGCTCCGCATGGGCGGAATAGCGGAACTGGTCCACCGGCACCACGCTTTCCAGCCTCATGCCACCCGCGACGAGGAGCGCCGCATCCCGGGCGAAGGTGGCGGCGTTGCAGGAGACATAGACAAGGCGCGGGAGCCGCGAGACCGCAAGCTCGCGCGCCTGTGCCTCCGCGCCCTGCCGCGGCGGATCGATCACCACGGCATCGAAGGCGGCAAGCTCGGCCGCCATCAGCGGGCGGCGGAAGAGGTCGCGTGCCTCGCCATCTACTCCCTTCAGGCCCGGCGTGTGGCCGGCCTTGAGCAAGGCGGCGAGCGCACCCGCATGGTTTTCGGCGGCGAACACGCGGGCGGTCTCAGCGAGGCGCAGCGCGAAGGTACCGACCCCGGCGAACAGATCCGCCACCTTGCGGGCACCGACCATGCCCGCCGCGACATGATCCGCCAGCACGCGCTCGCCCTCGGCCGTCGCCTGGAGGAAGGCAGCCGGTGGCAGGTCCACCCGGGCCCGGCCCATGGCGAGGCGCGGCGGCTCGCGCTGGATGACGAGTTCGCCATGGCGCGTCAGCCGGGCGAGGCGGAAGCGGTCGGCGATCACCGCAAGGTCGGTGAGGAGCGCGGGCGGCAGGGGGCCGGAGCCGCGCACGTCCATATCCAGCCCGGTGTCGGTGGCGATGAGCTGGAGATCGAGCGGCTTCTTCAGCGGCGCCAGCGCCTCGGCCACCGCACGGGCGGCCGGGAGCGCCTGGTCGAGGCCCGGCGCCAGCACGGGGCAGGCGTCGATGGCCACCATGGCGTGGGACTTGCGCTCGGCAAAGCCGACCACGGTTCGCGCCCCATACTGACGGGCGTGGAAGATCACCCGCCGCCGGCCCGCTCCATGGGCATCGATGGTCGGGGCCACGTCCGCCTCGATCCCCTCGCGGGCAAGCGCATCCACCACCATCTGCCGCTTCCAGGCGAGATAGGGCGCGCTCTCCCAATGCTGGAGCAGGCAGCCGCCGCACCGGCCGAAATGGGGGCATTCGGGCTCCACCCGCTCAGGGCTCGGCTCGATGATGGCATCGAGGCGGATGCGCTCGCCATCGACCTCCCCGCGCACCAGCTCCCCGGCGAGGGTGAGGGGCGCGAACAGGGGGCCGGAGGGGCCGCGGACGATGCCATCGCCCTGCGCGCCCATGCGCTCGATGCGGAACTCGGTCACGGTCGGATCGCCCCCACGAGATATTCCTGATTGCCGTCGCCACCGGCGATGGGCGACGGGATGCGGCCGATGAGGCGCCAGCCCAGCGCCGCAATCTCCTGCTCCACCTTGGCGCAGACCTCCTCCCGCACCGCCGCGTCGCGCACCACGCCCTTGCGGACGAAGGCGCGCCCCGCCTCGAACTGCGGCTTCACCAGCGCGACGAGCCGCGCGCCGGGCGCCGCGAGCGCGAGCGCGGCCGGCAGCACCAGCGCGAGCGGGATGAAGCTGACGTCGATGACGATGAGATCGAAACCGCCCGGCACCACGGCGTGATCGAAGGTGCGGATGTCCGTTTCCTCGAACAGTCGGACGCGCGGATCGTCCCTGAGCCGGGCGTGGAACTGGTCGCGCCCCACATCCACCGCATGCACCCGGCGCGCGCCCCGGCGCAGCAGCACCTCGGTGAAGCCGCCGGTGGAGGAGCCGACGTCCAGCGCCTCGGCTCCGGCCGGATCAATGGCGAAGGCGTCGAGGCCCGCCGCGAGCTTGAGCGCGCCGCGCGACACATAGTCGTGGACATCCTCCGCCTCGATGCGCGCGGCGACGTCGATCTCCGCGGAGGCCTTGGCCACCACGACCCCATCCACCTTCACCAGTCCGGCGGCAAGCGCGGCCTGGGCGCGGGCGCGGCTGTCGAACAGGCCGCGCTCGACCAGCAGGCGGTCGAGCCGCATGCGCCGGCCGGCGTCCTGTTGGCCGTCAGGGGCCGGATGGGAATGGGATTTCAACATTTTTTGCCGCAGGGCTCCCTGCCCGATGTCGCGGGCGGCCGGGGGCCGTGATATGCGATGGCTGCGGGGGACGCAAACACCAGTCGACAGTTGCGATTCGGAAACCGGAGGCGCTTTGCCGGGTTTCCGATCCTGTCGAGCATGCGGCGAGGGGCGAGGCCCGGTGGCGATGGGTGGATGGTTCTACGGCCGGTGCGCGATCCTGGCGATCGTTGCGGCATGTGTGCTCGCACCAACTGCGGGCGAGGCTGCGCCCAAATCGTCCGGCAAGTCCGGCGGGAAATCCGATTCCAAGACCGACGCCAAGTCGGACCCCCGGGTCTGGATGGTTGTCAAGGTCGACGAAACTTACGTGCTGCGCTTCGGCCTGCCCCGCACTGCAGATCCGGTGTTCGCCGTCTCCTGCCAGCCTGGCGCGCAGTTGATCCAGTTCACCGCGGAAGTGGCTTCGGGCAAGGTGAAGGCCGGCGACGGCGTCGCCCTTTCCCTCGCGGCGGGCAAGCGGCGACTGGAGCTGGCGGCGTCGGCCTTCCGGGGCTCAGCCGAGGGCAAGGTGGTGGTGGAAGCGGCTGTTGCGCTGGACGGCCGCGTTCTCGACCTCTTCTCGGACGCGGACACTCTCGTCGTGCGTCTGCCCGGAGCCACTGAGACCTATCCGCTCGCCGGAGCCAAGGCCAAGCTGCCGGACTTCCGCCGGGTCTGTCTCACCGCCATGCCCGTGCCGTCCGACCGCAGGTAACTTTACGGCAGGCTGGCATCTTTCCCTTTTGGATCGAGCCGGTATGATCCGCCGCCGCAAAAGGGACCCTGACATGCTCCGTTCCGTTCTCGCCGCCACCGCCGCCCTGGTTGTCGTCTCGGCCCCCGCCATCGCCGCGCCCGCGCAGGAGAAGCCGGCGGAGAAGATGGTCTGGCACATCCAGGACAGCGAAGACACCGCCGCTTTGGTGTACGGCGTGCCCGACAGCGACAAGGCCGCGATCTTCTTCCTCTGCCAGAAGGACGGGTCCGCCATCACCGTCCAGTCCATGATCGGCTCGAAGGATCTGGCGCGCGGCGCCCAGACCGCCATCGTGCTGAGCGCCGGCAGCATGAAGAAGAGCTACCCCGGCAAGGCGGTGGCCATGGAGGAAGGCGACGCGGTGAATGTGGAGGCGCCGGCCCAGATGACCGACGTCAAGGCGCTCACCAAGGCCTCCGGCACCCTCACCATCGAAGTGAAGGGCGCCAAGCAGGCCATCTCCCTCTCCGGCATCGGCCCGGCCATCACCAAGTTCGAGACCGCCTGCAAGCCCAAGAGCTGAGAGGCCCTCGGGAAGCCGGCGGCCTGAAGCTGCCGCCTCAGGCGGCCCCGGCGAGGCCCCCGGCCTTCTCGATGAAGGCGGCCACCACCTCCACGCCCACGCCATTGCGGATGGAGGAGAAGACGTAGGGCCGACCCGCCCGCATGCGGATGGTGTCCGCTTCCATCACCGCCAGATCGGCGCCGACCATGGGCGCGAGATCGGTCTTGTTGACCACCAGCAGGTCCGACCGCGTGATGCCCGGCCCGCCCTTGCGCGGGATCTTCTCTCCCCCCGCCACGTCGATCACGTAGATGGTGATGTCGGCCAGCTCGGGCGAGAAGGTCGCGGCGAGGTTGTCGCCGCCGGATTCGATCAGCACCAGATCGAGATTGGGGAAGCGGGCGTTCATGTCCGCGACCGCGCGCAGATTGATGGAGGCGTCCTCCCGGATCGCCGTGTGCGGGCAGCCGCCGGTCTCGACGCCGAGGATGCGCTCCGGCGGCAGCGCGCCGGCCACGGTCAGGAGCCGCGCATCTTCCTTGGTGTAGATGTCATTGGTGATGGCGCAGAGGTCGTAGCGCTCGCGGAAGGCCTTGCACAGCGCTTCCATCAGCGCCGTCTTGCCCGAGCCCACAGGGCCGCCGACACCGACGCGCAGGGGATTCTTGCCGGAACTCATGAGCGGAACAGCCTCGTATATTGGGTTTCGTGGCGAAAGCTGCCGAGATCGGCGCGGAAGGTGGCAGTGCCGAGATCGTCCAGCGTGAGAGCGGGAATGTCCGCCGCGAGCGCCCGCACGGCCGGTGCAAGGCCGGCGACGACACGGGTGCCCGCCGTCTGGCCCACGGGGGCGAGCCGGATGCCCGACGACACCAGCGCCTGCACCAGCGCCAGCAGGAAGCCTTCAAGCGTCGGGCCGAGCGGAATGCGGTGCGCCCCTGCAGCAAGCCCCACCGCGACGGGATAGGCGACCTCGCCGGAGAGTGCCCCCGCCGCCGTCTCGAGCGCAGGGGAAGGCCAGGCCGCGCGGACGGCATCAAGGAAGGACCGGCCCTGCTGGCAAGTCTCCAGCCTGAGTTCGGCGGACGGCGCGAGGCAGACGGCGAGCGCGTTCACCTCGCCGAGCGCCGCACGGCCTTCCGCCATCGTCGCCCGCCAAGCATGGGCCAGGAGGATACCGTCCGAACGGCCGAACCCGAGCCGCATCAGGTCCGACACCTGCGCCGCGAGGCTCGCCTCGTCCTTCACGTCGCCCGCCTCCACCGCCCATTCGAGAGCGTGGGAGTAGGCATAGGCCCCCACCGGAAAAGACGGCGAAAGCCAAGCGAAGAGCGGAAGCAGATCGGGCAGAGCAGGCGTGGTGCCCTCTCCCTGAGTACTGCAGGGCTGGTCAGCCATGCTTGTGGTCGTGGCCGCAGCCCGGGCCGTGGACATGACCTTCGGCGGCATGGTCGTGGCCGTGCTCGTGCTTATGGCCGTCCTCATGGTCGTGCTCATGGTCGTGATGGGCGTGGCCATGATGGGAATGATCATGCGCATGGTCGTGGCCGCATCCGCAGGCGTCACCGTGGGCATGGTCATGGTCGTGATGTTCGTGACCATGGTGCTCGTGCTCATGAGGCTCGTGCCCATGAGACTCGTGCGCGTGGCCGTGTCCACCATGGGCTTCCGCCGCCTCGTAGGCACCCTTCTCCGGGCGGAACGGGCGCGTCACCCTGGCGACGCCGGCGCCGAGGCCGCGCACCATCTCCGTGAGCACGTGGTCGTCCACGAAATAGACGGCGGTCTCGGTGATCTCCGCCGGCACATGCCGGTTCCCGAGGTGCCAGGCCACCTTCATCAGCCGGAGCGGATTGGCGGTGGTGACCTCCACCAGCTCCTCGGCGGCCGCCTTGATGCGGACGAGGCGCCCGTCCTCCAGCTTCACCGCGTCGCCGTCGTCCAGAACCGTCGCCTTGTCGAGGTCGAGCAGAAACGAAAGGCCGCCGTCCGCCCTGAAGGCGAAGCGGCGGCGGTGGCGCGCATGGTGATCGAGGGTGATCTCGTCCGCCACTTTTTCCGGGCGGACGGCGGGACGGCGGACGACGGTGGTGGCGCGGATCATCGGGTTACTCCGTACAGCCACCCGAGCACCCTGCCCCACCGCCTTCGCGGGTTCCGGCTGCGCTCAGGTGGCGCTGTCCTGCCGATTCTGGTTGGTCTCGAACAGGAACCACAGGCGCTTCTCGGCCTCGTCCACATATTCTTCCAGCAGGCTGGCGGTGGCAATGTCCTCCGCCTCGTCGCAGATCTCATGGGCCTCGCGCATGGTCTTGATGGCCGCCTTGTTGTCGGCGATCAGCTCCGCGAACATGGCCTCGGGCGAAACGTAGGGCTCGTCATTCTCCTTGAGCCCGGTGAGCTTCAGGATCTCGCCGAAGGAATGCACCGTCCGGCAACCGATCTTGCGCACGCGCTCGGCGAGCGGGTCGATGGTGGCCTGGATGGTATCAGCCTGCTCGTCCAGCAGCAGGTGGTAGTCGCGGAAATGCTTGCCGCTGACGTGCCAGTGGAAGTTCTTGGTCTTGAGGTACAGCACGAAGCTGTCGGCCAGCACGCGATTGATGGCGTCCGCCACCTTCTGTGCCTTGGCGCTGTCGAGATCGGTGGGCGTGGCGAGGGCGGGGGTCTTCGCCGGCTTCTTGGACAATGAACGAACGACGGCCATGGGTGTGGCTCCTCAAACGAAGCGGGTTGCAACACCCGCTGCAACGAGGAGCCACGGCGAAGGTTCCGCCGTGCGCGCCGATATTCGTTCAGAACAGGAAGTAACGCTGCGCCATGGGCAGAACGTCCGCCGGCTCGCACACCAGCAGTTCGCCGTCCGCGCGCACGTCATAGGTCTCGGGATCGACCTCGATGTGGGGCGTGGCGTCGTTGTTGATCATGCTCTTCTTGGAGATGCCGGATCGGGTGTTCTCCACCGCCACCAGCTCCTTGGCGATGCCGAGCCGGCCGGCGAGCCCGTCCTCAATGGCCACCTTCGAGACGAAGGTGAGCGAAGTGTGCGTGCGCGCCCGGCCGAAGGCGCCAAACATGGGGCGGTAGTGCACCGGCTGGGGCGTCGGGATGGAGGCGTTGGGATCGCCCATCTGCGCCATGGCGATGGCGCCGCCCTTGATGACCAGATCCGGCTTCACGCCGAAGAAGGCCGGCGTCCACAGCACGAGATCGGCCAGCTTGCCCGCTTCCACAGATCCGATGTGCCGGGACATGCCGTGGGCGATGGCCGGGTTGATCGTGTATTTCGCGATGTAGCGGCGGGCGCGGATGTTGTCGCTGTCGGTCTCGCCCGGCAGCGACCCGCGCTGGCGCTTCATCTTGTCCGCCGTCTGCCAGGTGCGGATGATGACCTCTCCCACCCGGCCCATGGCCTGCGAATCCGAGCTCATCATGGAGAGCGCGCCGATGTCGTGGAGGATGTCCTCGGCGGCGATCGTCTCCTTGCGGATGCGGCTTTCCGCGAAGGCGAGATCCTCGGCGATGTCGGGATCGAGGTGGTGGCACACCATCAGCATGTCGAGATGCTCGTCGATGGTGTTGCGGGTGAACGGCCGCGTCGGGTTGGTGGAGGAGGGCAGCACGTTCGGCAGGCCCGCCACCTTGATGATATCCGGCGCGTGTCCCCCGCCCGCGCCTTCCGTGTGGAAGGCATGGATGGTGCGGCCCTTGAAGGCGGCGATGGTGTCTTCCACGAAGCCCGACTCGTTCAGCGTGTCGGTGTGGATCATCACCTGAACGTCGAGCGCATCCGCGACCGACAGGCAGCAATCGATGGCGGAGGGCGTCGTGCCCCAGTCCTCGTGCAGCTTGAGGGCGCAAGCGCCGGCCAGCACCATCTCCTCCAGCGCTCCGGGCAGGGAGGCGTTGCCCTTGCCGGCGAAGGCGAGGTTCATGGGGAAGGCATCCGCCGCCTCGATCATCCGGGCGATGTGCCACGGGCCGGGCGTGCAGGTGGTGGCGAAGGTGCCGGTTGCCGGCCCCGTGCCGCCGCCCAGCATGGTGGTGACGCCGGAGGCCAGCGCCTCCTCGATCTGCTGCGGGCAGATGAAATGGATGTGGCTGTCGAACCCGCCTGCGGTGAGGATCTTCCCCTCCCCGGCGATGATCTCCGTGCCGGGACCGATGATGATGTCCACGCCCGCCTGCACGTCCGGGTTGCCGGCCTTGCCGATCCGGGCGATGCGCCCGTTCTTCAGGCCCACGTCGGCCTTCACCACCCCCCAGTGGTCGAGGATGACGGCATTGGTGATGACGGTATCCATCGCCCCGTCGGCATTGGTCACCTGCGACTGGCCCATGCCGTCGCGGATCACCTTGCCGCCGCCGAACTTCACCTCTTCGCCATAGACGGTGAAATCCTTCTCGATCTCGATCACCAGCGAGGTGTCGGCGAGCCGCACCCGGTCGCCCGTGGTGGGGCCGAACATGTGGGCATAGGCGGCGCGGGGCATGCGGGACGAGGACATGAGGCGAGCCTTCCGGCAGAAACGTTCAAGCTGAAACAAAAAATGGGGCGGGACGCTACGCTTACAGCTTCCCCGCCACCGCCGCGCGGAAGCCGTAGACCTCGCGCTTGCCGCCGAACGGCACCAGCGTCACGTCCCGCGTCGCGCCCGGCTCGAAGCGCACGGCCGTGCCGGGAGCGATGTCGAGACGCATGCCGCGCGCCTTGTCCCGGTCGAAGTCGAGCGCCGGGTTGGTCTCGAAGAAGTGGTAGTGGCTGCCCACCTGGATCGGCCGGTCGCCCGTATTGGCGACGGTGAGGTGAACCCGCTCGGCCCCCTCGTTGAAATGGATGTCACCTTCCTGCGGCAGCAATTCGCCGGGCACCGTCTCGGAGGGCGTGCCGCGGATGGGGTGGTGGACGGTGACGAGCTTGGTTCCGTCCGGAAAGGTCGCCTCCACCTGGATGTCGTGGATCATCTCGGCGATGCCCTCCATCACCTGATCCGAGGTGAGCACCTTGGCGCCGGCCTCCATCAGCTCGGCAACGGTGCGCCCATCGCGGGCGCCCTCCACCACGAAGTCGGTGATGAGCGCGACCGCCTCAGGGTGATTCAGCTTCACACCGCGGGCGAGGCGCTTGCGCGCCACCTCGGCGGCCATGGCGACCAGGAGCTTGTCCTTCTCGCGCGGCGTCAGCAGCACGGCATCTCTCCTCGAACGAGCATCAGGTGGCCCACACGCGCGGTAGCGGGGCCTTTCGGAAAGCCATCAGAAACGAGGTTGCGGCGCGGCGCAACGTCCCTATGTCCGGGGCGAGCCAGCGCACGGCGAGAATGCCGTTCCAGGCGCTGGCCCCGGCCTCGCAGGGCACGCTCTCCATGAGGGCGCGCGCCTCCTCCAGCCGCGCTTCGGCATCGGGAGCGATGTAGAGGAGCGTCGCCAGCGCACGGGCACCGGCCGCGACCGCCGGACGCTCCAGCAGCGCGCCGATGGGGCCTTCGAGCCGGAAGGCATCGGCATAGACCAGCGCGCCGCCGCGCCGGATGCGCCAGTGGTCCTCAAGATGCCCCTCCCCCATCGCGTCGCCATGCGCGAGGCGGCCGAGCATGAGGCCCTCGAACGAGAGAAAGGTGGCATCGGGCGCGATGTCCACCTCGTAGCGGCGCTTCAGCCGGGCGCGGTCGAACAGAATGGTTTCCTGTGGCAACCATTCCAGCCGCGCGCCCTCCTGCGCCGCGAGCGACACGGAGATCTCCGCCAAGGGCCCATCGGAGCGATAGACCTTCTCGGCGGCCGGCGTCGCGACCGTGAGGTGCGCGCCCGGACCGGCCGTCGCCTCGATCGTGAAGCGGTCGCCGCAGCAGACCCCGCCGGCGGTATTGACGATGACGGCTTCCAGCCCCGGGCCGCCGCGCGGCATCCGCACGCGCATGGCGCCGCCTTCCGCGAGGTCGGCGACGCGGGTCACCGCGCCGAACTGCGCAGCGGCAATGCGCACGCGGCCTTCGCTACGCTGGCGCTGGGGCGGGAGGGGGGCCGACGTTTCGTCAGATCGCCATGAGGCGGCGAACATCGTCGCCATCCAGCCCACTCCTGTCACCGCTTGCCACCACCTCACCCCGGTCCATCAGGATGAAGCTGTCGGCGAGATCGCGGGCGAACTCGAAATACTGCTCCACCAGCACGATGGCCATGTCGCCCTTGTCGCGCAGGTAGGAAATCGCGCGGCCGATATCCTTGATGATGGAGGGCTGGATACCCTCCGTCGGCTCGTCCAGCACCAAAAGGCGCGGGCGCGTGACGAGGGCGCGGCCGATGGCAAGCTGCTGCTGCTGCCCGCCGGAGAGATCGCCGCCACGGCGCCGGAGCATGGATTTCAGCACCGGGAAGAGGTCGAACACCTCCTGCGGCACATACTTCTCCTTGCCGGACAGGCGGGCGTAGCCCGTCTCCAGATTCTCCTTCACCGAGAGCAGCGGAAACACCTCCCGCCCCTGCGGCACGAAGCCGATGCCCATCGCCGCGCGGTCGGGCGTCGAGAGCTTGGAAATCTCCTTGCCGTCCAGCGTGATGGACCCGCCGGCGATGGGCCGCTGGCCAACGATGGCGCGCAGGAGCGAGGTCTTGCCCACGCCGTTGCGGCCGAGCACGCACGTGACCTTGCCCGCCTCGGCGGAGACCGACACCTTCTTCAGGGTGTGGGCGGCGCCGTAATAGAGGTCGAGGTTCTCCACCTTCAGCATGGCCTCACCTCCCCAGATACACTTCGATGACGCGATCGTCGGCACTCACCTGATCGAGCGGGCCTTCGGCCAGCACCGAGCCCTCGTGCAGCACCGTGACCTTCACGTCGAGGTCGCGCACGAACTGCATGTCGTGCTCCACCACCACCACCGAGCGGGTCTTGGCGATTTCCCTGAGCAGCACGGCGGTGTCCGCTGTCTCCTGGTCGGTCATGCCGGCGGCGGGCTCGTCCACCAGTAGCAGGCGCGGTTCCTGCGCCAGCAGCATGCCGATCTCCAGCCATTGCTTCTGCCCGTGGGAGAGGTCGCCGGCCCGGCGATGGCGGCTGTCCTTGAGGCGTACGCGCTCCAGAAGCTCCTCCACCCGCTCGCGCTCGTGGCGGCTCGGATTCCACTCGATGTTGGCGAAGGGGCGACGGTCGGCCTTCACCGCGAGGAGGATGTTGTCTTCCACCGAATGCATGTCGAACACGGTCGGCGTCTGGAACTTGCGGCCGATGCCGAGCTGGGCAATGGCGGCCTCGTCCATGCTCGTGAGGTCGTTGGTGCCGGCGAACAGGGCCACGCCCTGGTTGGGGCGGGTCTTGCCGGTGATGACATCCATCATCGTCGTCTTGCCCGCGCCGTTGGGGCCGATGATGGCCCGCATCTCCGCCTCGCCGATGACGAGGGAGAGCGCGTTCAGCGCCCGGAAGCCGTCGAAGGAGACGGTGATGTTGTCGAGATAGAGCAGCGCCGGGGTCAGGGCCATCGGGTCCGGGCCGGGCTGCTCCGCCTTCAGGAAGCCGAGCTCGGCTTCCAGCGAGAGCGCGCCATGCGACTTGACGGCATAGGGATCGGCAGAGGGAGAAAGCATGCTCATGGGGCTCACTCCGCCGGGGTAGCGCTGGGGGTGGGTGCCGAGGACGGCCGGCGGGCCTTCCACTTCTCGGAGAGGCTGGCCGCGAGGCCGAGCACGCCCTTGGGCAGGAACAGCGTGACCAGCACGAACAGTGCGCCGAGGGCGAACAGCCAGGCCTCCGGCAGCACGCCGGTGAACCAGGTCTTGCCAGCATTGACGATGAGCGCGCCCAGCGCCGCGCCGACCAGCGTGCCGCGACCGCCCACCGCCACCCAGATCACCATCTCGATGGACTGGGCGGGAGCGAATTCGGACGGGTTGATGATGCCCACCTGCGGCACGTAGAGCGCCCCGGCGACACCCGCCAGCATGGCCGAGAGCACCCAGGCGACCAGCTTGTAGTTCTCCACCCGGTAGCCGAGGAACCGGGTGCGGCTCTCCGCGTCGCGCACCGCCACCAGCACCTTGCCGTATTTGGAGGTGACGAGCGCCCGGCACAGCACATAGCCCGCCGCCAGCGCCGCCGCCGAGAGCACGAACAGCACGAGGCGGGTCGAAGGCGCGGAGATGGGGAAGCCGAGGATGTCCTTGAAATCCGTGAGGCCGTTATTGCCGCCGAAGCCCATGTCGTTCCGGAAGAAGGCGAGCATGAGCGCGAAGGTCATCGCCTGGGTGATGATGGAGAGATAGACGCCGGTGACGCGCGAGCGGAAGGCGAACCAGCCGAACACGAAGGCGAGCGCCCCGGGCACCAGCACCACCATGAGCATGGCGAAGGGGAAGATGTTGAAGCCCTCCCAGAACCAGGGCAGCTCCTTGTAGTTCAGGAACACCATGAAATCGGGCAGCACCGGATTGCCGTAGACACCGCGCGCGCCGATCTGGCGCATGAGGTACATGCCCATGGCGTAGCCGCCGAGGGCGAAGAAGGCGCCGTGTCCAAGGGACAGCACCCCGCAATAGCCCCACACCAGATCCACAGCCACGGCGAGCAGCGCGTAGCACAGATACTTGCCGAGCAGCGGGATCATGTAATCCGGCACGTGGAGCGGATTGCCGGCGGGCAGCAGCAGGTTGGAGGCCGGGATGAGCACCCCCGCCGCCAGCACCGCGATGAGGAAGATGCCGCCGGTGCGGTCGATGATGCGGGTGCGGTTCATGATTCCACCGCCCGGCCCTTGAGCGCGAACAGACCGCGCGGGCGCTTCTGGATGAACAGGATGATGAAGACGAGCAGCAGGATCTTGCCCAGCACCGCGCCGGCAAAGGGCTCCAGCAGCTTGTTGGCCACGCCCAGCGTGAAGGCGCCCACCAGCGTGCCCCAGAGGTTCCCCACGCCGCCGAACACCACCACCATGAAGCTGTCGATGATGTAGCCCTGGCCGAGATTGGGGCTCACATTGTCGATCTGCGAGAGCGCCACGCCGGCGATGCCGGCGATGCCCGAGCCGAGGCCGAAGGTCAGCGCATCGATGCGCCCGGTGCGGATGCCCATGGCCGCCGCCATGCGCCGGTTTTGCGTCACCGCCCGCACATAAAGGCCGAGCGGCGTTCGCCGGAGCACCAGCAGCAGGGTGAAGAACACGATCAGCGCGAAGCAGATGATCCAGAGCCGGTTGTAGGTGATGGACAATTGCCCGATCTGGAACGCGCCGGACATCCAGGAGGGCGCGCCGACCTCCTGGTTGGTGGGGCCGAACACGCTGCGCACCGCCTGCTGGAGGATCAGCGAAACACCCCACGTGGCGAGCAGCGTTTCGAGCGGCCGGCCATAGAGGAAGCGGATCACCGTGCGTTCGATGAGGATGCCCACGAGCGCTGTGAACAGGAAGGCCAGCGGCAAGGCGATGGTCAGCGACCAGTCGAACAGATAGGGCGCCTTCTGGCGGATCAGCTCCTGCACCACGAAGGTGGTGTAGGCGCCCAGCATCACCATCTCGCCATGGGCCATGTTGATGACGCCCATGACGCCGAAGGTGATGGCGAGGCCGATGGCCGCCAGCAGCAGAACGGAGCCGAGCGAGAGGCCGTACCAGACATTCTGCACCACGGCCCAGAACTTGAGGCTCTCCTCGGCCTTCATGATGCCGGCCTCGGCCGCGGCCTTGAGGGCCGGCGGCGAATTCGCCGGCAGGCTGCGCAGCAGGCTGATGGACTCCTGATCGCCGCGCGCGGCGATCAGCTGGATGGCGGCGCGGCGATCCGGCTCCGGCGCGTCCGCCTTGCCGATGAGGATGGCGGCGCGGGCCTGCGCCAGCGCGGCCTTCACGGCCGGCACGGTTTCCTTGGCGATGGCCGCCTCGACCGTGGGCAGCGCCGCAGCATCGCGAGACTTGAACACGGCGGCGGCGGCATCAAGCCGCTTCGCCGGATCCGCATTGAGTAGCGTGAGTGCCCCGGCCGCGGCATCGAGCGCGCGGCGGACGCGGTTGTTGGCCCGCACCGGCGAGAGATTGGCCGGCGCGCTGCCGACGATGGCGCCCGTGGCCGGATCGACCATGCCGCTGGGGGTGCGGATGAAGACGGCCTTGGTGGCCGGATCATAAAGCAGGTTGCCGGCGGCCAGCGCCTCGACCACGGCGGCGGCCTGCGGGCTGCCCGAAGTGGCGAGCGCCGCGACCGCATCGGTCGTGTCGGAATAGCTGTCGTTGCCGAACTTGGCGATGATGCCGGAAATGTCCGGCTGGCTCTGCGCGCGGGCGGGGACCGAAGCCACGAGCCCGGCCATCAGCACGGCAAGAAAGGAAAGAAAGAGGGTCCGCAGCGTGCTGGGCGAGACGTTCGCCTGCGGTACGGAAAGGGGCAGCCGCATCATTCAGGTCATCCGCTCCGGCGCGGCCGGGCAAGCCGGCGGCCCTTATCGGGAGTGCAGCAGGGCTCCCCCTCCCCTTGCGGGGAGAGGGAGGGGCGCCCCGAAGGACGGTACGAGAGGTCGAGATAAAACCTTGAAGAGCCTTCGGCAGGCCGCGAGGACCGATGATCCCCGCGCTATAGCAGCCGCTTAGTTTGCAGGCGCCTACTTGGCGGACGCACCCAGGCATTTGTTGGTCGTGGTGTCGTAGTTGCCGCAATTGTACTTGACCCAGTCGGCGACGAGGTTCTTCGAACCTTCGAGGTACTTGGACCAGGCTTCGCCGGGGATCAGGTCCTTGGTCTTCCACACCACGTCGAACTGGCCGTTGTCCTTGATCTCACCGATGAAGACCGGCTTGGTGATGTGGTGGTTCGGCAGCATCTGGGAGACGCCGCCCGTGAGGTTGGCCTGCTGGATGCCCGGCAGGGTGGCGATCACCTTGTCCGGATCGGTCGTGCCGGCCTTCTCCACCGCCTTCACCCACATGTTGAAGCCGATGTAATGGGCTTCCATCGGGTCGTTGGTGACGCGCTTCGGGTTCTTCGTGAAGGCGTGCCACTTGTCGATGAACGCCGTGTTCTCGGGCGTGTCGATGGACATGAAGTAGTTCCAGGCCGCGAGGTGGCCGAGGAGCGGCTTGGTATCGATGCCGGCGAGCTCTTCCTCGCCCACCGAGAAGGCCACGACCGGGATGTCCGTCGCCTTGATGCCCTGGTTGGCCAGCTCCTTGTAGAAGGGCACGTTGGCGTCACCATTGATCGTGGAGACCACGGCGGTCTTCTTGCCCGCGGAGCCGAACTTCTTGATGTCGGACACGATCGTCTGCCAGTCGGAATGGCCGAACGGCGTGTAGTTGATCATGATGTCCTCGGCCTTCACGCCGCGGGACTTCAGATAGGCTTCGAGGATCTTGTTGGTGGTGCGGGGATAGACATAGTCGGTGCCCGCGAGCACCCAGCGCTCCACCTTCTCCTCGTTGGCGAGGTAGTCCACCGCCGGGATGGCCTGCTGGTTCGGCGCGGCGCCGGTGTAGAACACGTTGCGCTCGCTCTCCTCACCCTCGTACTGCACGGGGTAGAAGAGGATGTTGTTCAGCTCCTTGAACACCGGGAGCACGGACTTGCGGGACACCGAGGTCCAGCAGCCGAACACGGCCGCGACCTTGTCCTTGGTGATCAGTTCACGGGCCTTCTCGGCGAAAAGCGGCCAGTTGGAGGCCGGGTCCACCACCACGGCCTCAAGCTTCTTGCCGAGCAGGCCGCCCTTCTTGTTCTGCTCTTCGATGAGCATGAGCATCACGTCCTTCAGCGTGGTCTCGCTGATGGCCATGGTGCCCGACAGTGAATGCAGGATGCCGACCTTGATGGTGTCCTCGGCCCGCGCCGCGCCCACTCCCATCGTGCCCGCGACGACGGCGGCAGCGGCGAGCGCCCCGAATCCCCTCCTGGTCGTCCGTCCCAGCAAACCGAGCATGCGCTCTCTCCCCTATTCCGACGGCCCAAGCGGGGCCGACCGATGGAGAGTGAGCAAGGCGCGTGCCAAGGCCGGGTGCACCGCACAGTCGGGCGCCACGCAATACCTCGCTCCAGTCCCGCTTGAAGCTATGGAAGGGCGGCAGGGGCGAATGCCTATTGATTGGGCAGGGCGGCGAATTGCAAATGGCTAAAGTTGCATCATCGGCGCCGGTCAATGCATGCAGCGGCCGAGAAGGGTAATTTTATACAGCCTCAAACGCGACTGCGCCCTGCTGAAACAAGACTCTCTTCGGAAGGCGACTGCGCAGCGATTAATCATCAGCCCCGGCGCAGCACGCCGCCTCGCTCCCCTCGCGCAGCGTAACGAGAGGCCGTGCGCAACGATCGCCGCGCACGGCTCCGGCCTCAGAGGAAGTTGAAGAGGTAAAGGAGGACGATAACCGAGATCGGAACGCCCATGATCCAAAGCAGAATTCCGCGCATGTCCTTGGCTCCACACGTTTTCAAGCTTTCGCGATGAGAACGTGGCAAGGCGAAGTCCGGTTCCGCGCGGCCTGCTCTTGACTTGTCCGCGAAGCTCAGACTTCCGTGGCGGCGTAACTGAAGGGAGCGATCGCGTGGACGAACTGATCTCCGGCTACCAACGGTTTCGCGAAACGGCATGGCCCGAGCGCAAGCTGCTGTTTGAGCGTCTGGCGGCGCGCGGCCAGAAGCCGGAAACGCTTGTGATCGCCTGCTCGGACAGCCGCGTCGATCCGCAGATGATCTTCGATGCCGGCCCGGGCGAGATGTTCGTGGTGCGCAACGTCGCCAATCTTGTCCCGCCGTTCATGCCCGACGCCAACTATCACGGTACTTCGGCGGCCATCGAGTTCGCGGTGCGGGTGCTGAAGGTGAAGCAGGTCGTGGTGCTCGGCCACGCCCAGTGCGGCGGCATCCATGCGCTGCTCGACGGCGCACCTCCCGGCGCGGAGGACTTCGTCGCCGGCTGGATGAAGATCGCCGAGCCCGCACGTCTGATGGCGGAGGATGCCAACCTGCCGGCCGACGAGCGCCAGCGCTTCTGCGAGCAGTGCTGCGTCAAGCTCTCCCTCGCCAACCTCGCGGGCTTCCCCTGGGTCGCCGAGCGGGTTGCGGACGGCGACCTCAAGCTGCACGGCGCCTATTTCGGCGTGGCCACCGGCCGCCTGGAGATGCTGGCAGACGACGGCACCTTCAAGCCCGCCTGAACCGGTCCGGCGCACGGGTGGTGAGTTGACCTAAAGGCGTGCCGAAAGGGCAGCGCGGCCGGTTGTTCCGGCCGCGTTTCATCCCCTTGTATTAAATGGTGATTATCCGATATGGGTCGGCTCGACCGGCACCTTGCATTGGACAGGGCCGTTCTTGCTTGAACATCCCCTCGAACCGGGACACACCCATATGACCGACGCGGCTATCGCATCGCGGCTCGGGCACGAGCACGTCGCTGACATCGTCGAATTCCTGAATGGCAAGACCGCCGAGGAAGCGACCGGCGTGGTTGCGCATATGCCGCTGAAATGGGCGGTCGAGGTGCTGGACCAGCCGCAGTTTCACGATGCCTGCGAGGTGATCGAGGCGCTGCCGCAGGAGCGGGCGGTCGGCATCCTCGAAGGCATGTCCGCCGACCGCGCCGCCGACGTGCTGCGCTGGATCGAGGAACCGGCCAAGGGGCGGCTTCGGGATGCGCTCAGCCCCGAGGCGCAGGCGGCGATCGACCACCTGCTCACCTATCCCGAGGGCACGGCCGGCGCGCTGATGACCACCGAGTTCGTCTCGGTGCCCTCCAACTGGACCGTGCAGCAGACCCTCGACCACATCCGCGAGGTGGAGCGCAGCCGAGAGACCGTCTACGCCATCTACGTGCTCTCCCCGGGCACAAGGCGGCTGGTGAACACGGTGTCGCTGCGCCGGCTGATCTCGGGCAATCCCGGCGATTCGATCCTGTCGGTGGCGAACCCCTACACGCCGATCACCGTCCCGCCGAACCTGCCGCAGGAGGAGGTGGCGCGGACCATCTCCAAGTACGATTTCCTCGCCGTGCCCGTGGTGGACACGACCGGCCACGTCCTCGGCATCGTCACCGTCGACGACGTCATCGACGCCATGATCGAGGAGCAGACCGAAGACGTCCAGCGCATGGGCGGCATGGAGGCCATCGACGAGCCCTATCTGGAAATCTCCTTCAAGGAGATGATCCGCAAGCGCGCGGGCTGGCTGTGCATCCTGTTCATCTCCGAGATGTTCACGGCGAGCGCGATGCAGTTCTTCTCCGACGAACTGGAGAAGGCGATCGTGCTGGCCCTGTTCATCCCGCTGGTGATGAGCTCGGGTGGCAATTCGGGCTCGCAGGCAACCTCCCTCATCATCCGCGCCCTGGCGCTGCATCAGGTGCGGCTGCGCGACTGGTGGCGTGTCGCCCTGCGCGAACTGCCCACGGGAATCACGCTCGGCACCATCCTCGGCGTGATCGGCATCATCCGCATCATCGTCTGGCAGCAGGTCGGGCTGTTCGACTACGGCGAGTACTGGAAGCTTCTGGCCGTCACCATCGGCGCCGCGCTGATCGGCATCGTCACCTTCGGCTCGCTGGCGGGATCGCTGATGCCGTTTCTGCTGAAGCGACTCGGCTTCGACCCCGCCTCCGCTTCAGCGCCCTTCATCGCGACGCTGGTCGATGTGACCGGCATCGTGATCTACTTCTCGGTGGCTTGGCTGTTCCTTCACGGAACCATCCTGTGAGGGCTCAGGACTGCCGGACGAAGCGCATTAGCGCGCCGTAGCCGTCTTCCTCGGCATCCTCGGATTCCTCCGCTTCCGCCGGCGCCTCGGTGTCGCTGGCGGCGGCGGCAAGGTCCGATGCCGTCACCTCGAACCCACGGGAGGCGAGGAAGCGCACCGCATCCTCGGTGGAGGAAAACCCCTCCACCGCCTCGGCGAGGACGGCGCTGAGACCGGTGTTGCCCGATGCATCGGTCTTCAGTCGATCCATGTCGGCGTTTGTCATTGAAATACCTCTCGTTGGTTTTGCGTCCTTAAGCCGAACACGAGACCCATCGCGAAGTTCCGAAAGCCCGCGCACGGCCGGCGCGCACGACTTGCGTTCTTGATCCCTTTACCGTCATCCTGCGGCAGTTTCCGCTGAGTGATCCCCGCCCCGCCATGGTTAAGCTTGCCTTCCTCCTTGTCGGAGCCCGTGCATTGCGCGACCGCTGGTGGGTGCTCACCTTGCTCGCGGCCGCGCTCTTCCTCGTCGCCTCCCTGATCCTGATCGACGCCATGGACGGCACCATGTCGGTGGCGACTCAGGTGTTCGGCGGCGTCTTCGTGTTCGAGGGCTTGCTGGGCCTCCTCACCGCCTTCGCCTTCTCAGGCGCGCGCAGCCGGGTTCTGGCGCTCGGCCGTGCGGCCGCCCTCATCTTCCTGGGTACCTTCATTCTCGATTACCCCTCGCGGAACGGGATGGCGCTGTCCCTTCTCTTCGGCGCCGCCTTTCTCGTGGACGGCACGGCCCGCATCGTCACGGCGGCGGTCGTGCGCTTCCGCCTCTGGCGCGCCACCGTGGCGGTGGGGGTGGTCGAGTTGTTCCTGGCCCTGTTCATCGGCAGCCGGTGGCCGCTGGCGCACGAGCTCAAGGTGCCGCTGGCGGTGGCCGTGCTGCTGCTGATGTCCGGCTGGATCATGCTCCGGGCGAGCCTGATGCTGCGCGCGCTGCTCGCCGAGGTCGCGATCCTGAGCCTACCGATCTATGGCGGCCGGGACTGGTACGACAACGCGCCGGTGATCGCGGACGACACCGCGCCGCTGCCGCCCTGGGAGGGGCCGATGATCGTCCACGTCTGGACGCCCACAGGGTCGGCAGACGTGAGGAACCACCATCCGGTGATCGATCGCTACATCGCGGCGGTCGATCGCAGCGGTGCCATATCGACCGGTCACGCCTCCCTCGAGCTCAAGCCGGATCTCTACATCAGCCACTATCCGGCGGAAGAGATCGAACACCCGCCGGCGGAGTTTGCCCGCCTTCTGCGCGCCACCTCCGAGAATGACGTGAAGGGCCGCTTCCAGCCGTCCTACGCCTACGAGTGCGCCAATTGGTGCGAGGCCGACCAGAAGGTGGAGTTCACCCGCTTCGATGCGCGGCGCCTCATGGCCTTCTGGGCCGGCTACCGGCAGGTGGACACCTACAACCTCACCGACCGCAATTGTTCGGTGGTGGTGGCCGCGGCGCTCGATTCGGCGCTGGAGGGCAGCCTCGCGACACGGATGCCCTGGGTGCGGGTGGCGACCCTCATGTTCAATCCCGACGTCTGGGCCGCCGCCTACATCCGCTCGCGGGCGGAGGCCATGAGCTGGACGCCCGGCCTGGTGCTCGACTACGCCCTCACCATGAAGCGCATCGTCGAGCCTGCGCCGCCGCCCTTCGCCGACCGGTTGAAGGACTTCCTGCGTCGCGTCACTGGCGGGCGCACCGGTGCCGCCCCTCCCGCTCGCCAAAGCACCAAGGACGCCTCCAAGCCGGCGGAGCCCGTGCATCCGTGAGCCACGACAGCATCGAGCCGGCGACCGCCACCCTCCCCGAGGCATCGACCCTCGTGGCCCGCGGCGCGGTGATCGCGACGGCCATGGTCTTCGGCCTCACCTATTCCCTGACCGCGCCGCTCATCGCCTTCGATCTGGCCGCACGCGGGCTCGGTGAAACCGTGATCGGCGCCAATGCCGCCATGCATGCCGTCGGTGTGCTGGTGACGGCGCTGATCCTGCCACGGATGGTCGCCCTGCTCGGCCCCCGCCGGCTGATTCTCCTGTCCATTGCGATCTCGGCCGTGGCGCTCGCCGCCTTCCCGATCATGCCGGCCATCTGGCTGTGGTTCGTGCTGCGCCTCTTCCTTGGCATGGCGGCCGAGGCCCTGTTCGTCACCTCGGAGACGTGGATCAACGCGCTTTCCACCGAGAACACCCGCGCCCGCTCCATGGCGGCCTATACCGCGGCCATGTCTGTCGGCCTTGCCCTCGGCCCGCTGATTCTCTCGCTGGTCGGCACGGAGGGCGCCCTGCCCTATCTGCTGGGGGCGGGCGTCGCACTGGTCGCGGCCTTGTTCGTGGCGTCACCCCGGGTGATCGCCCCGCACTTCGACGAGCCGACCATCAGCAATCCCGTCCGCTTCGTCCGACTCGCGCCGCTGGCCCTCTCGGCGACCATGCTGAATGCCGCCATCGAGACCGCAGGCCTCTCCTTCCTCGCGCTCTACGCGGTAGGGCTCGGCTGGGCGGAGGAGCACGCGACGCGGCTGATGTCGGTAATGATGGTCGGCGCCATCCTGCTGCAACTGCCCATCGGCTGGCTCGGCGACACCATGGACCGCCGCAGGCTGGTGATCCTGCTCGCGGTCATCTCGGCGGTCGGCGCGGCGATCTGGCCGCTGGCACTGGGCAATGCGGTCGCGACCTATGCCCTGCTGTTCATCTGGGGCGGCGCCTTCGTCGGCATCTACACCATCATGATCACGCTGGTGGGCAGCCGCTTCAAGGGCGGCGACCTCGTGGGCATTTATGCGGTCTCCGGCCTGTTCTGGGGGCTCGGGGCGCTCGTCGGCCCTCTGGGCGCGGGATTTGCCATGCAGGTCCACCCGCACGGCCTCGCCCTGTTCGCGACCCTCGCCTGCTCCCTCTTCGCCCTCGCAGCCTGGCGGCTGCGTGGGAGCGCGTGAAGAGGCGCGCGAATCACTGGCGCGCTTCGAACGTCTCGATCAGATCGTCGAATCGGAACTTTTTGCCCGATCGACAGGCAATCCCCAGCGCCCGGAAGGTTCGATTCCATCCGCGCTCGGAGCCGAGATCATTGTGGTCGCGCAAGCGGGGCACGGAGGCCGTCATCAGCCACGGGCGTGGCCGAACCGGCGCATAGTCCAGAAGCAGCAGTCGCGGGTCTGCGGCAAACGTGGCGAGCGCGGCATGGAGGTGGTCGATGGTCTCCTCCAGCCTGTCGTCCCTTGGATCGTGCTCTGGCAGGCACTTCCGCACGAAGAGGGTCGTGCCTTCGGCGCAGTCGTCCACCAGCCTGGCCTGCAGGGCCTCGTATTTGGGAATCAGACGCCGCGCTAACTCCGCCTCGTCGAGGGCGAGATAGTCCTCGCCCGCCGGAAACTCATGGCGGTGAACGGTGCCGGACAGGCGCGAATAGAGCGCGCGGTCCCCTCCATAATCGGGAACCTTCATGAGCTGCGCCGCCTCGAACACCGAGGGCGCACCGGCTTCCAACACCTTGAGAACGCTGTCGAGCGGCGTCACCCACCAGTCGAAGGGATAGGCCCGCTCGGACCGGGAGAGGCGGCGCACCTGATAGGCCACCTCGCACACCGAACCAAGACTCACGATTCGGTCCGGAACGAGCGTGGGATTGCGGCGGAGAAGGCGGGACAACATGGCACCCATTTACCATGAGATGGTAAAGGATGCGCCGCACAACCTGACGCAGCGGAAAATAATCCGCGGGGCGAGGCACGCGCTTCGGCGCGCCCGAGGGCGGCGAAAATCATCGAGATGAGGGGGGGACGGGGTTTCCGGCGAGGCCGGATTAACAGCTGGTCGGAGTGGCAGGATTTGAACCTGCGACCCCCACGTCCCGAACGTGGTGCGCTACCAGACTGCGCTACACTCCGATCCAGAGGCGCCGCATCTAGCATCCGCTCCGGGGGGATGCAAGGGGGTCTGTGCGCCAGCTTCGCTTGAACGGTGGATGGCCCCATGCCATAGGAAGCGCGCTCATGGTGCGTCCACCGGTCGGCATCATGGGTTTCAATGGCTTGAGCATGTGGAGTTGGGTCTATGGCGACGGACGGTTTCGCGAGCGGTCTTCTGAAGGGCAAGCGCGGGCTGATTCTCGGTGTCGCCAACAATCGATCCATCGCCTATGGAATCGCCAAGTCGGCCCGGGCCCACGGCGCCGAGCTCGCCCTCACCTATCAGGGCGAGGCGCTGAAGAAGCGGGTCGAGCCGCTGGCGGCTGAACTGGGCGGCCACCTCGTCGGCCATTGCGACGTGACCGAGCCGGAGACGCTGGACGCCGTCTTCGCCGAGACCGAGCGCCTGTTCGGCACGCTGGATTTCGTCGTCCACTGCATCGCCTTCTCCAACAAGGACGAGCTGGACGGCCGCTACGTGGAAACCACGGCGGACAATTTCACCAAGACCATGTTCATTTCCTGCTACTCGTTCACCGCTGTCGCGCAGCGGGCCGAGAAGCTGATGACCAATGGCGGCTCCCTCATCACGCTGACCTATTACGGCGCGGAAAAGTGGATGCCCCACTACAACGTCATGGGCGTTGCCAAGGCGGCGCTTGAGGCGAGCGTGCGCTATCTGGCCGCCGACCTCGGCCCGAAGGCGATCCGCGTGAACGCCATCTCCGCCGGCCCCATCAAGACGCTGGCCGCCTCCGGCATCGGCGATTTCCGCTACATCCTGAAGTGGAACGAGCTGAACTCGCCGCTGCGCCGGACCGTCACCACCGACGAGGTGGGCGACACGGGCGTCTACCTCGTCTCCGATTTGTCGCGTGGTGTGACCGGCGAGGTGCATCATGTGGATGCCGGGTACCATATTGTGGGCATGAAGCATCCCGACGCGCCGGACCTCGCCCTCGTCCGCGATTGAGCCCGGCGCCCGCCCACAGAGGAGACTCACCATGACGGCGCTTGATTCCCGGGCCGCCCGTTTCGCCCTCGCCGTTGCCGTCTCCGCGGGAATGCTCGTGACTGCCGGCGCGGCGCTGGCGCAGAGCCCGCCGACCTTCGATCAGTATCCGCTCCGCGACCGCGTGTTCGGCCCCGGCGGCGCGGTGTTCCCGGATTATGTGACGCCGTCCGAATATGGCGTCAGCTTCATGATCGGGGGCGGCGGCAGCCGCAGCGCGCTCTTCGCCGCCGGCACCTCCGACTACAACTGCCAGCAGACGCAGATTCCGGCCATCCAGGTCCTCTCCGCCCCGCCCGGCGGCAAGGTCGGCATCCAGTTCGGCCGCTTCGTCGCCACCGGTATCGATGGCGGGCACACCACCAAGTGCATCGGCCAGCCGGCCAAGGGGCTCATCGTAAGCTACAAGGGCAAGGCCGCGCCGGGCTCGACCATCACGCTGCGCGTGACCTACCCGCCGCGCGGCGCCTGGTATGACCACGTAATCACGCTTCCGCCGCGGTGAGTGACGCCGCGCCCGACGGGGCGGGCCGGAGAGAGATGACGACGCGACGCTTCTTCCTCGTCCGCCATGGCGAGACCGACTGGAATGTGGTGGGCCGGCTCCAGGGGCGCCGCGACGTGCCGCTGAACACGCTCGGCCGCATCCAGGCGGGACAGGTGGGGCGCGTGCTGGCCCAACTGGCGGGGGACACCCGCGCGCTGTCCTATGTCTCCAGCCCCCTGTCGCGGGCGGTGGAGACCATGCGCATCCTGCGCACCGGCCTCGATCTGCCGGTTGCTGACTTCAAGACCGACATCCGCTTCGCCGAAATCTCCTTCGGCCTGTGGGAGGGACAGACCTGGCCCGAACTGCGCCGCCGCGACTATGAAGCCGTGCGCCGGCGCGATCTCGACCCCTGGAACTTCGCGCCCCCCGGCGGCGAGAGCTACCGCACCCTGTGCGAGCGCGTCGGCGCGGCCTGCGCCGAGATCGAGGACGATGCGGTGATCGTCACCCACGGCGGCGTCATCCGCGCGCTGCTGCACGTGAAGGCCGGCATGCCCGAGGGCGAGGCCTCTATCCTGCCGGTGCGTCAGGGCGCGGTCTATGTGGTCGCGCGCGGCGGGTTCGAGGTCGCGGACTGAGCTTCCGCCCCGCCCTCCACCCTCTTCCCCTTGGCATTTTTCTTGCTGCGTCAAACCGGTAGGCCCGGCACCCGTGTCGTGAAAGCGACGGGCCGGGTCGTTTGTTGACGCCTTTCACCCGAGCCCCGGGGGGACTTTTCATGACCGACATGGCCGAACTGCAGAAGCGGAAGATGCCGCTCAACCTCGCCATCGTCCATGTGGATCCGGACGCCTTCATCGCCCACTACATGGGCTGGCTGGAAATCACCAAGTTCATCACCGCCCTGCGCGCCGGCGATGTGACGGTTCCCGCGGATGGCGTGACCCCCACCCTCAGCCCGGCCGACCTCGCCAATGGCGGGGTGCACAATGTCGCCAACGACGCCATGTTCGCCTTCTGCATGACGGCCGCGCTGAAAGGCGACAAGGCGGCGGTGGACAAGGTGGAGGCCGCCTTCATCGAGGCCTGGGGCAAGGAGTATCCGGGCAACTTCGCCCTCTGGCACTTTCGCACCAATATCGAAACGCCCATCACGCTCGAGGATTTCGTGGGACAGGCCGGCAAGAAGATGCTGCTCGGCGACATCCCGCCCCCGCCGCTGCGCTCCAAGGAGAACTGGAGCGCGGGCCTGCGCTTCTTCGAGAAGGCCCGCAAGTCCAACTTCGTCCACGAGATCATGTACCCGCTGGCCCTGTGGCACCGCGCCAAATGGACCGAGACGCTGGAGAAGGGCATCGCCTTTCTCAAGCACATCGAGGACACGGTCCCGGTGTTGCGCGAGACTCTTGAAGAGAAGCGCAACGACCAGCCCTTCATCGCCAACATCCTGCTGAAGAATGCCTTCGGCGTGGATATGGAGCTGACCGAGGAATATGAGGGCTTCCTGCGTTCCCTCGCCCGCCGGGACTGAGGTCCCCAAGCCTGCGAAGGAAAGAGGGGCCGGGCCTCAGCCCTGCCCCGCCACCTCCTGCCGGTGCAGCACGTGGGGCCGCGACACCAGCAGCTTGTCGATGCGGCGGCCGTCCATGTCGACGATTTCAAACCGCCAGCCCAGCGCCGTGAAAACCTCGCCCTCCTCGGGCAGTTCCTTGAGGTGCGAGAGGGCAAAGCCCGCCACCGTGTGGAAGCCCTCGTCGGTCGGCAGGGCCACGTCCAGCAGGTCGCGCAGTTCGTCCACGGGCGTATCGCCAGCCACCAGATAGCTGCCGTCGTGGCGCTCGACCACGTTGCGCTCGACATGCGCATCACCCGGCTGATGGCCGGCTTCCACCGATCCGGTGATGGCGAGGAGCAAATCGTAGCCCGTCACCACGCCGGCCATGTCGCCGTATTCGTCCACGACGATGGCCATGGGCACCTCGGCCCCGCGCAGCACGCGCATGGCCTCCAGTGCCCCCACATTTTCCACGATGAAGGGCACCGTCTGCACATATTGGCGCGGATCGGGACGCTCGCCCTTGAGATAGGCGTCGAGCACGCGCTTGGCCTGGATGACGCCGATGGTCTCCTCGGGAGAGCCGTCGCAGGCCGGCAGGCGCGAATGGGGCGTGGTGAGGAGAACGTGGCGCACCTCCTCGGCATCCTTGGAGATGTCCACCCACTCCACGTCCGGCCGCGGCGTCATGATGGCCGTCACCGGCCGGTCGGCAAGGCGCATCACGCCCGAGATCATGCGCCGCTCGGCGGGATCGATGACACCTGCCGTCTCGGCTTCGGTGATGATGGCGCGGATTTCTTCGTCGGTGACCGAGCTGGCGCGGCTCCCGCCCCGGCCGAGCAGGGTCAGCACCGCGCGGGTCGAGGCATCGAGCAGCCACACCATGGGCGCCGAGACCTTGGAGAGCCCGATCATGAGGGGCGCGACCATGCAGGCCAGCGGCTCGGCATTCTGCAGAGCGAGCCGCTTGGGGATGAGCTCGCCGATGACCAGCGACACATAGGTGATGGCCACCACCACCATCGTGTAGCCCAGCGGGTGGGCGACACCGGTGGGCAGCCCGGCCTCCCGCAGCGTCTCACCCAGCAGATCGCCGAGGCTGGCGCCGGAGAAGGCACCGGCCAGAATGCCGATGAGGGTGATGCCGATCTGGACGGTGGAGAGGAAGCGGCCGGGGTCTTCCGCCAGCCGGATGGCCGCCTTTGCCCCTTTGTTCCCGCGATCGGCCAGCGTCTTCAGCCTGGCGGGGCGAGACGAGACGATCGACAATTCCGCTGCTGCGAGAACGGCGTTGATGAGAACGAGGACAAGGACGATCAGGATTTCGAGTAGAGGCATGGCGGGGGTGTGGTGCTCCGTCGGCGCACGTCATAGCACAGGATGCCCCTCCTGTGTGACGCCAGAGCCACAAATGAGCGGTGGGCGGCTGGACGTTCCCTTGCCGACCATCCTCGTTTATTGAGCCCGGAGCAGTTCGAGGACAAAGGCGCCATGTCGTTCAACACCTTCGGCCACATGTTCCGCGTGACCACCTTCGGCGAAAGCCACGGGGTCGCCATTGGCTGCGTGGTGGATGGCTGCCCGCCCAATGTGCGCTTCACCATCGAGGAGGTGCAGGCGGCGCTAGACCGGCGGCGGCCGGGCCAGTCGCGCTTCACCACCCAGCGCCGGGAGCCGGACGAGGTGAAGGTGCTGTCCGGCACCCTGCCCCATCCCGAAGGCGGCCTCGTCACCACCGGCACGCCCATCGCGCTGCTGATCGAGAATGTGGACCAGCGGTCCAAGGACTATGCCGACATTGCCGGCGCCTACCGCCCCGGCCACGCGGATTTTACCTACGACATCAAGTACGGCATCCGCGACCATCGCGGCGGCGGCCGCTCCTCGGCGCGAGAGACGGCGACGCGGGTCGCCGCCGGCGCCATCGCGGCGAAGGTGCTGCCCGGCGTCACCGTGCGCGGTGCCGTGGTGCGCATCGGCGAGATCGAGATCGACCGCACCCGCTGGGACTGGGACGAAGTGGGCAACAACCCCTTCTTCTGCCCGGACCCCGGCACCGTGCCGCTGTTCGAGGACTATCTCGACGGCATCCGCAAGGCCGGGTCCTCGGTGGGCGCGGTGGTGGAACTGGTGGCCGAAGGCGTTCCCCCGGGCCTCGGCGCGCCGCTGTATGCCAAGCTCGACGGCGACCTCGCCGCCGCACTCATGGGCATCAACGCCACGAAGGGCGTGGAGATCGGCGAGGGCTTCAACGCCGCGCGCCTCACCGGCGAGCAGAATGCGGACGAGATGCGCCTCGGCAATGAGGGGCGGCCGCACTTCCTCGCCAACCATGCGGGCGGCATCCTTGGCGGCATCTCCACCGGCGCGCCCATCGTCGCGCGATTCGCGGTGAAGCCCACCTCCTCCATCCTGACGCCGCGCCAGACCGTGGACCGGACCGGCCAGGAGACGGATATCTTCACCAAGGGCCGCCACGACCCGTGCGTCGGCATTCGCGCCGTTCCGGTGGGCGAGGCCATGGTGTGGTGCGTGCTGGCCGATCACCTGATCCGCCATCGCGGGCAAGTGGGCCAGACCCCGGCCTGGCCGTTCACGCAAGGCTGACGCGGGAGGCGGGAATGAAGCAGCCAGCCCGCGCAAGGCGCCTTTTTATGGCGGCCGCCGCCCTTCTCCTGTGTGCGCCCGGCCCTGCCCTCGCCTGCGGGCCGGAAGCGCTGGGAACGGCGCGGGTGCTGGAGGTCGATCCCAAGGGCCTGCGCGTCGGCAAGAAGTCCTTCCCCGACACCCTGCCGCTGGCGCCGAAGGAAGTGGTGCTCACCTTCGACGACGGCCCGTGGCCGACCACCACCGCCGCCGTGCTCGATGCGCTGAAGGCGGAATGCGTGCGCGCCACCTTCTTCCTCATCGGCGAAAATGCCCGCGCCCGGCCCCAGCTGGTGCGGCGGGAGCTGGCGGAGGGCCACACCGTCGCACACCACACCATGACCCATCCCGCCGCGACGCTGGCGAAGATCCCCTTCGACGCGGCGGTGAAGGAGATCGAACGCGGCATGGCCGCCGACGACACGGCGGCCTATGGCGCGGCCGGGACGGCGCCCCGCGTGCCCTTCTTCCGATTCCCGGGATTCGCCTCGACGCCGCAGCTTCTGGAATATCTGGACGGCAAGGGCATCGCCGTGTTCGGCGCGGACCTGTGGGCCAGCGACTGGAACGTGATGACGCCGGAGGCCGAGCTGGATCTGGTGATGAAGCGGCTCGATGCGGCGGGCGGCGGCATCGTACTGTTCCACGACACCAAGCCTTATACGGCAGCGATGATTCCCGCCTTCCTCAAGGCCTTGAAGCAGAACGGCTACACCATCGTCCACATGGTGCCGAAGGCACACGGCTAAGGCGCGGTCCGCCTATCCCAGCGGCATCCAGCGTTTGAGGGAAGCGCTTGTGGCACCGGGGTGTGCATATGCCTCCGCACGAACTGCGGAGACGACGGCATGTCCGACGAAATTCCCTCTGCCCTGCTGGTCTTCGCAGGCACCTACGCGGCCATGGTTCTGGTCCCGGGTGCGAACTTCCTGGTGGTCAGCCGTGCCAGCCTCGCCGGCCGGCCCATCGGACTCGCCGCCGCGCTCGGTGTCTCCGCCGGTGCAACGGTCAACGTCACCACCGTCGTCATCTGTCTCGGCCTGTTGAGCGGGATTGACCCTTCGGGCGATCTCGGACGGTTGCAGCTGGTATTCTGCCTGCTCTACGCCGTCCTTCTGCTGCGCGCCGGAATCAGCTGCCTGCTGGAGGTGTGGACGCTGCGCGGCCGTTCGGGCCCGACACCCCAGGCCACCGTCCACCGGACCGGACGCGAGGCGTTTCGCCTCGGCTTCCTCACCGCGGTCACCAACCCCGTATCTTTGTCGTTCTTCCTGGCGTCGGGCGGGCTGCTCGCCGCCGCGGCCGGCCGGGGAGCGATGTTTGCCAGTCCGGTGCTGGTGTTTTCGGTGGCGGCGGGATGGTTCGGCCTGCTCGCCGTCCTCTTTTCCGCCCCGCCCGCCCGCCGGCTTTATCTGAAGATGCGATCCGCTGCCGACACGTGTATCGGCGCGCTCCTTATCGTCGCGAGCGGCCTCGTGCTGCTGCGGGTGGTCTCCCGGCTCTGACCGATGACAGGACCGAAAACGAAAAAGGCCCTCGCCGAAGTCCGGCAAGGGCCTTTTTCAAAAGCCAGATCAACCTGGTGCGGACGAGAGGACTCGAACCTCCACGGGTCTCCCCACTAGCACCTCAAGCTAGCGCGTCTACCAATTCCGCCACGACCGCAGTCAGGGATGGCACCGACCTCAGGTTCCTCGGGAGAGGACCGCTTCCGGCCGGGGGCCATCGTCTAACAGATCGAATGTGTCGCCACAAGTGCCCTGCAAAGGTAAGGCGCGCCGCAGTGCCCGGCCTGTGGATGACGGTTCCGCGAACCCTGCAACGGCAGGGCTGGACCGGGCGCGCGGATGGATTAAAGCAGTTCTCATGACAGCCTTCGTCACCCCCGCCGCGATCACCCGCGGCAGCCTGGAAGCCGCCTTTCGCCCGCTCGATTCCTCCGCGCCGCCGGTGGAATGGGTGGTGAGCGACGGCCTCGTCGCCTATCCGGAGGCCCTCGCCGCCATGGAGGCGCGCGCGGCCGCCATCGCCGAGGGCACGGCGCCGGAATGCGTCTGGCTGCTGGAGCATCCCCCGCTCTATACCGCCGGCACCAGCGCCAAACCGGAAGATCTCGTGGACGCCCGATTCCCGGTCTACGAGACCGGCCGCGGCGGCCAGTTCACCTATCACGGGCCCGGCCAGCGCGTGGCCTATGCCATGCTCGACCTCAAGCGCCGCTCGCCCGACGTGCGCCGCTATGTGAGCGCGCTGGAAGCCTGGATCATCGGCACCCTCTCCGCCTTCAACGTCACCGGCGAGCGGCGTGAGGACCGGGTGGGCGTGTGGGTGCGCCGCAAGGGCGGCGGAGAAGACAAGATCGCCGCCATTGGCATCCGCGTGCGCCGCTGGGTGACCTTCCACGGCATCTCGCTGAACGTGGAGCCGGACCTTTCCCACTTCGGCGGCATCGTTCCCTGCGGCGTGCGCGAGCACGGCGTCACCAGCCTCGCCGACCTCGGCCTGCCGGTGAGCATGGCGGAAGTGGACGCGGTGATGCGGGTGGCGTTCGAGGAAGTGTTCGGGAAGACCGTGCCGGGCGATCCGCTCGCCTGAGGGGCGGGCAGGCTAGCGGTCCTTACTCCCCTCTCCCCTTGCGGGAGAGGGCTGGGGGTGAGGGGTAAGATTCTCTTCGCGCAAGCAACGCCGGCTCGTGGGGCACAATACCCCTCACCCCTACCCTCTCCCGCAAGGGGAGAGGGAGTTAGGGTCGCGCGGCGACAGCGCGCCTCTCCCCCTCTCAGAGAGAAGGGAAACCCCTCAGATCCCGAGCTTCGCCTTCAGGATATCGTTCAGCGCCTGGGGATTCGCCTTGCCGCCGGAGGCCTTCATGGCCTGGCCGACGAACCAGCCGAGCATGGTGGGCTTGGCCTGCACCTGGGCCACCTTGTCCGGATTGGCGGCGATGATCTCGTCCACCACCTTCTCGATGGCGCCGGTATCCGTCACCTGCTTCATGCCGCGGGCCTCGACCACCACGCGCGGGTCGCCGCCCTCGGTGAAGACGATCTCGAACAGGTCCTTGGCGATCTTGGAGGAGATGGTCCCCTCGCCGATGAGGTCCAGGATGGTGCCGATCTGCTGGGGCGAAACGGGCGAGGAGGTGATGTCCTTGCCCTCCTTGTTCAGCCGGCCGAATAGCTCGTTGATGACGAAGTTCGCCGCCGCCTTGCCGTCGCGCTTGGCGCCGCCGCCTTCCACCACCTGCTCGAAATAGTCGGCCGTATCGCGCTCGGCCACCAGCACGCCGGCGTCGTAGGGCGAGAGGCCGTATTCGGCGATGAAGCGCGCCTTCTTCTCGTCCGGCAGCTCGGGCAGGTTCGCCTTCAGCGCCTCCACCCACTCGGCCTTGATGTCGAGAGGCAGCAGGTCCGGATCGGGGAAGTAGCGATAATCATGCGCTTCTTCCTTGGAGCGCATGGACCGCGTCTCGCCCTTGGTCGGGTCGAACAGGCGCGTCTCCTGGGCGATGGTGCCGCCATCCTCCAGAATCTCGATCTGCCGGCGAGCCTCCGCCTCCACCGCCTGACCGATGAAGCGGATGGAGTTGACGTTCTTGATCTCGCAGCGCGTGCCCAGCTCATCGCCCGGCCGGCGCACGGAGACGTTCACGTCGGCGCGCAGGTTGCCCTTCTCCATGTCGCCGTCGCAGGTGCCGAGATAGCGCAGGATGGTGCGCAGCTTGGTCACGTACGCCTTCGCCTCCTCTGCCGAACGCAGATCGGGGCGGGAGACGATCTCCATCAGCGCCACGCCGGAGCGGTTGAGGTCCACGAAGGAGAGGGTGGGCGACAGGTCATGGATGGACTTGCCGGCGTCCTGCTCCAGATGCAGGCGCTCGATGCCCACCGTGAAGCTCTCGCCGTCCGGCAGGTCGACGATGACCTCGCCCTCGCCCACCACCGGCTGCTTGTACTGGCTGATCTGGTAACCCTGCGGCAGGTCCGGATAGAAATAGTTCTTCCGGTCGAACACCGAATGCAGGTTGATCTCGGCCTTCAGCCCAAGGCCGGTGCGCACCGCCTGCGCGACGCACTCCTTGTTAATGACGGGCAGCATGCCGGGCATGGCCGCATCCACCAGCGACACGTGATCGTTGGGCTCGCCGCCGAAGGCGGTGGAGGCGCCGGAGAACAGCTTGGCATTGGAAGCGACCTGGGCGTGCACCTCCATGCCGATCACCACCTCCCAATCACCGGTGGCGCCGGAAATCAGCTTTTTGGCCTCCGCAGGCCGGGTGTGAAGGGTCATGGTCGTCCTATCGTCGTGCGCGGATGGCCCGCGCTGTCAGGTCCATTGCGGCAACGCCGCATTCTGGTCGGTGTCGTACCCCTAGGCGACATTGCAGGCAACGGCCATAAGCTGCCGATACGTCAGGACATACTTTGTTACACCAAGTTATCTGCGCCTCATTTCGCCCGCAAAACGGCCACGCCCTCGCTACCACCCTACCCAAATTCCGCTCGCCCTGCCCGTAGATTGAGCAGCGGGGCTTTGTAGGAGTTGAGCAGATGAGACTGGCGGGGGTCTCCATTGTTCGCGATGAGGCGGATATAATCGAAGCGTGGGTTCGCCATAACCTGCACTTCTTAGATCATCTTTACATTGTGGATGACGGCAGCACAGATCAAACAACGCGCATCCTTGAGATGCTATTTAAAGAAGGTCTTCCGATTTCGCTGACGCTGGAGAAATCACCGGCAGCCTATCATCAAGGGCAGCGCACCACGGCGTTGGTCGAACAGGCGATGGAAACAGCGCCTTGGGACTTTGTCTTCCCGTTGGATGGTGACGAATTCATTGTTGCCGAGGATCGGGCGGCGCTGGAGGCAGATCTCGAAGCCATCGGCGGCTATCGCCTCGGCGGGCTGAACCCGCGCCATTACCTCATGACCGACGAGGACGACCTCAACGAGCCCTGTCCCCTCACCCGGCTTCGCCATGTCGCAGTGCATGATCCCTATATCTTCAAGGTCGTCGTGCCGGGCCGACTGGCCTGCGAGCGCGGCTTTGCCGTCGTCGACGGCAACCATCGCGCCACCAAGTGGGATGTCCCACTGCCGATCACCCTTCTGCCAAACGTGCAGCTCGCCCATTTCCCGGCGCGTTCCGAGGCCCAATTGGTGAGCAAGGGCCTCGCCGGCTATCTGCGCTGGACCGCGCGAACCGACTTTTCCAACGGCGCGCCGGATCGGCTCCTCGAAGGCGTGGGCATCCTCAAGGAAGAGCACGATATCAAGGTGCATGCCCTCGGCCGGCTGGCCGAGGCGCTGGGCCCGGACCGGGGCGGCCGCACAGCGAGGCTCCAGCCCTTCGTCGAGCGCAGGGGCGAGGTGCGCCATCCCGAACTGGCCCGCATCTTCCCCTATCGCCGCGTGCTCTCGGCGACTGACGATCTCGTGCACGCCTTCAAGGCGGCGCTCGTCGAGAACAAGGAGCTGAGGGAAGGCGGCGCCACCTTCCAGTCACGCCTCCTCGCAGCGTTTTCCCGGAACCTGAAGTCGCTGCGTAGGCGTCTCACCGCCCTCCGTCATGCCCAAGACTTACCGAAGGAGCCGCTCGGGTACTCGTGACCAGACCGGCTCAGCCTCGGGCGAGGACTCGTCCGCAAGGAAAGTCGGGGCTGAGTCCGACCTTCCTTGCGGGCTCAATTCAAGCCTTCCACCACAGGTCCTCGACCGGGAAGCGGCCGGCCGCTTCCTCGATCACCTCGGCGAGGGAGAACAGCGTCTCTTCCTCGAACGGTCGGCCGATGAGCTGGAGGCCCAGCGGCAGGCCGTCGGCCGAGAGGCCGGCAGGGACGGAGATGCCCGGCAGGCCGGCCATGTTCACCGTCACCGTGAAGACGTCGTTGAGATACATCTCCACCGGATCGGCTTTCAGCTTCTCGCCGATGCCGAAGGCGGGCGACGGGGTCGCCGGGGTGAGCACGGCATCGACGCCGAGGGCGAACGCCTGGTCGAAATCCCGCTTGATGAGGCTGCGCACCTTCTGCGCGCGCAGGTAATAGGCGTCGTAATAACCCGCGGAGAGCACGTAGGTGCCGATCATGATGCGCCGGCGCACTTCCGGGCCGAAGCCGGCGGCGCGGGTGTTCTCATACATCTCCACCACGTCCTTGCCCGGCACACGGGCGCCGTAGCGCACGCCGTCATAGCGGGCGAGGTTGGACGAGGCTTCCGCCGGGGCGACGATGTAATAGGCCGGCAGGGCGTACTGGGTGTGGGGCAGCGAGATGTCGACGATCTCCGCGCCGGCCTCTTCCAGCCACTTGGCGCCCTCGCGCCAGAGGGTGTCGATCTCGTCGGCCATGCCGTCCATGCGGTATTCGCGCGGAATGCCGATCTTCTTGCCCTTGATGGAGGCGCCGACCGCCTCCTCATAGTCCGGCACCGGACGATTGACGCAGGTGGAGTCCTTCGGATCGTAGCCGGCCATGGAGCGCAGCAGGACCGCGGCGTCGTTCACCGTGCGGGCGAAGGGGCCGGCCTGGTCGAGGGAAGAGGCGAAGGCGACGATGCCCCAGCGCGAGCAGCGGCCATAAGTGGGCTTGATGCCGACCGTACCGGTGAAGGCCGCCGGCTGGCGGATGGAGCCGCCGGTATCGGTGCCCGTGGCGCCGGCGCACAGGAAGGCCGCCACCGCCGCCGCCGAGCCGCCGGAAGAGCCGCCGGGCACGATGGGGGTGTCATCGCCATCGCGGTGCCAGGGCGAGACCACAGGTCCGAACGCGGAGGTTTCGTTGGACGAGCCCATGGCGAACTCGTCATTGTTCAGCTTGCCAAGCATCACCGCGCCGTCCCGCCACAGATGGGAGGTGACGGTGGATTCGTACTGCGGCACGAAGTTCTCGAGGATCTTCGAGCAGGCCGTGGTGCGCACGCCCTCGGTCGCGAACATGTCCTTGATGCCGAGGGGGATGCCCTCCAGCGGCCCGGTATCGCCGGAGGCGATGCGCTTGTCGCTCTCCCGCGCCATCTCCAGCGCGATGTCGGGGGTCTCAAGCACGTAGGCGTTGAGCGGGCGCGCCTCCTCCATGGCCTTCAGATAGGCCTCGGTGAGCTCGACCGACGTGAACTCGCCCTGGGCAAGCCCCTCGCGCGCCTGGGTGAGGGTGAGCTTGGTGAGCTTGTTCATTCCACCACCTTCGGCACGGTAAAGAAGCCGCCCTCGGCATCGGGGGCGTTGGCGAGCACCTTCTCGGGGCAGTTTCCGTCGGTAACGGCGTCTTCCCGCATGGGCAGCTCCACGGGGACAACGCTGGTCAGCGGCTCGACCCCGGAGACATCGAGATCCGCCAGTTGCTCGACGAAATCGAGGATGGCGTTGAGCTCGTTCTGAAGATGGCCGAGTTCCTCCTCCCGCACAGCGATGCGTGCGAGATGGGCCACCCGGCGGACTGTCGCCTGATCGACGGACATGAGTAGGCTCCCAAAAGCTGCCTGCCGCTATAGCAAGGGGTATGCCGCGGTGGAAGGGTTTGGGCGCCGATGGGTGGGGTGGGAGCCCACGCCGCAGAGTGCGGGTTCGCGGCATCAATTGATGCTATTATCCGTGCCCAGGCCCAAGGCGCCGAAGGAATGCGTCCGATGCGAACCACCCTCGCCATAGACGACGAGCTTCTCGCAAGAGCACAGGCATTGACCGGCATGACAGAAAAGTCGGCTCTCGTGCGCGAGGCCCTGAAAGCGCTGATCGCCCGGGAGAGCGCATTGCGTCTCGCACGTCTCGGCGGGAGCGAACCCCAGCTTGAACCGATCCGTAGACGCCGGCCGGACGAATGATTCTGGTCGATACGTCCATCTGGATCGATCATTTTCGCCAATGCGATCCGAGGCTGAAGCAGGTGCTGGCGGACGGCTCCGTGATGTCGCATCCCTTCGTGATCGGCGAACTCGCACTGGGGAACCTGCGTCAGCGGGAGGTCATCCTGGATGCCATCGCCGCCTTGCCGCAGGCGATCATTGCCGAACCGGCCGAAGTGCTCGGCCTCATAACGACCGAGTCGCTCCATGGCCGAGGGATTGGATATGTCGACGCGCACTTGATTGCGTCGGTTCGATTGACGCCGGTAGCGGTTTTGTGGACGCGCGACAGGCGGTTGGGGGCTGTTGCGGAAAAACTCGGAATTGCGCTTGAGGCGTGATCCCCCTTGCCCCAGCCCGCAATTGCTCTAACCCTCGCTCATGGCAGACACGCCCCTCCCCGCCCCCGTTGGTCCACTCGTGGACATTGCCGCCCTCCTGCCGCCGCGCGGGGCGCTGATCGGGCTTGATCTCGGCACCAAGACCATCGGCGTCGCGGGCTCGGACCCTGACCGCCGCATCGCGACGGTGATCGAGACGGTGAAGCGCACCAAATTTACCGCCGAGGCCCAGCGCCTCGTGGCGCTGGCGGACGAGCGGCGGGCGGTGGCCTTCGTGCTGGGGCTGCCCCTGAACATGGACGGCTCCGAAGGCCCGCGCGCGCAGGCGAGCCGCGCTTTCGCCCGCAATTTCGCCCGGCTGGCGGGACGGCCCATCGCTTTGTGGGACGAACGCCTCTCCACCGCCGCGGTCGAGCGGGCGCTGATCTCGGCCGACATGAGCCGCGCGCGCCGGGCCGAGGTGGTGGACCAGCATGCGGCGGCCTTCATCCTCGAAGGCGCCCTCGGCTTCCTCGACCGCCTCGTGGAGAACCAAGAGGAAACCGACGGGGAGGACTGATTCGGTCCGCTCTCGTTCCCGGCGAGTTCTCGCCCCAGCGTCGCTCCGTCCCGTTTCGGGACAATGGCGCTTTTCTTATCCCGGCTCCGGGCCTAAAGCGGGCGCGCGGAAAATTCACACCGCCGCAGAGGAATAATTGCCTGCCGCCGCACGGCCGGCACGGTAAGCGTCTGCCCCATGAGCCTCATCATCACGGCCCTCGTGCCGGTCTTCCTTATTATCGCCCTCGGCGCCGTCCTGCGGCGCATCCTCCTGAAGGATGCGGCCCATTGGGCGGCGCTGGAGAAGCTGACCTATTTCGTGCTGTTCCCGGCCCTGCTGGTGGTGTCCGCGGTGAAGGCGGACCTGAGCACGGTGAATGTCGTGGCGGTCGCCGGCGCGCTCATCGGCACGGTCATCATTCTCTCGGGCCTCATCCTGCTCATGCACAAGCCGCTGATCGCGGCGCTGGCCGCGGACGGGCCCGGCTTCACCTCCCTGTTCCAGGGGGCGGTGCGCTGGAACACCTATATCGTGCTGGCCGTGGCGGGCGGCCTCTACGGCGCAGCGGGAATCACTATCGCCGCGCTTGCGCTGGTGGCGATGATCCCGGTGGTGAACATCATCGCGGTACTGGTGCTGGCCTCCTTCTCCGGCCGCCACCCGCCGACATTCGCCTATGTGGCCGAGCAGCTGGCGCGTAATCCCTACATCTGGGCGTGCTCGGCGGGTGCCCTGCTCAATGTGACCGGATTTCCCGTGCCGAAGGTGCTGGTGGAGTTCGGCGATATCCTCGGCAAGGCCTCGCTGGCGCTGGGACTGCTGGTGGTCGGCGGCGGATTGATCCTCGACCGGCTGAAGCGGCCGCGCGCCATCGTGTTCGCCAGCCTCGCGCTGAAGCTTCTGCTGAAGCCGGCCATCGCCCTCGCTCTCGCGCTGGCCTTCGGGCTGCGTGGCACGGAGCTGGTGGTGGTGGCGATCACCGCCGCGGTTCCTTCGGCCCCCAACGGCTACGTGTTGGCGCGTCAGATGGGCGGGGACGCACCGCTCCTCGCCGAAATCCTGACCATCCAGATCATCGGCGCCGCCATCACGCTGCCGCTGGTGGTGACCATCGCCAAGATGCTGGCCTGACGATGCTGGCCTGATCCAAACGAAAGGGCGGCCGAAGCCGCCCTCACGTCATCCCGCGACTCAGCAGGGCGAGAAATAGCCCTGCCCGCCCGGGCCGGTGGCGACCCAGCAGCTGCGCGGGCGCGGCGGGGGAACCGGCTCCAGATAGACGCGCGGCGCGGGCTGGTAATAAACGACCGGCGGCTGCTCGTAATAGACGACCGGCGGCGGAGGGGCGGCCGCAGCGCCGGCAATGGCCGCCGCACCCAGCACGCCGATGGCGACACCCGCACCCAGGGCGGCGCCGTTGCCGCAATTCCAGCAGCCGCCGCGATAATAGCGGCCGCGATACCAGTAGCCGACATCGGTGACGCTCGCGGCCTTCGCCGGCGCCATGGCCAGCGCGCCGGTGCCGATGGCGGCCGCGTTGCCCGTGCCGGCACCGCCGGTGAGCACCACGGCGACGCCGAGCGCCATGAGGTTCGTCCGCATCAGAATGGACATAACGAGTAACTCCCAACCTCCGGGGCGACGGTCTGGCGGCTCGCCTCAGCCCGTCCGGTCCGGCTGCGCAAAGGCTCGGTGAGAGTTCGTTCCAAAGTGTGGCGACCCTGGGGAATCACCGGGACCAGCCTTCACGGTTGGTGAACGAGCCGTAAATCACGGTGCCCCCGCCTTGCCCCGCCCTGCTCCATTCACAGGCATCCCTTGCCGGGGCCGCGCTTGGGGGCTATGCCTCCCGCCTGCCATGCAAGATGCTTCCGCCTTCACGCTCTCCGGCCGAGACCTCATCGGCATCGAAGGGCTTTCCGCCGGCGAGATCACGGGTCTGCTCGACCTCGCCGAGGAGTTCGTCGAACTCAACCGGCAGATCGAGAAGAAGCGCACGACACTGCGCGGACGCACCCAGATCAACCTGTTCTTCGAGGCCTCCACCCGCACGCAGTCCTCCTTTGAGATTGCGGGCAAGCGGCTCGGTGCCGACGTGATGAACATGTCGGTCGCCTCCTCCTCGGTGAAGAAGGGCGAGACGCTGATCGACACCGCGATCACGCTGAACGCCATGCACCCGGACATCCTCGTCGTCCGGCATCACGCCTCCGGCGCGGTGGCGCTGCTGGCGCGCAAGGTGGACTGCTGCGTGGTGAATGCGGGCGACGGCGCCCACGAGCACCCCACCCAGGCGCTGCTCGATGCCCTCACCATCCGCCGCAACAAGGGCCGCATCCAGGGACTCACGGTCGCCATCTGCGGGGATGTGCTCCATTCGCGCGTGGCGCGCTCCAACATCGCCCTGCTCAACACCATGGGTGCCAAGGTGCGCGTGGTGGCGCCGTCCACCCTCCTGCCCTCGGGCGTCGAGACCCTCGGCGTCGAGGTGTTCCGCACCATGGAGGCGGGGCTGGAAGGGGCGGACATCGTGATGATGCTGCGCCTGCAACGCGAGCGGATGGCCGGCTCCTTCATCCCCTCGGTGAAGGAGTATTTCCACTATTTCGGCCTCGACGAGGCCAAGCTGCGCTACGCCGCGCCCGACGCGCTGGTGATGCATCCCGGCCCCATGAACCGCGGCGTGGAGATCGACTCCGCCATCGCGGACGGGGCGCAGTCCCTCATTCGAGAGCAGGTGGAGATGGGCGTCGCCGTGCGAATGGCGGTGCTCGATTCCCTCGCGCGGAAGCTTCCCAATGCGTAATGGCCGCACGACTGCCCACGTTTCCCGCGCCCACGATCCCAGGCCGCTGCTGCTCGCCAATGCGCGGGTCATCGACCCCTCGCGCGGCGCGGACTTCCACGGCGACGTCTTCCTCGCCGACGGCGTGGTGAAGGACGCCGGCTTTGGCATCGCCGCCGCCGGCATTCCGGACGGCGCCGAGGTGGTGGAGTGCGCCGGGGCGGTGGTCGCGCCCGGCCTCGTGGACATGCGCGCCTTCGTGGGCGAGCCCGGCGCTGAGCATCGCGAGACGCTGGCCTCGGCCAGCCACGCGGCGGCGGCCGGCGGCGTCACCACCATCATCTGCCAGCCGGACACCGACCCGGCGGTGGACGACCCGGCCATCGTGGACTTCATCCTGCGCCGGGCGCGGGATACGGCGGTGGTGCGGGTGCATCCCATGGCCGCCATCACCAAGGGCCTCGAAGGCCACGAGATGACCGAGATCGGCCTGCTGCAGGCCGCCGGTGCCGTCGCCTTCACCGATGGCCACAAGTCCATCATGAACGCCCAGGTGCTGCGCCGCGCGCTCACCTATGCCCGCGACTTCGATGCTCTCCTCGTGCACCACACCGAGGATGCGTCCATGTCGCAGGGGGCGATGAACGAGGGCGCCTTCGCCTCCCGCCTCGGCCTCTCCGGCAATCCGAAGGCGGCCGAGACCATCATCCTCGAACGCGACGTGCGGCTCGTGGGCGCGGCGCGCTCGCGCTACCACGCGGCGGCGCTCACCTGTGCCGAATCGCTGGAGGTGCTGGAGCGGGCCAAGGCGGCCGGGCTGCCGGTGACCGCCTCGGTCAGCATCAACCACCTGTCGTTCAACGAACTCGATATCGGCGCCTACCGCACCTATTTCCGCCTCGCCCCGCCCCTGCGCGGGGAGGAGGACCGGCAGGCGCTGATCCGTGCGCTGGCCTCTGGTCTCCTGGACGTGGTGGTGTCCGACCATCTGCCGCAGGACGTGGAGGGCAAGCGCCTGCCCTTCTCCGAAGCCGAGCCCGGCGCCATCGGGCTGGAGACCCTGCTCTCCGCCGCCCTGCGCCTTGTCCATTCCGATCAGGTGGACCTCGTGAACCTGCTCGCCGCCCTGTCCACCCGGCCGGCGCAGATCCTGGGTCTGGATGCCGGCACGCTCCGGCCCGGCGCGGCGGCGGACGTGATCGTGTTCGATCCCGGCATGCCCTACGTGCTCGATCCCCGCTCGCTGAAGTCGCGCTGCCGGAACACGCCGTTCGATGAGGCCCGCCTCGACGGACGGGTGCTGCGTGCCATCGTTGCCGGGCAGACCGTCTACGAATACGTTTGACCCACCGTGACCTGTGCCGTCCCGCCGCGGCGGCGCGGCGAGACCGTTCGAGGTGCGCATGCCTGATACCCCGCCCGCGCTCGTGCTGCTGATCGCCCTTGCGTTCGGCTACCTGCTCGGCTCGGTCCCGTTCGGGCTCATCCTCACCCGCTTCGCCGGCACCAAGGACCTGCGCTCCATCGGCTCCGGCAATATCGGCGCCACCAACGTGCTGCGCACCGGGCGCAAGGATCTCGCCGCCGCCACCCTTCTTCTGGATGCGCTGAAGGGCACCGCCGCCGTCCTCGTCGCCCGCCATTTCGCCGGCGAGAGCGCCGCCATGGCGGCGGCTGTCGGGGCCTTTCTCGGCCACATCGCGCCGGTGTGGCTGCGCTTCAAGGGCGGCAAGGGCGTCGCGACCTTCCTGGGCGTCACCATCGGCCTGTTCTGGCCGGCCGCCATCGCCTTCGCGGTGGTGTGGCTGGGGGCGGCCTATTTCACGCGATATTCGTCGCTGTCCGCGCTTATGGCGTCGGTGGCCACCGTGGTTGCGGCCATGGCCCTCGGAAACAACAATCTGGCCGTGCTGCTCGCCCTGCTCGCCATCCTCCTGTGGCTGAAGCACCACGAGAACATCCGCCGGCTGCTGGAAGGCACCGAGGGCAAGATCGGCGCGAAGGGCTGAGGCGACATGGCGCGCGGCAGGGCAAGCGGTCGCGCCAGCGGGCCGGCGAAGGGCGAGTTGCTGGGGCCGGAGCAACGCCGCGACTGGCTGCGGCTGATCCGCACCGAGAATGTCGGCCCGCGCACCTTCCGCGCCCTCATCAATCAGTTCGGCGGTGCCGGCGCGGCGCTGGATGCCCTGCCCTCCCTCGCCCGGCGCGGCGGACGGCTGATGCCGCCCCACACCCCGACCCTCGCCGAAGTCGACGCAGAGCTGGAGGCGCACGCCCGCATGGGCGCCCGGCTGGTCGCTTTGGGCGAGCGGGACTATCCCCCCGCCCTTGCCGCCCTCGATGACGCGCCGCCCCTCATCTCCGTGCGCGGTGAGGCAGAGGTGCTGCGCCGGCCCATGGTCGGCATCGTCGGCGCCCGCAACGCCTCAGCCGCCGGACGCACCTTCGCGGCGCGCCTCGCCCGTGACCTTGCGGCCGGCGGCTGGGTGGTGGTGTCCGGCCTTGCCCGCGGCATCGATGCGGCGGCTCACGAGGCCAGCCTCGACGGCGGCACTGTCGGCGTATTCGCCGGCGGGCTGGCCAAGCCCTACCCGCCCGAAAACCTCGGCCTGATGGAAAAAGTGTCCGCGACCGGCGCGCTCGTCTCCGAGATGCCCATCGGCTGGGAGCCGCGCGCCCGCGACTTTCCCCGCCGCAACCGGCTCGTGTCCGGCATGAGCCTCGGTGTCGTGGTGGTGGAGGCGGCGGAGCGGTCGGGCTCGCTCATCACTGCGCGGCTTGCCGCCGAGCAGGGACGCGAAGTGTTCGCCGTGCCCGGCTCGCCGCTCGACCCCCGCGCGGGCGGCACCAACCGCCTGCTGAAGCGCGGCGCCACCCTCGTTACCGAGGCCGCCGACGTCATCGAGGTGCTCACCCCCATCGCCGGGCGGCGCGACGATCCGGTGGTGGAGGCGGAGGCGCCGTTCGTGCCGGCGGGGCCGGTGACGCCGGGCGACGATGCGCGCGCCCGGGTCATCTCGCTGCTCGGCCCGGTGCCGACGCCCATCGACGATCTGGTGCGCCTGTCCGGTTGCACCGTCGCGGAAGTCCAGATCGTGCTGCTGGAACTGGAACTCGCCGGCCGGCTGGACCGACCGGGGACAGGCAGAGTGGCGCTCAAATAGGCCGGGCGGCGCTAGCGCGGCTCGGCATCCGCGCTTCCCGGCCCCGCAGAGGAGACGCTGTCGGCCAGCGCGCGGGCCTCCTGACGCGCCATGTCGAGCACATAAGCGAGGGTACTGAACCCATGGCTGCGGGCGAGACGTGACAATTCGGCGGTGATGGCGGCGACATAGGCGGCCGTCGCAGCGGCATCGCCGGCAATATCGACGGAAGACCGTTCGGTCATGTCGGTTCCAAAGCCCCCGTTTGGTATCAGAGCATGGTCTTAAAGATTGAGTTGAATTATGAAACATACTCTGGGTTGTACTTTGCTCAAACCTGTCAGCGCGCCCTGATCCGGCGCACCATTTGACAGGCGCCCCTCGGCTCCCCATGTTGCGGCGCTCTCGGCGTCGCGGTCCGCTCTTGCTGGGGTGAGCGATCGCGATCGGACGCCGGGCATCGGAGCCGGAGCTTCACGCTTCGCCCCCGGGATGCCGAACGGCATCGCGGGATGCTCCCTCCCCTTTCCAAGGCCGCGCAATGGGGCGGCGGCCCTTGATTGAGACACGGTTCGTCATGCAGGTCGTCATCGTCGAATCGCCGGCCAAGGCGAAGACGATCAACAAATATCTCGGTCCCGGCTATGAGGTGATCGCCTCCTACGGCCACGTTCGCGACCTGCCGTCGAAGGACGGGTCGGTGGATCCGGATGCCGATTTCCGCATGCTGTGGGACGTGGACCCCAAGGCGCAGAAGCGGCTCAACGAGATCGCCGCCGCTGTGAAGGGGGCCGATGGCCTGATCCTCGCCACCGACCCGGATCGCGAAGGCGAGGCCATCTCCTGGCACGTGCTGGAGGTGCTCCGGCAGAAGAAGGCGCTCAAGAGCCAGAAGGTCGAGCGCGTCGTCTTCAATGCCATCACCAAGCAGGCGGTGCTGGAGGCGATGAAGTCGCCCCGCGCCATCGACAGCGCGCTGGTGGACGCCTATCTCGCCCGCCGCGCCCTCGACTATCTCGTTGGCTTCACCCTCTCCCCCGTGCTGTGGCGCAAGCTGCCCGGCGCCCGCTCGGCTGGCCGCGTCCAGTCGGTGGCTCTGCGCCTCGTCTGCGACCGCGAGCGAGAGATCGAGACCTTCGTCCGGAAGGAATACTGGTCGATCCTCGCCAAGCTGGCGACGCCGCGGAACGAGGAGTTCGAGGCGCGGCTTTCCGGCGCCGACGGCAAGAAGATCACCCGCCTCTCGGTGGGCACGGCGGAGGAGGCCAAGGCCTTCCGCGAAGCGTTGGACAGCGCGGCCTTCCGGGTGCGCTCCGTCGAAGCCAAGCCCATGAAGCGGCATCCCCAGCCGCCCTTCACCACCTCGACCCTGCAGCAGGAAGCGAGCCGCAAGCTCGGCCTCGCCCCCGCCCGCACCATGCAGATCGCTCAGCGCCTGTATGAGGGCGTGGACGTGGGCGGCGAGACGGTGGGTCTCATCACCTACATGCGAACCGACGGCGTGGACATGGCCCCCGAGGCCGTGGCCGCCACCCGCGATGCCATCGGCAAGCAGTTCGGCCAGAAGTACCTGCCGGGCGTGCCGCGCAAGTACACCACCAAGGCCAAGAACGCGCAGGAGGCCCACGAGGCCATCCGCCCGACCGACCCCTCGCGCCATCCGCGCGATGTGGCCCGCTATCTCGATGGCGAGCAGGCCAAGCTCTATGAGCTGATCTGGATCCGCACGGTCGCGAGCCAGATGGAATCGGCCGAGCTGGAGCGCACCACGGCGGACATCGAGGCGAAAGCCGGTGCCCGCACGCTGGACCTCACCGCCACCGGCACGGTGGTGAAGTTCGACGGCTTCCTCACCCTCTACCGCGAGGGCAAGGACGACGAGGACGACGACGAGGAGGGCCGTCGCCTTCCGGCCATGAGTGCCAACGAGGCGCTGGCCAAGCGCGACATCTCCACCACCCAGCACTTCACCGAGCCGCCGCCGCGCTATTCGGAAGCCTCGCTGGTGAAGCGGATGGAAGAGCTGGGCATCGGCCGGCCGTCCACCTATGCCGCCGTGCTCGCGGTGCTGCGCGACCGCGAATATGTGAAGCTCGACAAGAAAAAGCTGGTGCCGGAGGACAAGGGCCGGCTCGTCACCGCCTTCCTCGAAAGCTTCTTCAAACGCTACGTGGAATACGACTTCACCGCCGACCTGGAAGAGAAGCTCGACGAGGTCTCGGCCGCGGAACTCGACTGGAAGGAGGTGCTGCGCGCCTTCTGGCAGGACTTCCACGCCGCCATCGAGGCCACCAAGGATCTGCGCGTGTCGCAGGTGCTCGACGCCCTCGACGAGATGCTGACCGCCCACATCTTCCCGCCGCGGGAAGATGGCACCGATCCGCGCCTGTGCCCCACCTGCGGCACCGGCCGGCTCTCGCTGAAGATGGGCAAGTTCGGCGCCTTCATCGGCTGCTCCAACTATCCCGAGTGCCGCCACACCCGTCCGCTCACCGGCGACAATCCGCAGGAAGGCGACGGCACCCGCGTGCTCGGCCTCGATCCGGACTCGGGCGAAGAAGTCACCATCCGCTCCGGCCGCTTCGGCACCTATCTCCAGCTCGGCGAGGGCAAGGAGGGGGAGAAGCCCAAGCGCTCGTCCCTGCCCAAGGGCCTCGCCCCGGCGGACGTGGACCTTGAAACCGCGCTGAAGCTGCTCTCCCTGCCGCGGGAGATCGGCCTCCATCCGGAGGATCGCGAGCCGATCCTTGCCGGCATCGGCCGCTATGGACCCTATGTCCAGCACGGGCGCACCTACGCCAATATCGAGGACGGCGACGACATTCTCGCCATCGGCCTCAACCGGGCGGTAGCGCTGATCGCGGAGAAGCAGTCCAAGGGGCGTGGCGGACGCGGCGGCACGCCGGCCGGGCGGGTCGTCGGCGATCATCCTACGCTGGGCGGTCCCATCACCGTGCGTCCGGGCCGCTTTGGGCCCTACGTGAACCACGGCAAGGTCAATGCGACCCTGCCCAAGTCCACCGATCCCGAGGCGCTGACGCTGGAACAGGCGGTGCAGTTCATCGACGCCAAGGCGGCCTCGTCTCCGGCCAAGCCCGCGCGCGGCGGCCGCAAGGCGGCGGCTGACGACGGCGAGAAGGCCGCGCCGAAAAAGGCGGCGGCGAAGAAGCCTGCCGCCAAGAAGCCGGCGGCAAAGGCTGCCGCTCCCAAGAAGCCTGCTGCAAAGAAGCCGGCGGCGAGCAAGCCCGACGCGGCGGAATAGCCCCGCGTCCATCCGGCCGGGGCAGCGTCAGACGATGCTGCCCTCGCCTTCGCTGGCATGGACCGAGCTGCGCAGCGGCCGCTCCGGCAGGAAGACCAGCGCCACGGCCGCCAGCGCCGCCAGCACCGAGACGGTGGTGAACACCCGGCTGAACGCGCCCGAGAGGCGCGCCGGATCCGCGCTGCGCGCCAGGCTCTCGATATCCCCTGCCCCAACTCCGGCGAGCGCCGCGAGCAGCACGGCGCCCAGCACCGCCACCGCCAGCGCGCCGCCGAGCTGGCGGAAGAAGGTCATCACGCCCGTGGTGGTGCCCATGAGATGCGGCTGCACGGCATTCTGGATGGACACCGTGCACACCGGCAGCGCCGTGCCCATGCCCACGCCGATGACGGCGAACAGGGCGAGGACGAGCACGAGCGGCATCGCCGGCGCCAGGGCGATGGCGAGCAGCCCGCCGGCGGAGAGCGCCAGCCCGCCGATGGCCGGCCGCTTGTAATGGACAAGCCGCGCCATGGCGCGGCCGGAGAGCATGGCGCCTATCACCACCCCGCCCATCACCGGAATGAGGCCGAGGCCCGACTGGGTGGCGGAGAGCCCGCGCGCCGTCTCGAAATAGAGCGGCACGAAGATGGACAAGCCGACCATGCCCCCGAATGCGAGGAAGGAGGCGATCATGCCTCGCCCCACCACCTTGTCGGCGAGAAGCCCGAGGGGCAGGAACGGCTCCTCCGCCCGCCGCATCCGCCAGATGAACAGGCCGACAAAGACGGCGGTGCCGGCGAACAATGCGAGGATGAGCGGTGAGCCCCAGAGCACGCGCACGCCGCCCCAGCCGAGGGCAAGCAGCAGCATCAGGCTCGCCACCGCCATCAGCGCCGCGCCGAGATAATCCATGGCGTGGCGGCGCTCGTGGCGCGGCAGGTCGCGCAGCCGCCGCTCGGTGATGAGCAGTGCCGCAAGGCCGATGGGCAAATTGACCCAGAAGATGAGGGTCCAGTTGAGATATTGGGCGAAAAGGCCGCCCAGCACCGGGCCGGCGATGCTGGAGGCGGCGAACACCCCGGCGATCTGGGCCTGATAGCGCCCCCGCTCCCGTGGCGAGACCAGATCGGCGATGATGGTTTGCGACAGGGAGATGAGTCCCCCGCCGCCCAATCCCTGAACCGCTCTCGCGATGATGAGCGCAAGCAGATTGGGTGCCAGCGCGCAGGCCACGGACGCGGCCGAGAACACCGCCACGGCGGTGAGCAGCATCACCCGCCGCCCATGGATGTCGCTCAGCTTGCCATAGAGCGGCGTCGCCACCGTGGCCGCGAGCAGATAGGCGGTGACCACCCAGGAGAGGTTGGCGAAGTCGCCGAACGCATCGCCGATGGTGGGCAGGGCCGTCGCCACGATGGTCTGGTCCAGCGCGCCGAGCAGCATCGCCAGCATCAGCCCGAAGATGATGCGGCGGATCTCGGCGTGGCTGGGTGGGATCTTCGCCCCGGACGAAGCGTGGGGCGACTGCGGATCGATCTGGTGCATCAGGGGAATCGAGCGACGGCGGAGGGACGCCCATGGGTCGCCCGTTGCCGGCCGATTGCAAGGCCGACGGGACGGAAGAGGCATCCCCATCCGCTCCGGCCCAGCTTCACGAGTACGTGAAGGTGCACCCCCGCGCCCCCTTAGGCGACCGCGGCGATGGGGCTCCCCTCCGGTGCGTCGGCGGCATTCTCGCCACGGCCCGGCGGCACCTCCTCGGTCACGGTCTCCGGCACCGGATCGGCTTCCACCTGCCGGTGGACGAGGCTGTGGATGAAGCCGACCTTCTCGATCACGCCCGGGCCGAGGATGAACGGATAGGCATCCGACATGCCGAGGCAGCGATTGAGATTGTTGAGCGCGAATGAGATGGGCAGCCAGGAATCCACCATCTGCTGAATGGCGCAGGCGCGGTAGGGGTTGAAATCCACCTCCGCCCCGAGTTCGCCCGTGCGGTCGAGGCGCGGCTGCACCCGGATGCCGAAGGCGCCGGCCATCTCCAGCGTATCCACGATGTGGATGTAGTGCTTGAAGGTCTCGGCGAAGTCCTCCCACGGATGCGCCGTGGCATAGGCGGAGACGTGGTTCATCTGCCAGTCGGGCTTGGGGCCATTGGCGTAATAGGCCTGCAGGGCCTCGCCATAATCCTCCGTCTCGTCGCCGAAGAGGGCGCGGAAGGCCTGCAGGCGGCCTGCGTCTCGCACCAGCCTGTTCCAGTAATAATGCCCCGTCTCATGCCGGAAATGGCCGAGCAGGGTGCGGTAGAGCTCGCCGAGTTCGCCCTTGCGGTGCTCGCGCTCGGCATCATCCGCCTCGGCGAGGGCGATGGTGATGAGGCCCTCATCGTGGCCGGTCATGACTTTGGGAGCCGAGCCGTCCGGCGCGTCGGCGAGAAATTCGAAGCAGAGGCCGCCCTCGCGATCCTCGTTGCTTTCCAAGGGCAGGTTGAGGCGTAGCAGGGAATAGACGAGCCGGTGCTTCGCCACCTCCACCTTGCGCCACTTGCGCAGGTTTTCGGGAACCGTGAGATCGGGAACCGTGCGGTTGTGGCGGCAGGCGAGGCAGAATTCGCCCTCCTCCTCCGCCGGCATCAGCCAGTTGCAGGCATCGAGCGCAGCATTGGCGCAGAAGCGGTAGCGCTGCTCGCCACCGCGACCGATGGCACGCCACACGCTGCTTTCGGCATCCCCCTCGCGCTCCAGCGGTACCAGAGCGTTGGCTTGCGGGATGTAGCCGAGATCGTGGCCGCACTTCTCGCAGCGGCGGTTTTCGAAATACAGGAGCTGATCGCAGGCGGCACAGCGAAACAGGCGCATGATGGGTCTCCCCCCAAGCCAGCGGCCGTCCTTGTACGACGCCCGCCCGGGTGGCTCATGAACCCGGGGAACGCCGCGCGGTTCCCCGTTCACCGCTGGCTTAAGCGAGAAAGTGGCCCTTTCGCCTGCCCAAGTCCATTTCGCGCCTGCGAAACGCGCTTCGGGCGGGGATGACGGGTCGTCCGCCGCACGGCATGATCCCTTCCATGAGCAGCCGCAAAGACCCCACCGCCCTCTTCACCATCGGCTACGAGCAATCCACCCCCTCGGCCTTCCAGGCCGCGCTGGATGAGGCGAGGGTGGGCCTGCTGGTGGATGTGCGCGCCGTCGCGGCGTCACGCCGGCCGGGCTTCTCCAAGACCGCGCTGGCGGCGGGCATCGCCGAGAACGGCGTCGCCTATGTCCATCTGCGGGCGCTGGGCACCCCCAAGGAGGGCCGGCTCGCAGCGCGCAGCGGCGACCATGACGCCCTGATGCGCATCTATGATGCCCACCTCGCCACCGACCCCGCCAAGGCGGCGCTGGAGGAATTGGCCGGGCTGGCGCAGGGCCGGCGCATCTGCCTCATGTGCTTCGAGCGCCATGTGGAGGGGTGCCACCGGCTGCGGCTGGCGCAATTCCTGTGCGAGCGGCTGGACCTCGACGTCACGCACCTTCAGCCGGCGCCGTTCTGAGCTGCCGCTCCCCCTTGGCGGCGGCCTCGCGCGCCTCGGCGAGGAGGCGCGGCGTGTCCACATCGAGGAAGGCGCCCTCCTCCGCCTCGACAGGCACTTCCGCCACCAGTTCGGCATTGGCGGCGAGAATGGCGCGGGCGCCCACATCCCCCTCCAGCGCCGCCAGCTCGGCGAAGAAGCGGCGCGACCACAGCACCGGATGCCCCCGCTGCCCGCCCTCCACCGGCGCCGCGATGAGCCGTCCGGAGGCAGGCGCATAAGCGGACATCAGGCGATCCAACAGGCCGGGCGCGAGCAGCGGCATGTCGCCCAGCACCACCAGCGCCCCCGCCGCCGTCTCCGGAACCGCGGCGATGCCGGCGCGCAGCGACGAGGCCATGCCCGTCGCATGATCGGGATTGTGGACGAAGACCACGTCGAGCCCCGCCAGCGCCGCCTCCACGCGCGCGTGTTCATGCCCGGTAACGACGATGACCGGCCGCGCGCGGGACGCCAGCACCGCTTCCGCCACCCGGCGGATCACCGGCCGTCCGCCCACTTCCGCGAGCAGCTTGTTGATGCCCTCCCCCATGCGCGAGGAGCGGCCGGCGGCGAGGATGACGGCGGCGAACCCGTCCTCCACCTCGTCGCTCTCGGCGCGGGGATGGGGGCGGGCGGCGATGTCCTGAAGCAGCCCACCGGCACCGAGGCGGGCAATTTCGCGGGCGCTCACCTCCAGCCCCGCGAGGAGGCGGTGGAGGATGAAATCGAAGCCGTTCTCCTTCGGGCTGCGCGCACAGCCCGGCGCACCCAGCACCGGGACGGATCCCAGCCGCCCGAGCATCAGGAGATTGCCCGGGTCCACCGGCATGCCCAGCCGCTGGACCTCCCCGCCCGCAGCAACGAGCCCGGCCGGGATCACGTCATTGCGGTCGGCGATGGCGGAGGCGCCGAAGACGATGACCAGTTCCGCACCGGCCGCAACCGCGTCCGTAAGCGCAGCGGCGAGCTTCGCGGTGTCATGGGGCAGGGTGCGATGGGCGATCACCTCCGCCCCAGCCAGCGCGAGGCGGGCGCGGGTGACGGCCAGCGTCTTCGCCACCACCTTGTCGGCAAGGCCCGGCAGCAGGGTGGAGAGCACTGCCACGCGCTTCAGCCGGAACGGCGCGATGGACAGGATGCCCGGCCCGACCGCAGCGGCCGCGTCCACCATCCCGCCCGGCACGGCATAGGGGATGATCTTCACCGTCCCCACCATGTCGCCGGCCGCCACTGCGCTGAAATCGCGCAAGGTGGCGAGGGTGATGGCCTCGTCCACCGCGTTGAAGGCGTCCAATGCGGCATCCGATACGCGCAGCACGCCGGCGGCGGCGGCATAGAGATTGGCGCGGCCGGTAAAGGCCGTGTCGGGCCGCACATGGGCGCCAGCCACCGCATCGGCGAGACGGCGCGCGGCGGCATCCTCGGCCACATCCCCCGGCTCCATGCGCGCGGCGACAACCTCGGCGAGGCCGGCGGCGGCGAGGCGGGCGATGTCGGCCTCAGTGAGGCGCGTGCCCTTCTTGATGGTGCCGCCGGGGAGCCGCACGGAATGGGCGGCGATGGCGCCTTCGGCCTCGGCGAGCGGCAGGGGGCCAAATCTCACGCCGCGGCTCCCGCCGTGGCGGCAGAGCCGGTGCGCAGGGCGCGGATCACCTCGGCCAGCACTGCAACGGCGATCTCCGCCGGGCTTGAGGCGCCGATGTCCATGCCGATGGGCGCGTGGATTCGGGCGATGGCCTGCTGGGACAGCCCCGCCGCCGCGAGCCGCTCCACCCTCTTGGCGTGGGTGCGGCGCGAGCCGAGCGCCCCGACATAGAAGCACTCGGCCCGAAGGGCGGCGGCGATGGCCGGCTCGTCGATCTTCGGATCGTGGGTCAGCGCCACCAAAGCGGTGAAGGGATCGAGGCCGTAGGCCGGCAGCGCCTCCTCCGGCCATTCGGCGATCACCGGTACATCAGGAAAGCGCTCGGGCGTGGCGAAGGCGGTGCGTGGATCGAGGATGGTCAGGTCGAATCCCGCGAGCCGCGCCATGGGCGCCAGCGCCTGCGAGATGTGGACGGCACCGATCACCAGCATCCGGGGCGGCGGCACATCCACCGCGAGGAAGACGCTGCCCTCCCCGGCCTTCCCGCTGCGACGGGCGGCGAGCGCGGCCGCGATTTCCGGTCCGAGCGGGTCGGAGGCGAGGGTCGCAGCGGTGGCGAGCCGTTGGGCGCCGGTGGCAAGCTCGGTCACGACAACCGCCGCGCGGCGGGCGGCGCGCTCCGCATTCAGGGCCGCGAGCAGGTCGAGACGCATGGTGGTCCTCCCTCAGGGAGCATCCGGATCATCTTCCCCATTGAATATAACGCTTAGCGGCCTGCGTCACCGCCCGGCGTGCTCAGTCCACCGGCTCCACATAGACGGCGATCTTACCGCCGCAGGAGAGGCCCACCTTCCAGGCGGTCTCGTCGGCGACGCCGAACTCCAGCGTGCGCGGCGCGCCGGCCGCGATCACCTCCGCCGCCTCGCTCACCACCGCGCCTTCCACGCAGCCGCCGGAGACCGAGCCGAGGAAATTGCCGTCCGCATCGATGACGAGACGGCTGCCCACCGGGCGCGGCGCCGAACCCCACGTTTCGAGCACGGTGGCGATGGCCACCCCCCGCCCCTCGCGCCGCCAGCGCTCGGCGGCGGCAAGAACGTCGCTGTCGGTCACGTCCATGGGCGGCTCCCGTGTCGATGTGGCAAGGCGGATCTGGCAAGCAGATTTGGCATCATGGCAGGCTTCCCATATAGCTGTCCGCCAGCCGATGCCGAACCCTCTCAACAAACTTGTGTCCTTGGCCGCCCGCGATCAAGGGACGCTGCGCACCGCCGCCGACCTCATCGGCGCTGGCCTTGCCACGCCGCAAAACCGCGCGGCGCTGGAGGCCGTGGCCGCGCAGTATGCTTTGGCGGTGACGCCCACGCTGGCCGCCGCCATCAACACGACGGACGCCGCCGACCCCATCGCCCGCCAGTTCGTGCCCGATGCCGCCGAGCTGAAGGTGCGCCCCGAGGAACTGGCCGACCCCATCGGGGATGACGCCCACAGCCCCGTGCCGGGCGTGGTGCATCGCTATCCCGACCGGGCGCTTCTCAAGATCGTCGGTGTCTGCGCCGTCTATTGCCGCTTCTGCTTCCGCCGGGAGATGGTGGGGCCGGGCGCGGCCTCCCTCCTGTCGGATGATGCGCTGGAGCGGGCGTTCGCCTATTTCGCCGAACATCCGGAAATCTGGGAAGTCATCCTCACCGGCGGCGATCCCTTCATGCTCTCGGCCCGGCGCATGGGCGAGGTGGTGGGGCGGCTCGCGGCCATCCCCCATTTGAAGATCGTGCGCCATCACACCCGCGTGCCTATCGCGGCGCCGGAACGGGTGACGCCGGCCTTCGTCGCCGCGCTCAAGGCGCCGGGAATCACGCCCTATGTGGCGGTGCATGTGAACCATGCGCGGGAATTGACGCCCGCCGCCCGCGCCGCGCTGGCGCGGCTGGCGGATGCCGGCATTCCCCTCTTGTCGCAGACGGTGCTGCTGCGGGGGGTGAATGACGACGCCGGCACGCTGGCCGAGCTGTTCCGCGCCCTCGTGGAATGCCGGGTGAAGCCCTATTACCTGCACCATCCCGACCTCGCCCCCGGCACCGGCCATTTCCGCCTGCCCATCGCCGAGGGGCAGGCAATCGTGCGGGCGCTGCGCGGGCGCCTCTCGGGCATTGCCCAGCCAACCTATGTGCTCGATATCCCCGGCGGGGCCGGGAAAGTGCCGCTCACGCCGGGCCATCTGGCCGTGGCCGAGGGCGGCTATCAGGTGAGCGACAATTGCGGCGGCCTGCACGCCTATGCCGATGAGGGAACGAATGGCTGAGCTTCGCCGCATCACCCAGCCGGGGCCGGTCGCCGCCGAGCGCATAGAGAGCGCGGTGGGCGCGCTGAAGGTGCTGGACTTCACCCTTCAGCCCGGCCTCACCATCAACGCCGCCATCTGCGGCCCGCTGCTGGACGCCGGCATGGGCGCTGCGCAGGTGGAGATTTCCGGCGGCGCGTTCGGCCCCTTCACCTATGTGATGCCCGCCGCCTCGCCCGACGACACCCACGCCGCATGGTACAGCCGCGCCTTCTCTCCGGAAGGCGTGACGAAGCTGGAGCGCGGCAACGTCACTTTCGGCCGGAAGGAGGGTTCGCCCTTCATCCACTGCCATGCCTTCTGGATCGAGCCGGACGGCACCCGCCACGGCGGCCATGTGATGCCCCATGAGGCGGTCGTGGCCGAGCCCATCCGCGCCCGCGCCTATGGCGCCGCCGAGGTGGAGACCACCGCCGATTTCGACCCCGAGACGAACTTTCCCCTCTTCACGCCCCATGCAGTGAACGCCCCGGCCGACGGCCCGCGCATCGCCTTCGCGCGGGTGCGGCCCAACACCGAGCTGTTCGGCGCCGTGGAGGAGATCTGCCGCCGCCACGGCTTCAAGGGCGGGCGGCTGCGCGGCGGGGTGGGCAGCATCATCGGCGCGCGCTTTTCCGATGCGCCGGAGGTGGAGGACTACGCCACCGAGGTGTTCGTGACGTCGGGCGTGGTGATGCCGGATGCCGAGGGCACACTCGTCTCCGACATCTGCCTCTCCCTTGTCGGCCTCTCCGGCGTGCTCGCCGAAGGGCGACTGGTGCGCGGGGAAAACCCGGTGCTCATCACCTTCGAGCTGGCGGTGGAAGAGACCGCCGGCTGAGCGGGCCGGACAAGGCGGACACCAGTCTTTCGAGGCTTTTCAGGTCGTGGACGGGGCGCATCTCGTCCACCTGCGGCAGCATGGCGGCGACGCCCTGCGCTTTCGGCTCGAACCCCTCGTAGCGCAACAGCGGATTGAGCCAGACAAGGCGGCGGCAGGAGCGCTTGAGGCGCGCCATCTCGCCCGCCAGCGTCTCATCCACCTCCCGCTCCAGCCCATCGGTGAAAAGCAGGACGACCGGGTTCTGCGCCGTCACCCGCCGCGACCACTCCACATTGAAGGCGCGCAGCGAGGCGGCGATGCGGGTGCCCCCCGCCCAGTCGCGCGCCGAGGCGGAGACGGCGGCCAGCGCCGCATCGGGATCGCGCCGCGCCAGCTGCCGGGTGACATTGGTGAGGCGCGTTCCGAACAGGAAGACAGACACCTTTCGCCGCCCCCCGAGCGCGTGGAGGAAGGACAGGATGGGCCGGGAATAGTCGGCCATGGAGCCGGAGATATCCACCAGCGCCACCACCGGCGGCGACTTCTCCTTGGGGCCGCGCCGCTTCAGCAGCACGAGATCGCCGCCGGTCGCCACCGCCGCCCGCAGCGAGGCGCGCAGATCGAGCCGGCGGCCCTTCGGGTCAGAAACGAGCCGGCGGGTGCGGGCGCGGTCGTCCGGCATCCGCAAATGGGCGATGCGGCGGCGGGCCTCGGCAAGCTCGGCAGCCGACATCTGGGCGAAATCCTTGGTGCGCAGCACGTCCTCGACGGAGGCGGAGAGGCGTGCTTCCACCTCCACACGCGGCTTTTCCACCTGCCGCTCGGTGCCCACGCCGGCGAACAGCGCCTCCTCCACCCGCCGGAGCACGCTCTCTCGCTTTTGCTCGCGCTGCGGCACGGCCACCGGCGAGAGCATGGCGATGAGCCGCTCCTGATGCGCCCGGCGGCGCCAGAACAGGCGGAAGGCCTGATCGAACACCACGCTGTCCTCGTGACGCGAGACGAAGAGGGCGTGGAGGGTCCAGTAGAAATCCTCACGCGCGCCGACGCCCGCCATCTCCACCGCCGCCACCGCATCGAGGATGCGGCCCGGCCCCACCTTGAGGCCGGCGGCCCGCAGGGCGCGGCCGAACCAGGCGATGTTCTCGGCAAGACGCCCGTCTTCGGCGGCGGTCGCGGTGGTCACTCCGCCGCGCGCGAGGCCTGCCGCGCCTCCTCGATGAGGCGCTCGATGCGGGGCGCGTCGGTGCGGGCGATGTCGTCCTGATACTTGAGCAGCACGCCCAGCGTGTCGCCGACGAGGCCGGGATCGAGCGAAACCGCGTTCAGCTCCACCAGCGCGGAGGCCCAGTCCAGCATCTCGGCGACGCCGGGCACCTTGAACAGGTCTTCCTTGCGCAGCGCCTGAACGAAGGCCACCACCTCGGCCGAGAGCCGCGCGGGCGCATCGGGCAGGCGCGCGCGCAATATCTCCATCTCGCGGGCGGCGTCGGGATAATCCACCCAGTGATAGAGGCAGCGGCGCTTCAGGGCGTCGTGGATCTCGCGCGTGCGGTTGGAGGTGAGGATCACGATGGGCGGCGCAGCAGCCTTCACCGTGCCCAGCTCCGGGATCGTCACCTGATGGTCGGAGAGCACTTCCAGCAGGAAGGCCTCGAACGCCTCGTCGGTGCGGTCCAGCTCGTCCACCAGCAGAACAGGCGGGCCTTCCGCGTGAGGCTCCAGCGCTTCCAGCAATGGGCGACGCAGCAGGTAGCGGTCGGAGAAGATGTCGGCGGCGATGGCCCCCTTGTCGCTCTCGCCGGCGGCTTCCGCGAGGCGGATGGCGATCATCTGGGCGGCGTGGTTCCACTCGTAAACGGCCGCCGAAAGGTCCAGCCCCTCATAGCATTGCAGGCGGATGAGCCTTCGCCCGAGGGCCGCCGCCAGCGTCTTCGCCACCTCGGTCTTGCCGACGCCGGCCTCGCCCTCCAGGAGCAGCGGGCGGCCCATGCGCAGCGCGAGGAAGACGACGGTGGAGAGCGCGCGATCGGCCACATAGCCCTGCCCGGCCAGCAGCCGGCCGGTGTCATCGATGGTGCCGGGCAAGGCGCCCCGTATCGCGTCGGCGGTCATGGGCGGAGTAGAGCACGCGGGATGAAGCTGGCCAAGCGCGGGAACGCCCCGCCGCCGGTCAGGCCGGATGGGCTGGTGCAGGCAGCGCAGGCAGCCCGTCGAGCAGCGCCTCAAGCTCGATCGGGCGGGAGAACAAGAAGCCCTGCGCGAAGCGGATGCCGCAACTGCGGATGCGTTCAAGCTGCCGCTCGGTCTCGATGCCTTCCGCGATGATGAGGACGCCGAGGTCGCGCAGCAGCGGCACCATGGCTTCCAGCATGTGCGGTTCGGTCCACGCCTCCTCGCGCAGGAAGGAGCGGTCGATCTTGACGAAATCGACCTCGATCATGCCGAGCAAAGCGAGGTTGGAGAAACCGACACCGAAATCATCGACGGCGATCTGCGCACCGCGACGGCGCAGGTCGCGCAGCACCTCGCCGAGGGCCGGCGCGTCATAGTCGAGCGCTTGGCGCTCGGTCAGCTCGAACACCACCTGGCAGAGCGCCAAAGGCCGCGTGCCGAAGGCTTCGTCCGCCATCTGCACGAGGCGCGTGTCGCTGAACTGGACGGGCGGCACGTTCACCGCGAGCGAGAAATCGGGCACCTTCTGCGACATATGGGAGAGATCGCGCGCTGCCTGCAGCAGCACCCACCGCGTGGTGTCATGGATGAGGGGGCTGGTCTCGATCCAGGGAATGAAGGCGTTCGGCATCAGCACCCCGTGGCGGGCGTGCCGCCAGCGGAGCAGCGCCTCGGCCCCCACCCAGTTGCGCGATGCCACGTCCACCAAAGGCAGGTAGGCGAGGAAGAAGTCCCCCCGCCTGAGCGCATTGCGCACCTGTCCTTCCACCGAAAGGCGCCGGCGCACCAGAGACATGGGCCCGAACCACAAAGCGAGCCCCAGTCCCGAGATCAGGCTGAGCTGCACCGGCACCGTGGCGAGCCATTGGTGGACGAGGCTGGATTCCGGCACGCTGATGACGACCACCACCGGCCACTTGTGCGATGCCGCGGTGAGCTGCACCGGCGCGGTGAACATGAACCAGACGCCAGCGTCGGCCCCATCGCCCGTGTTCTCCCCCGGCATCGGCCCGGCCCGCCCCAGCTGGACGGGCATCAGGCGATGGCGGACGCCCTCTTCCGCCCCCGGCGGTACCACGGCTTCGAGGAGGCACGCGCCGTTGAGATCGAGCAGCACCCTTCGGCCGTCACCCAGATCCAGCGGTATCTGCACCGGATCGCGATCGGCTATTCCCGCGCACAAGTCGTCCAGGGAAACTGCCGGCCGCAACGTGCAGGCGTCGTCCTGCCGTCCCTGGAATTCGACATTCAAGAGGGGAGCGGTGCCCAGTTGCTGCCTCAGGCCCCGCACGCCTTCGGGGCTGCACAGGTCGTTGGAGCGGCCGGCGACATCACGCACCAGTCCGGAAAGGCGGTCGAGATTGCGGTCGGTCCATTGGGCGAGGCTGAGAGCCTGCGTGTGGTAGCGCTGGACGACACCCGATCTCATCCTCTGGAAATCGAGCATGAGATAGACGGCGGCGACGAGAATGACGGTCCCGACGAAGACGATGGGCACCATCATCTCGAGATGTTTCGGCCAGAGGCGCCGACGCCACGACAGCACTTCCCCCATCCCGCACCACCACCCCAGCGGAACTTGTTTCTCCAACCCAACGCCACGTTGTGACAGTTCCAGGATGTACCAGAACACCTAAAGCTACGCCATTCCTTTCCGGGCGGAAAGGTCGGCCAACTTCTTCAGCACGGTGAGCGTGCCCTTCAGCCGATGCTCGGCGTTCGGCCAGTCGCGCAGGAAGACGACCTTGAAGTCCGGCCGCACCTTGGCCTGCGAGCCCTCGTTGGCGATGAGCTTCACGAGGCCGGAGGGGTCGGAGAACTCGTTGTTGCGGAAGGTGAGCACCACGCCCTTGGGGCCGGCATCCACCTTCTCCACATTGGCCTTGCGCGCGAGGGCCTTGATCTGTGTGAGCTTCAGGAGCTGGCCCACCTCTTCGGGCGTCGGGCCGAAGCGGTCCACCAGCTCGGCGCCGAAGGAGTCGATCTCGGCGTCGTCCTGGATGTCGGCGAGGCGGCGGTAGAGGGCGAGGCGGACGTGCAGGTCGGCCACATAGTCCTCGGGGATCAGCACCGGCATGCCGATGGTGATGTTGGGCGACCACTTGTCGTCCACATAGTCGGTGATGCCGGCCTTGATGTGGGCGATCGCCTCCTGGAGCATCTCCTGGTACAGTTCGTAGCCCACTTCCTTGATGTGGCCGGACTGCTCGTCGCCCAGCAGGTTGCCGGCGCCGCGGATGTCGAGGTCGTGGCTCGCCAGCTGGAAGCCGGCGCCGAGCGTCTCCAGCGATTGCAACACCTTCAGCCGGCGTTCCGCCTGCACCGTCACGGGCTTGGTGGCGGGCACGGTGAAGATGGCATAGGCGCGCGCCTTGGCCCGGCCCACGCGGCCGCGCAGCTGGTAGAGCTGGGCGAGGCCGAACATGTCCGCCCGGTGCACGATCAATGTGTTGGCGTTGGGCACGTCGAGGCCCGATTCCACGATGGTCGTGGAGAGCAGCACGTCGTACTGCCCATCGTAGAAGGCGGTCATGATGTCTTCGAGCGCGCCGGCGGCGAGCTGGCCGTGGGCCACCGCCACCTTCACCTCGGGCACGGAGGCGGCGAGGAATTCGCGCACCTCGCCAAGGTCCTCGATGCGCGGCACCACATAGAAGCTCTGGCCACCGCGATAGCGCTCGCGCAGCAGCGCCTCGCGCACCACCAGCGGATCGAACGGCGTGATGAAGGTGCGCACCGCGAGGCGGTCCACCGGGGGCGTCGCGATGATGGAGAGTTCCCGCACACCGGTCATGGCCAGCTGCAGGGTGCGCGGGATGGGGGTGGCGGTGAGGGTCAGCACATGCACCTCGGCGCGCAGCTGCTTCAGCCGCTCCTTGTGGGAGACGCCGAAATGCTGCTCCTCGTCCACGATGACGAGGCCGAGATCCTTGAAGCTGATGGCCTTGCCCAGCAGCGCGTGGGTGCCGACGACGATGTCCACCGTACCGTCGGAAATCCCCTTCTTCACGGCGGTCAGGTCCTTGCCCGTGACCATGCGCGAGGCCTGCGCCACGTTCACGGGCAGGCCGTGGAAGCGGTCGGAGAAGGTCTTGAAGTGCTGGCGGGCGAGGAGCGTGGTGGGCACCACCACCGCCACCTGCTTGCCGGAGAGCGCCACCGCGAAGGCGGCGCGCAGGGCCACCTCGGTCTTGCCGAAGCCCACGTCGCCGCAGATCAGGCGGTCCATGGGGTGGCCGGAGGCGAGGTCGTCCAGCACCGAGTCGATGGCGGCTTCCTGGTCGTCCGTCTCCTCATAGGGGAAGCGGGCGCGGAACTCGTCATAGAGGCCCATGGCCGGCACCAGCTTGGGCGCCTCGCCGAGCTGGCGCTGGGCGGCGATCTTGATGAGTTCGGACGCCATCTCGCGGATGCGCTTCTTCATCCGCGCCTTGCGCTGCTGCCAGGCGCCGCCGCCCAGCTTGTCGAGCTGCGCTTCCGTATCCTCCGAGCCGTAGCGGCTCAGGAGTTCGAGATTCTCCACCGGCAGGAACAGCTTGTCGCCGCCGGCATAATGCAGTTCCAGGCAGTCGTGGGGGGCACCCATGGCCTCCACGGTCTTAAGGCCGATGAAGCGGCCGATGCCATGGTCCACATGCACCACGAGGTCACCGGCGGTCAGCGCGGTCAGCTCGGTGAGCACGTCCTGCGGGCGGCGCGCCTTGCGCTTGGGGCGCACGAGGCGGTCGCCGAGGATGTCCTGCTCGCCGATGACGGCGAAATCCGGCGTCTCAAAGCCCGCTTCCACGCCGAACACGGCGAGCGCCGCCTGGTTCCTCGGCAAGGCCGCGAGGCTGTCGAAGCGGGAGATGGCGGCGCAGCCCTTCAGGCCATGGTCGGCGAGCACGGTGCCGAGCCGCTCGCGCGAGCCTTCGGACCAGCCGGCGAGGATGACCTTCTTGGACTTCTGCAGGTCCCGCACATGGGCGATGGCGGCGTCGAAGACGTTGGCGTCCTGGTCCGCCCGCTCGGCCGCGAAGGAGCGGCCCTGCACGCCGCCGAGATCGATGACCTTCCCTGCCCCGCCTTCCGGCACGGCGAAGGGCGAGAGCCGGGCAAGGCGCATGCCGGCGAGGCACTTCGACCATTCCGGTCCCTGAAGATAGAGCCGGTCCGGCGGCAGCGGATTGTAGATCGGTCCGCCGTGCAGGTCCTGCGCCTGCCGGCGGGCGTCGTAATAATCGGCGATCTGAGCGATGCGCTCGCCGCCCGCTTCCTCGGCCAGCGGATCGAGTAGCAGGGTTCCGCCTTCCAGATAGTCGAACAGCGTGTCCATGCGCTCATGGAAGAGCGGCAGCCAATGCTCCATGCCGGCGTGGCGGCGGCCCTCGCTCACGGCCTCATAGAGGGTGTCGCCTTTCTGGGCGGCGCCGAACTGGGCGACGTAGGCCATGCGGAAGCGGCGCATGGTGTCGGTGGTCAGCTGGAACTCGGCCATGGGCACCAGTTCCAGCGCGCGCAGCTGGGACGTGGTGCGCTGGGTCTCGGGGTCGAAGGCGCGGATGCTCTCCAGCGTATCGCCGAAGAAATCGAGCCGGATGGGCGCGTCGAGACCGGGCGGGAACAGGTCGATGAGGCCGCCGCGCACGGCATATTCGCCGGTGTCGCGCACGGTGGGGGTGCGCAGGAAGCCGTTCTGCTCGGCCCATTCAGTCACGCCATCCAGCGCAATGGCATTGCCCGGCGCCGCCACCAGGGACTGCGACGCCACCAGCCCCTTGGCCGGCACGCGCTGCACCGTGGCGTTGACGGTGGTGATGAGCACGCTCGCCGCCCCGCCCTTGATGCGGGCGAGCTTCGCCAGCGCCGCCATGCGCCGCGCCACGATGGACGCATTCGGCGAGGCCCGGTCATAGGGCAGGCAGTCCCACGAGGGGAAGGAGATGACCTCCAGCTCGGGGGCGAAGAAGGCGAGGCCGCGTTCAAGCGCCGCCATGCGCTGGCCGTCGCGGCAGACCACCGTCAGCCTGGGCCAGGGGGCGTTCTTGCCCGCCGCGATGGAGCGCGCGAGGTCCGCGACCACCATGCCCTCCATGCCGTCGGCGACGCGCGAGAGGGTCAGCGGCCGGCCTTCGGCCAGCACGTCGGCGATGGGCAGGGGACGCTTCAAGACACGAACTCCGGAAGGACGCGGGCGGGGAGATCAGCCCGGCAGGCCGCGGCCCGAGAAATGGAAGGCGCAGATCTTGCGGAACAGCTCGGTGTCGAATTCCGGCGGGATCGCTTCGGTGCCGCTGACCCAGGAGAAGACCTTCTGGTCCTCGGGCTCCAGCAACTCCTCGAAATCGGCGAGTTCCGCGTCCGAGAGCGCGGCGATCTCGGCATCGGCGAAGCCGCCGAGAATGAGGTCCATCTCGCGCATCCCGCGATGGCGCGCCCGGAACAGGATGCGGCGACGCCGCTCGTCGAGGCCGTCGCTGGACCTGATGATGCCGGACATGAACGGACCTCCAAAGCAAGGCGACGGCCGGGCCCAGAGGCCCGTCCGACACCGGCATATAGGGGCTTGTCCCCCGCTTTGGCCAGTGGGGACGCGCAATGGCGGCGGGTGGCGGCTTGATGCGCCGGTCCCGACAGGCGCCCCCTCCCGCGAAGGGAGAGGGGCGGAACCGCCCACGGGGCGACACCGGCCGAACTCCCTCTCCCCTTGCGGGAGAGGGCTGGGGTGAGGGGTGAAGGATGCCGGACGGGGCGGGATTGCCGGGCCACCGCCAGTGGGCCGACGGGAAAACTCTTCCTCCCCGTTGCGCGCATTGGCGGCGATACCCCCCTCACCCGTCTCGCGGCTGCGCCGCGATCCACCCTCTCCCGCGCAGGGGAGAGGGGAAATCAGCCCACCGCCCGGGCGATGGCGAGGAAATCCGCGGCCTTGAGGCTGGCGCCGCCCACCAGCGCGCCGTCCACGTTGGCGGTGGCGAGCAGGGTCGCGGCGTTGTCCGGCTTCACCGAGCCGCCATAGAGGATGCGGATGCCATTCGCCTCGGCGCCGAAGCGCTCGCCGAGAATGTGGCGGATGGCGCCATGCACTTCCGCTACGTCGTCGGTGGTGGGGGTGCGGCCGGTGCCGATGGCCCAGATGGGCTCGTACGCGACAACGAGGTTCACCGCCGTCGCGCCGTCCGGCACCGACTGGCGCACCTGCCGCGTCACCACGGCGGCCGCCTCTCCCGCATCGCGCTCCACCAGCGTCTCGCCCACGCAGACGACCGGCAGCAGGCCGGCCCGCCACGCCGCCTTCACCTTGGCCTTGACGATGGCATCGCCCTCCTGGTGGTCGATGCGGCGCTCGGAATGGCCGAGAATCACCGCCACCGCGCCGGCGTCGCGCAGCATCTCGGCGGAGATGTCGCCGGTATGGGCGCCGCTCTCGGCCGGGTGGCAGTCCTGTCCGCCGATCATAAGCTGGGTACCCGCGACGTCGGCGGCGAAGGCGCCGATGAGGGTAAAGGGCGGGCAGATCATGGTTTCCGCCGAAAGGCCGGCGAGGCCGGCCGCCACGGTCCGCAACTCGGACTTGGCCGCCCGCAGGCCGTTCATCTTCCAGTTGCCTGCGATCAGGGGGCGGCGCTCGGCCGTCATGGCGGTTCCTCCGGGTTTGCAACAGCAGCAAGGCTCTCGTAGGGCCCCACCTACCAGAGCCGCGCGCCCGCTGGAAAGGGGTGCGACCATGCGCCGTTGCGAGGCCCCCTGCCCCTCCCTATGATGCGCCGCTTCCGCGCCGGGGCCCCCGGCGCTCTTCGAACGAATGAACGATGGTCCTTCAGACACTCCGCAAGGGCGCCTCCGGCTGGATCGCCAAGATTTTCCTCGTCGTGCTCACCCTCAGCTTCGTGGTCTGGGGCATCGCCGACGTGTTCCGTGGCATGGGCGCCTCAGCTGTCGCGAGCGTCGGCGGCACCGAGATTTCGGCGCAGGTCTTCCGCCAGCAGTATCTCGACCAGCTCCAGCGCATCAGCCGACAGGCCGGCCGCGCCATCACGCCCGAGCAGGCGCGCGCCTTCGGGCTTGACCGGCAGGTGCTGAACCAGATGATCGCCGACGCGACGCTGGATGCGGAGGCCGCCCGCCTCTCCCTCGCGATTTCCGATGCGCAGATCGCGCGCGAGATCGCCGACAATCCCAATTTCCGTGCCCCCGGCGCCAAGGCGTTCGACCCCGGCTATTTCCAGCAGATCCTGCGCGCCAACGGCCTGACGGAGCAGCGCTTCGTCGCCAGCGAGAAGCAGCGGCAGGTGCGTGACCAGCTCCTGCAGTCGCTCGGTGCCGGCGTCTCCGTGCCGCAGGTGCTGCTCGAGGCGGTGAACCGCTTCGAGGGCGAGACCCGCACCGCCTCCTACATCCGGGTGACCCCGGCCGCCGCCGGCACCCTGCCCGCGCCGACCGAGGACGCGCTGCGCGCCTATTTCGATGCGCACAAGCTGGCCTTCCGCGCCCCCGAATACCGCAAGATCAGCGTGCTCGCGCTGACCCCCGCTGCCCTCTCCGCCGGAATCACCGTGACCGACGAGGACGCCAAGGCCGAGTACGACCGCACCATCGCCCGCTTCGGCAAGCCGGAGACCCGCGAGGTGCAGCAGATCGTCTTCACCAGCGCCGCCGATGCCGCGGCCGCGGAGGAGAAGATCAAGGCCGGCGCGACCTTCGCCGACATCGCCGCCGCGCGCGGCCTGACCGCCAAGGACACGGACCTCGGCCTCGTCGCCAAGTCCGCCATCCTCGATCCGAAGATCGCCGAGGCCGCCTTCTCGCTGGCCGACGGCGCAGTCAGCGGCCCGGTGGAAGGGCGCTTCGGCACGGCGCTGGTGCACGTCACCAAGATCGTGCCCGGCGCCTTCCAGCCGTTCGAGCTTGTGAAGCCGCAGATCGTCGCCGAGCTGCAGCTGGACAAGGCGAAGCGCATCATCCTCGACATGCACGACAAGGTGGAGGACGAGCGTGCCTCCGGCGCCACCCTCCAGGAAACCGCGCAGAAGCTGGGCCTCAAGCTCGCGAGCTTCGACGTGGACCGCTCGGGCCGCGATCCCGCCGGGGCCTCCGTCGAGGTCCCCGGCGGGGCCGACGTGATCTCCGGCGCTTTCGCCGCCCAGCCGGGCGTCGAGACCGACACGGTGCAACTGCCCCAGGGCGGCGGCTTCGTGTGGTACGAGACCGCCGCGATCACCCCCGCCCGCGACCGCACCTTCGAGGAGGCCAAGGCCGCCGTGACCGCCCGCTACACAGAAGCGGAGACCGAGAAGGCGGTGGAAGCCAAGGCCAAGGAGCTGATGGACAAGGCGAAGGCCGGCACGCCCCTCGCCCAGGTCTCCGCCGAGGCCGACATTCCGCTCCAGATCGCCGAGGGCCTGCACCGCGGCCGCGCCGAAGGCCCGTTCAGCGCCGAGAGCGTCACATCCGTGTTCGACGTGAAGGAAGGCGGCTTCGGCATCGCCCTCGGCACGCCCGAGCCGGACCGCATCGTGTTCCAGGTGACGAAGGTGGAGATTCCCCAGCAGATGCCGCCGGACACCAGCCGCGTCACGCAGGAGCTGTCGCGCCAGCTGGAGAACGACGTGCTGGTGCAATATCTCGCGGCCATCCAGAAGGAGCTGGGCGTGAAGATCAACGAGCGCCTGTTCGCCCAGGCGGTCGGCAGCAACCCGGCAAACTGAAGGCCGGCGCCCGTGAACGCACCCACCGACTTCGACCTCTTCGCCTCGCGCTATCTGCGGGGCGAGGCGCAGGTGGTCTCGACCACCCTCGTCGCCGATCTGGAAACGCCGGTTTCGGCCTTCCTCAAGCTCGCCGGCGACCAGCCCAACGCCTTCCTGCTCGAATCCGTCGAGGGCGGGCAGGCGCGCGGGCGCTATTCCATGATCGGGATGAAGCCCGATCTCATCTTCCGCGCCTCCGGCGATCTCGCCGAGATCAACCGGACGCCGGACGCCGACAAGAGCGCCTTCGTGCGCTGCGCCGAGCCGCCGCTGACCGCGCTGCGCGCCCTTCTGGCCGAATCTGCCATCGAGCTGCCGGAGGGCGCCCCGCCCATGGCTGCCGGCGTGTTCGGCTATCTCGGCTACGACATGGTCCGGCAGATGGAAAAGCTCGGCCCGGCCAAGCCCGATCCCATCGGCGTGCCCGAGGCGCTGCTCATCCGCCCCACCGTGATGGTGGTGTTCGATGCGGTGAAGGATGAGCTGACCGCAGTCACCCCCGTGCGGGCGAAGGAGGGCGTCTCGCCCCGCGCCGCGTGGGAAGCGGCGATCATCCGCCTCGACCAGGTGGTGGCGGACCTCGACCGCGCCATCGCCCACCCCGCGCCGGAGCCGTTCCACGGCGAGGTCTCGCAGTCCTCCAACACCGGCGCGGAGGAATTCTGCGCCATGGTGGAGAAGGCGAAGGATTACATCCGCGCCGGCGACATTTTCCAGGTGGTGCTGTCCCAGCGCTTCGAGAGCCCGTTCACCTTGCCACCCTTCGCCCTCTACCGGGCATTGCGGCGGGTGAACCCGGCGCCGTTCCTCGTTTACCTGAACTTCGACGGCTTCTCGGTGGTGTGCTCCTCGCCGGAGATCCTGGTGCGGGTGCGGGACGGGAAGGTGACGATCCGCCCCATCGCCGGCACCCGCAAGCGCGGCGCCACCCATGCCGAGGACGAGGCGCTGGCGGCCGAACTGCTCGCCGATCCCAAGGAGCGCGCCGAGCATTTGATGCTGCTCGACCTCGGCCGCAACGACGCCGGCAGAGTCTCGCGGGTGGGCACGGTGAAGGTGACGGACTCGTTCTTCATCGAGCGCTACAGCCAGGTCATGCACATCGTCTCCAACGTGGAAGGCGCCATCGACCGGCGCTTCGACGCGGTGGACGCGCTGGCGGCCGGCTTTCCCGCCGGCACGGTCTCCGGCGCGCCCAAGGTGCGGGCCATGGAGATCATCGACGAGCTGGAGAAGGACAAGCGCGGCATCTATGCCGGCGCCATCGGCTATTTCGGCGCCAATGGCGAGATGGATACCTGCATCGTGCTGCGCACGGCGGTGGTGAAGGACGGGCGCATGTTCGTCCAGGCCGGCGCCGGCATCGTCTACGACTCGGTGCCCGAGAGCGAGCACCAGGAGTGCGTGAACAAGGCCAAGGCCCTGTTCCGCGCCGGCGAGGAAGCCGTGCGCTTCGCCGCCCGCGCCGGGAAGGGGCAGTGAGGGGATGGAGATGGGGATGACACGTCGCGAGCGATGGTGAAGCGGGAACAGCCCTGACTCCCTCTCCCCTTGCGGGAGAGGGCCGGGGTGAGGGGTTCGCGCCGCTTGCACGAGGGCCGGGATGGCTGAGCCGCCCCCTCACCCCCCGCCCCCTCTTCCGCAAGGGGAGAGGGGAGCTACGCGAGCTCCCTGCCCATCACCATTGACCGCCCGTCATCCATCGCCTTAACACCCGCCATTCCCGCTTAAGCGGCGCGGGGCCGGAGTTCCAGATGTCCGCCACCCAGTCCCCGAAGGTCACGCTGATCGATAATTACGACAGCTTCACCTACAACCTCGTCCATTACCTGGGCGAGCTCGGCGCTACCGTCACCGTCCACCGCAACGACACTGTGAGCGTGGAGGACGTGCTGGCCGAGAAGCCGGACGCCATCGTGCTGTCCCCCGGCCCCTGCACGCCCAACGAGGCGGGCATCTGCCTCGATCTCATCGCCAAGGCGGGGGACAAGGTGCCGATCTTCGGCGTGTGCCTCGGGCACCAGTCCATCGGGCAGGTGTTCGGCGGCGACGTGGTGCGCGCGCCCTCCCCCATGCACGGCAAGATGAGCGAGATCCTGCACGAGGGCAAAAGCGTCTTCCGCGGGCTCAACCATTCCTTCCAGGCGACGCGCTATCATTCGCTGATCGTCGAGCGGGACACCCTGCCCGATGAGCTGGAGGTGACGGCCCACACCGCCGACGGCCTCATCATGGGCCTTGCCCACAAGAGCCTGCCCATTCACGGCGTGCAGTTCCATCCCGAGAGCATCGCCTCGGAGAACGGGCACGCGCTGATCCGCAACTTCCTCGAGATCGCCGCCGCCTTCAATGCTGAGAAGGCCAAGGACTGAGGACGGGGGCCGAGAACACACCATGGACCAGTTCAAACCCCTGCTCGGCAAGGTGGCCACCGGCGCAAGCCTCAGCCGTGAGGAAGCCGCCTTCGTGTTCGACCGCATGATGTCCGGCGAGGCGACGCCCTCCCAGATGGGCGCGCTGCTCATGGGCCTGCGCGTGCGCGGCGAGACGGTGGAGGAGATCGCCGGCGCGGTCTCCGTCATGCGCTCCAAGATGCTCACCGTGGAAGCCCCGGACGAGGCGGTGGACGTGGTGGGCACGGGAGGCGACGCCTCCGGCTCCTACAACATCTCCACCTGCGCCAGCTTCATCGTGGCCGGCGCGGGCGTGCCGGTGGCGAAGCACGGCAACCGGGCGCTCTCCTCGAAATCCGGCGCGGCGGACGTGCTCTCCGCGCTGGGCGTGCGGCTGGATCTCGATCCGGCCGGCATCTCCCGCTGCATCGGCGAGGCCGGCATCGGTTTCATGTTCGCCCCCTCCCACCACCCGGCCATGAAGCATGTGGGCCCGACGCGGGTGGAAATGGGCACGCGCACCATCTTCAACCTGCTCGGCCCGCTCTCCAATCCGGCCGGCGTGAAGCGGCAGATGGTGGGCGTGTTCGCGAAATCCTGGATCGTGCCGCTGGCCGAGGTGCTGAAGGCGCTGGGCTCGGAGAAGGCGTTCGTGGTCCACGGCTCGGACGGGCTCGACGAGATCACCATCTCCGGCGGCACCGACATCGCCGTGCTGGATGACGGCCGCATCCACACCTTCACCCTCAATCCGGAGGATGTGGGCCTCGCCCGCGCCCCGGCCGAGGCGCTGAAGGGGGGCGATGCCGTCCACAATGCCGCCGCCCTGCGCGCCGTGCTGGACGGCGCCCCCGGCGCCTATCGCGACGTGGCGGTGCTGAACGCCGCCGCGGCCCTCGTGGTGGCCGGACGGGCGAAGGACCTCTCGGCCGGTGTCGGCATGGCGCAGACCAGCCTCGACACGGGCTCCGCCCGCGCGCGGCTCGAACGCCTCGTCACCCTCTCCGCCTCACTCGCCCCGGAGGCCGCGCAATGAGCGACATTCTTACTAAGATCGAGGCCTACAAGCGCGAGGAAATCGCCGCCGCCAAGAAGGCCCGGCCGCTGGCGGAGATCGAGGCCGCCGCCCGCTGCGCGCCCCGCGTGCGCCCCTTCGCCGGGGCCATCGAGCACAGCCTCTCGGAAGGCCGCACGGCGCTGATCGCCGAGATCAAGAAGGCGAGCCCCTCCAAGGGCCTGATCCGCGCGGACTTCGATCCGCCGTCGCTCGCCCGCGCCTATCAGCGCGGCGGCGCCACCTGCCTCTCGGTGCTCACGGACACACCCTCCTTCCAGGGCGCGCCTGATTATCTGAAGGCCGCCCGCACGGCGGTGAGCCTGCCCGTGCTGCGCAAGGATTTCATGTACGACACCTATCAGGTGGCGGAGGCCCGCGCCTGGGGGGCGGACTGCATCCTCATCATCATGGCCGGGGTGGACGACGCCCTCGCCCGCGACCTCGCGGATGCGGCGGCAGCGTACGGCATGGACGCCATCGTGGAAGTGCACGATGACGCCGAGCTGGACCGCGCGCTGACCCTGCCCTGCCGGCTCATTGGCATCAACAACCGCAATTTGCGCACCTTCGAGACCACGCTGGAGACCTCCGAGCGCCTCGCGCCCCGCGTGCCGAAGGACCGCATCGTCATCGGCGAGAGCGGCATCTTCACCCCGCAGGACGTGGCCCGGCTGGCCCAGGTGGGCATCGGCACCATCCTCGTGGGCGAGAGCCTGATGCGGCAGGAAGATGTCGCTTCCGCCACGTGCCAGCTCCTCGCCACATAGACTTGCCGTATACGTGAAGTTACGCCTTAATACGTGAGGCGGCCCGACAAGAGGCCGCAGCACCGGCTGCTGCATCGCCGGTGCCTCACGGGAGGAAAAGCTTCATGAGAACCACGCTCACCGCTGCGCTTGCCGCCGCCGGCCTTCTTGCCACCTCGACCCTGGTGACCCCCGCTTTCGCCGCCGACCCGACCGGCCTGTGGCTGACCCCCACCCGCAGCGGGCAGGTGGAAATCTCCAAGTGCGGCAATGGCCTGTGCGGCCGCCTCGTCTCCTCGGAAGGGCTGAAGGCCGATCCGGCGCTGAAGGACGTGAACAATTCCAACGCCGGCCTGCGTAGCCGGGCGCTGAAGGGTCTCACCATCCTCACCGGCTTCTCCGGCGGGCCGCAGGAATGGACCGGCGGCAGCATCTACAATGCCGAGGACGGCAAGACCTATTCCGGCACCATCACCATGGACGGTGACAACACGCTGAAGCTGCGCGGCTGCGTGGTGGTTCCGCTCTGCAAGACGCAGGTGTGGACCCGCCTGCGCTGAGCGCCATCGACGCCGGCAACACAGCCTTTCCGACGCCATGTCTCTGCCGCGGTGGACAGGCGCCGCCGCGGACGCCATCTTCCTGACCGCACATCGATTCCGGGAAGACCGCGACGGCCATGGCCAGCCTCACCCATCTCGACGAACAGGGCGCCGCCCGCATGGTGGACGTATCCGACAAGGACGCGACCACCCGCGAGGCGCTGGCCGAGGGCCGGGTGGCGATGGCGCAGGCGACGCTGGATCTCATCCTCTCCGGCAACGCCAAGAAGGGCGACGTGCTGGGGGTGGCGCGCATCGCCGGCATCATGGCCGCCAAGCGTACCCATGAGCTGATCCCCCTCTGCCATCCGCTGATGCTGACCAAGGTGGAGGTGGAGGTTTCCCCAGACCCCGCTCTGCCCGGCCTTCATGTCACCGCCCGCGCCAAGGTGACGGGCCAGACCGGCGTCGAGATGGAGGCGCTCACCGCCGTCTCCGTCGCCTGCCTCACCATCTACGACATGGCCAAGGCCGCGGACCGCGGCATGCGGATCGAGGGCATCCGGCTCCTGGAGAAATCCGGCGGCCGCAGCGGCCATTTCCGCGCCGACGCCGGCGCGGCCTGAGCCGGCCCGCCACCATGACCAGACCTGCGATCATGCAGAGTGAGGGAGCCGCGCCATGGCGCTCATGACCGTCGAAGAGGCCACCTCGCTCATCACCTCCGGCGTCACCGCGCTCGGTGTGGAGGAGGTGCCGGTGCAGGCGGCGGCCGGCCGCGTGCTGGCGCGCGATCTGGCGGCCCGCCGCACCCAGCCGCCCGCCGACATGTCGGCCATGGATGGCTACGCCGTGCGCGGCGCCGACATTGCCGAGACGCCGGCCCGCCTCGCCGTCATCGGCGAATCCGCCGCCGGCCGGCCCTATCCGGGCACGGTGGGCGCCGGGCAGGCCGTGCGCATCTTCACCGGCGCCGTTGTGCCTGAGGGCGCCGACACGGTGGTGATTCAGGAAAACGTCTCCCGCGAGGGCGACACCATCACCACCACGGCCCCGACCGCCGCGCTCCGCAACGTGCGCAAGCGCGGCTGCGATTTTTCCGAAAGCACGCCCGGCCTCCTGGCCGGCCGGCGCCTGACCGGCCGCGACATCATGCTGGCCGCCGCCATGGACCATGCGACGGTACCGGTCGCGCGCCGCCCGCGCGTCGCCCTGCTGCAGACCGGCGACGAGCTGGTGCTGCCGGGCCAGGGCACCGGCAATGACAGCGAGATCGTCGTCTCCAACGCCTTCGGCCTCGCGGAACTCGCCCGCCGCGCCGGTGCCGATGTGACCGACCTCGGCCTCATCAAGGACGACCTCGCCGCCATCCGCGCCGTGGTGGCGCGGGCGCTCTCCGGCGAGTTCGACCTCGTCGTCTCCTCCGGTGGCGCCTCCGTGGGCGATCATGACCTGATGGCCCCGGCGCTGAAGGCGGAGGGGGTCGATCTCTCGGTCCACAAGATCGCGCTCAGGCCCGGCAAGCCGCTGATGTTCGGCCATCGCGGCGATGTGCGGGTGCTGGGGCTGCCGGGCAATCCTGTCTCCTCCCACGTCTGCGGGATGATCTACCTCGTCCCCCTGATCCGCGCGCTTCAGGGTGATTCCCGCCCCGGCCCCGTGCCCGTGCCGGCGCGCCTCGCGGCGGATCTGCCGCCCAATGACGTGCGGCGGGACTTCATGCGCGCCACACTCGAACGCCGGCCGGATGGCTCGATCCACGCCATCCCCTGCGCCTCGCAGGACAGCGCCATGCTGAGCATTCTCTCCGCCGCCGATTGCCTGCTGGTGCGGCCTCCCTTCGCCCCGGCGGGCCGCGTCGGAGACCCCTGCGAGATTATTCCCTTCGAGGATTGAGCGCTTAACGGAGCCTTCACCACTTGCGGAACACAAAAGGAACAGATAAAGACTGTTCATGATTTGTTTCGCGGCGCACCGGGCTGGATGCGCCTTGAATCGGGACCGGCAGAGCGCCTGTTCCGTGGCGGTGCGTGCAAGGAACGGGGCCAGGGAATGCTCACTCGGAAGCAATATGACCTTCTGCGCTTCATCCATGAGCGGCTCAAGGAAACCGGCGTTCCCCCGTCCTTCGACGAGATGAAAGAGGCGCTGGACCTGCGCTCCAAGTCCGGCATCCACCGTCTCATCACCGCTCTGGAAGAGCGCGGCTTCATCCGCCGCCTGCCCAATCGCGCCCGTGCGCTGGAAGTGGTTCGCCTGCCCGACAGCGTGGCACCCGGCCTCGCCTCCGCCCGGTCCGCAGGGCGCGGCTTCTCGCCCTCGGTCATCGAGGGCAGCCTCGGCAAGGTCCGCCCCGTGGCGGAGGACGACGAGGCGGGCCAGGTGGTCTCGGTGCCGGTCATGGGCCGCATCGCCGCCGGCACGCCCATCTCCGCCATCCAGAGCCGCAGCCACACGCTGAACATCCCGCCCGAGATGCTGGGCTCCGGCGAGCACTTCGCCCTTGAAGTGCGCGGCGACAGCATGATCGAGGCCGGCATCCTCGACGGCGATACGGTGCTGATCCGCAAATGCGATTCCGCAGACACCGGCGACATCATCGTGGCGCTGGTGGATGACGAGGAAGCGACCCTCAAGCGCCTGCGCAAGAAGGGCGCCTCCATAGCGCTCGAGGCCGCCAACCCGGCCTATGAAACCCGCATTTTCGGTCCTGACCGCGTGCGCATCCAGGGCCGCCTCATCGGCCTCATGCGCCGGTACTGATCCTTAGATTTCTCCTGCGGGAGATCCGGAACGGGGTGAGGGGCGCGGTGGTCCACGCTCAACGGGCGCCTGCGCTTTTTTGAAGGCGTTGCCCCTCACCCCGACGTTTGCCGGCGCCGCCGGTTTGGGATGGTCACGGGGCCGTGGCATCGGTCTGCGGGTCGCCCGCATCGACCACGCCCCGCTCCGGCGCGAGGTCCGGCGGCAGCGGTGCCATCCATGGCCGGGAGACCGAGGGGCTGCGGCTTCGCTCGGCCACGAGGGCTCCATCGCGCAGGGTGAAGGCGAGCGTCCCCGTCCGCGCGAGTTTTTCCGGCGTCAGCACCTCGGCGGGGCAGGCACGGGGCGGGGCATCGCGGGTGACGACCATGCGGGCGTTGAGGCAATCCGCCTCCAATCCCTCCGCGCGCCGGGACACGGCGATGGTGCCGCCGCCGGGCAGCGGCGCCGTGCAGCCGAGCGGGTCGCAGGTGAAGGCGGCGGCGAGGTCCTTCGCCCCGGCCGTGCGGCGGTCGCCCTCCCGCGTCAGCCATTGCTCCACCACCAGCTTCTGGCCGGAGGCGCCGAGCACGGAGAGCCGGCCGTCCGGCATGCGCACCGCCACAGTCTGCGCATCGGGTGCGATGAGGAGGTCCGGTTTCAGCGGCGCTCCGGCCACCAATGCGGCGAGGCCGAGGGGCACCAGCGCCACCAGGGTGAGCACGCCGCGCAGCAGGCAGAGGGCGAGTAGCGCGAGGGAGAGCCACAGCAACGTTCCGGCGCCGATGAAGGCGGCGCGGATGTCGGCGCCCGGCAGCGTGCCCACCCAGTCGGACACCGCCGTCATGATCTCGATGCCCCGCCCCATCACCGGCCAGGCGAGATGATCCCAGCCGAACGGCATCAGCAGCACGCCCGCGAGCCCCGCCGGCATCACCAGGAAGGAGACCGCCGGCATGGCGGCGAGGTTGGCGAGCAGCCCGTAGGGTGCCACCCGCTGGAAATGGAAGATGCCGTAAGGCGCCGTCGCGAGGCCCGCCACCAGCGAGGTGAGCGCCGTGCCCGCCACCAGCACTGCCACCCATGAGACCACCGCCCCGGCGATTCCATCCGGCCGCGGGATCGCCCGCAGGGGTTGGAGCCGCTCATAGGCGGCGACGAGGGCGAGGGTGGCGGCGAACGACATCTGCGTGCCCGGATCCAGCGCCGCCTCCGGCGTCAGCGACAGCACCACCACGGCCGCCACGCCCACCGACCGTAGCGACAAGGACGGCCGCCCCACCAGCACGCCGGCCAGCACCAGCCCCGTCATCACGAAGGAGCGCTGGGCGGGCACGTCATTGCCCGACAGCACCAGATAGAAGGCGCTGCCGGCGAGAGCGATGAGCGCCGCGCTGGACTTGATCGGCCACGACAAAGCAAGCCCCGGCACCAGTGCCAGCAGCCCGCGCGCCAGCGCGAACAGGGTGCCGGCCACCAGCGCCATGTGCAGGCCGGAGATGGAGAGGATGTGCGAGAGGCCGGAGACGCGCATGCTCTCCTCCACCGCATGGGGAATGCCCGAGCGGTCGCCCGCCACCAGCGCCACCGCCACCTCCGCCGGCACGCCGGAGAGCGAGGCGCGGATGCGGTCGGAGAGGCTCTGGCGCACCCCGTCCAGCGCCATGGCGAGGCGCACGGATAGAGGCGGGTCGCGCGGCGCCGCCGCCTTGGGCCGGCCGAGCCCGTAGCCGATGGTGCCGATGCCCTGGAACCAGGGCGCGCGGCCGAAATCATGAGCGCCCGGCATGGCGGGGCCGGAGGGCGGCAGCAATTGTGCCAGCTGGGTCACATGGCTGCCGACCGGCGGCGCCCATCCCTTGCGGAGCGAGAGCCGCACCAGCGCCGGCGCGTTGGCCAGCCCGCGCACGGCATCGCCATCCAGCCGCAGCAGGATGCGGTCGCCGGTGGTCCGCCGCTCCACGCGCTCAATGAAGCCGGAGAGGCGCACCGGGGTCTTGGGCGGCACCACCATCTCGTGGGCGATGAGCTCGGTCCGCATCCCGCCCGCCGCGAATCCGGCGGCCGTGGCGAGCAGCACCGCGGCGATGCCGAACATCACGGGCCGCGCCCTCGCCCCCAAGGCCGCCGCGGCGAATGCGGCCACCAGCACAAGGCTGGCGGCAAGCGACGGCTCGGTGGAGGCGCCGAAATAAAGCAGGATGCCGGCGGTGAAGGCGGCCGGCAGCCACAGGATCAGACGCCCGGAGGCCGCCTCGGCCGCCACGTCATGGGCGAGGCGGGCCTTCAGCGCGTCGGCGAGGCGCTGAAGACCGCGCGCGGAAAGCACCGGGAGCGCAACCGCTGCGCCCCGCCCCCCTGCCCGCGCCCTGCTCGAGGCCCGCTCGTCCATCCCCGCCCGCCGAGGGGCCGGTCCGGGCCACGCCCGCCCCGTGTTCCTTGTGCCCCGCCTCTATGCTACACGGGCGCCTCCCGCGCGCCATGTGGTTCGGTTTGCGTTCCGCAGGGCCTCCGCATGCGCGCGTCCTCACGTCCAAGCGGACCCAAGCCCGCCGAGCCCCGCCCGATGTCGCAGATCGTCACCCGCTTCGCCCCTTCGCCCACCGGCTTCCTGCATATCGGCGGGGCGCGCACGGCGCTGTTCAACTGGCTCTATGCCCGCCACACGGGCGGCAAGATGCTGCTGCGCATCGAGGATACGGACCGGCAGCGCTCCACCAAGGAGGCCATCGACGCCATCCTCGAAGGCCTCTCCTGGCTGGGCATCGATTGGGACGGCGATCCCATCTACCAGTTCGCCCGCGCCGAGCGGCATCAGGCCGCGGTGGCGGAGATGCTGGCCAAGGGCAACGCCTATCGCTGCTACGCCACGCCCCAGGAGCTGGACGAGATGCGCGAGCTGGCCCGCAAGGAGGGCCGCCCGCCGCGCTATGACGGCCGCTGGCGCGACCGCGACCCCTCCGAGGCGCCGGCCGACCGCGCGCCCGTCATACGCCTGCGCGCCCCGCAGGAGGGCGAGACGGTGATCGACGACATGGTGCAGGGCACCGTGACCTTCCCCAACAAGGATCTCGACGACCTCGTCCTGCTGCGCTCGGACGGCACGCCCACCTACATGCTGGCCGTGGTGGTGGACGACCACGACATGGGCGTCACCCACATCATCCGCGGCGACGACCACCTCACCAATGCCGCCCGCCAGACGCAGATCTACCGTGCGCTGGGCTGGGACGTGCCGCGCATGGCGCACATCCCGCTCATCCACGGGCCGGACGGGGCCAAGCTCTCCAAGCGCCACGGGGCGCTGGGCGTCGACGCCTATCGCGACATGGGCTATCTGCCGGCGGCGCTGCGCAACTATCTCGTGCGCCTCGGCTGGAGCCATGGCGACCAGGAGGTGTTCTCCACCGACGAGATGGTCGCGTTCTTCGACCTCGACAAGGTGGGCCGGTCGGCAGCGCGCTTCGATTTCGCGAAGCTCGAAAGCCTCAACGGCCACTACATGCGCGCCTCCAGCGATGCGGACCTGCTCGCCGCCATCGACGCGCTGGTGCCCTATCTGCCGGACGCCGCGCACCGCCTGCCGCGCATGACGGACACCCGCCGTGCCCAGCTCGCCGCCGCCATGCCGGGGCTGAAGGAGCGGGCGAAGACGCTGGTCGAGCTGCTCGACAATGCCGAGTTCATCTTCGTTGAGCGGCCCATCCCGCTGGACGAGAAGGCCAAGACCCTCCTGTCGGCCGAGGGCCGCGCCCATCTCGGCCGCCTCGTGCCGCTGCTCGAAGCCGTGGAGTGGACCGCCGCCGCCACCGAGGAGGTGGTGCGCCGCTATGCCGAGGCGCAAAGCGTGAAGCTCGGCGCCGTAGCCCAGCCGCTGCGCGCCGCGCTCACCGGCAAGTCCACCTCCCCGCCGGTGTTCGACGTGCTGATCGTGCTCGGCCGCGAGGAGAGCCTCGGCCGGCTCCGGGATCAGGCGATTTGAAGCCGGCTGCCGTCACCGTCGCGCTGGACCTGAAGGGGCTGAAATGCCCCCTGCCCGCTTTGCGCACCCGCAAGGCACTGGCCCAGGCGGCGGCGGGCACGCGGCTCGTCGTCACCTGCACGGACCCCATGGCGGTGATCGACATTCCCCACCTCGCGCACGAGACGGGCGCGGTGCTGGAGACGCAGGAGGTCGAGGCCGGCCTCCTCACCTTCGTGCTGGTAAAGGCGTAGCGTTGCTTCGCTCAAGCGCCGCGCGGGCTTATGGCTTAACGCTCAGGCGCCGCGCGGGAGCTTGCTTCGCTCAAACGCCGCGCGGGCTTATGGCTTAACGCTCAGGCGCCGCGCGGGAGCTTGCTACGCTCAAGCGCCGCGCGGGCTTTTTGGCCTCACGCCGTCAGAGGCAGCGCCCGCTCCACCAGCCGCACCCAGTAGGACGCGCCATAGGGAATGGCGGCGTCGGCAAAATCGTACTGCGGATGGTGCAGGCCGGCGGACGGGCCATTGCCGATGAAGATGTAGGCGCCGGGCTTTTCTTCCAGCATGTAGGCGAAATCCTCGGCCGCCATGAGGGGCGGCGCGGCGGCGTCCACCTCGGAGGCGCCGGCCACCTCGCTCGCCACCTCGGCGGCGAAGGCCACCTGATCGGCGTGGTTGCTGGTGACGGGATAGCCTTCCTTGAAGCTCACCGTGGCGGTGGCGCCATAGGCCGCGGCGACTCCTTCCGCCACCTGCCGGATGCGCTCGCGCAGCTGCGCGCGAACACCCTGATCCAGCGTGCGGGCGGTGCCGACGAGGGTGGCCGAGGGCGGCAGCACGTTGTCCGCCTCGCCCGCATGGAACATGGCGATGGAGACCACCGCCGCCTCCAGCGGATCCACATTGCGCGAGACGATCTGCTGCAGGGCCATGACGATGGCGGCGCCGGTGAGCACCACGTCCACGCCCTGGTTCGGCCGCGCGGCATGGGCGCCACGCCCGTCCACCACGATCTCGATATGGTCGGCCGAGGCCATGATGCCGCCCGGCCGCATGGCGAAGCGCCCCACCTCCAGCCCCGGCAGATTGTGCATGCCGTAGACCTCGCGGACGGGGAAGCGGGCGAACAGCCCGTCGTCGATCATCGCCTTGGCGCCGGCTCCGCCCTCTTCCGCCGGCTGGAAGATGAGCACGGCGGTGCCGGAGAAGGCGCGGGTCTCGGCGAGGTGGCGCGCGGCGCCGAGCAGCATGGCGGTGTGCCCGTCATGGCCGCAGGCGTGCATCGTGCCGGGCGTCTGCGAGGCATAGGCGGCGCCGGTTTTCTCCAGGATGGGCAGCGCGTCCATGTCCGCGCGCAGGCCGATGAGCGGGCCATCGCCCTTGCCGCGCACGATTCCCACCACGCCGGTGCGGCCGATGCCGGTGATGACCTCGTCGCAGCCGAAGGCGCGCAGCTTTTCCGCCACCGTGGCGCTGGTGCGGTCGAGGTCGTACATGAGCTCGGGATGGCGATGGAAATCCTGACGCCACGCCGCGATCTCGTCGGCGCGGGCAGCGATGTGGTTGTTGACCGGCATGGCAATTCCAGAAGCAATTGAGTGACCATGGTGCGGAACCCATCCTGCCCGGTCAATGCCCGCGCCCGCGCTGCCCCCTGCCGAAATGCCGGGACATCACACCCGCCCGGCCTTGACCCCGCCGCCTTCGCACCCTAACCAACGCGTCAAGTGAGCCCGTAGCTCAGCCGGTAGAGCACGTGACTTTTAATCATGGGGTCTCGGGTTCGAATCCCGACGGGCTCACCACGCCACCTCTTCAAGCTCGACAACCGCCGTTCAACGGCCGTGGGCGTGCGCGACGTTGGCCCTCACGCGGACGATGATGGCAGCGTGAACCGCCACGGCGATGGCGAGCGCGAGCGCGTGTTGGCCGGGGCTCGCCGGCACGAGCAGGGCGACGGCGACGCCGAAGGGAATGAACAGTAGCGCGCCAGTGCCGAGGCCTGGATTGTAGCTGCGGAAGCGCGCGGCCATGCCGAGATGGGCGATGCCGTTCACCAGGATCAGATAGGCCGCGGCCAGCCCCCAGGCCGCGCCGGCGAGCCATGCCACATAGACGGCGACGAGATTGATCCCCCACACGCCGGGGAGATTGATCCAGAGCACATCCGAGACGGTCAGCGCCTCGACCCCGCCGAAGACCACCCGGTTCACATAGGTGCGGAAGCGGTCGCCCGTATGCTCCTCGATCTGGTGCAGCATGTAGAGAGGCGAGGCGAGGAACATCAGGACCACGCCCCGGCCGGCCCCGGACACCAACGGTGCGGTCAGCAAAAGCGCGACAGCCATGAAGCCCGCTCCGATCACCCAATTGCGCGAGAGCCATGCCTTCATCGCGAGATCCCCGCCATCCGCCGCAGCCGTAATCATCCTGCGCCACGCGGCTTGCGCCAAGCCCCGGAGGCTCTTCCCCGCCAATTCAGCAGGAACGAATGCACGGAGCAAAGCCCTCGATGCACTTTTTCATTGTCACTGAAATTCGCTTTGCTATGCTTGCGCCATGAAGCTCGCGGAATGGCTCTCGACGACCGGTACGAAGCGCAGCGCATTCGCGCGGCAGGTGGGCATGTCCCCGGCCAGCGTGACGGCCCTGTGCAATGACGAGCGCGCCTGGATCTCCCGCGAGACGGCCGAAAAGATTGCCGAGGCGACCGGGCAGCAGGTGACGCCCAACGATTTCCTCGGCCTTTCCACGCCCCTCACCCGAGGTTTGCCCGTGACCGATACCACCCAGGCCCGCGTCCAGTCCGCCATCGAAGCCATCGCGCGGGGAGAGATCATCGTCGTCACCGACGACGACGACCGCGAGAACGAAGGCGACCTCATCCTCGCCGCCTCGCTGGCGACGCCGGAGAAGATGGCCTTCGTCATCCGCAATACATCCGGCATCGTGTGCACGCCTTTGCCCCCGTCCGAGGCGAAGCGGCTGCGGCTCGATCCCATGGTGTCGAACAACGACGCGCCCATGGGCACGGCCTTCACCGTCTCCATCGACGTGCGCCACGGCACCACCACTGGCATCTCGGCGGAAGAGCGCACCAACACCGTGCGCGCCCTTGCCAACCCCAACATGGGCGCCGGCGATTTCGTGCGGCCGGGCCATGTCTTCCCGCTGATCGCCCGCGAGGGCGGCGTGCTGATCCGCTCCGGCCATACGGAAGCGGCGGTGGACCTGTGCCGCCTCGCCGGCCTGCCGCCCATCGGCGTCATCGCCGAGCTGGTGAACGATGACGGCACCGTCCAGCGCGGGCCGCAGGTGACCGCCTTCGCCGAGAAACACAATCTCACCCGCATCTCGGTTGCGGAGATCATCGCCTATCGCCAGGCGCGCGAGAAGCTGGTGACGCGGGCGGCGGAATTCCCGGTGCCCACCGTCGTCGGCGAGCTGCAGGGCTATTCCTACGTGACGCCCTTCGATCCGGTGAACCACCTCGCTTTGGTCAAGGGCCGCATCGGCGACGGCGAGAAGGTGCTGGTGCGCCTGCACCGGGCCGACGCCATCGCCGACGCCTTCAGCGGCGGCAAGGTGCTGCAGAAGAGCCTGGAGCGCATCGAGGCCGAGGGCCGCGGCGTGCTGGTCTATCTGCGCGACGGCACCAGCGGCGTGCCGGCCGTGGCCATGGGCCAGAATTCCGAGAAGAGCACCAGCGAGCTGGAGCGCGACCGGCACTGGCGGGAAGTGGGCCTCGGCGCGCAGATTCTGCGTGATCTCGGCATCCAGTCGATCCGCCTCCTGTCCTCCAAGACCCGAACCTATGTGGGCCTCGCGGGCTTCGGCATCGAGATCCTCGGGACTGAGACGCTCGATTGAGCCATCCCGGCCGCGGCCGAGCCGCCGCGGCCAACCCATTGTGAAACTTAAAAGACACTGGCGATGCGCGCGCCGCGCACGCCAGTGCAACGGTTCCGCCGCAAAACGTGACAGGCCTTAAGGCGGCAAAGCTCTTCTCCCCGCGGGGGAACGGTGTCAGCATTTCACGGACGTGAAGCCGCACTGTTTCTTCCACGGGAGGAAGCTGTCCATGTCCTCGCGCCGCCGCCTTTGCCGCCACCTGTGTTCTCGTGCTTCCGGCCTTATGGCCGCGTCTCTCCTCGCCCTCGGCCTTCTCCCCCACGCCCCTGCCGAAGCGGGCGGCGCCGGTAAGCTGCCGGTGGACGTGGAGCTGGTGCTGGCCGTGGACGTCTCCTATTCCATGGACGCCGACGAGCTTGCCCTTCAGCGCGAAGGCTATGCGGCCGCCCTCACCTCCCCCGAATTCCTCAATGCGCTGCGACTCGGCCCGAACGGTCGGATCGCGGTGGAATATGTGGAGTGGGCCGGCGAGAACGAGCAGAAGATCGTGGTGGAGTGGCACATCATCGATGGCCCGGAGAGCGCGAAGGCGTTTTCCGAGGCAGTGCGGGCGGCGCCCATCCGGCGCATCTACCGCACCTCCATCTCCGGTGCCCTGCTGTTCGCCGCCGACCAGTTCGACCTGAACGGCTTCCGTGGCCTGCGCAAGGTCGTCGACGTCTCCGGCGACGGCGTGAACAATCAAGGGCCACCCGTGGCGATGGCGCGGGATGCGGTGGTGCGCCGGGGCATCACGGTGAACGGGCTGCCGCTGCTGATGAAGCGCTCCGCCTCGTCCGCGCTCGATATCCCCGAACTCGATGTCTATTACGAGGACTGCGTCATCGGCGGCCCCGGCGCCTTCGTCATCCCGGTGGAGAAGATGGAGGAGTTCGCCCGCGCCATCCGCACCAAGCTGGTGCTGGAAGTGGCCGGCGTGGTGCCCAAGCCCGGACCGGGCCTCATCCAGCACGCCTCCGCCGAGCAGCCGCGCATCTCCTGCACCATCGGCGAGAAGATCTGGATGGACCACTGGGCCAATTGAGGCGCCCGCACCGCGCGTGAAGATTAGCTCAGGCGAGCGAGAGACCGGGCGCGTGCAAGCCCGCTTGCGAGAGGGTGAAAATCTCCACCCCCGTCTCGGTGACGCCGATCGTGTGCTCATATTGGGCAGACAGGCTTCTGTCCCTTGTGACGGCCGTCCATCCGTCCTTGAGCACCTTCACATCCGGCCGGCCGAGATTGATCATCGGCTCGATGGTGAAGATCATGCCGGGCTTCAGCTGCGGACCTTCGCCCTTGCGGCCGTAGTGCATCACGTTGGGCGCGTCGTGGAACACCGTCCCGATGCCGTGGCCGCAGAAGTCGCGCACTACCGAGCAGCGCTCAGCTTCCGCATATTGCTGGATCGCGGCGCCGATGTCGCCGAGATGCGCGCCGGGCCTCACCGCCTCGATGCCGAGCATCAGGCAGCGATACGTCACCTCGCAAAGCCGCTCGGCTGCCCTCTTGATCTGGCCGACCGGGTACATGCGAGAGCTGTCACCGTAATAGCCATCGAGGATCATGGTGACATCGATGTTGACGACGTCTCCCTCGCGCAACGGCTTGTCGTCGGGAATGCCGTGACAGACCACATGGTTGATCGAGGTGCAGATGTTCTTGGGGTAGCCACGGTAGTTGAGCTGGGCCGGCAGCGCGCCGGCCTTCAGCGTGTAGTCCATCACGAACCTGTCGAGTTCGTTGGTCGTGATGCCGGGTTTCACCAGATCGGCCACGGCGTCCAGGCATCCCGAAGCGATCCGGCCGGCGCGGCGCATGCCTTCGAAATCGTCTTTGCCATAGAGGCGGATGGCACCCTCGGTGGGGCTTGCGGGCACTTCAGATGCGGCGGGATCAGTCATCGGGGAGCATCAAGTCTTGTGTTTGATGGGGCGCCTGCCGCCCTTGGGAGCAGACATGGCAGCACCATCATCTGCGAAAACGGTCAGGCCCTGACGGGCGCCCATGGAATGCATCGGGCCCATGGCCAAAATCTGGCCGATGGTCCATGCGACCCCCTCAGCGCACCTCGACCAGCGGCACGCCACGCAAGGCCTCGAGATGCCCCGCACCGGTCACGAAGGCGGCGATGCGCAGCTGTTCGGCCAGCACCTCGAAATGGGCGACGACGGCCTCGGTGGAAGTGACGGCCGCCTTCAGCGTCGCCGCCGCCTGCCCCACGAGATCGGCGCCGAGGCGGATGGCCTTGGCGGCGTCCACGCCGTCGCGGATGCCGCCCGATGCGATGATTGGCACATCCGGCAGGGCCGCGCGCAGGTCCACCACCGCATCGGCGGTGGGAATGCCCCAATCGGCGAAGGCGGCGGCCAGCGCCTGCGTGCGGCCCGTGCCGCGCGCGCCTTCCACCAGTGCCCAGTTGGTGCCGCCGGCCCCGGCGACATCGAGCGCGGCCACCCCGCACTTCACCAGCCGGCGCGCGACGGGGGCGGAGAGACCGAAGCCGACCTCCTTCACCACCACCGGCACATGGAGATTGGTGCAGAGACCGGTGATGGCGTGGAGCACGCCGCGCCAGTCGCGGTCGCCGCCTTCCTGAATGGCTTCCTGCAAGGGATTGAGATGGATGACGAGCGCATCCGCGCCGATCATCTCCACCGCGCGGCGGGCGTTGTCGCGACCATCGGCGGCAAGGAGCTGCGCGGCGCCAAGATTGGCGAGGAGCAGCACATTCGGCGCGCGCCGGCGCAGGTCGCCGCCGAGCCCGCCGGCCGCGCCGGTCTCGACCGCGATGCGCTGGGAGCCGACGCCCAGGGCGATGCCCAGCGCCTGCGCCGCCTCGGCCAGATGCGCGTTGATCGCCTCGGAGCGCGCCGGCCCGCCGGTCATGGCGGAGATGAGCAAAGGCGCCTTCAGACGCCGGCCGAGGACGCTGGTGGACAGGTCCACCGCATCAAGGCTCAGCTCCGGCAGGGCGCAATGGACGAAGCGCCAGCGGTCGAACCCCGCATCCACGCGGGAGGCCACGCGATCGCCGGAAAGAACGATGTCGATGTGGTCTTCCTTGCGGCGACCGGCTGCGTTCTCGTCCATGCCTCTCCCGGCGGTTCCTGGGTGGATGCCTTTTGGCGTCGCTCATTAGGCGCCGCGGCGCTGGCGCCACACGCCCGCAAAATGTGCGACGCAGCGGAGCGCACGCACTGGCATCATTGTGTAAGCGGTGATCTAAAGTCATTCAAGGCAACGTATGTGCCTGTTGCAGGGGGATGATCGCCCCGGGCGGCCAAGAGCAGAGTGAGGGGGCGTATGGGGCAGAAGGGCGGACGGGACCGGCGGACCGAAGCTTCGGCGACGGCCCCGCGGGAAGCGCTGTCGGCGGCCGCCGGCGGTGTCGCGCTCGCCGTGGCGGCGCCGGACATCGACGCGACGCCGGCGCTCGATACCGCCTTGCCGGACTTCCCGCCCCGCTCCCGGGACCTCTCCTACCTCCGCGCGGTTGTGGACCGCCGGCTCGGGCTTCTCGTGCCGCCGGCCGCCTCGCATCCGGCCGTGCTGCATGCCGCCATGCGGCACATCCTGCTGGCGCCGGGCAAGCGGTTGCGGCCGCTGCTGGTCATGGCGGCGGCCATGCAGCTCGACGCCTCCGAGCATGCGGTGCTCGATTTCGGCTGCGCGCTGGAGATGATCCACGCCTCGTCCCTCATCATCGACGACCTGCCCTGCATGGACGACGCCATGGTGCGCCGGGCCCAGCCGACCACCCATGTGAAGTTTGGCGAGGACGTCGCCGTTCTGGCGGCGGTGGCGCTGCTGTCGCGGGCCCTCGGTGTCGCCGGCGCCGCGCCGGGTACGAGCGATCATGTGCGGCTCGACGCGGTGTGCATCCTGTCCAAGGCGGTGGGCTCGCTGGGCCTGTGCGGCGGCCAGTATGACGATTTGCGCCCGAGCCCCGGCCGCTCTCTCGCCGCCACCGAGGACGTGAACCGCCGCAAGACCGGCGTGCTGTTCTCCGCCGCGGTGGAAATCGCCGGCCGCGCCGCCGCCGCCGATGAGGCGCAGGCCGGCCATTTGCGGGCGCTCGCCGGCCATGTGGGCAGCGCCTACCAGATTCTCGACGACATCCTCGACAACTCGGGCTCGGCCGCGGCGCTGGGCAAGGATGTGGGCAAGGACGCCAACAAGGCGACGGTCATCGCCTCCCTCGGCGCGCCGCGCGCGCGCAAGCTGTTGTCGGAGCACTTGGCGGGGGCGCTCGCAGCCTCTAAAGAACTGGGGCCCAACAAGGAGGGCCAGCAGCCCCTGCGAGACTTCATGACCGCTGCCTTCGGTGAACTGATGGGGCCGCTGGCGCCGTGAGCGCCGCTGCCCACCAATACGACGACCCGATAGACGAAAGCCCGGCACCCCCCCTCGCCATTCTCGGCCTCACCGCAGGCTATGGCGCGCGCACTGTGCTGGCTGGCGTGGATCTCGTGCTGCGCGCAGGAACGGTCACCGCCCTCGTCGGCCCCAACGGCGCCGGCAAGAGCACCCTGGTCCGGGCCATCTGCGGGCGCATCCCGCCGCGCACGGGCGTGATCCGCATCTGCGGCATCCCCGCCGCCGAGAGCGAGGCCCGCGCCCGCATCGGCCTCGCCCCGCAGGACATCGCCCTCTACCGCGCGCTCACGATCGCAGAGAATCTCGCCGTCTTCGCCCGTCTCGCCGGCGTCCGCCGCGCCGACGTCGCCGCCTGCGTCGCGCGGGTGATGGCGCGCACCGGTATCGAGGAACGCGCCAACGAGCGCATCGACCGGCTTTCCGGCGGCTGGCAGCGCCGCGCCAATGTGGCGGCCGCACTCGTCGGAAATCCGCGCCTGCTCGTGCTGGACGAGCCGACCGTCGGCGTCGACGCCCCCGCCCGCGCCGACCTTGCCGCTCTGGTGCAGCGGCTTGCGGCGGACGGGCTCGGCATTCTTGTCATCACCCACGATTTCGCCTTCGCCGAAGAGGTGGCCGAGCGGGTCGCTATCCTCTCCGAGGGGCGCATCGCGCTGGAAGGGCGGCTCGCCGCCCTCATCGCCGCGCGCTTCCCGAACCAGCGGCGCGCCGCCGTGACCTTCGCCACGCCCCCCTCGCCGAACGGGCGGCAGGTGCTCGCCCTGCGCGGGCTGACCGGGGATGAAGGCGGCACCTCCTTCAGCGGCGTCGTCTCCGATACGCCGGAGGGCGCGGGCGGGCTCATCGCCGCGCTCAAGGTGGCCGGCCTCGTGCCGCGCACCATCGCGTTCGAGGCGGCGGGCCTCGATGCCCTCTATGCCGACGTGACCGGGAGCAACCATCCATGATGATGGGCGCCATCGTCCGGGCCATGGCACTGACGCTGATGCGCGACCGCGGCGCGCTGATGATGACGTTCGTGCTGCCGCCGGTGCTGTTCATTCTGTTCGCGGCGGTGTTCGCCGGCACGGGGGGCGAAACCTCGGCCATCAAGATCGCGGCGGCACGGACCACCGAGGCGCCATCGGCCACGGCCTTCCTCACCGCGCTCGGCCACGCCAGCGACAATGATCTCATCCTCGTCACGCCCGAGGAGGTCCGCGCCCGGGTGGCGGACGGCCGCGCCGATGTGGGGCTGGTGGTGCGGGGCGACGTGGCCGCCGCCACCGACAAGCCGCCCCTGCTCGTCATCACCGATCCCGCCCGCAATGTCGCCGCCGCCCTGCTCTCGGCGCGCATCCAAAGGGTGTTCACCGACGACCTGCCCGGCCTCGCCATCCGCCGCGTGGCGGCGCAGATTCAGGTGCTGGTGGGCGCCTTCTCCCCGGAACAGACCTCGCGGCTGGAGCAGTCCATCGCCCGCGCGCCGGAACTGGTGGCGGGGGGCGGCGCCGAGCTGATGGAGCGCCAGCCGCTCACCCGCCGCCGCTCCGAGCCGGGCGTGAGCTATTATGCCGGCGCCATCGCCATGCTGTTCCTGCTGTTCTCGGCGGTGCAGGGCGCGGGCAGCCTGGTGGATGAACGCCGCTCCGGCGTGTTCGACCGCATCGTCATGAGCCGCGGCGGCGTGTTGGCGCTGGTGGGCGGCAAGCTCGCCTTCCTGATTCTCCAGGGCCTCGCGCTCTCGGCGGTGCTCTTTGCCGTGGCGCAGATCGTCTATGGCGTGAACGTCCTGCCGAATTTCTGGACCTTCGCCGCCGTCGCGGTCGCCGCCTCGGCTGCCGCAGCGGGCATCGCCTTGCCGCTGGCGGCGGTGTCGCGCACGCGCCAGCAGGCGCAGACGCTCTCCACCTTCGCGGTTCTGCTGCTCTCCGCCGTGGGCGGCAGCATGGTGCCGCGCTTCCTCATGCCCGAATGGCTCCAGCAGGCGGGCGTGCTGACCCCGACGGCCTGGGGCATCGAGGCATTCCAGGGCGCGCTGTGGCGCGGCGAGGGCATGGCGACGCTCGCCCCCTCCCTGCTGATCCTCCTCGGCTGGGCGGCCGCAGGCGCCGCCGTGACGCTCTGGTTCATCCGGCGACAGGTGCGATTGGCCTGAAAGCTCCGGCTGGCCTGAAAGGTGCGGCTGGCCGGACCGTACCGCCCCGGCGGCCCCCTGCGACACGAAATCCTGAACGCCCTCGGCGCTTCCATCCGGCGCGCGCGCACACTAGAACGCCTTCATGGCGATCCTTGACCTTGCCAATCCGGTCCGCTTCCTCAGCCTGTCCGCGCGCATCCTGCCCTGGATCGCTGCCGCGGCGGTGGTGACGCTCGCAATCGGCTTCACTCTCGCCTTCCAGGCGCCGCCCGACTACCAGCAGGGCGAGACGGTGCGGATCATGTACATCCACGTGCCCTTCGCGTGGCTGGGCTTGTTCGGCTACTCGATGATGGCGGCCTCCTCCATCGGGATCCTCGTCTGGCGGCATCCTTTGGCCGATGTGGCGCACAAGGCAGCAGCCCCGGTGGGCGCCACCTTCACCGCTTTGTGCCTCGTCACCGGCGCGCTGTGGGGCCGGCCCATGTGGGGCACCTATTGGGTGTGGGATGCACGGCTCACCTCCATGCTGGTGCTGCTGCTGCTCTATCTCGGCCTGATGGCGCTGCGCGCGGCCATCGACGATCCCAACCGCGCCGGCCGCGCCGCCGCCGTGCTTACGCTGGTGGGCTTCATCAACGTGCCCATCGTGAAGTTCTCCGTGGACTGGTGGAACACCCTGCACCAGCCGGCCTCGGTGTTCCGCATGGGCGGCTCCACCATCGATTCCAGCCTGCTCTGGCCGCTGCTCATCTGCGCCATCGGCTTCACGCTGGTGTTCATCGCTTTGCACATGCTCGGCATGCGCACGGAAATCCTCCGCCGCCGCGTGCAGGCGCTGGAAGCCCGCGCGGCCGCGGAAGCCATGGCCTGAGCCCCCGCGCATGACCCATACCGTCTTCATCGCCGCATCCTACGGCGTCTCCCTCCTCGGCCTCGGGCTGCTCGCCCTCTGGCTGGTGCTGGACTATCGCAGCCAGCGCCGCACCCTCTCGGAGCTGGAAGCGCGCGGCGTCGGCCGCCGCCGGGCGGCCAATCGCACGGGAGAGGCAGAATGAGCGATCCCGTAATCCCCCCTGCCCGCCAGCGCCGCCGCCTGTGGCTTGTGGCCCTGCCGCTGGTCGTGTTCCTGGCCCTCGCCGCCCTGTTCTTCTCGCGGCTCGAAACGGGCGGCGATCCCTCGCGCATTCCCTCCGCGCTGGTGGGCAAGAAGGCGCCGGTCGTCTCCCTGCCGCCGCTTGAGGGCCTGAAGGGGCCGGACGGCGCACCGCTGCCCGGCATCGACCTTGCCGCGCTCGGCGGCAAGCCGGCGCTGGTGAATGTGTGGGCCTCGTGGTGCGGGCCGTGCCGGGAGGAGCATCCCATCCTGATGCAGCTCGGCAAGGACCCGCGCTTCAGCCTCCTCGGCATCAACTACAAGGACGCGCCGGACAATGCCCGCCGCTTCCTCGGCCAGTTCGGCCTGCCCTACAAGGCGGTGGGGGTCGACCCCAAGGGGCGGGCGGCCATAGAATGGGGCGTCTACGGCGTGCCGGAGACCTTCGTGGTGTCCAAGGACGGCACCATCGTCCACAAGTTCGTGGGGCCGCTGACCCCCGAGGCGGTGAGCAACACGCTCCTGCCGCTGATGGCGCGTCTCTCCGGCGGCTGAGCCGCCCGGCCGGCCTGCCCGAGGATTACCGATGGCCTTCTCCCCCGAAGAGATCGAGCGCTACGCCCGCCACATCGTGCTGCACGACGTGGGCGGGCCGGGCCAGCAGAAGCTGAAGGCGGCGACCGTGCTGGTCATCGGCGCCGGGGGCCTCGGCGCGCCGGTGCTGCTCTATCTGGCGGCCGCAGGGGTCGGGCGGCTGATCCTGGTGGAAGACGATGTCGTCTCCCTCTCCAATCTCCAGCGGCAGGTGATTCACCGCACGCAGGACATCGACCGGCTGAAGACCGACAGCGCCCGCGATGCGGTGGCAGCCCTGAACCCTCACGTGGAGCTGGTGACGCATCCGGTACGGCTTGATGCCGGCAACGCGCTGGACCTCATCGCCCAGGCCGATCTGGTGGTGGACGGCTCGGACAATTTCTCCACCCGATACCTCGTCTCGGATGCCTGCGTGCTGGCGAAGAAGCCGCTGGTCACGGCGGCGCTGGGGGCGTTCGATGCCACCATCACCACCATCCGCGCCCACGAGATAGGGCCGGATGGTACCCCGAACCCCACCTACCGCTGCCTGTTCCCCGAGCCGCCGCCCGCCGGCACCGTGCCCGCCTGCGCCGAGGCCGGGGTGCTGGGGGCGCTGGCCGGGGTGGCCGGATCGCTCGCGGCGCTGGAGGCGCTCCGCGCCATCGTCGGTTTCGGTGAGCCGCTGGTGGGGCGCCTGCTGATGATCGACGCGCGTTCCATGCGCTTTGAAACCCTCAGCTATGGCTGGGACCCCGAGAACCCCCTCACCGGCGAGGGCGCGCGCATCACCGACCTGTCGGCGCACACGCGCGGCGTGGCAGCCTGAGGCATGGCAGACGTCTCGGCGCCCCGCGCGTGCGTCTATACCTGCCTGATCGGCGGCTATGAGGCGCTGAACGAGCAGCCCATGGCGACCGCCTCCGGCCTCGACTTCCTCTGCTTCACCGATGACCCGACGCTCACCAGCGCCTCGTGGAAGCTGGTGCCCTGTACGCCGGCCTTTCCGCTCGATCCGGTGCGCAGCCAGCGCATGGTCAAGCTTTCCCCGCACGATGTGCTGCCGGGCTACGACGTCTCCCTCTACATCGACAACAGCGTCATCCTGACGGTGCCACCGGAAGAGGTGATCGCGCGCTACCTGCCCCCCGGCACCCGGGCGGCCATGCCGGGGCACAGCTTCCGGGCCAGCGTCCGCGACGAGTTCATGGAAGTTCTGCGCATGGGCCTCGACGATGGCGGGCGCGTGCTGGAGCAGCTCAACCACTACACGATGAGCGATCCCGCTGCGCTGGATCCCGCGCCCTTCTGGTCGGCCATCATGCTGCGGCGCCATCACGAGCCGGACGTCATCGCCGCCATGCGGCTGTGGCTCGCCCAGGTGTTGCGCTACTCCCGCCGCGACCAGTTGTCCGGCACCTACGCCCTGCGCCGCACCGGTTTGCGAATGAATCGGTTCGACGTGGACAACCTCGGATCGTGGTTCCACCGCTGGCCGGTGACCGAGGCACGCGACCGCGCCGCCTTCCCCTTCTCGCCCATCCTCAGCCAGGTGCCCGCCGCTCTGCTGGCGGAGGACTGGCGACGCGACCGCGCGGCGCTGGAGGCGCGCATCGGGGTGCTGGAGCAGGCGCTCGCTGCGGCGGAAACGGGGGTGACACGGCTGGAGGCATCGAAGGCGGCAAGGCCGGACTCAGCGACTTCGGCTGAGTCCGAACCTGACTGCACCCCGGCCCCACCGATATCCATCCCGAATGGCACCCGAACGTCACCGACATCGGGTCCAGTCAGTTGGCTGGCCCGCCTCGCGGGCCGCCTGTCGGGACGCCGCAACTCCTGAGGCGAAACCGCCTCAGAGCATCGCCGGCAGAACGCGATCCGGCGGACGGTGGCCGTCCATGAAGGTCTTGATGTTCACGATGACCTTCTCGCCCATGTCCACGCGGCCCTCGAGAGTCGCCGAGCCAAGGTGCGGCAGCAGAACGACTTTTCCCTGCCTAGCGAGGCGCACCAGCTTGGGGTTCACCGCCGGCTCGTGCTCGAACACATCGAGGCCCGCACCGGCGATCTCGCCGGCTTCCAGCAGGCGCGTCAGGGCGTTCTCGTCGATCACCTCGCCGCGCGCCGTGTTCACCACATAAGCGTCTGGCTTCAAGAGCTTAAGGCGCCGGGCGGAGAGCAGGTGGTAGGTGGCGGGGGTGTGCGGGCAGTTCACGGACACGATGTCCATGCGCGCCAGCATCTGGTCGAGGCTGTCCCAATAGGTGGCGTCGAGCATTTCCTCGATGCCGGAATTCAGGCGGCGGCGGTTATGGTAATGAATCTGCAGGCCAAATGCCTTGGCGCGCCGCGCCACCGCCTGGCCGATGCGGCCCATGCCGATGATGCCGAGGCGCTTGCCCCAGATCCGCCGGCCGAGCATCCAGGTGGGCGACCAGCCGGCCCACTCTTCCTTGTCCGCGATCATCACCTGCGCACCCTCGGCGAGGCGCCGCGGCACGGAGAGGATCAGCGCCATGGTCATGTCCGCGGTGTCCTCGGTGAGGACGCCGGGGGTGTTGGTGACCGTGATGCCCCGGTTCAGCGCGCTGGCGACGTCGATGTGGTCGACGCCGTTGGAGAAAGAGGCGATCAGCCGCAGGTTTTCCCCAGCCTGTGAGAGCACCGCCGTATCGATGCGGTCGGTCACGGTCGGCACGAGAACGTCCGCCGTCTTCACGGCCTCAACCAGCGCGGCCTGATCCATGGGCACGTCGTCGATGTTGAGTTTGGCATCGAACAGCTCACGCATCCGCGTCTCGACCGAGTCGGGCAGCTTGCGCGTGACAACGACGAGGGGCTTGCGACGCACCATCGTTACTCCCCATTCCCCATTTCTTAACGGTTCTGGTCCCGTCTATCAGACAGCCGGGGAAACACAAGGCGCGCCGGGACGCAGGGCCTTGACGTGCCCGCCACGTCGGCGCACCCCTCCGGTCTGTTAGGTGCGATGCGAAAGGACGATCCCATCATGCCCGCAAAGCGAACTCATCTGAAGCGAAGCCTCGACAGCCGGTCGGTGAAAGCCCTGGCCCTTGCGGCGGCGATGATGGTGGGAACGGCTGCGGGTGCAGTCGCCGCCGAGCCCGGCACCTCCGGCCTGCCGGTTCCCCGCTTCGTCTCCCTCAAGGCCGACAAGGTGAACGTCCGCAACGGGCCAAACCGCGACCAGGACGTGGCGTGGGTGTTCAACCGCGCGGGCCTGCCGGTGGAGGTGACCGCCGAATATGAGACGTGGCGCCGCATCCGCGATGCCGACGGCGCGGAGGGATGGGTGTACCACTCCATGCTGTCGCTGCGGCGGACCGCCCTCGTCGCCCCCTGGCTGAAGGGCGAGACGGTGCCCCTGCGCGGCTCGGCCGACGCCGATGCCAAGGTCGTGGCCAAGCTCGAGCCGAGCGTGCTCGGCGTGGTCAAGGCGTGCGACGGCAAGTTCTGCCGCATCACCGGCGACGGCTTCGACGGCTATGTGCAGCAGAACCAGCTGTTCGGCGTCTATCCCGGCGAGAAGGTGGACTGAAGGGGAGCGCCGCTCCCCTCGCCTCCCGCTTCAGCCCTGCGTCTCGGGCGTGTGCAGCACCAGCCCGTCCAGCGCTGCGGTCAGCTTGATCTGGCAGGAGAGGCGGGAAGTGGGACGAAGGTCGGTCGCGAAATCGAGCATCCCCTCCTCCATTTCCGAGGGCTGGCCAACCTTTTCCATCCAGGCTTCGTCCACATAGACGTGGCAGGTCGCGCAGGCGCAGGCGCCGCCACACTCCGCAACGATACCCGGAACACCATTGCGCACCGCCGTTTCCATGGCAGTAGCACCCTCCGGCCCGTCGACCTTGTGGACGGCGCCGGTATGTTCGATAAAGGTAATGGCAACCATAGATTGTCGCTTCCCGGCTTCCGCCGCACGCGCGGCGGTGGCTTGATCGGACGGCTCGCGAGCGTCCGCCGGATGGCGTCGGCCGGGCCGCTTTCCGGTCACTGGCTATAGCGGCTTGCCTCGCGCCGCACCAGCGTGGGCGCCGATTGTCGCGGGTCCCGCCCGCCCGGGCCGAATGGCCAAGCTCAAGCCAAGTGGCTCGATATTAACGATATCTTCATTAATGCGGCAGGGGCGGTTCAAACGGAGCCGCGGCCTGTCTAGGATAAGAAACGGTAAACCATCTTCGTCCGGCGTGGCCGGATGATGGGGGCGTGTACGGGTATCGGAGCCAAGGCGGCATCACGCGCCGGCACCGAAAGCGGGCAGAGGCGACAGCGAGATGAAGAACCCGAAGAAGATCCAGGACCCGACCGAGGCGGCTCTGTCGGCCATCCAGGAGGCTCTGACGCTCGAGCTCGACAATGCCGAGGCCAATGCGGCTGCGGCCAAGGGGGGCGAGGCGCCCCTGCCTCCCGATCGCGGAACCCCGCTGGATCGACCGCCCGCACCCGAGCGTGTTCTGTCCGGTCCCGGACCGCAGCGTGAAGGCCGCCCCATCAATCGCCGGCCGCGTCCGCCCGAGGGCGGAGAGGTTCGCGTGGACGGCGGCCGCCGCGAGGGCGCGCCCCGCCCCCCGCGTAGCGACGCCGAGCGCCGCGCCGCCAATGACGACCGCCAGCCCATCGGCCAGCTCCTCGGTCAGTTGCAGAAGAAGCCGCCGGTGACGCCCTTCTACTGGGCGACGGGCGTCTCGCTCGCGTGGATCGTCATCGGCATCATCTTCGCCTACACCGTCCACCACGGCCTGATGGCCAGCTCCAACGGGCTCCAGTCGCTGGGCGACTCCCCGGCCCTGCTCGGCATCTTCGCCGGCATCCTCATTCCCCCGCTCGCCTTCTTCGGCATGGCCAGCATCGTGCGCCGGTCGATGGAATTGCAGGGCATCGCCCGCTCCATGACCGAGGTCGCCCTGCGCCTCGCCCAGCCGGAATCCATCGCCACCGAAAGCGTGGTCACGGTCGGCCAGGCGGTGCGCCGCGAGGTGGCCGCCATGGGTGACGGCATGGACCGCGCCGTCGCCCGGGCCGGCGAGCTGGAGGCCATGGTGCGCGCCGAGGTCGCGACCCTCGAGCGCGCCTATGAGGAGAACGAGACCCGCATCCGGACCCTCATCGACGACCTGCAGTCCGAGCGCCACAACATCCAGATCGAGACCGAGCGCCTGCGCGAGGGCATCATCGCCGCCGAGACGGTGCTCTCCAGCGAGGTGAAGGACGTCGCCTCGCGCATCCACACCACCATGATGGAAGCGAGCGAGCAGGTCACCGAGATCCTCGGCCAGAAGGGCGAGCACATCACAGCCGCCCTCGCCCGCGTCGGCGACAGCATGATCGACAGCCTCACCGCCAAGGGCGGCGAGCTGATCGACCGTCTCCAGCTCACCGGCTCCGACATCCGGCAGGACCTGTCGGAATCCGGCGAACTGCTGGTGGAGACCCTGCGCTCGCGCACCGACGATCTCGCCTCGAACCTCCTCGCCACCACCACCGACGTGTCGCAGCTGGTCGAGCGCTGGGGCGACGAGGTGAACACCAACATCGACCGCCTCAAGCAGGGCATCACCGACACGCTGGCGGACAATGTCGGCCGCTTCGCCGACGACATCGACGTGCGCGTGGCCGAGGTGAATTCCGCCTTCCGCGCCACCAGCGAGAGCGCGGTGGTCGAATTCTCCACCCGCGGCGGCGAACTCGTCCGCAAGCTGGAAGAGACCGGCGAGCGCGTCGCCGAGACGCTGGCCGTGCGCGGCACCGACCTCGCCGACCGCATCGAGGCCACCGGCAACCGCATCTACGAGGCGGTCGCCGTGCGCGGCGAGGACCTGCAGCAGCGCCTGTCCGAGACCGGCGATCGCATCACCTCCTCGCTCGACCGCTCCAGCAACCAGGTGGTCACGGCGCTCGTGGACAAGAGCCACGAGGTCGCCGCTTCCCTCAACGGCGCCGGCGAGGACATGACCGAGCGCCTGTCGCGCGTCGCCACCGAGGTCACGCAGGCCATCGGCGCCCGCGGCTCCAAGGTCACGGAAGCCTTCCGCGAGACCGCCGACATCCTGGTCGCCACCATCGGCACCAAGAGCGACGCCATCAAGGAGATGCTTACCGCCCGCCTCAAGGCGATGGAGGAGACCATCACCGTGCGCGGCGCCGAGCTGGCCGACCGCATGCAGCATGATGCGGCCCACCTCGCCCGCGCCATGCAGGACGGCGTGAAGAACTTCGACACCACGGTGAAGGTGCACGCCCCCGAACTGGTGGACCAGATCACCCACCGGGTGGCGCTGGTGAACGAGAACCTGCGTCTCGCCACCTCCACGCTGGACGAGCGCCTCTCCGCCACCACCGACACGGTGGCGACCATCATGGATCAGCGCTTCTCGCGCATCGAGCAGACGCTGGACCAGCGCGCCCAGAGCCTCACAGAGACGCTGGCGACCCGCACCGTCAACTTCGCCCGCACCATCGCCGAGGGCACGAAGAACGCCACGGAGTCCCTCGACAAGTCGGTGGAGACGCTGGAGAACTTCTTCGCCACCCGCTCCAAGGCGCTGGGCGAGGTGCTGACGGACCGTGCCGACGCGGTGAACCGCAACATCGGCGTCCGGGCGCAGGAGATCGCCTCCGTGCTCGACGGCCGCGTCCACCGCATCGAGGAACTGGTGCTCGGCCGCCTCGACGGCGTCGCCACCTCGCTGGAAGTGCGCGGCACCGCGATCGCCGATGCCCTGGTCGGCCGCATCGAGACCGTCTCCGGCGCCCTGCGCGCCGAGGCGAGCGAGGTTGAGCGTTCGCTCACCACGCTGTCGGGCAATGTCAGCCGCACCCTCACCGAGCATTCTGAGAAGGTGGCCGACAACCTCGGCACCCGCCTGAACGAGATCGCCCACCTCATCGACGACAAGAACGGCACCTTCCTCTCCGCGCTGGAGCGCACCAGCCAGCGCGCGGTCACGGAGATCACCGCGACCAACACCGCGCTGCGCACCGACGTGGGCGTCATCATCGAGCGTCTCGACGACGCCAATGCCACCTTCCAGGGTGCGCTCACCCAGGCGGTGTCGAACCTCGATGCCTTCGCCGGCACCTTCGCCCGCCAAGTGGAGAGCTTCGGGGGCGCCGTCTCCGGCATCACGCTCAGCGCCGACGCCACCGCCGAGCGTTTCCAGTCGCAGATCGGCTCGCTCAAGGAAGTCTCCGCCACCGCGCTGGCGCAGATGTCCTCCCTGTCCGAGCGGCTCGACCAGAACCGCCGGCTCATGGACGAGGCCGCCCAGACGCTCGCCTCGACCCACGACCAGGTGGACAGCACGCTGGCCTCGCGCCGCGAAGCCATGGAGCAGCTCGCCCGCTCCCTCGCCCAGCGAGTCGGGGACGTGGAGAGCCGCCTCGTCGCCTTCCACACCATGCTCGACGAGACCTACGAGGCCTCGCAGCAGCGCGCCGTCGAGATCGCCGGCGTCATCGCATCGGCCACGTCCGGGTCCACCGAAGCCGTGGCGCAGCAGCTCGCGTTGGTGCGCACTGCGGCCGACGCTGAGCGCGAACGCTCCGCGGCGGCCCTGCGGGAGACCTACGAGGTGGCCCTCGCCGACGTGGACACGCTCTTCGGCGAGACGGGCAACCGCTTCACCGCCGTCGCCACCGATCTCAAGCGCGTGGCCGAGGATGTCCAGCAGGCCATCACCCTCGCCCGCGAGGAGATGAAGCGCGGCATCCTTGAGCTGCCTGCCGAGACCGAGGCGAGCGCCGCCACCATGCGCCGCGCGGTGGCCGAGCAGATCAAGGCCCTCGCCGAGCTCAACGAGATCGTCGCCCGGCAGGGTCAGGCCCTCGATGTGGTGGAGGCTTCCGCCCGTGCCGCGCAGCAGGAGACCACCCGCGCCGCCCGCGAGGCATCGCGTGAGACCACCACCCTGCGCAGCCGTCCCGAACGCGAACCCCGCGCCGAGAGCCCCCGTGCGGAACTCCAGCGCTCCGAACCGGCCCGTGCCGAAGCAAGCCGCCAGGACCTGACCCGCAGCGAGACCGGCCGTTCCGAGCCGGCCCGCACCGAAGGCGCGAGCCTTCTCCAGGCTGAGCTGCGCCGCGCCCCGGCTAACCGCCGCGCCGAGCCGGCCGAGCGTCCCGCCTCGCGGCCGGCCGCCCGCGCCGAGAGCAACGGCGAGGAACGCGACAGCTGGCTGACCGAGCTTCTCGCCCGCGCCTCCGGCGATCTGGACGAGGACGCGCCGCGCTCCACCCGCGCGGCAGCCCCTGCACCCGCCGCGGCTCCGGAGAGCCTCGACGATCTGTCCACCGACATCGCCCGCATGGTGGACCATCAGGCGGCGGTCGAGATGTGGGATCGCCACAACAACGGCGAGAGCCACGTCTTCTCCCGCCGGCTGTACACCATGCAGGGCCAGCAGACCTTCGACGCCCTGAAGCGCCGCTACCGCGCCGACGCCGGCTTCCGCGAGACCGTGGATCGCTACGTCGCCGAATTCGAGCGGCTCATTGATCAGGTGTCGGGTGATGATCGCGGCAGCACGCTGGCGCGCACCTACCTGACCTCGGATACGGGCAAGGTCTACACCATGCTCGCCCACGCTTCCGGCCGCCTCGACTGAGGCAGGACGGAACCGGTCTCGCCGACAAGGCGGACGCAAACGAAGACCGCGCCGGGCCCGAGACGCCTGGCGCGGTCTTTCCATTTCCGGGGTGGTTTGCAGCGGCCGGAGGCAAGCCGGCAAGGGAAGGGCGAGATGCGCAATCTCATCACCGACGTCCCCGGCCTGCAGGTCGGCAACGCCACCGAGCCGCACATCGGCACGGGCGCCACCGTCATCCTCGCGGAAGAGCCGGCGGTGGCCGCCGTCGATGTGCGCGGCGGAGGGCCGGGCACGCGGGAGACCGACCTGCTCGACCCGGCGGCAACGGTGGAGCGCGTCGATGCCATCACCCTCTCGGGCGGCTCGGCCTTCGGCCTCGATGCGGCCTCCGGCGTCATGGCGGGACTTGCCGCGCGCGGGCGGGGCTTTGCGGTGGGCACCGCGCGCGTGCCCATCGTGCCCGGCGCCATCCTGTTCGACCTGCTCAATGGCGGCGACAAGGGCTGGGAGGGTCATCCGCCCTACCTGCAGCTCGGCCGCGATGCCCTGGACGCCGCAGACGTGGACTTCCACCTCGGCTCGGTAGGCGCCGGCACGGGCTGCACGACGGCGACCGTGAAGGGCGGGCTCGGTTCGGCCTCGGCCATGACGGCGACAGGCCACATGGTCGGCGCCATCGTCGCGGTCAATGCCGCCGGAAGTCCGTTGTTCGGCGACGGTCCGCATTTCCGCGCCGGCCACTATGAGCGGGGCGGCGAGTTCGGCGGGCTCGGTGTGCCGTCGCATGTTCCGGATGAGGCCAGAGATCCCCGGCTCAAGGGCGGCGTCTCGCGCTTCGCCACCACCATTGCCGTCGTTGCGACGGATGCGATCTTGACCACGGTGCAGGCGCGCAGGCTCGCCATCATGGCGCAGAACGGCTTGGCGCTCTCGCTGTTTCCCGTCCACACGCCACTCGATGGCGACGTGGTGTTCGCCATGTCCACCGGCCGCCGGGCGCTGGAGGCGCCGCTGCCGGACCTCGCCCGGCTCGGCGCCCTCGCCTCCATCGTACTGGCACGCGCGGTTGCACGCGGCGTGTACGAAGCCCGGCGCCTGCCCTTCCCGGACTGCCAGAAGAGCTGGCACGACCATTTCGGGCGCTGACGGTCGCGTAACGTCAGGGCGGCGTTAGCGGATGCATGGCGTGCGTGATCAGCTATAAGCCCGGTGATCCGAGGATCTCCATGACCGCTCCGTCCACACCCCAAGTCCCTCCCCGCTCGCCCTCGCATGTCCCCGGCAGGCCCGAAGGCCCCGTGCGCCTCGGCGGGGCTCTGGCCTTCCTGTTTTGGTGCGCTTGCGGCATCGCCGCCTTGCCACTTGCCGGGCTGTTCACGCTGATTTCGGCGCTGGGCGTTGCCGGCGCGCGCTCGGCCCTATTCGATTCCTTCGCGGGTGCCGGCGTGCCGCAGCAGGTGTTGCGGCTAGGGCTGATGCCGCAGGTGGTGTTGTTCGGCTGGGCGGTGACCATGGTGGTGCTCACCGTGGCCCGCGCGCGCATCGCGCTGCTCGTGCTGCCCTGGCTGCTGGTGCTCTGGCTGGCCACCACCGGCTACAGCCAGTTCGCCATCCGCGATGCCATCGCGCCCGACGGCGCCGATCTCGGGGCGTTCGCGGCGCTCATGCCTGGTCTTCTCGCGCAGGCGGCGGGCGTCGCCGCCTTCTTCGGCTATTTCCGGGAAGGCGTGCGACCGCAGAGCTTCTACCGCCGCTGAGGCGGCGCCTCGTCTTCCAGCTCGCCGTGCGGCTCGACCGGTGCCCGCCGGCGCCGGCGGGAGCCCTCGGACGCGGCGCGCGTGGCAAGCCCCGACGCCCAGCCCGAGGCGGCATGGAGCGCGGCCCGTGCCGCGTGGCGGGAGGCCGACGCCGCCGAGGCGACGCTCCGCCGTGCCAGGGCGCTGGCCGTCGCCGGTGCCGGAAGGGGCGCGGGAACGTCCGGCTCCTGCGCCGGCGCGAGGGCTGGCACGCCCTTCTCCATATGCAGGCGCGCGGCGAGGCGCAGGTGCCAGAAGGCGGCAAAGCGCGCCACCCGTCCGGTCCATCCCGATAGGCCACCCGTGGCGAAGGGCTGGAGCAGGGCGATCCGGTCGTCCCGCTCGGCGATCGCGCCCACGATCATGCGGGCCGCGAGGAAATCGAGCCCCAGCGATCCGGCACCCGGTGCCAGCGCGTACCAGACGCCCCGCTCGCCCTCATACAGCATCGGCATGCCGCCGGGATCGGGCAGGCTGCGCGCCCGCGCGCCTTCCACCAGCCCGCCACCGACGGGGTAAACCTCGGCCGCGTGTCGGCGCAGCACCCGCGCCGCGCCGACGCGCGTCATCACCGGCAGGGCCGACTGGGCGGCGAGCGCTAGCCGGTCGCCGTCGAAATGATATGCAAGGCCGGTGAGGCCGAACTCCTCGACGAGGCCAGCATAGGGCGCGTTGCTGCCCGGCAGCCGGAAGCTGCCCGAAACCCACGGCGCCCGTGGCAACCGGGCGACGCCCGAGCCGAGACGGGCAAACGCCGCCGGTCCGCACACCGCGACCTGAAAGGCGCGCACCCGCTGGTTCGCCATATCGAGATACTTGCGGACGCCCTTTAGATCGACCGAGAGCGCGCCCTCCGCATTCACGAAACGCACCCCGGCCGCGCCGGCCGCATCTTCCAGCGCCGCGATGAGGGAGGCCGTGCGCACGCGTTCGGCCGGCACGACTCCGAGGCCGGCGGCAAACGTCTGGGTGCCGAGGAGGGCCGCCAGATCCTCCGCGCCGACAAAGACGGTGGTATCCGGCGCGAGTTCCTGGCGCAGCTCGTGCTCGCGATAGAGGTCTTCGGCCGCATGGGCGCGCGCCACGGTGAGCCGCCCGCGCGGGCCGATTTCGATGCCCAAGCGCTCTATGAGGCCCAGCCCCGCCTCCGCCGCCTGGGCGGAAAGGATGAGCAGCTCCTGCGCATCGTCGCGGCCGACCCGGCCGGAGAGTTCAAGGGTCGAGAGCGGGAAGCCGGGGGCGATGACGCTGTCGAGCGGCCAGGAGGGGACGGCCGCCGAAGGGCCGGCTATGGCCAGCAGCACCACGTCGCGGCCCCGCCGGGCAAGATCTCCAGCCAGAACAAGGCCGGCGACATCGCCACCGACCACGCAGACGTCGCAGTCAATGATCCGCTTGGGGCCCGCGGCGGAGCGCTCGGGCACCGTCGCATCGTGCGCGGGGGGCCGGGGCGCAGACGTCTGGCTCATGAATTGGTCCAATAAGAGATGGGCAATGCTGACGCCGCCAGCTTGAGAAAGCGTTTATTTGCGGCGCTCTAATGGCGTATGGCCGGCGAATGCGCCGGGGGGCGTGACGCTGCGGCGCGGCAGCGGACATTGCGCTGCACAGGCCACGTGCGCCATAAGGAGCCGCATTTCGTTGATCGGTTAGTATCCATGCGCCGTCTCATACTGCTGCGCCATGCGAAGTCGGACTGGCCGGACGGCATCGCCGATCCGGAACGGCCCCTTGCAGCTCGTGGCCGGAACGCGGCGCCCCGCATCGGTGCCTATATCTCGCAGGAACACCTGCTGGCCGATCGCATCCTGGTGTCGCCCGCCCGTCGAACGCGCGAAACGTGGGATCTTGTGGCGGCCCGTCTGCCGCCGCCGAAAGTGGTGGCGAGCGAGCCCCGCGTCTATGACGCATCCGCTGCCCGCCTCATGACCGTGCTGCGGGAACAGCCCAAGGAAGCCCACAGCGTGATGCTGGTGGGCCATAATCCCGGCCTCGAAGACCTCGCCGAGCTGCTTGTGGCTTCGGGTCCGGCGCCCCATCTTGCCAGCATGGCAGAGAAATTCCCGACCGGCGGCCTCGCCGTCATCGATCTTCCCGTGGACGAGTGGAGCGCCACCGCGCCCGGCATCGGCCGCCTCGACCGTTTCGTCACCCCGCGCGATCTCGGCGGAAACGACTGACGATGGCGTTCTTCACGGACGCCGTGGACGATGCGCGCATCGCACTTCAGGCCCTGGCGGATCGGGTGGAGGGCATCGCCCATCCCACCCTGCGGCTCGGCGTGACCGGCCTTTCGCGGGCGGGAAAGACCATCTTCACCACGGCCCTCATCCACGCCCTCACCAAGGGCGCGCGGATGCCCGTCTTCGAGCCCTACCAGTCCGGCCGCATTGCCCGGGCGGAGCTTCAGCCGCAGCCGGACGATGCCGTGCCGCGCTTTGCCTATGAGGGTCATCTGGAGATGCTGGGGGCGGAGCGGCGCTGGCCGTCCTCCACCACCCGGGTCAGCGAGTTGCGCCTCGCCATCCGCTACGCCACCCGGCGCGGCAGCCTGAAGACGCTGACCCTCGACATCGTGGACTATCCCGGCGAGTGGCTGCTGGACCTGCCGCTGCTGAACATGTCCTACGCCGACTTTGCCCGGCAGAGCCTCGCCCTCGCGCGGGCGCAAGCCCGGGCCGAGGTTGCCGCGCCCTTCCTCGCGGCGGTGGCCGACGCCCCCGCAAGCGGGCCGGCCGACGAGGCGCGGGCGCGGGAGGTGGCGGCGCGGTTCACCTCATATCTTGCCGCCTGTCGCAGCGAGCGGCTGGCCATGAGCCTGTTGCCGCCCGGCCGCTTCCTTATGCCCGGCGACCTCGAAGGATCGCCCGCCCTCACCTTCGCCCCGCTGGACGTGGAGGACGCGCCCGTTCGCGCCGACACGCTGGGCGGGATGATGGAGCGGCGTTTCGAGGCCTACAAGCACGCCGTGGTGCGGCCATTCTTCCGCAACCACTTTGCGCGGCTCGACCGGCAGATCGTGCTGGTGGACACGCTCTCGGCGCTGAATGCCGGTCCCGCCGCCCTCGCCGACCTGGAACGGGCGCTGGACGGCATCCTCGCCGCCTTCCGCACCGGGCGGAACAGCCTGGTGAGCACCCTCTTCCGCCCTCGTATCGAGAAGGTGCTGTTCGCGGCCACCAAGGCGGACCATCTGCATCGGGCCAGCCATGACCGGCTGGAAGCGGTGCTGGGCCGTCTCGTGGAGCGAGCGCGCGAGCGGGCACAGGACCGTGGCGCAACCCTCGACGTGGTGGCGCTCGCAGCCATCCGCGCCACCCGCGAGGCCCGTGTGCGGCGGGGCGGTCATGAGCTGGACGCCATCGTCGGCACGCCCGAGGCCGGACAGGAGGCGGGCGGCCACGTCTTCGACGGCGAGGAGGAAGTGGCGGTGTTTCCCGGCGAGCTGCCGGCCGATCCGGATGCCCTGTTCGATCCGTCCGGCGCGGGCTTCCGGGGTCTCGCCTCATCCATGGCGGGCGACGGGCAGGACGACGTGGATTTCCGCTTCCTGCGCTTCCGTCCCCCTGCGGGCGTCGGCGACGCCCCGATCCCGCATATTCGGCTGGATCGGGCGCTTCAGTTCCTGCTGGCGGATCGGCTCGCCTGAACCTGCTGGCGGTTCAGGGGCCGGAAAGTCAGAAGCCGATCAGAACTTGGTCGAAGCCCAGCGCACCATCTGCACCAGCACCTGCTCCTGCGCCTGATCAAGGGCGACGGTAGCGGCGGGACCGGCGGATGAAGCTGCCGGCACGGCGGCGCGGAACACCTGCGCGGCCAGGATGCGACCGCTCTGGGTGCCGATGAGCTTGGCGGAAATCTCCACCACGGCCACCGGCCCCTGATCGGTAATGCGCAGCGCGAAGGTGCGGATGTCCGTCACCAGCGTGTAGTCCGCATTCACGCCGTCGCCGGGACGGGCGACGCGGCGCAGCTTGCTGGCATTCTCGAAGGCCTGGATGGTGCGGGCGTGCAGCAGCGCCGGGAGATTGTCGCTCCACTGGGCATCGGCCAGATAGGCCACCTGCCCCGCGCCGGGCTCCACCATGATCTTGTCGGTGTTGAGTACGGCAAGCGCCGTAGGCGCCACCACCACCAGCTGCCCGTTGCCGTTGCCGCCAGCCGTGAAGCCGCCGGGTGCGGTGAGATTGTAGGTGGGCGTCGGGGTCGAACCACAGGCGGCGAGGGACAGTGCGGCACCGACGAACAGGGACGCGGCCAGCAGGCGGCGCGCCAGAGAAGCGGCTCGGGTCAGCACATCGCTACGGGAGACGGGAACGTCGCTCATGATCGGCTCATCGCCCGTATTTCGGAATGGAGTTGCCGCCGCCCAGGATGAATTGCTGGGGGTTGCGCTCGATGCCGCGCAGCACGCGGTCGATCTCGCCGAGGGTGCGGCGTCCGTCGGTGGCAAGCGCCTCGAATTGCTTGAGGCCGGGCCCGGTGAAGCGGCTGATCTCGTTGGTGAGAAGCGCGGTCCGCTGGTCGAGATTGTCAGCCAGCTTGCGCACGGAGGCCGCCGCCTCGGTGGCCTGGTTGAGCAGGCCGTTCTTGTCCTCGGTCGCGGTCTTGAGGTTCACAACCACCTCGTCGACCCGCTGCGCCACACCGTTGAGCTGCTTCACGAGCGCATTTGCCTGCTCGATCACGCTCGCCACGTCGTCGGACTTGGACGCGACGGCCTGCGAGAAGGTGTCGATGTTGCGGATGATGTTCTTGATCTCTTCCGGGTTGATGGCGTCCAGCACCACCTCGATCTTCTTGGCGACGCCCTGCGCCGTATTGATGAGGCCGGACATGCCCGCCCCGCCGTCGGAAGCGATGCGGGGAATGCCATTGGGGCCGGGCTGCAGCGCCGGCGCGTCCGGCTTACCACCACGGATGGACACGGCGATGATGCCGGTCAGGCCCTGCGATTCCAGGCCTGCGCGGGCGTCGGAGAGAACCGGGACCTTGTTGTCGATGCCGATCTGGACGAGAACCTGCCCCGGCTGCCCCGGCACAAGACCGAGGCTCGTCACCTGGCCGACCGGGATGCCGTTGAACAGCACCGAGTTGCCCTGGCGCAGGCCAGCCACCGAGCCGTCAAAGACGATCTCGTAGACCTTGCGGGCCGTGGAATCGTGCGGTCCGGCGAACCAGTACACGAAGCCGAACGCCGCCGCGATGACGGCGAGCGTGAAGGCTCCGATGATGGTGTAGTTGGCCCGTGTTTCCATGCCTCATCCCGGTTCCGTTGCAGCCTGCCCCGCTTTACCGGCCTGCTCCTTGTCCTGGCGCACCGCCGCAGGCGGCGCGCATGTATCAACGCTCGCGGCGCGCGTTTTGCACCGCCCTTGCCCGCGTGCCGTGAAAATAGGCCCGCAGCCAAGGGTGCTGTTGCGCCATCATGTCCTCGATCGTCCCAGCCGCGATCACCTTGCCGTCGGCGAGTGCCGCGATGCGGTCGCACACGGTGTGAAGGCTGTCGAGATCGTGGGTTACCATGAAAACCGTAAGCCCCAAAGTCTGTTGCAGCGTCCGGATCAGCTCGTCAAAGTCGCCCGCGCCGATCGGATCAAGGCCCGAAGTGGGCTCGTCGAGAAAGAGAATTTCAGGATCGAGCGCCAACGAACGGGCAAGCGCGGCGCGTTTTATCATGCCGCCGGAAAGCTCGGAGGGTAACTTTTCGGCCACATCGCATTTCAGGCCGACCATCTCGATCTTGGTATAGGCGATCTCGTCCAGAAGCCGCTGGGACAGCTTGAGATTTTCCCGCAGCGGGAACTGGATGTTCTGCTTCACCGTGAGCGAGGAGAACAGCGCACCCTGCTGGAACAGCACGCCCCAGCGCCGCTCCAGCGCCGAGCGCTCGCGCTCGGAGAGGTCGTCGAGGTTCTGCCCGAACACCTCGACCGTGCCCGACGTCTTGTGCACCAACCCGAGGATCGTGCGCGTCAGCACCGACTTGCCGCCGCCCGACGTGCCGACGAAGCCCAGGATCTCGCCGCGATAGACGTCAAGATCGAGGTGGTTGAGCACCACGCGGTCACCGAACCCCACGACGATGTCGTGCACCCGGATGATGGCTTCCCGGCCGCTGGTCTGAAGTGTGGAGGGGGAGGTCTGTGCGTCCATGGCCGCTCACATGTCGATTGCGGCGAAGAACATGGCGAACACACCGTCCATGACGATCACGAGGAAGATGGCTTTCACCACCGAGGCGGTGGTGTGCTCGCCTAGGGATTCGGCGCTGCCGCCCACCCTTAGGCCTTCCATGCAGGCGACGAGGCCGATGGTCGCCGCCATGAAGGGCGCCTTGTACATGCCGACCTTGAACTGATCGAGGTCGATGGCGAGCTTCAGCCGGTCGAGGAACACGTCGGGTGTGATGCCGCCATAGCCCCAGGACACCAGCCCCGCGCCGAAGATGGCGGACATGGAGCCGATGAAGGTGAGCAGCGGCAGGGCGATGATGAGCGCCAGAATGCGCGGCACCACCAGCACCTCGATGGGATCGAAGCCCATCACGCGAAGCGCATCGATCTCCTCGCGCATGCGCATGGAGCCGAGTTCGGCCGTATAGGCGCTGCCCGAGCGGCCGGCGATCATGATGGAGACGATGAGCACGCCGAGTTCGCGCAGCACCAGAACGCCCACCATGTCCACGACATAGATGTCGGCGCCGAAACGACGAAAATTGAAGATGCCCTGCTGCGCCAGGATGCAGCCGATGAGGAAGGTGATCAGCAGGATGATGGGCACGGCGCGGAAGCCGACCCGGTCGACCTGGTTCACCATGGAGGTGAAGCGGAAGCTGCGCGGGCGGGCCAGCACCCGCAGCATGGCAGCCACCGTGGCGCCGATGAAGTTCAGCAGCGACAGCGCATCCTTGGCGGCATTGACGACCTCGTGGCCGAACCGCTCCAGAATGCCTTCGTGCCGGCGCTTAGGGGGCGGCGGCTCGTGCCCCATGCGGGCAAGCTCTTCCAGCAGCACCTTGTAGCGCGGCGCCAGCCCGACCAAAGTCGGTTCGACACCGGTGCCGGCCCAGGCACGGCGCAGCCGCTCCAGCAGCAGGGCGCCGAAGGTATCCATGCGCTCTACGGAGGCGAGGTCGATCTCGACGCCCTTGGGCTTGGCATAGGAATGGACGGTATCGTTGACCGCCATCTCCAGTTCGTCGGCATATTCGGACGTCCACGCTCCGCGCCCGGCCACGGTCAGGCGGTCGTCCTGGCTGTGCACGGAAATCAACGAAGCATGCGGCAACGCGGCGTCTCCAACGGCGACCGGCGCGACACGCCGGATGGTCTCAACCCCAGAACAGACTTCGGACCTTACCGTCCGTAGCCCTACCACGACACCTGCCGCGGTCAAACCGTCGCCCCGCCTTCATTCCGGCAGCGGCACACGCTCCTGCCGGATGCGCTCCCGCCCCGCAAGGCATGAACGCAATCTAGCCATACAGATACGCGGAGGCGGCGTCGAGATCAGCCAGGACACACCTCGCCACCATCGTCACCTGCCCCGCGATGGGCGGCGCGGAATCGGCTATTAAGCTTAACCCATGGCCGAACTGTCTCTCAGCGTCGAGCGCTTTCCCATCGCCGGCACCTTCACCATCGCACGTGGCTCCAAGACGGAGGCCGTGGTGGTGGAGGCGCGCATCACCGCAGGCGGCATCACCGGTCGCGGCGAGTGCGTGCCCTATGCTCGCTACGGCGAAACCGTGGAAGGCGTGGTCGCGGCCATCGAAGCGCTGAGGGCGGACCTTGCGGACGGCCTCAGCCGGGAGATGCTGCAGCACCGCCTGCCGGCCGGCGCCGCGCGCAATGCCGTCGACTGCGCCCTGTGGGACCTCGAGGCGAAATCCTCCGGCATGGGCTGCGCCGAGCTGGCCGGCCTGCCCGCCCTGCGGCCGGTGGTCACGGCCTATACCCTGAGCCTCGATACGCCGGAGGCCATGGCCCGCGCCGCAGCCGCCGCTACCGACCGGCCTTTGCTCAAGCTCAAGCTCGGCGCCCCGGGAGACCGCGAGCGCCTCGCCGCCGTGCGCGAGGCCGCCCCGGACAAGCGCCTCATCGTCGATGCCAATGAGGGTTGGAAGGCCGCCGACCTGCCGACCCTGCTCGATGCCTGCGCCACCGTCGGCGTCGAGCTCGTCGAGCAGCCCCTGCCGGCCGACGACGACCGCCGGCTCGCCCGCATCGATCGGCAGGTGCCCATCTGCGCCGACGAGAGCGTGCACGACAGGGCGGGGCTCGCGGCGCTCCGCGAGCGCTATGACGCCATCAACGTGAAGCTCGACAAGGCCGGGGGGCTCACCGAAGCACTGGCCTTGGCGGAGGCGGCTCATGGGCTTGGCTTCGGCGTCATGGTGGGGTGCATGCTGGCGTCGTCGCTCGCCATGGCCCCTGCCCTGCTGGTCGCCCAGAAGGCGAAATGGGTGGACCTCGACGGGCCGCTTCTGCTCGCGCGCGACCGTCTGCCCGGTCTCCACTACGACGGTGCCACCGTCTCCCCGCCCGATCCCTTGCTCTGGGGCTGAAGCCGCGCGGCGGCGAGGGCCACGCCCGCCCCCGCCAGGCCCAGCGCGCAGCCGGCCAGAAAGGCCATGGGGCCAAACGCGGCCCAGAGCGGCCCGGCGGCCACGTTCGCGGCGGACGACATGAGGCTCGATGTCCATGCGGCGGTGGTCTGCCCCGTACCGGAACGATGCTCGCTCACGCCCCGCGCCACGAGATCGACCATGGCGAGATAGGTCGCCGCGAAGGTCAGAGCGTGCAGCATCTGCAGCGGCAGCAGGACAGCGAGTGGCGGATCGCTCGCCATCACCGCAAAACGCACCACGGCCGCCGCGCCGCCGATGGCGATCATGCCATAGGCGCCGAAGCGGCCCAGCAGTGGCCGGCCGAAACGGAACAGCACCATCTCAGCCGCGACGCCCACCGCCCACAGGACACCGATGATCGTCAGCGAGATGCCTTCCGACCGCCAGTGGACGGTTGCGAAGAGGTAGAGCACCGCATGGCTCGCCTGCACCAGCCCGGCGGCGACGATGCCGGCGAGAAAGCCGAGCCGTGCCCGCCGGCCCGTGAGGGGAGACGGCATGGCCTCAGCCCGCGGCAGTTCCGGCAAGGCGAAGGTGGCGAGCACATAGGCCACATGGCCCGCGATCATCAGCAGGACGACTGAATCCGCGCCCAGCGCGCCGACGATGACGCCACCCGCGAGATTGGCCGCGAGGAAGCTCGCCGAACCCCATTGGCGCGCGCGGCCATATTCCGCCCGCCCCGCCCGGGCGAGGCGCGAGGTGTAGGAATCCAGCAGCGAAAAGCCGGGGAACCAAGCCGCCGACATGGCACCGAGGATCAGGAGGATCGCCGGGAGGCTGGAGGTGAAGGCCAGAAGCACCATGGCCGCGACCGTGGCCATGCCCAAAAGGGTGAGCAGCGCCCTCGGCCGTCCCAGCCGGTCCGAGAGCAGGCCGAGCAGGGGTGTCGCGGCAAGCCGGCTGAGCATGGGCACGGCCAGCACGAGGCCCATGGCCTCCGGCCCCAATCCACGCGCCTGCAACCACAGCGGCAGATAGGGCTGGAAGATGCCGAGGGCGATGAAGAAGGTGCCGTAGGCTGCCCCCAGCCGCAGCGCGAGCGCGCGCGGCGGCAGATGCCCCTGCCCGTTCTCCCCGGCATCTTCCACGATGCGTCAGACGGCGGCGAGGCAGCGGGTGAAGGTTTCCGCGTCCACATTGCCGCCGGAGAGCACGATCACCGCCGTGCCGCCGGTGACGTTGAGCCGCCCCTCCAGCAGGCTCGCCAGCGCGACGGCGCCACCCGGCTCCACCACCAACTTGAGTTCGCGGAAGGCGTATTCCACCGCCCGCGCCACCTCGGCGTCGGTCACGGCTGCCGCCTCGCCCACAATGCGACGGGTGATCTCGAAGGTGATGGCGCCGGGCGTGGGCGCAAGCAGCGCGTCACAGAAGGAACCGTCCGGCTGGGCATTGCGCTCGCGCACACCAGAGCGGAAAGAGCGGGCATGGTCGTCGAAGCCCGCCGGCTCACAGACCACCACACGCGCCTGCGGCGCGACGCGCTTCACGGCGAGCGCGATGCCGGCCACCAGTCCGCCGCCGGAGGCATTGGCCGCCACGAGATCGGGCACGCGGCCGAGGGCGGCGAGATCCTGCACGATCTCGAGGCCAACCGTGCCCTGCCCGGCGATGATGTGAGGATCGTCATAGGGCGGCACCATGATGGCGCCGCGCTCCGCCGCGATGGCGCGGGCGATGGCATCGCGGTCCTCGGTGCGGCGGTCATAGCCCACGACTTCCGCGCCGAGCGCGCGGGTACGGTCGCGCTTCAGGGCCGGCGCGTCGTGAGGCATGACGATGACCGCCGGCATGCCGAGGATCTTCGCCGCGGCGGCGACACCCTGGGCATGGTTGCCCGACGAGCAGGCGACGACGCCGGCGGCGCGCGCCTCTTCCGGAATCTGCACCATGCGGTTGAAGGCACCGCGGAACTTGAAGGAACCGGTGCGCTGCAACGTTTCCGGCTTCAGGAAAACGTCGGCGCCGGTGCGCTCGCTCAGCACCGGCGAGAACACCAGCGGCGTGCGGACGGCAAAGCCGAGGAGCCGCGCGGCCGCGGCATCGACATCTTCGGCGGTGGGAAGCGGGGCGGACGGAATCTGGGAGGCGCTCATGCGCCGGAAGCTACCCGACGCCGCCGCCGAAGGCGATAGCGCCGCGCGATGGGCCCGATGTCGTGGGCGATCAGCACGTTGTCGAGGAACTGCCGGGCACTTTCCCGCCACGTATAGCGCATCGCGAAGCGGCGGGCGGCGGCGGGCGACAGCTCCAGCGCCTTGAGGCAGGCGGTGCGCAAATCCTCGTCGAGGATGCCCACCTGCTCCGTCGCATCGGCCAGCACGTCGGTCGGGCCGGTGACGGGATAGGCGGCGACCGGCAGGCCGCTCGCCAGCGCCTCCAGGAGCACGATGCCGAAGGTATCGGTGCGGCTCGGGAAGCAGAAGACGTCGCAGGCGGAATAGACCTGCGCCAGATCCTCGCCCTCCTTCGAGCCGAGGAAGTGCACGGCGGGAAACCGTTCCTTCAGGCTGGCGAGGGCCGGGCCACTGCCCACCACCACCTTGGAGCCGGGCAGATCGAGTTCGAGGAAGGCCTCGATGTTCTTCTCCACCGCCACGCGGCCGACGAAGAGATAGACCGGCCGCGGCAGGTTCAGCGTCGCCTCGGGGCGCGGACGGAACAGGTCCGCATCCACGCCGCGCGACCAGCGCATCAGCCGCTTGAAGCCACGGGCTTCCAGATCCCGCTCCAGCGTGGCGGTGGAGACCATCACGCCGCCGCCGGCATTGTGGAACGAGCGCAGCCACGCATAGGTCAGCCGCTCGGGCACCGGGGCGCGGGCGGCGAGGTATTCCGGGAATTTGGTGTGGTAGGAGGTCGTGAAAGTCCGGCGCGAGGCGATGCAGGCTCGGCGGACCAGGATGCCGATGGGCCCCTCGGTCGCGATATGCACGAAGTCCGGCTGCAGCGCCTCGATGCGCCGCATGATCATGCGCGGCGTGGCGAGGGCGAGCCGGATCTCGTTGTAGGTGGGCAGCGGAACCGTGCGAAAGCCCTGCGGGCTGAGGAACTGCATGTCCGCACCCAGACTCTCCGCCTCGCGGGCGGTATGCTCCAGGGACCGCACCACGCCGTTGATTTGGGGATGCCACGCATCGGTGGCGACAAGAACCCGCATCAGGCCGCCGCGCGCGCCCCCTCGACCACCTCGCCCTCCTCAGCCGGAGCCTTCTTGTCCAGCTTGCGGGTCCAGGAGATGATCTCAAGGCGGCCATCATCATGCTCGGCGATGGCCGTGCAGCTCTCGACCCAGTCGCCGCAATTCACGTAGCGGACGCCGAACTGCTCGTGGATCACGGCATGATGGATGTGGCCGCAGATGACCCCATCCACGTCCGAGCGCTTGGCCTCATCGGCCACCGCCTCCTCGAACTTGCCGATATAATTGACCGCGTTCTTCACCTTCAGCTTCGCCCATTGGCTGAGCGACCAATAGGTGAGGCCCAGCCGGCGGCGGATCTTATTGACGTAGGTGTTGATGGTGAGCGCGGCCGAATAGGCCCAGTCTCCCAGGAAGGCGAGCCAGCGGGCATGCCGCACCACCACGTCGAAGATGTCGCCGTGGATGACGAGATAGCGCTTGCCGTCCGCCGCCTCGTGGATCGCCCGCTCCACCACTTCGATGCCGCCGAAGTGCGTGCCGTAATAATCGCGCAGGAATTCGTCGTGGTTGCCCGGCAGGTAGACCATGCGCGCGCCCTTGCGGCCCTTGCGCAGCAGCTTCTGCACCACGTCGTTGTGCTTCTGCGGCCAGTACCAGTTGGCCTTCAGCCGCCAGCCATCGACGATGTCGCCGACGAGATAGACGGTATCGGCATCATTATACTTGAGGAAATCAAGCAGCAATTCGGCCTGGCAACCCTTGGTGCCGAGGTGCACGTCGGAGATGAAGAGGGCGCGAAAGCGGCGCGCTTCAGGACTGTCGCTCACGCCCTATACCTCCACCTTCCCGCAGCCCGCCAGCGCAGCCGTAACGGCCGGACCCGGCTAAGGCGGCATCGTGGCACCCATAAGGCGCCCCGTTCAAGTTCGCCGGCGGGCTTGCCGAACAGCTTGCAGAGCGTCCGTCATGCCGACCTTGCACGGTCCGGACTTAGCCGGAGTCGTGTATCCCTTTTATGACGTCGCCGGTCCAAAAGGAAGGCCACATGCCCAATCACGCGGCTTGCACAGATTAAATGCAGATCGGGCAGGCATTGGAAAGACGGCTAATAGTCGAAGCCCTGCGCAGTGAAGACGTTCCCCGCCGCGCGAACCCGGACGACCTGTCGAATCGTCGCCACTCAACTCTGCCGACGCGTCCGGACGGTGCCCGTTCGACCCACGGCCGGCCTCTATGAAGCCGCGACATATTGGCTGCCGCTGCCTCCCCGCACGTGACCTAACGTCATCCTCGCCTCTCGAAGTTCGCCTTCGTCCGCAGGAAAAAACATCCCGCCGCCATTGACCTAGGCCCCAGACCGCGCCAGCGTGCGCCGCCTTGGACGGAGCAGCTGACCCTAGCGCTGCCCGCCCGAACAAGAACAACGCCATACATCCCATCAGGAGCTCCCGATGAAGCTGGTCCGCTTCGGCGAATTTGGACGAGAGAAGCCGGGTCTAATCGATTCAGACGGCAAGGTCCGCGACCTGTCCGGCATCATCGCGGATCTCAACGGCGAGACCCTCGCCCCCGAGAGCCTGAAGAAGATTGCGGGTGTCGATCCCGCCTCCCTGCCGCTCGCTCCGGAAGGCGTCCGCCTCGGCGCCTGCGTCGCCCGTCCCGGCAATTTCGTCGCGGTCGGCCTCAACTTCGCGGACCACGCCGCCGAGACCAACAATCCCATCCCCGAGGAGCCGGTGCTCTTCAACAAGGCGCCGAACTGCATCGTCGGCCCGAATGACGACGTGATGATTCCCAAGGGCTCGCTGAAGCTCGACTGGGAGGTGGAGTTCGCCTTCGTTATCGGCAAGCGCGCCCGCTATGTCGAGGAGAAGGACGCCCTCGACTACGTGGCCGGCTACTGCATCTGCAACGACGTCTCCGAGCGCCATTTCCAGATCGAGCGCTCCGGCCAGTGGATGAAGGGCAAGGGCTGCGAGACCTTCGGGCCGCTCGGCCCCTGGCTCGTCACCACCGACGAGATCCCGGACACCTCCACCCTCGCCATGTGGCTGGAGGTGAACGGCGAGCGCGTCCAGAACGGCTCCATGAAGACCATGATCTTCCGCATCCCGTTCCTGGTGCATTACATCAGCCAATTCATGGTGCTCGATCCCGGCGACGTCATCACCACCGGCACCCCGCCCGGCGTCGGCCTCGGCTTCAAGCCGCCGCGCTTTCTGAAGGCCGGCGACGTGATGCGCGTGGGCATCGAGGGCCTCGGCGAGCAGCAGCAGACCGTGGTGCCGTTCAAGCTCTGAGACGAAAGGAGGCGGCGGGTATCTTCCCGTCGCCTCATGCCTCGGCTTCATCAGGTACCAGCCAGCCGCGATAACGCACGATTCTGCCAACCCACGGCAGAGAAACCGCCACGTCGAACGTCACCCGTCCCTCTGCATCCACGCTTTCGGTCGTTTCGCTGATCGGCAGGAGCACGCGCGGCAATGGAAGGCCGGCGCAATAGCCGGCGACCACCGGGTAGGCCAGCCGCCCTCCCACCACGTTCAGCGCGATGTCGAAACTCAGCGGTCCGAACCGCTCCCGCAGGATTCCCGCACCAGCGCGCGCGAGACGGGACCGCAGCGGCCGGCCGGCGAACCGCCGCTCCCAAATCTCAGCCTCTCCACGCCGCTCCATCCTGACCTTCACCGGGATGGCAGTCCCGGGCGCCGGGAACCCCATGAGCATTCGGACGAGCCGCGCCAGATGCCCCGTTCCCTCCTCGACGTCCGCCTCGCCGCTCCAACGCCGGACATCCATGACCGTGTGGAGGTCACGCACTGCCGGCGGAAGCGCGCCGAACGCGGCTCCCAACGTTTCGGCGAACACGAGCGGGAATTCCCGCGCCGTACTTTCGGTGGAAATATCGAGGTTCGCCATGGCCGCCTCGGCCTCGGCCAGCGCAAACTCGGCCACACAAGGCCTCGCTCCCGGGGGCACCTTGCCCGCCAGCAGCCTCTCAAACATCACCCGGGCCGGAACGGCGGGCACGTGCGGCCCCTCACCCGAGCCCGCCAGCAGCACCCATGCGCGCACCTCCGCCCGGCCCTGTCTGGTAAGCCCGGAGACGCACACGCGCATGCCACCCGCATCGGTGCCGAAAGGCTTAAGCCGCTCCGCGACCCACTTGAGAGGACGCGCCAACGGCGCGATGCTTCCCAAGAGCCCCCAGCGTACCGGCATGGACAGGATCAAAAGTCCGGCGTGCATGGTTTTCAGTTCGAGCCCGGCGCGGAACACCACCGAGCGCGCCCGGAAGCATCGCGGGAAAAGCTCCAGGTCGGGGGCTGCATTGACGCTGGCCCACCGTCCGGACAGGGGCGGCTTCCCGGATAGGCTTAGCGAGACGCACTCAAGGCCGCTCCATCCCGGAATGCTCTCTGATCGCCCTCCCCGCCACATGCGTATCGGGCGGCCTGCCTGGCCGACGATGGCGCGCACCACGGAGAGGCCGCGCGGTGCCCGGTTGCCGGGAACGATGACTGTATCCACGAGATGGATGTCGTCCATGTCTTCGGCTAGGTCCACCACGGCGGCGGACGACAAAGCGGGCACGCTCGAAACTCCAGACAAAACTGCAAGGCCAGCCTTCCGCGCGACATCATCGAGTCGCGCGATACCTATGGTGAATACCGGATCGTCCGAAAGATCGAGATAGTGCGCCCCGGCCGCGAGCGCCGCCTCGGCGACGCGATATGGCCGTGCGCCATATGACTGGAACGGGCCTGCCGCATCAATGACGAGGAACGGCGACAGGCTTGCAATCCGCGCCGCCAGCGCCGGGTCCTCCCGATCGATTATGTCCGGCCGGCCGCCGTGGACGGCGCAGAAGGCAACAGCGGCGTTCCGGTCGCGGCCTGCGACAATGAGATCGATCCCTTCGACGCGGGCGAGGGCCATGCTGATGCGAGAGCCGAAGACCCCGTAGCCTCCGACAACGAGCACGACCTCAAGCAATGAGCCGCGCCTTCAGCTCCGCCGACGGCGCAGGACACGCCTGCCGCCCGAAGCGATAACGGTTGCGGGCAATGAGATCGTATAGCGGATCGGAGACCACCCGCGGGATCCAGCCCAAGGGACGCAAGGCCATCCACGGCCACCCCAGTGCGCCCATGGCCACCGCGAAGGCCTGAAGCCGCATATGAGCGCGGCCGGAGACGATGACGATGTTGGTCTCCATGAGGTCCGGATCCAGCCCGTGCCGCGCGTAAAGAGCCCGCCCGGGCTCCGACTGGGCGGTCACGAACAGAAACCGCCGCTCCCGGTCATGGCGAGCAATGAAGCGCGCGAAGGCCGAACAGAAAACGCAGGCGCCGTCGAAGACGATGAGATCCTGTTCGGGTGGAAGGGATTCCATGGAAAGACCTGCAGTTAGGGCACCCATCCTATCCCTCGGTGCCGGCGCGTCCACGGGGCCGCGGTCCTCCCACGGCAAAATGCTTCACGCCCTCCGCGCAGAACAGATACGCAAGCGTAATGCCGGCGACGGCAAGGAGAGTCGTCGCAGGCAGCGGTACGAAGCCGAACCAGCCTCCGAGGCCGCTCAGGGGCACCACGAAAGCGACTGCCAAGGCGCCAAGGGCCGAGATGATGAGCGTCCGGTCCGGCGGCGTCGCGCCGAGGGGCAGGCGGGTGCGGATGAGGAAGACCACCAGCACCTGGGTGGCGATGGATTCCAGGAACCAGGCGGTGCGGAAAGCCTCCACCCCGGTGTTGAGCACCAGCAGCAGCACGCCGAAGGTGAGGAAGTCGAACAGCGAGGAGAGCGGGCCCATCACCGCTGCGAACCGCACCAGCCCTTTCATGTCCCACTGCTGCGGCGTGGCGAGGTCCGCCTCGTCCACGGCGTCGAAGGGGATGCCGACCTCGGAGAGGTCGTAGAGCAGGTTGTTGAGCAGGATCTGGGTAGCGAGCAGCGGCAGGAACGGCAGGAACAGGCTGGCCGCCGCCATGGACAGCATGTTGCCGAAGTTGGAGCTGGCGCCCATCCGCACATATTTCAGGATGTTGGCGAAGGTCCGCCGCCCCTCCTCCACCCCGTCCGCCACCACGTCGAGATCGGGCGCGAGCAGGATCATGTCCGCGGCGGCACGCGCCACGCCCGTCGCGCCGTCCACCGACAGGCCGACATCGGCGAGCTTCAAGCCCGGCGCGTCGTTCACGCCATCGCCGAGGAAGCCCACGGTCTCGCCGTTGGCCATCAGCGCCCGCACCACCCGCACCTTCTGGTTCGGCGTCATCCGTCCGAAGACGTTCACGCTGCGCACGCGCACCCGCAGCGCATCGTCGGACAGGTGCGCGACCTCGGCGCCGGAGAGCATGTCAGCGGCATCGATGCCGAGTTGCCCGGCGACGTGGGCGACCACCGTGGGGTCATCCCCCGACAGCACCTTCACCCGGACCCCCGCCGCCGCAAGCCGCGTGAGAGCATGGGCGGCGGTGGGCTTGGGCGGGTCCTCGAACAGGCAGAAGCCTTCCAGCACGAGGCCGGATTCGTCCTCCGGCTCCAGGCTGCCGGTCCGGGCCATGCCGTCCGGGGTGCCGGCGCGGGTCGCCACGGCAATGGCCCGAAGGCCCTGCTCCGCATGACGCTTCAACTGCGCGGCGAGAGCGGCGCGGGCCTCGGCATCAAGTTCTACAATGGCGTCACCTACGCGGCGGCTGGTGCAGACGTCCATCACCGCTTCCGGCGCACCCTTGCAGACGAGGAGGCGCTCGGCGATGCCTTCCCCCGCGCGCTCCGCCAGCACCGAGCCACGGCGGCGCTCATAGCCGAAGCCGAGGCGGGAGGGCGCCGACCATCCATCCGCCGCAGCCGGCGCGGCGGCGGCGAGCGCCGTGTCCATCCAGCTGCGATCACCGGCCAGCTCCGCGCACAGCGCCGCAAGCTCGGCGGGCCGGTGCGCCGCCTGCCCGCCCCCGTCTTCACTGGCGGCGAGCACGATCTCGGCGGAGGTGAGGGTGCCGGTCTTGTCGGTGCAGAGCACCGTCATGGCGCCGAGGTCGTGGATGGCGGTGAGCCGCTTCACGATCACCTTGCGCTGCGCCATGCGCACCGCGCCGCGCGAGAGGGTGACGGTGGTGATCATGGGCAGCAGCTCGGGCGTGAGGCCGACTGCAAGCGCCACCGCGAACATGAGCGATTCCAGCAGCGGCCGCCCCAGCACGAGGTTCACCGCCAGCACCGCCACGGACAGCACCCCGGCCGCGCGGGCGATGACGAAGCCCAGGGCCCGCAGATCGCGCTGAAAGGGCGACAGGCCGGCATCCTCCGCCAGGAGGGCAGCGGCGGCGCCGAACAGGGTCCCCTTGCCGGTGGCCACAGCGAGTGCGACCGCCTCCCCGCTCTGCGCCACCGCCCCCCGGAACAGGGCGTTCGTCGCCTCCGCCGCAACGGTGGATGAGACCGCTCCGGGTCGCTTCTCCACCGCATAGGGCTCGCCCGTGAGGGCGGCCTCGTTGGCGGAAAAGCCGTCGGCGGAGAGAATCACCGCATCCGCGGGGATGATGTCGCCCGTGCGCACGCGGAACACGTCGCCGGGCACGATCCGATCGGTGGGGAGCGTGGCGAAGACACCGTCGCGGCACACCTCTGCGGTCAGCGCGACCTGCTCGCGCAGTGCCGCCGCGGCCTTGGAGGCCCGCGCCTCCTGCACCGTGTCGAGACCGATGGAGGCGACGATGACGAGGATGATGATGACCGCGCTCGCCGCATCACCCGTCGCGGCCGAGACCCCGGCGGCAACGAGCAGCATGAGCATCAGCGGCTCGAGCAGGCGGCGCAGCAGCGCGCGGACCGGGGTCGTGCGGCTCGGAGGCTTGTCGAGGTTCGGGCCGAAGCGATCGAGCCGCTCTGCGGCGTCACTGGAGGATATCCCCGCGGTGCCGCAGCCGAGTTTCTGACAGAGGGCGTCCGGAGTCTCCGTCCAGAAGGCCCCCTCGCCGGCATCGACGGAATGCAGGGCCGCGCCGCCGGGGGCCTTGCCTTGCGAACCCTGTCCGGCGATCTCCACGGGCGGCCTCCGGCGCTGTTCGAGCCGCCGGGAGCCTAGAGCACATTCGCCGCCCGCCGGTACCTGCTTCGATCAAGAAACGACGGGGAAAGCGACCTTCCGCAGCGGCCTCATTGCATCGTCGTCGTGGCCAGCCAGCTCTTCACCGCGCCAAGGGCCTCGGTGCGGTTGCCGGTGCGGTGCTGGGCCTCCTGGAAGATGGCGAGCTGCGCGTCGGCGCTGGTCCCCTCCTCGGCAATGGTGCGCACGCGCATGAGTGCGTCGAGACACCCCAGCGCTTCCGCGTCCGAGGCGACGAGGTTGACCAGCCCATCCACCGCATCCCGCACCGCCACGGCGCGGCGCTGGGCGAGGTCCACGAACGAGCCGTGGACGCCGTAGCGCTGGGCGCGCCACTTGTTCTCGTCGGCGATGGCCCGGTCCACCGGCCCCACGTCGCGGTTGTGATGGGGATTGCGCACCAGGAAGCGCACCAGCGCGCGGTAGAGCGCCGCGATGGCCACCGTGTCGGTCGAGCGGGTGCAGCTGTCCGGCGCGCGCAGTTCCAGCGTCGGCAGCTGGCGCGAGGGGCGAATGGCCCACCACACATAGCTCGAATCCGTGATGGCCCGCGCCGCCACCATGGCCTCCACATAGCGCTCATAATCGCCGTTGTTCTCGAACATCTCCGGCAGGCCGGTGCGCGGCAGCTCGTCGTATGCGGCGAGCCGGTAGCCCATCAGGCCGGTCTGCTTGGCGCCCCAGAAGGGCGAGGAGGTGGAGAGCGCGATGAAGTGGGGAATGTAGGGGACGATGCGGCGCATCACATCCACCCGCTCGTCCGGATCGGGCAGTTCCACATGCACGTGCAGGCCGCACACCATGTTGCGCTCGCCCAGCATCTTGAGGTCGTTCATCACGCCGTCGTAGCGGTTGGCCCGCGTGGCGCGCACGCCGTCCCAGGTAGCGGTGGGGTGGGTGCCGGAGGCGATGACGGCCAGCCCATGCTCGCCCGCGACGTCCGACACCGCATGGCGCAGGCCGCGGATTTCGTCCAGCGCGCTACCGATGCCGGTGGACGGCCGGGTCGCGATTTCGAGCTGGGACTGCAGCATCTCCACCGAAACGGCATCGCCGAGCCGTTCCTTCAGCTCTTCGAAGAACCCAGACGGCATGCGCCTTTGCACCGCCTTCGTCTGGGCATCGACGACGAAGAACTCCTCTTCGATTCCGAAGCTGTAATCGTTCGACACGGAGCCCTCCACAAAACCCGGCTTTACGGCGAGCCAGTAACGCCCGCCCCATTGCGAAGTTCCGGGGAGACTGACGCCAAATCAGTCCAAATTTGGGCACCGGTTCCTGTGCGCGATTGCGCCTTGAAGCTCAATATCTTCCCGCACCGCACGCGAGATGGACAAAATACAAAGTAGTTTACGAACGACTCGCAAGAACTATTTTATGCGAATTGACGGAACAAAAATTCCATCTAGGCGTTTTCGCACCCTCACCGGCGCGCCGCATTCACCAGCGCAAGGGCGGCCACGGCGGCCGTATCGGCGCGAAGGATGCGCGGGCCGAGGCTGAGGGTGAGGCCTCTCGGGGCGATGCGCGTACGCTCCTCGGGGCTGAATCCCCCTTCCGGGCCGATCAGGACGCTCACCGGTCCCGGACGGGCCTGCTTCAGCGCGGCGATGGGGTCTTCGTCGGCGGAAGCCTCGTCACAGAACACGAGGAGGCGGTCCTCGGCGAGGGAGGCGAGCCAGCTGTCGAGCGGGCGCGGCTCCTCCACATGGGGCAGGCTGAGGATGCCGCACTGTTCGGCCGCCTCGATGGCGTTGGCGGTCATGCGCTCGACATTGACGCGGGAGACCTGCGTGTAGCGGGTGATGACCGGACTCAGGATGCCCGCGCCCATTTCCACCGCCTTCTGCACCATATAATCGAGCCGCGCATGCTTCAGCGGCGCGAATGCATATTCCAGCGTCGGGGCAGGCGGCTGGGCGCGCGTCTCGCGCAGCACTTCGAGGCGCACGTCGCGCTTGCCGCCGGCGATCCGTGTCGCCCGCCACTCCCCGTCCCGGCCGTTGAAGAGGAGAATGTCCTCGCCGACACCGAGGCGGATGACGTTGGCCACGTAATGCGCCGCATCGCGCTCCAGCACGATCTCGGAGCCCTCGGCCAGATCGGCGGCGACGTGCAGGCGTTGGGCGTGGAAATCGTGCTCGGGCATGGCGGCTCCTCTCACCGGAGGCACACCACGCATCGGCGCGCGTTGCAAGCTTGTGGTTCCGAACCCCGGAAACGAAAACAGGCGGAGACCCGAAGGACTCCGCCTGCCCCGACCCCCGAACGCCCCTCGGAGATGACGCCCTGACCGGCGCAAGGGCATAATCCACAAAAGCAGCCCTTGGTTGCATCCCCCGAATGGGTGATGCGCGGGATGCTGATACCATGCCAGTCGCGGCCGGACGTCGCGCGGATGCCCGCTACGGCTCAGGAGCCCCTCGGGCTTGATCCTGCGTCAACGCCTGGTCGAAGTCGCTTACTTGGAGCCGTCGGGCTTGAACTGAGCGAGGAACGCGATCAGGTCCTTTCGCTCATCCTCGTTCTTGACGCCGGCGAAGGCCATCTTGCCCTTGGGCACGAGGTGCTTGGGATTCTCGATGTAGTCGTTGAGGGTCGCCTCGTCCCACACCTTGCCGGCGGCCGCGCCGTCCTTGATGTCCTGGGAATATGCATAGCCCTCGAAGTGCGCCCACTTGGCGCCCACGATGCCGTTCAGCGGCGGGCCGACCTTCACCTTGGCGTCGGGGCCGATGGCATGGCAGGCCATGCACTTCTTGAACACGGTCTCGCCCTTGGCGACGTCGGGATCGGCATAGGCCGAGCCGGTGGCGGCGGCGAGGACAAGGACGGAAGCCAGAACAAGACGCATTGAGCTATATCCTCTCTGTCGGCCGGGCCCCGGCTCCGCAAGGCGCTGTGTTCGCACCTGCGGATTCGCGGAAGCCAGCTTGATGCTTTACCGGGCAGACACCTCCACCTCTGACACCACATATATCCGTGGCGGAGGGGTCGGGTTCCTTAGCATGTTTCCAACCCGGCCTTCGATGCGACCTTGAGACCTCCCGAAATGGCAGATTCAGCGTGACCCTTGTCGTCAAAATCGGTGGAAGCCTGACGCGGGGCGCCCCACCCCGGCTCCTGCTCGAACGCCTCGCGGGCCGGAAGGGGCTGGTGCTCGTGCCGGGGGGCGGAGCGCTGGCCGATCAGGTTCGCGTGATGCAGCCGCAGATTGGACTTTCCGATGGGGCAGCCCATCGCATGGCGATCCTCGCCATGGAGCAGATGGCCCATGCCTTCCTCGACATGGCTCCCCGCCTGAGCCCCGCGCGGACGTCGGCTGAGCTGATGTCCGCCGCGGCTGAAGGCGCGGCCCTGTGGCTTCCCGCCACCATGGCCCTCGACGCCCCAGACATTCCCCAAAGCTGGGAGGTGACCTCCGACAGTCTCGCGCTGTGGCTCGCGGCGCGGCTGGCGGCCGACCGGCTGGTTCTGATAAAGGCGCCGGGCGTTCAGGTGCCGCGGCACGGCGACCGCGCGGCGGACCTTGCGGCCTGGACTGCGGCCGGTCTGGTGGATGCGGCTTTTGCGACCATGGCACGGGACTATTCTGGCGATATTGTCCTCGTCCCCGCCGATGACGGGGCACTGATGGCGCAGGCGCTCGAACCGCCCGCGCCGCAGAGCATCGAGGAAACAAGAGAAGGCCCGCGCCGATCATGAGCGAGACCCGTTCCAGCAAGAAGCCGCCCCGCTGGGCGTGGGCCCTCACCGGCTCCGGGCACTATTTCACCGAGAGCATCGAGATCATCCGCGAGCTTCAGGACGTGGACCTGTTCATCTCGGACGCCGCGGACGAAGTGCTGCGCATGTACAAGCAGGACAAGGAACCCCTGCCCGCCCAGACGCAGGTGTTCCGCGACAATTCGGCGTCGTCGGCCTCCATCGGGCGATTCTATCACGGCGAGTATCACACCCTCGTCGTCTCCCCCGCCTCCTCCAACACGGTGGCGAAGGCGGTGCACGGCATCTCGGACACGCTCGTCACCAATTGCTTTGCCCAGGCCGGCAAGTGCCGGGTGGCCTGCATCGTGTTCGCCTGCGACAGCCAGCCGGAGATGATCACCATGGCGCCGGAAGGCCCGGTGCCGGTCTATCCGCGCCGCATCGATCTGGAGAACACCGCGAAGCTCAAGACCTTCGAGGCGACCGTGGTGGCCGAGACGCTGGAGGAATTGCGCCTCGCCGTCGCCCGCCGCCGGGCCGAGCTTGCCACCCTCTATCCCGTCCCGGCCTGAGCCATGGCCGAGCGCGTCGCCCTCGTCACCGGCTCGCTGGCCGAGCCCCGCATCCGCCGCATCGCGGAGGAACTGGCGGACGGCACGCTCGATCCGGTGGTGGTGAACATCGGGGTGAAGGTCGCGGCGCTCATGACCGCCGAGATCGTGGAGCGCCGCCTCAAGCTGCCCGAAGGCACGGACAAGGTGCTGATGCCCGGACGCTTCCGCGGCGATCTTCAGCGCCTCGCTGCGCGCTTCGGCCTGCCGTTCGAGCGCGGGCCGGAAGAGGCGGCGGACCTGCCCACCTATTTCGGCCGCGGCAAGGGCCGCAACGTGCCCCTCGACCGCCACGACGTGACGCTCTTCGCCGAGATCGTGGACGCGACCCGCCTGTCCGTTCCGCAACTGCTTGAGCGTGCCCGCTTTCTGAGGGGCGAGGGCGCCGACGTGATCGACCTCGGCGCCCTGCCGGACCAGCCCTTCCCGCATCTTGAGGACGCCATCGCCGCCCTCAAGGCCGAGGGCTTCAAGGTGAGCGTGGACAGCTTCGACCCGGAAGAGCTGCGTCGCGGCACCCGCGCCGGGGCGGACTATCTGCTCAGCCTCAACGAAACCAATCTCGCCATCGCCGACGAAGGCCCCGCCGTGCCGGTGCTTGTGCCGGCGCAGGCGGGAGACCTCGCCTCCCTCGTCCGCGCCATCGAAGCGTGCGAGGCGTCGGGGCGGCCCTTCCTCGCCGATCCGATCCTCGATCCCATCCATCTCGGCTTCACGGCATCCCTGGTGCGCTATGCGGAGCTGCGGCGGCTGAAGCCGGACATTCCCATCCTGATGGGCATCGGCAACGTCACCGAGCTGACGGATGCCGACACCACCGGCATGAACGCGCTGCTGATGGGCATCATCTCCGAGCTGCGCCTCAATGCCGTCCTCGCGGTGCAGGTGAGCCCGCATTGCCGCACGGCGGTGCGCGAGTTTGACCGGGCGCGGCGGGAATATTACGCCGCGCGCGAGGCGGGCGCCCTGCCCCAGGGCTTCGGCGGCGGACTGATGGCGCTGCGCGACCGGCGCCCCTGGTCCACCACCCCGGAGGAGGTGGCGCGGCTCGCGTCCACGGTGGCCGACCGCAATTTCCGCATCGAGGTGACGGAAGAGGGGATCCACGTCTACAACCGTGACGGCCACCATGTGGCGGCGGATCCCTTCGCCCTCTTCCCCCACCTCAAGGTGGAGGACGATGGCGCCCACGCCTTCTATCTCGGCGTGGAGACGGCGCGGGCGGAGATCGCCCACCAACTCGGCAAGCGCTATGCGCAGGACGAGCCCTTGAAATGGGGCGTCGCGGGCGAGACCGGCGGCAGCGCCGAGGAGGCCCATCGGTTGACATTCAAGGAAGCGGGCTCGACGCTTTCTGCCGCGAAGAAGAAAGGCGAAAGCGCGTGATCCGGGAGACCATCGTCACCACCGTCTCGGCCGCCGGGGAGGCGCACATCGCGCCCATGGGCGCGACCGTGGTGGAGGGCGGCTATCTGCTCCAGCCCTTCCGCCCCTCCCGCACGCTGGACAATCTGGCGGCGGCGCGCAGCTGCGTGGTGAACTTCTCCGATGATGCCCGCATCTTCGCGGGCTGCATCACCGGACGGCACCGCTCCTGGCCCACCGTTCCCGCCACCCTTCTCAAGGGCGCGGCACGCCTCGCCGACTGCCTCGCCCATGACGAGGTGGAAGTGGCGCGGATGGAGGACGACCCCACCCGTCCCCGCTTCTTCTGCCGCACCATCCACCGCGAGACCCATGCGCCCTTCCTCGGCCTCAACCGGGCCGTGGCCGCTGTGCTGGAAGGCGCCATCCTCGTTTCGCGCCTGCACATGATGGACCCGGACCGGGTGGACCGGGAGATGAACTATCTCTCCATCGCCATCGACAAGACCGCCGGCCCAGCCGAGCGCGAGGCGTGGGACTGGCTGTGCGAGACCATCGCCGACCACCGGGCGCGGGCCGCCTCATGACGGCGCACGTTCCGGCCCGGCCGGGCCTCCTTGCATCGGTGGCGACCCTCGACGAGATGCGCACGGCTCTGGCCGCGGGCGTAGATATCCTGGACCTCAAGAACCCCTCCGAGGGCGCACTGGGCGCCTGGGCGCCGCAAGCGCTGGTGGAGGCCGTGGCCGTGTGGCGCGCCGCCGGCGCACCGGGCAGTCTCAGCGCCACGGTGGGTGACCATCCGCTGGAGCCGGACGTGCTGCGCACCGCAGCCGAGCGCACCGCCGCCACCGGCGTGCCGCTGGTGAAGATCGGCTTTGCCCTCGGCGATGAGGCCGCCCTGCCGGCGGTGCTCGACGCCCTTCGCCCCCTCGCCCGCGAGACGCGCCTGATCGCCGTGCTCTTCGCCGATCAGGCGCCGGACCTTGCCGCCGTGCCGCTGTTCGCCGCCGCCGGCTTCCATGGGGTGATGCTGGACACGGCGGACAAGGCAGAGGGCGGCCTGCTCGCCCACCTGCCGGTGGAAATCCTCGCCCGCTTCGTCGCGACCGCCCGAGCGGAAGGGCTGCTGACCGGCCTCGCTGGTTCGCTGAAGATGGCGGACATCGCCCCGCTCGCAGCGCTGCGGCCGCATTATCTCGGCTTCCGCGGCGCGCTCTGCGCCGACGGACGCACCAGCGCCCTCGATCCGCTGCGTCTGGCCGCCGTGCGCGATACGCTGGCGGGGCGCATCCTCGCCTGAGGCCGGTCAGGCTGGCGGGAACGCCGCCACCACAGCGTCGAGGATATCGCTCGCCGCTGCAATCTCCGCCTCGGTCACGGTCAGCGGTGGCAGCATAGCGAGCACGTTCCCGAGCGGCCGAGCGAGAAGCCCCTGCCCGGCCAGCGCCTCCGCCAGCGGCGCGGCCGGCCCGGCGCAGACCAGCCCCTGAACGAGGCCGGTGCCCGTGGTGTCGGTGAACAGGTCCGGCCGGCGCCAGCGCAGGGTGGCGAGCCGGTCCTCCAGCTTCCAGCCCATCTCCTGCACCCGCGTCTCGAAGCCGGGAGCGAAGGAGGCCGATAGGGCCAGCAGCAGCCCGGCGGCTGCATCCTCGTCCAGCAGGGGCAGACCGGAGGGCAGGCTGCGGGCGAGACGGGCGCTGAGCACCAATGCCGAAGCGCCCTCCCCGCCTTCGGCCTCGCCCGGCAGCCCGTCGATCACCATCACATCCGGCGCAACACCGCGCCATTCGTGGGCGAAGGCCATGCCGGTGCGCCCGAGGCCGGAATCGGTCTCGTCGAACGTCAGCACGACGCCATATTCATCCGCCGCCTGCCGTGCCGTGGCGAGGAGGAAACCCGGCAGGAAGCGCAGGCCGGCATCGATGGAGGCCGGCGCGAGCAGCAGCGCCGCCACGTTCGGCCCCATGGCGGCCTCGATGGCCGCTTCATCCTCCGGGATACGCCGCACGCCCGCATCCTGCGCCAGCGCCAGCGCCGGGGGAAGCCGCGGGACGTCGGAGACGACAACGATCTCCCGCCGCTTGGGCCGTCCCGCCGTGCGGTGGTGGAGACGGATGGTCTCGACCGCCGCGCGCCAGGCCGTCGCGCGATCAGCAAAGAAGCGGGCAACGTCGCCGAAGGAATGGTGCGTCAGGAGGGCGGCACATCTGGCGGAGGCGGGAGCGCCCGCCCCTTCGCCCACCTCTCCTTCGACGATCCGCGCGGGATCCAAGCGGACGGCGCCCGAGAAATCGAGAGCCGGCACCGCGACGGCGGCTGCGTCGTCGGGCGGCGCTTCAATGCCGTCAGCGTGTGGGGCGATTGCGGACACGCGCTCCTCCATCTGCCGAATGAAGCAAGGAGCGCGCCGGGATCAGTCGTACTTGATGTAAGAAAAGCGCAGATCGTGCTGCGGCGTGCCCTCAAGCGGCGCATCCTCGCCGGCGCCGGGCTGCCACTGCACCACCTCCTCGATCTTCTTCGCAAGTGCGAGATCGCGCACGGTGATGCCCTTGGCGTCGTGGGACTGGAGCCGCACCTCCACCCAGGCATAGGAGGCGGTGAGGTCGGGATGGTGCCACGCCGCCTCCGCGAGATGGCCGACGGTGTTGATGACCATCAGCGTGCCCTTCCAGCTGTTGGTCTTGTAGGTGCGCTTGATCCAGCCGTCCTCGTAGCGCCAGTGGGGCAGCTCGGCGGCGAGGTGGGCTGCCACCTCCTCCGCAGGGAAGGTTTTCTTGCGATCGATGGTCATGGTCGGCTCCGCGGCAGGCCCGGGCGCGTGCAGTTGATCTTGCCAGTTGATCTTGCACAGTGCGCCACGCGCCGGGTGATGCTGTATAAGGACGAGGCCCGCGGCAGCCCCGGGCATATCCCGTTCTGCCGCAGCGGATGGAGAACCATGTCGAACGCGCTCGCCTTCCTCGTCAACACGTCGATCGTGCTCCTCACAGTCGCCGCCATGGAGGGCGTGGCGTGGGCAGCGCATAAATATGTGATGCACGGCTGGGGCTGGGGCTGGCACAAATCGCACCACGAGCCGCGCGAAGGCGTGTTCGAGCGCAACGACCTCTATGCCGTCGTGTTCGCCGGCATCGCCATCCTGCTCATCTACTTCTATCGCAATGGCGGCCCGCTGCTGTGGGTGGGCGTGGGAATGACCGTCTACGGTTTCCTCTATTTCTTCGTCCACGACGGCATCACGCATCAGCGCTGGCCGTTCCGCTACGTGCCGCGCAATGGCTATCTCAAGCGCCTCGTTCAGGCACATCGGCTGCATCACGCGGTGGAGGGCAAGGAGGGCTGCGTCTCCTTCGGCTTCATCTACGCGCCACCGCCGGCCGCGCTGAAGGCCAAGCTGAAGAAGCTGCACGGCGGCAGCCTCAAGAACAGCGAAGCAGCGGAATAGCCGCGCAACTCCTGATCCTGAAACGAAAAGAGGCGGCCCGAGAGCCGCCTCTTTCTGTTTGATTGGAGATCCGTCAGGCCTTGACCAGCGGCAGCTTGGGCACCGGGCTGCCGGAGCGGCCCGAGCCGCCGGCCGGCCCGCCCTTCGGGCCCTTGCCCTTGGGGATGGGCTTGGCCTTCGACTTGGCCGCCGGCTTGCGGCGCTTGGCGGGAGCCGGGACGATCTTCTCCGGCTTGGGGGTGACGGGGCCTTCGGGGAATTCGAAGCCGAGCTTCGAGTCCTTGCCCTCGCCCTCCACCACCACGCGGACGTGGCCACCATTCTTGAGCGCGCCGAACAGCACGAGGTCCGCCAGCGGAGTCTTAATGAACTCCTGGATGACGCGGGCCATGGGCCGCGCCCCCATCTGCTCGTCGTAGCCGCGATCCACCAGCCACGTGCCCGCCTCGTCGGAGAGCTCGATGGTGACATTGCGGTCGGCGAGCTGGGCCTCCAGCTGCAGCACGAACTTCTCCACCACCTGGGTGATGACCTCGGGCGGCAGGTGGCCGAACGGGATCACCGCGTCGAGGCGGTTGCGGAACTCCGGCGCGAAGGTCCGGCTGATGGCCTCCGAGTCGTCGCCCTCACGCTTCTGGCGGGTGAAGCCATAAGCGGGCTTGGCAAGGTCAGCGGCGCCCGCATTCGTGGTCATGATGAGGATCACGTTGCGGAAGTCGATCTGCTTGCCGTTGTGGTCGGTCAGCTTCCCGTGGTCCATCACCTGCAGGAGGATGTTGAAGAGGTCCGGATGGGCCTTCTCGATCTCGTCCAGCAGCAGCACACAGTGCGGGTTCTGGTCCACGCCGTCCGTCAGCAGGCCGCCCTGGTCGAAGCCCACATAGCCGGGAGGCGCGCCGATGAGGCGGCTCACGGTGTGGCGCTCCATATACTCCGACATGTCGAAGCGCAGGAGCTGCACGCCCAGGATGGAGGCGAGCTGCTTGGCCACCTCGGTCTTGCCGACCCCGGTGGGGCCGGAGAACAGGTAGCAGCCGATGGGCTTCTCCGGCTCGCGCAGGCCGGCACGGGCCAGCTTGATGGAGGCGGAGAGCGCCTCGATGGCCTTGTTCTGCCCGTAGACCACCCGCTTGAGGGTCGTCTGCAGGTTGGCAAGCACCTCGGCATCGTCCTTGGAGACGGTCTTGGGCGGAATCCGCGCCATGGTGGCGATGGTCGCCTCGATCTCCTTGAGGCCGATGGTCTTCTTGCGCTTGGCCTCGGGCAGCAGCATCTGGGCCGCGCCCGACTCGTCGATCACGTCGATCGCCTTGTCCGGCAGCTTGCGGTCATGGATGTAGCGGGCCGACAGCTCCACCGCCGCCTTGATGGCGTCGTTGGTGTAGCGCAGCTTGTGGTAGTCCTCGAAGTAGGGCTTCAGCCCCTTCAGGATCTCGATGGCGTCCGGCACGGTGGGCTCGGCCACGTCGATCTTCTGGAAGCGGCGGACGAGGGCGCGGTCCTTCTCGAAATACTGGCGGTATTCCTTGTAGGTGGTCGAGCCCATGCAGCGGAGCGAGCCGGAGGCCAGCGCCGGCTTCAGCAGGTTGGACGCATCCATGGCGCCGCCCGAGGTCGCACCGGCACCGATGACCGTGTGAATCTCGTCGATGAACATGATCGCGTTGGGATAGGCCTCGATCTCCTTCACCACCTGCTTGAGGCGCTCCTCGAAGTCGCCGCGATAGCGGGTGCCGGCGAGCAGCGCGCCCATGTCGAGGGCGAAGACGGTGGCGGTGGCCAGCACCTCCGGCACCTCGCCATCGTTGATGCGCTTGGCGAGACCTTCGGCGATGGCGGTCTTGCCGACGCCCGGGTCGCCCACGAACAGCGGGTTGTTCTTCTGCCGGCGGCAGAGCACCTGGATGGTGCGGGTGATCTCGCTGTCGCGGCCGATGAGGGGGTCGATCTTGCCCTCATGCGCCTTCTTGTTGAGGTTGATGCAGTAGGCGTCGAGCGCGTCGGCCTTCTTCTGCTTGTCGTCGCCGGACTTGGTCTCGGTCTCCTCGTCGGCGCCGCGCACGGGCCGGCTCTCGGACATGCCGGAGCGCTTGGCGATGCCGTGGGAGATGTAGTTGACCGCGTCGTACCGCGTCATGTCCTGCTCCTGCAGGAAATAGGCGGCATGGCTCTCGCGCTCGGCGAAGATGGCGACGAGCACGTTGGCCCCCGTCACCTCCTCGCGGCCCGAGGACTGGACATGGATGACCGCGCGCTGGATAACGCGCTGGAAACCGGCCGTCGGCTTGGAATCGTCCGAGCCGGACTGGACGAGATTTTCCAGCTCGGTGTCGACGTATTCAATGAGATTGCGACGAAGCTTCTCCATGTCGACGTTGCAGGCGCGCATGACGGCGGCCGCATCCTGATCGTCGACAAGCGAGAGAAGCAGATGCTCGAGAGTCGCGTATTCGTGGTGGCGTTCGTTCGCGAGGGCCAGAGCGCGATGGAGCGACTGTTCGAGGCTGCGTGAGAATGTAGGCATCGACACCTCTTTCGCGCGTCGCACCGGACTTTCGGAATTTTCCCCCAGATCCGGAGCACGTGCACCATTCACACAAACTTCGTACTGGATGCCGCAGTGCGCAAGTCCCTCGGTGAAAGGAAAGCGCGGGGGCCCGTCGCCGAATAGGACTTGACGACGGCACAACGCCCCGCTGGCCCGAGCTTCCGCCCGGGTCGGGTCACGATCACTTTTTCTGCGAGAAGTCTGGTCGCCGCCTGTTGCGGCTTACTTCTTTTCCATCACGCACTGAAGCGGGTGCTGATGTTTGCGGGCGAAATCCATCACCTGAGTCACCTTCGTCTCGGCGACCTCGTAGGTGAAAACGCCGCATTCGCCCACGCCATGGTGATGAACATGGAGCATGATGCGGTTGGCCTCGTCGCGGTTCTTGCTGAAGAACCGCTCGAGAACGTGCACCACGAACTCCATCGGCGTGTAGTCATCATTCAGCAGAAGCACGCGATAGAGGCTCGGCCGCTTGGTCTGGGGCTTGGTGCGGGTGATGACGGCGGTGCCCGGTCCGTCGCCCTTGCGCGGCGGCTCTCCGGCCATGGCGCGCGCGGGAACCACGCGGGCGCGATCGGCGCCTGCCGGATGAGACGGATGGAAAACGTGCTTCATGATCCTCGCGCCCTGTCGCAATCTCCGGCGGCAACCCGGAGCCTCGACGCAGCCCTTGACGGCTGGCAATCATAGAAAAATCAGTGCGTCCGCGCCAGTACCACGGTGCGTCAGGCGCATGCAGTCGCAGGAACGTCGGTCGGCTTCTATGTCGGGAGCAATGCGGGCGGGCGCAAGGTCAGCTGCGCAATTCGCGCGTGCGGCGCTTTGATGCGCGGGGCCGGCACAGGGCGAAGCCGGAACGCAAAAGGCCCGCACTTCACCGGGCTGGTGCCCGTGCGCGGCCGGATCGTCAGACGTGGGAGCGCCGGGGCGCGACGCGATACGAGCCCCCGGCGCGGCACCGGGAGGCCAGCCCTGACGGGCGGCCTCGCGGGATCATCCAGCCCCCGGCACGCAATGCAGCGCGCCGGACGGGGCGAACCTCAGGCAAAAAGCCCGGGGAATTTGCCTCAGCGGCCGAACTTGCCGAAGGAGGTCTCGAAGGGCTTGTAGCTCTCCTTCGCCAGCTCCGTGTAGAGCTCGCCGAGCTTGGTCGCCTGGGCGACGGCGCCCTCGTAGGCGGTCTTGAGGTAGGACTGCTGGATCTCGATGGCCTGCTCGAGGGTCTTGGCACCGAGCAGCTTCTCGAGGGCAGCGGTGCCCTGCTCGAAAGAAGCCTTGGTGTAATCGGCGATTTCCACCGCGATCGCCTGGGCGCTCTTGGAAAGAGTGCCGAAGCTCTTCACCGCGGCTTCGATGTTGTCCTTGCTGAGCTTCTGGAGCTCTTCAGCGCTCTGAACCATTGGGTGTCCCCTTTCGCGCCAGCCAACGCGCTGGCATTGCGTCGAGTGGATTATGCCTCCGCTCGGTTGTAAATATTATGCACTGCACAACGAAAGTCAAGCGATATGTTGCACCGCACAATGTGGCAGGGGTGTCCGGTTTACGCCTTGGTAACTCCGCGTTTTTAGGGTCAGGCACTGGTCGCTTCCCTGGACCTCCGGTGCGACGCACAAGCCTGCCACCAGGCTTCCCTGTCACATCGGTGTTCCGGACAAAGGGGCGGCGTCTGCGACCAGCGACACGGGACAAAAGTACATGCGTTACGCTCGCGGCGGTCTGCCAAATTGCTCGAAAGCCCTTGCCCTTGCGGTACTTGCGGCCTTCTCCCTGACCGCCACGGTGGCTGATGCGAAGCCGCGCAAGAAGACGCAGGTCGAGCGCAGCGCCAAGTCTTCGTCCAAGTCCTCCGCGAAATCCGCGTCGAAGACGAAACCGTCCTCCAATACCAAGACGGTAGCCGCGGCCGACCCCGACGGCGGGCGCTGGCGCTACGGCTCCGCCGCGATCATCGTGGACGCGAATACCGGCAAGGTGCTGTACGAGGAAAATTCGGACGCCCTGCGACATCCTGCCTCAGTCACCAAGATCATGACGCTTTACCTCCTGTTCGAGCAGCTGGAGGCCGGAAACCTTCGTCTCGACAGCAAGTTGGAGGTATCCGCGAAGGCGGCGTCGCAGCAGCCCTCCAAGCTGGGCATGCGGCCCGGCCAGACGATCGAGGTGGAGGACGCCATCAAGGCGATCGTCACCCGCTCGGCCAACGACGTGGCCGTTGTGATCGCCGAAAACCTCGCCGGCTCCGAGTCGGCCTTCGCCGAGGCGATGACCGAGAAGGCCCGCGCGCTCGGCATGAGCCGCACGGTCTATCGCAACGCGTCCGGCCTGCCCAACGTGAACCAGGTGACGACGGCCCGCGACCTGTCCATCCTCGGCCGCGCGATCCAGGATCGTTTCCCCAAGCAGTACAAGTACTTCGCTACCCGCACCTTCTATTATCGCGGCCAGGCCATCGGCAATCACAACCGCCTGCTCGGCCGGATCGACGGCGTGGATGGCATCAAGACCGGCTACACCAACGCCTCGGGCTACAATCTCGTTACCTCGGTGAAGCGGGACGGCCGCTATCTCGTCGGCGTCGTGCTCGGCGGCTCCAGCGGCGGCTCGCGCGATGCGCGCATGACCAGCCTCATCAGCCAGAACCTGCCCACCGCCTATGCCGGCGGCCGCGTGGCGCCGAAGATCACGGAAGTCGCCGACAACGCCTTCTCCATCGGCAAGCCGGGCAGCTTCAATGCGCCCATGCCCGTGGTCGCGGCCCGTGACGACGTCCAGCCCCATGCGGTGGCGCCGCTGCCGAAGCCGGCCGTGGTCGAAGCCAATGCCGAGCCGACCACCACCGCCTCCATCCCCGCCAAGCCCGCCGCGCGCACCGCCAACCAGGTGGTCGCCGCCGCCGCGCCCTCGGCGCCCCTGCCGCAGGTGAAGCCCGGCTCCGCCGAGCCCATCAAGCCGGTGGCCGTGAAGACCGTTGCGATCCAGAAGCCCACCGCCGCGAATGTGGCTGCAGCACCGGCCGCTGCGCCCGCTCCGGTGCAGGTGGCAGCCACCACCCAGTTCACCTCCGCGCCTGCGGGCGTCCTGGGCTATCTCGGCCCGTCGAGCCTCGCCCAGTCCCCGGCGGCGGCCGCCGCCACGGCTGCCGCAGAAGGCCGGGCCCACGCCAAGCCGCAGCAGGTCGCCGCGCGCACCGACGTGCCGGCCCCCGCTCCCGCCGCGCCGACCGGCAAGGACACGTCGCGCCTTGGCGTGCCCGATGCCGCCGCCGAGCAGGCGATGCGCGCCGCGCGGATCGCCGCCATGGAGCCGGACGATCCGTATGCCCGCGCGCTGCGCTCCGCTCGTGAAGGTGTGGTGGACGATCGCGCCCGTCCTCAGGCCGCGCAGCAGGCCGCCAAGCCTGTTCGCACCGCTTCCCTCGCCCCGGTGGCAGCTCCCCAGCCCGCGGCCGCTCCCGCCCCTTCCCAGCGCAGCCATGTGCCGGCTTCGGCCAAGAGTGGCTGGAGCATCCAGATCGGCGCGTTCGACGGCGAGCGCGCGGCCCGCACCAAGCTCGACGCCGCCCGGGCGCGCGTGAAGTCCGCGCTGGCCGGTGCCGACCCCTATACCGAGAAGGTGACCAAGGGTTCGACCGAGCTCTACCGCGCCCGCTTCGCCGGGTTCGATGAGAAGTCGGCGAAGGAAGCTTGCCGTTTACTCAAGCGTAACGATTTCGACTGCATGCCTATCAGGAATTGAAGTTCTGACAGAGAATCAGCGATGCTTGCGCAAGATCACGTCCTTCGCTCGGTTGATCCTCGCCGCGAGATAATCGGATCCGCCATGATCGGGGTGGAGCTTCTTCATGAGGGAGCGGTGCGCCGAGCGGACAGCTTCGGCGCTCGCGCCCGGCTGAAGGCCAAGGATCTGATAGGCCTCCTCCTCGGGCATCGCAGCGTCCAGGCCACCGCCTCCGCCCATATCCCCCGCACCCGCGTTTCGCTGTGCGTCCTCACGCCAGGCGGGCGCCCGGCGGTCGAGATAAGCTTCGAGTAGAGCCAGCGACTGCGCATCGCACTGCGGGCGCAGCGCCACGAGGGAGGGGATGTCCAACTCCTCCAGCCGCCGGCCGGCATGGACCCCGGCCAGAACCGCTCCGCGCATGTCGCCGGTGGCATGGTCCAGTTCCATCTCGATCATGGACGTGCGCACCCCCGAGGTCTTCGGTGCGCTCCGCCGTTTGAACAGCCCGCCGAGATAACCGCCGATCCCCTGAGGATCGAGCCGCCCGAGCAGGGCGATGCCCGCCGCGCCCAGTGGGAGCGCGATGCCGATCCGGCCCGTGACCAGAGCGCCCGCGGCACCGAGCAGCGCGGCATAGGCCAGCGTCCGCATCATCGTGGCGATGAGTACCTTCGGATCGGCCTTGGTCCAGACCGAGAGGCCATAGAGGCCGATCAGCAGCAGCAACGCACCGGCGACAAGGCTAATCACGCGGAACTCCGGATCGAAAGCCGCGCCCCTGCGCCGGCGGGATGATTAGGAAAGACGGGCGAAGCACCACCGGTCAGCGGCCCATGGCGGCGATGAGGCGCCGGGCGCCGGCGTCGCGACGGGACGTCAGCGCCATCTGGCCACCGGCGGCATAGGCGGCGACCGCCGCGAGCAACTGGCGAAGCTCGCCGGGGGCCGAGGGATCGAACCGGCACCACGCTCCCCCGGTGACCTGCGCAAGGCCGCGAAAGACGTCTTCCACCCGGGCGTCATTGCCTTCCTGGAACATGAACAGCTTCACGCCGCGCAAGGCGAGCTGCCCCGCGGCCTCCCTGAGCACCGCCGGATCTTCCTCCACCGCGTCGCCGACGAAGACCGCGGCGCGCAGCCCCGAGCGTTCGGCTTCCTTGCCGAGATGGCCGAGGATGCGGTTGATCTGGGTGAGGCCGCCCATGCAGGAGATACGCCGCATCAGCCCGCCCAGCGTCGCGGCATCGCGCACGAAGGGGGAGGCGCGGCACTCGTCCTGTCCCCGGTAATAGACAATCTGCATGTCGAGGCCGCCATGGGCGGCGGCGGAGGCGAACATGTCCGCCTGGATGTCGCATGCGAGCGTCCATGTGGGCTGGCGCGAGCCGGTGGCATCGAGCGCGAAGGACAGTCTGCCCCGCCCATCCGCAGGGCGGGCCGGCGGCATGCTGCGGGCCGCGGCGAGGAACGCCTCCACCTCGGCCGAGCCGGATACCGGAACCGTTCCGCCCGCTTTGGTTTCCGCCAGTTTCCCCTTGCTGTCGTCGCGCGTCGCCATCGGTTCCTCTCTTGTTCACACATAAGCCGCTTCGGACGGCGCACCAAGGCCCCCTCCCCGCCGGCCGCGACGGATGCATCGCAATGGCTTGAAGCGGACCGGCCCAGGGCCTATCTGCACCCCCCAGCGGCGGGGCGCCGTATCGAGGGGATGGGACGATGGCGACTTTGCCGAAGGTTGTGGGGCGCGTGCGCGATCTGAGGTCGGCAGTGGCCGGCTTCCGGGCCGAAGGCTCCAAGGTGGCGCTGGTGCCCACCATGGGCGCGCTGCATGTGGGCCACATGGCGCTGGCCGAGAAGGCGCGGGAACTCGCCGGCCGTACCGTCGTGTCGATCTTCGTCAATCCGGCCCAGTTCGCCCCCCACGAGGATTTCGACAAATATCCCCGCGCGCTGGAAGCGGACCTCAACAAGCTGGCCGAGGTCGGCGTCGATCTCGTCTATGCGCCGACGGCGACGGAGATGTACCCGGCGGGCTTTGCCACGCGCATTACCGTGGGCGGTCCCTCCGAGGGGCTGGAGACGGATTTCCGGCCACACTTCTTCGGCGGCGTCGCGACCGTGGTGGGCAAGCTCTTCACCCAGTGCACGCCCGACTACGCCATGTTCGGCGAGAAGGACTACCAGCAGCTCAAGGTGGTGACGCGGCTGTCGAAGGATCTTGATCTCGGCGTCGAGGTGGTGCCGGTGCCGACCATCCGCGAGGAAGACGGCCTCGCCCTCTCCTCCCGCAACGCCTATCTCGACGAGGAGCAGCGCAAGATCGCGCCGGTGATCTACGCCGCCCTCACCCGCGCCGCCGAGCAGATCCGGTCGGGCACCGAACCGCAGGCGGCGGTGGATACCGCCTCCGGCATGATTTCCGCGCTCGGCCTCAAGGTGGACTATGTGGCGGCCCGCCATGCCGAAACGCTGGCGCCGCTCAAGGATGCCAAGGAGCCGATCCGGCTTCTTGCCGCCGCGTGGCTCGGCCAGACCCGGCTGATCGACAACATCCCCGTGTGAAGCGAATGGGCGGCGGTCTAGACCGCCCCCATGTAGCTCGCCGCAAAGCCGATCACGACCAGCGCGAGGCCGACGGACAGGACCATGAGCATGCGGCCGGAGGTGACGCCCTGCCTCGCCTTGGATGCCGTCTTCACCGGCGCCCCGTCCATGGTGCGGCCATCGGTTCGATGAAAGTCCACGTCTTCGCGGGCTTCTTTGGGATCTTGCATGGTGTTCTCCTGACGGTGTTGTGTTCCGTAAGGAGAACGCTCCCTAGCGCCAGGGGTTTCCCCGTGGCGCCGGGAAGGTTTGCCTAGCCTGCGGCCACCTCGCGCATCCGGGCGAAAGCCTGGTCGAGGTCGGCCTTGAGGTCGGCGGTATCCTCGAGCCCGATGTGCACGCGCACGGCAGGCCCTTCCACCTCCCACCGCGTCGCCGTGCGATAGTCCTTGCAGTCGAAGGGGATGGCGAGGCTCTCGTAGCCGCCCCAGGAATAGCCCATCCCGAACAGCGTCAGCGCATCGAAGAAGGCCGCGACCGCGGCTTCGGGCACCGGCTTCAGGATGAGGCTGAACAGGCCGCTGGCGCCGCAGAAGTCGCGCTTCCAGATGGCATGGCCGGGATCGGACGGCAGCGCGGGATGCAGCACGCGCGAGACTTCCGGCCGCGCGGCGAGCCACTCGGCCATCTCCAGCGCAGCCTTCTGGTGGTGGGCGAGCCGCACCGCCAGCGTGCGCAGGCCGCGCGCGGCGAGCGCGATGTCGTCGGGGCCGACCGTCATGCCCAGCGCGCTGTAGGTGGCGCGCACCTTCCTGAGGGCGTCACCGACCGCCGAGATGGTGCCGATGCTCACGTCCGCATGGCCGCAGATGTATTTGGTGCCCGACTGGATGGAGATATCCACCCCGAACGCATGCGGCTTGAAGAAGACCGGCGTCGCCCAGGTGTTGTCGATAAGGGTGGAGATGCCGCGCGCCTTCGCCACCGCGACGATGGCCGGGACATCCTGCATCTCGAAGCTCTGGGAGCCGGGCGCCTCCAGGAAGATCGCCTTCGTGTTCGGCCGGATCAGCGCCACGATGCCCGCGCCGATAAGGGGATCATAATAGGTGGTCTCGACGCCAAGGCGGGCGAAGAGCCCGTCGCAGAAATTCCGGGTGGGCCGATACACGCTGTCCACCACGAGCACATGATCGCCGCTGCCGGCGACCGCGAGCAGAGCCGTCGTCACCGCCGACAGGCCGGACGGGGTGAGCACCACGCCGTCGCCGCCCTCCAGCGCGGTGAGCGCCACCTGCAGGCTCTCGCTGGTAGGATTGCCGTGGCGGCCGTAGGTGTAGCGCGCGCGATGGTGAATGAGGTCGTCGTAGTTCGGGTAGAGCACGGTCGAGCCACGCACCACCGGGGTATTCACGAATCCGTCGAAACGGCGGGGATCGCGGCCGGCATGGACGATCTTCGTGGCCGTGCCCCGCTCCGCGCCTGACGCTCCGTCTGCCCCGTGGTCATCCCTGCTTGCGTCCGACATGCACATCTCCTGTGGTCACGGCAGCTTGCGACCGATCGGCCGCTATTGACCGCTCCGCTGTGAGGGGTTGTGATGGGCGGGATAGACGGCCTTGATCCGTCCGTCGAGCCATCTCGTGCCGGATCGCGGCGGGAGGCGGCCACGGCAGGGGCTCGTCGTCGCGAAAAAAGGAACCTTCCGTGAAACGCATCCTCCTCGCAGCAGCAGGACTTCTGTCGCTGGCCGGTGCCGTGCAGGCCGCGACCCTCGACGACGTGAAGGCGAGAGGCGCCCTCAACTGCGGCGTGACGCAGGGCCTGCCCGGCTTCTCCAGCCCCAACGACAAGAATGAATGGAGCGGGCTCGACGTGGACTTCTGCCGCGCCATCGCTGCCGGCATCTTCAACGACCCGACAAAGGTGAAGTTCACCCCCCTCTCCGCCAAGGACCGCTTCACGGCGCTGACCTCCGGCGCCATCGACGTGCTGTCGCGCAACACCACCTGGACCATGTCGCGCGACACCACCCTCGGCTTCAACTTCGCCGGCGTGATGTATTACGACGGCCAGGGCTTCCTCATCCGCAAGTCGGTGGGCCTGAAGTCCGCGAAGGAGCTTCAGGAAGCCTCCATCTGCGTGCAGACCGGCACGTCGAACGAGCTGAATGTCGGCGACTACTTCCGCGCCAACAACATGAAGTATCGCGAGGTCATCGCCTTCGCGACCCTCGACGAGACGGTGAAGGCCTATGAATCCGGCCGCTGCGACGTGTTCACCTCGGACAAGTCCCAGCTCGCCGCGGTGCGCCTGAAGCTCACCAACCCGGCGGACCACGTCCTGCTGCCCGAGACCATCTCCAAGGAGCCCCTCGGCCCGCTGGTGCGCCATGGCGACGACCAGTGGTTCGACCTCGTGAAGTGGACCTACTTCGCGCTGCTGAACTCCGAAGAGCTGGGCATCACCCAGAAGAACGTCGACGAGATGGTGAAGTCCGAGAACCCGGACATCAAGCGCCTGCTCGGCACCGACGGCAAGTATGGCGAGGGCATCGGCCTCACCCCCGACTGGGTGGTGCGCATCATCAAGGCGACCGGCAATTACGGCGAGATCTACGACCGCAATGTCGGCCCCGCCACGCCGCTCGGCATCGAGCGTGGCCTCAACAACCTCTGGACCAAGGGCGGCATCCAGTACGGCCCGCCGGTGCGCTGAGCGCATCGGGGCCTGATGGCCCGCGCCTTGCTTGAGAGCTGGGCTTGAAGACGGGGCGGAGGACGCGGGCATCGTGCCCTCCGCCACCAAGAACACAGGCCAAAGGCCTGAGCTTTCGGGGGTTTCATGTCTGAAGTCAGCCCTGCCGCGCCGCCGCGGCCACGGGGCCGTCGCTGGTCCTGGACGGATCCAAAGCTGCGGTCCCAGGTCATCCAGATCACCGTTGCGGTCATCCTCGTCTGGTTGCTGTGGTCGTTCTATTCCAACGCCCAGTCCAACCTGACCCGGCTCGGCATCGCCTCGGGCTTCGGCTTCCTCGACAATCGCGCCGGCTTCGCCATCAGCCAGTCGCTGGTCCCCTACAACGAATCCATGTCCTACGGCCGCGCCTTCCTGGTGGGCCTGCTCAACACGCTGCTGGTGGCCTTTCTCGGCGTCATCCTCGCGACCCTCATCGGCTTCCTGATGGGCGTGGCCCGGCTGTCGAAGAATGTGGTCATCAAGGCGCTCGCCTCCGCCTATGTGGAGATCACGCGCAACCTGCCGCCGCTGTTCCAGATCATGTTCTGGTATCTCGCCGTGCTGGCCACCCTGCCGGGTCCGCGGCAGAGCTGGGGCTTCGGCTTGCAGCCGCTGCTCGGCGCCATCGGCTCGGGCCTGTCCTCCATCGGCCTCGGCTTCCTCGGCGGCCCGCTCTCGACCTATGCGGCCAGCCTCGCGGCGCCCGGCGTGTTCGTGAACAATCGCGGCCTCGTGGTGCCGCGCCCGATCTTCGAGGACGGCTCCATGGCCATCCTCTACGCCCTCATCGCCGCCTTCATCTTGAGCTTCCTGCTCGCACGCTGGGCAAAGAAGCGGCGGGAGGCGACCGGACACTTCTTCCCCGTCTTCTGGACCTCGCTGGGCCTCATCATCGTGCTGCCGCTCCTCGCCTCCGCGGCGATGGGCTTCCCGGTCGGCGTCGAGAAGCCGGAACTGCGCGGCTTCAACTTCGTCGGCGGGCTGCGCGTCATCCCGGAATTCGTGTCGCTCCTGCTGGCGCTCTCCATCTATACCGGCGGCTTCATCGCCGAGATCGTACGCTCGGGCATCCTGGCGGTGTCGAAGGGCCAGACCGAGGCGGCCCATTCGCTCGGCCTGCGCAACGGGCCGACGCTGCGCCTCGTCATCATCCCCCAGGCCATGCGGGTGATCGTGCCGCCGCTCACCAGCCAGTATCTCAACCTCACCAAGAACTCGTCCTTGGGCGTGGCGGTGGGCTATCCTGACCTGTTCGCGGTGTTCGCGGGCACCACGCTGAACCAGACCGGCCAGGCCATCGAGATCATCGCCATCATCATGGCGGTCTATCTCACCATCTCCATCGTCACGTCGGCGATCATGGGCTGGTACAACAAGCGCGTCGCGCTGGTGGAGCGGTGACATGACGGATATCTCCGCCCCCCGCCCCTCCATCACGCCCGCGACGCCCTTCGTTTCGACGGCGTTCCACGAGCCGCAGCCGGCCCCGGTCTCAACCCGCGGCCCTATCCTGTGGGCCCGCCAGCATCTGTTCGGCTCGGTGCCGCAGGTGCTGCTCACGCTGTTTGGTATCTGGCTCGTCTATGTGACGGTGCCGCCGCTCATCAAATTCTTTCTCATCGATGCGGTGTGGACCGGCACCAACCGCGACGCTTGCCTCGCAGAGAAGCTCGGGCGGCAGGTGGGCGCGTGCTGGCCCTTCATCTGGGCCAAGCTCGACCAGCTCATCTACGGCTTCTACCCGGCCAGCGAGCGCTGGCGGGTGAATGTGGTGTACTGGCTCGGCGCCCTTCTGCTGCTGCCTCTGCTGATCCAGAGCCTGCCCTACAAGCGGCTCAACGCCATCGCCTTCTTCGGCGTCTATCCGGTGGTGGCCTTCGTGCTGCTCACCGGCGGCAATCTCGATCTCCAGCGCTTCGTCCTCGGCTGGCTCGGCGTCGATTTCTCCACCATCGGCGGCGCGCAGGGCCTGCGGATCGGCTTCTGGGTCGACTACGTCCTCTCCACCGTCCTGCTGACGGCCATCGCCTACGGCATCTCCCGCTTCCTTGCGGGGCCGGAGGGCGGACGCTCGGCGGCGCAGACGACGCTCAGCGTGCTCGGCGTGCTCGCCATGGTGCTGCTGGCGGTGGACATCGACACCGGCCTGCCGCAGGTCGAGACGCGCCTGTGGGGCGGCCTGCTGGTGACGCTGGTGATCGCCGTCACCGGCATCACCGTGTCCCTGCCGTTCGGCATCCTCCTCGCCCTCGGCCGGCGCTCGAAGCTGCCGCTGGTGAAGTGGCTGTGCATCATCTTCATCGAGTTCTGGCGCGGCGTTCCGCTCATCACGGTGCTGTTCTTCGCCACCTACATGCTGCCGTTGTTCCTGCCCGGCCGCTTCACCATCGACGGCCTGCTGCGGGCGCTGGTGGGCGTCGCCTTGTTCGCCTCGGCCTACATGGCGGAAGTGGTGCGCGGTGGCCTGCAGGCCATCCCCAAGGGCCAGTATGAAGGCGCCATGGCGGTGGGCCTGCGCTCGGGGCTGATGATGCGCCTCGTGGTCCTGCCGCAGGCGCTGAAGCTGGTGATCCCGGGCATCGTCAACAACTTCATCGGCCTGTTCAAGGACACGACGCTGGTGCTGATCGTCTCGATCTTCGACCTGCTCGGCTCCATGCGCGCGGCTTTCACCGATCCCAACTGGGCCTCGCCCACCACCCTGTTCACCGGCTTCGGCTTCGCCGGCATCATTTACTTCGTCTTCTGCTTCGGCATGTCCCGGTATTCGATGGCGCTGGAGAAGCGCCTCGACCGGGCCCAGCGACACTGAGAGGGACTTCATGAGCACCGATCCCATCATCGCCGAAGTCGAGGCCACCGCCCCGAAGATCGCGGTCGAGATGACCGGCGTGAACAAGTGGTACGGCGACTTCCACGTCCTCCGGGACGTGAACCTGACCGTGGAGCGGGGCGAACGCCTCGTCATCTGCGGCCCGTCCGGCTCGGGCAAGTCCACCCTCATCCGCTGCATCAACCGTCTGGAGGAGCACCAGAAGGGCCGCATCGTGGTGGATGGCATCGAGCTGACCGACGACCTCAAGCGCATCGACGAGGTGCGCCGCGAGGTGGGCATGTGCTTCCAGCACTTCAACCTGTTCCCGCACCTCACCATCCTCGAGAACTGCACGCTTGCCCCCATGTGGGTGCGCAAGATGCCGAAGAAGGAGGCCGAGGATCTGGCCATGCACTTCCTCGAGAAGGTGAAGATCCCGCACCAGGCCCACAAATATCCCGGCCAGCTCTCCGGCGGCCAGCAACAGCGCGTGGCCATCGCCCGCGCGCTGTGCATGCGTCCGCGCATCATGCTGTTCGACGAGCCCACATCCGCCCTCGACCCCGAGATGGTGAAGGAGGTGCTCGACACCATGGTGTCGCTGGCCCAGGATGGCATGACCATGCTGTGCGTGACCCATGAAATGGGCTTCGCGCGTCAGGTGGCGAACCGGGTGATCTTCATGGACGCCGGGCAGATCGTGGAGATGAACGAGCCCAACGCCTTCTTCTCCAACCCCCAGCACGAGCGCACCAAGCTCTTCCTCAGCCAGATCCTGCACTGAGAAGGCGCTGGTCGCACGGCACGCCACCGCCCTCCGGCGTCGCCGGGGGCGGCGGGACCAGAGCTACGGTCGGCTGAGGTTTCGAACGAGGCGGCCTACGTCACCGCGCGGTTCGCCCGCCGCTCGCGCAGGGCGAACTGCAGGTTGCGGATGTAGATGAAGGTGGAGAGGGCCTGTCCGGCGATGAACACCGGATCCTTGCGGTAGATGGCATAGACCAGCAGCAGCGAGCCGCCGCCGAGGGAAAAGGTCCAGAACGCAAAGGGAATGACGGAGCGCTGCGCCCGCTCGCTGGCGATCCACTGCACCACGAAGCGCATGGTGAACATGAACTGCGCCACAAGGCCCAGCGCCACCCACCAGTCGAACTGGTCGATGAAAACCTCGGTCATGTAGCGACCGATCTGCGACAGGTAATAGACCATCACCCCCGCTCCACCACATGCGGCGTGCGGCGGCGGCGGACCAGCCAGAACACACCGAACATGTCGATGATGCCGACCCACAGGCGGTTCCAGAACCCGTATTTCGACACGCCGTGCCAGCGCTCGCGGTCCACCACCTTCACGGTGAGGATGTCGTAGCCCTCGCGCCGCACCAGGGCCGCCATGAAGCGGTGCTGGCCGTCGAACATGGGCAGGCGCAGCTGCACTTCCCGACGCACGACCTTGAGGCCGCAGCCGGTATCGCGCGAGCCGTCATTGAGCAGGCTGCGGCGGACGCGGTTCGCGAGACGCGACTGGAAGCGCTTGAAGCCGGTGTCCTTGCGCCCCTGACGCTCGCCCTGCACCATGCCAACACCGGGCCCGCCCGCGTCCATGACGCGGACCATCTCGGGCAGGTAGCCGGGGTCGTTCTGGCCGTCACCGTCCAGCAGCAGGAGAAGATCGCCCCGGGCCGCCCAGGCGCCGGTCTCGACGCCCGCAGACTTCCCGCAGGCCTTCTCGTGCGCCACGATGCGCAGATAGGGACGGGTCTGCTGCGCCAGCCGCAGGTTGGCGCGGGTGGCGTCGGTGGAGCCATCGTCCACGAAAATCAGCTCGAACGGTTCGAACGACAGCGCCGCATCGATCTCTTCGATCAGCGGCAGCACGTTGTCCGCCTCGTCCTTTACGGCGATCACCACCGACAGCCGGGGGGCCGCGGCGGTTTCGGAAGAAAGGGAAGTCAAGGTCTCGCCTCTTGGGCTGGAACGGCTGTGCTCATGTCTTGCGGCGGCGGAAGGGACGATCCAGCCCGCGCGGGATTGACGGGAGCGAGGAGCCGCGCGAGCCGTCGCGCGGATGGCCCCGCCATGGGCACGATCGTCCCGCCCGCGTCAACCGCGAAGACGACGCGGCGGGCGGCGAACAGCTTGACCGTCCACAAGGCGGCGGCTGTCCCAAGGACCGCGCCGGCCACCACGTCGCTCGGATAGTGGGAGCTGAGCACGATGCGGGTCGCGGCGATGGGAAAGGCCGCCACGAGGAGGATCGTCCGCGCCCGCGGGAACAGGGCGGCGAAGGCCACCGCGGCCGCAAATGTGGTGGTGGCGTGCCCCGAAGGGAACGACGCGAAGCTCGACTTCCAGATCAGGAAATCGAACGTCATCTCGGGGCTCGGGCCCTTGATGTGCATGGCGGCATGGGGACGCGCCCGGCCGAGGCTGTGCTTGACGATGGCCACCAGGAGCCCCACCGGCGCGATGGCGAGGAACAGGAAGCCGAGGCGTGCCGCGACACTGGCGGCGATCCGCCTGGTCATCTCGTCGCCCACGTGGGTGAGCATCAACGCATAGGCAAGGCCGATGCCGAGCGGCCACAGCACCACGCCGCTGAAGCCGAGATCGGTGAGGCGGTCGCTGAAGATGACGAGCCACGACGGCGCCTTGAGCCTGAGGCCCATGGTGAGCGGGTCGACCAGCAGCATCAGCGCGGCCACGACCCCAGCCGTCAGCACCGCGAGCGCCAGCGCCTCCCAGCGCCCAAGGAAGCCGAGGCGCGGGCGCGGCACGCCGATGCGGCGCCCGTGCAGATAGGCGAGCCCGCTCCAAATGGAGACGAGGAGCAGGCGCACGCCGTCTCCCACCGTCCGCAGGATTGCGGCGAGCGAACCGGACTGAGCCGCGCCGGTGCCGGACTCCGCGCTCATTGGGCGGCCTCGTCGGAGCGGAACACGGTGATGGAGGTGGGTCGCCCGCCGTTATAGGTGAAGCCGGAGATGGTCGCCACCGCGTGATATTTGAGCCCGAGCAGCCCGGCGTGCCGCTCAAAGAGCGGCGTGAAGCGCTCGTCGATGAAGGCCAGGGCGCAGCCTCCCTTCTTCAGCAGCGCGGCCGCCTCCTTGGGCAGGCCGTATTGGATCTGCGTGCCCACGAGGAAGACGAGGCTCGGCTCCTGATAGGGGAAGGAAGCGACGTTTGCGGCCGGGCAGCCCTGCTGCTTCACCACGGCGGCGAGCCGCTCGGAAATCCACAACGCCCGCATCTGCGGCAGCATGGTCTGCCAGACAGCGAGATAGAGCACCATCGCGCCAGCGAGCGCGGTGAGAAAGGCCCCCTCGATCCCCACCCGGGAGTAGGCCCGCGCCGCCCACCACAGCAGCATGACGCCCAGCAGCAGAAGCGGCCACGCGGCGAGGCCGAAGCCGCTGCCGAAATAGAGATAGGCCGCGCCAAGCGCCAGCGAGACCACAATGCCGAAGCCCGGCCAGAACCAGACCACGCCGGCGAGCCGCGAGCCCACGGCGGCCAATCCGCCCCGCTCGACGACGAGGGCCGAGAGGATCGCCAGCGCCGGATAGACCGGCAGCACATAATGCGGGAGCTTGGTGACGGCGATCTCGAACACCACCCAGCTCGGCACCAGCCAGCACAGCAGAAACCGCTCCGCCCGCCCGCGCCGGTTGCGCCAGACATAGGGGGTAGCCAGGGCGGCAACCACGATGGACGGCCAGAACGTGCCCCATGCGGCGAGGAAATAGCTGCCCGGCGGCCCCCAGTGGCCTTCCGCGCCTTCGGCCACCTTGCCCATCATGTCGACGCCGACGGCCAACTGGTAGAAGGCGCCGTTGGTGACGAGGTAGATGGCGACAAACCACGGCAGCACCAGCAACAGACACCACAGCACGCCCGGAAGGGGTTTCAGTGGCCGCAGGAAGGCGCCAGAGCGGTCCGCGATGGCGAGCGCCGCGATGGCCGGCCCGATGAACAGCGGCGCCACCGGCCCCTTCACGAGGATGCCCGCCGCAAGGCCGGTCCAGAAGATGAAGGCGAGAGTCCAGTCGCCCAGGCGCGCGCCGGGCGGACGGATATAGGCCCGCGTCAGCGCGCCGAAGCACGCGAGAATGGTGAAGAGCAGCACCGCGTCGGTCTTGGCGAGCCGCGCCTCCACCCCCAGCAGCACGCATCCCGCCATCATCAGGGATGCGAACAGCGCGCCGCGTCGGGAGAGGAAGACGAGGGCCGTCCAATAGGTGAGCAGCACCGCGCCGATGGCTGCGACCAGAGACGGCAGGCGGTAGAGCCAGATCGAGGTGCGGGCGGACGGCCCGATCACCGCCTCGCCGGCCTTCACCGTGGCGGCTTGCAACCAGTAGATGCCGATGGGCTTCTTGTACCGCACCTGGGTATGGAAGCGGATGTCGATGTAATTGCCGCTTTCCAGCATCTGCTTCGTCGCCTGGGCGAAGCGCGCCTCGTCGCGGTCGATGGGCGAGAGGTTGAAGAAGCCCGGCAGGAACGAGATGAGGGCGACGGCCACAAGCAGCAGCACGGCACGGCCATGACGCGCCGACGCCGTGTCGAGGATCCCCACGAGGCGCTGCGGCAGGTCAAGATCGAACGCCCGCCGGTGGTCGGATGCGGGCTGTGAGATGGCCATGCTTCGGTCTGGATCCGCTCGAAATGGGCGCGGACAATAACAGAAACGCCCGCACCGAAAAGGACCGGACGGTCGTGCGCAAAAGCAGCCTTTCCGCCGGGGCGCATCCTCATGCAGACCAAACGCGGCGAAGGAAAGGCACCGGCCAAGCTCAAGCGGATCGGCGCGTCAGACGGTATCGGGAAACGGGCGGTCTATTTGGTCAGGATCAGCTTGTTCTGCGCCGTCAGCCGCAACTGATACGTGTGTTCGCCATGGGCGATGGTCACGAGGCGCCCGGCCGCGAACAGATCCCGGCTGTCGAGCTGCGCGTCCACCATGGGGATAGCCCGGCAGGTGTCATCCGACGAACGAAAGGTCCACTCGCCGCCAGCCTTGCCGTTATCGAGATGAGAACTCCCGTGTTCATGCCTGTTCATTTTGAATCGCTCCAGATCCGGGCGCGAGCCACGACCAATGCTGCGGGTCGCAGCTCACTTTAGAAGCATTCAATACTTGAATACCACCGACTTATCCTTGAGTAATCCATGACGCGGCCGCGATCAATCCCCGCGAAGCGCGCGATGTACTGGACACGCGGATGCGCGCCCGCAACTTTCGCTGCGTTCGCTCCGGCCGGCCCGAATGAAGGCTTGGAATCGGCGCGCGCGGGCGCGCGTCAGAAGGCCTTGAAGGTGATGATGGTGCGGGTGTCCTGGATGCCAGGAATGGTCTGCACCTTCTGGTTCACGTAGTGGCCGATGTCGGTGCCGGGCTCCACATAGAACTTCACCAGAAGGTCGAACTCGCCGGCCGTGGAATAGATCTCGGAGGCGATCTCCGCATTGGCGAGGGCATCGGCCACCTCGTAGGACTTCCCGAGTTGGCACTTGATCTGGACGAAGAAGGGAACCACGGCGTGCTCCGCTGGCGGCGGGATCGGAAGGCCCTCGCGGGCCGCGCCAAGGTGGACAAATCCGCCGGGACTGGCAAGGGTGGCGGCTCGATCATCCCCGCCCACCGGAGCCTCACGTCGTCCATGAGCCGGCCCATTCCCATCGCCCTCACCATCGCCGGCTCGGATTCGAGCGGCGGCGCCGGCATCCAGGCGGACCTGAAGACCTTCTCGGCGCTGGGCGTCTTCGGCGCCAGCGTCATCACCGCGCTCACGGCGCAGAACACGCTGGGCGTGAGCGCCATCCATGACGTGCCGGACGATTTCATCGCCGCGCAGATGGATGCGGTGTTTTCCGATCTTGCGGTGAAGGCGGTGAAGATCGGCATGCTGTCGCGCCCGGGCGCCATCCGCACGGTGGCGGAGGGGCTGGCCCGCCACAAGGCGCGGCCGGTGGTGCTCGATCCGGTCATGGTCGCGGCGTCCGGGGCGCGGCTGCTGAGCGACGATTCGCTCAACGACCTGCGCACCATCCTCATTCCCGCCGCCGACCTCATCACGCCGAACCTGCCGGAGGCCGGCGCGCTGCTCGGCACCGAGGCTGCGACGACGGAAGAGGAGATGCAGCGCCAGGGCGCGGCGCTGCTGGCGCTCGGCGCCCGTGCCGTGCTGATGAAGGGCGGGCACGGCGAGGGACCCGAGAGCACCGACCTCCTCGTCACGGCGGACGGCACGCGACGCTTCACCGCCCCGCGCCATGTCACCCGCAACACCCACGGCACCGGCTGCACCCTTTCGTCCGCCATCGCTGCGGGGCTCGCATCCGGGCTCGACCTGCCCGAGGCGGTGGAAAAGGCCAAGGCCTACATCACCGGCGCCATCGCCGCCGCCGACCGCCTCGACGTGGGCGCCGGCCATGGCCCGGTGCACCACTTTTTCGACCTCTGGCGTGACTAGGCGGCGGAAAATCGCACCTTCGTCGTACCTCCACCTTCCATCCCGCGCGCCCGGACGATAACGTCCGCCGAAGCGAACGCTCGTTCGGTTGAAAGGATATTGGGGCATGGCCGTCAGGGAACGCGGGGGCAGCTCTCTCGAAACCGGCGCCCAGGTGATTACCGGGCAGCTGGGCAAGACCATCCAGCGCCTGCGCAAGGCCTATAACCTGTCCCTGTCGGACCTCGCCGAGCAGTCCGGCGTGGCGAAGTCCATCATCAGCCAGATCGAGCGCAACGAGACCAACCCGACGCTGGCCACCGTGTGGCGCCTCTCGCAGGCGCTGGACATGTCGGTGGAGCGGGTGCTCGCCTCCTCCGACGACGCGCCCTTCGTGGAGAAGCTCTCCCGCGCCGATACGCCGATCCTCCTCTCCGAGGACGGGCTGGTGCGCCTGTCCATCATCGGGTGGATCAAGACGGTGGAGTGGCTCCAATATTACGACATGGAAGCCGCGCCCGGCGGCGAGCTCGATTCGGACGGGCACCAGCGCGGGTCGGTGGAATGCCTCACCGTCATCGCCGGCACGCTGGAAGTGGACGTGGCCGGTCAGGTGGAGACGGTGAAGGAAGGCGAGACGGTGCGCTACCGCTGCGACCGCCGCCATGTCATCCGCAACCGCTCTGGCGCGCCCGCCCGCGCCTTCATGGTGTGCCTGCTCAAGGCCGCGGTTCTGGAGTGACCATGCCGGCGTGAACGGGGAGGGTCGCCCCTCCCCCCTTCGAGCAGGATCAGCTCACTCGTCGGTCAGCGGGCCGAGGATGAGCATTTCCAGCTTCACCCAGTTGGCGAGCTGCGCGTAGGTCAGCTTCTCGGCCTTCAGGTCCCACGTCACTTCCGAGCGGGTGGGGCCGACGCACTTGTCCCGGCCGTTATCGCCCTTCACCCTTTTGCAGGCGTCCTCGCTGTCGTTGTAGAAGACGCGGCCATAGAGGCCGGGCTTCGACTGGTCGGCGGACGAGAAGAAGGCGTCGGACTGCGCCTGTGCCGCGCTGGCGTCGAAGAAGGACTGGTCGGTGTTCACCGCCTGCTCGTTCCAGCGCAAATTGTATTCGTAATAGCCGGTATAGGGCTTCTTCTTGCCGGCCTTGTCGGTGAAGTTGCCGTTCTCCTCCACGAAGCGGATCGAGCCGGACACGCGGTCCGTGAAGGACTTGTCGGCGACGGTGTAGGCGAAGGTCACGCCGTTGGCGTCGGTCAGCCAGTTGCCGAGCTCGTAGTCGTAGTCGAGGTTGCCGGAGACGCGCACGTCCGGGAGGAAGGAAAAGGGGCCGGCCGCGAGCTGGGTGCGCTCGAAGCGCAGCGGATCGGGGTTCTTCACCTGGATCGACACCACCTTGCCGTCGACCATGCGGGAATAGATCTTGTCCGCCTCCTTCTGCGCCCGGCGGAGCTGCTCGGCCACCTCCCACCAGCGCGTCACGTTGCGGCCCTGGATGGAGCCGCCGAAGGGCGAGGAGGTCTGGTTGCCCTTCACCACATCGATGCGCAGCCGGCCGGCGTCGGGGATGTAGCGGCCGTTGGCGTCGATCTGCAGGTCACCGCGCAGGATCGCCACCTCCCGCGCCACCTGGGAGGGGTTGGACGGGTTGATGACGTCGAACTTCACCGAATAGACAAGGCTCTTGCCCGGCGTGCGCTGGACCGAGCCCTTGAGAATCATCAGGTCCGCCACCGAAAGGTCGCTGATCTCGTAGAGATCGGTGCCGCTGGTGGAGCGCAGGGAGCGGGAGTTGTAATCCACCGTCATGGCGCCGGTGAGCTTCGCCTTGTCGGCGGGAATTTCCTTCAGCGCCTGGCTCTGCTGGGCCAGCGCCGCGCCGGAGGCCAACAGGCTCGCGGCGCACAGGCCGGCGGCGCAGGCGAATGTGGCCGGCGCGAAGCGAATGGTCATGTCGATCTCCCTCGATGGCGCCGGGCGCGGGGGCACCGGCTGCTTCGGGGGCGGACCATGGCGAAGGATTCATGAACGGCAGATGACCAAGCGTCATCCGACCCGTTCAGAGAAGACCCAAATCGCGCAGCTCGCGGCTGAGGGCTTCGGGCAGATCGGCGGTGCCGGCGCTGGTGCCGAGATCGCGGGGCGCTTCCCGGTCAACGAGATAGCGCCAGCCCTGGAAGGGACGCGAGGGGCGCGGCTCCACGCGGATGACGGCGGGGTCCAGCACGAGGCCGCAGCGGCGTATCCCGTCCGGATCGACCACGGTGCGCAGATCAAGCAGGCGCTGGCGCGCCGCCACCTCGCCCTTGATGACCCAATAGAGCGAGCCACCGTCGATCAGCTCGTTCTTGCGGCTCGGCACCATGCGGGTGACGTGGATCTGCTCGAACGGAACGCCGGCCCGCCGCGCGGTGTCGGCGCGGTCGGCGATCCAGGCTTCGAGGTCGGCGATGGAGGTCGCGCCGACGCACAGCTTGATGAGGTGAAGCGCCATTGCGCCGCGCTACTGGCCGTTCGCGCCGGCGCCGGTGCCGTCCGCCGCGGGTTCGGCATCGGCCGGAGCCGCCGGCTGCGCCGGGGGCCGGGGCCGAGGTGCGGCCGGGCGCGGCGTCGGATTGGCCGGAGGCGTCGCCTGCGCCGCCGGGGTCCGCGCGGGGCGGGCGGGCGGCAGGGGCGCAGTGGGCGGTGCCGCGATCACGTCAGGATCTTCCGCCGCCGGAGCAGCAGCCGGCGCGGCCGCCGCGGGAGCGCCCGGCGCGCCGGGCTGAGCCGCGTGGGCGGGATCGGGCTGCGTCAGCAGCATGCCGAACGGGCCGGTGCGCGGCGGCGGCCCGCCGGTCATGCCGCGATTGCGCGCGTTGCGCTCCCACACCGGGGTGTATTTGGCGATGAGGCTGGCGTACCGCCCCTCATTCATGTTCGCGATGATGTGGGTGGGATCGCCGAAGATCGCGGCCTGCGGACAGTAGCTCACCGTGCAGCCGGAGAAATCCACCAGCGCCGAGGCAACGAGGCCGTAGGGATCCTGCTCCAGCGGCCGGCGCCAGGCGATGATCCGCTCGGTCAGGTAGTCGGCCTTGCGACGGCGCACGAACTCGAAGGCATCCTCGACCAGCGCCATGCGCGCACGCACCATGGAGCGGGCGGAGGCCACCGTATCCGGCCGCTCGAACAGCACCGCCTCGCACACCCCCGTCAGGGACGGATCGGCACCGATGCAGCCAAGCGCCGCCGTCTGCGCGGCGGCGGCATCAAGGCCGGAGGCTCGGGCTTCCAGCGCACGCGCCTCCGAGATGGAAGCGGCCTGGATGATCTGCTTGACCATGGCGCTGCCGACCGACAGGCCCCCGAGCAGGATGCCGATGAGCACGAGCAGGGTCAGCGGGTTTTCATTGGGCTCCGACCGCACGAACAGCACGAAGACGAATACGGCGCCTACGACCATGGCCGCGAGCACGACCCAGCCCGGCACGTCGAAATTGCTGTTCAGAATGCTGAGCGTCCGGTCCATCCATTCCAACATGGCGCCCTCCGCGACGCAGCACTTGGGACGCGGGCGAACGCCTGCGTCCCTGTTCCGGTTCCCGCCCCCACGATACGCCTACGGTCGCCGGTCGGGGCGCGGATCATTGTCCGGTCCGCCGCCCAAAGGCAACGCGGCGCACCGGCGCGCAAGTCCCATGGTAAAGGAAAACCCGAGCCCTACGCCCGCGAAGCCGCCCGGTGTTTCCCGGCGGCCGACGCGTTCAGTGGGGCCGGAGCGCGGAAGCCTCGAAGCCCCCGTAGAGATAGATCACCGCGACGGCGACCAGAAAGACAGCAAGCGCAGTGCGCGCGACGCCCCAACAGGAGCGGCGATGGGCATAACCTTGGCTGAGATCCATGATGGATAGCGGCTCTTTCGACGTGTCCCCGCGGCACGACGAGCGTCCCGCAACGCAACATTCATTAAGAATTTATGACCGCTCCGACAAGCCCTGCGCCATGCTTTGTGCGAACGGCTCGCATGCGGGAACCGGGACTGCCGCAATCCACAGGCCGCCGGTCCGGACGCAGCCGGGTTTGCCCGTGCGAAAATCCGCTCCGATGGGTTAGGACTTCCCCATGACCACCAGCCGCACCTCCGATTCGACCACCAGCCCCTCCCCTCTGCCCGATGAGGAGGTCGCCGTTGCGCTGGTCCTGCGCCTCGTCGGCGAGGCCGGGCCGGGCAAGACCATCGGCCCCATGGATGCGGCGCTGGCGCTGATGCCCAAGGACGAATGGCAGCGGGCGCTGCCGGTGGTGCGCCGCGTGGCGGTCCGCCTCGCGCTGGAGGGCCGGCTGATGATCTATCGCAAGGGCAAGGCGGTGGACCCGGCCGATTTCCGCGGCGTCTACCGCATCGGCCTGCCGCGGGACGAATAGATCACGGCACCGGAAACAGCGCGCTGGTCTTACCCGAGAGATAATAAGCGACGAGCCCGACCCATTCTTTGATCGCGATGTCGGCCGCATCAAGCCCACTGGCTGTGCGCGAGAAGGTGTCGTTGAGCTGGTCGGGACCGATCGTGCGGAAATCGACCGGATAGGGAATCACGTCGAAGCCCACCTTACGAAAACAGCCGACCGCGCGCGGCATGTGGAACGCGCTGGTCACCAGAATCCAGCGCTCGCCCGGCTTGGGCTTTAGCAACTCCCTGGAGAAAAGTGCGTTTTCGGCGGTGTTGCGGGAATCGCCCTCGAATTCCACGCGCTCCACGGGAATCCCAAGATCCGGCAAGGTTATCAGCGTCATTCGCGCTTCGGTAGGATCGTCCGAAAAGGGCTTGCCGTTGCCGCCCGAGAAGATGAGTCGGGCATCGGGATATTTCCGCGCGAGAGCGCCAAACGCGATCGCCCGTTCGCCGGCATTGGAATAGGCCGGCACGCCGCGCGCGACCCCCACCTCAGCCACCTCGGCGCCACCGAGCAGGATGATACCCGTCACCGGCTCGTCGCCGCGGTAGATGGGAAAGCGCTCCTCCAAAGGGTTGAGGAGATGATTGGCGAGCGGCGAGAAACCGACCACCGCCCATCCGACGATGGAAAACGCGAGAAGCCCCATCCCGAGCCGCCGCACACGCGCGATCAGCAGCACGAGGCCGAGACCGCCGCTCAGCATCAGGGCATTGGAGGGGGCGACCAGGAACCAGAAGATTTTGGAGACGGTAAAGAAGGAATCCATTCCACCCTCTGGGAGCACCCGCTGGCGCCGGTCAGGCCAGCTCGACCACCTTGCCTTCGCGCAGGGTGACGCGCCGGTCCATGCGGGCGGCGAGGTCGAGATTGTGGGTGGCAATCAAGGCGGCCACGCCGGTGGCCCGCACCAGTTCCGACATGGCGCCGAACACATGGTCCGACGTCTTGGGGTCGAGGTTGCCGGTGGGCTCGTCGGCCAGCAGCAGCCGCGGCGCATTGGCCAGCGCGCGGGCGATGGCGACGCGCTGCTGCTCGCCGCCGGAAAGCTCCGACGGGCGATGGGTGAGGCGGGCACCGAGGCCGAGATAGGAGAGCAGTTCCTTGGCCCGCGCCTCCGCTTCCTTCTTGCCGAGGCCGCGGATCATCTGCGGCATGGCCACGTTCTCCAGCGCCGTGAACTCGGGCAGGAGATGATGGAACTGGTAGACGAAGCCGATGGAGAGGCGGCGGATGCGGGTGCGCTCGGCATCCGGCAGGCGGGCGGTGGGCGCGCCGTCGATGAACACCTCGCCGGCGTCCGAATGCTCCAGCAGGCCGGCAATGTGCAGCAGGGTGGACTTGCCGGAGCCGGACGGAGCGACGAGCGCCACCGACTGGCCGTGGGTGATGCCGAGGTCGGCGCCGCGCAGGATCTCCAGCGCTCCCTGCCCCTGCGCGTAGCGCCGCACAACGCCGGACAGCGCGAGGGCGAACTGGGGACGGGCGCCGGGGGCGCGGCCGGCGGAGCGGCCTTCGGACGGGGTGGGCATGTCCATCACTCGTACCTCAGGGCTTCCACCGGATCGAGCCGGGCGGCCCGCCAGGATGGATAGAGCGTGGCCAGGAAGGAAAGCGCCATCGCCATCAGCACCACGGAGGAGGTCTCGCCGAAGTTCATCTGCGCCGGCAGGCGGGAGAGATAATACAGCTCGGGCGAGAACAGCTCGGTGGAGGTCAGCCAGGAGATGAACTGGCGGATGCTCTCGATGTTGAGGCACACGATCACGCCCAGCAGCAGCCCCGACAGCGTCCCCACCACACCGATGGAGGCGCCGGTGATGAAGAAGATGCGCATGATGGAGCCCTGCGTGGCGCCCATGGTGCGCAGGATGGCGATGTCGTGCCCCTTGTCCTTCACCAGCATGATGAGGCCGGAGACGATGTTGAGCGCCGCCACCAGCACAATCAGCGTGAGGATGAGGAACATCACGTTCCGCTCCACCTGCAGCGCGCCGAAGAAGGTGGCGTTCCGCACCCGCCAATCCACCAGATAGACCGGCCGCTCCGCCGCGCTCTGGATGGCGGCGCGCAGCTCGCCCACGTCGTCGGGATTGTCGAGATAGACCTCGATGGCGTTCACGTCGCCATTGCGGTTGAAATAGGCCTGCGCCTCCGGCAGCGGCATGAAGACGAAGGCGCTGTCATATTCCGACATGCCCACCTCGAACACCGCAGCGATCTTGTAGACTTTGATGCGCGGCGAGGTGCCCATGGGCGTCACCGCGCCCCGCGGGGCGACGAGGGTGATGTTGTCGCCCGCGCGCAGGGACAACTGGTCGGCGAGGCGCTTGCCGATGGCGATGCCCTGCCCCTGGTCGAAGTTCTCCAGCGTGCCCTGGCGGATGTTGTGGGCGACCGAGGGCAGCCCGCGCAGGTCCTTTTCCGCCATGCCGCGCACCAGCACGCCCGAGGCGCCGAAGGGCGAGGAGGCGAGCGCCTGCCCCTCCACCAGCGGCACCGCGAGGCGGATGCCGTTGAGCGCGGCGATGCGGGCGGCCACCGCCTTGTAGTCGGTGAGCGGGCTCTCCAGCGGCTGCACCAGCACATGGCCGTTGAGGCCGAGGATCTTGCCCAGCAGCTCCTGCCGGAACCCGTTCATCACCGCCATGACGATGATGAGCGTCGCCACCCCCAGCATGATGCCGAGGAAGGAGAAGCCGGCGATGACCGAGATGAAGCCCTCCTTGCGGCGGGCCCTCAGGTAACGCAACGACAGCATCCACTCGAACGGCGCGAAGGGGCGCGTACCGGTGGTGTCCCCGCCTGCCCTCGCCGCCGCCGCATGGGTTGCCGTCATGCCTTCAGCCTCTCCACAATGTCGCTCGGCGCGATCAGCTCGCGCGAGCCGTCCACCCGGCGCTTCAGTTCCACCTTGCCCTCGGCGAGGCTCTTGGGCCCGACCAGGATCTGCCACGGCAGGCCGATGAGATCGGCAGTGGCAAACTTGGCACCGGCGCGCTCCTCGGTGTCGTCGTACAGCACGTCGTAACCGGCAGCGGTCAATTCCGCGTAAAGGGCGCCGCAGGCGGCATCGGTCGCGCTGTCCCCAACCTTGAGGTTCAGGATGCCCACCTGGAAGGGTGCCACGGCGTCCGGCCAGATGATGCCGTTGTCATCGTGAGACGCCTCGATCATGGCCGCCACGAGGCGCGAGGGGCCGATGCCGTAGGAGCCCATGTGAATGGTGTGCTCCTTGCCGTCCGGGCCCAGCACCTTGGCGCCGAAGGGCTCGGAATACTTGGTGCCGAAATAGAAGATGTGGCCCACCTCGATGCCGCGCGCGGCGAGGCGGCGCCCATCGGGAATGGCCTCGAAGGCCGCCGTGTCGTGCTTCTCGGAGGTCGCGGCATAAAGCTGCGTCCAGCGGTCGAACACGCTTTGCAGGCCGGCGGGATCGTCGAAGTTCACATCGGCGGGCGGCGGCGCCATGTCGAGATAGTCGCCATGACAGAACACCTCGCTCTCGCCGGTGGAGGCGAGGATGATGAACTCGTGGGAGAGATTGCCGCCGATCGGTCCCGTGTCCGCCACCATCGGAATCGCTTTCAGGCCCATGCGGGCGAAGGTGCGCAGATAAGCGACGAACATCTTGTTGTAGGAATGGCGGGCGCCGGCCGCGTCGAGATCGAAGGAATAGGCATCCTTCATCAGGAACTCGCGCGAGCGGTAGACGCCGAAGCGCGGGCGCACCTCGTCCCGGAACTTCCACTGGATGTGGTAGAGGTTGAGGGGCAGCGCCTTGTACGACTTCACATAGGCGCGGACGATCTCGGTGATCATCTCCTCGTTGGTGGGGCCGAACAGCATCTCGCGGTCGTGCCGGTCGCGGATGCGCAGCATCTCCTTGCCGTAGTCGTCATAGCGCCCGCTCTCGCGCCAGAGGTCCGCCGACTGGATGGTCGGCATCAGCATCTCGATGGCGCCGGCGCGATTCTGCTCCTCGCGGATGACGTTGCAGACCTTGTTCAGCACGCGATGGCCGAACGGCAGCCAGGCATAGATGCCGGCCGATTCCTGCCGGATCATGCCGGCGCGCAGCATCAGCCGGTGCGAGACGATCTCCGCCTCCTTGGGCACCTCGCGCAGAATGGGAAGGAAATAGCGGGACAGTCGCATCGGGTGGCTCGGACTCTCGTGCGGAGGGAAATCAGGCTGGCGGGAGTGAAAGCGGAAGGGCGGCCAAAACACAAGGGCGGTGGCGCGAATGCGGTGCCATGCAACCATATTGCGGCGCAGCGAACGACTTATTGCGGCGCAAGGATGACAAACGACAGATTCTTGTTCTATTTTCACCGCGCACAAGAAAGGGGACCGTCACCAGCCGGCCAGACGGCGGTGAATGCGGTCCAGGTCTCGGGAGGAGAGGTAAGAAAAAGCCGACCGACGGCCGCCTCTATGGCGCATACGGAATCGGCATCACGGATTGGCCGCGCAGCCACCAGAAGCGGACTTAGATCTGCAGGCAGCGCTGGACCCGTGGATTGAAAAGGCGAGGCCCGCACGGGGCCTCGCCTTTTTCTTTGGACCCGCTTCTTCGGGGCTTGCCTGTCTTTGGCAGGGCCAGGGCCATCAGGACTGATCCAGCCCGAGAATCGCCCGTTCGCCCCTGCCCTAATAATTGTCCCAGAGCCCGGGGCTGGCGATCTCCGCGAGGTTTCCGTCTGGATCGCGGAAATAGAGGCTCGTGGAGCCCTTCGGCCAGCGCACCTCGCCCGCGATGGCGACGCCGTGCGCGCTGAGGTGCGCGCGCCAGCGGTCCATGTCGGTGGCTTCAGCGGAAAAGGCGAAGTGCAAGCGGCCGGCGCCATCGTGCGGGGGAATCGCACCGCCGAAGGGCAACGCAATGGCCGTATCGGCCGATCCACGCAGGAACAGCAGCAGGACGGTGCCGCCGATGGGGTAGGCGACGAAGCGGTCGTCGGAGAGCATGGGCACGAGGCCGAGCACGCCTTCATAGAAGCCGCGCGCCCGGTCGAGGTCGTCCACGTAGAGGCCGGTTTCAAGCACCCGCCCGAGGGGCGGCGCGGTGCGCGAAGTCCCCTCCCCGTCAGCCACGCTCCGCCCTCACCAGAGGTTGAGCGTCGCGCGGGCTTCCTCGGACATGCGGCCCTGGTCCCACGGCGGATCGAAGGTGATGTCCACCTTCACGTCCGAGATGCCGGCAACGGCGGCGACGGCGCTCTCCACCATGCCGGGCAGCTCGGCCGCGGCGGGGCAGTTGGGGGTGGTGAGCGTCATCTCCACAGCAACGGTGCGGGCATCCGAGATATCGACCTTGTAGATCAGGCCAAGCTCATAGATGTCCACGGGGATCTCGGGGTCGTAGACCGTCTTGAGGGCGACCACGATGTCGTCGGTGAGCCGCGCAAGCTCCGCTTCCGGAATGGAAGACTGGATCTGCGGCTGGTTCGGCGCCTCGATCGACTTGGTATCGGTCATGCGAACAAATCCTGCGCCTTGACGAGGGCGTCCACGAGACGGTCCACGTCGGCGCGCGTGTTGTAAAGGGCAAAGGATGCGCGGCACGTCGCTGTGGCACCATATCGTGCCAAAAGCGGCTGTGCGCAATGGGTGCCAGCCCTTACCGCGACACCGTAGCGGTCGATGATGGTGGCCACATCGTGAGGATGGGCGCCCTTCATCTCGAAGGAAATGATGGCGCCCTTGTCCGCCGCGGTGCCGATGATCCGCAGGGAATTGAGCGCCCGCAGGCGTTCGTGGGCATAGGCTGAAAGATCGTGCTCGTGCGCGGCGATGCGCTCGCGGCCGATGGACTGGACATATTCCATTGCAGCGCCAAGGCCGATGGCCTGCACAATTGGAGGTGTTCCAGCCTCGAAACGGTGCGGAGGTACCCCGTACGTGACGGTCTCCTCCGTCACCTCGCGGATCATCTCGCCGCCGCCCTCATAGGGAGGCATGGCCTCCAGCAATTCCTTCTTGCCGTAAAGCAGGCCGATGCCGGTGGGGGCATAGAGCTTGTGGCCGGTGACGGCGTAGAAATCGACGTCCAGGTCGCGCACGTCCACCGGCATGTGGACGATGGCCTGGCAGCCATCCACCGCCACCTTGGCACCCACCGCATGAGCCGCCGCGGCGATCTCCTTGATGGGCGTCACCGTGCCGAGCACGTTGGACATGTGGGTGATGGCGACGATCTTGGTGCGCGGGCCGAGCAGAGCCTTGAAGGCGTCGAGGTCGAAGGAGCCATCCTCCCGCACCGGCGCCCACTTGATGACGGCGCCCTTGCGCTCGCGCAGGAAGTGCCACGGCACGATGTTGGAGTGGTGCTCCATGATGGAGAGCACGATCTCGTCGCCCGCCTCGATGGACTGGCCGAGGGAGGAGGCCACCGTGTTGATGGCGCCCGTGCCCGAGCGGGTGAAGATGATCTCGTCGATGCTGCCGGCATTCAAGAAGGCGCGCGCCGTCTCGCGGGCATGCTCGAACGCCTCCGTGGCGGCGTTGGCGAGATAGTGCAGGCCGCGATGGACGTTGGAATATTCCCGCTCATAGGCGGTCACCATGCGGTCGATCACCTGCCGCGGCTTCTGCGCGGAGGCGGCATTGTCGAGATAGGTGAGCGGATGGCCGTTCACCTCCAGCGACAGGGCCGGAAAATCCGCGCGCACCCGCTCCACGTCGAAGGAGCCATCGGCGACGGCGGGGTGGGGCTTGGTCATGGCCAAATCCTTCTGGCAATCGTCTCAAGAAATGTCGTGTCCGACGTCGCCCCCCGGCTTGACCGGAGGGACCATCCATCCGCTGGCCCGGCGGCGCCGTGATCCTCCGGCCCCGCCGAAGGGAGGACGGGGCGTGGCCTACACCGCCCGCTTTTCCAGCCAGCCTGAGATCCGCTCGATCAGCAGGTCGCGCAGGTCGGCATCCTCCACATATTCCACCGCCTCGCCGAGGAAGGCCTGGATGAGGAGCATCTCGGCTTCCTTCTCCGGCAGTCCGCGCGAGCGCAGGTAGAACAGCATGGAGCGGTCGAGGGCGCCGGCGGTGGCGCCGTGGCCGCACTGGACATCGTCGGCGAAGATTTCCAGCTCCGGCTTGTTGTCCATCTCGGCGCGGTCGGAGAGGAGGAGCGACTGGCTCATCATCCGCCCGTCGGTCTTCTGGGCGGCGCGGCGCACCACGATCTTGCCCTGGAACACGCCGTGGGACTCGTCCGCGAGCACGGTCTTGAACAGTTCGCGGCTCTCGCCCCCCGCCACCGCATGGTCGATGACCAGCGTCGTGTCCGAATGCTGGCGGTCGCGGGCGAGGGTCGCGCCGCGGATGCCGGCATGGGCGCCGGCGCCCTCGAAGCGACCATAGACGTTGTAGCGCGCCAATGCCGCGCCCTGGGCGAGGGCGAACAGGTTCAGCTTCGCCTCGCGGCCCAGCTCCAGCATGAGGGTGCCGAAGTGGAAGGCGGCGTCGCCCTCCTCCTGGATACGCACGAGATTCACGATGGCACCGTCGCCCACCACCAGCTCAACCGCATGGTTGGACTGGTAGGCGACGCCATCACGCCCGGCGAAGGTCTCCACCAGCGTCACCTCGGCGCCAGCGCCCACCACCACGACGGTGCGGGTGAAGCCGGCGACGGCCTCGACGCCCGGAAAGGCGTGGGCGATGTGAACCGGCCGCGCGGCCTTCACGCCGGCATCGACGCGGAGCGCGACGCCCTCCCCGAGAAACCCGGTGTTGAGGGCGAGCGGCCCGTCATAGCGGCTCGGCGACAGGGCATTGATGCGATCGGCCAGCGGATCACCGGCGGCGATGGCGGCATCCAGCGGCAAGGCGGTGACGCCTTCCGACAGCGCCGCGAAGTCGGAACCCGCGCGGGAGAGCGCGCCGTTCACGAACAGGATGCGGCCGGCATTGGGCAGCGACGGCACGAGCGGCGCGGCCTCGGCCTCCTCCACCGTGCCCGGTGCGGGGGCGCGGTTGGGGAAGTCGCGCACGGCGGCGCGCAGGTCGGTGTACTTCCACTCTTCCACGCGGCGGCTGGGCAGGCCGTGGGACAGGAAGGCGTCGCGGGCGGCGCGGCGGACCTCGGGGATACGCCCCTGCCCCGCCTCGGCGGTGATCGACGCCTCAAGCGCGGCGGCGATCGCCTCTTCCGCCGCCGTTCGGGCGGGACGGACGTTGATGGTCACGGTGCCGTCCCTCACGCTGCGTCCTGCGCATAGGCGGCATAGCCGGACTCTTCCAGCTCCAGCGCCAGCTCCTTCCCGCCGGAGCGGACGATGCGGCCCTTGTGCATCACGTGCACCACGTCCGGCACGATGTGGTCGAGCAGGCGCTGGTAATGCGTGATGACCAGCATGGAGCGCTTCGGCGAACGCAGGGCGTTCACGCCGTGGGCGACCACCTTCAGCGCATCGATATCGAGGCCGGAATCGGTCTCGTCGAGGATGCAGAGCTTCGGCTCCAGCAGGGCCATCTGCAGGATTTCGTTGCGCTTCTTCTCGCCGCCGGAGAATCCGACATTGACGCCGCGCCGGAGCATGTCCTGGGAGATGCCGAGGTCCGGCGCCTTGGCGCGGACCAGCTTGAGGAAGTCGGGCGTGGAGATTTCCTCCTCGCCGCGGGCCTTGCGCTGGGCGTTCATGGCCGCGCGCAGGAAGGTCATGTTGGCGACGCCGGGAATTTCGATGGGATATTGGAAGGCGAGGAAAACGCCCGCGGCCGCCCGCGCATCGGCGTCCAGCGCCAGCAGGTCCGAGCCGTCGAAGCTCACGCTGCCGTCCGTCACCTCATAATCGGGCTTGCCCGAGAGCACATAGGAGAGCGTGGACTTGCCGGAGCCGTTCGGCCCCATGATGGCATGCACCTCGCCATCCGGAATGGTGAGGTCGAGGCCCTTGAGAATCTCGTTCTCGCCGATGCGGGCGTGGAGATTGCGGATTTCGAGCATGGTCGGTCCTTGAAATGTCGCTCCGCGCGGCTGCGGCCCAGGGGATGCGCTGCGCGAGAAAAGGGGAGGCCGGCAGCGCCGCCGGCCGGTTCGTCAGCCCACCGAGCCTTCCAGGCTCACGGCGATCAGCTTCTGCGCCTCCACGGCGAACTCCATGGGCAGTTGCTGGAGCACGTCGCGCACGAAGCCGTTGACGATGAGCGCCACCGCCTCCTCCTGCGAAAGGCCGCGCTGGAGGCAGTAGAAGAGCTGGTCCTCGGAGATCTTGGAGGTGGTTGCCTCGTGCTCGAACTGGGCCGAGGCGTTCTTGGCCTCCATGTAGGGCACGGTGTGCGCCCCGCAGAGGTCGCCGATAAGAAGCGAGTCGCAATTGGTGAAATTGCGTGCGCCCGTCGCCTTGCGGTGGGCCGAGACCAGACCGCGATAGGTGTTGTCCGAGTGCCCGGCGGCGATGCCCTTGGAGATGATCCGGCTCGACGTGTTTTTGCCGAGATGGATCATCTTCGTCCCCGAATCCACCTGCTGGTGGCCGTTGGAGATGGCGATGGAATAGAACTCGCCCTGCGAGTTGTCGCCGCGCAGGATGCAGCTCGGATACTTCCAGGTGATGGCCGAGCCGGTCTCCACCTGCGTCCAGGAAATCTTGGAATTGTCGCCCCGGCAATCGCCGCGCTTGGTGACGAAATTGTAGATGCCGCCCTTGCCGTCCTTGTCGCCGGGATACCAGTTCTGGACGGTGGAATACTTGATCTCGGCATCCTTCAGCGCCACCAGCTCGACCACGGCGGCGTGCAGCTGGTTCTCGTCCCGCTGGGGCGCGGTGCAGCCTTCCAGATAGCTCACATAGGCGCCTTCATCGGCAATGATGAGGGTGCGCTCGAACTGGCCGGTGTTGCGCTCGTTGATGCGGAAATAGGTGGAAAGCTCCATCGGGCAGCGCACGCCCTTCGGCACATAGACGAAGGAGCCGTCCGAGAAGACCGCCGAATTGAGCGTGGCGTAGAAATTGTCCGACACCGGCACGACCGAGCCGAGATACTTCTTCACCAGCTCGGGATGCTCGCGGATGGCCTCCGAGATGGGCATGAAGATCACGCCCGCCTTGGCCAGCTCCTCCTTGAAGGTGGTGGCGACCGACACGCTGTCGAACACCGCGTCCACCGCCACCTTGGAGCCGCCCTCGCGCTGGATGCCGAGCAGCGCGTCGCGCTCGCGCAGCGGGATGCCGAGCTTCTCGTAGGTCTTGAGGATTTCCGGGTCGATCTCGTCGATGGATTTCGGCGCGGCCTTGGGGGCCGAGTAATAATAATAGTCCTGGAAATCGATCTTCGGGTAGCTCACCCGCGCCCAGGTGGGCTCTTCCATGGTGAGCCAGCGCCGGTAGGCGTCGAGCCGCCATTCCAGCATCCACTCGGGTTCGTTCTTCCGGGCGGAGATATAGCGAACGGTGTCTTCCGACAGGCCCTTGGGGGCCTTCTCGCTCTCGATGTCGGTGACGAAACCGTACTTGTACTGATCCACGTCGATCGCGCGGACGCGTTCGACGGTCTCCCGAACCGCAGGCATCTCTCTTCTCCTCTCCCACGCGGGGTCAAGGCCCGCGGGTCAAGTCCGTGTGCCGCGCATGATGCGCGGCGTAATTCCCTACGCCGCGCGTGAAGCGCGGCTTCTCAGCTGCGGCACGGCCTTTTTCAAGGCTTCGACCGCGGCATCCACATCCTCGATGGTGCTCGACCAGCCGAGCGACAGGCGAATGGCGCCGGCCGCCTCGTCCTCGGGCAGTCCCATGGCCAGCAGCACCTGCGACCCGCCGACCTTCCCGGAGGAGCAGGCCGAGCCCGCACTGATGCTTACGTGGGCGAGGTCGAGCGCGATCACCAGTGTCTCGGCCCGAAGTCCGGCGAATGTGACCATCGCGGTATTTGGCAGCCGATCGGCGCCCGAGCCCACAACGCGTGTTCCAGGAACGCCCTCCAGCACCGCCCGTTCCAGCCTGTCGCGCAGCGCGGCGAGCCGCTCCGCCTCGGCGGAAAGCGCGGACTTAACGGCAGTTGCGGCCGCGCCGAAGCCGACGATGGCCGGCCCGTTCTCGGTCCCTGCGCGGCGGTTGCGCTCCTGCCCGCCGCCGGACAGAAGCGGCGCAGTGCGATGGTCCGGCCCTGCGGCCACCAGCGCACCGACGCCGGGCGGGCCACCGATCTTGTGGGCGGAGAGGGCGAGGAAGTCGGCGCCGAGCGCCGCAATATCCAGCGGGATGCGCCCGGCGGCCTGCACTGCGTCGCAGAAGACGATGCCATCCGCCTCATGCACCAGCCGCGCCGCCTCGGCCACGGGCTGGCGCACGCCGGTCTCGTTGTTCGCCGCCATCACCGCGAGCATGGCGCGGCGGCCGGCGGCGCGATGGCGGGCAAGGGCCTCGGCCAGCGCTGCAAGATTAAGCCGCCCCTCGCCGTCCACCGGCAGGATTTCCAGCGCGTCGGGCGGGAAACGGTGGCCCTTGAGCACGGCCGGATGTTCCACGGCGCCCGCCAGCAGCACGTCGCAGGGCTTGGCCCGGCCGGCGATCTCGACTGAGGGATGCAGCGCCAACGCCGCCGCCTCGGTGGCGCCGGAGGTGAAGACCACGCCCCGGACAGGCGCCCCCGCCAAAGCCGCAACGGCCGCACGGGCGGCCTCGATGCGGGCGCGCGCGGCGCGGCCTTCGGCATGAACGGAAGAAGCATTGCCGCCGGCATCCAGCGCGGCGACCAGCGCGGCGCGGGACTCGGGCCGAAGGGGGCTCGTGGCGTTATGATCGAGATAGGCGCGGCGAGGCACCGGCGGGCGGGAAGCGATGGTCGCCTCAACCGTGCCCGCGAAGGTACCCATCTGCCGCGACCCGTCGCCCGCGCTCATCTCCGCCTCCCGGCCGCATGTGCCAAACGCACCCGCGACCCGTGCCAGGCTTGCAATTGCCGGCGATCTCCGTCATAGGTCAAACTTCACCCGTTCTCACAACGCAGCGCCCATCGGTTCGCGCAGCCGCCGGGAACAAATTAGAATTATTCTAAATAGATAGGTCTCGCGCGTCCGTTAGTCAAGCATTACCGTTCCGGCGTCAAGTCGACAGGGTCATGCTGACGGGTTCCGCGCCGGACCCGTCGTCCGCCAGGACGAAAGAGCGCCGCGCGTCATTGCTACCCAGAGGTTGCAGACTTCCATGCCAGAAGTGATCTTCCCCGGCGAAAAGGGGCGCCTCGAAGGCCGCTACCAGCCCGCCAAGACCCGCAACGCGCCCATTGCCATCATTCTTCATCCGCACCCGCAGTTCGGCGGGACGATGAACAATCCGGTCGTGTACAATCTGTACTACCAGTTCGTGAACCGCGGCTTCTCGGTGCTGCGCTTCAACTTCCGCGGCGTCGGCCGCTCGCAGGGCTCGTTCGACCACGGCCAGGGCGAGCTTTCGGACGCCGCCGCCGCGCTCGACTGGGCGCAGTCGGTGAACCCGGATGCCCGCGCCTGCTGGATCGCCGGTTTCTCCTTCGGCGCGTGGATCGGCATGCAGCTGCTGATGCGCCGCCCGGAAGTGGAGGGCTTCATCTCCATCGCCGCGCCGGCGAACCTCTACGACTTCTCCTTCCTCGCACCCTGCCCCTCCTCCGGCCTGTTCGTCCATGGCGACAAGGATGCGGTGGTGCCCACCTCCGCGGTGCAGACGCTGGTGGAGAAGCTGAAGACCCAGAAGGGCATCGTCATCGAGCAGCAGGTGGTGCCCGGCGCCAACCACTTCTTCGACGGCAAGACCGAAGAGCTGATGGGCGTGGTCGGCACCTATCTCGACAAGCGCCTGCCCGGCACCCGCAAGGACAGCGCCGCCTGAGCGCGGCTCTCCCCGCTTGAACGGCGCGCTTCGGCGCGCCGTTTTCGTTTGGGCCTAAGGCCGGAACAGCACCCCACCTGTCATCGGCGCCGCCACCCCCGTGGTGGTGGGAAAGGTCAGCGGCAGCCCCAGCAGCGAGCGCGCGGCGAGATAGCCGAAGGCGTGGGCCTCCAGCGCATCACCGGACCACCCAACTCGATCGGCCGTGCGCACCTCGGCCTTGAGGCGCTCGGCCAGCATTGCGAGAAGCGTCGGGTTGCGCGCGCCGCCCCCTGCGACGATCCACACCGAAGGAGGCCGGGGCAGGAACGGGACGACGGCCGCGACCGTCGCCGCTGTGAGCGCCGTCAGCGTCGCCGCGCCATCCTCGACGGACAGGCCCGCCAGCCCCATCCGCTCCGTCACGGCACGCCGGAACGCGTTGCGATCCAGAGACTTGGGTGGCGGGAGCTGGAAGAAGGGGTCCGCCAGCACCGCCGCGACACGCTCCTCGTCCACCCGCCCCCGCGCCGCCGCCCGCCCGTCCGCATCGAAGGGCACGCCGGTCCGCTCTTTGAGGAAATCGTCGATCAGGGCGTTGCCCGGCCCGGTATCGCAGGCGATGGGCGGGGCATCGCCATCGATGACCGTGACATTGGCGACCCCGCCCACATTCAGCACCGCCACCGGCTGCGGCAGGGTGAGCCGCCGCACCAGCGCCTGATGGAACACCGGCACCAGCGGCGCCCCCTGCCCGCCCGCCGCCACGTCCGCCGCGCGGAAATCGGCGACGACCGGGATGCCCAAAGCCGTGGCCAGCCGCTGGCCCTCGCCGATCTGCACGGTGAGGCGTGCATCGGGGCGGTGGATCACCGTCTGGCCATGGAAGCCCACGAGGTCGATGTCGCCGGGGGTGAGCCGCAGCGGCTCCAGCAGAGCGCGCACCGCCTCGGCGTGGAGATCGGTGACGCGCCGCTCGGCTTCCGCCAGCGCGCCCGGCCGATCGTCCCGATGGTTCACGCCGCGCGCATCCTCCATGGCGGTGACGAGGAGGGCGCGGGTCTTGGCGTCGATGGGGCGGGTGATGGCGGAGCCGAGCCAGGCGACGCTCTCGCCATCGGTCTCGATCAAGGCGGCGTCGATGCCGTCCATGGAGGTGCCGCTCATTAGCCCGACGACACGCATATCCGCCCCCTCGCCTCACGCACATGCATTCTTGCGCCGGACCTGATACACCACCGCTCCTTTCCGGCGCGTGAGCGCCAGCCTCAAGCCTGAATCTGCGTGATGACTTCTCCTTCCTTCCGCTCCGACTTCCTGCGCACCCTCTCCGAGCGCGGCTACATCCACCAGTGCTCGGACCTCGAGCGCCTCGATGCCAAGGCCGCGGAAGGGCCCATCACCGCCTATATCGGCTTCGACGCCACCGCATCGAGCCTGCATGCGGGGCACCTGCTCTCCATCATGATGCTGCGCACCCTCCAGCGCACCGGCCACCGGCCGATCGCGCTCATGGGCGGCGGCACCACCAAGATCGGCGACCCGTCCGGCAAGGACGAAGCCCGCAAGATGCTGACGGACCAGCAGATTTCGGACAACATCGCGTCCATCCGCAAGGTCTTCGCGCGCTTCCTCGATTTCGACGGCGGCGCGATCATGGAAAACAACGCGGCCTGGCTGGACGAGCTGAAATACATCCCCCTGCTGCGCGAGGTGGGGCCGCACTTCACCATCAACCGGATGCTGACGTTCGATTCGGTGAAGCTGCGCCTTGAGCGTGAGCAGCCGCTCACCTTCCTCGAATTCAACTACATGATCCTGCAGGCCTATGACTTCGTGGAGCTGAACCGGCGCCACGGCTGCATGCTGCAGATGGGCGGCTCCGACCAGTGGGGCAACATCGTCAACGGCATGGAGCTGGGCCGCCGCATGCACGGCGCCGACCTCTTCGCGCTGACGACCCCGCTGCTCACCACCTCCTCCGGCGCCAAGATGGGCAAGACCGCCGGCGGCGCCGTGTGGCTCGATGCCGACCTGCTGAGCCCCTACGAGTACTGGCAGTATTGGCGCAATGCGGGCGATGCGGACGTGGAGCGGTTCCTGAAGCTCTTCACCGAACTGCCGCTGGACGAGATCGCCCGCCTCGCCGCACTTCAGGGGCAGGAGATCAACATCGCCAAGGAGGTGCTCGCCACCGAGGCGACCGCGCTCCTGCACGGCCGCGAGGCCGCCGAGAAGGCGAAGGAGACCGCCCGCACCACCTTCGAGCAGGGCGCGCTGGCCGTGGACCTGCCCACCGTGGAGCTGCCGCGGGCGAAGCTGGAGGCGGGCCTTCCCGTCGCCAACGCCTTCGTGGAGGCCGGCCTCGTCGCTTCCACCAGCGAGGCGCGCCGCCAGATCAAGGGCGGGGGCCTCAGGGTGAACGACGCCGCCGTGACCGACGAGAAGGCGTCCATCGACCTTGCCGCGCTCACCCCCGAGGGCGTGGTGAAGCTCTCCATGGGCAAGAAGAAGCACGTGCTGCTGAAGCCGGTGTGAGGCGCGGGGCCGGCCTCTTGCCTCGGACGACTGGAGCGGAGCGCAAGGAGCGCCGTGGCCCAGCGCAACATCTCGCCGAAGGCGGCCTGATCCCGGGGATCTTCCAGAGTGTCGCCGGCTTCGCCGACCTTTCCCCTGGACCCCGGCTCGGCGCTCCGGCTTCGCCGTCGCTGGTCCGGGGAACTCGTCCTCCCTCCTTCGGCCACAAAGGCCGGTCATTGGGCGCAGCGTTGACGGCCCCGTCGCGCTGACGTAGCCACCTGTTTCAACGCATTTTCTTCACGCGAACCGGTACCCACTTCGCTCGAAAATGCTTCAGAAAGAACCTGCCTCCCCATGGCCGAGCCCGCGCCGCGCATCTCCTTCGTTTCCCTCGGCTGCCCGAAGGCGCTGGTGGACAGTGAGCGCATCGTCACGCGCCTGCGCGCCGAGGGATACGAGCTGACGAAGACCCATCAGGGCGCGGACCTCGTCATCGTCAACACCTGCGGCTTCCTCGACAGCGCCAAGGCAGAAAGCCTCTCCGCCATCGGCGAGGCGCTGGCGGAGAACGGCAAGGTGGTGGTCACCGGCTGCATGGGCGCCGAGCCCGAGCAGATCCGCGAGGTGCATCCCAGCGTCCTCGCCATTACCGGCCCGCAGCAGTACGAGAGCGTGCTCGCCGCCGTGCACGAGGCGGTGCCGCCGCAGCACGATCCCTTCCTCGATCTCGTGCCCGAGCAGGGCGTGAAGCTCACGCCCCGCCACTACGCCTATCTCAAGATATCCGAAGGCTGCTCCAACCGCTGCACCTTCTGCATCATCCCCAAGCTGCGCGGCGACCTCGTCTCCCGCCCCGCCGCCGATGTGCTGCGCGAGGCCGAGCGGCTGGTAAAGGCGGGGGTGAAGGAACTCCTCGTCATCTCGCAGGATACCTCCGCCTATGGGGTGGACCTGCGCTATGCGCCGAGCCAGTGGGGCGACAAGGAAGTGGCGACCCGCTTCCTCGACCTCGCTTCAGCGCTGGGCGACCTCGGCGCCTGGGTGCGCCTGCACTATGTCTATCCCTACCCGCACGTGGATGCGGTGATGGAGCTGATGGCCGCCGGCAAGGTGCTGCCCTATCTCGACATCCCCTTCCAGCATGCGAGCCCCACCGTGCTGAGGCGCATGAAGCGCCCGGCCTCGCAGGAAAAGACCCTTGCCCGCATCCAGGCGTGGCGGCAGGCGGTGCCGGACCTCACCTTGCGCTCAACCTTCATCGTCGGCTTCCCCGGCGAGACGGAAGCGGAGTTCGAGGAGCTTCTGGCCTTCATGGAAGAGGCCGAGATCGACCGCGCCGGCGCCTTCAAGTTCGAGCCCGTGCGCGGGGCGGACGCCAATGCTTTGCCCGATCCGGTGCCGGACGAGGTGAAGCAGGACCGTTACGACCGCTTCATGCGCACCCAGCAGAAGGTCTCGGCCCGCCGGCTGAAGAAGAAGGTCGGCACCCGCCAGCAGGTCATCATCGACTCCGTGTCGCCCGAAGGCGCCATCGGCCGCACCAAGGGCGACGCGCCGGAGATCGACGGTACGGTGAAGGTCTTCTCCCGTCGCCCGCTGCGCGTGGGCGAGATCGCCACGGTGAAGATTGAGGCCGCAGGGCCCTACGACCTCACCGGCACGGCCGTGGGGTTCTGAACAGAGAATTCCCCCGGCCGGTCTTCCTTCGATTGGGTGGATCGCCCGGCTTGTCCGGGCGATCCACCCATCCGCCCGCGCGCTACCTAGTAGGCCCGAACCAGCCCAGCCGTGGATCGCCCGGACAAGCCGGGCGATGACCAAAAAGGGGCACCTTTCCGCGAGGGGGGAGGGGCGCCCCTCACCACGTCGCCTTGAAGTTGCGGTAGAGCTGCTCCGCCGCCGACGCGAAGAGCGGCATCCGCTCCTTGGTCGCAGCCTCGAGCAACGCCTGCCCGCCGGCCCCGGTGATGGCCTCCAGCGCGCAACGGTATTCGGGAATCACGCCCCATTCCGGCACCGTCTCGTCGGTCAGCTCCACGTGATACTGGATGCCGAACGCCTTCTCCCCCACCTGCAGCGCCTGGATGGCGCAATGCTCGTTCTCGGCGAGCACCACCCCGCCCGGCGGCAGGGCCAGCACCGCCGCGCCGTGCCACTGGAGGGTCGGGAAGGTCGGGCCGAGGTTCTTGAACAGGGGAGATTCGCGCCCGGCTGCCGTCAGCGATACGTCGGTCACGCCCACTTCCGGCCGGGGCATGAGGCCGACCTTGCCGCCCAGCGCATCGGCGAGGAGCTGGTGGCCGAGGCAGACGCCGAGATAGGGCTTGCCGGTGCCCATCCAGTCCCGGATGGCGGCCTTCTCGGCGACGAGCCAGGGCAGCTCTTCCTCCTGCCACACGTCCATGGGCCCGCCGAACACCATGAGGGCGGCGAAATCGTCGAAGGCCGGGATGGGCTCGCCCTCGTCCAGCTCCACGGCGTGCCATTCCACGCCGTCGGCCTGCATGAACTCGCGGAAGCGGCCGGGGTGCTCGCAGGCGACATGCTGGAAGACGAGGACTTTCAAGGGATGGCCTCCATGAACGACGCGACCGTCGGACGTGCGACGGGCGGTGCCTTGATAGTGAACCGCCACGCCACAGCCCCGCAACCAGATTTCCTCACAGGCAAAACGCGAATGCGAGTTAGTCGCGCTAAAGAGTGCCTTCCCATGGGTTTACCCCCCACCCGCCAAGCCGCTATCAGAGGCGCGATCGGGGAGTAGCTACCGCCTTGGAGTGCACCAAGGCGGGGTCGTGCCAACAGGCTTGCGCGGAAAGCGCATGGCGCGACCAGCCGAACGTTTCGGCCCGGCGAGACCGTGACGCACCGGTTCGCGCGCGGACGGGCCGGATGCGCCAGGGTTCTCAAGCCTCCCCTTCCGCCGGACAATTTTGATGTCGCCTGCCACGATTCTCGTGCTCGCCATGAGCATGTCCATGGACGCCTTCGCCGTCAGCGTGGGGCGCGGTGCCGCCATGGGCCGCCCGCGGGTGTCCGAGGCGCTGCGTACCGGCATGGTGTTCGGCCTCGTCGAAGCCGCCACGCCGGTCATCGGCTGGGCGGCTGGGCTTGCCGCAAGCAGTTATGTGGAGGCGGTGGACCACTGGATCGCCTTCGCCCTGCTCGGCGGCGTCGGCCTGCACATGCTCGCCTCCGCTTTCTTCGCGCGGGAGGAGGAAAAGGCACCGCGCGGGCGGTCCCTGCCGATTCTGCTCGCCACGGCGGTCGGCACCAGCATCGATGCGATGGCTGTGGGCGTGTCGCTCGCTTTCCTCGATGTGAACATCTGGATCACCGCCGCCGCCATCGGCCTCACCACCTTCATCATGTCGTCCGGCGGCATGCTGCTGGGGCGGCTTGTCGGCGCGCGTTTCGGGCGGGTTGCGGAGGTCGTCGCGGGTGTGGCATTGGTCGCCATCGGCGCCACGATCCTCATCGAACATCTCAGCGCCTGAGGCAGAAATGCCGGTCGGCGTTGACTCCCCACGCTTTCGCGACTAAGAACCCGCCACCTTTGCGGGCCGGGAATGGCCCGCTTGGCGTTTCACGCACCCGTGGCATCGCAAGGCAGCGCGCCGGGCGAGCCTGTCGGCGGAACGGTCCGGAACCTCGTGTTCCATCCATTTCGCAGAGGAGGGGCGCGATCCAAACCCGAACGAACCAACAGGGATCCGCGTTACATGAGCAAGCGCATTGCGGCCAAGCACAAGATCGATCGCCGTATGGGCGAGAACATCTGGGGCCGCCCCAAGAGCCCGGTGAACCGTCGTGAGTACGGTCCCGGCCAGCACGGCCAGCGCCGTAAGGGCAAGCTGTCCGACTTCGGCGTGCAGCTGCGCGCCAAGCAGAAGCTGAAGGGCTATTACGGCTCCATCGGCGAGAAGCAGTTCCACAAGGTGTACGTCGAGGCCTCCCGCCTCAAGGGTGACACCGGCGCCAACCTCATCGGCCTGCTGGAGCGCCGCCTGGACGCGGTGGTCTACCGCGCCAAGTTCGTGCCCACCATCTTCGCCGCCCGCCAGTTCGTCTCCCACGGCCACGTGAAGGTGAACGGCAAGCGCGTGAACATCCCGTCCTACCTCGTGAAGGTCGATGACGTGATTGAGGTGAAGGAAGCCTCCCGCCAGCTCGCCATCGTGATCGAGGCGCAGCAGCTCGCCGAGCGCGACGTGCCCGACTACATCGAGCTCGACACCCACAAGCTCACCGCGCGCTTCGCCCGCATCCCGGAGCTGAACGAGGTGCCCTACCCGGTCCAGATGGAACCGAACCTCGTGGTCGAGTTCTACTCGCGCTGATCCGGCGCGGGACCCGAAAAAGAAAAGGCCGCCCACCGGGCGGCCTTTTTGTTTGGGCCGCCGCGTCAGACGACGCGGCGGGAGACCCTAGCGGCTCAGCTGCCGGACTTCACCTCGGCCGCGGCGGCGGCGAGGAACTCGTCCATGTTGCGGCGGATCTGGTGGTCGGAGACGTCCACCTGCTTGGCGTCGAAGTCGGCGCGCAGCTTGCGGAACACGTCCTCGTCACCGGCTTCCTCAAGGTCGGCCTCGACGACGGCCTTGGCGTAAGCGAGAGCCTCCTCGCCGGAGAGACCCAGCTTCTCGGCGGCCCACAGGCCGAGCTTCTTGTTGCGGCGGGCGAGCGCCCGGAACCGCGTCTCCTCGTCGAGCGCGAAAGCCTTTTCGAAACCTTCCTCGCGCTTGTCGAACGTGGTCATGGCACCCCTCTTCCTGCGAATGGGCGGCCGGCGGCCGGCCTGATCTGTCTGCGCGGACCTGGCTGATTTGGGTTGCCGCTGCGCTCACGCAAGGGCAGCCGTCGTCCGCACGCGCGCCTTGAATATCCCCCGCCTCATATTAGATCAACGTCAGTAAAGCTCCGCGCCCCGTTGCGACCGTGCGACCAGATGGCCGCCCCCGCCTCTTCAAGGGGATGGCCCGGGCGGGCTCATCGGGACGCGCGTTGTATCCAGCCGTCCAATCGGCTAGTGTCCGAACGGGCTTGGGATGTCCTTGAAACAGACATCCCCGGCCCCGCCGAGGAGCGTCACACGAACGGAGCCTTGGCAAACCCATGGATTTCCTCAATCGACGGTATACCCCCATGAGCCGCCGCCGCCGAATCTACGAAGGCAAGGCGAAAGTCCTGTATGAAGGACCCGAGCCCGGCACACTTATTCAGCACTTCAAGGACGATGCCACGGCCTTCAATGCGAAGAAGCACGATGTCATCGACGGCAAGGGTGTGCTGAACAACCGGATCTCGGAGTACATCTTCTCCCGGCTGAACGACATCGGGGTGCCGACCCACTTCATCCGCCGGCTGAACATGCGCGAGCAGCTCATCCGGGAAGTGGAGATCATCCCGCTTGAGATCGTGGTGCGCAACGTGGCCGCCGGCTCCATCTCGACCCGCCTCGGGATCGAGGAAGGCACCCAGCTGCCGCGCTCGATCATCGAGTTCTATTACAAGAACGACGCGCTCAACGACCCGATGGTGTCGGAAGAGCACATCACCGCCTTCGGCTGGGCCACCACCCAGGAAATCGACGACATCATCGCCCTCGCGATCCGCGTCAACGACTTCCTGTCCGGCCTCTTCCTTGGCGCCGGCATCCGTCTTGTGGACTTCAAGATGGAATGCGGCCGCCTGTGGGAGAACGACATGATGCGGATCGTGGTCGCTGACGAGATCAGCCCCGATTCGTGCCGGCTCTGGGACATCAAGTCGAACGACAAGATGGACAAGGACCGGTTCCGCCGCGACATGGGCGGCCTCGTCGAGGCCTATACCGAGGTCGCGCGCCGGCTCGGGATCCTGATGGAGAACGATCCGACGCAGGGCAAGGGTCCCGTCCTCGTGAAGTGAGGCGTCAATTCGGGCGGGGGCGTTGAGTCCTCTACCCGAAAAGTGCTAGGCGGGGGCCGGATCGGCCCCCGTTTTGCGTTGCTGAGCCCCGCACGGGCTTGGCGATGCCCGGCGGTAGGCAAGCAACAGCGCGGGCGCAAGCGCGTGCCATGAAGGCGAGGTTTCCATGAAGGCCCGAGTGATCGTCACCCTCAAGTCGGCGGTGCTCGACCCGCAGGGCAAGGCCATCGAAGGCGCGCTGCGGTCGCTGGGTGTGGCCGGCGTGCAGAGCGTGCGGCAGGGGAAGGTGTTCGACGTGGAGCTGGCCGGCAACGACCGCACCGCCGCCGAGGGCGCCCTCAAGGACGCCTGCGACAAGCTCCTCGCCAACACCGTGATCGAGACCTACAAGGTCGAGTTCGCCGAGTGATGTGATATTCTGGCGGCCGCTTCAGGGAGCAAGGCCGCCGAGAGGGCATGATGGCCGAGATCACCAACGAGCTTCTCATCGAGGTTCCGAAGTCGATCCCGCGGGACGCAGCCCCCGGCCGGCGAGCCATGACGGCTCGCGAAGAGGTGATCGCCCGGTGCGATCCCCGACAGGCCGTCGGGCAGGACATGAACACCATATACGGCATGCACGCGGGCCGTGACGCGCGGCTCGCTCGCATCGAACGCAGGCTCGGCCTCGTCGGCATCCACTGAGAGATCATGAAACCAGCCGTCATCCTCTTCCCTGGCTCCAATCGTGAGCAGGACGCCGTGCGCGCGCTGCGGCTCGTCGCCGGCGCCAAGCCCCAGGTGGTGTGGCACGCCGAGCACGAGCTGCCCAAGGGCACCGACCTCGTGGTCCTGCCCGGCGGCTTCTCCTATGGCGACTATCTGCGCTGCGGCGCCATCGCCGCGCGGGCGAACATCATGGACGCGGTGCGCGCCCACGCCGCCCGCGGCGGCCTGGTGCTCGGCATCTGCAACGGCTTCCAGATCCTGTGCGAGGCGGGGCTGCTGCCCGGCGTGCTGGTGCGCAACGCCCGCCTGCGCTTCGTCTGCCGCGAGGTGCTGCTCCGGGTGGAGCGGGCCGACACTCCCTTCACCAAGGCCTATCGCAAGGGCGAGCTGATCCGCATCCCCGTGGCCCACGGCGAAGGCAATTTCACCGCCTCAGAGGCCAACCTCGCGCGGATCGAGGGCGACGGCCGCGTGGCCTTCCGCTATGCGCGCCGCGACGGCCAGATCGACGAGACGGACGGCCCCAACGGCGCCATCAACGGGATCGCCGGCATCTATTCCGAGAAGTTCAACGTGCTCGGCATGATGCCCCACCCGGAAAACTACATCGAGCCGGAGATCGGCCCCACCGACGGACGCGGCCTCTTCGAGAGCCTCGCCGGCGCCCTCAAGGCGGCGTGAGCCGCGGCCTCAATTCGGATCGACGCCCGTGAACCTCATTCCCAATACCCCCCGCATCACGCCGGAACTCGTCGCTGAGCACGGCCTGAAGCCGGAGGAGTACGATCACTTCGTGAAACTGATCGGCCGTGAGCCGACCATCACGGAGCTCGGCATCGTCTCCGCCATGTGGAACGAGCACTGCTCGTACAAGTCCTCCAAGGTCTGGCTGCGCACCCTGCCCACCACCGGCAAGCGCGTCATCCAGGGACCGGGCGAGAATGCCGGCGTGGTGGACATCGGCGACGGCCTCGCCGTCGTGTTCAAGATGGAGAGCCACAACCACCCCTCCTTCATCGAGCCCTATCAGGGCGCGGGAACGGGCGTGGGCGGCATCCTGCGCGACGTGTTCACCATGGGCGCGCGGCCCATCGCGGCGCTCAACGCCCTGCGCTTCGGCGACTGCCACAATCTGAAGACCCGCCGCCTGCTGGCCGGCGTGGTGGCCGGCATCGGCGGCTATGGCAATTCCTTCGGCGTGCCCACGGTGGGCGGCTCGGTGGGCTTCCACAAGCGCTACAACGGCAACATCCTCGTCAACGCCATGGCCGTCGGCCTCGCGAAGACGGATGAGATTTTCTATGCGGCGGCCACCGGCGTCGGCCGGGCCATCGTCTATCTCGGTTCCAAGACCGGCCGCGACGGCATCCACGGCGCCACCATGGCCTCGGCCGAGTTCGGTGCCGACGCGGAGGAGAAGCGCCCGACCGTGCAGGTCGGCGACCCCTTCGCCGAGAAGCTGCTGCTGGAAGCCTGCCTCGAGATCATGCAGGCGGGCTGCGTGGTGGCGATCCAGGACATGGGCGCCGCCGGCCTCACCTGCTCCGCCGTCGAGATGGGTGCCAAGGGCGACCTGGGCGTGGAGCTGAACCTCGACGCCGTGCCCTGCCGCGAAACCGGCATGACGGCCTATGAGATGATGCTCTCGGAGAGCCAGGAGCGCATGCTCATGGTGATCGCCGACGGCAAGGAAGACGAGGCCGAGGCCATCTTCCGCAAGTGGGGCCTCGACTTCGCCATCGTCGGCCACACCACCGATACCCTGCGCTTCGTGGTGAAGCACAAGGGCCTCGTGGAAGCCGACCTCCCCATCAAGGAGCTGGGCGACGAGGCGCCGGAATACCGCCGCCCCTACGAGGAGCCGGCCCCGCGCCCCGAGATCCTGCCCTCGGACGTGCGCACCACGGCCTCGGTGGCGGACGCGCTGGAGCGGCTCATCGCCTCGCCGGACCTGTGTTCCAAGCGCTGGGTGTGGGAGCAGTACGACCACCTCATCCTCGGCAACACCGTGCAGCGCCCGGGCGGCGACGCCGCGGTGGTGCGCGTGAATGACGGGCCCAAGGCCCTCGCCATGACCACCGACGTGACGCCCCGCTATTGCGAGGCCGGCCCCTTCGAGGGCGGCAAGCAGGCGGTGGCCGAGGCGTGGCGCAATCTGACCGCCGTGGGCGCGACCCCCATCGCCGTCACCGACAACCTGAACTTCGGCAATCCCGAGAAGCCGGAGATCATGGGCCAGTTCGTGGCCTGCGTGAAAGGCATCGGCGCGGCCTGCGAGGCGCTGGACTTCCCGGTCGTCTCCGGCAACGTCAGCCTCTACAACGAGACCAACGGCAAGGCGATCCTGCCCACCCCGACCATCGGCGGCGTCGGCCTGATCGAGGATCTCGACCAGACCATGACGCTGGACTTCAAGGCGGCGGGCGAGCCGGTGCTGCTCATCGGCAAGACCAAGGGCTGGCTCGGCGCATCCGCCTTCCTCGCCACCGTGTGCGAGCGCGAGGAAGGGGCCCCGCCCCCGGTCGATCTCATCGCCGAGAAGCGCAACGGCGACTTCGTACGCAACCTCATCCGCGATGGCGTCGCCACCGCCGTGCATGACGTCTCCGACGGCGGCCTCCTGGTCGCGCTGGCCGAGATGGCCATGGCCAGCGGCATCGGCGTCTCGCTGGAAGACGCGCCGGACGGCATGGACCCCTATGCGTGGTGGTTCGGCGAGGATCAGGCGCGCTACGTGGTCACCGTCGCATCCGGCCAGGGCGCCGAGGTGATCCACAAGGCGGAGATGGCCGGCGTGCCGGTCATGAAGATCGGCAAGACCGGCGGCGACCGCTTGATCGTGCCGGACGACCGCTCGATAGTCGTGGAATCGCTGAAGGATCGGCACGAGACGTGGCTGCCCATCTACATGGGCGCCTCGTCCTGACGCTTTCGCGCACAGCAAGGACGTTTCGACCATGCCCATGAATGCCCGCGACATCGAGCAGCTCATCAAGGATGCGCTGCCCGACGCGACCGTGGTGATCGAGGATCTGGCTGGGGACGGCGACCACTACGCCGCCCGCATCGTTTCGGCCTCGTTCCGCGGCAAGAGCCGGGTGCAGCAGCACCAGATGGTCTATGCCGCCCTCAAGGGGAACATGGGCGGCGTGCTGCACGCCCTCGCCTTGCAGACCTCCGCGCCCGCCGAATAGAGCGGCTCTCACCACGCACCGCGTGCGCCGCACCATTGCGGCGCCCCAACACGCGCCTGTGCAAGCGTGTCGCCGCCGTGTCGCGCCCTGCACCCTTGCGCTTTGGACCACATGGGCCGATCTTTATCGGCGGAAGGCCTTCTTTCCGGCCGCAGACATTGGATTTGAGACCATGGGCATTCGTGACGATATCGACGCCATCGTGAAGTCTGGCGATGTGGTGCTGTTCATGAAGGGCACGCCGCAGTTCCCGCAGTGCGGCTTCTCCGGCCAGGTGGTGCAGATTCTCGACCACGTGGGCGTCCCCTTCAAGGGCGTGAACGTGCTCGAGAACGACATGATCCGCCAGGGCATCAAGGACTACGCCAACTGGCCGACCATCCCGCAGCTCTACATCAAGGGCGAATTCGTGGGCGGCTGCGACATCGTCCGCGAGATGTTCCAGTCGGGCGAGCTGGTCCCGCTGCTGGAAGAGAAGGGTGTCGCCATTCGCGACCGCGCCATCGGCTGATTCTAGCAGCGTGAACGCATCGCCATCGGCGCCTGAGGCGGCCTTGCCGCCGGCCCCGCTCCCGCCGCCGCAAGTGGCGGGGTGGGGGCTCAAGGTCGCCATGGCTTTCGGGCTGCTGGCGGATGCCGGCGTCGTCATCCTGCTCATCGCCATTTCCGGCTTCGTCTTCGGCGGGCCGGAGGGTGCGCGGGGCGAAATTTACGCCGTGATGGAATGGGCCGGCGCGGTGGCGACCTTCGTCATTCCGCCCGCGATCGGTCTCTGGTTCTGGCGGCGCGGCCGGCCCGATGTGGGCATCGCGCTCGCATGGCTTCCGCCGCTCGCGGCGCTGGCCGCCTTGGCCCTCGGGCTGCTTTAGATCACCCCTGCCCGGCCAATAGCCGGCGGCGCAACACCGCCGGGGTTTTTCGTGCGACCTCAGGCGAGGCCCTTCTGCCGCTTCGCCGCCGTCAGCGTGTTCTGCAGCAGGCAGGCGATGGTCATCGGCCCGACGCCGCCGGGAACCGGCGTGATGAGGCTGGCAATGCCCTGCGCTTCCGCATAGGCCACGTCGCCCACGAGGCGCGTCTTGCCGTCTTCCTTCGGCACCCGGTTGATGCCCACGTCGATCACCGTCGCGCCCGGCTTGATCCAGTCGCCCCGCACCATCTCTGGCCGGCCCACCGCCGCCACCAGGATATCCGCCGTGCGGCATTCGCCGGGCAGGTCGCGGGTGCGGGAATGGGCGATGGTGACGGTGCAGTCTTCCTTCAGCAGCAGCTGCGCCGCCGGCTTGCCGACGATGTTGGAGCGGCCGACCACCACCGCCTTGAGGCCGGCGAGGCTGCCGAGATGGTGCTTGAGCAGCATGATGCAGCCGAGCGGCGTGCACGGTACCAGCGCGTCCAGACCCACCGCGAGACGGCCGGCATTCACCACATGGAAGCCGTCCACGTCCTTGGCGGGATCGATGGCGGCAATGACCTTGGTGGCGTCGATCTGCGCCGGCAGCGGCAGCTGGACGAGGATGCCGTTCACCGCCGGGTCGGCGTTCAGCTTCGCCACGAGGGCGAGAACGTCCGCCTCCGGGGTTTCGGCCGACAGCTTGTGCTCGAAGGAGGCCATGCCGGCCTCGGCCGTCTGGGCCGCCTTGTTGCGCACATAGACCTGGCTGGCAGGGTCCTCGCCCACCAGAACCACGGCGAGGCCGGGGGTGAGGCCGGCGCTGGCCTTGAGGGCGGACACCTCCTCGGCGATGCGGGCGCGCAGGCCGGCCGCGAAGGCCTTGCCGTCGATGGGTTTGGTCTCGATCACGAAGCACCCCCAGGAATCATCGGGAGACCGGCGCTGGGCGAGGCCGGCTCCGCTTGCTGTTCGGCAATTTCCCCGTCCTTGTCGGCAGGCGGGGCGGCTGAGGCAAGGCCAAATGCATGCCGGAACGCCGCAGCTGTGGTGCTTACAGCGCGCAGATATTTCGTGTAAAGAAAATTATCTTACCTGATGGAAAGATCAGGCCCGCGCCGCGCCGCCCGCGCTGGCCTGCAGCGTCTCGTCCTGCCGGCGCAGCATGTCGATGGCGGCGGCGATGGGGAGCGGCGGGGCGAACAGGTAGCCCTGCGCGGTCGGCATCCCGATGGCGCGCAGGAAGCGCAGTTGCTCCCGGGTCTCCACCCCCTCCGCCGTCACGTTGATGCGCAGCGACTGGGCGAGCTTGAGCTTGTGCTCGATGACCGCCGCCACGTCCGGATCGGTGCAGGCCTTCAGCGTGAAGGAGCGGTCGATCTTGATGCGGCTGATGGGAAAGCGGCTGACATGGTGCAGCGAGGCGTAGCCGGTGCCGTAATCGTCGAGCGCGATGCCGACCCCGAGCGTGCGCAGCGCTTCGAACGTGCGGCTCAGCTCCGCCGCGGTATTGAGCACGATGGTCTCGGGCACCTCGATCTCCAGCCGCGCGGGATCGAAGCGAGTCTCCTGGAGGATGCTCGCGACCTGCTCGGCGAAGTCCGGCGCCTTCATGGTGGCGGGGGCGATGTTCACCGAGATTGACATGCCCGGCAGGGCCGCCGCCTCGATGCAGGCGCGGCGCATGCCGTAGAGGTCCAGCCCGGCGATAATGTGCATCTCCTCGGCCATGGCGATGAACTGGGCCGGCAGCAGGCGGCCGAGCCGGGGATGATCCCAGCGCAGCAGCGTCTCGAAGCCGACCACGCGCCCGCTCACGACGTCCACCTGCGGCTGATAGGAGATGACCAGCTCGCCACGCTCCAGCGCCCCGCCGAGGGCGCTTTCGATCTCGCGGCGGGCATTGCGCTCGCTCTCGAGCTGCGTGTCGAAGCGGCAGAGAGTGTCGCCGCCGGTGTCCTTGGCCCGGTAGAGCGCAATGTCGGCCCGCCGCATCAGGTCGCTGGCGGAAACCGCATCCTGCGGCGCCTCCGCGACGCCGATGGACGCCGAGACGCGGATTTCCCCGGCGCCATCCGGAACCGGCGGCTTCAGCTCCGCCCGCAGGCGATTGAGTACCTCGTCGATTTCGCCGGGGTGCGCGGCCGGGAAAAAGGCGACGAACTCGTCGCCGCCGAACCGCCCCACCACGCCACGCTCGCCGATGGCGGTGGCGATGCGGCCCGCCACCGCCTTCAGCAGCAGGTCGCCGGCGCCGTGGCCGGCGGTGTCGTTGATGAGCTTGAAGTCGTCGAGGTCGATGAAGAGCAGCACCAGCCGCTGGTCGGACGCCAAGCCCGCGAGCGCCGATTCCAGCGCCTCGATGAAATAGCCGCGGTTGAACAGGCCCGTCAGATAATCGCGCGAGGCCATCTCGCGGGCCTGCGCCTCGCTTTCGGCGAGGACGGCGGCGACCCGCATGGCGCGGAACATCATCACGAGGAAGGTCACAGAGAGCAGCGTGGTGAGCACCGCCAGCGCCGGCAGGGCATTGCGCAGCAGGCTCCGGCCGGGCTGCGCGCCGCGCCAGGCCAATTCGGCCTCGGTGCCGTCATAGAGATTGGGAACAGCGGTGCCGACGCGGTCGGGATGGTTGGTGGCCCCCCGCCCGGTGCGCAATTGCACGTCGTGCAGATGGGCGGGCGCGGCGAGGCTCTGGAGCAGCGAATCGTCGAGCAGGTCCACCGTCACCGCCACCAGCGGCTGCGGCGCCTTGATGTCATCCGTCCGCTCGGTGAACGGGCGCGCCACCAGGATGCCGGCGCCGTCCTTGCTGGCGACGAGGCCGGCCCGGCCGGCGCGGCCCTCCGCCAAGGCCCGCGCGACGGCGGGGCGGATCCAGGCGTAGGCCTTACGCTCCCCCGGCTTCCCGTTCTCGGACGAATAGAGCACGTCCCCGTTGGCGTCGGTGATGTAGATGAATTCGAGCCCGAACCCCTCGTTGAGCCGCCGGCCGAAGCGCTCGTGCAGCCGGGCGAGGTCGCCGGCCGCGAGCTGGGTCAGCACCTGCTTCTCGTCTTCCGAGGTGGCCATGGCCTGCTGGATGAGGGATTCATGGGCCTGCAGCGCCGCGAGGAGGGCCAGCCGCTCCCGCATGCCGGCCTTCTCGTCCTGCTTCATGCCGGCATAGATGAACACGCCGACGAGCCCCGCCACCAGGAGCGCGAGCGCAGCCAGCCCGGCCAGGAGCGGAATGTGGACGTGACGGCCGGACGGGCGAGAAATGACGACACCCTCCCTGGAACATCGTTCCAGATCGAAAATGCCGCGCTGAGAGCCGGAATTGGCGCCGCGCGGCAGAAAATGCGGCTGTGACGGCCGGATTTATCTCTATGTCCGATAGATTTGGACCTTGCGCAAGGTTGTTTCGACCTTCTCCAAATTCATGCGGCAGACCGGCGAGCGAGCAACCATCAGGGCTCAACCAGGGGGACGTCTTCCACCTCGACGGCAATCTATACTGACGCAGCGACATGGGGCCGTCGGGGCCCGGCGCAGCGCGGCGCCGACATTCACCTTGCAGTGCAGCACCTTGCACTGCACACGCCGGATGGCACCGGAAAAAACAACGCCGCCCGGCTGAGGATGTCCCAGCCGGGCGGCGAAGTATTACCCAAGGTGAAGCCGGCAGCTGCGGCGGCTTTCAGCTGGCGGCAGGCACCAGGAAGCGGTCGGCATCGGCGCGGGTGGCGACGATTTCGGTCAGCTCGCCGACGCCGGTGGTGAGCAGCACGCGCTCCACCTGCGGGTCGCAGTTGAACAGCACCAGCTTGCCGTCGCGCTTGTAGAGGGACTTGGCGTTGGCGAGGATGAGCCGGATGCCGATAGAGGCGAGGAAGGTCACGCCCGCCATGTCCACCAGCGCCACATGGGCATGGCTCGCCAGGGCGCTGAAGGTGGTCTCGATTTCCGCCGCGCCGGCAATGTCCATGCGGCCGGCGAGGGAAATGACGATCTGCCCGGGTTCGAGCGGAGTGGAATCGAGCTTCATGGCGGTCCGCCGTGGTTCGCTGAGCCGTGCGCCCGCAACCGGTGCGGTTGCGGGCTATCCGGCTCCTCTTCCCACCCTGCCTTTACAGTTTTGTGACAGCGCGCCGCGGCAGCCCGCCTGCCCCGGCGGCGCGGGGCGGGCGGTCAGCCGAGGGCGGCAATGCGTGCGTCCAGCGCCTCGCCCACCGGAAGGTCCGCCACCTCCTCCACCGCGAGACCGCCGCCTGCGAGATGGTGGACCATGGGGAAGAAGCGGTCGGCGCAGCCCTCGCTCTTCGCCAGCATGTCGGTCCAGAGCCGGTCGAAGATGTCGAGCACCGGCCCGAGCGGCGCGACGGGGAGCTGCTGGCCGGAATAGCGCGGGAATTTGTTGGTCAGCTTCTTCCAGTCATCCTTGAGCGCGTCGCGCAGCACGGGGTCGGCGGTGAGGCGGGCATCACGGCCGCCGCGCTCGTATGTGGCGCGGGTTTCCATCAAGGAGAGCAGCAGCGCGTTGGACCGGCTCCGCAGCAGCGGCCGCAGGCGCTCCACGAACAGCTTGCGCAGCGCATCCACGTAGTCCGGATCGGAAAGGCCGATCTCCTGGCCGCCCACTGCGGGACCGGGGGCGAACTTCGCCGCCGCCGTGGCGAAGCGCTCGGCCGGCCAGTCCCCAGCCGGGCGGGAGGTGAGGAGCAGGACAATGCCGGGCGGGATCGCTCCAGGGCCGGGCAGGAGCGCGAGGACCTCAGCATCCGCCCCTTCCAGCCCGTCGATGCAGACCAGCAGGCGCTTGGTCCCCTGCCCCGCTGCCGCCCCGGCGAGCGCGGCGAGCCAGCCGGCGAAGGCGTCCGGACTGGCGAATGCCCCCGACGCGTCCGGCGCGGGACATGCGAATTCGGCCTCGAACGCTGCCTTCAGCGCCTCGACCAGCGCCGCCGGGCTCGCGTCCGCCATGAGGCCCACGGCGATGGCGCGGGCGCCGCTGGATATGGCGCTGTCGATGCCCTCGGGGCTGCCGTCCCTGGCGGTCCGCCGGGCGATGATGCCGCGCACGAACCGGGTCTTGCCGGCGCCGGCCGGCATCCGCAGCCAATAGAGGCCGCTGTCATGGCTGACGAGGAAGGAGCGGAACGGGGTCCGGACGTGGGCGGGGGAAACGTAGTCCGCGTCGGACTCAAGGGAGAGCGGGAACGGCTGAACTGTCAGCTGTGCTGTCATGGGAGGCTCCGGGGCGAGAGCATGGATCGCCTTCCGGCCGCTCTCGGTCCCGGCGGGTTTCGGCCAACAATCCAGACAGGGAACCCCAAGCATTTAGCGTGCCCCGGCCGCATCGCCGGGGGCACGCCGCCTGCCGCCCTGCCCGCGTCGCCTCAGCGCTTGCGGTCGCCGCCGGCGAAATTGCTGGTGTGGCCTTCCTTCGTCGCCTGCGCGCGCCAGGCCTTGGCCACGGCCTTCAGCTTCTGGTCGGGCGCGATGCGCGACACCATCTGCTCCGCGCGGGTGCTGCCGCACGACGGGCAGACGGGCGTGTCGGACGACGAGATGAGGAGTTCGAACTCCTTGTCGCAATCGGGACAATGGAAATTGTAGAGCGGCACGCCGAGCCTCCTGTCCTGTTCCGGGGGCACGTCCGCGCGTCCGGCGCAAGTCCTTGAAAGACCAGGCGCAAGCCGCTGCCGACGTGCTGCGGCGCCGCGCTGCCGCCGTCGCCCGGAGCGCGCGCCGGCTTTGCCCAAGCAGGAAGCGGGCCAGATGGCGGGGGGGAGTCCGTCAGCCCACGGTCTCGATGCCGAGCACCTTCTCCAGCACCCCGGCTGGGTCTTCATCCAGCATCAGGGAGGTGCCCATGAGCAGCGCCTTGGCCCCGGCCGTGGCGAGCCGCTCCCGGTCTTCCGCCGTGCCGAGGCCGCCTTCCGCCACCACGAAGGCCTTCTCCGGCGGGATGAGCGGGATCAGCGCCTCGCAGGTGCCAGGCACGAGCTCGAAGGTGTGGATGTTGCGGTTGGTGACGCAGATGAAGTCCGCCCCCGCCGCCAGCGCCGCTTCCACATCGGCGGGGGTATGCACCTGAACCATCACGTCGAGGGCAATGGAGGCGGCGCGCTCGCGATAGGCGGGAAGGTCCGGCCCCAGCAGCGCCGCCGAGAGCACCACCGCATCCGCGCCGGCGAGCCGCGCCTCCAGGATCTGGTAGACGTCGTAGATGATGTCCTGGGCGAGGATGGTCAGGTCCACCGCACCGCGCACGGTGGCGAGGTCCGAATAGGAGCCGCGGAAGGATTGCCGCTCCACCGCCACCGCAAGGGCCACCGCGCCCACCGCCTCGAAATCCTCGGCCAGCGCCTTGTAGGGCACCATGGTCTTCAATGCCGGCTCGAACGGCGAGCCGCCCTTCAGCTCGCAGATGATGCCGGGCTTGCCGGTGGCCCGGAAGGCGGCGGCGAGCGCGCCCTGGAAGCCCCGGGTCATGGGCATCTCGCCCACCTTGCCCTGGATCTGGCCCAGCGAGCGGCGGGCCTTGGCCTTGGCGAGCTGGTCGCGGCGCTGGAGGAGAAACGGCTTCAGCCGGCTGCTTTCGGGCAGGATCATGAAAGAACGTCCACGGCAAAGGAGGCAGAGAAACGAGGCGCGCTAACGAACGGGGCCAAACGCCCCGATTTGAAAAAGTCGCTTCAGCTTCACAGATTTCGCGCGCTTTGACCATGCCGCTTTCGCACCGCGGCAGAGGCGGCGGCGCGGTTGGCCCTTTCCTCTCGCAGCGCAACGCGCGATGATCCGCCCATTCTTTGCCTGATCGAGTTTTTGAAGATGTTCACGCGCGTCTGCAAAGCGGAAACCGTTGCCGAAGGTGGCATGCGGCTGGTGATCGCCGACAATCACCTCATCGTCCTCGCCTGGCCCGACAATGGGGAGATCCGCGCCTTCCAGGGCGTCTGCCCCCATTCGAACGCGCCGCTTAACGAGGCGGAGTTCGACGGCACCGTCCTCGTCTGCCCCATCCACCGCTGGACCTGGGACCTGAATTCCGGCGCCCCCCTCGAGCCGCAGGAAAGCGCGCTCGCGGAATATCCGGTGAAGGTAGAAGATGGCGTCGTCTATATCGACACGGAAGGCATAGAGCCCCTGTTCGCCGCGCCCTGAGAGCGCCGCAGCCCGCCCAGACAATCAGTGGAGGCGCCGCGCCGGGTGCATGGCCGGGGCGCGGCCAAAGCCGGAGTTCGACCCGTGACAGATGAGACCGCCGCCCAGACCGCCATCATCGTCGGCGCAGGCAAGGGGCTGTCCGCCTCCCTCGCCCGCCGCCTCGCCCGCGAGGGCTTCCGCGTCGCCCTCGTGGCGCGCGACGTGGACAAGCTCGCTCCCCTCGTCGCCGAGACCGGGGCGCGCGCCTACGCCGCCGACGCGCAGAACGCGCCCGCCATCGAGAGCGTCTTCGCCGAGGTGGACAAAGCCTTCGGCCCGCCCGACCTCGTGGTGTTCAACGCCTCCATGCGCTACCGCGGCCCGGTGGAGGTGCTGGACCCGGCCGACGTGATGGAGGCCTATTCCGTCGGCGCCTTCGCCGGCTTCCTCACTGCCCAGGCCGCGACGCGGCGCATGCTGGCGCGGGGACAGGGCTCGCTCTTCTTCACCGGCGCCACCGCCAGCGTGAAGGCCATGCCCCATTCGGTGCCCTTCGCCATGGCGAAGTTCGCGCTTCGCGCGCTGGCGCAGGGCCTCGCGCGCGAACTCGGCCCGCGCGGCATCCATGTGGCGCACTTCATCCTCGACGGCGGCATCGCCTCGTCCTGGGCGACGGCGGGGGAGCCCGGGCCGGCGGACAAGTGGCTCGATCCCGACGCCATCGCCGAGACCTACCTGTCCGTCCACCGCCAGCACCGCTCGGCCTGGACCTGCGAGCTGGACCTGCGCCCGTGGGTGGAGAAGTTCTGAAGCCCCAGCGTTAAGCCTGCCGCCGCCCGTGCATTGTGGCGGGCGGGGCGGCATGCCATCTTCCGGTCCCAACGACGGGAGGATTTCGTGCCGCATTCCATGGTCAACGGCCGCCAGATCAAGGCTGGCCGCGCCCTGCTCGGCTGGTCGCGCAAGGATCTCGCCGAGCGCACCGGCGTGACCGCCGACACCGTGAAGGTGGTTGAGCAGGATGCCGTCACGCTGGAAGCCCTCGCCTCCACGCGCACCCGGCTGTGCGCCACGCTTGAGGCCGAGGGCATCAATTTCCTGAACGGCGGCGGCATGGGCGTGCAGATCGTTCCCAAGGACGAGGGCATCCGCGCCGAAGACCTCAACGCCTCCAACGACGACTGACGAGCCCCATGATCCTGCACAATTTCGCCGCCCGCCACTGGATCATCGTGGCGATCATCCTCGTCATCGCGACGCTCGCCTATCTCGGAAGTTGGTCCTGATCGGCTGATCGCGGACGCTAACGACCTCGCCACGATCCCCATCGTCATGGCCGGGCTTGTCCCGGCCATCCACGTGGTGAGGCCGGGCAAGCTTCCTGTGAGCATCGCGCCATCGGCACGACGTGGATGCCCGGGACAAGCCCGGGCATGACGGCTTGAAGGCGGATAAAGACGCGCTTTCGCTCGTCATTCCTGCCCGATTCCCAAGCCCTCGCGCTCCCGCCTCCCCCTCACTTCACCAGCAGCAGTGCGAAGCCGTCATAACCTTTGGTGCCGACGGTCTGCACCGCTGTGGCGGTGAGGCGCGGTTCGGCGCCGGCGATTTCGTAGGTGCGGCGGATGCCGATGACAGAGGCGTCCTCGCTTTCGGCATCGAGCACCCGGCCGGCGCGCACCACGTTGTCGCACACGATGAGCGTGCCCGGCCGCGACAGGCGCAGCGCCCAGTCGAGATAGGCCGGATTGCTCGGCTTGTCGGCGTCGATGAAGATGAGGTCGAACGGCCCCGCCCCTTCCGCCGCCAGCAGCGGCAGCGTCTCGATGGCGGGAGCGACGCGCAGGTCGATGCGCTCGGCAAGGCCGGCGCGCGTGAAATTGGCGCGGGCGACGGCGGCGTGGTGGGCGTCCGCCTCCAGCGTCACCACCGTGCCGTCCTCAGGCAGAGCCCGGGCGAGAAAGATGGTGCTGTAGCCGCCCAGCGTGCCGATTTCGAGGATGCGCCGCGCACCCATCATGCGGGCGAAGATGTGGAGCATCTGCCCCTGCGCCGCCGAGACGCTGATGGCGGGCAGGCCCGCTTGCTCACAGGCCGCCTGCACGTCGTCGAGCACTGGATCGGCCGGCAGCAACTGCTCAACGATGAAGGCGTCCATCTCCTCCCAGAGTGGCGAATGCATGTCCCTCTCCCACGATCATTGCCGGCGCAATGAATACCGCTTGCATGAAGGATTTGCGTCGGCTGTCCGGGTTCAATCCTGGTCGCTCTCCCGCGCAGCGCGGATGGAGAGCACGGCATAGGCCACCACCAGCGCCAGCTCCACCAGCGTGAACAGCATCAGCCGCGTCATGCCGGCAGGTGCCCACACGCCCAGCACCACCTGCGTCAACGTCGCCAGGAGCCACAGCACGATCGCCCAGCCGGCGCGCAGCCAGAGCCCGACACCGGCGATGGGATCGATGATCGCCGCCCAGATCACCGCCGCCTGCGCGGCCATGGGCATGGCCTCGAAGCGGCTCGCCGGTCCGTCGCCGATGCCGAGGATGACCGCCCAGTGGATGATGCCTTCCAGCAGCAGAAAGGCCGCGACGCCGCGCAGGAACAGGAACAGCCGCCGCCGCCAGGGCGAGAGATTTTCCCATTGGGCTCGGGCGCTGGCGTCGATGGGATCGTAATGACTCATGTGCCGGGGGCCAGAAGTTCCAGTTCGTCGGGTATGGGATCGAAATGCGCCGCGATGACGGCCGGGTCCACCTCCGCCAGGGTCGCCGGCTGCCATTGGGGGGCGTTGTCGCGATCGACGAGGACCGCGCGCACCCCTTCGTAGAAATCATGCCCCGCCGCGACGCGGTTCACCACCCGGAATTCCAGCTTCAGGCAGTCTCCCAGCTCCAGGTCCGGCCCGCGCCGCATCTGCTCCATGGTGATGGAGAGGCTGGTGGGCGACTTGCCGGCGATGTCGGTGAGGAGCGTGGTGGCGAACGCCGCATGGGGTCCCTCACCCTCCGCCGCCGCCTGCAGCGCGCCGAGAATGCCGGCGAGATGGCCCCGCCCGAAGGCGTCGGCGATGAAGTCCGCGCGATCGGCGAAGGCGCCGGGGCCGGGCTCGATGCGATGGTCGGCGATGATGCGCTCCACATCGCCGCCCGCGCACAGCGCCTCTTCCAGCGCCGGGAAGGCGGCGCTCGGCACCACGTCGGTCGCAAGGCCGCAGGCGAAGGCCTCGGCGGCGCGGATGCGCGTGCCGGTCAGCGCCAGGAACACCCCGAAAGCACCCGGCAGGCGCGGCAGCACATGGGTGCCGCCCACGTCGGGGAACAGGCCGATATTCACCTCCGGCATGGCGAACAGATACTTGTCGCCCGCCACACGGTGCGCGCCATGGGCCGAGAGGCCGAAGCCGCCGCCCATGCAGATGCCGTCGACCAGCGCCACATAGGGCTTGGGGAAGCTGCCGATATAGTCGTTGAGGACATATTCCTCGCGCCAGAACTGCAGCGATTCGGCGGTGTTGCCGGCGCGGCCGAGATCGTAGAGGGAGCGCACGTCGCCGCCGGCGCAGAAGGCCTTCTCGCCCGCCGCCTTGATGACCACGCGGGTTACGGCCGGGTCCTGCGCCCATTGCCGCAGACGCGGCAGTATCTCGCGCACCATGGAGAGGTTGAGCGCATTGAGCGCCTTCGGACGGTTGAGGGTGATGACCCCGGCTTCGCCCTTCACCTCAAGCAGGACTTCAGGCTCCGTGGTCATTCATCCCTCCCCGTTCCGCCCCCGCCGCTGAGCGACGGTCGTTGCCGGCAGGGTTAGACGCGGCCGGAGGGAGCGTCAACGCGAGCCGGCGCACCGCGGCCGTGCGGCTGCGCACACGCTGAACGTGCACGCACGGGTGAACTTGCCGTGACGCTCCGCCGCGTCCCCTCGCGGGCGGAGGTCGGCGGGTCTATAAGGTCGGCTTGGCGCCCCTTCGCGGGCGAACGAAGAACGAGCGCATCATGCCCCTCTCCAAGCCCCGCCTGCATGCCGTTTCCGAAGCCGAGGCCACCGCCAGCCGGCTCGGCCTCGTCCACCGCCCCCGGCGGAACCGGAAGACGGACTGGGCGCGCCGGCTGGTGCGCGAGGCGACGCTCACCGTCGACGACCTGATCTGGCCGATCTTCGTCATGAACGGGCAGGCCACCCGCACCCCCATCCCCTCCATGCCCGGCGTCGAGCGCCTGACGGTGGACGAAGCGGTGCGCGCGGCCGAAATGGCGGCGAAGCTGAAGATCCCGGCCCTCGCCATCTTCCCCTATATCGACCCCTCACGCCGCGACCCCACCGGCAGCGAGGCGCTGAACGACAACAACCTCGTCTGCCAGACGCTGCGCGCCATCAAGGCCGAGATCCCCAACCTCGGCCTCATCACCGACGTGGCGCTGGACCCCTTCACCAGCCACGGCCATGACGGCCTGCTGGAGGATGGCCGCATCCTCAATGACGAGACGGTGGAACTCCTCGTCCGTCAGGCGCTGGTGCAGGCCGAGGCCGGGGCGGACGTGATCGCCCCCTCGGACATGATGGACGGCCGCGTCGGCGCCATCCGCGCCGGGCTCGACGCCAACGGCTTCGAGGACGTGCAGATCATGTCCTATGCGGCGAAGTACGCCTCCGCCTTCTACGGCCCGTTCCGCGACGCCATCGGCACCGCCAAGACCCTCTCGGGCGACAAGCGCACCTACCAGATGGACCCCGGCAATGGCCTGGAGGCCATCCGCGAGGCCGCCCTCGACGTGGAGGAAGGCGCGGACATGCTGATGGTGAAGCCCGGCTTGCCCTATCTCGACATCGTGTGGCGGCTGAAGGAGGCCTTTGGCCTGCCGACCTTCGCCTATCAGGTGTCCGGCGAGTACGCGATGATCGAGGGCGCCATCCGCAACGGCTGGGTCGACGGCGACCGCATCGTCCCGGAGAGCCTGCTCGCCTTCAAGCGCGCCGGTGCCGACGGCATCCTCACCTATTTCGCGCCGCGCGTGGCGCAGGCCCTGGCCGAACGGGGCTGAGGCCCCTCGCGGGAGAAGACCCATGACCGTGCCCGCGACGGCGCTGGAAGTCGAAAAAGACCTGCAAGGGGACTTGCCCGTCACCCTCGCCGACGTGGAGGGCGCCTGGCCGCTGGTCCGCGCCTCCGTGCTGCGCACGCCGACCCTGCGCGCGCCCCGCCTCTCCGCCTTCACCGGCGCCGAGGTCTATGTGAAGTACGAGAACCTTCAGGCCACCGCCTCCTTCAAGGAGCGCGGCGCGCTGGTGAAGCTCTCGCGCCTCACGCCGGACGAGGCACGGCGCGGCGCCGTGGCCATGTCGGCCGGCAACCATGCGCAGGCGGTGGCCTATCACGGCACGCGGCTTGGCATCTCCACCCTCATCGTGATGCCGGAGACGACACCGCAGGTGAAGGTGGCCGCCACCGAGGCCTTCGGCGCCGAGGTGGTGCTGTTCGGCGAGACGGTGGCCGACGCCTATGAGGAGGCCGAGCGCATCTCCAAGGCGCAGGGCCGTGTCTTCGTCCACCCCTATGACGATGTGGACGTGATCGCCGGCCAGGGCTCGGTGGCGCTGGAGATGATCGAAGACGGGCCGGCCTTCGACGCCGTGCTGGTGCCCATCGGCGGCGGCGGGCTCGTCGCCGGCATGGCGGTGGCCTTCGCCGGCCGCTCGCCTGCCACGCAGGTGGTGGGCGTCGAGACCCAGCTCTATCCCGCCATGTGGACCGCCATGACCGGCGAGGCCCGCCCCTGCGGTGGCCCGACGCTGGCCGAGGGCATCGCCGTGCGCAATGTGGGCGAGATCACCGCACAGATCGTGCGGCGCCTCGTGCCCCACGTGGTGCTGGTGGACGAGACGGCGCTGGAGCGGGCGGTGAACGCCTTCCTCATGCACCAGAAGACGCTGGCCGAAGGCGCCGGCGCCGCGGGCCTTGCCGCCCTCATCGCCGAGCCCGAGCGCTTCCGCGGCAAGACGGTGGGCCTCGTCGTCTCCGGCGGCAACATCGACCCGCGCATGATCGCCGGCATCCTGCTGCGCGAGCTGGAGCGGGAAGAGCGCATCGTCTCCTTCCGCCTGACCATCCTCGACCGGCCGGGCATGCTGGGCCGCATCGCCACCCTGCTCGGCAAGCTCGGCGCCAACATTCTGGAAGTCCACCACCGCCGCACCTTCCTCGACGTCCCCGCCAAGGGCACCCGCCTCGACCTGACGGTGGAGACGCGGGATCAGGCCCACGCCGAGCTGATCCAGACCGCGCTGGAAGGCGAAGGGCTGCCGGTGCAGCGCCTGGGGGCGGGCGGCGCGGACTGGTAGGGCGGGCGTCGGGCCTCTTTCCATCACCTTGCCGGGCAATGGCGCGTTCTATCCAGTCATCACGTCATGCCCGGGCTTGTCCCGGGCATCCACGTCAGGCCGGCGCAACACTGCGCCGCAAAGTGTCCCCGGCCGATCCACGTGGATGGCCGGGACAAGCCCGGCCATGACGGCAGCTTTTTGATCGCACCGCCTGCTCGCGCCGTCGCGCGCCGCCGAACCGCCCTCGCGCCCCGGACGCATGGAGCGACAGCGGAATGCGAGCCGGGTCCCAGCGCAACGGTTCGCCGAAGGCGCTTCCAAACCCGACGACCCTCGGATTTAGCCCGCTGCGCGGGTGTCTTGCGCTGGACCCCGGATCCGCGCTCCGGCTGTCGCCGTCGCTTGTCCGGGGCGCGAGGGCGTGTCCTGCACGCCCTCTTTGCGCAGCCCCTCAAGCCCGGCCGAACACCCGCTTGAAGATGTTGTCCACGTTCTTGAAGTGATAGCCGAGGTCGAACTTCTCGTTGATGTCATCCTCGGACAGATACTTGCGCACGTCCGCATCGTTGAGGAGGAAGGTGCGGAAGTCGCCCTCGCCGCGCCAGACGCGCATGGCGTTGCGCTGCACGAGGCGATAGCTGTCCTCGCGGCTGGCGCCCTTCTGGGTGAGGGCGAGGAGGACGCGCTGGGAGTGGATGAGGCCACCCAGCTTGTCCATGTTCTTCTGCATGTTATCGGTGTGGACGACGAGCTTGTCCATCACGCCGGTGAGACGCGCGAGGGCGAAGTCCAGCGTCACCGTGGAATCGGGGCCGATCATGCGCTCGACGGAGGAGTGGGAGATGTCCCGCTCGTGCCACAGAGCCACATTCTCCAGCGCCGGGGTCACATAGGCGCGCACCATCCGGGCAAGGCCGGTGAGGTTCTCGGTGAGCACCGGATTGCGCTTGTGGGGCATGGCCGAGGAGCCCTTCTGCTCGGGGGAGAAATACTCCTCCGCCTCCAGCACCTCGGTGCGCTGGAGATGCCGCACTTCGGTGGCGAGCCGCTCCACGGAGGAGGCGACCACGCCGAGCACGGCGAAGAACATGGCGTGCCGGTCGCGCGGGATGACCTGGGTGGAGACGGTCTCCACCTTCAGCCCCATCTTTTCCGCCACATGGGCCTCAACCGCCGGGTCGATATGCGCGAAGGTGCCCACCGCGCCGGAGATGGCGCAGGTGGCGATCTCCTCCCGCGCCGCCACGAGGCGGGCGCGCGAGCGCTGGAACTCGGCCGCGGCGATGGCGAGCTTCACGCCGAAGGTGGTGGGCTCGGCATGGATGCCGTGGGAGCGGCCCACCGTGGGGGTGAGCTTGAACTCGAACGCCCGGCGTTCGAGCACGGCGAGGAGCTTGTCCACGTCGGCGATGAGCAGGTCGGCGGCGCGGGCGAGTTGCACCGCAAGGCAGGTGTCCAGCACGTCGGACGAGGTCATGCCCTGGTGGACGAAGCGCGCCTCCGGCCCCACGAACTCGGCGAGGTGGGTGAGGAAGGCGATGACGTCGTGCTTCACCTCGCGCTCGATGGCGTCGATGCGCTCCACGTCGAACTCGGCCTTGCCGCCCAGCTCCCAGATCTTGGCGGCGGCTTCCTTGGGCACGATCCCAAGCTCGGCCATGGCGTCGGCGGCATGGGCCTCGATCTCGAACCAGATGCGGAAGCGGGCCTCGGGGGACCAGATGGAGGCCATTTCCGGCCGGCTGTAACGCGGGATCATGGATCGATGCTCGTCAAAATGTCAGGCAGGCGGCTCGTCTAGCAGATGACGGCGGCCGGGGGTAGCGGCGCGGGTCACGCCTTGCGGCGGCCAGCGGCGCTGACGCGGCGTGCCAGCGGCAGCATCACCACCGGCAGCAGGTAGATGGGAAATTGTGCTGCCGCTACGTAAAGCCACGTTTCGTGCGGCAGGACGGCGCCGGTGGCGGCGATCACCACCGCCATGTTGCGGTGGCCGCCGCAGAAGCCGAGCATCATCGCGTCCCCGGGATCGACGGCGCGGAAGATGAGCGCGGTCGCGCCGAAGCCCAGCAGCGAGACGAAGAAGGCCAAGGCGACCAGCCCCGCCATGAAGCCGGGCTGGTCGAGGAAGGCATAGGTGACGCCGTCCATCAGCCCGACGGCGAGGAGGCCCAGCAGCACCACGTTCAGCCCGTCGAGATGGGCGGAAATGGCTTCCACCCGCTTGAGACCCAGCAGCCGGCGGATGAGGAGGCCCGCCCCCATGGTGCCGCCCACCACCGCGGCGAGCCTGAGCGCCAGCGCCAGCGGATCGAGCGCCAGCGCGCCGCCGGAGAAGTGGAACACCAGCCCGGGCGCGGTGAGCGGCGTCAGCGCCATGCCGCCGAGCATGGTCACCAGCACCAGCCGTGCATCGAGGCCGAGCAGCGCCGCAAAAGCGGGGGCGGACATGATGGGCGGGGCCGAGGCCTGCATGATGAGGGCAAGCACGATGGCATTGGGCTCGCCCAGAAGCCGCGTGATGAGCCCCATCGCCAGCGGCAGCACCAGCATGACCCAGGCGCAGGCCAGCCCTGCGATGCCCGCGCGCCGCACGGTGAAGGCGCCGGCCATGGAGGTTCGGACGAAGGCGAGCACCAGCAGCGCGAGGATGGTGGGCACCACCAGCGGCTTCGCCAGCGCCGCGAACGGCGGCAGGGCGAGCCCGATGAACACGCTCGCCGCCACCGCCGGCGCGCTCCGCCGGCCAAGCCAGGCGAGGAGGCGCGTCAAAGCGAGCGCGGGCAGGAAGCCGGGGCTCATGGGCGGGATCTTGTGTGGGAAAGGGGCATCGAATGGGCCTCGGTCGCTTCTAGCCCCTGCCGGTATCTAATGGAAGCCACGGACGTGTCACCCACGGTGATGGGCCAGAACCGGCGGGCTCCCTCTCCCCTTGCGGGAGAGGGCTGGGGTGAGGGGTGTGGCCCCCCTCGCCCCGCCGCCGGGAATGGCGCAACCAGCCCCCTCACCCCCGGCCCTTCTCCCGCGAGGGGAGAGGGGAGGAATGACGGCCACCACCGCGCGTGCCCCGGTTGCGCCCGACGGCCAGGGGAAACCCACCACTGGCGGCCGGGGCGTGTTCCGGGTAGCGTCCACGGGAAACCGGAAACACCCCTTGCCGAAGCGCCCGACCAAGCCGCCCACCCGCACCCACGCCAGCAAGGACGGCCGCGCCGCCAAGCCATCCCACGCGGAGAGGCCAGCACGCGCGACGAAATCCCGTGCCGCGCGCAAGCAGGCCGCCGCGGCCCATGAGGCGGCGGCGCTCGCCGTCGCGCCGCTGGCCACCGGCGAGATGCCCACCAAGGCGCAGGTGCTGGCCTTCATCGCCACCCAGAACGGCGAGGTGGGCAAGCGCGAGATCGCCCGCGCCTTCGGGCTCTCGGCGGCGCAGAAGGTTGAACTGAAGCAGCTCCTGCGCGACCTATCCGAGGAAGGCACGGTGAGCCGCGAGCGGCGCCGCCTGCATGTGCCGGGCGCGCTGCCGGCGGTGGTGCTGGCCGACATCGTCTCCCGCGATGGCAACGGCGAACTGGTCGCCGTGCCCGTCGAGTGGGACAGCGAGGCCCAGGGCGAGGCACCGCACATTCTCGTCCAGGTGCCGCGCCGCGCGTCGGGACCGGCGCCGGGACTGTCGGACCGGGTGCTGTTGCGCATCGTGGAAGGCTCCATCGAGCATGCGGTCCCCCATGTGGGCCGTGTCATCAAGGTGCTGGAGAAGGCCCGCAAGCAGACCATGGGCATCTTCCGCGCCGCCCCGCAGGGCGGCGGCGGGCGCATCATCCCCATCGACAAGAAGCAGCTCGGCCGCGAGCTTCAGGTGCCCCCCGGCGCCGAGCATGAGGCCGAGGACGGCGATCTCGTCACCGTCGAGCTGATGCGCCAGCGCGTGTTCGGCCTGCCCACCGCGCGGGTGAAGGAGAAGCTGGGGTCGCTCAAGTCCGAGAAGGCGGTGAGCCTCATCGCCATCCACGCCCACGGCATCCCCAACGCCTTTCCGGACGTGGTGCTGAAAGAGGCCGAGGCGGCGAAGCAGATCACCGTGCGCGGCCGCGAGGACTGGCGCGATCTGCCCCTCGTCACCATCGATCCGCCGGACGCCAAGGACCATGACGACGCCGTCCATGCGGCGGCGGACGAGGACGGCGGCTTCATCGTCACCGTCGCCATCGCCGACGTCTCGGCCTATGTGCGGCCCGGCACGGCGCTGGACCGCGAGGCGCTGATCCGCGGCAATTCGGTCTATTTCCCCGATCGCGTCGTGCCCATGCTGCCGGAGCGCATCTCCAACGATCTGTGCTCCCTGCGCCCGGACGAGGACCGGCCAGCACTGGCCGTGCGGCTCGTCATCGGCGCGGATGGGAGGAAGCGCAGCCACAGCTTCCACCGCATCCTCATGCGCTCGGCCGGCAAGCTCGCTTATGCGCAGGCGCAGAACGCCATCGAGGGCCGCACCGACGACATCACCGATCCGCTGGTGGAAGGCGTGCTCAAGCCGCTCTATGCGGCCTATGCCTGCGTGAAGAAGGCGCGCGACGCCCGCCAGCCCCTCGACCTCGATCTGCCCGAGCGCAAGATCATCCTCAAGCCCGACGGCACGGTGGACCGCGTGGTGGTGCCGGAGCGCCTTGATGCCCACCGGCTCATCGAGGAGTTCATGATCCTCGCCAACGTCGCCGCCGCCGAGACGCTGGAGGAGAAGAAGACTCCCCTCATCTACCGCGTCCATGACGGCCCGACGCTGGCCAAGCTCTCGGCCCTGCGCGACTTCCTGAAGACGCTGGACATCGGCCTGCCCAAGACCGACCAGGTGCGCCCCTCCCACTTCAACCGCATCCTGGAAGAGGTGAAGGACACCGACGCCGCCCCGCTGGTGAACCAGGTGATCCTGCGCAGCCAGAGCCAGGCGGAGTACGCTTCCGAGAATTACGGCCATTTCGGCCTGAACCTGCGCCGCTACGCGCATTTCACCTCGCCCATCCGGCGCTATGCGGACCTCATCGTCCATCGCGGCCTCGTGCGGGCGCTGGGCGTGGGCAAGGACGGGCTGCCGGACGATGCCACCGTCGAGAGCCTCGGCGAGGTGGCGGCCGCCATTTCCGTTACGGAACGTCGCGCCATGGCGGCGGAGCGGGAGACGGTGGACCGGCTCATCGCCCATCACCTCGCCGACCAAATCGGCGCCACCTTTAACGGCCGCATCACCGGGGCGACCAAGGCGGGACTCTTCGTCGCGCTCGACATCACCGGGGCGGACGGCTTCATTCCCGCCTCAACCTTGGGCCAGGACTATTATCGGTACGACGAAGTGCGGCAGGCGCTGGTGGGGGACCGCACCGGCGAAATGCACCGCATCGGCGACCGGGTGGAGGTCAAGCTGGTGGAGGCCGCGCCGGTGGCCGGTGCGCTCCGGTTTGAGCTTCTGAGCGAAGGCTCCTATGTAAAGGGACCACGCGGGGGTGGACCGCAGCGCCGCGGCGCGCCGTCCGGTTTCGCCGGCAGGCCGGGCAAATCCTTGCCGGGCCGGGCAAAACCGGGCAAGTCCGGTTCCGGCAAGTCGGGTTCCGGCAAGGCCAACCCCGGGAAGGCCAAGCCCGGAGGCGGCAGGCGCTGAGGCGTCCGGCCGGCACAACGTTGGAGAAGCGCGCTCCTCAGGAGCGACCGAGAGGTTCAGGACCGTGACCACGCCGACCGGCATGACCGTGACCCAGAAGCTGTCGGCCCCCGATGAGGCGCCGACCGGCAATGTTCCGGGCGCGCCTGCCGTCGGTGGCGCCTTAGAACTTCCCCCGCCCCGCCGCGAGGTGTCCGGCGCGCTGATGCGCGGCGCGCGGTGCCTGTGCCCCGCCTGCGGCTCCGGCAGCATGTTTTCCAGCTACCTGAAGGTCACCCCCTTCTGCGCCACCTGCGGCGAAGAGCTGTACCACCACCGCGCCGACGACGCGCCGCCCTATGCGGTGATCTTCGTGGTGGGCCACATCGTGGTCCCGCTCATGGTGCTGGTGGAGGAATTGTACCGGCCGGAGGTGTGGGTGCACCTCTCGCTCTGGCTGCCGCTGACTTTGGTGCTCTGCCTCGCGCTGCTGCCGCCGCTGAAGGGCATGCTGGTGAACCTGCAATGGGCACTGCGCATGCACGGCTTTGATTCCGGCAGCGACGAACGGGAGGCGCCGCCCGAAGGCGCCGTCCGTCCCGTCATCCGCGCCGTCCGTCCGACCCTCTGAGAACCATGAACGATTTCGCGACCCGCCTGACCGCTTCCGAGCGGCGTCAGGATTCCCCGAACGTCCGCCCGAGCGACGCCGCCACCCTCATCCTCATCGACCGCAAGGGCAAGAAGCCCCGCGTGCTGATGGGGCGGCGGCATCCCAAGCTCAAATTCCTGCCGGGCGTCTACGTGTTTCCCGGCGGCCGGCTGGAAAAGGCCGACAAGGCCATGCCGGTCTACGGCTTCCTAGATGCCGACAGCGAGCGGCGGCTGCTCACCAACGTGCAGCGCCCGAGCCTCGGCCGCGCCCGGGGCCTCGCCGCCGCCGCCATCCGCGAGATGTATGAGGAGACCGGCCTTCTGGTGGGCACCAAGGAGTGCGGCGCGCCGGAAGCTCCCTGCGACGACTGGCGGGTGTTCGAGGAGCGCGGGGTGTTCCCGGACCTCGGCGCCCTCAGCTTCGTCGCCCGCGCCATCACCCCGCCCCGCCGCCCCCGGCGCTTCGACACCCGCTTCTTCGTCGCCGATGCCACGGCCGTGTGCGACGAGGTGAAGGGGCTGGTGGGCGAGGATTCGGAACTCATCGACCTTGCCTGGCTCACCTTCGCGGAGACGGAGAAGCAGGAGCTTCCCACCATCACCCGCGTGGTTCTGGAAGAACTGGCCGCCCGCATCGATGCCGGGTTCTGCCCGCGCCTGCCGGTGCCCTCCTACGCCATGGTCCGCGGACACTTCGTCCGCACCCTCCTGGATTGAAGCCGAACGCGATGCATGCTCCCCACGGGTCCCTCGGCCACATGAGCCGGACGGCCTCCATCGCGGCCGCGATCTCCGCCATCACGGTGGTGGGTGTTGGCATCAGCCTGTCCATCCCCCTGCTGGCGCTGGAGCTGGAATCGCGCGGCATCGCCAACAAGTGGATCGGCATCAACACCGCCGTGGCCGGCATCGCCACCATCTTCACCGCGCCCTTCGTGCCGCTGCTGGTGCGCAAGATGGGGCTGCGCGCGCTGCTGGTGGGGGCCATCATCCTCGCCGCCGCGAGCCTCGTGGGCTTCAAGGCGGCGCCGTCCTTCCTCATGTGGTTCCCGCTGCGCTTCGCCTTCGGCGCGGCGCTGTGCATCCTGTTCGCAGTCTCGGAATTCTGGATCAACGCCCTCGCCCCGCCGAACCGGCGCGGGCTCATCATGGGCATCTATGCCACCGCGCTGTCGCTGGGCGCGGCGCTGGGGCCGACCATCCTCAGCGTGCTCGGCGCCTCCGGCTGGGCGCCCTACCTCGCCGGCGCCGTGGTGCTGCTGCTGGGCGCCATCCCCATCCTGCTGGCGCGGGGAATCACCCCCCGCATCCATGACGACAGCCACCACGGCGTGCTCACCTTCGTGCGCCGCTCGCCCTCGGCTGTGCTGGCGGCGCTGGTGTTCGGCGCCATCGAGACGGCGGTGATGACCTTCCTGCCGCTTTACGGCCTGCGCCTCGGCCTCTCCGAAACCAGCGCGGCGCTGCTGCTGACGGCGGCGGTGCTGGGCAACGTCGCCTTCCAGATCCCCATCGGCCTCATCAGCGACAAGGTGGACCGGCGGGTGCTGCTGTTCTGCTGCTCGCTGGCGGGCGCGGCGGGCGCCTTCACTTTGCCCTTCGTGCCGGTGTCGAGCCCGTGGTTCCTCGCCATGATCTTCCTCGCCACCGGCGTGGTGGGCTCGCTCTACACCGTGGGCCTCGCCCATCTCGGCGAGCGATTCCATGGCGCGGACCTCGCGGCGGCCAATGCTGCGTTCGTGATGCTCTATTCCGTGGGCCTCATCGCCGGCCCGCCTCTGGCCGGCGCGGGCATGGACCTTTACAACCCCTATGGCTTCGCCTTCGTCATCTCCACCATGCTGGCCGTCTATGCGGCCATCGTCGCCGGACGGCTGATGACACGGGGCCGGAGGGCGGCGTGATCCACCGCAAGGATGGCCCACCCTTGACATTACGGGCGCATTGAGAGAGTTTCCGCGCCCACGAGCCGCCGGAGACCGGCAGCGCGTCCGTTCTTCTTTTCGCCACCTCACGGTTTGCAAAAACCAGACGGTCGCACGCCGCACGCGGCACCCAGGGATCAAGACATGGCCAAGGCTGCAACCATCAAGATCAAGCTCCTGTCCTCGGCGGACACGGGCGTGTTCTACGTCACCAAGAAGAATTCCCGCACCAAGACCGACAAGATCGTGCTCAAGAAGTACGATCCGGTGGTGCGCAAGCACGTCGAGTTCCGCGAAACCAAGATCAAGTGATTCCGCTGCGGCGCTGGACATCGGCGCCGCGCGGCCTACAATCTCAGGTTCATCGTGACTGGACAGGGCACCCTCCGGGTGCCCTTTTCTTTTGCGCCGGTCTTCTGCGCACAGGAGGCGGGCGCCGCAGGGCGCCCTTCCCATTTGTGCGTAAGCGCGGCGGGTGATTCCCCCTACCGCCCCTGCCGCAGCGCGTTGAGCACGGCGATGGAGGCATAGCCGTCCGCCGGTGTGATTCCCGCTTTCTGCTGGAAGGCGCGCACCGCGCGCATGGTGTCGGCGCCGACGCGCCCGTCGGATCCGCCGGTGTTGAAGCCCGCCGCCGTGAGGCGCTGCTGGACCTCCTGGATCTCCGCCAGCGTCAGCGCCCGCTCGCCGCCGGGCCAGGAGGCGACGAACGGCCCCTCCCCCATCACCCGGTCGCCCAGATGCACCACCGCCAGCGCATAGTTGGACGAGGGGTTGTAGGAGCGCACCGCATAGAAATTGTGGAGCAGCAGCAGCGCCGGCCCGCCGGGACCACCCGGCAGCCAGAGTCGCGCCGGCTCGTCATAGGCGGACAGGGACTGCCCCTCGATGGTGGTGAGGCCGAGTTCGCCCCACTGGGAGAGCGGGCGGCGCGTCTTGTGGTCGGCGAGGTCGGAATTGAAATTGCCCGGCAGCTTCGCCTCGAAGCCCCACGGCTCGCCGCGCCGGTACTTGCCGCGCTTCACCAGATAGTTGGCGGTGCCGGCCAGCGCGTCGTCCGGCTTGCCGAAGGGCGAGATGCGCCCGTCGCCGTCGAAGTCCACGCCCATGTTGAGCCAGACCTCGGGCATCCACTGGGTGTGGCCCATGGCGCCGGCCCACGACCCGGTCATCTCCTGCGGCGTGCCCCAGCCGCGCTCGACGATGACGAGGGCGTTGAGAAGCTCCGCCTCCCAGTATTTGCGCCGCCGCGCGTCACCCCACGCCAGCGCCGCCAGCGAATTGAAGATGGGCTTCATGTGGGCGGGGTTGGAGAGCACCTCGCCATAGGCGCTTTCCATGCCCCAATAGCCGAGCATCACCCGGCGATCGACGCCGAACGCCTGCTCGATGCGATCCAGCAGCGCGGAATATTGCTTGGCCTTCTGCCGGCCGGTGGCGATGCGCCAGTCGGAGACGCGGCGGTTGAGATATTGCCAGGACTGCTCGGTGAACTCTTCCTGGTTGCGGTCCTGCGCATAGACCGCGGTGTCCGGCTTCAGGCCGCTGAACACCTTGTTGTAGGTGGCATCCGATACGCCGCGGGCCCGGGCCCGGGCGCGGAAGGTCTCGACCCATTTGGGAAACGGCTGCGCCGCCTGCTGGGCGAAGACCGGCGGGGCGAGAAGGCCGGTGCCGGCCAGAAATGCGCTCCCCGCAAGAGAGAGGGTAAAGGCGCGGCGGCCGATGAGCAGGCGGGATCGGTCGTCGGTCATGTCTCTCCCGGTCAGGTCAGCTAGAGGAGGTGAAGGGCCGGGCGGAGGCCAGCACCTCGGGATCGGCCACGGTGCGGCCGACGATGGCGGTGACACGCTCCGGCTCGAACGGCCGAAGCGTGGAGATGAGGCGCACCGGCGCCGTATCGGGCGGCGCCACGGCCGGGCCGATGAGCTGCGTCACCCGCCGGGCGATGGCGGGCGCGGGGTCTATCCAGGTGACGGGCCACGGCGCGAGGCGCTCGAATCGGTCCACCAGCAGGGGATAATGGGTGCAGGCGAGAACCACCGTGTCGGTGCGCCGGCCACCGGCGGAGACGAAGCAGGGCGCGATCTCGGCGAGGATGTCTTCATCATCCACCGGATCGCCTGATATGGCCGCCTCGGCGAGCCCCGCGAGGCGGTCGCTGGGCACGAGGGCCACGTCGCAGCCCTGCGCGAACTCGCGCACGAGGCCGGCCGTATAGTCCCGCCGGACGGTGCCGGGGGTGGCGAGAACGCTGACCCGTTTCGTGCGGGAGGCCATGCAGGCCGGCTTGATGGCCGGCACGGTGCCGATGAAGGGCAGTTGATGGCGCGCGCGCAGGCTCGGCAGCGCCAACGTGGAAATGGTGTTGCAGGCGATGACCACGAGATCGGGCGAAACATCCGCGATCAACCGGTCCACCACATGGCCGACGCGCTCCAGCATCACGTCGTCGGTGAGCGCGCCATAGGGAAAGGCCGCATCATCCGCCGCATAGACGAGGCGCGCATCCGGCCGGGCCTTGGCCACCTCGCGGAAGACGGACAATCCGCCCACCCCCGAATCGAACACAAGAATGGTCGGCGCCACGTCGGGATGGGACGCGGTCGCGGTCAGCGGGGCAGCGAGGGAGGTCACGGCGGAACTCTCGATGGCAGCGTATGCCATGGCTTATCCTCAATGGCGCGGGCGAGATTGTGACGGCAGCACCGTAAAGGAAGGGTGAGCAAGCGCGGACGGAGGGGGATTCGACTTCGCGGGCCGCCTTCGCCCCCCATGCCCAACCTCTGCCCTCGCGGTGCCATCACCCCTCACCCCAACCCTCTCCCGCAAGGGGAGAGGGAGTTGGGCCGGTTCGGCGCCGGGACGTTCAAAAACATCGATCAGCCGACCTGGCCGAGCGTGGTCCCCCAGTGCACGCCAAGGGCTAGCGGTGCCTTTTGGCCTCCCCTCTCCCCTCGCGGGAGAGGGGCTGGGGGTGAGGGGGGGCGGCCTCTCCACTCCAATGCACTCGCGGCGCCATACCCCTCACCCCAGCCCTCTCCCGCAATGGGGAGAGGGAGCCTGCCGGTTCGGGAGCCAGGACACTTCCCTCCCCTCGAAACGTCAGCGCCGTTGACGCTTGACATACGCTATATCTGAATGAATATAGCTTCATTGCCAGAGCGGGTTTGGATCATGGCCATGCAGGACGAGGCGCCGCAGCGGGACGACATCATCGGGCAGGATCTCCTGTCGTTCGACGTCGCGGTGGACGGCAGCCGCTTCCGCATGAGCTTCAGCCAGCCGGACGGATCCAGCGCCTCGCTGAACCTGCCGTCGGACTGCCTGCGCGCTCTGGTGATGACGCTGCCCAAGATGATGGCCGAGGTGCTGCGCGCCCAGTACAAGGACGAGAGCCTGCGCCTCGTCTATCCCGCGCACATGGTGCGGGTGGAGCAGGCCTCCGAGCCCTCCACCCTGATCCTCACCCTCGCCACGCCGGACGGGTTCGAGGTGTCCTTCGCGCTGGGCGGCCGACAGCTCCAGACGCTGGCCGCGGCCCATGCCAGCATCGGCCGCAAGAGCGAGGCGGCACCTGTCTTCAACTGAGATTCATCCCTTTTTTGCCGAGCGACCAACCCCAACTGACCCGTTCGATTTTCCTCAAGACAACGCGATTTCACGCGGACCGGCACCCACTTCCCCGGAAAGCGTCCTGATCTCTCGTGTGGCATCTCGAACCGGAGGCACCGGGAGCCGAAAGGCCCCCGGTGGCAATTTTTTGCGTCAGCGGCCGGGCCAGCGGCGCCCCCTGACCGGGGGCTCCTGACCCGGAAAACGGAAATGTCATGGGAGAGGCACCGGAGAAACGGGAAGACAAGCGGGAAGGCATGGCGGCGCCCCCGGAGAGCCGCCGCCGCACCGGTGGATCAACCCGCCTTCTTGAACTTCGCCGCCTCCTCCGAGCCGCCGGTGGCATTGCCCTTGGAATAGGAATGGGCGCCGACGCCGGCGAGGGTGCCGTCCTGGACGATGAGATATTCGTCGCGGATGGGGCGCCCCTCGAAGAAGCATTCGAGGATTTCGCGCGTGCCGGCCGCATAGCGGGCCTGGGCGGTGAGCGAGGTGCCGGACATGTGCGGGGTCATGCCGTTCCACGCCATGGTGCGCCAGGGGTGATCGGCCGGCGCCGGCTGCGGGAACCACACGTCACCGGCATAGCCCGCAAGCCTGCCGCTATCCAGCGCCCGGGCGATGGCGTCGCGGTCACACAGCTTGCCGCGCGCGGTGTTGACGATGTAGGCGCCGCGCTTGAACAGCTTCAGCGTCTCCTCGTTCACCATGTGCTCGGTCTCGGGATGCAGCGGGCAGTTCAGCGTCACCACATCGCAATGGGGGTACATCTCCTCGCGGGTGGCGTGGAAGGTGAGGTTCAGCTCCTTCTCGATGGCCTCGGGCAGGCGGTGGCGGTCGGTGTAGTGCAGCTTCACGTCGAACGGCGCGAGGCGGCGCAGCACGGCAAGGCCGATGCGGCCGGCGGCCACGGTGCCGACGCTCATGGCTTCCAGATCGTAGGAGTGCTGCACGCAATCGGCGATGTTCCAGCCGCCCTTCCGCGCCCAATCATGGGCCGGCAGATAGTTGCGCACCAGGCCGAGGATCATCATCACCACATGCTCGGCGACGCTGATCGAGTTGCAGTAGGTGACCTCCGCGACGGTGACGCCCCGGTCGATGGCCGATTGCAGGTCCACATGGTCCGAGCCGATGCCGGCGGTGAGCGCGAGCTTGAGGTTCTTCGCCTTGGCGAAGCGCTCGGGCGTCAGGTAGGCCGGCCAGAACGGCTGGGAGATGACGATGTCGGCATCCACCAGCTCCTTCTCGAACACCGAATCCGGGCCGTCCTTGTCGGAGGTCACAACCAGCGTGTGACCATTGGCTTCGAGATATCTGCGCAACCCCAGTTCGCCGGAGACGCTGCCGAGCATGGTGCCGGGGATGAAGTCGATGGCCTTCGGCGTCGGCAGGGTCTGGCCGCCGGGATAATGGTCGATCTTCGGCAGGTCGTCGCGGGCATAGGTCTTCGGCAGGCCGCCGATGGGATCGTCGTAGAGAACGCAGAGAACCTTGGCCATGGTTTCCTCCTTAAGGCGATGGAGGCGCGCGCCCGCGATCGCCGGATGGAGACCGGCGCCAGTCGGGACGGGACGCATTTGGGACGATCCGCGGGGCGGCCTGAGGCCACCGCGCCGCGCTTCCATCTTGGGGCCGGCGCAGGTCGCGTCCGGCTTTTGCGAGTTAAGGACGGGGGCGGCGGCCGGTCCAATCGTTTGGCGGCAACGATTGATAGCCTTCTGCGATAAGCGCCCTCAGGCGCAGGCGGTGAGGGCCGGCGGACGGGTGACGCTCTCGCCCAGCCGGCGCGCCGCATGGCGCATGAAGGCGCCCGCCAACGGAGATTGCGGGTCGCGGTCCGAGGTCACGACGCCGACGCTCTGGCTGTGCACCGGGTCCACCAGCGGGATCGCGACGAGATGGTCCGGCGCCTCGAAGGTTTCGAGATAGGTGTGGGGCACGATGCCGGACCATGCCCCCGAGCGCACCAGCGACCACACGCCGAGAAAGGTGTTCGCCTCGATGCGCGGATTGGAGGTCACCCCCGCCTCAGCGAGGATGCGGTCGACGATGCGCCGGTTCTGCATGTCGCTGGTGAGCAGGCACAGAGGATGCGCCGCCGCCTCCGACCAGCCGATGGCGTTGCGGCCGGAGAAGGCGCCGGCGGCGGTGACGAAGACATAGGTCTCGTCATAGAGCGCGATGGAGCGCACCCGCGACAGCGGCTCGTTCTCGAAATAGGTGACGCCCGCGTCGATATCGAGCGTGTCGAGTCCGCGCTGGATGGCGGTGGAGGCGAGCGAGAGCAGTTGAACCCGCACATTGGGATAGCGGGCGCAAAAGCCGTTCACCAATGCCGGCAAGGCGGGGATGGCGGCCGGAATCGCGCCGATGCGCAGGGTGCCGGACAGTCCGCTCGACGCATCCGAGAGGTCCTGCCGCATGCCGTTATAGTCGGCCACCATGCGCTGCGCCCAGGCGAGCACCCGCTCGCCCTCCAAAGTCAGCCCCAGGAAACGGTGGGAGCGGATGACGAGGGGCAGGCCCAGCTCCTCCTCCAGCTTGCGGATGCCGGCCGAGAGGCCCGGCTGCGACACCCGGCAGGCCTCCGCCGCCCGCCCGAAATGCCCCTCGCGGGCCACCGCCACGAGATATTCGAGCTGGCGCATGAACATGTGTGTGCCCTTCCTGGTACCTGCACGCCCATCTTATATATCGATGGGAATAGCGACAAGGCGCCCCGTGGTTTGATAAGCTGCCCGTATTGGAGAGGCGCCGTCGGTGCGCGGGCTCCGGACGAGGTTCTATGGCGTCGCTGAGCGTGAGAATCGATCTTGCTCCCGGAGGCCGGCTCGGCCCCGGCAAGATCGAGCTTCTGGAGAAGATCGAGGCGCTCGGCTCCATCTCCGCGGCGGGGCGGGAGATGGACATGTCCTATCGCCGGGCATGGGAACTGGTGGAAGAGCTGAACGCGCTCTTCCCTGCCCCGCTCGTCTCCGCCCGCTCCGGCGGCAAGCACGGCGGCGGCACGGCGCTCACGGCGCTGGGGCAGGCGGTCGTCGCCAATTATCGCGCCATCGAGAAGGCCGCCGATGCGGCGACGCGCGCGGCCGTGGCGGAGCTGGAGGCGGAACTCGCCGCCACCCCCACCGCCGCCGAATAATCCCTTCCCCTCAAGCCCGCGCGGCGCCTGAGCGTAAGGCGCGCGAACTCCGCGTGGCCGGCTCTAGGCCCGCGCCGCCCGCAGCGCCGCCGCAGCCGCCACCGGCCCCAGCACCAGCGCGAACAGAGCGAGCCCCGCCAGCACGCGGAAGGGCGTGCCGAACGGCACCGGCCCCACCACCGCCGCCTGCGTCGCCGACACGGCGAAGATCAGCACGGGGATGGTGAGGGGAATCACCAGCACCGCGATCAGCAGTCCACCCCGCCGGAACGCCCCGGCGAAGGCCGCGCCGATGAGGCCGAGGAAGGTCACGGCCGGTGTGCCCACCAGCAGCGTCAGCACCACCGCGCCGATGGCGGCGGGCTCGAGATTGAGCATCAGTGCCAGAACCGGCGCGGCGAGCACCAGCGGCAGGCCGGTGGCGAGCCAGTGGGCGAGGCCCTTGGCGGCGGCGGTCAGTTCCAGTGGCAGCGAGGAGAGGGTGAGGGCATCGAGCGAGCCATCCTCCGCATCGGAGGCGAACAGGCGTTCCAACCCGATGAGGCTCGCCAGCAGCGCGCCGATCCACAGGATGGCCGGGCCAATGCGCGCCAGCAGCACGAGGTCCGGCCCCACCGCGAACGGCACCACCGTCACCACGCTGAGGAAGAACACCACGCCCAGCCCCGCGCCCCCGCCGGAGCCCAGCGACAGCGCCAGATCCCGGCGCACGATGGCAAGGAAGGCGGCGATCATGGGCGGCCTCCGGCCGGGGAATGGCTGAAATCGGGAGGCCGACGCAATCCCGCCGCGCCGGCCGTGCTCCCTCTCCCCTTGCGGGAGAGGGCTGGGGTGAGGGGTACGTCTCCGCGAATGCCAGGGCCGGCGGACTTGGAAAGTGGGCGCCCCCCCCCCCCCCCCCCCCCCCCCGGGGGGGGGGGGGGGGGGGGGGGGGGGGCCCCTCCGCGTCTCCGCCCCGCATTTCCGTCTAACGTCAAACACCCCCTCACCCCGGCCCTCTCCCGCGCGGGGAGAGGGGGCGCAAACGATGATGACTGCG